>NZ_JACVBJ010000009.1:0-297290 GCF_014852295.1 Pseudomonas sp. PDM10 | reverse complement strand
AACTCAGCAGTGAAACGATGCATCGCCGATGGTAGTGTGGGGTTTCCCCATGTGAGAGTAGGTCATCGTCAAGATTAAATTCCGAAACCCCTATCTGCGTATGCAGGTAGGGGTTTTGTTTTGTCCGAAGAAAAAACATCTGCTACGGAGTCCCCGCTGGGTTTGCGCCAGCTGTTGATTGCTCTTTTCTACGTGTCATCACCCGACGATCTACATGGAAAGTCTGGCATTGCTGTGCCTTACTCCAGACATAACTCATGGGGCAACGTCGATGCGGCGAAGAGGCGCAAAATTCTGGTTATGGACCAACACGCAGTTACCCCTTCATACGCATGAAGAGGTACTCAGCAATGGGCTGCACATCGAGGTGCAGGCACGGGCCAGTCATGAGGGGGTTACCCAGGTATTTATAGGTGTCTACGGCACCGATGGCTGGGCGGTTTGCGAGGAGTCTCATGACCGGCACGCCGGTGAGCATTACTGCGCGGCGTTGAAGTGGGGCGCTCAGCGGGCGAGGGAGATTGTTGCGGATACCCAGGAGTTCGTCGCGCCGCATCGGGTGCAGGTGACTTTGAGTCCAGTGATTACCGATGAGCCGGAACTGGCCCTGCGGCGGATGGAAATGACCGAGCGCCAGTCTTTGAAACTCAGGTCCGAAGATGCCTGGTCGGAGTACCTGGCTGCCAAGGCAGCCATGCTGGAGCTGATGCGCTCAACCAGAGTCGATCCCAGGGTCTGGGCTGATAACAAGGAGCGGCTTAGGCAGGCCATCGATCGACGAGCCTGCGTACAACGGGCCTATCTGCGCTGACCCTGCCTCAGGTCTGGGAGCGTCGCAGATTTTCAATGGTTTCGATCAGATCATCATAGGACACCGGTTTTCCAATGTGCTGGTCAAAGCCCGATTGCCGTGATTTTTGAATGTCGCTGTGGGCGCCGTAGCCCGTCAGTGCAATGGCCGGCACATCCTTGACCAGCGGCAACTGACGCAATGCGCTCATCAGCTCGTGGCCATTCATGACCGGCATGCCCAAGTCAGAAATGATCAAGTCGAAGCGCGTGCTTTTTGCGGCATCCAAAGCCGCCACCGGACGGTCGAACGCAATCACTTGCGCGTCTTCCATTTCCAGCAGCATTTTCAAGGTTTCCAGTACATCGGCGGAGTCGTCGACCAGCAGGATCGTCAAACCGCTCAGCCTGCCAGAGGATTCTTCAACCTGAGTCGGGGTTTGCGGCTCATCTAGGGTGTGGGCCAAGGGCAGGTAAACCGTGAAGGTACAACCTGTTCCCACCCCGGCAGAGGTCACCTCAACCGTTCCCCGTTGGGCCTCGGTCAACTGGCGGACCAGTGACAAGCCGATTCCCAGTCCTTCACGGTTGTGGCTGACGTGCTGCTTTTCAGCCTGGCCGAACAGGTCGAACACGTGATCGAGGTTCTCGGGTGCGATACCCGCACCGTTATCTTTGACGTCCAGCCGCGCCATGTTTCCAACCTGGCTGGCGATCAATTGCACGTGGCCGTTGGAGGGCGTGAATTTCAGCGCGTTATTCACCAGGTTCCAGATAATTTGCTCCAGGCGCGTCGGGTCGGCATGGACCATCAATGCGTCTGAAGGCACGTGCAGCTCGACGGTGGCGTCGTGTCGGTCGCTGAGCACGACGGCGTGAATATCGCGCAACACACTGGCCAGATCCACGGCGATGGGTTTCAGTTTCAGTTTGCCGGTACGGACCCGGGCGACATCCAGCAGATCATCGATGATTCTTGCCTGGCTGTTGACGGCGTCGCAGATGGTGTTGACGGCCTTGGCGGCCGGCTCCACCGACTTGGTTACCGGCAAGCGACGCAGCAGTTCTGCATTGAGCTGAATCAGGTTCAACGGATGCTTGAGTTCGTGGGACATGACCGCAAAGAATTCATCCTTGAGGTAATTGGTGTTGCGCGTTTCGGCCAGTTGTTGGCTCTGTTCTTCATGCTGGCGTTTATGGCCGGTCAGGTCGCGGGCGATTTTGACGTAGCCTTTGAGATTGTCGCCGCTGAGCAAGGTCACCTCGCCGCTGCAAAAGAAGCGGTTGCCGTCCTTGCGCACGTGCCAGCGCTCATCTTCGCTGCGGCCATGGGTGCGCACCACCAGCAGTTCGTTTTCAGGCACGCCGGACGCGCGATCTTCAGGCGAGAAAATGAAGTCGTAATAGGCGCCCTCGGCCTCGGCCTTGCTGTAGCCGAAGATCAATTCGGCGCCTTTGTTCCAGGTGGTGATCACGCCCTGCTCATCGAGGGTGATGATGGCGTAGTCGCGCGTGCTTTCGGCGACCAGACGCATGCGTTCTTCGCCCAGTCGCAGCTCTTCTTCAGCCGCACGACGTTTGGTGATGTCGATGAACGTCAGCACGGTGCCGTCGATATGGTCTTCACTGGAGCGATAGGGCAGCAGGCGGGCGATGTACCAGCGGTTGTCGGTGCTGCTGACTTCGCGTTCGATCATGTTCAGCGATTCGAACACCTGGGCCGCGTCTGCGACGATGTCCTCGTAATGCAGGCGATGGGTAATGTCGAGCAAGGAGCGCCCGGTATCCACCGGTAACATGCTGAAGATGTCAGTGGCACGCGGAGTGAACCACTTGATGCGCATGCTGCGATCGACAAACACCGTGGCGATGTCGGTGGAGGCAATCAGGTTGGTCAGGTAGTCGTTGATCTTGTCGGTTTCTTCGACTTTGGTTTTCAGCTCGTAGTTGACCGTCAACAGCTCTTCGTTGATCGACTGCAGCTCTTCCTTGCTGGTTTCCAGCTCCTCGGTGGCCGAACGCAGTTCTTCGTTGATCGCCTGCATTTCTTCGTTGGAAGCCTTGAGCTCTTCGCTGGAGACTTCCGATTGTTCGATGGTGTCCTGCAGGTGCAATTTGGTGCGTTGCAGTTCGCGCTCAAGGTTGGACAGCACCTGGCTTTCGGTCTGTAGCACGGTGGTGGCCGCCCGTTCGGCAGGGTCGACCTCGACTTCCTCGAAAATCACCAGGACGTATTCGCCGTCCGAATCTTCATCCTTGTAGGGATGTGCGACCAGATCAATCAGGTAACTGCGCTTGTCACGCTTGATCGGCACTTCGCGGGACTTGACCGGCAGACCACTCTGCTGGACCTGGAACAGCGTAGTGCGGATTTCCAGGCGCAGTTCCGGAAGAATCAGTGTCAGCAAGTTCCGCGACAATTCGCCGCCAACATGACGCAGGAAACGCCCGGCACTCTCGCTCATATGCAGGATGTCGGCGTTGGCATCGACGATCACGCTCGGTGGTGCGGAGTGTTCGAGGGCGCGTTGATGGATATCGGCAAATGACAATTTACGCGGCGCGCTGCTTTGCGGGACCTGTTGGGAAGTGTTGGTCCGCACATAGCCTCCACGCGGCATGGTCGGTGTGCGTCGACTGTTGGCCGTGCCGGTCTTGGCGCGGAAAATCCGGTTGCGTTTATCCACCGGCGCGAACAATTCGTGGCACGCGTCTGCGCTCTCGGAAGAACCGAGGAACAGGAAACCGCCGGGACGCAGGGCAAAGTGGAACATCTGGAGGATTTCGCGTTGCACTTCGCGATCCAGATAGATCAGCAGGTTGCGGCAAACGATCAGGTCGATCTGGGAGAAGGGCGGGTCGGACAACAGGCTGTGCTTGGCGAACAAGACCTTTTCGCGGATTTCCTTGCGGATCCGATAATGATCGTCTTCCTTGATGAAGTAGTGACGCAGCCGCGAGGGTGGCACATCGGTGACGATCGCCTGTGGATACAGGCCGGCCCGGCCGATGCTGATGGCGCGTTCGTCGATGTCGGTGGCGAACAGCTGCATCGATGCCGCGCTGGCATCCAGTTGCAATTGATCGTTGAGCAGCATGGCCAGGCTGTAGGCTTCTTCGCCCGTAGAGCAGCCAGCGGACCAGACCCGGATTTCTTCTTTCTCGGGGTGTGCGGACACGGCGGCGCTGACCAGTTGCGGCACGACATCCCGCTCCAGGGCTTCGAAAGCCTCTCTGTCACGGAAGAAGTTGGTCACCCCGATCAGCATGTCGCCCAGGAGTGCCTTGGTTTCTTCGGGATTGTTCTGCAGATACTGGTAATAGGCACTCAGGTCCGACTGGCCGGTGACCTGCATGCGGCGTTCGATCCGGCGCAACACGGTGGCGCGCTTGTAGTGTTTGAAGTCATGGCCGGTTCCAGTGCGCAACTGAATCAGGATGTCGCGCAGCACCTGTTCGGCAAGTGCCGCCTCACGCTCGGACACCGCAGCAATGGTTTGCAGTTCCGGATCGTTGGCGATGGGTAAAGTGATTTCCCTGGAGTTGCGCCATAGCTCCAGCAGTTTTTGCGGCATTTCCACCACAGGCAGCACCAGGTCAACCATGCGGGTTTCGATGGCGGCGCAAGGCATGCCATCGAATTCGGCGTCTTCCGGTGCCTGGGCGAGGGTGATGCCACCTTGTTCCTTGATCCGTGACAAGCCAACCGCGCCGTCGGAGCCGGTGCCCGACAACACCAGACAGAAGGCGCGCTCGCGGTGTACATCGGCCAGGTCGCGGAAAAACAGATCAATGGATGCGTGGCGACCTTCGCGCGGGTCTGTGGCGCTGACTTCCAGAAAGCCATCGTTCATTGCCAGCCGTTGCGCCGGTGAAATGACGTACACCCGGTTTTTCTCGATGGCCACCGTTTCGGTCACCTGCAGAACCGGCATCTTGGTCGATTCCTGGATGATCTTGTCAGCGATGCTCTGGTGATCGGGCGACAGATGGAGAATGATCACGAACGCCATGCCATTGTCTTGAGGCATGTTTTCAAAGAACAATTTGATCGCTTGCAGCCCGCCCGCCGACGCACCGATGCCCACCACCGGAAAATCCAGGGTGCTGGGGGTCAGGGCCTTTCGCTCGGTAGGGGTATCCGAGCGCTTGGGTTTGGTGGTCATGACTTAGGCCTTTAGCTGCGACGTAGAGCGTGTTGATTTCAAGCGACAGGAAGCGCAATTCAATAGGTCAGGATAATCCCGTTTTTCAATAACGCCTTCAAATATTTAGCTCTCCATGGGAGGCGTCCATGAATTCTTTGACCACCAAATGAGCGATTGCACTCCCGTTGCTTCAAGTGAATGCCTGTTCTGGCCGATAACCCGAACAGTCATGGTCTTCTTCTTAAATTGCCTGGAAATCTTCGATGCTGTCGTATCACCAAAAGCGTTTTTTGATCGTCGATGATTTCTCGGATTTTCGTAGTTCCGTCAGGTCCATGCTGCGCGAACTGGGCGTCAAGGATGTCGACACCGCCGACACCGGTGAACAGGCGCTGCGTATGTGTTCGCAGAAGGCTTACGATTTCATCCTGCAGGACTTTCACCTGGGCGATGGCAAGAAGAACGGCCAGCAGGTGCTTGAGGACCTGATGATCGAGAAGCTGATCAGTCATGAGGCCGTGTTCGTCATGGTCACCGCCGAGACCAGTCAGGCGATGGTGCTCAGTGCGTTGGAACACGAACCCGATGCGTACCTGACCAAACCGTTCAACCGTTCCGGCCTGGCTCAACGCCTGGAGCGGCTGGAACAACGCAAGACCTTGCTCAAGCCGATTCTGCAGGCCCTTGACCGGGGCAAACCGGTTGAAGTGCTCAATGCTTGCATCGCCCTGTGCAAGCAAGACATCCGCTACTCGCCGTTGTGCCTGCGCTACCGCGCCGATGCGTTGCGCGACTTGAATCAGAACGAGGCGCTGGAACGTCTCTACGACAGCATCATTGCCGATCGACCGTTGCCGTGGGCGTTTGCCGGGTTGGGTAAGCTGCTGTTCAAGCGTGGCCAGGTCGCTCAGGCCAAAGGCGTCTATGAAAAAGCCCTGAAAGTGTTCCCGATGATGCCGGCGCTCTACGACGGCATGGCCGAAGTGCTGGTCGCCGAAGGCGACACCAAGGCGGCCCAGCGTGTGCTGGAAGAGGCGATCCGCTTGTCGCCACTGGCGGTGCGCCGGCAAGCGCTGCTGGGTAAGTTGGCGATGGCCAACGAAGATTTCGACACCGCCTCCAAAGCCTATCGTCAGGCCGTGGCGCAGGGCGCGCAGTCACGTTTCAAGGATGCGGAGAGCAACCTCGGCCTGGCCCATGCCTTGATCAGTAAAGGCAGCGAAAAAGGTCTGGATACCCGGACTCGACTGGAAATCAACACGACGCTGAGTGCGGTGGCCAAGGAAAACCCCTCCGACCCAGGTCTGCAGATTCGTGCGCGATTGATGAAAGCCACCAGTCTGCTGCTCAACGATGCCGAAACCGCCGAAAAGCTTACCGAGCAGGCGATGATGCGCCTCGATGGCATGGAACAGTTCATGAGCGCCGAAGCCGCGCTGCTGGTGGCCAAGCAACTGCAGATGCTCGGGCAGGCCAGCGCCGGTGCCTCGATGCTGAAAAACTGCGCGGAAATCTACGGCGACGACCCTACAGTGATGAAGGGCATCGCCAAGTTGACCGACGATCCGACCATCCTCAACTCCGGCAACGCCGCTGCGGACCTCAACCGTCAGGGCGTGCGGGTGTACAAGACCGGCAACCTGGTGGAGGCGCGGCAGGTGTTCCGCAAAGCCCTGGCGCTGCAGCCGAAGAACATCAGCATCGCGCTGAACATGGCGCAGTCGCTGCTGCACGGCACCGACACCAATGTCCCTTCGGCGGAGCTGGAAGAATGTCGGACGTGCCTGAAAATGGTCGGCCTGATGCCCGACACCGATGCGCGTTTTCCCCGTTATCAGAAGTTGCGAAGCAAGGCGTTTGGCGAATGAACAACAGCGAACAGGCACTCGATTTTTCCACGGTGATTGCCTCCACCGTGCACGACATGAAGAATTCCCTGGCGATGGTGATGCAAGCCCACAGCCAATGGTTGGCGCGCTTGCCGGATCCGCAGCAGCACACGCCGGAGCAGGGTGTGATCGAATTCGAATTCGCACACCTTAATGGCATGCTCGTGCAGTTGCTGGGGCTGTACAAGCTCGGCGTCAACCAGATGCCGTTGCAACCGGCCTACCATGAACTGGATGACTTCATCGAAGCGCAATTGGCCTGCCACCAGGACGTGTTCGCCAGTCGAGGCATCATCGCGACCTATGAAGTGGACCCGCTGAGCCCTCTGGGTTTCTTCGACCGGGAGCTGATTGCTTCGGTGCTGAGCAACAGCATCAACAACGCGATTCGTTACGCCCGCCACGCGGTGTTGATCAGCGTCAGCGATGAAGCCGGGCAATTGGTGCTGACCGTCAATGACGATGGCGAGGGTTATCCACCCGAGATGATCGAGCGTCAGGCCGATTACGTACAGGGGATCAACCACAGCAGCGGAAGCACTGGACTGGGCCTGTACTTTGCCGCACGGATTGCCTCACTCCATCAACGCAACGGCGTGGGTGGACGCACCGAAATCAGCAATGGCGGCCCGCTGGGCGGCGGCGTGTTCAGCCTTTACCTCCCCTGACGGGTCTTTTTGTTGGCCGCTGCTTGATATTCCGAACAGGCGGAGCCTATTTTGTACGGGTTGCCGTTCGCGGCTCGCACAACACCAAAGGATTGCGTCATGACAACCGATGGCCATCGCTCACTCGCACAGCGATTGACGGGCATTGATGAGATTGAATGTGTCACCCCGGATTTGAATGGCGTACCCCGTGGCAAGGTCATGACCGCCGAAGGCTTTCTCGAGGGGCGGCGTTTGCAGATGGCGCGCGGGGTGCTGCTGCAATGCATCATGGGCGGATATCCGCCAGCGCGCTTTTACGGCAGCGATGATGGCGATCTGGCGCTGGTGCCCGACCCTGCACAGATCCATCGCTTGCCTTGGAGCCAGCAACCGCGAGCCTTGGCTATTTGCGATGCTGACGAGCTGACCGGCGAAAGCTCGTCTCTGTCGACCCGCGGCCAACTCAAAGCCGTGATCGCGCGTTACGCGGCCCTCGGCCTGGCACCGGTGGTGGCGACCGAGCTGGAATTTTTTGTCTTCGCGCCCAATACCGACCCGACTCAACCGTTCCAGCCGCCGCTGGGCCTGGACGGTCGTCGCGAGGACGGTCATTCGGCGTTCAGTATCAGTTCCAATAATGGTTTGCGGCCGTTCTTCAGTGAAGTCTACGCCTGCATGGCGGCCCTGGGCCTGCCGCGCGATACCTTCATGCACGAGATGGGCATCAGCCAGTTCGAGATCAACCTGCTGCACGGCGACCCGCTGCTGCTGGCCGACCAGACACTCCTGTTCAAACATCTGCTTAAAGAAGTCGCGCTCAAGCATGGCCTGACTGTGGTTTGCATGGCCAAGCCGCTGGCGCACACGCCCGGCAGCTCGATGCATATTCACCAGAGCATCATCGAGATCGGCAGCGGGCGTAACGTGTTCAGCGACAAGGCTGGAGAGCCGACGGCGACCTTCCGTCATTTCATCGCGGGTCAGCAGGCCGGCATGGCGGATTTCACCGCGTTGTTCGCACCGAACGTGAACTCGTATCAGCGCTTGTGCCATCCCTTCGCATCACCGAATAATGCCTGCTGGTCCCACGACAACCGTGCGGCCGGATTGCGTATTCCGGCCAGTTCTCCCGCCGCTCGTCGGGTCGAGAACCGCTTGCCGGGGGCTGATGCAAATCCTTATCTGGCGATCGCCGCCAGCCTTGCCGCAGGGTTGTATGGCATTGAGCACAAACTGGAGCCGAGCGAGCCGATCCAGGGCGAATTTGAAGTACCGGACAATCTTTCGTTGCCGTGTACCTTGCATGCGGCTCTTGAGCGTCTGAAACGTAGTCAATTGGCGAAGGAACTGTTTGGCAAGGAGTTCATCGAAGGCTACATCGCCTCGAAGACCATGGAGTTGACCAGCTTCTTTGATGAAATTACTCCCTGGGAGCGGCGTGTTTTAGCGGCCCAGGCCTGACGATCCGTCGACATCAGGCTATCGTTTGTCGGTAGCCTGAAACTCACTGCAAGGAGCCGCTCGGAACGCCGATGCGCCAAATCTGGAAACCCTTTCGAGCGCTTTATTTTGCCTCGCTGATGATGTTGATCGGCTCTGGCCTGTTGAGTACTTACCTGGCCTTGCGCCTGGCGGCCGACCACGTCGACAGCCTGTGGGTCGGTGCGTTGATGGCAGCCAACTATTGCGGCCTGGTGCTGGGTGGCAAGATCGGTCACCGGTTGATCGCCCGGGTCGGGCATATTCGCGCCTATTCGGCCTGCGCCGGGATTGTCGGTGCGGCGGTGCTGGGCCATGGCCTGGTGGACTGGTTGCCGGCCTGGATCTTCCTGCGGGTCATCGTCGGCCTCGGCATGATGTGCCAATACATGGTCATCGAAAGCTGGCTCAATGAGCAGGCTGAAGCCACGCAGCGCGGGACGGTCTTCAGCGGCTACATGATCGCCTCGTATCTGGGGCTGGTGCTGGGTCAGTTGATTCTGGTCATGCACCCGGGCCTGGGTCTTGAGCTGCTGATGCTGGTCGCCTTGTGCTTCGCGCTGTGCCTGGTGCCGGTGGCCCTGACCCGGCGGATTCACCCGGCGCCGTTGCACCCGGCACCGATGGAGCCGCGGTTCTTCATCAAGCGCGTGCCGCAGTCGTTGAGCACGGTGCTGGGGGCAGGGCTGATCATCGGTTCGTTCTACGGTCTGGCTCCGCTGTATGCCTCACAGCAGGGATTGTCCACGGAGCAGGTCGGTCTGTTCATGGGTAGCTGCATTTTTGCCGGGTTGCTGGTGCAATGGCCGTTGGGCTGGCTGTCCGACCGTTATGACCGGGCGTTGTTGATCCGCTGTTTTGCGCTGGTCCTGGCGCTTACCGCGTTGCCGCTGGCAATCATGCAACAGGTACCGCTGGAGATTTTGTTTATCACCGGGTTCTGCTGTTCGCTGGTGATGTTCTGCCTGTATCCGCTGGCGGTGGCATTCTCCAACGATCACGTCGAGGGCGATCGCCGGGTGTCCCTGACGGCGATGCTGTTGGTGACCTACGGTGTCGGCGCCAGTATCGGGCCGCTGGTGGCCGGGGTGCTGATGAAGCTGTTCGGCAGCCACATGCTCTATGCCTTCTTCAGTTTCTTCGCGTTGGTACTGGTGTGGCGGATTCGCCCGAAAGCGGTGACCAACCTGCATGTGGTGGACGATGCACCGCTGCATCACGTCGCCATGCCGGACAGTATGTCGAGTTCGCCACTGGTGGCTTGCCTTGACCCGCGGGTCGATGAGCAAGTTGTCCAGGAGCAGATGCAGAACCCGATCAACCCTGACCCGGACCCGGACCCGGAACCTGAATCAGGGCTCGAAACCGATCCGACACCCGAAGACCCTGATGCACCTCGCGAGCAAAGTTTTACCGAGGCCAGGCCATAACGCATAAAAACAACGCATAAAAAAACGGGCAGTCACCGCAAGGGACTGCCCGTTTTCTATTGAAGCGTCTTATTACATGTCGTCTTTGTCGAAGCGCCGCGCTTCGCGCTGAAGCTGATAGACGAACCGCTCGACCTGCCGCTGCACCAGCCCGCTCATGTTGTGAAAGCGTACGCCGGCGAAGGTGGTGGAGATCCTTTCTTCGAAGTGCAGGTAACGCAGCTCGACCGGTGCCGTCATGTTGCCAAAGGGCAGGGCGGCGATGAAGCGGTCATACACCTGGCCCAGTTGCAGGCTGGCGGTGATGTCGCCTTCGAAGCGCAACTTGCAGCCGGTGGCGGAGATGTCCAAGAGCTTGCCGCTGATCGGCGACTTGAGCTTTTCACCGCCCAGATCGACGTTGACCAGTTGTGCCAGCTTCAATGCTGCGCGGAATGCATTGCGACGCTGGTGGTAAACCACCTGGGCGGGCAGGGCGCCACGGTAGCAGCGACCGCCAGCGGATTCGTCGATGGTCAACAGGCCGTTGCTTTCCCAGGCAATACGCACGCCGTCGTGAAAGCCTTCGACCTTGAACGGTTCGCCGGCGAGCAGGAAGCGTTCACCATCGCGGGGAATCATCTCGTCCAGGGCCATCATGTTGCTGTCACGGTCAATGTCCACCAGATAACTCTGGAAGCGCTGGCTGCGCTCATGGAACGTGATGATCAGCGGATCATGGCTGTCTTGCAGCTGGCGCAGGGTGCCGGAGATCTCCAACGGCGTGGTGAGCACCTTGGGTGGCTGCGGAGCATCTTCCGCGCTTAAGGCATTGAACACGGTTCATCAATCTCCAGGCAAAATATGACTACGGCTAGCCAGCATATTGCCAGCATGTTACGCGTCTTGATAGTGCGCGCTTTTCAGCAGGCTCAAGCCTGACTGAGCGGGCGTGGCTTCGCAAGCATGGAGGTTGATCCGCGCGCATCGTAGAGCGCTGGCGGCTCGCCGCCGTTGAGGATTTTCAGCTGATTGGCCGTCGCGGCCTGTTGCACCAGAATCGACTGGCCATTCTTGACGTTGGTCGCCTGGCACTGAGCCAGAAGATCGGTCAATACGTCGCTCTGCTCCAATAGCTGATCACCAATGCTCGAATGGCTGGCAAGTTGCTCCAGGCCATTGCGATTGGTCGGCAGATTGAGGCTGGCGAGGATTTCACTGCGCTTGCGGCCATGCTGATCGAGCAAAATGATCAATGCCTGTTTCTGCGCCAGAATCTCTTCGAGCAGTGGCATGTCACGACCGTGCAAGGCGAGGGACTCGGTTTGCAGTAGCTCCAGCAAGTGCTGTGCCGGAGCAAAATCGTCGGTGATCAGTTGCAGTAAATTAGTGTCGTGCATGGCTGGCCTTGGGTTTTAAGCGTCCAAAAGCCTGGCGCAGGCCTTGGCCTAGCGCTGGGCTTCGAAGTTGAGCAGTTTGCTGGCTACACGGTTGCTGTCGACTTTGTAGCTGCCATCGGCAATCGCTGCTTTCAACTCGGCCACGCGGGCGTTGTCGACGGCAGGCTGATCGCGCAGCTTGTCAGTGACCTTCTGCAACTGTTGAGCCTCATCGCTGAGATGTACCGATTCCCCGCTTTTGACGGTACTGGCCTGTTCGGCCGGGGTATTCAGCGGTGCGGGCTTGCCGGCTTCGGCGGTTTCCTTCGCGGTGCTGGTACGTGTACTGCCGGTAAGTGACGAGGAACTGTTTAAACGGCTGAAATCGATGACCATGACAAAAAACCTCTGGGTATTTGGACGCTTGCCATGTTTTCGGCCATACCCGGAAAAACTTTAGGCCCAATTATCAATGAGCTTGCGCGCGTCAACGCTTGCCCTGCATAGGGCACAGTCTAGGGAACAGTCGAGTGGCGCGCCACATCTTCACAAACAGAGAGTTCTCTACATCGCTACTTCCACTTGGCCGGGCGCGATGACTTGCGCCTTGATGACCCGCTGGGAGTTGAGGTTTTTCACCCGGATCTGTTCGCGCAAGCCGCCGTTGGACAGCGCTTCACCCGGCATGCGTACGCTCAGCGTTCCACTGCGGGCGGTAATCACCACCTGGTCGCCCTTGCTGATGACTTCTGCCTGTTCCATGTGCACCTGGGTCATGACCTGATCGGCGACCATTGGTCGGGTAAGTTTCTGCCCGATCGCCTGGTCGACGGAAGTCAGGTAACCCTGGCTGATCAGGCTGATGTCACGCTCGCGCAGGGTCACATCCTGGGGCTCGACGATACCGGCGCGTCGCAGCGGGCGGGTGGTGGTGACAATGTCGCGAAACAGGCGCACTTGAGCGGGTACGAAGACCGTCCAGGGCGAAGCGCCCTCGCAGCGAACCTTGACCGTAACCCGGCCCAGCGGCGTGGCGGGGCTCTCCAGGGACGCTGTCAATTCCTTGTCGCACATGGGCATGCGCAGCCGCGGATCGAGTTGCTTGACCTCGATTTCGTAGCGGCCTTCCGTTTGACTGGTGGCCAGATAGTCTTCTACGGTGAATTCAAGAAAGCCCTGGGTGACGCCGATAAGCATGTCAGGCAAGGTAACCGCGTCAGCAAGGGCAGGGCAGCCAGCGTTGAACAGGCAGACGGCCGACACCGCGCAAAGCAATTTGCGGGCGTTTGATGTCAGGCGTCGGAAAAATGTCGGTTCTGTGTTCATAAGAGTTAAAAAGCAAGCGCCGTGCCGTTTAGTGATGAATGCACGTCGCAACACACTTAAGCGTTGGTGTAGGAGTCTGTGCATGGCTGGTGTAATGGATGCGGTAAACCAGCGCACGCAACTGGTAGGGCAGAATCGCCTTGAGCTGTTGTTGTTCCGTCTCGACGGCCAGCAGCTGTATGGGATCAACGTGTTCAAGGTTCGGGAGGTGCTGCAATGCCCCAAACTGACGCTGATGCCAAAATCCAGTCCTGTCGTGTGCGGTGTGGCAAATATTCGGGGGGCGACCATTCCGATTCTTGATCTGGCGATGGCGACCGGCTCCGGTGCGCTGAAAGATCAAAGCAATCCCTTCGTGATCATCACGGAGTACAACACCAAGACCCAGGGTTTCCTGGTGCGGTCGGTGGAACGCATCGTCAACATGAACTGGGAGGAGATTCATCCGCCACCCAAGGGCACGGGACGCGATCATTACCTGACGGCTGTGACTCGGGTCGACAATCAGTTAGTCGAAATCATCGACGTCGAGAAAGTGCTGGCAGAAGTGGCGCCGACACCGGAAGCGATTTCCGTCGGCGTGGTGGATGTCGAAACCCAGCACAAGGCGCTCTCTTTGCGAGTACTGACGGTCGATGACTCGTCGGTGGCGCGCAAGCAGGTGACTCGTTGCCTGCAGACGGTCGGTGTCGAAGTGGTGGCGTTGAACGACGGTCGACAAGCGCTGGATTACCTGCGCAAGCTGGTCGACGAGGGCAAGAAGCCGGAAGAAGAGTTCCTGATGATGATTTCCGACATCGAGATGCCGGAGATGGACGGGTACACCCTCACGGCCGAGATCCGCAACGACCCTCGCATGCAAAAGCTTCACATCATCCTGCATACTTCGTTGTCGGGTGTATTCAATCAGGCGATGGTCAAGAAGGTCGGTGCCGATGACTTCCTTGCCAAATTCCGTCCTGATGACCTGGCATCCCGGGTAGTCAACCGGATCAAAGCAGCAGACATCAGCTAGGGGCCTTCTGCCCCTAACGGTTAATACGATTTAAGAGGCGGTATCTTTGTCTACGGGTAATTTGGATTTCGAACAGTTCCGGGTCTTCCTGGAAAAAGCCTGTGGCATTTTGCTCGGTGAAAACAAGCAATACCTGGTCTCGAGCCGTCTCAACAAACTGATGGAACAGCAAGGCATCAAGTCCCTGGGTGAGCTGGTCCAGCGCATCCAGACCCAGCCGCGCAGCGGTTTGCGCGAGATGGTGGTGGATGCCATGACCACTAACGAAACCCTGTGGTTTCGTGACACCTATCCGTTTGAAGTCTTGAAGAACAAGGTGCTGCCCGCAGCGATCAAGGCCGCCCCTGGCCAGCGTCTGCGGATCTGGTCGGCGGCCTGTTCGTCGGGTCAGGAACCGTATTCGCTGTCGATGTCGATCGATGAGTTCGAGCGCGTGAACATGGGCCAGTTGAAGATGGGCGTGCAGATCGTTGCCACCGATCTGTCCGGCACCATGCTGACCAACTGCAAGACCGGCGAATACGACAGCCTGGCCATCGGCCGTGGCCTGTCGCCCGAGCGCCTTCAACGTTACTTCGACCCAAAAGGGCCGGGACGCTGGGCCATCAAGGCACCGATCAAGAGCCGGGTGGAGTTTCGCTCGTTCAACCTGCTGGACAGCTACGCGGCGCTGGGCAAGTTTGACATCGTGTTCTGCCGCAACGTGCTGATCTACTTCTCCGCCGAGGTGAAGAAGGACATCCTGTTGCGCATTCACAGCACGTTGAAGCCGGGCGGTTATCTGTTCCTCGGTGCTTCCGAGGCGCTGAACGGTTTGCCGGATCATTACCAGATGGTCCAGTGCAGCCCGGGGATCATTTACCAGGCGAAGTGATTCGTTGGCGTCATCAAAAAACGGGAGTCCTCAGGGGCTCCCGTTTTTTTTTGCCTGCTCATTCCTCAAGCCCACCGCCGATCCCCTGTGGCGAGGGGATAAATCCCCTCGCCACAGGGCTGGCTACCACAGGGGGAGAAGGTGTTCGTGCGGGGGTGATAAGCGGCAGAAAAGCGGCAGGCGGCGGAAATCGGTTGCCGCTTTTCTGGCATTGCCACATTGCCACTGCCCGCAAAGCCCCGGTTTATGGGCTTTTTTGAATTGGCACGACGCTTGCTATGTCCTTGTTACGAAAAATCAGGTCACCCGAAGGTTTCCGACATGAGCATCAGCTTCGATAAAGCGCTCGGTATCCACGAACAAGCCCTGGGCTTCCGCGCTCAGCGTGCCGAAGTCCTGGCCAACAACATCGCCAACGCCGACACCCCGAACTACAAGGCTCGGGATCTGGACTTCTCCAAAGTGCTCGCCGCACAGAACGAGAAGACCAAGAGCGGATCTTTCGCCTTAAACATGACCAACAGCCGTCATATCGAAGCCGAAGGTCTGGGCAATGGCGACGAGTCGTTGATGTATCGCACGCCGATGCAACCGTCGATCGACCAGAACACCGTGGACGCACAGCTGGAACAGTCGAACTACGCGGAAAACGCGGTCAACTTCCAGGCCAGCTTCACCCTGCTCAACAGCAAATTCAAAGGGCTGGTATCAGCCCTTCGTGGAGAGTAAGTCATGTCTCTAGCCAGTGTTTTCAACATTGCCGGTAGCGGCATGAGTGCCCAGACCACTCGCTTGAACACCGTCGCCAGTAACATCGCCAACGCCGAGACCGTCTCGTCGAGCATCGACCAGACCTACCGTGCACGGCACCCGGTATTCGCCACCATGTTCCAGGGCGGGCAGAGCGGCGGCAGCGATTCGCTGTTCCAGAACCAGGACGCCGCCGGTCAAGGCGTGCAAGTGCTGGGTGTGGTCGAAGACCAGAGCAACCTTGAGGCGCGCTACGAGCCGAACCATCCGGCGGCCGACGCCAAAGGCTACGTCTACTACCCGAACGTCAATGTGGTGGAAGAAATGGCTGACATGATTTCCGCGAGCCGTTCGTTCCAGACCAACGCCGAAATGATGAATACCGCCAAAACCATGATGCAGAAGGTCCTGACCCTCGGTCAGTGATAAGGGGCGACTCAGATGAGTGTTACTGATACCACCAGTAGTTTGAGCCTCAAGGATATCCTGGCCAACTCCTCGATCAAGACCAGCACCAGTGCCGACGGCTTGGCGTCGGCGACGAACAGCGCCACCGGCAAAAAAGCCCTGGGCAAGGACGCGTTCCTGCAGTTGCTGGTAACGCAACTGAAAAACCAGAACCCGCTGGAGCCGCAAGACAACGGTGCGTTCGTCGCCCAGTTGGCGCAGTTCAGTAGCCTGGAAGGCATCACCACGCTCAACGACACCGTCAGCGGCCTGGCGAGCAATTACAACTCGTCCCAGGCATTGCAGGCGTCGTCGCTGGTCGGGCGTTCGGTCATTGCACCGGGCGGATCGGCGGTGGTCGATACCTCCAAGAGTTTCAACGGCACCATTGCCGTACCGGCGTCGGTGGACCCGGTCACGGTCAAGATCACCGATGCCGATGGCAAAGTTGTCCGCACCATCGGCCTGGGCAGCCAGAACGCCGGTACTTCCAGTTTCATCTGGGACGGCAAAAACGATGCAGGCGAAGTGGCCAAGGCGGGTACCTATACCTTCGGCGCTACGGCGACCTACGACGGCAAGGCGACCTCGCTGGTGACGTACCTGCCGGCAACGGTCAACAGCGTGACCATCAGCCAGACCGGCGGTGAGTTGATGCTCAACCTGGCCGGGCTCGGCAGCATCGCCCTGTCCAAAGTACAAACTATTGGTATGTAGAGCCGACTAACACGGCACAAAGGAGTGGAATATGTCTTTCAATATCGGCCTTAGCGGTCTCTATGCAGCCAACAAACAACTGGACGTGACCGGCAACAACATCGCCAACGTCGCGACCACCGGTTTCAAATCGTCCCGTGCGGAATTCGAAGACGTTTACTCGGCCACCAAGCTGGGTTCGGGCAGCAAAACCATCGGTAATGGCGTGCGCCTGGCCAACGTTTCCCAGCAGTTCACCCAGGGTGACGTCAACAACACCGGCAACGTACTGGACATGGGCATCAACGGTTCCGGCTTCTTCGTGCTGAGCGAGAACGGTTCGATGTCCTACACCCGTGCCGGTACGTTCAAGGTCGACAAGGACGGTTACGTCACCAATAGCGATGGCTCTGCGCGTCTGCAGGGTTATGGCGTGGATGCCAATGGCAAGATCCTCAATGGCGTTTTGACTGACCTGCGCATCGATACGTCGAACCTGGCGCCAAAAAACACCTCCACGGTTTCGTCGACGATCAACCTGAACTCCACAGCTCCCATCATCGACCAGACGATCAATCCGTTTGACCCGTCCAAGGAAGCGTCCTTCACCAAGCAGTTCAGTACCCCGATTTACGATACCCAGGGTAACAAGCACATCATGGATCAATACATGGTGAAGACTGCTGACAACACCTGGAAGACTTACACCCTGATCGAGGGTCGCAACCCGGATGGCAGTGACCCTACCAATCCTCTTACTCCTCCTGTCGCTTCGACCATGAACTTCGACAGCTCCGGCAACCTGACGTCGGTCACCACACCGGTTGTTCCTGCGACCGTTCCGCCATCTGTGACAACCAGCCCCGACCTGAAAGTCACCGGCTGGATTCCGGGTAACGTGACCAATGGCGTATGGACAGCCAACGGCGCGGCCTCTGGTGTCGTCACGGTCTCCATGGACAAAACCACGCAGTACAACGCTGACACCGCGCGTTCGATTCCTTCGCAGAACGGCTACGCCACCGGCCAGATCACCAACCTGACCATCGACGCCAGCGGTGTCATGCTGGCCAATTTCAGCAACAGCCAGACCAAGCCCATCGGCCAGATCTCGCTCGCCAGCTTCACCAACGAACAAGGTTTGCAACCGGTAGGCGGCACCAGTTGGAAAGAAACCTATACGTCGGGAATCCCGGGCTACGATGCGCCGAACACCGGTACCTTGGGCGAGATCCACTCCAACTCTCTGGAAGAGTCCAACGTCAACCTGACCAATGAACTGGTCGACCTGATCAAGGCGCAGAGCAACTACCAGGCGAACGCCAAGACCATCTCCACCCAAAGCACCATCATGCAGACCATCATTCAGATGACCTGATGCTGGATAACGCTGCATAAAGAACCCCTCGCAAGAGGGGTTTTTTTATGACCGGGATTTGTCCCTGACGCAGGCATTCTGGTTACCTGTGCTGGCCTCATCGCGAGCAGGCTCGCTCCCACAGTAGATCGCATTCCTCCGAGCCAACTCGGCCCTTGTAGGAGTGAGCCTGCTCGCGATGGTGTCAGCCCGGTCACCACTTTCCTGCAGGCAAAAGAAAACCCCCGACAATCCAGAGGGCTGTCGGGGGTTTCGGGTTACCGGCTCAGCTTATTGGCAAGCTTCGCAATCCGGCTCGTCGATGGCGCAAGCCTTCGGCACTGGAGCAGGGCCGGCAGGGGCTGCCAGGACCGAATCGTCACCGTGGTTGCCGCCGCTGGAAACAGCGTTCAGCTTGCCGGTGTTGATGGTCGACTTCTCGGTGCTGGTCGCGGCCAGGGCACGGAGGTAGTAAGTGGTTTTCAGACCACGGTACCAGGCCATGCGGTAGGTCACGTCCAGCTTCTTGCCCGATGCGCCAGCGATGTACAGGTTCAGCGATTGAGCCTGGTCGATCCACTTCTGACGACGGCTTGCCGCGTCAACGATCCACTTGGTGTCCACTTCGAAGGCCGTCGCGTAGAGCTCTTTGAGTTCTTGCGGGATGCGCTCGATCTGTTGCACCGAACCGTCGTAGTACTTCAGGTCGTTGATCATGACCGAGTCCCACAGACCGCGAGCTTTCAGGTCGCGAACCAGGTACGGGTTGATCACGGTGAATTCGCCCGACAGGTTCGATTTCACGTAGAGGTTCTGGTAGGTCGGTTCGATCGACTGCGATACGCCAGTGATGTTGGCGATGGTCGCGGTCGGTGCGATGGCCATGATGTTGGAGTTACGAATGCCTTTCTGCACACGGGCACGAACCGGTGCCCAGTCCAGGGATTCGTTCAGGTCAACGTCGATGTACTTCTGGCCACGTTGCTCGATCAGGATCTGTTGCGAATCCAGCGGCAGGATGCCTTTGGACCACAGCGAACCCTGGAACGTCTCGTAGGCGCCGCGCTCGTCGGCCAGGTCGCAGGAAGCCTGGATCGCGTAGTAGCTGACCGCTTCCATCGACTTGTCGGCGAACTCGACGGCAGCGTCGGAACCGTAAGGAATGTGCTGCAGGTACAGCGCGTCCTGGAAGCCCATGATGCCCAGACCGACCGGACGGTGCTTGAAGTTGGAGTTCTTCGCTTGTGGCACCGAGTAGTAGTTGATGTCGATAACGTTATCGAGCATGCGAACGGCGGTGTTCACGGTGCGTTCCAGCTTGGCGGTGTCCAGCTTGCCGTTGGTGATGTGGTTCGGCAGGTTGATCGAGCCCAGGTTGCAAACGGCGATCTCGTCCTTGTTGGTGTTCAAGGTGATCTCGGTGCACAGGTTCGAGCTGTGAACCACGCCGACGTGCTGCTGCGGGCTGCGCAGGTTGCATGGGTCTTTGAAGGTCAGCCATGGGTGGCCGGTTTCAAACAGCATGGACAGCATTTTGCGCCACAGGTCTTTGGCCTGGATGGTCTTGAACAGCTTGATCTTGCCCGGGTACTCGGACAGGGCTTCGTAGTACTCGTAACGCTCTTCGAAGGCCTTGCCGGTCAGGTCGTGCAGGTCCGGCACTTCGGACGGCGAGAACAGGGTCCACTTGCCATCATCGAAGACGCGCTTCATGAACAGGTCAGGAATCCAGTTGGCCGTGTTCATGTCGTGGGTACGACGACGATCATCACCGGTGTTCTTACGCAGTTCGATGAACTCCTCGATGTCCATGTGCCAGGTTTCCAGGTAGGCACAGACAGCGCCTTTGCGCTTGCCACCCTGGTTAACGGCAACGGCGGTGTCGTTCACTACTTTCAGGAACGGAACAACGCCCTGGGATTTGCCGTTGGTGCCCTTGATGTACGAACCCAGTGCACGAACCGGGGTCCAGTCGTTGCCCAGGCCGCCCGCGAATTTCGACAACATGGCGTTGTCGTGGATCGCGTGGTAGATGCCCGACAGGTCATCCGGCACGGTGGTCAGGTAGCAGCTCGACAGCTGTGGACGCAGAGTACCGGCATTGAACAGGGTCGGGGTCGACGACATGTAGTCGAAAGACGACAACAGGTTGTAGAACTCGATCGCACGGTCTTCTTTGTTCTTCTCTTCGATCGCCAGGCCCATGGCCACGCGCATGAAGAAAATCTGTGGCAGTTCGAAACGCACGCCATCCTTGTGGATGAAGTAACGGTCGTACAGGGTTTGCAGGCCCAGGTACGTGAACTGCTGATCGCGCTCGTGGTTGATCGCCTTGCCGAGTTTTTCCAGGTCGAAGGTAGCGAGGACCGGGTTCAGCAATTCGAATTCGATGCCCTTGGCGATGTAGGCAGGCAGGGCCTTGGCGTACAGGTCGACCATTTCGTGGTGGGTCGCGCTTTCGGCGACTTCCAGGAAGCTCAGGCCTTCGGCACGCAGGGTGTCCATCAGCAGGCGGGCGGTCACGAACGAGTAGTTCGGCTCACGCTCGACCAGCGTACGGGCGGTCATCACCAACGCTGTATTGACGTCGGTCAGGGCCACGCCGTCGTACAGGTTTTTCAGGGTTTCGCGCTGGATCAGGTCGCCGTCGACTTCTTCCAGGCCTTCGCACGCTTCGGTGACGATGGTGTTCAGGCGGCCCATGTCCAGAGGAGCAAAGGTGCCATCGGCGCGGGTGATGCGGATCGACGGGTGAGCGTTGACTGCTTCTTCGGCCGGTGCGTGGGCGGCGCGTTCTTTCGAACGACCGTCACGGTAGATCACGTAGTCGCGGGCTACTTTCTGCTCGCCGGCACGCATCAGGGCCAGTTCGACCTGGTCCTGGATTTCTTCGATGTGGATCGTGCCGCCCGAGGGCATGCGACGCTTGAAGGTCGCGGTGACTTGTTCGGTCAGGCGGGCAACGGTGTCGTGGATTCGCGACGAAGCGGCAGCGGTGCCGCCCTCAACTGCGAGAAACGCTTTGGTGATGGCGACGGTGATCTTGTCATCGGTGTAAGGAACGACAGTGCCGTTACGCTTGATCACGCGCAGTTGACCAGGCGCGGTGGCGGACAGATCCGAAGTCGAATCTGCGGCCTGCGGCAAGGTGCCCTGCGGGTTCTCGCGAGTTGTGTCGGTTTGCATGGGGGGTTGTCTCCACATTCTCTATGTTTGTTTGGGCACCGTTTGGGTGCCCACCGTTCCGTCCTGAAGCACTACAACCGGCGAAGGGCCGGGCATACCAACTTCGGGACAGATCAGGAAGGGGCAATTGGGGCGCCGCTTCCATGCCGAAGTCTTTGGTCCCAGGCCTTGAACCTGAAACCGGGATCCTTTTGGGTGACAGTAATTGACTGCAACACCCGTACCGTAAACGCCGTTTTCGGCGCAAAAACAGTAGCCATCCGCACGCGCGGTTTGGTCTTTCGAAAATACGTTTGGTTCAACCGGACAGAGGCAATAAAAGCGCTTGAAATCGGTGTCTGATTTGTGTTTGGTTTTTTACGCAAAACCCTACATGTAGGGTTTTTTTGGCGCCGGGGTACAAGATAATGCGTTTTTGGGGGTGTTGCAACGTACTACCTGTGGATAAACCTGTGCGTAAATTGTGTGTGAAAGGTGGAACGGGCGTGTAGGCCGCGACCTAGCTGGAGCGGACCGTTTTTCACTGATTTTCACCGATTGAAAACAGTCGCTCGGCTTTTTAAGGGCGCGAACCCTATCACAAAAAACCCCGTTGTCCGAACGCATTTACCGGCTTGTGTTCTTGGTGAGCGGCGTTTATACAATCGGCCCATGCAGATGCATTCTTATCCTCCCCAATCATTACAAAAAGACGGGCGGATCCTTCCTTATTAAGTGTTGTTGGCAAGCAGAGGTCACCGTGGAGCAAGACAACTGGCAGGTATTGATTGTCGAGGACGACCAGCGTCTGGCCGAACTGACCCGCGACTACCTGGAAGCCAATGGTCTGCGCGTATCGATCGAGGGTAACGGCGCCTTGGCCGCGGCACGGATCATCAAGGAGAAACCGGACCTGGTGATCCTCGACCTCATGTTGCCGGGTGAGGACGGACTGAGCATTTGCCGCAAGGTCCGTGACAAGTATGACGGCCCGATCCTGATGCTCACCGCCCGCACCGACGACACCGATCAGATTCTTGGCCTGGACCTGGGTGCCGACGACTACGTGTGCAAACCGGTTCGCCCCCGACTTTTGCTGGCGCGCATCCAGGCCTTGTTGCGACGCAGTGAAGCCCCGGAAGTGGCGCCGGAAAAACAACGACGTCTGCAGTTCGGTCCCTTGGTGGTCGATAACGCATTGCGCGAAGCCTGGCTGAACGACAACGGCATCGAACTGACCAGCGCCGAGTTCGACCTGCTCTGGCTGCTGGTGGCCAACGCCGGGCGCATCCTGTCCCGGGAAGAGATATTTACTGCATTGCGCGGCATTGGCTATGACGGCCAGGACCGTTCCATCGACGTGCGCATCTCGCGCATTCGCCCCAAAATCGGCGATGACCCGGAGCATCCGCGGCTGATCAAGACCATCCGCAGCAAAGGTTATCTGTTCGTTCCAGAAGCCTGCACGCTGTGAACTCGATCTTCCTGCGCATCTATGGCGGCATGTGCGCGGCGCTGATTCTGGTGGCGGTTCTCGGCGTGCTGGCCTTGCACCTGCTTAACCAGGTGCGCGGCGAGCAATACCGCGAACGCCTGGCCCACGGCACGTTCTCGCTGATGGCCGACAATCTGAACCCGATGAACGAAACCGAGCGCCACCGTGCCTTGCTGGTGTGGGAGCGGTTGTTGGGGATTCCTCTGGCGCTGAAGACCTTTGCCCAAACCGACCTCGACCTCACCCAGCGCACCCGCGTGCTGCACGGTCAGGCGCTGGTGGAACAAACCGGTCCGCACGCGGCGAAGGTCTATCGATTGGTCAGCGACAAGGAACAGCTGGTGCTGACCGGCGAAGTCCAGCAGATCAGCGAACAACTGGCCCGGGCGACTATTTACCTGCTGGCCGATGAACTGGTGCGCTACCCGGTGGCCGAGCAACCCGAGCGCCTGGCGCAGTTGAAACGCGATAAAGGGTTTGGTTTCGACTTGCGCCTGGTGACGATCGAACAGGCGGACATGGACGAAGACCAGAGTCGCCGGGTGTCCGAGGGCGACACGGTGATGGCGCTGGGCAAGGGCGGCGATTCGATCCGGGTGTTTGCCGGCATGGTCGGTACGCCGTGGGTGCTGGAAATCGGCCCGTTGTATCAGATGAATCCTTATCCGCCGGAGTGGCTGGTGCTGATCGCCGCCCTGGGTTTGAGCCTGATCGGTTTGATCGTCTATCTGTTGGTGCGGCAACTTGAGCGCCGTTTGCGTGGCCTGGAAGCGGCCGCCACGCGCATCGCCAAGGGCAGCCTGGAAACCCGCGTGCCTGCACGCGGCGCGGATTCGGTGGGGCGGCTGGCTTCGGCGTTCAACGGCATGGCCGAGCACTTGCAGCAGTTGCTGGCGATTCAGCGTGAGTTGGTGCGCGCCGTGTCTCATGAGCTGCGCACACCCGTGGCGCGGTTGCGTTTTGGTCTGGAAATGATCGGTTCGGCCACCACGCCGCAGGCGTTGGAAAAATACTGTGAAGGCATGGACAACGACATCGAGGATCTCGATCGGCTGGTGGACGAGATGCTCACTTACGCACGCCTGGAGCAGGGTTCACCGGCACTGAATTTTCAGCGGATCGATCTGGATGCGTTGGTCAATCAGGTGATCGAAGAACTGGCGCCGTTACGCGCCGAGGTCACGGTGCAACGCGGTTTGTGTTTGTCTGCCGCTGACAATGACGACGCCTGGGTCGAGGCCGAGCCGCGCTACCTGCACCGGGCGTTGCAGAACCTGGTGAGCAACGCCATGCGCCATGCTCAATCACGGGTGACCGTCAGCTATCAGGTCGGGCAGCAGCGCTGTCGGGTGGATGTCGAGGATGACGGACCGGGCGTGCCGGAAACGGCTTGGGAGAAGATCTTCACGCCATTCCTGCGCCTCGACGACAGCCGTACCCGCGCCTCCGGTGGGCATGGGTTGGGGTTGTCCATCGTGCGGCGAATCATCCATTGGCATGATGGCCGGGCGTTGATCAGTAAGAGCAAAAGCCTGGGCGGGGCGTGTTTCAGTTTGAGTTGGCCGAGGAATCAGGAGAAGCGTTGAGATCTTTGTCGCTTTTGAGGGCCTCATCGCGAGCAGGCTCGCTCCCACATTGGATCTCCTGTGAACACCCAATGTGTGAACAACAGAGATCAACTGTGGGAGTGAGCCTGCTCGCGATGAGGCCCGCAGACCACTACCAAATCCTCAGGCCTTGATACTGACCAGACTCAACAACTGCCCATCAATGACCCCGAACTGCGCATCCAGCTCAGTGCCATTGCACCATTCGCTGGACAGATCCGTCAGCAACCGCAGCCGCACTTCACCGCGCTCGGTCCACTCCAGCACTTCAGCGTGCTCGAAATAGAAGCGCTGCTGAACGATCGGATACAGCGCCTTGAACAGGCTTTCCTTCACCGAAAACGTCAGGGTTACCAGCATCGCCAACTGATCGCGACGGCCCGCGGTCATGCGTTGCAACTCGGGCGGCGTGAGGATTTCCCCGGCCAGTCGCTCGGCCCGTTCAGGGTTGAGCAGGTTCTCCAGGTCCATTCCCAGGCCGCGCCAGTGGGTTTTCTTCGCGACAATCGCCGAGGCCCGGCCGGTGCTGTGGGTGATCGAGCCGGTGATGTGCGTCGGCCATACCGGTGCCCGGTCTTCGCCGATAGCCGGGATAAAGCTCAGCCCCTCCAACTGTTGCAACGCCGCCCGAGCGCAAACCCGCCCGGCGAGGAACTCCGCCTGACGCTTGGCGACCGAACGCTGGATGGTGGGCGGCGGCTCGATGGCGCTGCGCTGGAAATCATCGCTGGCCAGTTGCGAGGTATCGAAGTGCGTGCTCAACAGCACCGTATCGGGCAGCGCAAACGGCAGCGGCCAATGGGCATCGAGTGGGGTACAACAGACGGGTAGGGCGGGGGCGCGATTCATGTGGGGCATTTTGCCGGGTTGCTCTCAGGCTGGGTAGTAGCAATGGCTTTTGTGGCAAGGGGATTTTGTGGTGAGGGGGGGTTGTGGCGAGGGGATTTATCCCCGTTGGGCTGCGAAGCGGCCCCCATAACTGCAACCGCATTTCAGCAGGGAAACAGCGATTGCCGGGTATACGACTGCTGCGCAGCCGAACGGGGATAAATCCCCTCGCCACAAAAGCCCCTCACCACAGGGTTCACTGATCAGCCAAAGATTTTTTTGAAGAACGCCTGCATATCCGCCCAGGATTTTTCATCCGCCGCTTTGTTATAGCCAATATCCGGCCCGGCATGATCGCCATGGCTCAGACGATCCGCATCAGGATTGCTGAACCCATGCTTGGCACCTTCAAGGCTGACAAACTTATAGTCAGCCCCAGCCTTGTCCATTTCGGCCTTGAACGCCGCAACGTTATCCGCCGTTACCATGCTGTCCAGAGCGCCATGTTCAACCAGGATCTTGGCTTTCACGCTACCCGGTGTGGCAGGCGTTTTGGTCGCCAGCGCGCCGTGAAAACTCACCACGCCCGCCAGCGGCAAACCCTGACGTGCCGCATTCAGTACCACTGCACCGCCGAAGCAATAACCGATAGCGGCGATTTTGTCCGGATCGGTTTGCGGCTGTGTCTTCAGCAGATCGAGCCCGGCCTGAAAGCGCGCGCTCGCCGCGCCACTGTCTTTCAACGCGGCCTGCATGAAGGCCATGGCGTCCTTGGGATGCTCAGTGTTTTTACCATCGCCATACATGTCGATGGCCAGTGCGCTGTAGCCCAGACCGGCGAGATCACGGGCGCGGCGCTTGGTGTACTCGTTGAGCCCCCACCATTCGTGCACCACCACAACGCCAGGGCGTGCGCCTTTGATGGCATCGTCATAGGCGAAATAGCCGATCATTTTGGTGCCGTCAGTACTTTGATAGGGGATTTCCTGAGTCTTGATGGCGGCTTGAGTCAGCCCGCTCAAGGCCAGCAAGACGAAAGCGAGAAACATGCGCATGGTCGGATCTCCTGACAGAAAAGTCGTCAAAAACAGCTGGGTCGATCTGGTTCAGCTTAGGTTCAGAGAGCGTTCAGGGGGAGTTCAGGGCCGGGTGAGTAACCTTGCCCCGTACCCAAATAGCATATAGCGCATAAGGAACGCCCCTATGACTGGCTTCAAAAAACTGCTTCTGGCTTTCACTGTCTTGACCGCGAGTACCGCGGCTTTCGCTTCCGACGACAATTTCGCCAGCCTTACTTTTGGACAGACCAGCGACAAGGTCAAAAAGTCCCACGCCCTGAACGACAACCTCAACAGCCCGAACGCCGACGGCGTGATCGGCAAGGACAACACCTGGGGTGCGCGTCTGGGCCGGCAAAACAGCCAGGGCCGCTACTACGCCACTTACGACAATGTGTCGGGCTCGCACAATGGCATTAAACTGCGTCAGGAAAACCTCCTGGGCAGCTACGATCTGTTCTACCCGGTGGGCGGCAGCACCAAGCTGTTCGGTGGCGCCACAGCCGGCTTGACCAAAATGACTCAGGAATCGCCAGGTTTCAGCCGCGACAGCGACATCGGTTACGCCATCGGCGGCCAGTTGGGTGTCCTGCAACAGGTTTCGCAAAACACCTCGGTGGAACTGGGTTACCGTTACCTGCGCAGCAACGCCAGCACCGAGATGAGCGAGCGCGGTGGTAGTAAACAAGGTTCGCTGGACCTGACCAGCAGCGCCCAGACCTACCTGTCGGCGAACTACGCTTTCTAAAAAGCGTTTCGCGGCCAGTCGGTCAAGCCGCACAACCTGTGGGAGCGAGCCTGCTCGCGATGACGGCGGTACATTCAGCATTAATATTGGCTGACCCACCGCTATCGCGAGCAGGCTCGCTCCCACAGGTCGCCCTGTCAGCCATTGAAGTTTGTTTTTGGAGATGATGATTTTGCCTGGGAGAGCGTTATGAAACTGCTGGTCGTCGAAGATGAAGCGCTGTTGCGCCATCACCTGCAAACCCGCCTGACGGACAGCGGTCACGTGGTCGAGTCCGTGGCCAACGCTGAAGAGGCGCTGTACCAGACCGAGCAGTTCAACCATGACCTGGCGGTGATCGACCTCGGCCTGCCGGGCATGGGCGGGCTCGACCTGATTCGTCAGCTGCGTTCGCGCGGCAAGACCTTCCCGATCCTGATCCTCACCGCCCGCGGCAACTGGCAGGACAAGGTCGAAGGCCTCGCCGCCGGCGCCGACGATTACGTGGTCAAGCCGTTCCAGTTCGAAGAACTCGATGCCCGGCTGAACGCGTTACTGCGCCGCTCCAGCGGTTTCACCCAGTCGACCATCGTCGCTGGGCCGTTGCTGCTGGACCTCAATCGCAAACAGGCGTCCCTCGATGATCAACCGCTGGCGCTGACCGCTTACGAGTATCGGATCCTCGAGTACCTGATGCGGCATCACCAGCAAGTGGTGGCCAAGGATCGCTTGATGGAGCAGCTCTACCCGGACGACGACGAGCGCGATCCGAACGTGATCGAAGTGTTGGTCGGCCGTCTGCGCCGCAAACTTGAAGGCCCGGCCGGCTTCAAACCGATCGATACCGTGCGTGGCCTCGGCTACCTGTTCAATGAGCGCTGCACTTGATTCGTTCCCTTCGTGTCCGTTTGATGCTCGCCGCCACGATCCTGGCGGTGTTGTTCATGCTGGCGTTGCTGCCGGCGATGCAGGGCGCGTTCAGCCTGGCGTTGCAGGATTCCATTGAGCAGCGCCTGGCGTCGGACGTCACCACGCTGATCTCTGCCGCGCGTGTGGAAAACAACAGCCTGCAAATGCCAGCGCAGTTGCCCGATGAGCGCTTCAACCTGACCGACAGCCGTTTGCTCGGCTACATCTACGACCGCGAAGCTCACCTGGTGTGGCGCTCGAAAGCCACCCGCGAAGAGAAGATCAACTACAAACCGCGTTACGACGGACGCGGCAACGAGTTCGCCCGAATTCGTGAGGCCGATGGCCAGGAATTCTTCGTCTATGACGTCGAGGTCAAACTGCTCGGCGGAAAGAGTGCGGCGTTCAGCATCGTCGCGCTGCAACCGGTGCGTGAGTACGAAGCCACCCTCGAAGGCCTGCGGGAAAACCTCTACCTCGGATTCGGTGCCGCCTTGCTGGTGTTGCTCGCGCTGCTGTGGATCGGCCTGACCTGGGGCTTGCAGGCGTTGCGCCGGCTCAGTCAGGAACTGGACGAGATCGAAAGCGGCACCCGCGAAAGCCTCAGCGAACAACACCCGCGCGAACTGCTGCGCTTGACCGGTTCCCTCAACCGCTTGCTGCACAGCGAGCGCGAACAACGCAGCCGCTATCGCGATTCCCTCGACGACCTGGCCCACAGCCTGAAAACCCCGCTGGCCGTGCTGCAAGGCGTCAGCGAAGACATGGCCCGGCGTCCGGCCGATCGTGATCAGGCCTGGGTGCTGCAAACCCAGATCGAACGCATGAGCCAGCAGATCAGCTATCAACTGCAACGCGCCAGCCTGCGCAAAAGCGGTCTGGTGCGCCACCAAGTGCGCCTGCAACCCGTGCTGCAAAGCCTGTGCGACACCCTGGACAAGGTCTACCGCGACAAACGCGTGCGGGTCGCCTTCGATCTGCCGGCGCAGTGTTACGTGCCGATCGAGCAGGGGGCGTTGCTGGAAATGATGGGTAACCTGCTGGAAAACGCCTATCGCCTGTGCCTCGGCGAAGTACGCATCAGCGTGCGCGAAAGCCTGAGCGGGATTGAGTTGTGCGTTGAGGATGACGGTCCGGGAGTGCCGCCAGATCAGCGTGCGCGGATTCTGCAAAGGGGAGAGCGGCTGGATCGCCAGCATCCGGGGCAGGGGATCGGGTTGGCGGTGGTCAAGGACATTATCGAGAGCTACAGCGCCAAGTTGACGCTGGGAGATTCACCGATGGGCGGAGCGGCGTTCCGGATTCATTTTCCGGTGGTTTGACCGCGCGTAACCGATCGTTCCCACGCTCCGCGTGGGAATGCCTCAAGGGACGCTCCGCGTTCCAGCTCTGGAAAGGGACGCAGAGCGTCCCGGGCTGCATTCCCACGCAGAGCGTGGGAACGATCAGTGCGCCTTCAGTTCTCTTGCGCGCGGTAGGCCCCCGGCGTCAACCCGGTCCACTTCTTGAACGCCCGGTGAAACGCTGAAGGCTCTGAAAACCCCAACTGCTCGGCAATCTGCTGCAACGACAAATCCGCCCGCCCCAGGTGATAGATCGCAATGTCCCGGCGCAGTTGATCCTTCAATTCCTGAAAACTCGACCCTTCCTCCCGCAAATGCCGACGCAACGTCTGCGGGCTGATGTGCAGGTGCGCGGCGACCTCTTCCAGGTCTGGCCAGTGTGAACTGTCGCGGCCGAGCAACCTTCGCAACTGGCTGCTCAAACTGTCGCCGTCATCCGGGCGCGACAACAGGTCGGCGGGGGAGTGTTCGAGGAAATGCTTGAGTGTCCGCTCGTCCTGCAACAGCGGCATGTCCAAGTAACGACTGTGAAACAGCAGGCTGCTTTGCGCCGTGGAAAACGCCAGAGGGCAGGGGAACAGCAAATCGTATTCGGCGCCGTGCTCGGGTTTCGGGTAGCTGAATGTCGCCTGTTCCAGGCGAATGCGCTGGCCGATCAGCCAACTGGCGAGGCGATGCCACACCATCAGTTGGCTCTCGGTGAGGAAGTGATCCGGGTCCCGGAACTGCGAATCGTCGAGGCTCAGGCGGATCATGTCGTCTTCGCGGGTCAGGGTCAGACGCGGACCGTCGGGGAATAAGCTATAAAACAATAAGCCGCGATGAAGTGCTTTCTCCAGATTGCGGCAGTGGATCACCGCATGGCACATCATCGCGAAACTCCCGGTTTTGCTCGGGACCGGCCCGAAGCCCAGGTATTCGTCGTCCAGTGCCAGCCACAGTCCCTGGATCAATCGGGTGAACTGTTCAGGCGCGATTCTCGCTCGTGGTTCTTCAAGCAACTCGGCGCTGATGCCCAGTTGTTGCAGCAGGTTTGAATAGTCATAACCCAGCCGGCGTGCGCCACCGAGGGCGGCACGGGCGAAATGACTGGCGATGGTGCGTTCGCGCATAGAAGGCAAGTCCGTCCATTGAACGGCGGATGGTAGCCGTGGTGCCTGATGATGGACAAGGCGGATATCCGCCAAATTGTAGGACGAGGTCTGGTCGATGGGCGGAAATCCGCCACTTTGCCGTAACCGCTTGGTGACAAAGAAAAACCTGCAACCCTTGATGTCAAAAGACTTGCTGGCGATTTGACGAAGGTGGCACGGGCCTTGCGATACAACCTGTAGATGCCTGCCGTTGCGCAGCTCGACAAAACAAATCCCTCCAGTGCAGGAGGGTTCGCAATTGAAGTGTCTTTGGCAACAGATGGATGTTGTCACCGGGCACTCTTGAGGAACTTTGCAATGACGACTCGTCAGCCACTGTACAAATCCCTGTATTTCCAGGTGATCGTTGCTATTGCCATCGGCATCCTGCTCGGTCACTTCTACCCGCAGACCGGTGTCGCCCTCAAGCCGCTGGGTGACGGGTTCATCAAACTGATCAAAATGATCATTGCCCCAATCATCTTCTGCACCGTCGTCAGCGGTATCGCGGGCATGCAGGACATGAAGTCGGTCGGCAAGACCGGCGGTTACGCGCTGCTCTACTTCGAAATCGTTTCGACCATCGCATTGCTGGTGGGTCTGGTGGTGGTCAACATCGTGCAGCCGGGTGCCGGCATGCACATCGACGTCGCTACGCTGGATGCCTCCAAAGTCGCTGCTTATGTGGCAGCCGGTGCTGATCAAAGCGTTGTTGGCTTCCTGTTGAACGTGATCCCGTCCACCATCGTCGGCGCGTTCGCCACAGGCGACATCCTGCAAGTGCTGATGTTCTCGGTGATCTTCGGTTTCGCCCTGCATCGCCTGGGTTCCTACGGCAAGCCGATCCTGGACTTCATCGATCGCTTCGCCCACGTGATGTTCAACATCATCAACATGATCATGAAGCTCGCGCCACTGGGTGCTTTGGGCGCCATGGCCTTTACCATCGGTGCCTACGGTGTTGGTTCGCTGGTGCAACTGGGTCAATTGATGGCGTGCTTCTACATCACCTGCCTGGTGTTCGTGCTGGTCGTGTTGGGTGGTATCGCTCGCGCTCACGGCTTCAGCGTGTTGAAAGTGATCCGCTACATCCGTGAAGAACTGCTGATCGTGCTGGGTACTTCTTCTTCGGAATCGGTACTGCCACGCATGCTGATCAAGATGGAACGCCTGGGCGCGCAGAAATCCGTTGTGGGTCTGGTGATCCCGACCGGTTACTCGTTCAACCTCGACGGTACGGCGATCTACCTGACCATGGCGGCGGTGTTCATTGCTCAGGCAACCGACACCCACATGGACATCACTCACCAGATCACCCTGCTGGTGGTGTTGCTGCTGTCCTCCAAAGGCGCTGCGGGCGTGACCGGTAGTGGCTTCATCGTGTTGGCGGCTACCTTGTCCGCCGTTGGCCACTTGCCGGTGGCCGGCCTGGCGCTGATCCTCGGTATCGACCGCTTCATGTCCGAAGCCCGTGCCCTGACCAACCTGGTCGGTAACGCTGTTGCCACCCTGGTTGTGGCCAAGTGGGTCAAGGAACTGGACGTCGACGTGATGCACGCCGAACTGGCTTCTGGCGGTCGCGGTATCTCCGACGAGCCTAAAGACGATGTTCTGGGCCACGTCGAAGAGGCAACCCCAAGCAACGTCAAATAAGACGGCTGCACTGAAAAAACCCGCTTCGGCGGGTTTTTTCATGCCTGGGATTTGAGCGCAACGGTCAGCGCATCTGACGCATAAGGTGATTGCTGCAATGCCATTGGCTGCCTAGTCTGGAGGCATCGTTTACGGAGAACGCCCATGCTCGGTCCACTGGCATCACTCAAGGTTCTGGATTTCTCGACACTGCTGCCGGGGCCGTTCGCCTCGTTGTTGCTGGCTGACATGGGCGCCGAGGTGCTGCGCATCGAATCGCCAACGCGCATGGACCTGCTGCGGGTTTTGCCGCCTCACGATCAGGGCGTCTCCGCCAGCCACGCCTACCTCAATCGCAACAAACGCAGCCTGGCGCTGGACCTCAAGCAGCCTGAGGCGCTGGAGGTGATCAAGCAGTTGCTGCAGGACTACGACATCGTGCTGGAGCAGTTCCGCCCCGGCGTGATGGAGCGATTGGGCCTGGGTTATGAAGCCTTGAAGGCGATTAATCCGAAACTGATTTACGTGTCGATCACCGGTTACGGCCAGACCGGCCCCTACAAGGACCGCGCCGGCCACGACATCAACTACCTGGCGCTGGCGGGGCTGGCGAGCTACACCGGCCACGCCGACAGCGGGCCGTTGCCGTTGGGCATGCAAGTGGCGGACATCGCCGGTGGCTCGTTGCACGGAGTGATCGGGCTGCTGGCGGCGGTCATCGCCCGGCAGCAAACCGGGCAGGGGCAGCATCTGGATGTGAGCATGACCGACTGCGTGTTCAGCCTGAACGCCATGGCTGGTGCCGGGTATCTGGCCTGTGGCGAAGAGCCGGGAAGGGAGGAGCAGATGCTCAACGGTGGCAGTTTCTATGACTATTATAGTTCTCGCGATGGGCGCTGGTTCTCGGTGGGCAGTCTGGAGCCTGCGTTCATGAAGCAACTGTGCGCAGCACTGGGGCTGGAGGCGCTGGAAACCTTGGGCTTATCGCCGGAACCGGCCTTGCAACAGGCGCTGAAGAACGCGCTGAGGATTGAGTTCGAGACCCACGATTTCGCCGAGTTGTGCGCGTTGTTTGCCACGTTGGATGCGTGTGTCGAGCCGGTGTTGAGTTTGAGCGAAGCGGTGCGGCATCCGCAGTTGAAGGCTCGGGCGCTGGTGACCGAAGTGCCGCGTGGTGACGGGACGACTCAGGCGCAGATGGCGTGTCCGCTGAAGTTTTCAGATGGGTTGCCTGAGCCACGGCATATCGGCGCGGCTATAGGGCAGCATACGGATCAGGTGTTGAGGGAGTTGGGGTATAGCGCTGAGCGGATCGCAGAGTTGCGCCGTGCCAGGGTGGTTGTGTAGCGCCTGATCGGACGCCATCGCGAGCAGGCTCGCTCCCACAGGGAATTTGTTGTGAACACATTATTTGTGAAGGCCGCAGATCAAATGTGGGAGTGAGCCTGCTCGCGATGGCGTCGGGCATGCGCACCACAAATCCCGCTACTCGACCCGCATTTCCCCACTGAACACCAACGTGCTCCGGCACCGCCGACACAGATACCGCCGCCCCTGTCTCACCAAACCATGGCGCTGGGCCGAAAACGGGAAATCGCTGTCGGGGCACGGGCATTTGTAAATGTAGCGGGTCATGCTGCGGCGTTTGACGTCATAGGTGTGGCAGCGGTTGGGCGGCAGCTCGTACACACCGCGCATGATCAGTTGCCACTCTTCGCCATGGGGCTGGATGCGGTCGCCGAACAGTTGATGGGCGATCAGGTGCGCCACCTCGTGGGCCACGGTTTGTTTGAGGAAGTCTTCGGTATTTTCCCGGTACAGCTGTGGATTGAAGCGCAGCAGGTTCTCGTGCAAATGCGCGACACCGGCTTTTTGCCCGCGCAGCTTGAGGCTCACCACGGGGCGTTTGAAAGGTCGTTTGAAAAAGGATTCGGCTAGCTGGTAACAGTCTTCGACGCGGGTATTGAGTTGCTCGGGCATGCTTGATGGATCTCCAGAGGCGTCGAGTATGCCGCAACCCTCGGGACTTGCGAATCGCTCAGGCGCCGAATGGTCGTCACCGGTTTCTATCCTTGAACACTAGAAGGCCGCCTTGCGGCGGCCTGTGTTGGCAGATCTTGTTTTTGGGTGAAGTGTTGCTAATTCGTATAGACCGGCCCCACGCCGAGTCCCCAGACAATGACCGTGAACGCCATGATGGCTACCAGCACCACCAGGCCTACCGCAAGCACCGAACTCGAAAACAGAAATCCCTCGTCTGATGGAATGTTCATGAAAGTGGGTAGCCCCACATACAGCAGGTACACCGTGTAGCAGATGGCCGCGGTGCCGACGATCATCCCAAGCCACATGTGTGGGTACAGCGCCGCCAGACCGCCGATAAACAGCGGTGTCGCGGTGTAGGTCGCAAATGCAACGCAGCGTGCCAGGCTCGGGTTGGCGTCATAGGTGCGAGCCATCCAGTGGATGAACGCGCCCATTACCGCCACACCGCCGAGCATCGCCAGGTACGACATGACCGTCATCCATATCGCGCTTTCCACCGTCAGCATCACCGGTGCGCGACTGCCAATGACCCAGCCGACCTGAGTGGTGCCAATAAATGCCGACACCGCAGGGATCGCCGCCAGAATCAGGGTATGAGTGAGATACATGTGGCTGATGCTTTCCTCCTGGTCGCCACGAATCTCTTTCCATTCTTGGTCAGGGTGGGTGAAGAGCCCCACTACGTGATGGATCATGCCAGTCACTCCTCTTGTTTTTACCGTCGCCCCCCAGCGGAGCGCCTACGGGCCAAAGTGGCCGGGTAAGGAAAGGTCTGGATTAGTGTGCGACCTTATGTCGCAGTATAGAAAGGTCTTAACGACGCAGGTTGCAGGGCTTTAGAGCAAATTGCGCTGTAAACCCCGCTGCTAATCGCCGCAGGGTCTGTGCACCCAGACCTCTGTGGGAGCGAGCCTGCTCGCGATGGCGTAGTGTCAGTCAATATCAATGCAACCTGTCACACCGCCATCGCGAGCAGGCTCGCTCCCACAGGGGATAGGGGGCTCTTCGCCCGTGACCGGTTTTTGCGTAAAATGCCGGCCTTTCGTCACACCTCACGGATTTCGCGTCATGGGCACTCTTACGGTCAACCAGAACAAACTGCAAAAGCGCCTTCGCCGCCAGGCCGGTGAGGCTGTTGCCGATTTCAACATGATTGAAGACGGCGACAAGGTCATGGTCTGCCTGTCCGGTGGCAAGGACAGCTACACCATGCTCGACGTGCTGTTGCACTTGCAGAAGGTCGCCCCGATCAAGTTCGAGATCGTGGCCGTGAACATGGACCAGAAACAGCCGGGTTTCCCTGAACATGTGCTGCCGGCCTACCTCAAAGAGCTGGGCATCGAGTACCACATCGTCGAGAAAGACACCTATTCCGTGGTCAAGGAGCTGATCCCGGAAGGCAAGACCACCTGTTCGCTGTGCTCGCGCCTGCGTCGCGGCACGCTCTACACCTTTGCCGACCAAATCGGTGCGACCAAGATGGCCCTCGGTCATCACCGCGACGACATCGTCGAAACCTTTTTCCTGAACATGTTCTTCAACGGTTCGCTCAAAGCCATGCCGCCGAAGCTGCGCGCCGACGATGGCCGCAACGTGGTGATCCGTCCGCTGGCCTACTGCAACGAAAAAGACATCCAGGCCTACTCGGACTTCAAGCAATTCCCGATCATCCCGTGCAACCTCTGCGGCTCCCAGGAAAACCTGCAACGCCAGGTGGTCAAGGACATGCTGCAGGAATGGGAACGCAAGACGCCAGGCCGGACCGAAAGTATTTTCCGCAGCTTGCAGAACGTGATCCCGTCGCAACTGGCGGACCGTAATCTGTTCGACTTCACCAACCTGCGTATCGACGAAACCGCGGCCTCGCGCTTCGTCAATGTTGTAAACCTCTAAACACAATCACTGTGGGAGCCAGCCTGCTGGCGATAGCGGTGGGTCAGACACATCATTGTTGACTGACCCGCCGCTATCGCCAGCAGGCTGGCTCCCACATGAGTCTATTCACTTACTCATCAGGAAAGGGCATGCGCGATTACAAGTGGCTGCACGAATACTGTCTGAACCGCTTCGGTTCGGCAGCTGAACTGGAAGCCCATCTGCCCGTTCCGAAAACCCCGGCGCAATTGCGCAACATCAGCGACGACCGCTACCTCTCGACCATGGCGCTGCGCGTCTTCCGTGCCGGGCTCAAGCACAGCCTGGTGGACGCCAAATGGCCGGCGTTCGAAGAAGTGTTCTTCAAGTTCGACCCTGAGAAAGTCGTGCTGATGAGTGCCGAACACCTTGAGCGTTTGATGCAGGACGCGCGGATCATTCGTCACCTGGGCAAACTCAAGAGCGTGCCGCGCAACGCGCAGTTCATTCTGGATGTGGCGCATGAGAAGGGCAGCTTCGGCGCGTTGATCGCCGATTGGCCGGTCACGGATATCGTTGGGTTGTGGACCTGCCTGAAAAAGCGCGGTCATCAATTGGGCGGCTTGTCGGCTCCGCGGTTCTTGCGGATGGTGGGCAAGGATACGTTTGTGCCGAGCTACGACGTGGTCGCGGCGTTGAATGCACAGAAAATCGTCGACAAGGTGCCGACCAGCCTGCGGGACCTGGCGTTGGTACAGGATGTGTTTAACCAGTGGCATGAACAGAGTGGCGGGCGGGCGATGAGCCAGATTTCGATGATGCTGGCCTACACTGTGAATCATTAAGACCGAGTCGCCCCCATCGCGAGCAGGCTCACTCCCACAGGATTCACGCTGTCCTTGTGGGAGCGAGCCTGCTCGCGATGGCGGTGTGTCAGGCGACGGAGATTTCGCCTTCGCCAGCCAACTTGCGGTTCAACTGAAACCGCCACCGCACATACAGCAGCGCCGAGCAGAACACCGCCAGGCTCGCGCCCATCTCCAGCAAACCAAACAATTGTCGGTTCGGGTCATACGCCGCCAATGCGCCCTTGATGAAATACAGGTTCACCACAAAACACATCCATGAATGCCCGCGCGCACTGCCGATAATCATCCCCGGCGCCAGCAATAGCAGCGGCACCAGTTCGATTAGCAGAATCACCCACGGCCGGGCGCCGTGCAGGTCGGCGACCACCAGGTAGTAGGCGCACAGCAAACCCACCAAACCGAAGTAGCACAGCAGGCTGATGACGCGCATCGCTCGGACCCGCGGTTCGAGCCATTCGATGGAGGGCAAAATCTTCGGCTTTTTGGCCACGTCAGTTCCCCAGTTTCTGTGCAGTCTTCGCCAGGCGCAGGCCCAAGGCCCGACACAGCGCGACTTCATGTTCATTCAAACCGCTTTTGCCGTCCGCCCCGGCGTGATGGCTGGCGCCGTAAGGCGTGCCGCCGCCACGGGTTTCCAGCAGGGCCGATTCGCTGTAAGGCAGGCCGGTGATCAGCATGCCGTGGTGCAGCAACGGCAACATCATCGACAGCAGCGTGGTTTCCTGACCACCGTGCAGGCTCGCGGTGGAGGTGAAAACCCCGGCCGGCTTGCCCACCAGAGCACCGGTCAGCCACAGGTTGCTGGTGCCGTCGAGGAAGTACTTGAGCGGCGCCGCCATGTTGCCGAACCGGGTCGGGCTGCCCATGGCCAGGCCCGCGCAGTTCTTCAAATCGTCGAGGCTGGCGTACAGCGCGCCTTCGTCGGGGATGTCCGGCGACACGGCTTCGCATTCGGTCGAGATCGGCGGGACCGTGCGCAACCGGGCTTCAAGACCGGCCTGCTCGACGCCCCGGGCAATCTGCCGGGCCATTTCATTGGTCGAGCCGCTACGGCTGTAATACAGAACCAGAATGTACGGCGCACTCACGGCAGCAGCTCCAGCACATTCTCCGGCGGACGGCCGATGATGGCTTTGTCGCCGACTTCGAGAATCGGTCGCTCCATCAGTTTCGGGTGGGCGGCGATGGCGGCGATCAATTGCGCCTCGCTGAGGCTGCTGTCGGCCAGGTTAAGGGTTTTGTACTCGTCCTCACCGGTGCGCAGCAGTTGCCGGGCGCTGATGCCGAGCTTGGTCAGCAGGCTCTGGATTTGCGCCGCGTCCAGCGGGGTATCCAGGTAGCGGACCACCGTCGGGGTCAGGCCACGGGCTTCGAGCAGTTCGAGCGCACCGCGGGATTTCGAGCAGCGCGGGTTGTGATAAAGCGTCAGATCGGTCATGTGCGGTTCGCATCTTGCGTAAGGTGACGGCTATTCTAACTGTGCTGCGCGTAATCCAGAACCTTGGGAGGCGATGGGTCGCAGGCGCATTCAATTTTGAACAAGGAATACGACATGACTAGGCGACTGGCAACGGCATTGGCGATCATCGGTGCGTTATTGCTGGGGGGCTGTGGTAACGACTATGGCACCGACCAGAGCGGCCAGAAAGTCGCCGCCGAACGTCTGGACAAACAATGGCTGGTGCTCAATTACTGGGCTGAATGGTGCGGGCCGTGCCGGACCGAGATCCCGGAATTGAACGCCTTGGCCGATCAGCTCAAGGCCAGGAAGATTGGTGTGTTCGGGGTCAACTTCGACAATGTGCAGGGTGAAGAGCTGAAAAGCGCCAGTGAAAAACTGGGTATCAAGTTCACCGTGCTGGCTTCTGATCCGGCCGATCTTTTCGAGTTACCGCGCAGTGAGGCGTTGCCGGTGACTTACATCATCGATAACAAGGGCAAGGTACGGGAACAGTTGATGGGTGAGCAGACGGCGGCGGGGGTGATGGCGAAGCTTGAGGCGTTGCAGGCGAAGAACTGATTGCTCCTACTGTGGCTAGGGAGCTTTTGTGGAGAGGGCTTTTGTGGCGAGGGGATTTATCCCCGTTGGGTTGCGCAGCAACCCCAAAAAAGGGACTGCTGCGCAGTCCAACGGGGATAAATCCCCTCGCCACAGATACACTTGGCTGCAGTGAGGAGGGCTCAACCCTCTTCAAGCCACCAACGCAACGGCTTGCCTTCTGCCGGCCAGAAGCGCATCTGGTCGATCGGCGAGACGTCCCAGCGCTGAACGTTTTCCAACGCCTGGAGGAAACGCTTTTCCTGCTCCATCAGCGCCGGCGCACACAGTTTGCGGGTACTGCCAACCTTGCCGAAGCTCAGCTTGTCGCCTTCCAGGGTGTACGGCGCGAACCAGTGGTTGCAGCCGCCATTGCCGTAGGCCCGACCGTCTTCACCGAGGGTGACGGTCAGGTGGCTGTAATCCATCAACGGACGTTCGCCAATCCACTCCAGAATGTAGCTGCGGTTTTGTTGCAATTGCACCGGCTCGGCGGCGCAGCCCAGCAGGCTGGCGCCAACCATAGTGGTCAGAGCGAGGCGTTTCATCACGCGGGCTCCTGGCATTTCGGGCACAGGTGCTTCTCGCCAACCGTGGTCCAGCCCAGGTCGGCGATCCGTGCGGTGGCAGCAGGCTTTTCAGCCTTGTTGCCCAGCTTGGCATCGACCGCGAACTCGAAGCTCAGCTCTTTGGCGCAGCTGTCGCAGTTGACTTTCCAGGTGTGGATCGCCAGTTCGCCGAACACCGGACCACTGGCTACCGCGACCCATTGGCCAGGCGGATTGATCAAGTGGCGAACCGTTTCGACGGTCAGGCGCATGGACAAGTCCTTGGCGCCTTTAAGGGTCACTACCAGCACGTCGTTGTTACGAATCGAGCCGCCGTTGCCGGTGACTTGATAACGCCCCGGCACAAGGGCGCGGCATTCGGTGAGGGTGTGTTGCGGGTTCATCAGGCTATAGCGGAAATCGTGTTCGACCATGGGTCCTCCAAATATGCGCGGCATGCTAGCACGGACATCAGCGCAGTATGGCGCGGGCGTATGACCTTCGATCTGGTTCAGTCACCCTTTACCAGATTCGCAGGCGCGCCGGCCGCCCAAGCGGCGATGTTCTGCAGGGTGGTCGCGGCAATCGCACCCAGGGCTTCGCGGGTCAGGAAGGCCTGGTGAGCGGTGATGATCACGTTCGGAAAGGTCAGCAGCCGCGCCAGCACATCGTCCTGCAGCGGCAGGTCGGAACGGTCCTCGAAGAACAGCTGTGCTTCCTCTTCATACACATCCAGCCCCAGATAACCCAGTTGACCGTCCTTCAACGCATCGATAAGCGCCGGCGTGTCCACCAGACCACCGCGGCCGGTGTTGATCAGCATCGCACCGGCTTGCATGTGCGCCAGTGACTCGCGATTGATCAAGTGTTTGCTTTGTTCGTTGAGCGGGCAGTGCAGGCTGATGATATGCGACTCGGCCAGCAGTTCCGGCAGGCTCAGGTAACGGGCGCCGAGGGCTTCGACTTGCGGGTTGGGGAAGGGGTCGTACGCTAGCAATTGGCAGCCAAAGCCGTTCATGATTTTCGCGAAGGTCGCGCCGATCTGTCCGGTGCCGACCACCCCGACGGTCTTGCCCACGAGGTCGAAGCCGGTCAGCCCGTGCAGGCTGAAATCCCCTTCGCGCGTGCGGTTGTAGGCGCGGTGCAGGCGCCGGTTGAGCGCCAGGATCAGTGCCACCGCATGTTCCGCCACCGCGTGGGGCGAGTAGGCCGGGACGCGCACAATCGCCAGCCCCAAACGCTTTGCCACTGCCAGGTCGACATGGTTGTAACCGGCCGAGCGCAGGGCGATCAGGCGTGTACCGCCCACAGCCAGGCGTTCGAGCACCGGCGCGCTGAGGTCATCATTGATGAAGGCACAGACCACTTCGTGATGCTCCGCCAGCGCCACCGTATCAAGGCTCAGTCGCGCCGATTGAAAGTGCAGTTCAATGCCGGCCGGTAGCTCGGCACTCAAAAAACTGTCGTGATCGTAAGTCTGGCTGCTGAAAAGAATCGTACGCATGCGGTCCTCCTGGAATGTACATCAAGCATTTATACGGGCATGAGCGGCCAGGCGATTGATGGCCCGGTCGAGGTCTTCCAGCGCGCTGGGGGCTTTGGGGTCCTGTTGCTTGAGCAGGGTTTCGCTGCGCTGGCAGGCGGCGCGCAGTTGCGGGACGCCGCAATAACGGGTCGCGCCGTGCAGGCGATGGACACGCTCGATCAGGGCGTTGTGGTCGTTGTTTTCCCGGGCGAAACGAATCGCCTCGCGGTCGGCTTCCAGCGACGCCAGCAGCATTGCCAGCATGTCCGCCGCCAGATCAGCCTTGCCGGCAGCCAGGCGCAAACCTTCTTCGTGATCGAGTACCTGCAACTCATGACCGCCACCGTGGCTGTCGCTGGAGCGCTCCGGCCCATGATTGCGCAGCGCCAGGCCGGTCCACTTCAGCACCACTTGGGCCAGTTGCCGTTCGCTGATCGGTTTGGTCAGGTAATCGTCCATGCCGCTTTGCAGCAGCGCGCGTTTCTCGTTGGCCATGGCGTGAGCGGTGAGGGCAACGATCGGCAGCGGTGTGCAATGCCGTTCACTTTCCCACTGGCGAATCGCTTCAGTGCTTTGCCGCCCGTCCATACCGGGCATCTGAACGTCCATCAGCACCAGGTCGAAGGTTTCGGTCTGCACCGCCTTGACCGCCGCGTAACCGCTTTCCACCGCGAGGACTTTGGCGCCCATGTCCTCGAGCAGGGTTTGCACCAGCAGCAGGTTGGCCGGGTTGTCGTCGACACACAGCACCTTTGGCGCGCGGCTGGACACCGGTTCGCCGGGTTCGCTGCGGTGCTGGCGGGGGTTGACCAGGTCGGACAAGGCCCGCCGCAGCTTGCGGGTGCAGGCCGGTTTGGCCTGGAGCTGGCTGTGCGGGTTGGGCACCGAGAGGTGGAACAGTGTCTGTTCGGTGGTCGGGCACAACACCAGCACCTTGCAGCCCAGGTGTTCGAGGTCCCAGATGTGCTGGTTGAGGCGCTCTGGCGGCATGTCGTTGCTGGTGATGCCGAGCACCGCCAGGTCGATCGCCTGATCGGTCTGATGCGCGCCGGTCACGCCATTGGTCAGGCTTTCCAGCGTATTGAACGGAGTGACTTCGAGGCCACAGTCTTCCAGTTGATGCTGCAACGCCTGACGGGCCAGTTCGTGATTTTCCAGCACCGCCACCCGACGCCCGAGCAACGGCGGACCGGGCAGGTCTTCGGCGTCGTCGCGGGTTTTGGGCAGGCTCAGGCTGATCCAGAATTCCGAGCCTTCGCCGGGGGTACTGTCGACACCGATCTCGCCACCCATCTGTTCGATCAGACGTTTGGAAATCACCAGCCCCAAGCCAGTGCCGCCCGGTTGCCGGGACAGCGAGTTGTCGGCCTGGCTGAAGGCCTGGAACAAGGCACGCACGTCCTGGTTCGACAGCCCGATGCCGGTGTCCTGAATGCTGATGCGCAGTTGCACGCTGTCTTCGTGTTCTTCTTCAAGCATGGCGCGGGCGACGATGGTGCCTTCGCGGGTGAACTTGATCGCATTGCTGACCAGGTTGGTGAGAATCTGCTTGAGCCGCAGCGGGTCACCCACCAGCGACAGCGGCGTATCGCGATAAACCAGGCTCACCAGCTCCAGTTGCTTGGCATGGGCGGCCGGGGCGAGGATGGTCAGCGTGTCCTGGAGCAGGTCGCGCAAGTTGAACGGAATATGGTCGAGCACCAGTTTTCCGGCCTCGATTTTCGAGAAGTCGAGAATCTCGTTGATGATCCCCAACAGGCTGTCGGCGGACTTTTCGATGGTGCCCAGATAGTCGAGCTGGCGCGGGGTCAGCTCGCTTTTTTGCAGCAGATGCGTGAAGCCGAGAATGCCGTTGAGCGGCGTGCGGATTTCATGGCTCATGTTGGCCAGGAACTCGGATTTGATCCGGCTGGCTTCAAGGGCTTCCTTGCGCGCCAGGTCCAGTTCGATGTTCTGGATCTCGATGGTTTCCAGGTTCTGGCGCACGTCTTCGGTGGCCTGATCGATGCTGTGCTGCAATTCTTCCTGCGCGTTCTGCAGGGTGCCGGCCATACGGTTGATGCCGGACGCCAGTGTGTCCAGTTCCTGGCTGCCGAGGGGCGGCAGTCGGGTTTCCAGATGACCGTCCTTGAGTTGCGCCACCGCTTGCTTGATCTGGCTCAGCGGCCGATTGATGCTGCGGCCCATGCGTAACGCCAGCAGCGCCGCACCGGCCAGCCCTGCGCCGATCAGCAACAGGCTGGCGAACAGGCTGCGGTAACCGCGCAGCAGCATGCCGTTGTGGGACAGTTCAAGTTCGACCCAGCCCAACAGGCGATCGGCTTCGTCGGGAATCAAATCACCGGCCAGATTGCGGTGCTTGCCGAACACCGGCAGCAAGTAACGCGTCGCGTCATTGCCGCTGCGGCGCAGCATCTGCGAACTGTTGCCGATCGGCGCCTGGTTGAGCATGGTCGGGCCGGCATGGGCCAACAGGGAGCGGTCGGGGGCGAGGAACGATACGGCGCGCACGTCCGGTTGTTCCAGCGATTGGGTGGCAATGCGTTCCAACAGCTCGGTGTTCTTGTGGCCCATGGCCGGGGCCACCAGGGGCGCCAGTTGTTCGGCGATCATCTCGCCACGCTGCATGAGCTGGGTTTGCAGGTCGGATTGCTGCATCCAGGTGAAATAGCCACCCAGAACCAAGGCCATCAGGCTGGTCGGCAACAGGGTCAGCAATAGCACGCGGCCTTTAATTCCCAGTTTCTTGAGCACGCATCTCTCCTGCATCCAGCGATTTAATGACCTGCACGTACGTCCAGCACGCGCCACCTGCGCAGTGTAGCGATTTGCAGGCGGGCAATCTTCGTAAAATTGATGTCGGCATTCGTCGGCAGGATCGCCACTTTTACCTCACGGGCAAACCTTGTGTTGCCCGCAGCGAGGCAATCTTGAATAATCCACAACTGAGAATTATTTGCAGATAGTCATGACTCCCATCGCTGTTGGACACCCTCGTATCCTGTCTATAGAAGACGACCTCGTACTCGGTGCTTATGTTCATGAACACCTGGGACGTTGCGGTTTTCAGGTGACGTGGTGCAAGAACGGTCTGGAAGGCTTGACCATCGCCCGCCAGCAAGCCTTCGATGTGGTGCTGATGGATATTCTGCTGCCGGGCCTGGACGGGCTGAATGTACTGACGCAATTGCGCCAGAGCCATTCCACTCCGGTGGTGTTGATGTCGGCGCTCGGTGCCGAGGCGGATCGCGTCAGTGGTTTTCGCCTGGGCGCCGATGACTACCTGCCCAAACCCTTCAGCATGGTCGAGTTGCGGGTGCGCATCGAAGCGATCCTGCGACGGGTCGCGCTCGACCGCCGGCCAGCGCCGGCACCGATTGCGCCTTCGGCGGACAGCCTGCGTTTCGACGATGAAGGCTGTGATGTCTTTTATGGCGAACACGCTGCCGGCCTGACCCGCAGCGAATATCGGTTGCTGGAAACGCTGAACCGCAATGGCGATGAAGTCCTGAGCAAAGCCTTCCTTTACCAGCATGTGCTGCAGCGCGGTTACGCGCCCCATGACCGCAGCCTCGACATGCACATCAGCCAGATCCGCCGCAAGCTCAAGGCCGTCGGTTACCTCGAGCGCGAAGTGCGCACGGTGTGGGGCAAGGGTTACGTATTGAGTGCGGTCGATGAAGTGGACTGACCTGCCGGGCAGGCATTCGCTGTTCTGGAAACTGGCGTGTTTGTTGGTGGCGTTCTGTCTGCTGATGATCTGGCTCAGTTGGTCCTGGGGGCGCTATATGGAACAGAAAAACCTGTTCCTGTCCGACGAGGCACGGGGCACGCTGATGCGCTACGCCGCCGAGGCCGAGCAGGTGTGGAATGAGCGCCAGAGTGCGGGCATCGATGCCTGGTTGCACAGCGTCGGACATCGCGAATCGACATGGGTCGGTGTGATTGGCGGCGATTTGCAGTCATTGAGCAGTTACCCGCTGACGGAAAAAGAAACCCGGCGCCTGACTTTTTTACGAGGTCTGGATTGGCCGACGAGTCGCCATACCAAAGGTTTGCCGTGGTTGAGAGTGCCTTTTCCCAAGGATCCGTCCGCTGGCAGCCTGGTGATCGAACTGCCCCAGCGTTTCGTGCCTGGCCGTTACCGGGTGTTCTGGCGGGTGATCACCAACGGGGTGATTCCCGGGTTGTTCACCTTACTGCTGTGCGTCGGTCTGTATCGGTTGCTGGTCGTGCCTTTGAACAGTCTGCGCGAACAGGCCAATGCCTGGCGTGCCGACCCGTTGAACGTGCGGTTGTCGAGCCGCATCACCCATCGCCCGGATGAGCTGGGTGAACTGGGCCGGGCCTTCGATCACATGTCCGAGCGCCTGCAAAGCACGGTGGCCCTGCAACAACAACTGCTGCGCGACCTGTCCCACGAATTGCGCACGCCACTGAGTCGCCTGCGGGTGGCCAGCGAAAGCGAGCAGGGGTTGACCCAATTGCGCGAGCGCATTGGCCGAGAGGTCGATGGCATGCAGCGTCTGGTCGAAGACACCCTGCAACTGGCCTGGCTCGACACCGAGCGCACTCGGTTGCCCGACGAATCGATCCAGGTTCAGGCATTGTGGGAAATGCTCACGGAAAATGCCTGCTATGAAAGTGGCTGGCCGGCGAGCCAGTTGCAGTGTGCGGTGGATTCGTCCTGCTGGGTGCGCGGCCATCTCAATACGTTGGCTCAAGCGCTGGAAAACATCCTGCGCAATGCCATTCGTCATTCACCGCAGGGCGGCGTTGTGCGTCTGGGTAGTCAGCGCGATGGTGACTTCTGGCAGGTGTGGCTGGAGGATGAGGGCGGCGGGGTGGCTGATGAAGATCTGGAGCGGATCTTCTCGCCGTTCATCCGACTCGACGGATCGCGACCGGGGGATGGTGGATTTGGGTTGGGGTTGAGCATTGCGAGGAATGCGGTGCAGCGTCAGGGGGGCAGTCTTTGGGCTGAGAACACTGAGACCGGGTTGCGGCTGAATATGCGGTTGGTGGCTGATATTGATGGCGTCAGTGACGACGCTATCGCGAGCAGGCTCACTCCCACAGTGGAGGTGTGTCGGCCACAAATGGTGTGATCAACCCTTAACCCTGTGGGAGCGAGCCTGCTCGCGATGAGGCCCTCCCAGCCACAACCGTTCTAACTTTGCCGGAGCGTTCCCGTTATTTTGTACGACCTTTCCTAAAGGTCATTGCCGACACCTTGTGCCTGATTCGACGGAATAGACTTGCGTTTTTCCTCTTCCTTCAGGAGTTCGGCATGACTGCACCCAGCGTCCCCGGCAGCACAACCGAAGACCGTTTCAATGAAGTGCTGGCGCTGATTCAAAGTGCCAAGCAGCAAGCCATACAGGCGGTGAATACCCAGTTGATCGAGCTGTATTGGCAGGTGGGTGCTTACATCAGTCGCAAGCTGGAAAAAGCCGAATGGGGCGATTCTGTGGTCAGCCAGTTGGCCGAGCATCTGGCTCAGACTCAACCGGGGTTGCGTGGGTTTACCCGTCCCAATCTGTTTCGCATGCGTCAGTTCTACGAAACTTATCGCGGCGACGAGAAAGTCTCACCGCTGGTGAGACAAATATCCTGGACTCATAATCTGGTCATCTTCAGCCTGGGCAAACTGCCGGAGGAGCGGGAGTTCTACCTGCGTATGGCCGTTCAGGAAAAATGGTCAAAGCGCGAACTAGAGCGTCAGTTCAAAACCGCACTGTTCGAGCGAAGCGTGACCCAACCGGCAAAAGCCTCTGCGGTGCTGAGACAAACTCACCCTGAGGCACTGAACGTGTTCCGCGACGCCTACATGCTCGAGTTTCTCGACTTGCCCTCCAGCCATGGCGAAACCGATCTGCATAAAGGGTTGCTGGCGCGCCTCAAGGAATTTCTGATCGAACTGGGTCGCGACTTTTGTTTTGTCGGTTCTGAACGCCCGCTGCAAGTCGGCGGGCGTGATTTCGCCCTGGATCTGCTGTTCTTCCATCGCGGCCTTAATTGTCTTGTAGCCATTGAGCTTAAGGTCGGTCGTTTTGAACCGGAGTATTTGGGCAAGCTGAACTTCTATCTGGAAGCGCTGGATCGCAATGAACGCAAACCCCACGAAAACCCGGCCATTGGTGTGTTGCTGTGTGCCAGCAAGGATGACGAGGTGGTCGAGTACGCCCTTAACCGCAGCTTGTCGCCAGCGCTGATCGCTGAATACCAGGTGCAGCTACCGGACAAACAGTTGTTGCAGGCCAAGTTGCATGAGTTCTACGCATTGAATCTCGCGCAAGGCGAAGAGTACTGATCCAGCCCCTTATTCCCATAAACCATAAGCACCATACTTTGCGTGATATGGCCTGCCGACGTTTGCCGGTATGATAGGCGCCCCCGCAGTCTGGATTGCGAATACGCCATGACCTTGCAGTACCCAACCATCGCCGATTGCGTCGGCAACACTCCGCTGGTCCGTTTGCAGCGCCTGCCTGGCGCCACCAGCAATACCCTTTTGCTCAAGCTCGAAGGGAATAACCCGGCGGGTTCGGTCAAGGACCGTCCGGCGCTGTCGATGATCACCCGCGCCGAACTGCGCGGGCAGATCCACGTCGGCGATACGCTGATCGAAGCGACCTCGGGCAACACCGGGATCGCCCTGGCGATGGCCGCCGCGATCAAGGGTTACAAGATGATCCTGATCATGCCGGACAACTCCAGCGCCGAGCGTAAAGCCGCCATGACGGCGTACGGCGCCGAGCTGATTCTGGTCACCCAGGAAGAGGGCATGGAAGGCGCCCGCGACCTCGCCCAGCGAATGGAAGCCGAAGGCCGCGGCAAGGTGCTGGATCAGTTCGCCAACGGGGACAACCCCGAAGCGCACTACACCACCACCGGCCCGGAAATCTGGCGTCAGACCGAAGGCACCATCACCCATTTCGTCAGCTCCATGGGCACCACCGGTACCATCATGGGCGTCTCGCGCTACTTGAAAGAGCAGAACGAAAGCGTGCAGATCATCGGTCTGCAACCGATGGAAGGCTCGGCGATTCCGGGCATCCGTCGCTGGCCGCAGGAATACCTGCCGAAGATCTACCAGGCCGAGCGCGTGGACCGGATCGTCGACATGGCGCAAAGCGAAGCCGAAGACGTGACCCGTCGTCTGGCCCGCGAAGAAGGCATCTTCTGTGGCGTGTCCTCGGGCGGTGCGGTAGCAGCGATGCTGCGTCTGTCCAAAGAAGTTGAAAACGCGGTGATCGTCGCGATCATCTGCGACCGTGGCGACCGTTACTTGTCGACCGGCATTTTCGACGCGCCCAACTGATGGCCAAGCAAGAGAGAGGCCTGCGCTTCCAGCCCACCGGCGGTAGCAAGGCCCCGCAAATTCCGACTGGCAAAAAGCAGCGCTTGAGTATCGAGCGCCTGGCTAATGACGGTCGTGGTATCGCGTTTTTTGAAGGTCGCACCTGGTTCGTCATCGGCGCATTGGCCGGTGAAGAAGTCGAAGCACGCGTGTTGGGCGCCCACGGCAAAGTGGTCGAGGCGCGCACCGAGCGGGTGTTCCAGGCCAGCGAACTGCGCCGCCCGGCACCGTGTCCGCATGCGGGTCGCTGTGGCGGTTGCAGCGTGCAACATTTGCCGCACAACGAACAACTCGCCCTGAAACAGCGCATGCTCGCCGAGCAGTTGTCGAAGGTCGCCGGTGTCGAACCCGAAGAATGGGCCGCGCCTTTGAGCGGTCCGGAATTCGGTTACCGGCGTCGCGCCCGAGTGGCGGTGCGCTGGGACATGAAGGCGAAAAAACTCGAAGTCGGTTTCCGCGCCGCTGGCAGTCAGGACATCGTTGCGATCAACGAATGCACGGTGCTGGTACAGCCTTTGCAACCGATCATGACCCGCTTGCCGGAAATGCTCCGGCGCTTGAGCAAACCTCAGGCGCTGGGGCATGTGGAATTGTTCAGCGGTTCGTCGTTGGCGGTTTTGTTGCGGCACATGGCGCCGCTGTCCGACGCCGACATGACGATCCTCAAGGATTTCTGCGCCTTCCATGAAGCCCAACTGTGGCTGCACGGTGACGGTGAACCGCAACCGGTCGAGGCTGACCAGTCGTTGGGTTATCGACTTGAACAGTGGGATTTGAACCTGGCGTACCGACCGGGAGATTTCATCCAGGTCAACGCCGGGGTCAACGAAGCGATGATCGCCCAGGCGTTGGAGTGGCTGAAGCCGACGGCGGATGAACGCGTTCTCGATCTATTCTGTGGCTTGGGTAACTTTGCCTTGCCGCTGGCCAAGGTCGTTCGCGAAGTGGTGGCGGTGGAAGGTGTGCAGGCGATGGTCGAGCGGGCAGCCGCGAACGCTGCTAGCAACAATCTTCATAATGCGAAGTTTTTTCAGGCCGATTTATCCCAGCCTTTGACCCATGCCGAATGGGCGCGGGAAGGCTTTTGTGCGGTACTCTTGGACCCACCGCGTGACGGTGCTTTCGAGGCAGTGCGCAAGCTGGCGTCCCTGGGCGCCAAACGGTTGGTGTATGTGTCGTGCAATCCGGCAACGCTGGCGCGCGATACGGTCGAATTGATCAAGCAGGGCTACCGGTTAAAACGTGCCGGGATTCTCGATATGTTTCCTCAGACGGCACATGTCGAGGCCATGGCGTTATTTGAAGCGAGCTAGGACGGCTCGTCTGGTCCGACTGGCCTGCCCGCGCCACTCTCGCATTAGCCCCGCGAGCGTCCAAGGGTAACGAAAGGTCAGCGATTTGACGCATTGAATCTGCGTCGTAGGGAAGGTAAGCAAGATGGTACAGGTGAGAGCACACCAGCCGATCAACACCGACGGCAGTATCAATCTCGAGGCTTGGCTCGATCATGCGGTCAGTGTCGATCCGGCACTGGATCGCGAAGCCTTGAAGGAAGCGTGCGAGTTTGCTCGTACGTCTGAACAACAAGCCAATGCGGCGAAAAACCTGTGGTCCGAAGGGACCTCGAGTTTCCGCACGGGCCTTGAGATCGCCGAGATTCTCGCCGACCTCAAACTCGATCAGGATTCGTTGGTTGCCGCGATCCTGTATCGCGGCGTGCGCGAAGGCCAGATCGAGTTGCCGGCGATCAGCCAGCGCTTCGGTCCGGTGGTCGCCAAGCTCATCGACGGCGTGCTGCGCATGGCGGCGATCAGCGCCAGCCTCAGCCCCCGCCAATCCCTGGTGCTGGGCACGCAGGGCCAGGTCGAAAACCTGCGCAAGATGCTGGTCGCCATGGTCGACGACGTTCGCGTTGCACTGATCAAACTGGCCGAACGCACCTGCGCCATCCGTGCGGTGAAAACCGCCGATGACGAAAAACGCAACCGCGTCGCCCGTGAAGTCTTCGACATCTACGCGCCTTTGGCTCACCGTCTCGGTATCGGTCACATCAAGTGGGAACTGGAGGACTTGTCCTTCCGTTACCTTGAGCCCGATCAGTACAAGCAGATCGCCAAGTTGCTTCATGAGCGGCGTCTGGATCGCGAGCGCTTCATCGCCGACGTCATGAGCCAACTGAAGAATGAGCTGACCGCCACCGGCGTCGACGCCGACATCAGCGGCCGGGCCAAACACATCTATTCGATCTGGCGCAAAATGCAGCGCAAGGGTCTGGAATTCAGCCAGATCTACGACGTGCGCGCCGTTCGCGTGCTGGTGCCGGAAATGCGCGACTGCTACACCGCGCTCGGTATCGTCCACACCCTGTGGCGGCACATCCCGAAAGAATTCGACGACTACATCGCCAACCCGAAAGAGAACGGCTACCGCTCGCTGCACACCGCGGTGATCGGCCCCGAGGGCAAGGTGCTGGAAGTGCAGATCCGCACCCACGCCATGCACGAAGAAGCCGAACTGGGCGTTTGCGCGCACTGGCGCTACAAGGGCACCGACGTCAAATCCGGCTCCAACCACTACGAAGAGAAAATTTCCTGGCTGCGTCAGGTCCTCGAGTGGCATGAAGAATTGGGCGACATCGGCGGCCTGGCTGAACAACTGCGAGTCGATATCGAGCCGGATCGGGTCTACATCTTCACCCCGGACGGTCACGCCATCGACTTGCCGAAGGGCGCGACGCCGCTGGACTTCGCCTACCGCGTGCACACCGAAATCGGTCATAACTGCCGTGGCGCGAAGATCAACGGGCGCATCGTGCCGCTCAACTACAGCCTGCAAACCGGTGAACAGGTCGAGATCATCACCAGCAAGCACGGCACCCCGAGCCGCGACTGGCTGAACCCGAACCTGGGTTACATCACCACCTCGCGGGCACGGGCGAAGATTGTTCACTGGTTCAAGTTGCAGGCGCGCGACCAGAACGTCGCCGCCGGTAAAACCTTGCTGGAGCGTGAACTCAGTCGCCTCGGTCTGCCAGCGGTGGATTTCGACAAGCTGGCCGAAAAGGCCAACATGAAGGTGGCCGAAGACATGTTCGCCGCGTTGGGCGCAGGCGATTTACGTCTGGCGCAACTGGTGAACCTGGCGCAGCAACTGGTCGAGCCGGAGCGCGGCAACGAACAGCTGGAACTGATTCCGCGCAAGGCCACCGGCTACAAACCGGGCAAGCGCGGCGACATCCAGATCCAGGGCGTCGGCAACCTCATGACCCAGATGGCGGGTTGCTGCCAGCCGCTGCCGGGGGATGCGATCGTCGGTTACATCACCGTGGGCCGCGGCGTGAGCATCCATCGTCAGGACTGCGCCTCGGTGCTGCAACTGGGCAGCCGCGAACCCGAGCGGATCATCCAGGTCAGCTGGGGGCCGGTGCCGGTGCTCACCTATCCGGTGGACATCATCATCCGCGCCTACGACCGGTCCGGTCTGCTGCGTGACGTTTCGCAAGTGCTGCTCAACGAGCGGATTAACGTGCTGGCGGTCAACACCCGCTCGAACAAAGAGGACAACACCGCGTTGATGTCCCTGACCATCGAGATTCCGGGGCTGGATGCGCTGGGGCGGTTGCTGGGGCGGATTTCCCAGTTGCCGAACATCATCGAAACCCGTCGTAACCGGACGCCGTAATGATGACCAATGTGGGAGCGAGCCTGCTCGCGATGGCGGTATTTCAGTCAACATCTGTGTTGTCTGCAAGTCCGCTATCGCGAGCAGGCTCGCTCCCACAGGTTTTTGTGATGAGACATGATTGATGTACAGCCTTGAAGACTTGCTGCACCTGATGAGCCGTCTGCGCGACCCGCAGTACGGCTGCCCTTGGGACATCAGGCAAACCTACGAAACTATCGTCCCGCACACCCTTGAGGAAGCCTACGAAGTCGCCGACGCCATCGAGCGCGGAGACTTCGATCACTTGCAGGGTGAGTTGGGGGATTTGCTGTTCCAGGTGGTTTATTACAGCCAGCTGGCGCGGGAAGAAGGGCGCTTCGAATTCGCCGGTGTCATCGACAGCATCACCCGCAAGTTGATTCGCCGTCATCCGCACGTGTTTCCTAGCGGTGATCTGTACGCACCGCTGGATGTTCCGCGTCTGAATGAAGATCAGGTCAAGCAGCGCTGGGAAGAGATCAAGGCTGAGGAACGTGCCGAGAAATCATCCACGCCAATGCAGCTGTCCTTGCTCGACGACGTACCCGCAGCACTGCCGGCATTGTCCCGTTCGGCGAAGTTGCAGAAGCGCGCAGGGCAGGTCGGGTTCGACTGGCCTGACGCCTTGCCGGTGCTCGACAAAGTGCGCGAAGAGCTCGATGAAGTGCTCGAAGCCATGGCCGACAATGACTCGGTAGCGATTGCCGATGAAGTCGGTGATCTGTTGTTTTCCGTGGTCAATCTGGCGCGTCATCTCAAGGTCGACCCCGAAACTGCACTGCGTGGCGCCAACAGCAAGTTCGAAAGACGCTTCCGTTTTATCGAACAGGCATTGCGCGACACCCACCGTCCCATAGAAGATTGCACCCTCGAAGAGTTGGACGCCTTGTGGGGCGAAGCCAAACGTCAGGAAAAGAATTTGCCCAGCTGCGGTTGAGCAGTTGCCTAAGTGAGTAATAAGCACCATGAGCATTTCCCTTCGCGACCAGTTGCTCAAAGCAGGGCTGGTCAACCAGAAGCAGGCCAAACAGGTCGGCAAAGAGAAGCAGAAACAGCAGCGTCTGGCCCACAAAGGCCAGATCGAACTCGATGACTCGCAGCAGCGGGCGGCTCAGGAAGCCATGGCCGAGAAGGTCAAGCGCGATCAGGAGCTGAACCGTCAGCAACAGGAGAAGGCCGAGGCCAAGGCTCGCGCTGCTCAGGTCAAACAGTTGATCGAAGTCTCGCGTCTGCCGAAGCTGACGACCGAGGACTACTACAACTTCGTCGACGACAAGAAGGTCAAGCGCATCTGCGTCAACACGCTGATGCGCAACAAGCTCAGCAGCGGTTCGCTGGCCATCGTCCACCACGCCGGCGGTTATGAAGTGATCCCGCGTGAGGCGGCCCTGAAGATCCAGGAGCGCGACCCACAGCGTATCGTGCAGATGAACGTGAAGACCGAAGAAGTCGCTGTCGAGGACGATCCGTACGCGGCCTATCAGATCCCGGACGATCTGATGTGGTAAGCCGTTAAAGGCTGCAACAACGACAAACCCCGCTCATGGCGGGGTTTGTCGTTTTCAATGCTGTCATTGCTTATGCGGATTGGAGCGCTCGTTGCTGCTCCAGTTTTTCCAGTTCGGCCTTGTAGCTGTGGGCATCGGTTTCGGAGTGGAACATCCCCACCAGCATGTCTTGTTGGTGAACGTCCCAGATCCGGATACCGGCGGCTACGCCTTCGTGGGACTTATGTGAATCGTCGCGTTCAGTTACTTTTACAGTCATCTGCTAGCTCCAATCTCTGTTATCTGCAGCAAGGCGTGTGCAGGACTCCGTTATATGTTTGGTTAGCCTGCTAAGTAAACGACTGGGTTTGGTAACGGACTTTTGCAAAAACAGAGAAAATCCTGCAGCCCTTGAAGCGCGCGGCATTCGGTCGCAGGCCGCTGAGTTTCATGACAAAAGCTTCATGTTCGCATTGAAGAAAATGTCTGGCTTCACACAAAACCTGTGGGAGTGAGCCTGCTCGCGATAGCGGTCTTATTCATACAGAAATGTTGAATGTGGTGCCGTCATCGCGAGCAAGCCCGCTCCCACAGGGATTGCGGTGTTCAATCTTTCAGGCACAAAAAAAACGCCCCGAACCAGTCGGGGCGTTTTTGTGTGCAGCGTAGCGGGGGAGGTATTACTTACCGGCCCAGCGCTTCAGTACCAGCGTGGCATTGGTGCCGCCGAAGCCAAAGCTGTTGCTCATCACGGTGTTGATGGTGGCGTCTTCACGAGTCTTGGTCAGGATCGGCATGTCAGCCACTTCCGGGTCCAGTTCGTCGATGTTGGCGGAACCCGCCATGAAGTTGCCTTCCATCATCAGCAGGCAGTAGATCGCTTCGTGAACACCGGCGGCGCCCAGGGAGTGACCCGACAGGCTCTTGGTGGAGCTGATGGCCGGAGCCTTGTCGCCGAACACTTCACGCACACCTTTCATTTCCATGACGTCGCCGACCGGAGTCGAAGTGCCGTGGGTGTTCAGGTAGTCGATCGGAGTGTCAACGGTGGCCATGGCCATCTGCATGCAGCGGATGGCGCCTTCGCCGCTTGGGGCGACCATGTCGTAGCCGTCGGAGGTCGCGCCGTAGCCAACGATTTCCGCGTAGATCTTCGCGCCGCGGGCCAGAGCGTGTTCCAGCTCTTCGACCACGACCATGCCGCCACCGCCGGCGATGACGAAACCGTCACGCTTGGCGTCGTAGGCACGGGAAGCTTTTTCCGGGGTTTCGTTGTACTGGCTGGACAGTGCGCCCATGGCGTCGAACAGGAACGATTGGCTCCAGTGTTCTTCTTCACCGCCGCCGGCGAACACGATGTCCTGCTTGCCCAACTGGATCTGCTCCACAGCGTTACCGATGCAGTGAGCACTGGTGGCGCACGCGGAGGAGATCGAGTAATTCACACCCTTGATCTTGAACGGCGTCGCCAGACAAGCCGAAACGGTGCTACCCATGGTCCGCGTGACGCGGTACGGGCCTACACGTTTGACGCCTTTTTCGCGCAGGATGTCCAGCGCTTCCATCTGGTTCAAGGTCGACGCGCCACCGGAACCGGCGATCAGGCCGGTACGCACGTTGGAAACCTGCTCATCGGTCAGACCGGAGTCGGCGATGGCATCTTTCATGGCCAGGTAGGCGTAAGCCGCCGCGTGGCCGACGAAGCGATAGATCTTGCGATCGATCAGCTCTTCGAGGGGAAGGTCAATGGAGCCGGAAACCTGGCTACGCAGACCCATTTCAGCATATTCCGGGTTGAACCGGATGCCAGGGCGGCTTGCACGCAGGTTAGCGGAGACGGTCTCTTTGTCATTGCCCAGGCACGAAACGATGCCCAGACCAGTGATAACGACGCGGCGCATGCGGATAACCCTTAGAAGTTGTCAGTGGAGGTGAAAACGCCGACCCGAAGGGCTTCGGCGGTGTAGATCTCGCGGCCGTCGACGCTGACCGAACCATCGGCGATGGCCAGGTTCAGCTTGCCCTTCAGTACGCGCTTGATCTGAATGTTATAGGTTACTTTCTTGGCGGTCGGCAGAACCTGACCAAAGAATTTCACTTCGCCCGAACCCAGGGCGCGACCGCGGCCCGGCAGACCTTGCCAGCCGAGGAAGAAACCGACCAGTTGCCACATGGCGTCGAGGCCCAGGCAGCCTGGCATCACCGGATCGCCTTCGAAGTGGCAGGCGAAGAACCACAGGTCCGGAGTGATATCCAGCTCGGCGACCAATTCACCCTTGCCGTACTTGCCACCCTCGGCGCTGATATGGGTGATGCGATCCACCATCAACATGTTCGGGGCGGGCAGTTGTGCGTTACCTGGGCCGAACAGCTCACCGCGACTGCAGCGCAGCAGGTCTTCCCGAGTAAAGGCGTTTTGTTGGGTCATGCGAGCTCCTCAATAGTCCCATGCGGCAGGTGGGGCAAATCTTCCCGGCCGATCGAGGCGTTCATGCCTCGAGTCAGCAGCCTACTCATAGACTATTGCGTTGTGGTGAAAGTCACAGCACCAAGGACATGAATGTACACTTGTGCACTGAAATTATTATTCAAGCCCCTTTTCGGGCCTGTTCGGGTGCCTAAGACTGCCGCACTTTCGCCTTTCACGCCAGTCGCAGATAGCCGAAAGGCCTGCACTACTGCACCCAGCGCTGCAGAATTTGCTGCAAATCTGTGCGTTTGAAGGGCTTGGCCAGGTAATCGTTCATTCCCGCCGATAAACAGGCTTCGCGGTCACCCTGCAAGGCGTTGGCGGTCAGCGCGATGATCGGCAAGTCTGTGCAGCCGGGTAATTGGCGAATCTGTCGGGTGGCCTCGTAGCCGTCGATGATCGGTAGCCGGCAGTCCATCAGAATCGCTTCGAAAATCAGACTCTCCGCACTGCGCACAGCCTGGGCGCCATCGGTGACGACGCTGACAGTAAAGCCCAGACTGCGCAACATTGCTTCGATGACCGTCTGATTGACCGGATTGTCTTCCACCAGCAACACGTTGCGCCCTTCGCCATCACCGCTGCCGGTCGGTATGCGCGGCACCAGCACAGGCAGCGTCTGTTTATAGAGCGCCAGCGGGATTTCCAGGGTGAACACCGAGCCGCGACCTTCCTCGCTCTGGGCGCGCAACGTGCCGCCCATGCGTTCAGCCAGCGTGCGAGCAATCGGCAGACCCAGCCCGGTGCCCCCGTAACGCCTCGAAATAGAACTGTCGGCCTGCTGGAAGGCGTTGAACATCAATTCCAGGCTTTCAGCCGAGATACCAATCCCGCTGTCGCGCACAGTGCAGGTGAACCACAGCAGTTCGTGATCCAGCGACTGCCATTGCGGTTCGATGCTGACGCGGCCCTGTTCGGTGAATTTCAGCGCATTGCCGATCAGGTTGACCAGGATCTGCCGGATCCGCGTCGGGTCGCCCTGCACCTGCAACGCGCGCATGTCGTCCGGAATCGACAGCACCAGGTCGAGCCCGCGTTGCAAGGCGCTGTGCGAGAACGACTGGGCGCAACTGCCGATCAGGTCTGCGAGGTTGAATGGAATGTGTTCCAGCTCCAGTTCCGAACGCTCGATGCGCGAGAAATCCAGAATGTCGTTGATGACTTTGAGCAGGTGTTCGGTGGACTCCGAGGCAAGCGCCGCGTATTCGACCTGCTCCTCGGTCATCTCGGTGGTTTCCAGCAGTTGCAGCATGCCCAGCACGCCATTCATCGGTGTGCGCAGTTCGTGGCTCATCATCGCAAGGAAATCGGATTTGGCGTTGTTGGCCTTTTCCGCTTCCTCGCGAGTCTGAATCAACTGCGCCATTGCTTGATGCTGTTCGCGACTGGCTTGCTCGAGCCCGTTGGCGAGGTTGTTGATGTGTTGCGACAGCGCGCCCAGTTCAGTGTCGTCGACGATCGGCAGCGGCGTTTTGTAGTCGCCGTCCTGAATCGCCTTGACCGCGTTGCCGATGTCGCGGATCGGTTGCGACAGACTGCCGGCCAGTCGCCGGGCGAGCAGAAAAGTAAACAGCAGGGCGAACAGCGCCAGGATCCCGGCCTTGAGCAGGATTTCCTGCTGACGCTGGCTGAAGGCGTCATTGGACAGGCCGACGATCACCCGACCCAGATAATCCTCGCTGGGCGTCGTGTTGGCGACGCGGCTGCCCTGCAGGAAATCATTGTGCAGCTGGATGCGTTGCAGCCGCACCGGGGCCTGGAACACTTCGACCTGGTGCGAGCGGTTGTGGGTTTCCGACGGTTGCTCGACGTACACCAGAATCCGGTTGGCGCTGTCCTGGACTTCCAGAAAGCGCACATTGGGCGTGGCCAGGGTAGCCTTGAGCAAACTGTCGAGCACCTCGTTGTTGCCCGAGATCACCCCGTATTCGGTGGCCGGTGCCAGTTGGTTGGCGATCAGTTGCCCGGTGTGATTGAGCTCCTGACGCAGGTCCTGGATCCGCACGAAGGTGAAGAAACTGATCAACAGCAACGTCAGTAACAGGGCAGGGCCGAGGCTGATGATTTGGGTGCGGGTGTTGATGTCCCAACGGCGACGGAAAGTCATGGGTGGCGTTCTCCTGCGGCCAGCTGTGTTGCGACAAACGCATCAGGCATCTGTTCTATACCTAATGAACGAGCCACCTGCGGGTTACTCAAGACTTTGAAATGTTGCGGGTAATGCGCGCGTGGCCATGTCGTTGGTGGTCGGTCGAGCAGCTCATTGAGAATCTCCAGCCAATCACTCTGATCGCTGTAGGTGCTGGCCAGGCTGCCAGCCTTGACGAATCCGGGATTGGGACCGATCAGCGCCATTTGCCGCGCGTAGCTGCTAAGCAGCAGGTTCTTCGCGGTTTTCGGGTTGTACAAATCGGGGTCGTCGAGGCCCAGCAACACGTCGCTGTTTTTCAGCAGAGTCTGCAATGGTCGGCTGTCATTGGTGTTGTCCCAACGCTGGGTAACCACCTCAAGGCCCAGGGAGTGGGCGGCCTGATGCAATTCTTCCAACAGGAATTCGCTGTGGCTGTCGAAGAGCACACCCACGCGTTTGGCATGGGGCAGGAGGAGCCGGGTCAGACGTAATTGCCGGTCCAGAGGCTGATCGCTCCAAAGCAGGCTGAGGTGTGAGGGCAGGGTGGTCCCCAGACGCTGGCGGGCTTGCAGGCGGCTGATGCGCAGGACCAACGTCGCCGGGCCTTGGGGGTCTTGCAGGCGCCAGTCGAGGCTTGGCAGGTCGAGCAGAATCAGACGGGTACCGGCGGGCAGTTTGCCTGGCTCCGGCAGACTGGCCAGTGTCTGGAAACGCACGCTGTCGTCAGGGCGCATCTCGTGCAGGGCCTGGACGAAGGATTGCGCGCCGGGGCTGTCCTCGGCGCCGGTCAGCAAAATGTCCGCGGCGCTGGCCGCCAGGCTGCTCAGCAGTCCGGCAAACACCAGGCACAGCCCGGCCAGCAGGCGGCCAAGGATTGGCGTCTTGCGTGACGGGCTATACCGCATCTTAGAACGCCAGCTCTGCGCTGAAGTAAAGCACCCGGCGCTCGTCGTAGTTATTGTCGACGAAGGTTGTGGGCTGACTGTCGAGGCGTTGCTGGAGCACACCGGCCAGTTCCAGGCTGGCCTTGCCCAGGCCGATGCGTTTGGCGATGCGCGTGTCGACCCGTTCGAAGCGGTAGCCGTTCAGGGCATCGTCACCATAGTAGAAGAGCGCACTGTTCCAGCCGTGGCCCCAGTTGTGCAGCCACCCGGCGGAACCGCTGTTTCGGGCGGTCTGTTGGGCATCCTGCGGGTTGCTCGCCTCGGCATCGACGTAGGCATACGTCAGACGCAGGCGATCGGCGCTGCTGATTCTCCAGTCGAGCTGGGTTTCTGCCCCTTCGAGGCGCGCGCTGTTTGAGTTGCTGGCGATGTACTGATTGTTGCGCAGCGGTTCGCTGATCATCCCGGTTATTTCGTCGTAGAACAGTTTCACATCGACCGCCAGCCCCACTTCGGCAAAGTAACCGTTATAGCCCAGCTCCCGAGAGCGCATGTATTCCTGTTCGAGGTTGCCGGGGCCACGGGTCTTGACGAAATAACGGGCACTGGACTGGCCATAGGCGCTGGGTCGCAGGTTCTTTACCTGATAGCTCCAGTTGACGTTGTTCTCGAACATGTCCGGCGAGCGGATGGCTTCCGAATACACCGCTCGCAGGCCATGGCGCGGGTTGATCAGGTAGTTGACCGCCACCCGCGGGGTGAGCGAACTGCCGATCAATTGCGTGTCTTCGAACATCGCACCGCCCTGCAGCAACCAATGCTCGGTGGCGCGCCACTCGAGCTGGCCGAACGCCCGCCAGGTGGTGTCGTCGAGGGTGCCATTGAAGTAGGTCTCGGAATCTGCCCGGTCGTAACGATAGTTCATGCCGCTGACCAGCCGCAGACTGTCGGACAGGCTGAGGGTGTCCTGTAATTCAAGGTCGTAGCGCGATTCCCGGGTGCTCTGGTCAATATCGCCACAGAGGGTTTGCCGGGCGCCGTTTCGCCATTGGTCGAGCACTTGATTGGCCAGTGCGCGCTGGGTCGGGTCACCTGCGGGCGCGCCGGGGCCGGTGTAGCGATCCATGTTGCGTGCCAGGCGTTCGGTGTAATTCGGGTTGAGCTGCCAGAGTTCGGTCAACTGCGGGCTGAACGAAACTTCGGCATCGCAGGCACGCCAGGTCTGCTGACGATCCCAGTGCTGCGCCGAGCCCTGGATGTAAAGGCTGTGATCGGGATTGATGTCGAGGTTCCAGCGCAGCGAGCCGGCGTAGTCCTTGGCGACGACGTCGGAATTGTTCCCGGCAGCGGTAATCCCCGAGAAGACCGGGCGGTAGGTATACGGCCGCTGGTTGCTCCCGTCCTTGGCATTCAATTGCCAGTCGATACTCTGGTTTTCAGTGAGCGTCTGGCTGACGGCGAGGTTGAAGCGGTTCAAGCGGCGGCTGTCGCGGTAGTCGGCGCCATTGCGGTCCGAGTCGAAGCCGTCGTCTTGCTGGCCGGACAGTGACAGGCGCAGGTCGCCGCCGTCCCAGCCCACGCCCTGGCTGGCGTAAAAGTCGTCGATGCCGCGCTGCCCACGGGTGACTTTCATTCGCGTGCCGTGGCTGTCGGCCGGGTTGCGCGTGATGATGTTGACCACCGCCATCAGCGCATTGGCGCCATAGCTGACGGTGTTCGGGCCACGGAAAACTTCGATGCGTTCGATGTCTTCCAGGGCCACCGGAATGTCACTCCAGTCCACGGTGGCCAGGCCTGCGCGGTACACCGAGCGGCCGTCGATCAACACTTGCATGCGTCGCGCTTCGGTCGCATTGGTGCCGTGATAGTTCACCGCCGCCTGGTTGCCGTTGATGTTGCCGACCATCATTCCCGGCACCAGTCGCAGCAACTCACTGATGTCCCGGGCGCCGCTGGCGTTGATCAGTTCGCTGTCGATCACCGTCATGCTCCCCGGTACTGCGGCTGGCGACTGCTTGAGTCGCGTCGCGGTCAGTACTTGCGGCAGCGGCTCGCTGTCGAGGAACAAGTCGTCGGCAAGCAATGGCGAGCTGAACATCAGCGCCAGTACCAGCGGCGAGCGAGGTGATGGGGAGCCAAACGACACAACACATCCTTGATAGCGAACAATTGGCGCGCATGTTAACCGAGCGCAATGACTTTTCCAGTCACGTTGCGGGCATTTTCCTCGGTTTTCTTGGTCTTCTTCCTACAAGTGTCGGTAATTGATGCGGGGGCTGGCCGCCACTGGGCCGCTCCGTATAATGCCGACATCGCCACTGGTATGGATTAACGGATTGCATATGACTGAACAGCGCCCAATTGCGGTCCTGGGAGGCGGAAGTTTTGGTACCGCCGTGGCTAATCTGCTGGCCGAGAACGGGCATCAGGTCCGGCTGTGGATGCGTGACCCCGAGCAGGCTGAGGCCATACGGGTCAATCGCGAGAACCCGCGTTACCTCAAAGGCATCAAGATTCTGCCGGCCGTGGAAGCGGTCACCGACCTGCTGGCCACTCTGCAAGCCTGCGACTTGTGCTTCGTCGCACTGCCGTCCAGCGCGCTGCGCTCGGTATTGATGCCGCACGCCGAACGTTTGAACGGCAAATTGTTGGTGAGCCTGACCAAAGGCATCGAAGCCCATACTTTCAAGTTAATGAGCGAAATCCTCGAAGAGATCGCCCCGCAAGCGCGCATCGGCGTGTTGTCCGGGCCGAACCTGGCCCGTGAAATCGCCGAACACGCGCTGACCGCCACGGTGGTCGCCAGCGAAGACGAAGAACTCTGCCAGCGGGTCCAGGAAGCGCTGCACGGCAAGACCTTTCGCGTCTACGCCAGCGCCGACCGCTATGGCGTGGAGCTGGGCGGGGCGTTGAAAAACGTCTACGCGATCATTGCCGGCATGGCCGTGGCGATGGGCATGGGCGAAAACACCAAGAGCATGCTGATCACCCGGGCGCTGGCGGAAATGACCCGCTTTGCGGTGAATCAGGGCGCCAACCCGATGACCTTCCTCGGTTTGGCGGGCGTCGGCGATTTGATCGTCACCTGCTCGTCGCCGAAAAGCCGTAACTACCAGGTCGGGTTCGCCCTCGGTCAGGGTTTGAGCCTGGAAGATGCAGTGACGCGCCTGGGCGAAGTCGCTGAAGGGGTCAACACCCTCAAGGTGCTCAAGACCAAGGCTCAGGAGGTGGGCGTGTACATGCCGCTGGTCGCCGGGCTGCATGCCATCCTGTTCGAAGGGCGCACGCTTGAGCAGGTGATCGGTCTATTGATGCGTGCCGAGCCGAAAACCGACGTCGATTTTATTTCCACCAGTGGTTTCAACTAAGCATCAGGGAGAGCGAGACATGAACGATCCGAAAACAGAGGACAAGTACGAATCCATCCTGCTGCGAGTGTTGTGGATGATCGTCTATGTGCTGGTCTGGCAAGTGGCGCAGTTCATCCTTGGCGCCGTGGTGCTGGTGCAGTTGATCTATCGTTTGATATATGGCGCCCCGAGCGCCAGCCTGATGAACTTCGGCGACAGCCTGAGCCAGTTCCTGGCGCAGATCGGTCGATTCGGCAGTTTCCACAGTGACCAGAAACCGTGGCCATTCGCCGACTGGCCAACGCCGCGTACACCGGAAGGTGAAGCGCCGCACACTGTGGCGCCGGCACCACACCCGGCCCGAGATGAGGAACCCAAGCTATGAAACTCTGGATACTGCGTCATGGGGAAGCCGAGCCACACGGCAAACGTCCTGATTCGGAACGGGCACTGACTGCCCATGGTCGTGAAGAAGTGCTGCGCACTGCCGCCGAGTTGGCCGGCAAGCCGCTGACCGCGATCTACGCCAGTCCTTACCTGCGAGCGCAGGAGACCGCAGAAATTGTGCGTACAGCGCTGAATTTCGCGCCGGAGATTCGCACCGTCGACTGGCTGACTCCCGACAACCGCCCGCAAGCGGTGGCGGAGCAGTTGGTGTCTGTGGATCACGCGTTGCTGGTCAGTCATAACCCGCTGGTGGGCAACCTGTTGGGTTACTTGCAGCACGGCCATGTGCAAGACCCGGAAGCGGTGAAAACCGCCGGCCTTGCAGAACTTGAAGGTGATTTGCCGCTGGCCGGCGGGATGAAACTCAACGCCATCAAGCACCCGTAACTGCTGTTGTTTTTGCCTTTGCCTTTGTAGGAGCAAGGCTTGCCCGCGAAGGCATCAACTCAGTCTGGCAGAAACACCTCGGTGTCTGCATCGCGGGCAAGACTTGCTCCTACAGGGGGGCGGTGACTCCTGACTTTGTTTGAAATAGTCAACCAAGCAACTGCTTGGTTGGCTACGCTTGCTCCAGACCAAAAATAAAGGAGCGAGTCGCATGCCTACTGCTTTTCGTTTGCCGCTGGACGTCTTCTACGAGCGCGAGGCCCGTCATCCCCGCCAGCGCTTTCTGGTCCAGCCCACGGGCGGCGGACAGGTCGAGACCCTGAGCTGGGCCGACGTCGGTCATCAGGCGCGCTGCGCTGCGCATTGGCTGCGCGCACGCGAACTGCCCCAAGGCAGCCACATCGCCCTAATCTCGAAAAACTGCGCCCACTGGATCATCGCCGACCTGGCGATCTGGATGGCGGGCCACGTGTCGGTGCCGCTCTACCCGAACCTTACCGCCGAGACCGTGGCCCAGGTCCTTGAACACTCCGAAGCGGCGCTGGTGTTCATCGGCAAACTCGATGACTGGCCCGGCATGTCTCGCGGGGTCAGCCCCGATCTGCCGACGATCAGCCTGCCGTTGCATCCGCCTGGTACTTTCGACTACAGCTGGGCCGACCTGCAAAAGAGCTCACCGATCCAGGACGATCCCAAGCCGGCCGCCGACCAGTTGGCGACCATCATTTACACCTCCGGTACCACCGGCATGCCCAAAGGCGTGATGCACAGTTTCGCCAATCTGGGGTTTGCCACCACTCGTGGCACGCAGTTGTTTGGCTTGAATGAGTCGGATCGGCTGCTGTCCTACCTGCCGCTGTGCCATGTCGCCGAGCGGATGTTCGTCGAGCTGGCGTCGATCTACACCGGGCAAACGGTGTTTTTTGCCGAAAGCCTCGACACCTTCCTGACTGATTTGCGCCGTGCACGACCGACCGCGCTGTTCGGTGTGCCAAGGATCTGGACCAAATTCCAGATGGGCGTGTACAGCAAGATCCCGGCAATGCGCCTCGACTTCCTGCTCGGTCTGCCGATCATCGGCAAGCGGGTCGGCCACAAAGTCCTGGCCGGGCTCGGGCTGGATGCCTTGCGCATCGCCCTGTCCGGCGCCGCGCCAGTGCCGCAGACCTTGCTGCTGTGGTACCGCAAACTGGGGCTGGATGTGCTGGAGGTCTACGGCATGACCGAAAGCTGCGGGTATTCGCACGTTTGCCGGCCGGGCCAGAACAAACCCGGCTGGATCGGCAAGCCCTGCCCGGAGGTCGAGGTGCGGATCGCCGAGTCGGGCGAAGTCATGGTGCGCAGCGGCGCGACCATGCTCGGGTATTTCAAGGAGCCTGAGAAAACCGCCGAAACCATCACCGAGGACGGCTTCCTGCGCACCGGCGACAAGGGCGAGGAGGACGCCGAAGGCAACCTGCGCCTGACTGGTCGACTGAAGGAAATCTTCAAGACCAGCAAAGGCAAATACGTCGCCCCGGCACCGATCGAGAATCGTCTGGCGGAGCATTCGCGCATCGAGCAAGTGTGCGTGGTGGGCGATGGCCTGAGTGCGCCGCTGGGGTTGTGCGTGCTCTCGGCGGTCGGTCAGCAGGACGCCAGCGGAACGGCGCGGGCGGGCCTGCATTCAAGCCTGGAAAAACTGTTGGAGGAGGTCAATGGCGTCCTCGACAAACACGAACGCTTGCATCGATTGGTGGTGGTCAAGGACAGCTGGGCGGTGGAAAACGGCTACCTGACGCCGACCCTGAAGATCAAGCGCAACGTGATCGAGGCGGCTTACGGTGCCCGCTTCGAAGAATGGAGCGCGCGCAGCGAAGCGGTGCTGTGGCAGGATTGAGTCACGAATAAAACCAACAAAGGATGTCAGCAATGAGCTTGTGGCGTACCCATCCCAACATTGAACAGTTGAACGCAATCCAGAAAAACACCATCGGCGAAGTGTTGGATATTCGCTTCGAAGCCTTCGACGAAGAGTCCCTGACCGCGAGCATGGTCATCGACCATCGCACTCACCAGCCTTACGGCTTGCTGCACGGCGGCGCCTCGGTGGTGCTGGCCGAAACGGTCGGCTCGATGGCCAGTTACCTGTGCATCGACGCCAGCAAGTTTTACTGCGTGGGCCTGGAAATCAACGCCAACCATTTGCGCGGCTTGCGCAGCGGGCGGGTCACGGCGGTGGCCAAGCCGATTCACATTGGCCGCACGACGCATGTCTGGGATATCCGTTTGACCAGCGATGAGGGCAAGGCCAGTTGTGTGTCGCGGTTGACCATGGCGGTGGTGCCATTGGGTGAGAATCCGCCGGCGCGTTGAGAGTGTGTTTCTTCAATTAGATCCGCCCCTCACCCTAACCCTCTCCCCACGGGGGCGAGGGGACTGACCGAGTTGTTCTTGGAGCTACTTCGACCTGAAATATTAAGTCGTACTCAAAGTTTGAAAAGCTTGAAGATCTGCTCCCTTTCCCCCTCTCCCCGTGGGGAGAGGGCTGGGGTGAGGGGTGGATCTTGAGGCATGCACCAGACTCAGAACATCCACAATTTCGCATTCCCCATGACCGGACTGTCATCATTCCTGGCACTTACGGTCATTGCTGTAGGACGTCGTCTTACGGACAATCAACCCTTGTTTTCGTTGATGGATCACCGGTATGTCGCAACAGATATTTTTCGCCCACGCCAACGGTTTTCCCTCAGGCACCTACGGCAAGTTGTTCGCGGCGCTGGCGCCCGAGTATCAGGTGACGCATCTGCAGCAGCACGCCCATGACCCGCGTTTTCCGGCGGACGACAACTGGTACAACCTGGTCGATGAGCTGATTCATCACCTCAAGCAGCAACCGGAACCGGTGTGGGGTGTCGGCCATTCCTTCGGTGGCGTGCTGCACCTGCACGCGGCGTTGCGGTGCCCCGAGCTCTATCGCGGCGTGGTGATGCTTGATTCGCCGGTGCTGACCCGCGCTGATCAATGGGTGATCCGCGCCGCCAAACGCTTCGGTTTCATCGATCGCCTGACCCCGGCCGGCCGTACGTTGGGACGCCGGGAAGAGTTCACCGATCTGGACGCGGCCCGACTCTATTTCGCGGGCAAAACCCTGTTTCGCGGTTTCGACCCGGAATGCTTCGACGCTTACCTGCAACACGGTTTGCACAAGGTGGGCGACAGGTTGCGCCTGCGCTTCGACCCGGCCACGGAAATCAGTATCTACCGTGGTGTGCCGCACACCAGTCCCGGCCGCACACGGCAACTGAAAGTGCCGCTGGCGGTGGTTCGCGGGCACAAGAGCCGAGTGGTGATGCGTCATCACGCAAGCCTCGTGGGGCGCTTGCCGCTGGGCGAGTCCCTGACCATGCCTGGCGGCCACATGTTTCCCCTCGAACGTCCCCAGGACACGGCCACGCTGCTGAAGAACCTGCTCAGCCGGTGGGACGGTCGCCGCCAACAGGATTGCGCATGAGCAATGTCGTTGAAGAAGTTCGCCTGAGCCTGCCGCACATCGAGTTGGCAGCGCACTTGTTCGGCCCCGAAGACGGCCTGCCGGTGATCGCCTTGCATGGCTGGCTGGACAACGCCAACAGCTTCGCCCGGCTGGCGCCGAAGCTCAAAGGCTTGCGCATCATCGCGCTGGACATGGCCGGTCACGGTCATTCCGGGCATCGGCCTACCGGTGCCGGTTACGCGCTGTGGGACTACGCCCATGACGTGCTGCAAGTGGCCGAGCAATTGGGCTGGAAGCGCTTTGGGCTGCTGGGGCATTCCATGGGCGCGATCGTTTCGCTGGTGCTGGCCGGTTCGTTGCCGGAACGCGTGACCCATCTGGCCTTGATCGACGGAGTCATTCCTCCTACAGACAAGGGCGAAAACGCTGCCGAACGGATGGGCATGGCCCTGCAAGCGCAGCTGGATTTGCGGGAGAAGCGCAAACCGGTCTACAACACCCTCGACCGGGCCATCGAGGCGCGCATGAAAGGCTTGGTCGCTGTCAGTCGCGAAGCCGCAGAACTGCTGGCCCAACGTGGATTGATGCCCGTGCCGGGCGGTTATACCTGGCGCACCGATAACCGCCTGACCTTACCGTCGCCGCTGCGTCTGACCTCAGAACAGGCGATGGCCTTCGTCCAGCGAGTCAGTTGTCCTGCAAAACTGGTGGTGGCTGCCGACGGCATGCTCGCCAAACATCCCGAGTTGCTGGAGCGTCTACCCTTTAGCCGTGAACAGCTGCCTGGCGGTCATCATTTGCACCTGAATGACGAACCCGGTGCCGACCTTGTCGCAGACTGTTTCAATCGGTTCTTCGCTGTTCCTTGACTTGCGCCGGGCAACTGTCGAGGCTGGGCGGGTTGAAATGGGAGACAACCATGATAGATCTCTACACCGCTGCGACCCCGAATGGCCACAAGGTCTCTATCGTGCTCGAGGAACTCGGCCTGCCCTACACGGTGCACGCCTTGAGTTTCGACAAAAAGGAACAGAAGTCCGAGGGCTTCCTCAAGATCAATCCCAATGGCCGGATTCCGGCGATTGTCGACCGCGCCAACGGCGATTTCGCTGTGTTTGAATCCGGCGCGATCCTGATTTACCTGGCTGAATTGAGCGGCAAACTGCTGCCAAAAGACCCCAAGGGGCGCTCGGTGGTCCTGCAATGGCTGATGTTCCAGATGGGTGGAATCGGCCCGATGCAAGGCCAGGCCAACGTGTTTTTCCGTTATTTCCCGGAGAAGCTCCAGGGCGCCATCGATCGCTATCAACATGAAACCCGCCGCCTCTATGAAGTGCTCGACACGCGTCTGCAAGCCGTGGAGTTTCTGGCCGGTGAATACAGCATTGCCGACATCGCCACTTATCCGTGGGTCCGTGGCCATGAGTGGTCGGGTGTCGCGGTCGACGGTTTGCCGGCCCTGCAACGCTGGATGGCAACCATGGAGGCGCGTCCGGCGGTACAGCGCGGTTTGCTGGTGCCTGAGCGCATCGATGACGCCAGTATCATCAAGGGTGCCCAGGCCATGCTGATCCGATGAGTCTATCCATGCGTTCATTCAGTCTGCTGGCGCTGTGTTGTTTCAGTCCGCTGTTATTTGCCGCCGATGTCCCGGGCAGCCATGACTTGCCGATCGTGCCGCGTATGGCCGATGCGCAGATCGTTGACTATCGTCCGGTCGCCGAACTTGAGCGGATCTATCCATTGGGTTCGATCCGCAAAATCAGCGGCCAGTTGCGCTTCGACGGCCAGGTCGCTGCCCGAGGGCAAACCACGTCGGTAACCTACGAGTTGCCACCGGAGCATTCCTCCACCGAGGCCTTCACCGCTGCTCGTGAAGCCTTGCAGAAGCAGGAGGCCCAGTTGCTGTTCTGGTGCCAGGCCCGTGATTGCGGCGAAAGCAGCCTGTGGGCCAATGATGTCTTCGGCAATGCCAAGCTTTATGGCGCAGATGATCAGCAAGCGTTTTTGCTGTTGCGTCTGGCGGCCCCACAGGACAACACGCTGGTGGCGCTTTACAGCATCACGCGCGGCAATCGCAAAGCTTATCTGCACGTCGAACAGTTTGACGCCGCCGCGCCACTGGGTGATTTGCTGCCGACTTCTGCAACCTTGCTTCGAGAGCTCAAAAGCACCGGTGAACTCGATTTCCCCAAACTGACCGGCGATCCTGACGAGTCCTGGCTGCGCCTGATCTCTCGTGGGCTGAATCTGGACACCACGTTGCGGGTCAGTGTTTCCGGGCCGAAGGCCGAAGCCTGGCGTCAGGCACTGATCGGGCAGGGGGTGCGTACCGCCAGGATGGAAGCCGGCAGCATCGACGGCGCTGGCTTGCACATCGAACTGTTGCGGTAAGCTTTATCCGGCGAACGTACACGCTGCGTTCGCCTACTCTTTTGCGGACTGATTTTTTCGAGATTTAGATGATCAATAACGATCGGCTGTTGGTGCAGATCCTGCTTCTGGTGCTGTTTGGCGCGAGCTTCTGGGTGATGGCGCCGTTCTGGTCGGCGCTGTTCTGGGGCGCGGTGCTGGCATTTGCCAGTTGGCCGCTGATGCGTTTGCTGACGCGTTTGCTCAAAGGTCGCGAATCTCTGGCGGCCGCAGTACTGACGCTGGGCTGGATGTTGCTGGTGGCGTTGCCGTTGGTCTGGCTGGGGTTCAACCTCGCAGACCATGTGCGCGATGCCACGGCGTTCATCAAGGATGTGCAGGTCGATGGGCTGCCAGAAGCGCCGATCTGGCTGGGCACTATTCCCTTGGTGGGCGAGCGGCTGGTGGGGGTCTGGAACAGTATCGATCAGCAGGGCGCGGCGATGATGCTGGCGGTCAAACCTTATCTGGGTCAGGTCGGCAATTGGTTGCTGGCGCGCAGTGCGCAGATTGGCGGCGGGATACTTGAGCTGACGTTGAGTATCGTCTTCGTGTTCTTTTTCTACCGTGACGGGCCGCGTCTGGCGGCGTTTGTTCACGGGTTGCTGGAACGTCTGATCGGTGAGCGTGCCGGGTATTACATTGAGTTGGTGGCGGGCACGGTGCAGCGGGTGGTGAACGGCGTGATCGGGACGGCAGCGGCCCAAGCGGTTCTGGCGTTGATCGGGTTTTTGATTGCCGGGGTACCCGGGGCGCTGGTGCTGGGGATCGTCACGTTTTTGTTGAGCCTGATTCCGATGGGACCGCCGCTGGTGTGGATTCCGGCCACGGCCTGGCTGGCCTGGAAGGGCGAGTACGGGATGGCGGTGTTTCTCGGGATTTGGGGGATGTTCATCATCAGTGGCGTCGACAACGTGCTCAAACCGTATCTGATCAGCCGGGGCGGGAATTTGCCGTTGGTGATTGTCCTGCTCGGGGTGTTTGGCGGGCTGATTGCCTTCGGGTTTATCGGCTTGTTCATCGGCCCGACGTTGTTGGCGGTGGCCTACAGCCTGCTGAACGACTGGAGCAAGAGTCAGGCCCGGGTTGAGGATCGCCGGCCCTGAGATTGATCGTTCCCTCGCTCTGCGTGGGAATGCCGCATGGGACGCTCCGCGTTCCGCTTCGGGATGTGACGCAGAGCGTCACGGGATGCATTCCCACGCAGAGCGTGGGAACGATCAACCTGTAGGAGCAAGGCTTGCCCGCGAAGCTTTTGATTTAAGTGGCCTCGTTCAGGTACTTGCCTACGGTCGCCACGTTGTCGAGCGAGTACTGCTTGCTCAGGTTGGCAATCATTTTATTCAGGGCTTCGGTCACGTTCGACTGATCGGTGGAACTGTCGGTGTTTCGCTCGCGGCCGGCTTGCAACGCAGCGTTCAACTCGTCGCTGCTGACGCCGCCACTGCTGTCGCTATCCAGCACTTTGAGCAACGCGGCGCTGGTGTCGGTGCTGGTCGATGAGCTGCTGCTGGTCTGCAGCGCGCTGGTCAGCTCAGTGACGCTGACACTGCCGTCGCTGTCCGCATCGAGCTGGCTAAACAGTTCTTCGCTGGACATTTGTTGAGGTGGCGGCGGCGGAGGGGCCATCGCGGCCATTTCTTCACTGCTCAGGCTGCCGCTTTCGTCGCTGTCCAGGTCAGCGAAGTTCTTGCTCAGGCTGACCAGCAGACCGTCGTCGGTTTTCTGCGACAGGGCGCTCTTGAGTTCATCCTGATCCACCGCGCCGTCGCTGTTGTTGTCGAGTTTGGCGAGCAGATCTTTCTGAAATTGTTGACTACGGGCGGAGCTGGTTGCGGTGCTGCTGGTGCTGGTATAGCTCGTATAATTGCTGACGCTACCGATCATTGTGCTCACTCCTTGGAATGGATAACCGGTGGGTGCACCGGTTTATGCAGCCTCAAGGGGCAAGTTGTCGTGGGTATGTGAAGTTTGTACCGAGCGGTACACAGAGCACACGGATCTGCTACATGGATCGAGGTAGTCGGATAACGGCGGTCAATCCGCCGCCGGGTGTTTCTTCCAGGCTCAACTGTCCACCCAGGCGTTCGGCCGCCTCGCGGGCGATGGTCATGCCCAGCCCGACGCCACCGGAGTTGCGGTTGCGCGATCCTTCCAGACGAAAGAATGGCTCGAACACGGCTTCACGTTTATCCGCCGCAATCCCCGGCCCATGGTCGATGACCCGGATCACCAGGGTTTCGCGCGTGTCGTCGAGCGTAATCAGTGCCTGCCCGGCATAACGCAGGGCATTGTCCAGCAGGTTGTTGATGCACGAGCGCAAGGCCATCGGCTGCACTTGCAACGGTGCGCAGTGGCCGCTGGTCAGAACATCGGCGCCCTGGTCCTGGGCGTTTTCACTCAGGGATTCGACCAGCGCCTGCACGTCCATCCATTGCAGGGCCTCACTGGTGCGCTGCTCGTGCAGGTAGGTGAGCGTGGCGTCGAGCATGCCAATCATGTCGTCCAGATCCTGACGCATCTGGCCTTGCAATTTGTTGTCGTCGATCTGCTCCAGCCGCAGCTTGAGCCGCGACAGCGGCGTGCGCAGGTCGTGGGAAACGGCACCAAGCATCCGCGAGCGTTGTTGCACTTGTTCACGAATGCGTTGCTGCATCTTGTTGAAGGTGTGTGCCGCTTGCCGTGCTTCCCGTGGGCCGGACTCATCCAGAGGCGGGCTGTCGAGGTTTTCGCTCAGTCGCTCAGCGGCATCGCTCAGGCGCTGGATCGGCCGGCTCAGCAGTTTGGCACCGTACCAGGCGGCGATGATCAGCGAGACCAGCTGAAAGGTCAGCGGCACCAAGGGGCCGCCGAACCACGGCCGCGGTGGCCGACTTGCGAAGCGCGGGTCCATCGGCGGGCGCTGTCCGTCGACGTTTTCGGAAAACCCCGGCGGCGGCGGTGGCGGCGGTGGGCCGTAATAGTGAAACCAGAAAAACGCCAACACGTGCGCCAGGATGATCGCCACCAGCAGCATGCCAAACAGGCGGCCGAAGAGCGTATCGAAGCGCGCACGCATCAGCCGATGTCTCTGGCGTCGAACAGATAACCCTCACCGCGAACGGTTTTGATCAGTTGCGGGGCTTTGGGGTCGTCACCGAGTTTTTGGCGCAGGCGCGAGACCAGCAAGTCGATGCTGCGATCAAAGGCTTCGATCGAGCGACCGCGGGCGGCATCCAGCAGTTGTTCGCGGCTGAGTACCCGGCGCGGACGTTCGATGAATACCCAGAGCAAACGGAACTCGGCGTTGGACAGCGGCACCACCAGGCCATCAGCGGCGATCAATTGGCGCAGCACGCTGTTCAGGCGCCAGTTGTCGAAGCGGATGTTGGCCCGTTGTTCGGTGCGATCGTCGCGTACCCGGCGCAGGATCGTCTGGATCCGCGCCACCAATTCCCGCGGCTCGAACGGCTTGGCCATGTAGTCGTCGGCGCCCAGTTCCAGGCCGATGATCCGGTCGGTCGGTTCGCAGCGGGCAGTGAGCATCAGGATCGGGATGTCCGATTCGGCGCGCAGCCAGCGGCACAGTGACAAACCGTCTTCGCCGGGCAGCATCAGGTCGAGCACCACCACGTCGAAATGCTCCGCTTGCAGCGCAAGGCGCATCGCGGCGCCATCGGTGACGCCGCTGGCGTGAATGTTGAACCGGGCCAGATAGTCGATCATCAGTTCGCGGATCGGGACGTCATCGTCGACGATCAGGGCGCGAATGCTCCAGCGTTTGTCGTCGCCGGGCGCTTTTTGATCGTCGTTCACAGGGGCGTGGAGGTTATGCATGCGTGCGTTCATCTGCCAGGTAGGCTGCCAACCACAAAGATGGGCTGCGAGGTTGTGGTTTCAGCATAGGCGTCCGGCCCGGAGGCAGGAAGTGCTGTAGGACGTGTTGCGGCTGCCGAAGGTAACGTTGAAGGGTGTTGCAGGCGTGTCATGTGTGTATCTGACTCGACACAATGGGTGCAAGGGCTAGTCTTGCTTGAGCCGTCTCGACGAATTACCGATCATCGGGTCCCGCAGAGGCGCTGGTTCCGCTACAATGCGCGCCGATTTCGACCTGCCTGAGAGCCCACTCATGTCCGCCTGCCAGACTCCTATCATCGTCGCCCTGGATTTCCCCACCCGTGACGCCGCACTGAAGCTGGCCGATCAGTTGGACCCGAAGCTGTGCCGGGTCAAAGTCGGTAAAGAACTTTTCACCAGCTGCGCTTCGGAAATCGTTGGTACCCTGCGTGACAAGGGTTTCGAAGTGTTCCTGGACCTCAAGTTCCATGACATTCCGAACACCACCGCCATGGCCGTCAAGGCGGCTGCGGAGATGGGGGTGTGGATGGTCAATGTGCACTGCTCCGGTGGTTTGCGCATGATGGCCGCGTGCCGCGAAGTGCTTGACCAGCGCACCGGTCCGAAGCCACTGCTGATCGGCGTGACCGTGCTGACCAGCATGGAACGTGAAGACCTGGCGGGTATCGGTCTGGATATCGAGCCGCAGGAGCAAGTGTTGCGCCTGGCCGCGTTGGCGGAAAAAGCCGGGATGGACGGTCTGGTGTGCTCGGCCCTGGAAGCCCACGCGCTGAAATCGGCGCACCCGTCGCTGCAACTGGTCACTCCGGGGATTCGTCCAGCGGGCAGCGCCCAGGACGATCAGCGCCGCATTCTGACCCCGCGTCAGGCGCTGGATGCCGGTTCCGATTATCTGGTGATCGGCCGTCCGATCAGCCAGGCCGCGGATCCGGCCAAGGCGTTGGCCGCTGTAGTCGCCGAACTCGCTTAACCAAGCACTGAAGATCCCATGTGGGAGCGAGCCTGCTCGCGATGAGGGAGTTTCAGTCGACATCAATGTTGGCTGATCCACCGCTATCGCGAGCAGGCTCGCTCCCACATTTGTTTGGCGTTAAACCTTCAACACCAATTTCCCGAAATTCTCGCCGCTGAACAACTTCATCAGCGTCTCCGGGAACGTCTCCAGTCCTTCAACAATATCCTCCTTGCTCTTGAGTTGCCCCTTGGCCATCCAACCGGCCATTTCCTGTCCGGCGGCGGCGAACTGCGCGGCATAGTCCATCACCACAAAACCTTCCATCCGCGCGCGGTTGACCAGCAGCGACAGGTAGTTGGCCGGGCCTTTGACCGCTTCCTTGTTGTTGTACTGGCTGATGGCGCCACAGATCACCACCCGCGCTTTCATGGCCAGGCGACTCAACACCGCGTCGAGGATATCGCCGCCGACGTTATCGAAATACACATCGACACCTTTCGGGCATTCGCGCTTGAGGCCGGCCTGGACGTCTTCGTTTTTGTAATCGATGGCACCGTCAAAACCCAGTTCGTCGATCAGGAACTGGCACTTGTCTGCGCCCCCGGCAATGCCGACGACCCGGCAACCTTTGATCTTGGCGATCTGCCCGGCAATGCTGCCCACCGCACCGGCCGCGCCCGACAGCACCACGGTGTCGCCAGCCTTTGGCGCGCCGACATCGAGCAGGGCGAAATAGGCGGTCATCCCGGTCATGCCCAGCGCCGAAAGATAACGCGGCAGTGGCGCCAGTTTCGGATCGACCTTGTAGAAACCTCGCGGCTCGCCGAGGAAGTAATCCTGCACACCCAGGGCACCATTGACGTAGTCCCCGACCGCGAAGCCCGGATGACTCGATGCAACGACTTTGCCTACGCCCAATGCGCGCATCACTTCGCCGATACCGACCGGCGGGATGTAGGACTTGCCCTCGTTCATCCAGCCACGCATGGCCGGGTCCAGGGACAGGTATTCGTTTTTGACCAGGATCTGACCCGCAGCCGGTTCGCCGACCGGTACTTCTTGATAGGTGAAGGTCTCGCGGGTCGCCGCGCCCACCGGACGCTTGGCGAGCAGGAACTGGCGATTGGTCTGGGTAGTCATGACAGGCACTCAAGATGAATGAAGACTTGTTGATAGACCTTCATGAACGATGCCGCAAGTTTGGCTGATGCGGCGAATGCATATCGATCCAGTGCAGTGATAGTCGAACCGGCGGTTTTATCACTGTCACTCATGGGCGCCCAACCGGCCTTCTGATAGTGCTGCCGCGCCGCAAGCCCTTGTGGCTAGATTGAGAACACACGATCCCCCGCATCTTCTCTTCGAGGACATAACAATGAGCATGACGTTTTCTGGCCAGGTCGCCGTTGTAACGGGCGCCGCCAATGGCATTGGCCGCGCGACCGCCCAGGCGTTCGCCGCTGAAGGCTTGAAAGTGGTCGTGGCCGACCTGGACGCGGCGGGTGGTGAGGACACGGTGGCACTGATTCGTACCGCTGGCGGTGAAGCCACCTTCGTGCGCTGCAACGTCACGCTGGAAAGCGATGTAAAAAATCTGATGGACGAGGTGGTCAATACCTACGGCCGTCTCGACTATGCCTTCAACAACGCCGGCATCGAGATCGAGAAAGGCAAACTGGCCGAAGGTACAGTCGATGAGTTCGACGCGATCATGGGCGTCAACGTCAAAGGTGTCTGGTTGTGCATGAAGTACCAGTTGCCATTACTGCTGGCTCAGGGCGGCGGTGCAATCGTCAACACCGCATCGGTAGCCGGCCTCGGGGCTGCGCCGAAGATGAGTATTTATGCGGCGTCGAAACATGCGGTGATCGGCCTGACCAAATCGGCGGCCATCGAATACGCCAAGAAAAAGATTCGGGTGAACGCGGTGTGTCCGGCAGTGATCGACACCGACATGTTCCGCCGTGCCTATGAAGCCGACCCGAAGAAAGGCGAGTTCGCCAATGCCATGCACCCGGTCGGACGCATCGGCAAGGTCGAGGAAATCGCCAGTGCGGTGCTGTACCTGTGCAGCGATGGCGCAGCGTTCACCACGGGGCATTCGCTTGCGGTGGACGGTGGTGTTACGGCGTTTTGAAACCAGGCAGTTAAACGTAGGAAAAAACCCGCATTCGTGCGGGTTTTTTTTCGGTTCCTTAAAGGCGCCGGACAATGTGTTTCAAATGGTTAGAACTGAGGGTTTTGGTGGCGTTGTCGCACATCAGATCGACCGCTCCTGTGATTAACTGTTTCCCGCAAAACGGACAGGAGTTTGCTTGCTCATGGAGTTGAGAATCGATCGACAGGCATTGGTGCCGGTCGTACAGCAAATCGTCGACGCGCTAGCCTGCTGGCTTCGCCGTGGCGAGGTGCCGCCGGGAACGCGTTTGCCTTCCGTGCGGCAAATCGCCCGGATCAATTTGCTCAGTCAGGCCAGCGTCGCTGAGGCCTGTGAGCGCCTGGTGGCTCAAGGGGTGCTGGCGTCGCGTCAGGGCGCCGGTTTCATTGTCGCCATGCCAGCACTGGCTGCTCAGGGGCAACAGGATTGCCACTGGTTCGAGGGGGCAGAAGTGAAGCAGGGCGGCATCTCGGGCGAACTCAAACTGGGGTGTGGCGGACTACCCGAGAGCTGGCGCGAAACTGACGACCTGAGCTACGCGATCCGTCAGGTCAGTCGCACCGACATGACCGGCCTGTTCAACTACAGCACGCCGCTGGGCCTACCAGCCTTGCGCCAGCAGATCCACAAACGCCTGAAACATCTGGATATCGTGGTGGACGAAAGCCGGATCCTGACAACGGCCGGGGCCAGTCAGGGGCTGGACCTGATCGTGCGGACCTTGTTCAAGCCGGGTGATTGCGTGGTAGTGGAGAATCCCGGTTATTCCTTGCTGTTCGATTTGCTCAGGTTGCACGGGGTCAGCATGTTCGAGGTGCCTCGAACCCCGCGCGGGCCGGACATTGAAGCGCTTGAGGCACTGCTGGTTAAGTACAGGCCTTGCGGGATCTTTATCAATAGCTTCTATCACAATCCCACTGGCAGCAGCCTGGCGCCGGCGGTGGCGCAGCGGGTTGTGCAACTGGCCAAAACCTATGGCCTTCTGGTAATCGAAGACGATGTCTATGCGGATTTTCACAGCGGCCCCGGTACGCGCCTCGCTGCGTTGGGTACCGATGACAACGTGATCTACGTGGGCAGCTACTCCAAAACCCTCAGCAGTTCGTTGCGGGTCGGTTTTGTCGTGGCCGGCGCTGAGGTCATTTCGCGGCTGGCCGAGGTCAAGATGATCAGCAGCATGGGTGCTTCACGGTTTTGCGAGTCGGTGCTGGCAAGCCTTTTAGCCAGCGGTGCCTACCGCAAACTGGTCCAGCGCCAGCGCCAGCGTTTGAGCAATGATAGGGAGGCGGCGTTGCAAGTGCTTGAAGACGCCGAGTGGGAGGTGTTCGGCAAGCCCGTCGGTGGCTTGTTCATCTGGGCGCGATCGCGGATGTCCGACTACGCTCTGGTGCGCAAACAAGCCCAGCGTTTCGGTGTCCTGTTGTCTTCTGCGACGGCATTCAGTCCCACTGCGGAGGCCAGTGACTGGCAGCGTATCAATGTGGCCTATGCCTGTGATCCGCGAGCCCGGGCGTTTTTTCAGGCCACCGCTCCGGATCGACCTCAAGCGTTCTGAAAACGACGCAAGCGTAGCTTTTTGCCATTATTCCGACGCCAGAGACTTGTGTTGATACAGGCCCGTTGCGAATCTGCGTCAACAGACTATGTCAGGGGACTAAGTGCAATGATTTCGGCCGTGCAAGGACGTTTTGCCAACCTCGGTATGGCGAAAAAACTGGGTGTCGGGTTTGTACTGGTGCTGCTGTTGACCGCCTTGGTGGCGGCCATCGGCGTATGGTCCCTGCAAACCATCAGTCAGCGCTTCGACGGACTCAAGCAGATGTCGTCGCTTAACAGCGGTTTGCTCAAGGTGAGACTGCTCGAGCAGGAATACGCCTTGCACGGCAACCCGAAAACCGCTGATGCGCTGCGCGAGGGCGTTGACGGCCTGATCGCCCTGGCAACCCAACTGAAAGCGGCGTCTGCGGCCAACGTGCCGGTGATGAATGACGTCGAGCAGTCCCTGGGGGCTTATCGCAAGGCCTTCGACGAGTTCGTTTCGCTCAGCCAGGCCAAGGACCTGGCACTGGAGATGGCCAGTTGGTCGGTGTCCAGCGTGGCCAACAACCTCGACGTGTTGCAGGCCGGGCTGGCCGATGACGGCGCCTATGCCTTGAAGGAATCCGAAGGCAAGGACGGTGGGCAGTTCATCGAACAAGCCAATCAGGTCAGCCAGGTATCGCGGTTGATGTTGCAAGCCATGAATGAAGCGCGTGTGCGTCTTGACCAGAGCCGCAAGGGCGACGACAGCGCAGGGCAGGGCAAGATCGAGCAGGCCGACCAGGCACTGACCCAGGCCGAGCAGCTGAAAACCACGGTCAAGGATGAGGGTTACCAGACGGTCCTCAATGAAGTGGTCGGGCACATTGGCGGATTCAGCGAAAAACTCGCCGAGTACACCGGCCTGCTGGCGCAGGAAAAAACCGTCTATGAGCAACTCCATCAGCGCGCTTCTCAGGTGGTGGAGCGGGTGGATCAGGCTTATGTCGCCGAAGACCAATCGATGCAGGCGGAGCTGAAAAAGAATTCGCTGCTGATCATTGGTTCCTCGGCGCTGGCGCTGCTGGTCGGGCTGATTGCGGCCTGGGTGATTACCCGATTGATCGTGGCACCGCTGCGCAGTGTGATCCGTGTTGCTCAACAGATTGCTTCTGGCGATTTGAGTGCGACGATTGAAGTGACCCGTCGTGATGAGATCGGGCAGTTGATGCAGGCTATGCAGCAGATGGGGGCAGGGCTTAGCAGTATTGTCAGCGGTTTGCAGGCGGGTATCGAACAGTTGGCCAGTTCAGCGCAGTCGCTGTCAGCGGTGACCGAGCAGACCAATCTTGAAGTCAGCAGCCAGAAGGAAGAAACCGAACAGGTCGCTACCGCGATGAATCAGATGACCGCCACGGTGCACGACGTTGCACGTAATGCGGAGGAGGCCGCTCAGGCAGCACAGACGGCGGACGGCAAGGTTGAAAGTGGTCAGCAGGTGGTGCGCCAGAGTATGGCGCGGATCGAACAGTTGGCGGATTCAGCCACCTCGGCCAGTTCAAGCATCGAAAGCTTGAGTGCCGAGATCCAGAACATCGGTACAGTGCTGAGCGTCATCAAGAGTGTGGCCGAGCAGACCAATCTATTGGCCCTCAACGCCGCGATCGAGGCGGCTCGAGCCGGCGAGCAGGGCAGGGGCTTTGCGGTGGTAGCCGATGAAGTGCGAGCCCTGGCCAAGCGCACTCAGCAATCGACCGAGGAGATTGAACGACTGGTGAGCGCCTTGCGTTCTGCGGCTCAGTCTTCTGTTCAGCAGATTCAGAACAGTGGCGAGCTGGTGAAGCTGGCGGTGAGTGATGCGTTGCAGACTGAGAGCGCGCTGGGGAGTATTGCAGCGGCAGTGTCTTTGATTCAGCAGATGAACCAGCAGATCGCAGCAGCTGCCGAGGAGCAGAGTTCAGTGGCTGAGGAGATTAATCGCAGTGTCACGAGTATTCGGGCCAGTGCGGATCAGTCTTCGTTGGCGATGCAGGGGAATGCGGCTTCCAGTATTGAGTTGGCGCAGTTGGGGGTTGAGTTGAAGGGGATGGTGGGGCACTTTCGGCTCTGAGGAGTACACCGATCAACTGTGGGAGCCGGGCTTGCTCGCGATGGCGGCCTTACAGCCGACCAATTACTCGCAGGTGTACACCATTCCCCTGTGGGAGCGGCAGTGCGACGACTCGACTTGCTCGCGAAGGCGGCCTGACAGCCGACCAATTACTCGCAGGTGTACACCATTCCCCTGTGGGAGCGGCGGTGCGACGACTCGACTTGCTCGCGAAGGCGGCCTGACAGCCGACCAATTACTCGCAGGTGTACACCATTCCCCTGTGGGAGCGAGCCTGCTCGCGATGACGGCCTGACAGCCGGCCTGTCTTTCCTGGATGTACACGCCAAACTCAACGCAAAAAAAAGCCACCTGTTCAGGTGGCTTTTCTGCTTTCTCTGATCAGTCGTAGATCACTTTTTTCTTCCAGTCCGCATCGGCCTCGACGTCTTTCAGGCCTTCGGTCAGCTGGTTCACTTCGCCTTCTACCGGGGCGATGTTGTCCATGACTTGTGCGTTGGCGCGAGCCAGAAGTTTTTCCAGGTATTCCAGCTGTTCGGCGTAGACCTGGGGTTCCTGTTGTTTGCGCAGGTATTGCACGCCGCGTTCGAACGCCAGGCGGGCCTGGCCGGGCTGGTTCTGTTGCAGGGCGTGCTGGCCGAGGTTGTTGAAGAACTCGATGTGCAGCAGGACCAGGATGTGGCGAACTTCGCGGATCCAGCGTTTGGCTTCGTTGGTTGGCAGGAAGCCGTCCTGTGCGGCGCGGGTGATTTGGCCGTGCAGGGCTTCGAGCAGGAAGCGTACGTCCTTGGCTTTGGCTTCGGTCTGGATCGGTGCCGGCGGGTTGTTGACCGGGATCGATTCGCCCTGGCCGACCAAGGCGCTCAGTTCGCCAATCCGTGCCTTGAGGTTGGCGCTGGTTTTTTCCAGATGAAGCAGGCGTTGGCAGACGTTCAATTCCAGGCGGGTCAACAGCAGCTTGAGTGCCGGTGTCATCAACTGGCCGGGGAAGGTCTCGGTGATTTCGCCGCAACGACGCAGACGATCGTTGAGCTCAACTTTGGCGCGGGCCTTTTCCAGCTTATTGTTTTCCACCACATGGTTCATGTAGCCAATGGCGATCAATAGTGCGATCCCGGCTACGACTAGCAGGGTGATCATGAGTGGTGTCACCGGTAAGACCTCTTTATGGGGTTCGCGTGCGAGTGTAGTGGCTTGGCATTGGGACGCATAGCGCCGCTCGGCAAGTTGAATCGGCTACTGCACTGCCTGTATCGGCCGCGTTCCTGCTTATATAAGTAATAGCGTGCGAGGTGCACATTGCCATCATCTTGGGCGTGGGTGGACTATAACGTCTTGGCGGGTGTCAGAATATAGGCGTCAAACCCCGGTCGACGGAAAAGCCCGATTAGTGTCTCAAAGCAGGGCGAAGTCATTGATTTAAATAAATTTATATCTGGGGGTTGACGACCCCTCAATCCATCCATAGAATGCGCGCCACTTACAGCGTAAAGCACACAGCGAAACGCGGTAGGAAGTGAATGTTGTACGTGTGTCCCCTTCGTCTAGTGGCCTAGGACACCGCCCTTTCACGGCGGTAACAGGGGTTCGAGTCCCCTAGGGGACGCCATATGCGGGAATAGCTCAGTTGGTAGAGCACGACCTTGCCAAGGTCGGGGTCGCGAGTTCGAGTCTCGTTTCCCGCTCCAATTTTAAACAGCGTTGCTTTCGGGCAGGGCTGAGTGAAACCAGAACCAGCATCTTCGGATGCGGATTTGGGCACTGAAATACACACCATGTGTTTCAGTTAGCGTGTCCCCTTCGTCTAGTGGCCTAGGACACCGCCCTTTCACGGCGGTAACAGGGGTTCGAGTCCCCTAGGGGACGCCATTTGCGGGAATAGCTCAGTTGGTAGAGCACGACCTTGCCAAGGTCGGGGTCGCGAGTTCGAGTCTCGTTTCCCGCTCCATATTTAACAAAAACGCCGCTCAATGAGCGGCGTTTTTGTGTGCGCGTATAAAACCGCATCAACCGCTGAGGCTTTGAACCAGGCTTTCGAGCGCTTCAGTGGTTTTTTCATCGTGCACCATTTGCGCAGCGGCAGTCGCTCTGAGTTGGCGTGCCAAGCGGTATTCGCTGGGCGTGCAGTTTGCGAACTGCTTGAAGGCACGAGCGAAGTAGGAAGGATCCTTGAAGCCGGCCTCATAGCCGATGCTGGTAATAGGCATCTGGCTGTTGTCGAGTAGTTCTTTGGCGAAGTTCATGCGCTTGTTCAAAATGTAATCCGTGAAGCCAAGTCCATTGGCTTCCTTGAACAGGCGGCTGAAGCGAAATGTCGTCATACCGCAGCGCTGCGCCAAATCTCTCTGATCAATGCTGTCCCGAAAGTGCTGCTCGATGTACAGCATGATGCTACTCAGCGCCTGATGTTTTTGGTGCCCGGAGGTCAGCCGGATGCTGTCCGGCAGGGTCGGGGAGTGATCGATGAGCCGTGTCTTGCGGTGGTCAACAACATTCCGGCGCAACTCGCAGAGCTGAACTACAGCAGTCAGATAGCGACTCCTCTCACTGACCGAGAGTGGGAGCACTATGTATTCCCAGACGCTGGAACGCATGGCCCAGACGGCCAGTTCTTCCGAGTGCTGCACGGTGAACATGGTGATCGGGATGGTCGGTGCGCTGCGTTTGATCTCCAGCAACAGCCTCAGGCCCTGTGTGTCGGGGCGATCGAAATGGATGCAGATCATGTCTGCGTGTTCCCCGATGGGCAGCACGGAGTTTTTCGCCAGTTTGCCGTCGCAGGTACCCTCGAACTGCGCGATGAGTTCTTTCGTGGATCGATCATGAGTCAGATCGAACCATAGGAGCGTTGGCCTTTTGGTCAAGTTGGACGTCATGTCTCTACTCTTGGATTCTTAGCGACTCTTTACGCTAAGCAGTATCGTCAATGTGCCATCACCTTGCAGATTTAATCTCGATATGAAAGACGGTTTTTAGTTCTATTCGCTATATGTATTGACTGGAAAGCAGCCGCGGGCGGCTGTTTGCCTGTGTGTTTTCGATGAGCCCGGGTTTAACCGCTTATCGCTTGTGAATTAATGACAATCGCATTTGCCCTGTCATGCCTTGTTTACCCCCTCCCGTTACTTCTGCAAGGCCAATGACCCCTATTTGGCCGCTCCGCAAAAAAGTCCTAGTGATGTGCAAAATCCTCCTAACGGCTATGCCTTCACCCTGACTAAGGTTGCATCAGGCAGCGCAGAACGTACTGCCTCAGAAAAAACAACTTTCGAGTGAGGTGGGCAAAATGATCATGCAAACAATCAAGGCTTCGGTAGTGAAGTTCATCAAAGACGAAGACGGCCTGACCATTGTGGAATATGCGGTGGCGGGAGGGTTGATTACTCTTTTTGTAGTAGGAGCTTTCCAATTATTGGGCACGGCAGTACAGACAAATATCACTGCGCTGACTGGCGCCGTTAACTCTCGTTAACTCCCGCGGGGCCCCAGTAATTAAACCCCATAGGGGGGATGCAGCAATGTCAGCAGAGAGTCTGTTAGCCATTGTCGTGCTGCTAGGGCTGTTGGGCATAGCGGTGGTGAGTGATCTTCGTCACCACCGCATTCCCAACCTGCTGATCCTGGTGGGCCTGGTCCTGGGATTGGCAGGCCATATTTACTCAGGTGGGGTAAGTGGGTTGGGAGACGGCCTGTTGGGCATAATGATCGGCTTTGCGCTGTTCCTGCCCATGTATGCCCTGGGCGGCATGGCCGCTGGCGACGTCAAGTTGATGTCCGTAGTCGGCAGTTTTCTACCCGCCCATTACGCGTTGTGGGCTGGGGTCTTCAGCCTGATATCCGGCGGCCTGTGCGGTTTTCTGATAGTGCTGGTGCGCGGTCAATTATTGCAGACCCTGGGGCGTTATTGGCTGATTCTGAAGGCTCGGGCTTATCTTGCGCCGACCGCAGATGAGGCAGCCGGCAAGCCCTTTCCTTACGCTGTTGCAATCTTGCTCGGCACTCTGGGCAGCATCTACTGGCAACTCGTTGCCGGTGGATTGGGAGATTAGTCATGCACGTCATGGTTGATACTGATGCCTTCCCCAATGAGCGGGAAGCGGTGCAACGACTGGCTCCTCAGCCGTGCACAATCCGCGAGACGGGTCTGACCGACAGTTTTCTCGGTGAGTTGGTGTGCAAGCATTTGTTTGATGCCGGCGTGCTGGACATGTCGCGGCTGGTGGAGCGCCTGGCGCTGACCGGCGCGGTACTTGAAGAGGTCCTGGCGTTTCTGCGCAAGGATGGTCGTGTCGAAGTGCTTGGCCAAGGGAGCCAAACAGGCGGGCAGATGTTGCGTTATGGCTTGACCGAGCGCGGTCGCAGTGCCGCCCGCGATGCCCTGTCGCGCAGCGGCTATATCGGTGCGGCACCCTTCCCGGTGAGTACCTACCGGTCTCTGATCAAACTACAGACCATTCACCATGGTCGCATCAACGCCAACGACATGCGCAATGCCCTCGCGGGGGTAGTGCTCACGGAGGGAATGCTCGATCAGTTGGGTGTGGCGATGAACTCCGGGCGCGCGATCATGATTTATGGCCCTGCGGGTACCGGCAAGACCTATGTCAGCAGTCGGCTGATTCGTCTGTTTGCCGAGGCCATCTGGGTGCCTCATGCCATCGTCATCAACGAGTCTGTGATCGAGATCTATGACCCGCAGGTGCATCAGCGTCTGAATGACAACAGTCAAACGAACAATCTGATGCTCAACGAAGGGATCGACCGTCGACTGCTGTGCTGCAAACGTCCGATCGTCATTACCGGCGGTGAATTGAGCATGGAGCAACTGGACGTTCGCTATGACCCCTCTACCCGTCAATACCAGGCTGCCTTGCAGCTCAAGGCCAGCAATGGCCTGTTCATCATCGACGACATGGGGCGCCAGCGCATGGCACCCGCCGAGCTGTTGAATCGCTGGATCGTCCCGATGGAAGAGAAACGCGATTTCCTCAACCTGGGCGGCGGTCGGCATTGCGAACTGCCGTTCGATTTGATTCTGGTGTTTTCCACCAACCTCAATCCTCTGGAACTGGCCGATGAGGCCTTCCTTCGCCGGATTGGCTACAAGCTGCAGTTCGGTTACCTGAAGCCCGAGGAGTACGAAAAGATCTGGCGTCAGGAAAGCGAGCGTCTGGGCATGCCTTATGACCAGCTGCTGTTGCGTTATGTGCTGCAAAGGCTTTATGCAAGTGAAGGCATGCCCCTAGTGCCTTGCCATCCCCGCGATCTCCTGAACATGGCGCTCGATCGTCAGCGTTATATGGGCGGTTCCGGACCGCTGTCACCGCAAGATTTGGAATGGGCCTGGCACAACTACTTCGTCCAGCTCGACTTTCTTTGAGTAGGAGATACAGACATGAGTTCTCGTACTGTCACCCTGATTGGTGTTTCCCTGGTCCTGGGCCTGGGTGCTGCATGGATGGCCAACACCTGGCTGAGCGCACGGCTCAATGCCAGCCCGGATGACCACCTTCGAAGCGTGGTGGTCGCCACGGTAGAGATTCCATTCGGGCAGATGGTCGAGGCCCAGCAGGTCACGACCGTACGCATGCCCATGGACACGATCCCGGACGATGCCTTCGATTCCAGCGAAAAAGCAGTGGGCAAGATCGCTACGTTCGACATTTTGCGGGGCGACATTGTGCGCGGTGCGCGTTTGAGTGAGCACCTGGGTGGCAGCACCCTGGCCTCTTTGATTGCCCCCGACAAACGCGCCATATCGGTACGTGTGGACGATGTGGTCGGTGTCGGCGGATTCCTGTTGCCGGGTAACCGGGTCGATGTACTGGCGACCAAAACCACCAATGCTGGCAGTAACAGTGCCGTGTCCAGGACCATCCTCGAGAACTTGCGGGTATTGGCGGTGGATCAGACGGCAGGTACCGACAAGACCCAACCGGTGGTGGTGCGCGCAGTGACACTGGAGATGTCGGCCTCTGAGGCGGAAGCCCTGGTCACGGCGCAGACGGAAGGCAAGTTGCAACTGGCGCTGCGTAACCCACTGAACCTCGAGAAGAAAACCGCGGCCGTTGCGCCTGTTGCGCCAGCCATGGCTTTGGCCGCCGTCGCGGTGCCAAAACGCGTGGTACAGCGCAGCAGTGGCGAGGGTGGCGGGTCTATTACCGTTATCCGCGGGACCCAAGCCAGTGTCGTCAAACGTTGACAGGGCGGTAGGGGTGCCTGGGCACCAAAGTATTGGCGGAGCCGATCCGGATCAGTATCGGCAAACGAGGGCTTGATGATGAATATTCGTATTCAGCGGCCGTTCACTGCGACGCCAAGGCGGCAGGAAGGATCGGTGAGTGTTTTGATGGTGATTGCGTTGGCGGCGATCCTCATGATGGCGGCGTTGGCGCTGGACGGCGGTCACATATTGCTGAACAAGGCGCGCCTGCAGAACGCTGTGGACGCTGCGGCCCTGAGTGGCGCCAAAACCCTGAGTGAAGTGACAGGGGGGGTCAATGTTGCCAGCACAACGCGCACGGCCGCGCTGAATACGCTGACGCAAAATGCCAATGCCACGGGTAACAACGAATTGGCAACGGCCATCGGCGGCAGCGTGGGCACATTCGCTGTGGTGGAGCTGGCAAGCACTATAGGTGGACCTTTCGCCTATCCCGGGCCGACGAATGCCAAATACGTTCGGGTATCGGTACCGAGCTATCGGCTGACAGGATTTTTCTGGAACTTCGTCCAGTCATTCGGCACTGGTGGCCCGGGCAACAAGGCGGTGGCGGCGATCGCCACCGCTGGACCCAGTCCGACCAGCCCCTGTGATCTCGCGCCGCTGATGATTTGTGGCGACCCGACCAAAAGCAGCCCGTTCGGCTTCAGCTTCGGTGATTTGCAGGTATTGAAGACCGCCGCTGGTAATTCCTCCCCCATTGGCCCGGGCAATTTTCAATTGCTCGATTTCGGTTCGGGCGGTAGCACGGTCAGGGAGGACTTGGCCGGAGGAGGGAAGGTATGCCGCAATGTGGGGGACAATGTCCAAACCGCCCCTGGCAACAAGGCTGGCCCTACGTCTCAAGGTATGAATACTCGCTTCGGCATCTACAACGGGCCACTTAATACTTCGGACTATCCGTCGGACCTGGTGACGACCTCCAGCTCACCCGCTATCACCTGGAACGACAAGAGCACACCGCCGCGGGCGGAGTACAAGGGCCAGCCTGTCACGGCGAGCAACGGCGATCTCTCCGCTGGCGGCCAGGCGCTGCTGGACTACAACGACTGGTTGGCGAGTTCCGCTGCCTGTGTCGCCGCGGGCAGTGGCTGTCAGAGCAATGGGGTATTCGAGCGCCGGATGCTGAAAGTAGTGATTGGCGACTGTACCGGGAAAAATAGCGGTTCAACCTCGATTCCAGTCCTGGGATTTGGCTGCTATTTCGTGGTGCAGCCGCTTGATGGCGGTGGGCAGGAATCGCAGATCTTTGGCCAGTTCGTGAGGCAGTGCGAAGGTGACAATGTGCCAGGCCCCAATCCTTCGGGCGATTTCGGCCCGCAGATCATTCAGCTCTACAAAACCTATACCAATAGCGGCACTCCGAGCACTGACTCTTAGGAGGCGTCATGGGACTTCACACATTTATACAGCCCAAGGGCCAGCAAGGAATGGCAATAGTGGAATTCACTATCGTCCTGCCGTTGTTGCTGTTGCTGTTGCTGACCCTCGGCGAGTTCGGCCGCATGCTCTACCAGTACAACAGCCTGTTACAGGCCAGCCGTGATGCCGGCCGCTTCGTCGCCAGCCAGGCCTGGAACTCGACGCTCGGCGCTGTCACTCTGAGCAGCACGCTGAAGACCCAAACGCAAAACGTTGCGGTGTATGGCGTGCCTGCCAGCACCGGGGCTGCAGTGGTGTCAGGGTTGAAGACCACTGACGTGGCCGTCGTCCCGGAGGGCACCGACCCCGCCCACCCCGACCATGTGCGGGTCACCATCACCTATACCTTCTGCCCGGTGATTGGCGGCGGCAATTGTACCGGAGCGATTCCGGCGCTCTTTGGCAATCAGATTGCGCTGAGCATTCCGCTGGTTGCCACCACTGTCATGAGGGCGCTGTGATGAACCGCAAAGGCATGCGCGGCACTTATTCGGTGGAGTTCGCCATCGTTGGCCTGCTGGTGTTCACGCTGTTGTTCGGTGTGCTGGAAATGGGCCGCCTGTACTTCACGATGAATGCCCTCGATGAAGCCGTACGGCGCGGCGCGCGCCTGGCGGCGGTGTGCAATATCAGCGATCCGGTGGTCCTGCAACGGGCGATTTTCAATGCGTCGGGCGACACGGGTGCGAGCCAACTGATCGGCAATCTGAACACCAGCAACCTGACGCTGACCTATCTGGATGCAAACGGTGCTCTGGTGGCCAACCCCGGTACCACCGGGTTTCGTGCCATCCGTTATGTCCAATTGAGCCTGCAAAATTTTATTTTCAATCTGTTTATTCCTGGGTTTGGCGTGCCCATTACCTTGCCCGTCTTCAGGGCGACCTTGCCACGCGAAAGCCTCGGGCGTAATCCAACAGGGGAGATCACGAAATGTTGAGTACCAGAGAAGCCCCGTTATCCACTGCGACCGGCAAACCCGGGCTGCGGTTGCTGATCAGCAGCCGTGATGCCACGTCTTTGCGCGACCTGCAGAGCGTCTGCCAACGCATGCCCAGCCTGGAGGTGAGTACTCGCCTGGTGAGCAACGGGCATGTCGACCCGCTCTACGGTCTGGACCGGATGCCCGATCTGTTGCTGTTGCGCGTTAGCGACCTGTGGCGTGAAGAGCTGTCGGCACTGTTGCAGCACCCGGCCCATGAGCGTCCGCCGATGTTGGTGTGCGGACTGCTGAGTGAACAGGAAGCCATGCGCCTGGCGATGCAGGCCGGTGCCCGGGACGTGCTGCCGGAGCCCATCGCCGAGACCGAACTGGTCGCCGCCTTGAATCGTCTGGTCACGGAAGTTCGGACCGGCAGCGGGGCAGAAGGAAAATTGATCGCCGTGATGAGCGCCAAGGGCGGCTCTGGCGGAACCCTGCTGGCCTGCAACCTGGCTCAGCAACTGAGCATCAAGGGTGGCAGCACCCTGTTGCTGGATATGGACCTGCAATTTGGCAGCGTGACGCATTATCTGGATGTGGCGCAGACGCACAGCCACCTGGAGGTGTTGCACCAGATCGACGGCATGGACAGCGTTGCGTTACGCGGTTTTTGCGGTCACTTCAGCCCGACCTTGCATGTGCTGGGCGGTCGGGCCGGTGAGCTGTGTTTGCCGCAGGATACCCAGCCCGAGCAACTGGATACCCTGTTGCAGTTGGCCCGCGCCAGCTATGGCTGGGTGGTGATCGACCTGCCGCGGCAAATCGATCACCTCACCGGCTCTGTGCTGGAGCAGGTGGATCGGGTGTACGTGGTGGTGCAACAGAGCGTCAGCCATCTGCGTGATGCCAGCTCCCTGGTGCGGATTCTTCGCGAAGACCTGGGCGTGCGTGGGGATCAATTGCAGATAGTGGTCAACCGCTATGACAAGGCGGCAGCGGTCAGCCTCAAAGATATCGGCGAGGCGTTGCGCTGCACCAATCTGTCGACGTTACCCAACGACTTCAATCTGGTCAGCCAGAGTCAGAACACTGGCGTGCCGTTGGGGCTGCATGCGCCGAGGGCAGCGATCACTACTGCACTGCGCAACATGACCGAGGACCTGGTCGGTCAACAGGTGGCCGGCAACAAAGGCTTGCTCAAACGTGCCTTCAACCGTTTTTTCGGGGGATGACCCATGATCAGCGACTTTCGTAACCGCTTGCGCAAACAGTCCGGTAAACCCGCCGCTGCCCAACCGGGCGACGACCTGTTGGATCCGGTAGAGGAAATAATGGCGTGGGAGCGTGCAGCGCCGGACGTTCTTTACGAAACCAGAAGTCAGGTCACCCCGGTGGAGGCCGAGTGGCGGGAAAAGATCTACCAGCAGTTGCTCAAGGTCATGGACCTGTCCTTGCTGGACTCCCTTGAGCAGGCCGAGGCTACTCGGCAGATTCGAGATATTTGCCTGCGTCTGCTCGATGAACACTCGGCACCGGTGAGTACTTCCAGCCGGCAATTGATTATCAAGCAGATCACCGACGAGGTGCTCGGTCTGGGGCCTCTGGAACCGCTGCTGGCCGATCACACTGTGTCCGACATTTTGGTCAACCGGCATGACTCAGTGTATGTCGAGCGCTTCGGCAAGCTGCAACGCACCGATGTGCGTTTTCGCAATGATCAGCATTTGCTGAACATCATTGACCGCATCGTCTCCAGCCTGGGTCGGCGTATCGACGAGTCTTCGCCGTTGGTGGATGCGCGGCTCAAGGACGGTTCGCGGGTCAACGCGATTATTCCGCCGCTGGCCATCGACGGCCCGAGCATGTCGATCCGGCGTTTTTCCGTGGACCTGCTCAATACCGACAGCCTGATCCAGGTGGGGGCGTTGACCCCGGCCATTGCCCTGCTGCTCAAGGCGATTGTCCGTGGGCGCTTGAACGTGCTGATTTCCGGCGGTACTGGCTGCGGCAAGACCACCATGCTCAATGTGTTGTCCAGTTTCATCCCGCACAACGAGCGGATCGTTACCATCGAAGACTCAGCCGAACTGCAGTTGCAACAGCCCCACGTGGTACGCCTGGAAACCCGGCCTTCGAATATCGAGGGGCGTGGCGAGGTGAGCCAGCGGGAGTTGGTGCGCAACAGCTTGCGGATGCGTCCGGACCGCATTGTGATCGGCGAAGTGCGCGGTGCCGAGGCGCTGGACATGCTGACAGCGATGAACACCGGTCACGACGGCTCGTTGACCACGATCCACGCCAACACCGCACGCGATGCGCTGGGGCGGATCGAGAACATGGTGTCGATGACCGGGGCGACCTTCCCGATCAAGGCCATGCGCCAACAGATCGCTTCGGCCATCGGAGTGGTGATCCAGTTGGAACGCCAGGAGGACGGCAAGCGTCGCCTGGTCAGTGTGCAGGAGATCAACGGCATGGAGGGCGAAATCATCACCATGACCGAAATCTTCTCCTTCGTGCGCCAAGGCATAGGCGAAAACGGCGAAGTACTGGGTGATTTTCGGCCCAGCGGCATGATCCCCGCATTCCGCGATGTGCTGGCCAAGCGCGGCATCGAGTTGCCGCTGACGATGTTCAGGCCTGAGTGGATGGAGGCACGGCAGTCATGAGCCATATTTCCGGTGAATACATTCTGATCTTCCTCGGTATGGTGTTTATCGCTGTCTTCCTCCTGGCTCAGGGGGTGGCGGTGCCGGTGTTCGGTGAAGCGGGCAAGATGCGCAAGCGTATCCGCAGCCGCTTGCATGTCATGGAGAGGGCCAACAATCTGCCAAACATGCAGAGCGTGCTGAGGCAGAAGTACCTGACACGCTTGTCGCCGCTGGAGGCCAGGCTTGAGCAGTTGCCCTTTATGGAGGCGCTGACGCAAATGATCGAGCAGTCCGGGCACGAATACCGGGCTTATCGGGTACTGCTGCTTGGGCTGGCACTGGGCGTCTGGGCGGGCATCTTGATCTGGATGATCTCGTCAGTCTGGTGGATGGCGCTGGTGGTGGGTTTCGGGGTGCTCTGGTTGCCACGAATGAAAATCGCTCGTGACCGTAGTAAACGCTTCGCCGAGTTCGAGGAGGGTTTGCCGGATGCGCTGGATGCCATGTGCCGGGCCTTGCGCGCCGGGCACCCGTTCAATGAAACCCTGCGTTTGGTGGCTGAGGAGCACAAGGGCCCGGTGGCTCAAGAATTCGGACTGGCCTTTGCCGATATTAACTATGGCAATGATGTGCGCCGGGCCATGCTCGGCCTGCTGGAGCGGGTGCCGAGTATGACGGTGATGATGCTGGTGACGTCGATCCTCATTCATCGCGAGACCGGCGGCAATCTGACCGAGGTACTGGAGCGTTTGAGTCGCTTGATCCGCGGGCGCTTTCGCTTCCAGCGCAAGGTCAGGACCTTGTCGGCCGAAGGACGAATGTCGGCCTGGGTGCTGGTGGCCATTCCCTTCGTGCTGGCGGCGGTGATCCTGGTCACAACCCCCAGCTACATGCCTTTGCTGCTCAATGATCCGGTCGGTCATAAGCTGATCGTCGGGGCTTTCGGCGCCATGTTGCTCGGGATTTTCTGGATCCGCCAAATCATCCGTATTCAGGTTTGAGCGGTATTCGCTACGCGGAGGTGCAGGTCATGGACTATTTGCTCGGGTTGTTCAGTCGGGTGACGAGTAATGAGGTGCTGGCGCGCCTGTTGTTCGTCAGTGCGATCGGTTTGAGTACGGTGCTCGCGGTCGTCACCGTGGCGTTGCTGTTGTTGGGGCTGCAGGATCCAGTGCAGCGTCGTCTGGCGCTGATCAAGCGTGGTCATTTAGGGAGCGCAGCCGGACAGGATGCGCCGAGTAATCTGCAATTGTTGCTGGAGCGAGTCGGTCAACGCTTTGGCGCGACTGAAGCGGCCAAGGCGTCCGTTACCCCAACCCTGTTGATGCATGCCGGTTACCGCTCGTCATCGGCGGTCCAGATGTACTGGGCGGTGCGCTTGCTGTTACCTCTGATACTGGTTGGCCTTGCGCTGTTGCTGTTGCCGATGATCCCCAGGCTTTCTCTGACGATGGGGCTGTTGTTGGTGTTTATGGCTGCGGCTGTCGGGTGGCTAGTGCCAGCGCTGTATGTTCAAAAGCGCAAGAAGGCTAGACAACTCCGGCTGCGTACCGCCTTTCCGGATGCCCTGGACCTGATGGTGGTCTGCGTGGAGTCAGGTCTGGCCTTGCCCCTGACTATCGAGCGGGTGGCTGAGGAAATGGCGGTCAGCCAGGTTGAGCTGGCTGAGGAACTGGCGCTAGTCAATGCGCAAATTCGTGCTGGCATTCCCAGTACCGAGGCCCTGAAACAGCTGGCTGTGCGCACCGGGCTGGAAGACGTACAAGGTTTGGTCAGCCTGTTGGCGCAGAGTATCCGCTTCGGCACCAGCGTGGCCGATACCCTGCGCATCTATGCCGATGAGTTCCGTGACCGGCGTACGCAGGCCGCCGAAGAGATGGGGGCGAAAATCGGCACCAAGCTGATATTCCCACTGATTTTATGTCTGTGGCCGAGCTTCTTTTTGGTTGCCATTGGCCCCGCCCTGATCGGGGTACTCAAAGTGTTCGGGAAGCTTTGATATGAACAGGGGGCATGTGCTGTCGAGTCAGATGGCCTTGCCTCCTAAGCCTGATTTGCACGTCCTGCCATAAATCTACATCTCTCCTGAGCTGCAGAAGGCTGCGATCTTTTACTTTTGATCTGTTGAGGCAATAAGTTTGCCTGCCAGAAAAAGCAAAAGATCGCAGCCTTCGGCTGCTCCAGAGATTGCGTACATCTATTAATCACGGGTGGATGTGGCCTGGCGCTGATTGTTGCGATCAGGCTGGTCAAGGCGGAAGCAATGGTTGCTAGGCGCCCCTTCAAGGAACACCGACGCGGGAGGCGTCGGAGCCTGCGATCTTTTGATTTTTATGGCTGAGGGACCGCTGAAGAGCAAAGGATCGCAGCCTTCCAGCTCCAGGGTAATCCGGCCAGGATTAGATAATTTCAATGCTTTCCTGCACACGACATTAAGCCCGGCTTTGCAGCCAGGCTACTCTGGACTACGCCAGAGGCTGATCACCCATAGACAGGCCTCAGTTGCCGGAGGTAATTTTCCCCGCTGTATCCTGGTCATAAAACTCCGGAATCGGGTAGTTGAAGCTGTTCAGCCAGCGCTGCATGGCCAGGTCACGTTCGGTGGCCGAAGCGGTTTGCAGATTAGGGGAGGCAACCACACCGCGAATCTGCAGCTGCATCCACTGTTCGGTACCTTGTTGATACGGCGAAGAGGGGCCCGGCTCAATGGCCCAGGCAGTGGTGGACAGGCACGCCATGCACACGATCAATAGTCTTTTGGTCTTCATCTCGACTCCTCGTACGTTCTACTTGATCGCACTGGAAGAGGCATCGGCTACCTCAGTCCGGCGATTCCCCTCGGAAGCCACCACCTTGTTGGCGGAGGCCTTGAGTTTTTCCGCGCGGATTTGAGCTTCTGCGAATTGCTTGGGGCTCAAGTCGGCGCGGGTCACGAGTTCGGAAGCCGCCTTCCAGTTATCCTGGTAGATCAGCAACGTCACCATATTGAGTGCCGCCAGTGTGTTTGCCTGCTTGAGTTCCATGGCGGTCATGAACTCAAAACGCGCTTCCGGGATCCGTCGCTGATTGAGGTAGACGACCCCCAGGTCATTACGCATCCTGTCGTCAGTGGGGTCCATCTTCACCGCATTTTCAAGGTGAGCGGCAGCGGCGGCGTTATCATTTTTTTCTGCGGCCAACTGGCCCAGACCATGTTCCCCATCAGCAGCCAGACAGGTGCCGAGCAGACTTTGATACAACGGCCCCGCCTCGCTACGCCCCATCAAGCGCAGCACTCGAGCCTTGCGCAGGCGAACCTGGACCAGGTTATCGGGCAATCCTTCCAGATTCGCCAGGCTGGCATACAAACGGCCTTCGTTGGCCATGTTGTCGGCCAGGTTCAGGGCCAGTTCTTGATCAGAGCCGGGCTTGGCACAGCTCGCCGGTCGCGAAGACAGGCCATTGCTGGCACAACCTGCGAGCATTATTGTCGCCGCTATTGCAATGACTGCTTTCATCGAATGTCCTCTGGCTACAACACGTTGAACGCCTGGCCAATGGCAATGAAGCTGGCCTGGCAAGTGTTCAACATCACCGTTACGAGTGAGGGCGAGGCACGTCTGGTTCAGGCTTCGGTTCATTGCGAGAGCCCACTGAGACTGTCGAAGTTGCCATTTTCCAGGAAGAACATGCGGTAGAAGTTCGGGTCGTAATTGCGCAGTTGCTCGCCAGGCAATGACGGTAGTTGTGCATTCGCAGCCAGTGGCTGGACCAGGTGGGGGGTGACGATCATCAGCAGTTCGCGCTCTTCACGGTTGATGCTGTTGTCGCGGAAAAACGCGCCCAGAATCGGAATATCGCCCAACCCCGGAAACTTGTTCACCCGGGAATCGTTGTGGGTGCTGATCAGGCCGCTGATGACGAAGCTTTCGCCGTCGGCCAGAGAGATGCTGGTATCGGTACGGCGTACGGTCAGGGCCGGGACGATCGTGCCGGCGATGCTCACTGCGTTGGTGAAGTCCAGTTCACTGACTTCCGGCGCCACCTTCAGCGCGATACGGTTTTTCCCGACGATGGTCGGCGTCAGGGTCAGGCGGATACCGAACTCCTTGTACTCGATGGACACGTTATCGCTGCCTGAACTGGGCACCGGAATCGGTACTTCACCGCCGGCCAGGAAGCTCGCACTCTGCCCGCTGAGCGCTACCAGGCTTGGCCGCGCCAGGGTGTAGGCGAAACCACTACCCTCCAGCGCGTTGAGCGCCACCAGGGTATTGCCGGTAGCAAAACTGAGGTTGAACATGTCGTTGTTCACGGGCAGCGACGGCCTGACAATGCCGTTGATGGTGGGCAGGGTTCTCGGCGAGCCGAACAGGAAGTTGCCCCGGACGCCGAAAATCGAGGCGGAAGCTTCCTTGAGCTTGGTCCGGCTGACTTCAACGAAGCGGATATCGGTCTGCACCTGGCTTGGCAGCAGCGGGTCGTCGGAAGGCACCGACGGCACGCTGGTCAGCGCCGCGGTGGCCTTACCCTTGACGAACACCATGCTTTGGCGCGGCGTTTTCGAACAGGCGGTCCAGACCATCAGGCTGGTGGTCCCCGGTGCAACGCCCGTGAGTATGAAGGCGTTGTTGCTACTGTTTGCACTGGATTGCACGTCGGCAATTTTCGGGTCACCCACCGCCAGTTGTGTTATCGGAACGGGGCTGCGCAATTCACTTTGCAGCCCCTGGCCGACCTCATACGTTGTCGGCCAACTGTCCAGTTGCGAACAATTGTTCGGCGCGGCCTGAGCCGCATTCACGCTGAGGCCTGTCCAGAACAGGCCATGGATGATTCGCTTGAAAGCGGGCACGGGACGAAGGCTCATTTAATACATCCTCACTGGATAGGCCATCTTTAGGCTGACTGATTTGTCACGGATCACTTCACGGGGACCGGACTATCCCCCCCAATGCGTCAGACCACTTGTCCATGGTCTTGGTGTTATTCCTTACGTGCTACACACGAGCGAGCGCAATTCGCTGATCTGGCTGGATAGCGAGCGACCTTTGCTAAAACGGTTTTTAGTGATCCGGTTACCTGGACTGCTCGCCAGAGCGAAACTTGCGGCTATGGACGGTACTGTCCGCCGACGTGGCTCCCCCGGAAAGTAATCGGCAATGAAGGTACAGAGCCGGAAAACGCCTGACAGGATCATAGAGAGGTAACTCCTTTTGCCTATTCACCATCTGATCACTGAAGCTAACGTGAAAACTCGAGCCGTTATGACTTCTTATTGCTTGAACGTTAGTTCAATCAAACCAAAGTGCCATGATTTTTAAAAAAAACCACGGGTGCAAAGACTGGAGAAAGGCGGGCGGGAGAGCGGTGCAGGCAAGGTCATAGCGCAGTGCCGTTGCCTGATATTGACGGGTTATGCTGAGGGGCCAGTCCGTAGAACCGTACGTACGGTGGTGTGAGAGGACGGCGGCTGTAAAGCCGCCTCCTGCTCGATTCACGGGTATTTACATCGACAAAATCAACCGACCGGCAAACAGGATCAGGATCACTCCCATGCTCCGTTCGAACCAGTGCCCCAGGCGCATGAACAACAACCGCACCTTGTTGCTTGAAAAGAACAGCGCAACGATGACAAACCACAGTGCGTTCACGAAACACATCCAGAGACCGTATAGCGCCTGAATCTTGAGTGGTGTCGTGGTGCTGATGATGGTGGTGAAGATTGCCAGGAAAAACAGTGTCGCCTTGGGATTGGTGGCATTGGTCAGAAACCCGGTGGTAAACGCTTTTAGCAGTGTTTGCTCGACCATCGGTTCTTCTGCATTTTTTTCACCCTCCGGCATGGATTTGGGTTGGCTGCGCAGCAGGCTTACGCCGAGGTACAGAATGTAGGCGCCGCCCACGACCTTGGCCACGGTCAACAGCCAAGGGGTGGTGTGCATCAATGCACCGACGCCGAACAGGGTGTAAAGCACATGCACGGAAATGCCCGCACCGATGCCCAGCGCGGTACAGATCCCCACCCATCGACCGAAACGCACGCTCTGGCGGATGGTGACCGCAAAATCCGGTCCGGGGGCGACGACGGCCAGAAAGTGGATAGTTGCCAGCGCCAGGAACTCGCCCAGGTAATTGGAAAGCTGCATCTCAACTCCAGAAGGTAAGGGGTGATGCATTGCCGCGATAGCCGACAAAGAATGAAAGGCTTAAGCGCGGATCGGCCACGCCCGGTGTCACCGAGTGCATGCGGCGTGAATTGAACATGATGAAATCTCCCGGATCCGGACGAATCTCCAGGGTCGGCGGGCCGAGCAGGGACGGATCGATGCCGTAACTGTCGCCGCGCATGTCGTCGAACTGCTCCGGGGAAATATCGTCGTCCCACATCTGCAGCGCGCCACCCTCGATCGGCATGTTGAGGTAAACATTGCAGGCGAACTGCGACTCCAGACTTCGCGCCTGGAAACTGTCCGGGGCGTCCTTGGCGAAAATGTCGTGATGGGCCAGAAAGCACACACCGGGTTTCACTACCCGTGAAAGCCCAACGTACATCTTGCGACCGTACAGATTTTCCAGGTGTGCACCCGCCGGCCAGGACTCGTCGAGCATGCAGCGCAGGGTGTCGACCGGGGACGAGTAGGGCGCACAGCGACTGCGCAACTCCGCAATGTTGCGGGTGGCACGCTCGAAGTAATCTTCGATCAGGAGCGGCTGGTTTTCCGCTTCATAAAACGCCATGCCGATGCGACCGATACTCGGCGCGTTGATGTAACCCTCGAAGCCAGGGGCGAGGATCTTGTCGCCAATCTGAATCGCCAGCGGTCGGGGCAGAAAGCCTTTGACGCGCACGGCGAGGACTTCTTCATTGGCCAGTTTTTTTATGCACGTCTCATCGAGACGCTCGACGTCAAGCATCATGTCTTAGGTCCATCTATCAGATAGTCAACAGAGCCCGCGACCGCAGGCTCCCCCGGCGTCAGGCGATGACAGGAACGGCATCGCCCAAATGCTCAATCCACGCTGTAGTGGACTGACAGCGTTCCCTTCTTCAGTGAAAGGGAAGCGATCATGACCGTGCCCAAATCCTTCAGGCTGCGTACATGGGTGCCGCCACAGCCGTAGGCGGGCAGTTCACCGAAACTGATTTCCCGGGCGCCTTCACGCATCGACGTCAGGCGCGGCAGATCATGGGCGATCCACTGCTCGATGCCGTGCTGAATCATCTCGGCATCAACCTCTTTTGCCGACTCTGCCGGTTTGAATTGCACGCGTCCTTCGCCTGGCCAGTGATGAGCCTTGATCGGCATCCAGCCCATGGCCTGGACGAAGTGGCCGATCAGGTGGCCGGCGGAATGCATGCGTGAATTGAACTGGCGGCGTTGTTCGTCGACCCGGATCTGAGTCATGCCCGGTTTTACCGGATGGTCGACGAAATGAATGATCCGGTCCGGATCCTGAACAACCCGCAGGACACGGCTTTCGCCGATCCAGCCAGTGTCAAAGGGCTGTCCACCACCCTGGGGGTGAAACAACGTGGCGCGTAGCACCACGGCAAATTCGTTCTCGTGGGGCGTGCAATCCAGGACTTCCACATTAGCCTTGAGGTCATCACTATGGAAAAAGAGGCGAAGCGTCATATTCCATGCCCTTATTAACAATTCTATTTTTATTATATGAAGCGTGGAATTGCGTGATAATCCGTTCAAACATCAAAGGACTGTTGCGCTGTGAGCATAAATCTTCCACTACCGCTGCTCGGTGAAATGGCGATCTTCGTCAAGGTTGTCGAGACCGGCAGCTTCTCCGAGGCTGCTCGACAATTGGGTTCTTCTCCCTCAGCGGTCAGTCGCAGCATTTCGCGCCTGGAGAAGGCGCTCGCCACCCGTTTGCTGCAGCGAACCACGCGCAAGCTGCGCTTGAGTGATGGTGGGGAAGAGGTGTTCAAGCGTTGCCAGGATATGGTCAGCGCCGCCAAGTCGGTGATGGAGATCAGCGGTCAGTTCACCCATGAAGCCGAAGGACGGGTGCGCGTCAGTGTGCCGAAGGCGGTGGGGCGTTTCGTGATTCATCCGCATATGCCGGAATTTTTGCGTCGCTATCCCAAAGTGGATGTAGAGCTGTTGCTTGAGGACCGCCAGGTGGATTTGATCGACGACAACGTTGATCTGGCGATTCGTATTACAGATCGGCCACCTGCTGGGCTGGTCGGTCGGCAATTGCTCACCATCGATCACATGCTCTGTGCAACGCCGCAATACCTGGCCGAACACGGCACACCGACCCATCCCCACGACTTGCTCAACCACAGTTGCATCTATCTGGGCGAAACGCCGAGCGATGCACGCTGGAAATTCAAGAAAGGCACCAAGGCTGTCACCGTTGGCGTGCGCGGACGTTATGCGGCCAATCACACCGGCGTGCGGTTGGGCGCAGTGTTGCAGCACATCGGGATTGGCAGCCTGCCGTACTTCACCGCGCGTTATGCGCTGGAGCAGGGGTTGATCGTGCAGGTGCTGCCGGACTGGACCTTTCTGGCGTCCTACCACGGCGGTGCCTGGTTGCTGCATTCGCCAACCCGGTATTTGCCACCGAAGTTACGGGTGCTGATCGACTATCTGGTGGAGTGCCTGGAGAAGGAACCAACGCTGAGCAAGCCGGGTAAGCCAAATGCATTGGGCAGGGGCGTGGCAGAGTATGAGTTGCCCGAGAGTGATGGATTGCTCTGACAGACGCCTTCGCGGGCAAGTCGAACCGTCGCACCGCCGCTCCCACAGTTGATTGAGGTATGCCGCATTATTTGTGATCGGCACGGCCCCCCTGTGGGAGCGGCGGTGCGACGGTTCGACTTGCCCGCGAAGGGCCCCGACCAGCCACTGCATCACTTGAAGCAAGGCACAAAAAAGGCCCGCATGAATCACCATGCGGGCCTTTTGCATTTCTGACCGAGGATCAGTGCTTGCTGTCGTCTTTCGACATCGCCAGCAGCTGTTTTTCCTGGTTCCAGTCGAACGGTTCGTCGTTTTGTTCAGCTTCGAAACGACGTTCTTCCAGTGCCTGATACAAGTCGATTTCATCGTCGGGCATGTAATGCAGGCAGTCACCGGCGAAGTACCACAGCAGGTCGCGCGGGACCAGGTGGGCGATTTGCGGGTAGCGGGTAATCACCTGGCACAGAATGTCCTGGCCCAGGTATTGGCTTTCGATCGGGTCGACCGGCAGCAACGCACGCAGTTCGTCGAAGCGCTCCAGGAACAAGGCATGGCTTTCTTCGGGAACCTGTTCGGCCTCACCTACGGCGACCAGGATGCTGCGCAGGTGGTCGAGCAAGACAAGATGATCGGCAACGACATTGGACACGAGATAAGTCCTCAAGAGCAAAACGGGCGCGGGAGTATAAAGCGCCCGCGCCCCTTTTTACATGACTTGCTGGATCAGCGGACCTTTCCTTTGCCCAGCGCCAGTTCCTTTTTGTCGAAATCATCGACATCAATTACCTTGCGTCGCGCCGCTTCGGCGTCACGCAGGGTCTGCGCTTCCCTGGGCTGCAACACGCCAGCTTCAAGCGCTGCGTCGATGACGTGCTCCCCAGCGACCGGTTTGACCTGGCCACTTTTGAGCGCGACATGAAGCTTTTTGCGCAGCGGTTGCGCGGCACTCAGCAGGTTACACGCATGTTGCAGGGCGCCAACCGGGTCATCAGTGGATTGCGGCCGGTAGCAACCGCCGAGCAACTCTTCCAGGGTCGGATCGCCCTTGGCGCGGCCGATCACCGCCGCCACTTCGGCGCCGAGTTTGTCCGATGGCCCTTTGTGACGACGACCGAACGGGAACACGATCACCCGCAACAGGCAACCCAACACTCTGTTCGGGAAGTTGGTCAGCAGCTCATCCAGTGCTCGTTCCGACTGCCCCAGGCTTTCTTCCATGGCCCAGGTAAACAGCGGTGCCATGTGCCCCGGTGAATCGAGGTCGTGGTAACGCTTGAGCGCGGCGGAGGCAAGGTACATGTTGCTGAGCACATCCCCCAGACGTGCCGAAAGACGTTCGCGTCGTTTTAATTCGCCGCCCAGCAGCATCATGCTCAGGTCGGCGAGCAGGGCGAACGCAGCCGCCTGGCGATTGAGGGCGCGGAAGTAACCCTGGCTGAGCTTGTCGCCTGGCGCGTGTTCGAAGTGACCGAAACCAAGGTTCAGCACCAGCGTGCTGGCGGCGTTACTCACGGCGAAACCGATGTGTTTGAGCAGCAGGCCATCAAATTCAGTGAGTGCCTGATCCTTGTCTTCACGACCGGCGAGGGCCATTTCCTTAAGCACGAAGGGATGGCAGCGAATCGCACCCTGGCCGAAGATCATCAAGTTACGCGAGAGAATGTTCGCGCCTTCCACCGTGATGAAAATCGGCGCGCCGTTCCAGCTGCGACCGAGGTAGTTGTTCGGCCCCATGATAATTGCCTTGCCGCCATGAACATCCATGGCGTGGCTGATGCACTCGCGGCCGCGTTCGGTGAGGTGATACTTGAGAATCGCCGACAGCACCGATGGCTTCTCGCCCAAATCCACCGCATTGGCGGTGAGCATCCGCGCGGCATCCATCATCCAGGCGTTGCCGCCGATACGGGCCATCGCTTCCTGAATACCTTCGAAAGCCGACAAAGGAACGTTGAATTGTTCACGGACCTGAGCGTACTGGCCAGTCACCAGGCTGGTGAACTTGGCGGCGCCGGTGCCGACCGCTGGCAACGAAATCGAACGCCCGACCGACAGGCAGTTCATCAGCATCATCCAGCCTTTGCCGAGCATTTCCTGGCCGCCGATGAGGAACTCCAACGGTACGAACACATCTTTGCCGGAGTTCGGGCCGTTCATGAATGACGCGCCCAACGGCAAGTGGCGGCGGCCGATTTCGACACCGGCGGTATCGGTCGGGATCAATGCCAGGCTGATCCCCAGGTCTTCCTCCTCACCCAGCAAGTGATCCGGGTCGTAGGCCTTGAACGCGAGGCCGAGCAGGGTGGCGACAGGACCCAGAGTGATGTAACGCTTTTCCCAGTTCAGGCGCAGGCCCAGGGTTTCCTTGCCTTCCCATTCACCTTTGCAGATCACCCCGGTGTCGGGCATGGAGCCCGCATCAGAGCCGGCCAGTGGCCCGGTCAGTGCGAAGCACGGGATGTCATCGCCGCGCGCCAGTCGTGGCAGGTAGTGGTTGCGTTGCTCGTCGGTGCCGTAATGCAACAGCAGTTCGGCCGGGCCGAGGGAGTTGGGGACCATCACGGTAGAGGCAAGGTCGCCGCTGCGGGTCGCCAGTTTCATCGCCACCTGGGAGTGGGCATAGGCGGAGAAACCCTTGCCGCCGAACTCCTTGGGAATGATCAGGGCGAAGAAGCCGTTTTCCTTGATGTAGGTCCAGGCTTCGGGAGGCAGGTCCATGGTTTGACCGATCTGCCAGTCGCTGACCATGGCGCAGAGTTCTTCGGTCGGGCCGTCGATGAAGGCCTGTTCCTCTTCGCTCAGCTGCGCTTTTGGATAGGCCAGCAGTTTGTTCCAGTCCGGGCGACCGCTGAACAGTTCGCCATCCCACCAGACCGTGCCGGCATCGATTGCATCGCGTTCGGTTTGCGACATCGGTGGCAGGGTTTTCTGGAACCAGCTGAACAGCGGCGCGCTGAAAAATTTGCGGCGCAGGTCGGGCAACAACAAGGGCGCAGCCACAGCCGCGATCAACACCCAGAGAACCAGCAGCAACCAGCCTGGCGCGCGGCTGAAAGCGCCCATCGCCACCACGTAAACGGCAACGACGCACAGGGCGGGCAGCGGGGCGACACGACGGTGGGCTAAATAAGCAATCCCGACAACCAGAACCAGTATCCACAACAGCAGCATATTTAATCCTCCGTGAAACCAGGGCAAAACCAACTTTCAGAGCTTAGACGGCATCCGCAAAACAGGGTGGTCAGAGCGATGTGATTGAAATCGTGGGAAACCTTCGATGAGTTTTGTAGGCCCGGTGGGCAACAGGCCGCGGAAATCGTTCGTTGGGCGGGCGGCAAAGCGCCCATGTTTGGCCGAAACGTCGTTATCTCTGTGCTGAACGTGTCGCTAGACTCGTGGCTTCCCCAGGAGATTGTTCTCATGCACGCGTATCTGAGTCCCGGCCGCTTCATCGATAGTGACCACTCGTCGGTGGTGGAGTTCGCCGAAAAACATCGCGGCAACAGTCGTGACCCTCTAGAGCAGGCGATCAATCTCTATTACGCCGTGCGCGAAGCCGTGCGTTACAACCCTTACACCTTCAGTCTCGACCCGAATACCTTGCGCGGCAGTTATGCGCTGGCAGCGGGGGAGAGTTATTGCGTACCCAAAGCCACGCTGCTGGCCGGTGCCGCCCGGCATTGCGGGATTCCCGCGCGGATCGGGCTGGCGGATGTGCGCAATCATTTGTCGACGCCGCGGTTGCTCGAGTTGCTCAAGAGCGACGTGTTCGCCATGCACGGTTATACAGAGCTTCACCTGAACGGCCGCTGGGTCAAAGCCACGCCAGCGTTCAATCAGGGCTTGTGTGAATTGTTCAATGTCGCACCGCTGGAATTCGACGGCATCAACGACAGCGTTTTCCATCCGTTCAATCGCGACGGCGAGCAATTGATGGAATACCTGATCGACCACGGCCAGTTCACCGACGTGCCTGAAGCGTTCTTTTTCGAGCACCTGGAGAAGTGCTATCCGCATCTGTTCAGCGACCAATCGCCCGTGCTGCCGGGTGACATGCAGAGCGATTTGAGTCGCGCCTGATCCGGCGTATGCTGCCTGCGCATTCATCCATAAAGAGGCGGTCATGTTGAAGATCTGGGGTCGGAAAAACTCGTCGAATGTCAGAAAACCTTTGTGGGCCGCCGAGGAGCTGGGCCTGGCCTATGAAGCCATCGATGCCGGCGGCGCCTTTGGTGTCGTCGATACGCCGCAGTACCGCGCGATGAACCCCAATGGCCGCGTGCCGGTGATTGAAGACGAAGGTTTCGTGTTGTGGGAATCCAACGCCATCGTGCGTTACCTGATGGCTCGCCACGCCAGCGGCACGGCCTGGTATCCAGAGGATCTGCAGTCCCGGGCTTCTGCCGACAAGTGGATGGACTGGACCACTTCAAGTTTTGCCGGACCGTTCCGCACGGTGTTCTGGGGCGTATTGCGTACCCCGGAAGACCAGCAGGACTGGCCTGCAATCAACGCCGCGATCAAGGAGTGCGATGGCCTGCTGTCCATGGCCAACCAGGCGCTGGCGACCCAACCCTACCTGTCCGGTGATGAGATCGGCATGGGCGACATTCCTCTGGGCAGTTTCATTTATGCCTGGTTCGAGATGCCGATCGAGCGCGCACCGCAGCCTCATCTGCAAGCCTGGTATGCACGCCTGAAACAGCGTCCGGCGTATCAGAAAGCGGTTATGACCGCGTTGACTTAATACTCACTATCGACACGCTTGACTGTACTTGTGTGGCGGCGGCAAGCACCATTGCGCTCGTGCGCCGCGGTTGTATTCGTCGCCGCCCACCCTTATTTGTCCCTTTCTTCCCTTCTTGGTGCGTAAATCCGATATGAGTTCCGCTCTGTCCATCCGGCAGCTAACCAAAACCTACGGCAACGGTTTCCAGGCCTTGAGTGGTATCGATCTGGACGTCGCCGAAGGTGACTTTTTCGCCTTGCTCGGCCCCAATGGCGCCGGCAAATCCACGACCATCGGCATTCTCTCGACCCTGGTGAACAAGACCAGCGGGACGGTGAATGTTTTCGGTCACGATCTGGACAAGAATCCTGCGCAGCTCAAGCGCTGCATCGGCGTCGTGCCCCAGGAATTCAACTTCAACCAGTTCGAAAAAACCTTCGACATCGTCGTGACCCAGGCCGGTTATTACGGCATCCCGCCGAAAATCGCCAAGGAACGTGCCGAGCAGTACCTCACCCAGTTGGGCCTGTGGGACAAGCGCGATGTCCCGTCACGTTCACTGTCCGGCGGCATGAAGCGTCGACTGATGATCGCCCGTGCGCTGGTTCACGAACCACGCCTGCTGATCCTCGACGAACCGACGGCGGGTGTGGACATCGAACTGCGTCGCTCGATGTGGACGTTCCTCACTGAGCTGAACAAGAAAGGCATCACCATCATCCTCACCACCCACTACCTGGAAGAGGCTGAGCAGTTGTGCCGCAACATCGGCATCATCGATCACGGCACCATCGTCGAGAACACCAGCATGAAACAGTTGCTCAGCCAACTGCATGTGGAAACGTTCCTGCTCGACCTCAAAAACACAGTGCAAACCGCGCCGCAGTTGCTTGGTTACCCGACCAAGCTGCTCGACAGCCACACCCTTGAAGTTCAAGTCGACAAGGCCATGGGCATCACCGCGCTGTTCACCCAATTGGCGCAACAGAACATCGAAGTGTTGAGCCTGCGTAACAAAACCAATCGCCTCGAGGAGTTGTTCGTGTCCCTGGTGGAGAAAAATCTGTCGAAGGTGGCGGTATGAGTTCCGAGCTGCAACCCAATCTCGTTGCCCTCAACACCATCGTTTACCGAGAGGTCAGGCGCTTTACCCGGATCTGGCCGCAGACGTTGCTGCCGCCGGCCATCACCATGGTTCTGTACTTCGTGATCTTCGGCAATCTGATCGGCCGGCAGATCGGTGACATGGGTGGTTTCACCTACATGGAGTACATCGTGCCGGGGCTGATCATGATGTCGGTGATCACCAACTCCTACGGCAACGTGGTCTCGAGTTTCTTCGGCAGCAAGTTCCAGCGTTCCATCGAAGAATTGATGGTGTCGCCGGTGTCGCCGCATACGATTCTGATCGGTTACACCCTGGGCGGCGTACTGCGTGGCTTGATGGTTGGGGTCATTGTGACCCTGCTGTCGCTGTTCTTCACCCAATTGCAGGTGCATCACCTGGGCGTGACCATTCTGGTGGTGGTGCTGACGGCGACGATCTTCTCGCTGCTGGGCTTCATCAACGCCGTGTTTGCGCGCAACTTCGATGACATCTCGATCATCCCGACATTTGTGCTGACACCGCTGACTTACCTGGGCGGGGTGTTCTACTCGATCTCCTTGCTGCCGCCGTTCTGGCAGACCGTGTCCCTGGCCAACCCGGTGCTGCACATGGTCAACGCCTTCCGTTACGGCATTCTTGGCGTTTCGGACATCAGGATCAGCGTGGCGATCACCTTCATGCTGGTGGCGACCGTGGTGTTGTACATCGGTTGCGCACGGCTGCTGGTCAGTGGTCGCGGGATGCGTACCTGAGGAAGACCGAGTCGCTTTCATCGCGGGCAAGCCTTGCTCCTACAGGAGCAAAGCTTGCTCGCGAAGGCGTCAGCCCAGACACCACAAAAAAACGGCCTCTAAAAAATGGAGGCCGTTTTGCGTTTACTGCATCCGTCGTTTCTGGCGCCGCCGCCACTGCCGTCCTACCCACCAGCGCCAATACATCATGGTCAGGCAATAGGCGAGCGCGCCGAGCACCAGTCCCGTCACCACCGAGCCGAGTAAAAACGGCTGCCAAAGCGTCGAGAGTTCGCCGCTGATCCATTCCCAGGTCAGCTCGTCCGGCAAATGGCGGGTGGGAACGTCCATCAGCCAGGCTCCGGTCTGGTAAGTGCAGAAGAACACCGCCGGCATGGTGATCGGATTGGTCAGCCAGACCAGGCTGACCGCAATCGGCAGGTTGCCGCGCACCATGATGGCGAGAATGGCCGCGACCAGCATCTGCAACGGAATCGGCAGGAACGCCGCGAACAGACCCACCGCCATGGCCCGTGCGACGGAATGGCGGTTGAGGTGCCAGAGGTTCGGGTCATGCAGCAGGGTGCCGAGAAAGCGTAAGGACTTGTGTTCCCTGATGCTGATCGGGTCTGGCATGTAACGTTTGAATAAGCGCCGGGGCATAAGGCTTCTCGGTCGGTTAAGGCGGCAAGTATGTCTGGATTCTATGAGCTGCCCATTCAGACTTTGTGACAATTAATAACGATGCCTGTGCGATTAGCCGGCTATGCCTAGGAGGGAACTCTCAAGGACGGGCGTATGCGCACAGGGATGATGGCGCTGGCGTTGGGTCTGTTGATCCTGCGTTTTTTACCGGTATTACCGCCGGTCTGGTTATGGATGTTGCTGCCGGTCATCGGTTTGATGTTGCTGCCGTTTCGCAGCTATCCACTGGCATTTTTGCTGTTCGGCTTCAGTTGGGCAGGCGCGAATGCGCAGTGGGCGCTGGATGATCGGCTGCCGATGAGCCTCGATGGCGAAACCCGTTGGGTCGAAGGTCGGGTGACGGGATTGCCACAGAACAATGAGGCCGTCGTGCGTTTCGAGTTGGCCGACGCCCGGTCGCGACACGGCAAGGTGCCGCAACTGATGCGCCTGGCCTGGTATGACGGGCCGCCGGTCAACAGCGGCGAACAGTGGCGACTGGCGGTCAAGTTGAAGCGTCCTGCGGGGCTGCTCAACCCCCATGCCTTCGATTACGACGCCTGGCTGTTGGCGCAACGCATCGGCGCGACCGGGACGGTCAAGGCTGGCGAGCAGCTCAAGGAAGCCCAATGGGCCTGGCGCGACGGCATCCGTCAGCGCTTGCAGTCCGTGGATGCCCAGGGGCGAACGGGAGCGCTGACGGCGTTGGTGCTGGGGGATGGCGCCGGACTGAGTCGCGAAGACTGGCAGGTGCTGCAAGACACCGGCACCGTCCATCTGTTGGTGATTTCCGGACAACACATCGGGTTGTTGGCGGGGCTGGTGTATCTGTTGATCGCCGGGCTGGCCCGTTATGGCCTGTGGCCCAAACGCTTGCCTTGGCTGCCGTGGGCCTGTGGACTCGCGTTCGCGGCCGCTCTCGGTTATGGGCTGCTGGCCGGTTTCGAGGTGCCGGTGCGGCGGGCCTGCGTGATGATCGGCCTGGTGCTGTTGTGGCGCCTGCGATTTCGTCACCTCGGCGCCTGGTGGCCGCTGTTGCTGGCGCTCGACGGTGTTTTGCTACTGGATCCGCTGGCGAGTCTGCAACCGGGTTTCTGGCTGTCGTTCGCGGCGGTGGCGGTGTTGATCTTCACTTTCGGTGGTCGGCTGGGCCCCTGGCGCTGGTGGCAAACCTGGACCCGCGCCCAATGGCTGATCGCGATTGGCCTGTGCCCGTTGCTGCTGGTGCTCGGGTTGCCGATCAGTCTCAGCGGGCCGGTGGCCAATTTGCTCGCGGTGCCGTGGATCAGCGTGGTCGTGCTGCCCCCGGCATTGCTGGGCACGCTGTTTTTACCCCTTCCTTACGTGGGCGAAGGGTTGTTGTGGTTGGCAGGAGGTTTGATCGACCTTTTGTTCAAGGGCCTGACGCTGATGGCCGGGTACTTGCCCGCGTGGGTGCCGGTGGCCGTCCCGTTGTGGGTATGGGCACTCGGCACACTCGGTGCCTTTCTACTATTAATGCCTCGAGGTGTGCCGTTTCGCACGTTGGGTTGGCCGATGCTGCTGTTGCTGGTTTTTCCGCCCCGGGAGCGCTTGCCTGAAGGCATTGCCGAAGTCTGGCAGCTGGATGTCGGCCAGGGTTTGGCCATCCTGGTGCGTACCCGACATCACGCACTGTTGTATGACACCGGGCCACGTTTCGGCGATTTCGACCTGGGCGAGCGTGTGGTGCTGCCGGCATTACGCAAACTGGGTGTGGAGGGGCTCGATTTGATGTTGATCAGCCATGCCGACGCCGATCATGCGGGCGGCGCCCGGGCCGTTGCCAATGGTCTGCCGGTGAAACGGGTGGTCAGTGGCGATCCCCAGGCGCTGCGGCCCGAGTTGCAGGCCGAAGGCTGCGAGAGCGGCAAGCAATGGGTCTGGGATGATGTGAGGTTCCAGCTCTGGCAATGGTCTTCGGCCAGCGACAGCAATCAAAAATCCTGCGTCCTGCAGATAGAAGCCAACGGTGAGCGTCTGTTACTGACCGGCGATATAGACGCCGCAGCCGAGCGGGCGCTGCTCGACAGTCCACTGGCCGTCACCACTGATTGGTTGCAGGCGCCGCACCACGGCAGTCGCAGTTCGTCATCGATGGCGTTGCTTGCCGCGTTGCAGCCCAAGGCGGTGTTGATCTCTCGTGGCCAGGGAAATTCATTCGGTCATCCCCATCCCACAATCATGGCGCGCTATCGAAAGCGAGGCATTTCGATCCATGACAGTGCCGAGCAGGGTGCCATCCGTCTGCAACTGGGACGCTTCAAGCCGCCATGGACGATGCGTCAAGAACGGCGTTTCTGGCGCTCTGCACAGTAACCCGGAGTGATTAAACACCGACTGGATGCGACATCACGGTCTTCGGTGCGCTCACCCCCTATGTTAGAGTGGCGCACTTTTTCGAGGGGGCTGTCACTGTGTGGGAATTGGTCAAATCCGGCGGCTGGATGATGCTGCCGATCATTTTGAGTTCCATCGCGGCCATGGCAATCGTCGCCGAGCGTCTCTGGACCCTGCGAGCCAGCCGTGTGACCCCGGAGCATTTGCTCGGGCAAGTCTGGGTGTGGATCAAGGACAAGCAACTCAATAAAGAAAAACTCAAGGAATTGCGCGCCAACTCGCCGTTGGGCGAAATCCTCGCGGCTGGCCTGGCCAACTCCAGGCATGGTCGCGAGATCATGAAAGAGTGCATCGAAGAGGCTGCGGCACGGGTCATTCACGAGCTCGAACGTTACATCAACGCGTTGGGCACCATCGCCGCCATGGCCCCGTTGCTGGGTCTGTTGGGTACGGTGCTGGGCATGATCGACATTTTCAGCGCGTTCATGGGCACGGGCATGGGTACCAATGCTGCGGTGCTGGCTGGCGGTATTTCCAAAGCGCTGATCACCACGGCCGCAGGCCTGATGGTCGGTATCCCGGCGGTCTTCTTCCACCGATTCCTGCAACGCCGGATCGATGAACTGGTGGTCGGCATGGAGCAGGAAGCGATCAAACTGGTCGAGGTGGTACAGGGTGACCGTGATGTCGACCTGAATGGGGGCAAAGCGTGAAATTCCGCCGTAAACCGCGGGAAACGGTAGACATCAACCTCGCGTCGCTGATTGACGTGGTGTTTATCCTGCTGCTGTTTTTCGTGGTCACCACCACGTTTACCCGTGAAACCCAGTTGCGCGTGGATCTGCCGGAAGCGGTCAGTGGTTCCCCTGCCGAAGACCAGCAGGTCAAACACCTGGACGTTGCCATCAGTGCCGAAGGTGCCTTCTCGGTGAATAATCAGGTATTGCCCAAGAACGACCTGGCGACCCTGATGGACGCACTGCAGAAAGAATCCAGTGGCGACACCAACCTGCCGCTGTCCATCAGCGCCGACGGCAAGACCCAGCATCAGTCCGTCATTACCGCCATGGACGCCGCCGGCAAACTCGGTTTCAGTCACCTGCGCATGACCACTGTCGAGGCGGCGCCGCCCGCGCCCTGATGGCCATGTCCGATCGCTTGCTCGCCGCGTGGTACCAAGGTCATCCGGCCCTGAAGCTGTTGCAGCCGCTGGAGTGGTTGTATCGGCGCGTGGTCATTAACAAGCGCAAGCGTTTTCTGGCGGGTGAGGGCGAGATCTATCAACCGCCGGTGCCGCTGATCGTCGTGGGTAATATCACCGTCGGCGGCACCGGCAAGACGCCGCTGATTCTGTGGATGATCCAGCACTGCCAGCGCAGCGGTTTGCGGGTCGGCGTGGTCAGTCGGGGTTATGGCGCCAAGCCGCCACAACTGCCGTGGCGGGTTGAGGCGGATCAAAGCGCCGAGATCGCGGGCGACGAACCGCTGTTGATCGTCCAGCGCACCGGCGTTCCGTTGATGATCGACCCGGACCGCAGCAGCGCCGTCAAAGCCCTGCTGGCGAGTGAACCACTGGACTTGATCCTGTCCGACGACGGCATGCAGCATTACCGACTGGCCCGCGACCTTGAACTGGTGCTGATCGATGCCGCCCGCGGCCTGGGCAATCAGCGTTGCCTGCCAGCCGGGCCGTTGCGTGAACCGGTCGAGCGTCTGCAAAGTGTCGACGCGGTGCTCTACAACGGTGCCGATGCCGATCGCGACGGCGGTTTTGCTTTCCAGCTTCAACCCACCGAATTGATCAATCTGCACAGCGGCGAGCGGCGTCCCCTCGACCACTTTCCCGCTGGCCAGGCCCTGCACGCCGTGGCCGGGATCGGCAATCCGCAGCGTTTCTTCACAACCCTCGAAACGTTACACTGGCAGCCAGTGCCGCATGCGTTTGCCGACCACGCCGAATACAGCGTGCAGGCCTTGAATTTCACACCGTCATTGCCGTTGGTGATGACCGAAAAGGACGCGGTGAAGTGCCGTGCCTTCGCCGCCGCCGATTGGTGGTACCTGGCGGTCGATGCTGCGCCATCACCGGCTTTCGTGGCCTGGTTCGATACGCAGCTGATGCGCCTGTTGCCGGCTCGTCTTTTGCCTTAAATCCATTTATCCAGGGAATGCTCATGGACACCAAATTGCTCGATATCCTCGCTTGCCCGGTCTGCAAAGGCCCGCTCAAGCTCAGCGCCGACAAAACCGAGCTGATCAGCAAAGGCGCAGGCCTGGCTTACCCGATTCGTGACGGCATCCCGGTGATGCTCGAAACCGAAGCCCGCACCCTGACCACCGACGAGCGTCTGGATAAATGACCACAGCCTTTACCGTTGTCATTCCATCGCGTTACGCCTCCACCCGCTTGCCGGGCAAGCCGCTGCTGCTGATCGCCGGCAAGCCGATGATCCAGCACGTCTGGGAACAGGCGAGCAAAAGCAGTGCTCAGCGCGTGGTGGTTGCCACTGACGATGCGCGCATCGTCGAGGCCTGCAAAGGGTTTGGCGCTGAAGTGGTGCTGACCCGCGAAGATCACAATTCCGGCACCGACCGTTTGGCTGAAGTCGCCGCGAAACTGGGCCTGGCGCCCGACGCCATTGTGGTCAACGTCCAGGGTGACGAACCGTTGATCCCGCCGAGCGTGATCGATCAGGTGGCCGCCAACCTGGCCGCCCACACCGAAGCGCGCATGGCCACGCTGGCCGAGCCGATCGAAGACGTGGAAACCCTGTTCAATCCCAACGTGGTCAAGGTTGTCAGCGACCTTAATGGCCTGGCGCTGACCTTCAGTCGTGCCACCTTGCCGTGGGCCCGGGACGCGTTCGCCAAAAGCCGCGAGCAATTGCCGGAAGGCGTGCCGTATCGTCGGCACATTGGCATCTATGCCTACCGCGCCGGTTTCCTGCATGACTTCGTCAGCTGGGGCCCGTGCTGGCTGGAAAATACCGAATCCCTGGAACAGCTACGCGCCCTGTGGCACGGCGTGCGGATTCACGTCGCCGACGCGCTGATCGCACCGCCGACCGGCGTCGACACCGTCGAAGACCTTGAGCGCGTTCGTCGCCTGCTGGAGGCCTGATGCGGGTTTTGTTTGTCTGCCTGGGCAACATCTGCCGTTCCCCCACGGCCGAAGGCGTGTTGCGACATAAACTGCGCGAAGCGGGGCTGGCCGATCAAATCGAAGTCGCCTCCGCGGGTACCGGTGACTGGCACGTCGGCAAGGCCCCGGACAAGCGCAGCCAGGCGGCGGCCAAGCTGCGCGGTTATGACCTGTCCGCCCAGCGCGCCCAGCAAGTGTCCCGCGCCGATTTCGCCACCTACGACCTGATTCTGGCGATGGACCACAGCAACCTGCGCAACCTCGAGGCCTTGCAACCGGCCAAGGGCAAAGCCGAGCTGGACCTGTTCCTGCGTCGCTATCAGTCGGAAATCGATGAAGTGCCGGATCCGTACTACGACGGCGACCAAGGCTTTGAGCAGGTACTGGACCTGATCGAGCGCGCCAGTGATTTGCTGGTGATCGAATTGAAGGGACGGTTATGAGTTTGCAGGTCCAACCCCGGGTTTCGCTCAAGCCGTTCAACACCTTTGGCGTCGATGTTCAGGCCCGGCTGTTTGCCGAGGCCCATAACGATGCCGACGTGCGTGAAGCCCTGGCTTATGCGGTGGAACATGACGTGCCGCTGCTGGTGATTGGCGGTGGCAGCAACCTGCTGCTGACGGCCGATATCCAGTCGTTGGTGCTGCGCATGGCCACCCGTGGGATTCGCATCCTGAGCGATGACGGCAGCAAAGTCGTGATCGAAGCCGAGGCCGGTGAGCCTTGGCATCCGTTCGTGCAGCACACCCTGGCGCAGGGGTTGTCGGGACTGGAGAACCTCAGCCTGATTCCCGGCACCGTCGGTGCGGCACCGATGCAGAACATCGGCGCCTATGGTGTGGAGATCAAGGACGTGTTCGCCGGCCTGACCGCGCTGGATCGCCAGACCGGTGACTTGCGGGATTTCACCCTGGAAGAATGCAACTTCGCCTACCGCGACAGCCTGTTCAAACAGGAACCGGGGCGTTGGTTGATCCTGCGGGTACGTTTCATCCTGGACCGCGCCGCGCACCTGCATCTGGAGTACGGCCCGGTGCGTCAGCGCCTGACCGAGCAAGGTATCGATCACCCGACCGCCACCGATGTCAGCCAGGCGATTTGCAGCATTCGCAACGAAAAGCTTCCGGACCCGGCAGTGCTCGGCAATGCCGGCAGCTTCTTCAAGAATCCGTTGGTGCCAGCGGCGCTCGTCGCGCAACTCAAAGGTGAATACCCGGATCTGGTGGCCTACGCGCAACCCGACGGGCAGATGAAACTGGCGGCGGGGTGGCTGATCGAGCGGGCCGGCTGGAAAGGTTTCCGTGAAGCCGATGCCGGCGTGCATAAATTGCAGGCATTGGTGCTGGTCAACTACGGCAACGCGACCGGTCTGCAATTGCTGAACCTGGCGCAACGCATCCAGAAAGACATTTCAGAACGTTTTCATGTCGACCTGGAAATGGAGCCCAATCGGTATTGAGGCTACGCTTTCAAGAATGATCTAAAAGCCCTGCACACGTTTAACGGTGCAGGGCTTTTTTGTTAATGCTGGGTTAACTTAGCCACCTAACGATGCAAACGTTTGCTCCACCAAAGGCCCGATGCAGACGCTACCGTCCGTATAAGAGAGCCCATTTAGCCTGAGCCGATCTGCGTGATACCAACCGCCAACCCTGGGCGGCAGATTGCTCGACCCCATAACCAATAATATGCGGGCGTGCCCATGATTACCCTGAAGCTCAATGGTCAAGACCATCAACTCGATGTCACCGAGGACATGCCGCTGCTCTGGGCGATCCGCGACGTGGCCGGTTACAACGGCACCAAATTCGGCTGCGGCATGGGCCTGTGCGGCGCCTGCACCATCCATATCGACGGCGCCCCGGCGCGCTGTTGCATCACGCCGATCGGTTCAGTGGTCGGCCAGAACGTCACCACCATCGATAACCTGCACGCCGACCCGGTCGGGCAAGTCGTCCAGCAAGCCTGGCTCGACACCGCCGTGGCCCAGTGTGGTTTCTGCCAGGGCGGGCAGATCATGTCCGCCACGGCGTTGCTCAAGACCAACCCGAACCCCAGCGACGAACAGATCGAAGAGGCGATGGTCGGCAACATTTGCCGCTGCGGCACGTACAACCGCATCAAGACCGCCATCCGCCAGGCATCCACTCACCTGAAGGAGGCCAAGGCATGAGCCAGTTACCGAATGATTTCGCGCTGAGCAACCTCAGTCGTCGCGGTTTCCTCAAAGGCGTTGGCGCCACCGGTGCGTTGGTTTTGGTGGCGAGTTGGGGCTGGCAAGATGCTTTGGCTGCGGAGAAAGACAAGAAATTCGGCGCCGATGGCATGCCCAACGGCTGGATCGACGATCCAAAGGTTTACGTCAGCATTGCCGCTGACGGCAGGGTGACCGTGGTCTGCAACCGTTCGGAAATGGGCCAGGGTGTGCGCACCAGTCTGACGATGGTGGTGGCCGATGAACTGGACGCCGACTGGGCGATGATGAAGGTGCAACAGGCGCCGGGCGACGAAGTGCGCTTCGGCAACCAGGACACCGATGGCTCGCGCAGCATGCGCCACTGGTACGAGCCGATGCGTCGCTGCGGTGCTGCCGCGCGGACCATGCTTGAACAAGCCGCTGCCGAACAGTGGAAAGTGCCGGTCAGCGAATGCCATGCGCAATTGCATAAAGTCATCCATAAACCGAGCGGTCGTGAGCTGGGTTACGGCGCCTTGGCCGCCGCGGCCGGTGCGTTGGCAGTGCCGGCGCGTGACAGCCTGCGGCTCAAGCAGCCGTCGGAGTTCCGCTACATTGGCAAGGAAGGCACCAAGGCCATCGACGGTGCCGACATCGTCAATGGCCGCGCCATTTACGGCGCAGACGTTCATTTCGACGGCATGCTCTACGCCACCATTGCACGCCCTGCGGTGTACGGCGGCAAGGTCAAGTCCGTCGATTCCAGTGCCGCGATGAAAGTCCCGGGCGTGATCAAGGTCGTGCAGATCGAAGGTCATCCGCTGCCGTCGGAGTTTCAGCCATTGGGCGGCGTGGCCGTGGTCGCCAATAATACCTGGGCGGCGATCAAGGGCCGCGAAGCGCTGAAAATCGAGTGGGATGATGGCCCTAACGCCAGTTACGACTCGATCGCCTACCGCAAGGAAATTGAGGCAGCCTCCCTCAAACCCGGCAAAGTGGTGCGCAATACCGGCAGCATCGACGAAGCAATGGGCAGCGCCGACAGCACGCTTGAAGCGTCCTATTACCTGCCGCACCTGACGCAAGCCCCCATGGAACCGATGGTCGCCATCGCCCGCTTCAAGGACGGTGTGTGCGAAGCCTGGGCCCCAAGCCAGGCCCCCCAAGTCACCCGCGAACGCATTGGTGAACGCCTCGGCATTGCGTTCGATAACGTCACCTTTAACGTCACTTTGCTGGGCGGCGGTTTCGGGCGTAAATCCAAACCGGACTTCATCATCGAAGCGGCCATCCTCGCCAAGGAATTCCCCGGCAAGGCCGTGCGGGTGCAATGGACCCGTGAAGACGACATCCACTGCTCCTATTTCCACACGGTGTCGGCCGAGTACCTGAAAGCCAGCCTGAACAAGGACGGCCTGCCGTCCGGCTGGTTGCACCGCACCGTGGCGCCGAGCATCACCGCGTTGTTTGCGCCGGGCATGAACCACGAGGCAGCCTTCGAACTGGGCATGGGTTTCACCAACATGGCTTACGCGATCCCCAACGTGCGCCTGGAAAACCCGGAAGCGGCGATTCACACCCGGGTCGGCTGGTATCGCTCGGTGTCGAACATTCCTCACGGTTTTGCGATTCAGAGCTTTGTCGATGAACTGGCGCACAAGGCCGGCCAGGACCCGCTCAAGTACCAGATCAAATTGCTGGGCCCGGACCGGCAGATCGATCCGCGCACCTTGAGTGAAGAGTGGAACTACGGCGAATCCCCCGAGCGTTATCCGATCGATACCGCGCGGATGCGCACGGTGCTGGAAACCGCTGCCAAAGCCGCCGGTTGGGGTCGTGAGTTACCCAAGGGCCGAGGTCTGGGGCTGGCGGTGCATTACAGCTTCGTGACTTATGTGGCGGCGGTGATCGAGGTTGAAGTCAAAGACGACGGCACGCTGATCGTGCACAAGGCCGACATCGCAGTGGATTGCGGTCCGCAGATCAACCCCGAGCGGATTCGCTCGCAGTTCGAAGGCGCCTGTGTCATGGGGCTGGGCAACGCGGTGCTGGGGGAAATCAGCTTCAAGGACGGTAAGGTCCAGCAGGACAACTTCCACATGTACGAAGTGGCGCGCATGTCCCTGGCGCCGAAGGAAGTCGCGGTTCATCTGGTCACGCCGCCAGGCAATGTGCCACTGGGCGGTGTCGGTGAACCGGGCGTGCCACCGATTGCGCCAGCACTGTGCAACGCAATCTTTGCCGCCACCGGCAAGCGCATCCGCAACTTGCCGGTTCGCTATCAGCTGCAAGGTTGGCAGAAGGCACAAGCCTGATGGACAGCGTCGATCTGAACGTCCTGCGCAGCGTGCTCGAATGGCGCCGCACCGGTCAGCGGGTGGTGTTGTACAGCGTGGTCCAGACCTGGGGCACCGCGCCGCGGGCACCTGGCGCCATGCTGGCGTTGCGTGAAGATGGTGTGGTGATTGGCTCGGTGTCTGGTGGTTGTGTCGAAGACGATTTGATTGCCCGGCTGCATGACGGTCGGATTCCCGCCGATGGGCCGCCGGTGCAGTTGATCACTTACGGCGTCACCCGTGAGGAGGCGGCACGCTTCGGTTTGCCGTGCGGCGGCACCTTGCGCCTGACCGAGGAGCGGGTCGGCGATCCGGCTTGGGTCGCCGAGTTGCTGGCGCGCTGCGAGGAACATGAAATCGTGGCTCGCTCGCTCAGTGTCGAGACGGGTGAAGTCACGCTGCAAGCGGCTGACAAGACGGATGTCCTGACGTTCGATGGCAAGACGCTACGGGCCATTTACGGCCCGCGTTGGCGGCTGTTGCTGATCGGTGCGGGGCAGTTGTCCCGGTATGTCGCCGAAATGGCACGGCTGCTGGATTTCGAAGTGCTGATCTGCGATCCGCGCACCGAGTTCGTTTACGGCTGGGAAGAGCAGCACGGGCGATTTGTTTCGGGTATGCCCGATGACGCGGTACTCAGCATCCAGACTGACGAGCGTACGGCCATCGTCGCACTGACCCACGATCCTCGACTCGATGACATGGCGCTGCTGACGGCGCTGGACTCCAGGGCGTTTTATGTCGGTGCCCTGGGGTCGCGGGTCAACAGCTTGAAGCGCCGGGACAATCTGGCTCAGCTAGGCTTGTCACAAGAGGCTATCGCTCGGCTGCACGGTCCGATCGGTTTGCACATTGGCAGCCACACACCGGCGGAAATCGCTTTGTCGCTGCTGGCTGAAATTGTCGCGATCAAGAACGGTGTCGAGCTCAAGCAGAAGAAGCTGTTGCAGGAGGGCGTATGAGCGAATCCATCGGCGTCATTGTGCTGGCAGCGGGGCAGGGCCGTCGGTTTCGACAGGAGGCCGGTGCCGAGCGGGACAAGCTGGTGGCGGATTGCACGGGGCGCGACGGCGCTGTGCATTCGATGATCGAGCAAGTGCTGGTGAATTTGCCAGCGTCTCTTGAGAAGCGCGTCCTGGTGACCACGGTGGATCGACCGCAAGTGATCCGCATGGCCAAGGCTTATGGTTGCGAAATTGTGCTGATTGAATCGACCGGCATGGGCGACAGCATCGCGGCCGGGGTGGCGGCGTGTCCGCAGCTCGGTGGCTGGCTGATTGTGCTGGGGGATATGCCGTTCATCCTTCCGTCGAGTATTGAGCGTGTGGTGGCGGAGATTGCTGATGACGCCGTCAGTGTTCCGGTGCATGAAGGCGAGTTCGGGCATCCGGTGGGATTTGGGCGCAGCTTTGGTCCGGCGTTAATGGCGTTGTCCGGCGATCGAGGGGCCAAGGCGTTGTTCGCGCAGGCGAGAGTAGTCGAGGTGGTCGTGGACGATCCTGGGGTGTTGTGGGATGTGGATGTGCCGGAGAAATTGACCTTCCAGTAGCCTCGACATAGATCCCCTGTGGGAGCGAGCCTGCTCGCGATAGCGTTCGATCAGCTTGCATAAGTATCGAATGTTAAACCGCCATCGCGAGCAGGCTCGCTCCCACAGAGGGTGATATTTGCGGTGTCTAGTCCTGAATAAGGTTTACACCTTCTGGCTTCTCATCAGGAAGGTGCAATGGACACGGGCATAAAAAAAGCCCCGCCTGGATCACCAGGCGGGGCTTTTTAGTGGCCGATGGAATCAGACGAGAGGTTTAGGCTCGTGTTCTTTTTCCAGGGCTTGCTCGTGTTGCTCTACCGCTTCCTGAACGGAGCGCGGTGCTTCTTCGATCACTGATTCAGCGGGTTCGGCAGCAGCGATTTCAGCAGCCGGGGCAGGTGCTGCCTCGATGACTTCAGCGACAACCGGTGCTGGTTCGACAGCCGCCGGAGCAGCAGCGGCAGCCAGTTCGGCTTCCTTCTGCAGACGCTCCTCTTCACGCTTGCGACGACGCACTTCACGTGGGTCGTTCGGCGCACGGCCACTTGGCGTCAGGGCGCTGACAGGGGCGGCTTCGACTTGCGGTGCGGCCACTTCGGCAACAACCGGCGCTTCAACCACCGGAGCAGGCTCGGCAGCAGCAACCACTGGCTCGGACACCATGGCCTCGGCTTCTGGCGCTTCGGCGACAGGTGGCTCGGCAACCCAGTTGAACGCCGTTTGCTCTTCGCGAACTTCACGGACAGCTTCGGTGACTGTTTCGCTGGCTGTTTCGGCTGCCGGTTCTGCGGCAACTACTGGCTCAGCGGCAGCTTCGAATACAGGCTGTGCTTCACGAACCGGGGCCACTTCGATTTCCGGAGCGGCGGTGGCTTCGACCGGAGTCGTTGCTTCAACCACTGGCGCTTCCACTGGAGCCGTTTCCAGGGTGGCGGCAGTTGCGCGTTCGGCTTGCTCGTTAGCCTGTGCTTCGGCTGGAGCGCTGATCACGGTGCTGGCAACGGCTGCGGTAACAGCCAGGCCGGCGGCCAGATCGGCTGCGCTTGGCGCTTGGCTGGTTTCGGCAGCTTCGTTACCTTCGGCGGACTCGGATTCTTCCGAACCTTCGATCACGTTACCGTTGGCATCGCGCTGACGCTCGCGACGGTTGCTGCGACGACGCTGGCCACGGGAACGGCGGCGTGGGCGATCGCCTTCGGCGCCGTCCTGACCGTCTTCCTGCAGTTGCTCTTCGTTGGTAACCAGTTCTTCTTCAGCTACAGCGGCAGCGGCTTGGGCTTGCTCGGCACGTGGCTGACGTTCTTCACGCGGTGGGCGTGGAGCACGTTCTTCACGTGGCTGACGAGCTGGACGCTCTTCAACGGCAGCAGCGGTAGCAGCGGCGGCCGGAGCGGCATCCAGAGGCTCGCGCAGTTCACGAACCGGACGCTCTTCACGATCGCCACGTGGCTTGCGATCTTCGCGAGGAGCGCGCGGTGCACGTTCTTCACGAGGTGCGCGTGGTGCGCGCTCTTCACGTGGTGCGCGCTCTTCACGTGGAGCGCGTTCTTCGCGGGCGACTGCTACTGCTGGCGTTTCCTCGCGGGCTTCGCGTGGCTCACGTGGTGCGCGCTCTTCACGCGGTGCACGTTCCTCGCGAGGCTTGCGTTCTTCATCGCGGCGACCGTTACGGTTGCGGCTCTGCTGACGACCATTGCGACGCTCTTCGTTGCGGGCCGGACGCTCGGTGGTTGCCGGTTTTTCAACCACCACCGGAGCAGCAGGCTCTTCCTTGGTCGCGAACAGGCTGACCAGCGACTTCACCAGGCCTTTGAACAGGCTTGGCTCCGGCGCGGCGACCGGTGCGGCAACAGGAGCGGCAGCGACGACTTCGGTCGGAACCGGAGCGTTGGCGCGGGCCGGAGCTGTCTTGACCGCGGCTTCCTGGCGTACCAGGGTGCGGGTCGCAGCGGCTGGCTGGACTTCTTCGACTTCGGCAGCGGCAGCAGCGATTTCGTAGCTGGACTGGCCGACTGCGGCTTCCGGGCTGTCATCGCGCAAACGCTGCACTTCGAAGTGCGGCGTTTCGAGGTGATCGTTCGGCAGAATGACGATGCGGGCACGGGTGCGCAGTTCGATCTTGGTGATCGAGTTGCGTTTTTCGTTGAGCAGGAACGCGGCGACCGGGATCGGCACTTGGGCACGAACTTCGGCAGTGCGGTCTTTCAGGGCTTCTTCTTCGATCAGGCGCAGAATCGCCAGCGACAGCGATTCAACGTCACGGATGATGCCGGTGCCGTTGCAACGCGGGCAAACGATGCCGCTGCTTTCGCCCAGCGATGGACGCAGGCGCTGACGGGACATTTCCAACAGGCCGAAGCGCGAGATGCGACCGACTTGCACGCGAGCGCGGTCGGCTTCCAAGCATTCGCGGACTTTCTCTTCCACGGCGCGCTGGTTCTTGGCAGGGGTCATGTCGATGAAGTCGATGACGATCAGGCCGCCGATGTCGCGCAAGCGCAACTGACGGGCGATTTCTTCGGCGGCTTCAAGGTTGGTCTGCAGAGCGGTTTCTTCGATGTCGCTGCCTTTGGTGGCGCGCGCCGAGTTGATGTCGATGGACACCAGGGCTTCGGTCGGATCGATAACGATGGAGCCACCGGAAGGCAGTTCAACGACGCGCTGGAAAGCGGTCTCGATCTGGCTTTCGATCTGGAAACGGTTGAACAGCGGAACGCTGTCTTCGTAGAGCTTGATCTTGCTGGCGTACTGCGGCATCACCTGGCGGATGAAGGTCAGGGCTTCGTCCTGGGCTTCAACGCTGTCGATCAGCACTTCGCCGATGTCCTGGCGCAGGTAATCGCGGATGGCGCGGATGATCACGTTGCTTTCCTGGTAGATCAGGAACGGCGCGGAGCGATCCAGCGAGGCTTCTTTGATGGCGGTCCAGAGTTGCAGCAGGTAGTCGAGGTCCCACTGCATTTCTTCGCTGCTGCGGCCCAGGCCGGCAGTGCGAACGATCAGGCCCATGTCGGCTGGAGCAACCAGGCCGTTCAGGGCTTCACGCAGTTCGTTGCGCTCTTCACCTTCGATGCGACGGGAAATACCGCCGGCACGCGGGTTGTTCGGCATCAGAACCAGGTAACGACCGGCCAGGCTGATGAAGGTGGTCAGGGCTGCGCCCTTGTTGCCACGTTCTTCTTTTTCGACCTGAACGATGACTTCCTGGCCTTCGCTCAGGACGTCCTTGATATTGACGCGGCCTTCGGGGGCTTTCTTGAAGTATTCGCGGGAGATTTCTTTGAGGGGCAGGAAGCCGTGGCGCTCAGAGCCGAAATCGACAAAGGCAGCCTCAAGGCTTGGTTCGATGCGAGTAATCCGGCCTTTATAGATGTTGGCCTTTTTCTGCTCGCGTGCACCGGATTCGATGTCCAGGTCGTAGAGGCGTTGGCCATCTACCAGTGCAACACGCAACTCTTCGGGTTGAGTTGCGTTAATCAGCATTCTTTTCATGTAGTACCGTCGGTTTCCGGGCTGCCGGAAACGGCGTTCGGCACACACGACTTCTCATGGTCGGTGTCAGGTGCGTCAGGAGTGGTTGGACACTCCAGTGTCTAGCGATGGCGGCCAATGTGGGCCGGCGTCGCGACGTACGCGTCCTGCTTGCTGTGGCTACTTAAGCACTCAGTCAGGAGGAGGAATCAACCAGCGGCTGTGGACGAGATGAAGCGTCTTGATAAAGCCTATTGCTACACAGTCCAGCGGTTGTGCATCTCCACCCTACACGTATCCCTGATAATTCGGGTGCTGCCGCGCGCAGAATCCGCAGCGGGTTGGCATTTACCGTGAGCTCCGAAAGGGGAGGTCACGCATCATGGCTAATTTAGGCGTTGTTTCCGAAGCGTTCGCTCGGGGTTGTTCGTAGCTGACTGCACTTTGTGAACTGGCCGTGAATATTTGCTCGCAAGGCGAGTGAAAACTCTGCTTTGCGGCATGCTTCAGGCCTCATGTCACCTGCGCTCGTTACAACTGCAAACTCTACCGTTTCGTAGCGAAAGCCCCGTAGGACGGCCTCTCGTCCTCGTGAATTGCGTTGGTCAGGGCCGGTTTTTGACCGTTAGTCCGCTGTCCAGGCCACTTTTGGCGGCGTTCGCGACTATAGCAGCAATGATTAAGTGCTTCAATTCCATAAAAAATTGTTATCATCCGCACCATGACGACTACTGCCCCTTCGACCCCAGCCGTACAACTGCTGGAGGTCTCGCCGGAATATGCCGGCCAACGTATTGATAACTTCCTTCTCGCTCGGCTCAAAGGCGTGCCCAAGACCTTGATTTACCGCATTTTGCGCAAAGGCGAAGTGCGAGTGAACAAAGGTCGGATCAAGCCCGAATACAAGCTGCAGGCGGGCGATATCGTGCGCGTGCCGCCGGTTCGCGTGCCTGAGCGTGACGAGCCGGTGCCACTGGCCCAAGGCCTGCTGCAGCGCCTCGAAGCCTCGATTGTGTTCGAGGACAAGGCGTTGATCGTGATCAACAAGCCTTGCGGTATCGCGGTTCACGGCGGCAGCGGCTTGACTTACGGGGTGATCGAAGCCTTTCGTCAGTTGCGTCCCGATTGCAAGGAGCTCGAGCTGGTTCACCGTCTCGACCGTGACACCTCCGGCCTGCTGATGATCGCCAAGAAGCGCAGCATGCTGCGTCACTTGCACACGGCATTGCGCGGCGATGGCGTCGACAAGCGCTACATGGCGCTGGTTCGCGGCAACTGGGCGGCCTCGATCAAGCAAGTCCGGGCGTCGCTCGGCAAAAGCAATCTGCGCTCCGGCGAGCGTATGGTCGAGGTCGACGAGGAGGAGGGCAAGGAGTCGGTGACCGTGTTCAAGGTCCTGCGTCGTTTCGGCGACTTTGCCACCCTGATCGAAGCCAAGCCGATTACTGGCCGGACTCACCAGATCCGCGTCCACACCCTGCACGCCGGGCATTGCATCGCCGGTGACACCAAGTACGGCGATGAAGGCTTCAGCAAAGAAATTCGTGACCTGGGCGGAAAGCGCCTGTTCCTGCACGCCTACCTGCTGACCGTGCCGCTGCCTGATGGCGGTGAGTTGAAGTTGCAGGCGCCGGTCGACGAGATGTGGGCTAAAACCGTGGAGCGCCTGAGTGCACCCATCTGATTACAAGCTGCTGATTTTCGATTGGGACGGCACGCTCGCCGACTCCATTGGTCGGATTGTCGAGTCGATGCATATCGCGTCCGAGCGCTCCGGTTTTCAGTTGCGCGATGATTTTTCCGTCAAGGGCATCATCGGTCTTGGCTTGCCGGAAGCGATTCGCACGTTGTATCCGGAAATTGGTGACGACGAACTGGTGGCCTTCCGTCAGTACTATGCTGATCACTACATCGCCTCGGAAGCCGTGCCTTCGCCGTTGTTCGAAGGTGTGGTCGAGTCGATGGAGGCGTTTCGTGCCGAGGGTTATCACTTGGCGGTCGCGACCGGCAAGGCTCGTCGCGGTCTGGATAGGGTGCTGAAGTCTCACGGCTGGGAGGATTATTTCGATATCACCCGCGCGGCCGACGAAACCGCCAGCAAACCCCATCCGTTAATGCTTGAGCAGATCCTCGCTCACTGCGAGGTTCGCCCGGAGCAGGCGCTGATGGTGGGCGATTCGTCCTTTGACTTGCAGATGGCACGTAATGCTGGCATGGATTCGGTGGCCGTCAGCTATGGTGCGCAATCGATCGAAGCGTTGAAATTATTCGAGCCGGTACTGGCTATTAATCGTTTTTCAGAATTGCGTGCCTGGCTGAGTCAGCGGGCTTAATAGGTTTTTGTTGGGGAAAATGTCATGACCGACGAATGGACAGCGCCCGCCAAGGCGAGCGCAGAGAGCGGTGACGAGAAAAGCTGGAAGCTGCTGGAAAAAACCTTGCTGGCCAGCGTGCAGGAGCAGCGCCGGTCCCGTCGCTGGGGGGTATTCTTCAAGCTGTTGACCTTTGTGTACCTGTTTGGCTTGTTGATCCTGTTCTCGCCTTTGATGGACATGGAAAAAGCTGCCACCCGCAGTGGCAACTACACGGCGCTGATCGACGTGACCGGCATGATCGCCGACAAGGAGCCTGCCAGCGCTGACAACATTGTCGGCAGTCTGCGTGCAGCGTTCGAGGACGAAAAGGTCAAGGGTGTCATCCTGCGAATCAACAGTCCGGGCGGCAGTCCGGTGCAGTCGGGCTACGTCTATGACGAGATCCGCCGTTTGCGCGGCCTGCATCCAGACACCAAACTTTACGCGGTGATCTCGGATTTGGGTGCTTCCGGCGCTTATTACATCGCTAGTGCGGCGGATCAGATCTACGCCGACAAGGCGAGCCTGGTGGGTTCCATTGGTGTGACGGCGGCCGGTTATGGCTTTGTCGGGACGATGGAGAAGCTGGGTGTCGAGCGTCGCACTTACACCTCCGGCGAGCATAAATCGTTCCTCGATCCGTTCCAGCCGCAGAAGCCTGAAGAAACTCTGTTCTGGCAGGGCGTGCTCGATACCACTCATCAGCAGTTCATCAGCAGCGTCAAGAAAGGTCGTGGCGACCGCCTCAAGGACAAGGAACATCCGGAGTTGTTCTCAGGGTTGGTCTGGTCGGGCGAGCAGGCGTTGCCGCTGGGCCTGATCGATGGTCTGGGGAATGCCAGTTCGGTGGCGCGTGATGTGATCGGCGAGAAAGAGTTGGTGGATTTCACCGTTCAGGAATCGCCCTTCGACCGCTTCTCGAAAAAACTCGGTGCCAGCGTGGCTGAACATCTGGCGATGTGGATGGGCTTTCAGGGGCCTTCGTTGCGCTGATTTTCTGGCTGCATAAAAAAACCGGCTTTTGCCGGTTTTTTTAAGTCAAAAGATCTTTAAGGTATCTGCACACCTTCGGCCAGTAACATGTCCACCAGGCGAATCAATGGCAGGCCGATCAGGCTGGTGGCGTCAGGGCCTTCGGTGCTTTGAAACAGGCTCACCCCCAAGCCTTCGGCTTTGAAGCTGCCAGCGCAGTCGTAGGGCTGCTCAGCGCGCAGGTAGCGTTCGATGCGCGCCTCATCGAGCGTGCGCATGTGCACGGTGAACGGCACGCAGTCGACCTGGCATTCACCCGTCTGGCTGTTGAGCAGCGCCAGGCCGGTAAGGAAGGTCACACTGGCGCCGCTCGAAGCCAGCAATTGTTCGCGGGCTTTTTCTAAGGTGTGCGGTTTGCCGATAATCCGATCGCCAAGTACCGCGACCTGGTCGGAGCCGATAATCAGGTGAGCGGGGTGGCTGCTGGCCAGCGCGCGTGCTTTTTCCTCGGCGAGGCGCTTTACCAGCACGACGGCAGACTCGCCCGATCGGTGGCTTTCGTCGATATCCGGCGAGCTGCAGGTAAACGGCAGCTGCAAGCGGGCCAGCAATTCCCGGCGATAAACCGAGCTAGAAGCGAGTAATAAAGGCAGCATGCGCATCTCCAAAAGGCAGGGGCGAATTCTAGCGGAGGCTTGCAAGTGACGGACAGGGCTGAATTTCCTTTGACATGGCTGGGGGCATCCCTATAATGCTGCGCCTATGTTGAATGACCCGATTCCACCTCACGTTGACCCGCGCAAATTGGCTGATCGTGGCACCACCCTTCAAGGTGAAATGCTGCTGGCCGATTTGGAGAGACTCTGCGACCCGCTTTCCGACACTGTCGGTACGGTGCAGGCTAAATTCGTTTTTGAACGAGATGAACGTAAGTCTGTGGTAATCCACAGTTTTATCGACACCGAAGTCAAAATGGTTTGCCAGCGTTGTCTTGAGCTGGTCACCCTGCCGATCCATAGCGAATGCAGTTATGCTGTGGTGAAGGAGGGTGCGAATACCCAGTCGTTGCCGAAAGGTTATGACGTGCTGGAACTGGGCGAAGATCCATTGGATCTGCAGTCACTGATCGAGGAGGAGCTTCTGCTCGCCTTGCCCATTGTGCCTGCTCATCATCCGGAAGAATGCCAGCAGCCGGCGGGTCTCGATGAGCCCGAACCGAGCGAGGACGAGGTAACGCGGTCCAACCCGTTCAGTGTATTGGCGCAGTTAAAGCGTGACCCAAACGTTTAGGAGTTAATCAATTATGGCTGTTCAGCAGAACAAAAAATCCCGCTCTGCCCGTGACATGCGTCGTTCGCACGACGCCCTGACGGCAAGCACTCTGTCTGTAGAAAAAACCACCGGTGAAATTCACCTGCGTCACCACGTATCGCCAGAAGGCGTATACCGTGGCCGTAAAGTGATCGACAAGGGCGCTGACGAGTAATCACTTGTCTGCTCAAGTCATCGCGATTGACGCAATGGGCGGGGACTTCGGTCCCCGCAGCATTGTTCAGGCCAGCCTTGCTTGCCTGTCTGCTACGCCCTCGCTGCACCTGACCCTCGTCGGTCAACCCTCCCTTCTTGAAGAATTGCTCTCTGGCCAATCGGCTGTGGATCGCTCGCGCCTGTCGATCGCGCCGGCGTCCGAAGTCATCGCCATGGACGAAAAACCTGCCCAGGCCCTGCGCGGCAAGCCCGACTCGTCGATGCGCGTGGCGCTGGAGTTGCTGCGAGACGGCAAGGTTCAGGCTTGTGTCAGTGCCGGCAATACCGGTGCGCTGATGGCGCTGTCGCGGTTTGTGCTCAAGACCTTGCCGGGCATTGATCGGCCGGCGATGGTGGCGGCGATTCCGACGCAGAAGGGTTATTGCCAGTTGCTCGACCTGGGCGCCAATGTCGATTGCAGCGCCGAGCATCTGTTGCAGTTCGCTGTGATGGGGTCGGTGGCGGCGGAAACCCTGGGCATCGTTCGTCCGCGAGTGGCGCTACTGAATATTGGCACTGAAGACATCAAGGGCAATCAGCAGGTCAAGCTGGCTGCAACATTGTTGCAAAGTGCTCGTGGTATCAACTACATCGGCTTTGTCGAGGGTGATGGTGTGTACCGTGGCGAGGCGGATGTGGTGGTCTGTGACGGTTTTGTCGGCAATATCCTGCTCAAATCCAGCGAAGGCCTGGCGACCATGATTGCCGCGCGCATCGAAGCCTTGTTCAAGAAAAACCTTGCGTCGAAAGTGGTCGGTGCTCTGGCATTGCCGCTGATGAAACGCTTGCAGGCTGATCTGGCGCCTGCGCGGCATAATGGCGCAAGCTTCCTCGGGTTGCAGGGGATTGTAGTGAAAAGCCATGGTTCGGCGGGGGTTCAGGGCTTCCAGAGTGCGATTCAGCGTGCCTTGATCGAGATCCAGGAAAACCTGCCGGAACGTATTCACGGTCGCCTGGAGGATTTGTTGCTTTAGGCGTTTTCGTCGGACAATGCTTAAATGTGACCGCTCAGTTCAATTTGCCATCCAACTGTCAGTTTCTTGCGTCCCCAAGCGGGACGTCAATTCTCCGACGACAAGATCATTAGGGGCTTGTTACATGTCTGCTTCCCTCGCATTCGTCTTTCCGGGACAGGGTTCGCAGTCCCTCGGCATGCTGGCCGAGTTGGGCGCACAACATCCGGTTGTCCTCGAAACATTCAAAGAAGCTTCCGATGCTCTGGGTTACGACTTGTGGGCACTGACCCAGCAAGGGCCGGAAGAGCAACTCAATCAAACCGATAAAACCCAGCCGGCCATTCTGACCGCCTCGATTGCCTTGTGGCGTCTGTGGCTGGCTGAAGGCGGCGCGCGTCCGGCTTATGTTGCCGGTCACAGCCTGGGCGAATACAGCGCTCTGGTCGCTGCAGGCAGTCTGAGCCTGGGCGACGCGGTGAAGCTGGTTGAACGCCGTGGTCAGTTGATGCAGGAAGCCGTTCCGGCCGGGCAAGGTGGCATGGCTGCCATTCTCGGTCTGGACGATGCTGATGTGCTGGCAGCCTGTGCCGAAGCGGCGCAAGGCGAAGTGGTGAGTGCGGTCAACTTCAACTCGCCAGGCCAGGTAGTCATCGCCGGTGCCAAGGCTGCGGTCGAGCGCGCCATCGAAGGCTGCAAGGCTCGTGGTGCCAAGCGCGCCATGCCGTTGCCGGTCAGCGTGCCGTCTCATTGCGAGTTGATGCGTCCGGCGGCCGAGCGTTTTGCCGAGTCGATCGCAGCGATCGATTGGCAGGCGCCGCAGATTCCGGTGGTTCAGAACGTCAGCGCCACTGTGCCGGCCGATCTGGAAACCCTCAAGCGCGATCTGCTCGAGCAGCTTTACAAGCCTGTACGCTGGGTCGAATCGGTTCAGGCGCTGGCCGCCAAAGGTGCTACCCAGTTGGTCGAATGCGGCCCTGGCAAAGTGCTGGCTGGCTTGAACAAGCGTTGCGCCGAAGGCGTGTCAACATCCAATCTCAATACCCCCGACGCCTTCGCTGCCGCTCGCGCAGCGTTGGCCTGAATCAGGAGAAGCCTGCATGAGTCTGCAAGGTAAAGTTGCACTGGTCACTGGCGCGAGCCGCGGTATCGGCCAGGCTATCGCCCTGGAACTGGGTCGTCAGGGCGCCATCGTTATCGGCACCGCGACGTCTGCCTCGGGTGCCGAGCGCATTGCGGCAACCCTGGCGGAAAACGGGATTCAAGGCACTGGCCTGGAACTCAATGTCACCAGCGACGAATCCGTTGCGGCAGTACTGGCGAGCATTACATCGCAGTTCGGTGCGCCGGCGATCCTGGTCAATAATGCCGGTATCACCCGCGATAATCTGATGATGCGCATGAAAAATGACGAATGGCATGACGTCGTCGATACCAATCTGAACAGTCTGTTCCGCCTGTCCAAGGGCGTTTTGCGCGGTATGACCAAAGCCCGTTGGGGGAGAATTATCAGTATTGGCTCGGTTGTGGGTGCCATGGGCAACGCAGGCCAAGTAAACTACGCAGCCGCCAAGGCCGGTCTGGAAGGTTTCAGCCGTTCATTGGCGCGTGAAGTCGGTTCGCGTTCGATTACGGTAAACTCGGTGGCCCCTGGGTTCATCGACACCGATATGACCCGCGAACTGCCCGAGGCACAGCGTGAAGCCTTGCAGACGCAGATTCCGCTGGGTCGTCTGGGACAAGCTCAAGAGATCGCGTCTGTGGTCGCTTTTCTTGCATCCGACGGTGCGGCTTACGTTACTGGGGCTACAATCCCGGTGAACGGCGGGATGTACATGAGTTAAATGTGACGGATTGCTTCAAAAAAATGTCATACGAGCTGTCTAAAATCCGTTATAAAGCTGCAATCTATTTATAGGCAGAGGGTCGTCGGGTTTGAGGAGTGAAGCTTTCAGTTGAAAAACTGAAAAGTCTTTCTATACACTTACCCACTGGCCAGCTGCCTGAATTTGTCCATTAGGAGTGAAAACAAGGTATGAGCACCATCGAAGAGCGCGTCAAGAAAATCGTTGCTGAGCAACTGGGCGTTAAAGAAGAAGAAGTGGTCAACACTGCTTCCTTCGTTGAAGACCTGGGTGCCGACTCCCTTGACACCGTTGAGCTGGTGATGGCTCTGGAAGAGGAATTCGAGACCGAAATCCCTGACGAAGAAGCTGAGAAGATCACTACTGTACAAGCTGCAATCGATTACGTTACTAACCACCAGGCTTAATAGCTTGTAATCGTTGCTTGCTGTCATGGAAAAACCGCACTGCCATCACGGCGTGCGGTTTTTTCCTTTAGGCCTGATGCAAAGTCGTCATTTGAAAAAAGGAGAGTGCTGTGTCGCGTAGACGCGTCGTAGTCACCGGTATGGGTATGTTGTCGCCACTGGGCACGGATGTGCCGAGCAGTTGGCAGGGCATTCTGGCTGGCCGCAGTGGCATTGGTCTGATCGAACACACCGACCTTTCTGCCTATTCCACCCGTTTTGGCGGCTCGGTAAAGGGCTTCAATGTCGAGGAATACCTGTCGGTCAAGGAAGCTCGCAAGCTCGACCTGTTCATTCAATACGGTCTGGCCGCAGGTTTTCAGGCAGTTCGTAACGCCGGTCTGGAAGTCACCGACGCCAACCGTGAGCGCATCGGCGTGGCCATGGGTTCGGGTATTGGCGGACTGACCAATATCGAAGAAACCAGTCGCACGCTGCATGATTCCGGCCCACGACGGATTTCTCCGTTTTTCGTGCCTGGCTCGATCATCAATATGATTTCCGGTTTCCTGTCCATCCATCTGGGCGCACAGGGACCTAACTACGCCATCGCCACCGCGTGTACCACCGGTACGCACTGCATCGGCATGGCGGCACGCAACATCATGTACGACGAAGCCGACGTGATGATTGCCGGCGGCGCTGAAATGGCAGCTTGCGGTCTGGGCATGGGCGGCTTCGGTGCCTCGCGCGCGCTGTCGACCCGCAACGACGAACCGACCCGCGCCAGCCGTCCATGGGACAAGGGCCGTGATGGCTTCGTACTGTCCGACGGTGCCGGCGCTCTGGTTCTGGAAGAACTGGAGCACGCCAAAGCCCGTGGCGCGACGATCTACGCCGAGCTGATCGGCTTTGGTACCAGTGGCGATGCCTACCACATGACTTCGCCTCCGGCCGATGGCGCGGGTGCTGCACGTTGCATCACCAATGCGCTGCGCGATGCCAAGATCAATGGCGATCAGGTTCAGTACATCAACGCCCACGGCACCTCGACGTCGGCCGGCGACCTTGCGGAAGCCCGCGCGATCAAGTCGGTATTTGGCGATCACGCTTACAAACTGGCGGTCAGTTCGACCAAGTCCATGACCGGTCACCTGCTGGGTGCTGCGGGCGCGGTCGAGGCGATCTTCAGTGTGCTGTCGATCAACAGCCAGGTAGCGCCGCCGACCATCAACCTTGATGAGCCGGACGAAGGTTGCGACCTCGATTTCGTACCGCATACTGCGCGCAATATGGATATCGATGTGGTGCTGTCCAACTCCTTCGGGTTTGGCGGTACCAACGGCTCGCTGGTATTCCGCCGGTTCGCTGACTGATGGACAGCTGGGTCGACGGTCAACCGGCTGACGCTTTGTCGCTGAAGGATCGCGGCCTGGCTTACGGTGATGGTCTGTTCGAGACCATCGCTGTACACAACGGCAGTCCAGTGCTGCTGGATCGGCATATGGTGCGTTTGGTCAAGGGTTGCCAGCGCTTGGCAATTAATCTCGATCATGCGGCTGTCTGCACAGAGTTACTGACCTATGCCCAAGCGTTGGGCGAAGGTGTGCTCAAGCTCATCGTCACGCGTGGCGAGCGCGCGCGCGGTTATGCGCCCGATCCTTCGGCTCAGGCACGCCGCATCATGCTGGGCAACCCTCCTGCGGTTTACCCTGCTGCCAATGCGGAGCAGGGCGTTCGCCTGTTCCCCTGTGCGACGCGGCTTTCCAGGCAGCCTCTGCTTGCCGGACTCAAGCACCTGAACCGTCTTGAGCAGGTTATCGCCCGCTCCGAATGGCAAGACACCGATCATGCCGAAGGCTTGATGCTCGATCAGGCCGGGCGCGTCATTGAAGGCGTGTTCAGCAATCTGTTCCTGATCCGCGATGGCGTGCTGATCACGGCTGATTTGAAGCGCTGCGGCGTGGCCGGCGTGATGCGTGCCGAATTATTGTTTCAAGCCGAGTCATTGGGGATTCCCACGCAAATCACCGATATCACCCTCGATCAGCTGCAATGGGCTGATGAAGTCTTTGTCTGCAACAGCGTGTATGGCATTTGGCCGGTGCGCGCCTATGCCGCACTGAGCTGGCCGGTTGGTCCGCTCACCCGTAAACTCCAAACCATTGCCCGCGCGCTACTGGATGCTTGATACGTGAGACGTAAATTCTTGCTGCTGCTGGAAACCGGATTGGTTCTGGCAGGGCTGTGTCTGGGCGCTTCTGCCTGGAAAATCCATTCGGCGCTGGAACAGCCGCTGAACATCACCCAGGAAGAGCTGCTGGAAGTGCCCAAAGGCACGACACCGACCCGCACCTTCTATCGACTCGAAGCCGATGGCGTCATCAAGGACGCTTTCTGGCTGCGGGTGTATTGGCGCTTCAATCTCGCCAAACAACCGTTGCACAAGGGCGAGTACCGCATGCAGCCCGGCATGACCGTCGAAGGCCTGATTGACCTGTGGAAACGCGGGGAAATGGTTCAGTACAGCCTGACTCTGGTCGAGGGCTGGAATTTTCATCAGGTCCGCGCTGCTCTGGCCAAGGATGAAAAACTCGAAAAGACCCTCGATGGTTTGAGTGATAGCGAGGTGATGGACAAACTCGGTCACAGCGGGATTTTTCCGGAAGGGCGATTCTTCCCTGACACCTACCGCTTCGTGCGCGGCATGACCGATGTCGAGCTGCTGAAAAAAGCCTACGACCGTCTTGACGAAGTCCTCGCCAAGGAGTGGAGCCAGCGCGCCGCTGACGTGCCTTACACCGAACCCTATCAGGCGCTGATCATGGCCTCGCTGGTGGAGAAGGAAACCGGCGTGCCGCAGGAGCGCGGGCAAATCGCTGGCGTGTTTGTACGGCGTATGGAAATGGGCATGTTGTTGCAGACTGATCCGACCGTGATCTACGGCCTCGGTGATCGTTACAACGGCAAATTGACTCGCGCCCACCTCAAGGAACCGACGCCATACAACACCTACGTGATTTCGGGACTGCCGCCGACCCCGATCGCCATGGTCGGCCGCGAAGCGATTCATGCAGCGCTGAACCCGGTGGCGGGCAATAGCCTCTATTTCGTTGCGCGTGGTGATGGCAGCCACGTGTTCTCCGATGATCTGGACGCGCACAATAACGCTGTGCGTGAGTTCCAGATCAAGCGCCGTGCCGACTATCGCTCCAGTCCTGCGCCAACCACTGCGCCAGAGGCGGCGGATGAGCAGGCACCGATTCCGGCGGCTTCGCCCGACACAGTCCTCGAGGCTGTGCCGCAAGTGCCGTCGCCAGAGCCTGCTCAGGCGGCGCCACCAGAGCCGCAAACGCCTGACCCGTCGCCATCACCGGAGCCGGCGCAAGCACCCGCTCAAGAACCCGCAGCCGCGCCCGAACCGAATGCAGCCGCGCCGCAAAGCCCGCAATGACTCTGACTAAGGACTGCCTGTGACTGGCTTGTTTATTACCCTGGAAGGCCCGGAAGGGGCCGGCAAGAGCACCAATCGCGAATACCTGGCCGAGCGCCTGCGCGCCGCGGGTATCGAGGTCGTGCTGACTCGCGAACCAGGCGGCACGCCGTTGGCCGAGCGGATCCGCGAAGTGTTGCTGGCGCCGGTTGACGAAGTCATGAACCCCGACACCGAGTTGCTGTTGGTGTTCGCCGCGCGAGCCCAGCATCTGGCCGAGGTGATTCGTCCAGCACTGGCCCGCGGTGCGGTGGTCCTGTGTGATCGCTTTACCGATTCGACCTATGCCTATCAGGGTGGCGGTCGCGGCCTGTCGCTGGAGCGCATCGCGACCCTGGAAACCTTCGTCCAGGGCGATCTGCGTCCGAACCTGACGTTGATTTTCGATCTGCCGGTGGAAGTGGGCCTGGCCCGCGCCAGTGCTCGCGGTCGTCTGGATCGCTTCGAACTCGAAGGCCGAACCTTTTTTGATGCGGTGCGCAGTGCTTTCCTCAAGCGTGCTGAAGCGGATCCTGCGCGGTATGTCCTGGTCGATGCCGCCCAGCCGTTGGCGCAGGTTCAGCAGGCACTGGATGCCTTGCTGCCGCGTCTGCTGGAGTTGACCCGTGGCTGAAGCCTATCCGTGGCAGGACAGTCTCTGGCAGCATTTGGCCGGTCGCAAGCAACATGCCCACGCCTATCTGCTCCATGGCCCGGCCGGGATCGGCAAGCGCGCGCTCGCCGAGCGCTTGATGGCCAGTTTGCTGTGCCAGCGCCCGAGCGCCGCCCACGATGCTTGCGGCGAATGCAAATCCTGTCTGTTGCTCAAGGCGGGCAGTCACCCCGACAACTACATTCTGGAACCGGAAGAAGCCGATAAGGCGATCAAGGTCGATCAGGTTCGTGATCTGGTCAGCTTCGTGGTTCAGACTGCACAGATGGGCGGTCGCAAAGTGGTGCTGATCGAGCCGGCCGAGTCGATGAACATCAACGCCGCCAACGCTTTGCTCAAAAGCCTTGAAGAACCGTCCGGTGATACGGTGTTGCTGCTGGTCAGTCACCAGACCAGTCGTTTGCTGCCGACGATCAAGAGCCGCTGCCAGCAGCAGGCCTGTCCGCTGCCGAGCGAAGCCATGAGTCTTGCATGGCTGGCGAAAGCTTTGCCGGATTGCTCGGAAGAAGAGCGCGTCGAGTTGCTGACCCTGGCCGCCGGTTCGCCACTGGCCGCCGTCAACTTGCAGACCCAGGGCGTGCGCGAGCAGCGGGCGCTGGTGGTCGATGGCGTGAAAAAGTTACTCAAGCAACAACAGTCGCCGACGCAACTGGCCGAAGGCTGGAATGCGATTCCGCTGTTGCTGCTGTTCGACTGGTTCTGCGACTGGTCGAGCCTGATCCTGCGCTATCAGCTGACTCAGGATGAAGAAGGGCTGGGATTGGCGGACATGCGCAAGGTGATTCAGTACCTGGCGCAGAAAGCCGGCCAGGACAAAGTCCTGAATATTCAGGACTGGATCCTCGCCCAGCGCCAGAAAGTGATGAGCAAAGCCAACCTCAATCGAGTGTTGTTGCTGGAGGCGCTGTTGGTGCAATGGGTGGGTTTGCCTACCCAGAAGTGACCGTCTGTGCCTAGACTCTGAGCATCTGCAACGGAGGTCAGCATGAATGAACTCGTCAATCCGGGGCCGCGCAACGGCATTTTGTCCCTGACGATCAAGGACAAGTCCGTGCTTTACGCGGCCTACATGCCGTTCATCAAGAACGGTGGCCTGTTTATCCCGACCAACAAGAGTTACAAGTTGGGCGATGAGGTATTCATGCTGTTGCACCTGATGGACGAGCCGGAGAAGATTCCGGTCGCCGGCAAGGTCACCTGGATCACCCCCAAAGGTGCGCAGGGCAACCGGGCCGCCGGCGTCGGCGTACAATTCAACGAAGGCGACAATACCGCGCGCAGTCGAATCGAAACCCATCTGGCCGGAGCCCTGAAGTCCGACCGTCCCACTCATACGATGTAAGTTGCAGCCCTTTTATGCTCGTAGATTCCCATTGCCACCTTGATCGCCTCGACCTCGCCGCCCACGACGGCTCCCTGGATGCTGCACTGGATGCGGCCCGTCAGCGCGGGGTAGGGCACTTTCTGTGTATCGGCGTCAGCGTCGAGAATGCCGCCGACGTCAAAGCCCTGGCCGAACGTTACGACGACGTCGACTGTTCGGTTGGCGTGCATCCGCTGGACGTGCAACCGGGCGCCGCGCCAGCACTGGATTGGCTGTTGCGCGAGCTCAACCACCCGCGTGTGGTCGCGATCGGTGAAACGGGCCTGGATTATTACTACGAGCCGGAAGCGGCAGAGTTGCAGCAGGAGTCGTTTCGCCTGCATCTGCAAGCGGCACAGCAGACGGGCAAACCGGTGATCATCCACACTCGTGGTGCCCGCGCCGATACGTTGAACCTCCTGCGTGAAGCCGCGCTGCCCCAGGCGGGCGTGCTGCATTGTTTCACCGAGGACTGGGACATGGCCAAAGCGGCGCTGGACATGGGGTATTACATTTCCTTGTCCGGGATTGTCACTTTCCGCAATGCCGATGCTCTGCGTGACGTGGCCAGTAAAGTGCCGGTTGATCGATTGCTGGTGGAAACCGACTCGCCTTACCTGGCGCCGATCCCTCATCGCGGCAAGCCGAACCTGCCGCAGTACGTGCGCGACGTAGCGGAATTTCTGGCAATGTTGCGAGGTGAGCCCTACGAGCGGTTTGCCGAGCAAACCACCGAGAACTTCAAGCGCCTGTTTCCGCTGGCGCATGTGAAAGGTTAAATCGCAGGCAAAAAAAACCCGGGTTCTGGGGGGTGAATCCGGGTTAAGACCATTAGGAGTAAAACAAAGGCACGCGGTCCGTTGGTACCTATATCGGCGCAACACTTGGGGGAGATGTCCCGCCGACAGTTGAAGTATTGATCAGTATTGCGCCGAGTCCAGTTTACCTGTGCCGGTTTTTAAACAAATTTGGAATACGAGCGCTTCGGTTGAGTTCTCATTCATCTGCGAGGCTGCCGGAATTCATCAAGAAACACATATATGGTCGGATGATCCGTGCATTTTTGCGCAAGTTAGGCATAATACGCGGCTTCGAATTTTGACCCCTACAGACCTTTTCTTATGCATAAAGAACCTCGTAAGGTCCGTGAGTTTCGTCGCCGCGAGCAAGAAATTCTCGATACCGCGCTCAAGCTGTTCCTCGATCAAGGTGAAGACAGTGTCACCGTCGAGATGATTGCTGATGCCGTCGGTATCGGCAAAGGCACGATCTACAAGCACTTCAAATCCAAGGCCGAGATTTATCTGCGCCTGATGCTCGATTACGAGCGCGATTTGAACGAGCTGTTGCATTCGGCCGATGTCGACAAGGACAAGGAAGCCCTGTCCCGGGCCTACTTCGAATTCCGCATGCGCGACCCTCAACGCTATCGGTTGTTCGATCGCCTGGAAGAAAAGGTGGTCAAGGGCAATCAGGTGCCGGAGATGGTCGAGGAGCTGCACAAGATTCGTGCCTCGAACTTCGAACGTCTGACCCTGCTGATCAAGGGCCGGATCAGCGAAGGCAAACTCGAAGACGTTCCGCCTTACTTCCATTACTGCGCATCCTGGGCGCTGGTGCACGGCGCCGTGGCGCTGTATCACTCGCCGTTCTGGAGCAATGTGCTGGAAGATCAGGAAGGTTTCTTCCAGTTCCTGATGGATATCGGCGTACGCATGGGCAACAAACGCAAGCGCGATACCGACACCCCGAGCAGCTGAACCATTCAGTTGCCTTATTGCGCCATGATTTCGCTACGTGGTGCAGTACCGCAGGAATATACTCAGGCATAGGACTTGCTAAAACTTGATTTGTGAGTCAAGTTTTAGTGGTCCGAATATTCTTCCGCCGGAGTAGTCCATGATCGTTGACCGTCAAGGCAGGCGTTTTCGCAATTTGCGAATCAGTCTGACTTCAGCCTGCAATTACGCTTGTACCTACTGCGTGCCCAACGGCAAGCGATTGGTCGCTGCGCAGGATGAATTGTCGGCCGAGGCCATGGCGCGTGGCGTGGCCTATCTGATCGAAGCCGCCGGCATTGAGCGTTTGCGCATCACCGGCGGCGAACCGCTGGTCAGCCCCAAACTCGAAACCTTCATGACTGCTGTCGGGCAGATGGGCCTGGCGGACATCAGCCTGACTACCAACGGTCAGCTGCTGGCGAAAAAGCTACCACTGCTGGTGGATGCCGGCATTCGTCGCATCAACGTTTCCCTCGATACCCTGGATGCCAGCGCTTTTCGCAGCATTGCCCGTGGCGGCGATCTGGCGACTGTGCTCGACGGTATGGATCAGGCCAGCGCCGCCGGCCTGAAGATCAAGGTCAATATGGTGCCGCTGCGTGGGCAGAACCTCGATCAAGTGATGCCGCTACTCGATTACTGTCTGGAGCGCGGCTATGAGCTTCGCTTCATCGAGTTGATGCGCATGGGCCACTTGGCCAGCGACTCCAATGCTTTCCTGCAGCAGTTTGTCAGCCTTCAGCAGTTGCTCAGCCTGATCGGCGAGCGCTACGAATACCTTCAGGCCGATGCGCCAGTAGACGCCACCGCCGTGCGTTACCAGATTCCGGGTCAGGGCTACTTCGGCGTTATCGCCAACGAAAGCGTTCCTTTCTGCCGCACCTGTTCGCGGCTGCGTCTGTCCTCTACGGGCTGGCTGCATGGCTGCCTGTCGTCGAGCAACCGCCACTATGTCGGCGACCTGCTGGACAAGCCCCGTCATCAAGCGTTGCCTGCCTTGCAGAGACTCTTGGTGAAAGCCTTGGGCGATAAGCAGGAAGTGGCATTTTCCGGTGGCGCGACCATCATGAAAATCATCGGTGGCTGATCGGGCCTCATCGCGGGCAAGCCTTGCTCCTACGGGTTGGGTGGCGACCACCATTTTGTGAGCGATACAAAACCGTAGGAGCAAGGCTTGCCCGCGATTGCATTCCATCAGATGACGATGAGTATGAGCTGGCGCGGAAGCTGCATCCCATGGCCATTCGCCGGTTTTCCGTCACCGGCCTCTGGAGGGTAGGATGCGTAGCCTGGTTTTGCTGCTGGCCGTTTTGGCGCTTGGTGGCTGCATGAATGTCAGCGATCTGGCTGAAGGGACTCGCTACCACATGAGCGACGCGGGGCTGCTCGACCATAGCGACAGCCGCCGTGTGAACAACCTGCGCATCCAGCCGGACTCATTCGTCTATATCGCCCAGGGCGCCTTTGTGCCGCCAGGCAGTACTGTCTACCCACGACCTAACGTGATTGCCGAAGTCGCCTTCGATGGCTTTGTCGAATACTTCCCCATGGTCCGCCGCGCCCGTGCCCCGGAAGGTCTTGATCAAGCCATGGGCGAAGCTCGTGCCGCCGGTGCCCATTACCTGCTTTATACCCGGTTCGCCAAGTCTGATGACCGTATCGGCAACTCGGACGAGTGGCTTGATCAGGAAGCCCTGGATCGCCTCGGTATCGATGGCGGCGTGATTCAGATCATGTTGATCGAGACCAGCACCCAGTATTTGATTGATACTGCACGTATCAAGGGTCGTGGCGGTTTACTGACGTTCCACGACAAAAAGCCAGAAGACCTGATGGGCCCGCCGCTGGAACAATACGCGCGCAGCCTGCTGGGGCTCAGCGACCAGTAATTCAAAAGGAGAACGCCATGAGTGGCCCGCAAAAAGCCAACGACCTGTTGGGGCAAATCCCCAAAACCAAAGGCTTGCCGCCGGTCCACCTGTGGAACCCCGATTTCTGCGGCGACATCGACATGCGTATCGCCCGAGATGGCACCTGGTATTACCTGGGCACGCCGATCGGGCGCAAGCCGATGGTCAAGCTGTTCTCCACCATCATCCGTCGCGATGGTGACGATTACTTCCTCATCACCCCGGTCGAGAAGGTTGGCATCAAGGTCGACGATGCGCCCTTCGTGGCGATTGCCGTGGATGTCGAAGGCGAGGGTGAAAAACAGGTCCTGCGCTTTACCACCAATGTTGACGAGACCGCCGAGGCCGGCCCTGAACACCCCATGCGCGTGGTGATCGACCCGGCCACGCAAGAACCTGCGCCCTACGTGCATGTGCGCACCAACCTTGAAGCCCTGATCCACCGCAACGTGTTCTACCAACTGGTGGAGCTGGCCGTCACCCGCGAGATCGACGGGCAGCGCTGGTTAGGTGTGTGGAGCGCTGGCGAGTTCTTTCCCATCGGGCTTGAGCCGTAATTCGCCGGGTTGTTGTGTTCTGGAAAATGGCCCGCTATTCAAGCGGGCCATTTTTTTTTTGCCTACAAACCTTTGTCCTTAAGCCGAGCCGCATGTTCAAGATAGAGGCGGACCGGGCTTACGTTCCAGCTCGTGATCCCGGCCATTTGATTGACTGCGTCGAAATGGTCCATCGGATAATCCGAACGGATGACTTTGCCCAGGTGCGAGCTGTACTGTCCGACGAGCCCATCGTTGGCGTGTTTCTCTTTATAAAATAACTTCGACAGCACGATACAGTTCAAGTGGGACGGATCGAGCGGTTGCAGGCTTTGAAATTTTTGTACGATCCCGCTCCAGGAGTAGTAGTACACGCCGTTTTCAATTTCGTTACCTTCCCCACCCCATTGTTTCGGTACCCCTTGCGGGTACTTGCGATTGAAAGCAGCCAACCCCGCGCTAGTCAGTGACTCGAAGGCCGCTTGAGGGTCCTGAGGGTTTTCCGGATGGTCGCTGATCAGCGAAATGAAGGTGCCGACTGCTTTGAACAGGGCGAGTACGAGCGCTTCGGGCAACTCGCCAGGCGTCAGCGCCTTATGCAACTGGTCGGCAATTTCGGAGCCATGATTGGGGCAACTGACAGAAGTGACTGATGCGACCTTTTCCGGGTGTAGCGCCGCTACGTAACGTGCCGCCAATGGACCTTGGCTGTGGCCGATCAGGTTGACCTTGGCGGCTCCCGTTTCCCGCAATAGGCGATTGACGTGTTCGAGCAGTTTTTTACCGCGCTCCTCGTTTCCGTTAACGGCTGGAATGTTGACGGAAAACACCGTGGCCCCGGCATGTTCCAGAGCTTCCTTGATCTCGAAGAAGTAGGGATAACCGGCAATTTTATCGAAGCCAAAAAGACCGTGGACCAAAACAATCGGGTATTGCGTAGACGCATCCATGTTCATGCTTATACCTGTCGATAGCGGACTTGAGTGGAACAGATGCTATTGACTGCTTGATCTGTCGCGGCTAACCGTAGGTCACAATGTGGGTTCGTTCAAATTGTTCGTCTGAATGCAATCAGATCGAAAAATTCAAATTGACACTCAATCATATGATGATTAGCGTGGACACCCATCGCGAACGGCTATGTGCCGTCCCTGAATTGAGGTGTCCATGTCCAGCAGTTTTCATGCGTCGACGGTCGATTGGCTGGGTTGCTGGATCGCCACGGGGCAGGTCAAGCCAGGTGAGACGCTCAAGGTCGAAGCCGACCTGGGCGAGCAGCTCGGTGTCAGCCGCACCGTAATCCGCGAAGCCATCAAAACCCTGGTCGCCAAGGGCATGCTCGAGGTCGGGCCCAAGGTCGGCACGCGGGTGCTGCCGGTGCGCCGGTGGAACCTTTTCGATCCGCAAGTCGTCGGCTGGCTGTCGCGCAGCGGCTTGCCGGAAAACTTCGTCGACGACTTGCTCGACCTGCGCCGCACCATCGAACCCATGGCCGTACGCTGGGCTTGCGAGCGCGCTACCGTCGAGCAGGTTCACGCCATCCTTCAGGCTTACAACGCATTGGAGCGGGCAGTGGACAGCGGCATCGATTACAACCGTGCCGACCAGTTCTTCCACGAGTGCATCCTCGCTGCCAGCCACAATCAATTCATCGAACAAATGGTCCCGGCCCTCGGCGCGCTGCTGGCGGTGTCGTTTGAAGTGTCCGCCGCCGACCCGGACGAACTGCGCCGCACGCTACCGATTCACAAAGACATGGCCGAGGCCATCGCCGCCCGGGATGCCGCGCGGGGAGTCTGGGCCTGCATGACCCTGATCGATAACGCCGACCTGGCCATCAAGCGCTTCTACCCGCAAGTCATGGCCGACAGAAAAGCCAGCTAACAATAAATAACCCTGTGGGAGTGAGCCTGCTCGCGATGGGGGCACTTCATTCAGCATCAATGTTGCCTGTTACACCGCTATCGTCGGAACGCCGCCCGGAGCAGGCTCGCTCCCACATAAAAAACAAGAACAACGCAGGAGGTTTCATGGAGTGGACTGCGGTTACCGAACACCGGGCACGACTGGGCGAAGGCCCGTTCTGGGACGCGCCGACCCAGGCGTTGTACTGGGTTGATATTGCCGGTCAACAGGCGCTGCGGCTGATTGGCGCCAACGTGCAGATCTGGCAAATGCCCGAGCACGTGTCTGCCTTCATCCCTTGCGAAAGCGGTGATGCGCTGGTGACGTTGAACAGCGGCGTGTATCGACTCGATCTGGATTCCCCCGGCCTGGAACCACGATTGACCTTGCTCTGCGTCGCCGATCCGCAACCCGGCAATCGCGCCAATGAAGCCCGCTGCGATGCTCAGGGCCGCCTCTGGCTCGGCACCATGCAGAACAACATCGGCGAGCAGGGCGAAGACGTACATATTGTGCGGCGTTCCGGTGGCCTGTTTCGCATCGATCGCGATGCTCGGGTCACGCCGTTGCTTCGCGGGTTGGGCATCCCGAACACCTTGTTGTGGAGCGACGACGCGACCACCGTGTATTTCGCCGATAGCCTCGACAACACGCTCTACCAGTACTTCATTCGCACTGATGGCAGCCTAGACCCGGCCCACATCTGGTTTGGGCCCCATGAGCGCGGCGGTCCTGATGGCTCGGCGATGGATGCCGAAGGTTACATCTGGAACGCCCGTTGGGACGGCAGTTGCTTGCTCAGGCTGACTCCGGACGGGCAGGTTGATCGCGTGATCGAGCTGCCTATCAGCCGCCCCACCAGTTGCGTATTCGGCGGTGAAGACCTCAAAACCCTGTACATCACCAGCGCCGCGAGCCCGCTCAACCATGCGTTGGACGGCGCGTTGCTGTCGATTCGAGTCGATGTGCCCGGAAAAACCTGTACGCGGTTCGCGGGTTAAATCCCAAAATATGGGATGCAAAATTATATATTGAGATTATTTGGCGGTCGGGTTTATAGTCGGCTCCATCAGTTACACGCACTCACACTTAAAAAAACAAAACAGGTGAAGTGATGCAGCGATTTTCCAAAAAGCCTTTTGACCGGACATCGACAGATGCCCGGTTTTTGTCGTGCCTTCGAAAAGGAGTCTTGATCCATGGCTGAACCTCTTTCCTTGCCACCGGTGCCCGAACCGCCGAAGGGTGAGCGCCTGAAAAACAAGGTCGTGCTGCTGACCGGTGCTGCTCAGGGTATCGGCGAGGCGATTGTTGCGACCTTCGCTTCCCAGCAGGCCAAGCTGATCATCAGCGATATCCAGGGTGAGAAAGTCGAAAAAGTCGCGGCCCACTGGCGGGACAAAGGCTTCGACGTGCAGGCAATCAAGGCTGACGTTTCCAACCAGCAAGATCTGCACGCCATGGCCAGACTGGCGATCGAGCTTCACGGTCGCATCGATGTGCTGGTCAACTGCGCTGGGGTCAACGTGTTCCGCGATCCGCTGGAAATGACCGAGGAAGACTGGCGTCGTTGCTTCGCCATCGACCTGGACGGCGCCTGGTATGGCTGCAAAGCGGTGCTGCCGCAGATGATCGAGCAGGGCATCGGCAGCATCATCAACATTGCCTCGACCCATTCCACGCACATCATTCCCGGCTGCTTCCCGTACCCGGTGGCCAAGCACGGTTTGCTCGGCCTGACCCGCGCCCTGGGCGTCGAATATGCGCCGAAGGGCATTCGCGTCAACGCCATCGCGCCGGGTTATATCGAAACCCAACTGAACGTCGATTACTGGAACGGTTTTGCCGACCCACATGCCGAGCGTCAGCGCGCTTTCGATCTGCATCCGCCACGTCGCATCGGGCAGCCGATCGAAGTCGCCATGACCGCTGTATTCCTGGCCAGTGATGAAGCACCGTTTATCAATGCCTCGTGCATCACCATCGATGGCGGTCGCTCGGTCATGTACCACGACTGAGTCAATCGGGTTTCAGACGCGGAACTACGTCTGAAATCCAATCATCATACGATATGACTATTGGCTGCACAGTTTGATTGGCTTTCAAATAACGCTCAAAAAAAATAACAAGGAGTCAGCTTATGAATCGTCGTCGTGGGATCCATTCCCTGTGCTGTGCCGCTTTGGCGGTCACCGCGGTCAGCCTGAGCAGTTCGTTGCTGGCGGCCGAGGAAGTGAAGATCGGTTTTCTGGTCAAACAGGCGGAAGAGCCCTGGTTCCAGACCGAATGGGCATTCGCTGAAAAGGCCGGGAAAGAGAAGGGCTTCACCGTCATCAAGATCGCCGTGCCCGACGGCGAGAAAACCCTCTCGGCCATCGACAGCCTCGCCGCCAACGGTGCCAAGGGTTTCGTGATCTGCCCGCCAGACGTATCCCTCGGCCCTGCAATCATGGCCAAGGCCAAGCTCAACGGATTGAAAGTCATCGCCGTCGATGACCGCTTCGTCGATGCCGGCGGCAAGTTCATGGAAGACGTTCCGTACCTCGGCATGGCCGCGTTCGAAGTCGGCCAGAAACAGGGCAGCGCCATGGCCTCCGAAGCGAAGAAACGTGGCTGGGACTGGAAAGACACCTACGCGGTGATCAACACCTTCAATGAACTCGACACCGGCAAGAAACGCACCGACGGTTCGGTCAAAGCGCTGGAAGACGCCGGCATGCCGAAAGACCACATCCTGTTCTCGGCGCTGAAAACCCTCGACGTACCCGGCAGCATGGACGCCACCAATTCGGCGCTGGTGAAACTGCCGGGCGCGGCGAAAAACCTGATCATCGGCGGCATGAACGACAACACCGTGCTGGGCGGCGTGCGCGCCACCGAGAGCGCCGGTTTTGCCGCGGCCAATGTGATCGGCATCGGCATCAACGGCACCGACGCCATCGGCGAATTGAAGAAGGCCAACAGCGGCTTCTTCGGCTCGATGCTGCCGAGCCCGCACATCGAGGGCTACAACACCGCCAGCATGATGCACGACTGGGTCACCACCGGCAAAGAACCGCCGAAGTACACCGCGATGGATGACGTAACGCTGATCACTCGCGAGAACTTCAAGCAGGAACTGGAAAAGATCGGCCTTTGGAATTGAGGCGCGGTTGATTTCATCGGTGGCCCTGGCGACGGGGCTGCCTGATCTGTGTGATGAGGTGGTTATGCACGCGCAAACAAAAATACAACAACACAATGCCGGCGGCAGCTTGCGCTTCAACGGGATCGGCAAGACTTTTCCCGGGGTGAAGGCGCTGGATGGCATCAGCTTCGTCGCCCACCCGGGCCAGGTTCACGCCTTGATGGGCGAGAACGGCGCCGGTAAATCGACCCTGCTGAAAATCCTCGGCGGGGCTTATACCCCAAGCAGCGGCGATCTGCAGATCGGCGAGCAGGTGATGGCCTTCAAGTCCACCGCCGACAGCATCGGCAGTGGCGTCGCGGTGATCCATCAAGAGTTGCACCTGGTCCCGGAAATGACCGTGGCAGAGAACCTGTTCCTGGGGCATCTGCCGGCCAGTTTCGGCCTGATCAATCGCGGCGCGTTGCGGCAACAGGCACTGGCTTGCCTCAAGGGCCTGGCCGATGAAATCGATCCGCAAGAGAAAGTAGGGCGCCTGTCCCTCGGTCAGCGGCAACTGGTGGAAATCGCCAAGGCCTTGTCCCGTGGGGCACATGTGATCGCGTTTGACGAACCGACCAGCAGCCTGTCGGCGCGGGAGATTGATCGTTTGATGGCGATCATCGGTCGCCTGCGCGACGAAGGCAAAGTGGTGCTTTACGTCTCCCATCGCATGGAAGAAGTGTTCCGCATCTGCAACGCGGTGACGGTGTTCAAGGACGGTCGCTTTGTGCGCACGTTCGAGGACATGAGCGAACTGACTCACGATCAGTTGGTGACCTGCATGGTCGGTCGCGACATTCAGGACATCTACGATTACCGCCACCGTCAGCGTGGCGCGGTGGCGCTCAAGGTTGACGGTTTGCTGGGGCCGGGTTTGCGTGAGCCGGTGAGTTTCGAGGTGCACAAAGGCGAGATTCTCGGGCTGTTCGGTTTGGTCGGTGCCGGTCGTACCGAGCTGTTCCGCATGCTCAGCGGGCTTGAGCGCAACACCGCCGGACGCCTGGAATTGCGCGGCCATGAACTGAAGTTGCGTTCACCCCGCGATGCGATTGCCGCCGGGATTCTGCTGTGCCCCGAGGACCGCAAGAAAGAGGGGATCCTGCCGCTCGCCAGCGTCGCCGAAAACATCAACATCAGCGCCCGCGGTGCCCACTCCACCTTCGGTTGCCTGTTGCGTGGCCTGTGGGAGAAAGACAACGCCGACAAGCAGATCAAGGCGCTGAAAGTGAAGACCCCCAACGCGGCGCAGAAAATCATGTACCTGTCTGGCGGCAATCAGCAGAAGGCCATTCTCGGCCGCTGGCTGTCGATGCCGATGAAAGTGCTGCTGCTCGACGAACCGACTCGCGGCATCGACATCGGCGCCAAAGCCGAGATCTACCAGATCATCCACAACCTGGCCGCCAGCGGCATCGCGGTGATCGTGGTCTCCAGCGACCTGATGGAAGTGATGGGTATTTCCGACCGCATCCTGGTGCTCTGCGAAGGCGCGATGCGCGGCGAGTTGTCTCGCGCAGAGGCCAATGAATCCAACCTGCTGCAACTGGCTTTGCCGCGCCAACGCGCTGACGGCGTGGCGAACTGAGAGGTGACTATGACAATCCAAAACAACGCTTTACCCACCCAGCGCAAACCTCTGGACCTGCGGCGCTTTCTCGATGACTGGGTGATGCTGCTGGCGGCTGTCGGGATCTTCGTGCTCTGCACCTTGCTGATCGACAACTTCCTCTCGCCGCTGAACATGCGCGGCCTGGGCCTGGCGATTTCGACGACGGGGATTGCCGCGTGCACCATGTTGTATTGCCTGGCGTCCGGGCACTTCGATTTGTCGGTGGGCTCGGTGATTGCCTGCGCCGGCGTGGTCGCCGCGGTGGTGATGCGCGACACCGACAGCGTGTTTCTCGGTGTGGTGGCGGCGCTGTTCATGGGGCTGATCGTGGGGTTGATCAACGGCATCGTGATCGCCAAGCTGCGGGTCAATGCGTTGATCACCACGCTGGCGACCATGCAGATCGTTCGCGGCCTGGCTTACATCTTCGCCAACGGCAAAGCGGTGGGCGTGTCGCAAGAGCAGTTCTTCGTCTTCGGTAACGGCCAGTTGTTGGGTGTGCCGGTGCCGATCCTGATCACCATCGTGTGCTTCCTGTTTTTCGGCTGGCTGCTGAACTACACCACCTACGGGCGCAACACCATGGCCATCGGCGGTAACCAGGAAGCGGCGTTGCTGGCCGGGGTGAACGTTGACCGGACCAAGATCATTATCTTTGCCGTGCACGGGGTGATCGGGGCGTTGGCCGGGGTGATCCTGGCGTCGCGCATGACGTCCGGACAGCCGATGATTGGCCAGGGATTTGAGCTGACGGTGATCTCGGCGTGTGTGTTGGGCGGGGTGTCGTTGAGCGGCGGGATCGGCATGATTCGGCATGTGATTGCCGGGGTGCTGATTCTGGCGATTATCGAGAATGCGATGAACCTGAAGAATATCGATACGTTTTATCAGTATGTGATTCGGGGTTCGATTTTGCTGTTGGCTGTCGTGATCGACCGCCTCAAACAACGCTGAGATCAAGAGCCCCCTCACCCCAACCCTCTCCCCAGTGGGGAGAGGGGGAAAGGGAGCAGATATCTATCGCTTTCAAAACCTGAGTTCGACTTGGTATTTCAGGTCGCAGTAAATCCTCAAAACTCCGCGGTCAGCCCCCTCTACCCCTTGGGGAGAGGGTTGGGGTGAGGGGTGGATTCACCTGACACCACACGCTTTCGAACATCCCTCCTCCCGTCACTTCCCTGAAATATCCCTTGCCCGCCCAACCCCGTTTCGGGTATTTCTTTGTACATGATTAGACAGGTACGATTTGACAAGAAACAACGGGTGGTCGACGAACTCATCCGGCGCATCGAAAGCGGCCTCATGGAGGACGGCTTTCTGTTGCCGGGCGAGCATCAATTGGCTCAAGAATTCAAAGTCAGCCGCGGCACGCTGCGCGAAGCCCTGGCTGAGTTGAAACGGCGCAACTACATCGCGACGCAAAGCGGGGTGGGTTCCATCGTCACCTTCGACGGCGTGGTGCTCGATCAACGCAGCGGCTGGGCCCAGGCCCTGGCCGACAGCGGGGCGCTGATCAATACCGAAGTGCTGCGGCTGGAGGCGGTCACCCGTCCTGACCTGTTGCCGCGTTTCGGCACCGACCAATTCATCACCCTCGACCGTCGCCGCCGTTCCAACGAAGGCAAACTGGTCTCCCTTGAACGCTCATTGATGCCCGCCACCGGAGGCCTGGAAAGCCTGCCGCGGGTCGGCCTTATCGACAACTCCCTGACCATCACCCTGGCCGCCTACGGCTATATCGGCGAACGCGGCGATCAATGGATCGGCGCCGAACCCTTGAACGCCGAAGACGCCGAACTGCTCGGTCGTCCGGAGGGCACGGTGTTCCTCAAGGCCTTGCGCACCACTTACGACCGGCAAAACCGCTTCATGGAGCAGGTCGAAAGCTTGCTCGATCCGGTGCATTTTCGCCTGCACTTGCAGTTTGGAGAGTCAAAGTGACCGCGCTCAATCGTGCATTGGGCGCGTTCTACGGACTGGCCCTGGGCGATGCCCTGGGCATGCCGACCCAATCCCTGAGCCGCGCCGAGATCAAGGCGCGCTTCGGCGAAATCACAGGCCTGGAAGACGCAGGCCCCGATCAACCGATCGCCGCCAACATGCTCAAAGGCTCGATCACCGATGACACCGAACAGGCGATTCTGGTCGGCCAATTGCTGGTTGAAGGCGAGGGCCGGATCGAACCGTCGCTGCTCGCCCAACGGTTGATCGAATGGGAAGCCGCGATGCAAGCCAAGGGCTCGCAAGACTTGCTCGGCCCTTCGACCAAACGTGCCATCGAGATGATCCTCGCCGGCCACTCGCCGGAAGAAGCGGGGCGCTACGGCACCACCAATGGCGCGGCGATGCGCATCACGCCGGTAGGGATCGCGGCGGATGTCGCTGATCCTGAGCGATTCATCAACGCTGTCGTGCAGGCTTGCCAGGTCACCCACAACACCACGCTGGGCATTTCCAGCGCGGCGGCGGTGGCGGCGGTGGTCTCGGCCGGTATCAACGGCATGGACCTGGGCGAAGCATTGAACCTCGGCCAGCAAATCGCTCTGCAAGCTGAAGGCCACGGTAACTGGGTGGCCGGCGGACGCATTGCCTCGCGCATCAGTTGGGCGCGGACCATCAGCGTCGACAGTGACAACGCATTGCTGGCGGATTTGATGTACGACGTGATCGGCACTTCGGTGGCTTCACAGGAATCGGTGGTGGTCTCGTTTGCCCTGGCCCAGCAAGTGGCCATTGGTGAAATGAACGCGTTCGAAGCGCTGTGCATGGCCGCGAGCCTTGGCGGCGACACGGACACCATCGCGGCAATTCTCGGCGCCATGCTCGGGGCCTGCCTGGGACTTGAGAGTTGGCCGGCGGCGATGATCGACAAGGTCAAAACCGTTAACGATCTGGAGCTGGAGCCCCTTGTGAAAGGACTTCTGGCTTTGCGTCGATCGGACTGACGCTATCGCGAGCAGGCTCACTCCCACAGGGAATCTATGTCGTTCACAGATCCAGTGTGGGAGCGAGCCTGCTCGCGATGGGCGCGCCGCCTACTTGATTTGATAACCCGCAACGGAAAGCACAAACACGGCCAGGACCGCCGGGATGTTATGTCGATTTCCGCAATTGCCCACAACCACAACAAAGGCAACAGGAGCATTTCACATGAGTTCATCAAACGTCGGGCAAAGCGCCGGGCAACTGGAAACCCGAGGCATCGAGCCCGTGCCGGAAGCGGAGTGCAACGGTCATCCGCTGCAGCTGTTCTGGGTCTGGTTTGCTGCCAACATCTCCATCCTCGGCCTGCCGCTGGGCGCGACCCTTGTAGCCTTTCGCGGCTTGGCGATCTGGCAGGCGATCATCGTCGCGATCCTGGGTGCTGCCGGCTCCTTCGCCGTGGTCGGGATCATCTCCATTGCCGGTCGCCGTGGCCGCGCCCCGAGCCTGACGTTGTCGCGAGCGATCTTCGGTGTACGCGGCAACATCGGTCCGACCCTGGTCTCGCTGATGTCGCGTCTGGGCTGGGAAACCGTCAACACCACCACCGCCGCGTTCGTGTTGCTGTCGCTGTGCTCGATCCTGTTCGGCTCGCCGGTGGAAGCCAAAAGCGCACCCGTGCTGACGTTGATCTTCATTGCGATTTTCGTACTGCTGACCCTGTCGGTGTCGGGTCTCGGTCACGCCACCTTGCTGGTGATCCAGAAGTGGGCAACCTACGTGTTCGGTGCGCTGAACATTCTGGTCGGCGGTTTCCTCTGCGCCACCATCGACTGGAGCGCGGTGTTCAACGCCACGCCGGCACCGTTGAGCGCAATGATCATCGGCGTCGGCACCATGGCTGCCGGCACCGGGATTGGTTGGGCCAACGCCGGTGCCGACATGTCGCGCTACCAGCACCGCAGCGTCAAAGCCGTGCGCCTGGTGGCGTCGGCAGCGTTCGGTGCGGGGATTCCACTGGTGCTGCTGATCACCCTCGGCGGCTTGCTGTCAGTGGGCAACAACGACCTGGCCTCGGCCACCGACCCGATCATCGCGATCCGCGACATGCTGCCGACCTGGATGGCCGTGCCGTACCTGATCACCGCGTTCGGCGGGTTGCTGCTGTCGAACAACCTGTCGGTGTACTCCGCCGGTTTGACCACGCTGACACTCGGCTTGAAGGTCAAACGCGTCTACGCGGTGGTGGTGGACATCGTCGCGATCTTCGCCGGTTCGATCTATTTCATGCTGATCGCCGACAGTTTCTACGGCCCGTTCATCACTTTCATTTCGCTGCTGGCGGTGCCGATTACCGCGTGGGTCGGGATCTTTGTCGTCGACCTGATCCATCGTCATTACTACAGCCCCAAAGACCTGCTGGACGTCAGCCCGAGCAGCGCTTACTGGTACAGCGGCGGTGTCGAGTGGCGCGCCTTCGGTGCGTGGGCGTTGGCGATCACGCTGGGCTTCAGCTTCACCACCATCGGCACGACCGAACAAACCGTGTGGTTCCGCGGCTTCCTGTCCGACTCTTGGCTGGGTCATAACGGCCTCGGCTGGATCGTGACGTTCCTGGTGGCGGGCGGTATTTATTTTGTACTCGGTGGCGCCAAGGATCGCCGCGCCGCGTTGACCGAGAACGCTCATGCCTAGATTGCTGCACACCGGCCAGGTCATGATCGACCTGGTCATGGCCGTGGATAAACTGCCGCATTCGGGCGGTGACGTGTTGGCGCAATCCGCCAATTTCGAGGCGGGCGGCGGCTTCAATGTGATGGCTGCCGCCCAGCGCAATGGTTTGCCGGTGGTTTACCTCGGTCGCCACGGCACCGGGCGTTTCGGTGATCTTGCCCGTGAAGCGATGAAGGCTGAAGGCATTCGGATTGGCATCACTCACTGCGCCGAACGGGATACGGGATTGTGCGTCGCGTTGACCGAGGCGTCGGCCGAGCGCAGTTTCATTTCCTATATCGGTGCCGAAGGTGAGCTGACGGCCGAGGATTTGGCCAGCGTGCCGGCCGAGGCGGGTGACTACGTCTACGTCAGCGGCTACAGCCTGCTGCATGGCGGCAAAGCCCAGGCGCTGGTGGATTGGGTACTGGATTTGCCACGAGGAATCAACGTGGTGTTCGATCCGGGCCCGCTGGTGGATTCGCCGGATGAGCCGTTGATGCAAGCCTTGCTGGCGCGCATCGATCTGTGGACCAGCAACAGCGTCGAGGCGCTGAAGTTTACCGGTGCGTCGGACATTGCCGAGGCGTTGAACCGGTTGGCCGATCATCTGCCGGCCGACGTGTTGATGGTGGTTCGTGACGGCCCGCAAGGGTGCTGGATCAGCCAGTGTGGAGACCGCCAGCATGTGCCGGGTTTCAAGGTTGAGGCGGTGGACAGCAATGGCGCGGGGGATGCGCATGCCGGGGTATTTGTGGCCGGGTTGGCGCAAGGATTGTCGGCGAGTGAGGCGGCGCGGCGGGCGAATGCTGCTGCAGCATTGGCGGTCACCCGATGGGGGCCGGCGACTTCGCCTGGGACTGCCGAGGTGGATGCGTTAATCCGCAAGACCTTTGCCGCCTGATCGGCCGCCATCGCGAGCAGGCTCGCTCACACAGGAGATTTGTGTCGTTCACAGATCCAGTGTGGGAGCGAGCCTGCTCGCGATGGGGCCACCAAATTCAACAAAAAATACTGGCCTTACCCAGCCTTGCGCAACGCCTCGATCAACTCCTGCTTACGCATGCTCGACCGTCCCGGAATCTTCTTCGCCCGGGCTTCTTTCATCAAACTGTCGACGGTCTGGGTTTCGCGCGAAGCCTTGCTGTTACGCGAATGACCTTCACGGCTGGCCACCGCACGACGAGCTGATTCCTGGCGATCTTGCGACTTGGCACTCGCCGGTTTCTTGCGTCCGGACCCACCTTTGCGCTCACCGCCACCCGACTGCTTGTTGACGGTCGCCCAGGCCCGGGCTTCAGCTTCTTCTTTCGAGACACCCTTGTGCTCGTAGCTCTCTTCGATGTGTTCGGCCTTGCGTTTCTGCTCGGCGGTGTACTTGTCTTTACTTCCACGAGGCATGGGATTTCTCCTTCTGCTTGTAGAGTCTCTCAAACGGTCACAGCCGCGCACGACTGCGACCTGATTCGTCTTGTTAAACGTCCAGCTTGCGCGCCGCCTCAACCCCTGCGGCACTGAGTTTGATCGGCAAGTTCAACGAGTGCTCACCGGCCTCGTTGCAGGTCACATGACCCTGTTGGATCAATCCACGATCCTGCAGCGTGGCGAGGGTGCTGGCCACGACTCTCTCCCCCCGGTAATTGTCCAGGACCTCTTTGCCCAAACCGCTTGGATGGGCATGCAGCAGACGGGTCAGGACTTCTTTCTCAAGGTTGTTATCGACGTTCATGGTTACCTCTTCATGGATGTGGATAGGTCCATTTAATTAGACTCCTTATCTAATATTGGTCCGCCCCCGATTTGGATTGGTGCCTGATGAACGACGAACGGTCCAGGCCTGCTGCAACGCGTTGTTAACGGCGCGCTGCCTTCTCGACAGCCAGCCGGGACGTCTGATAACGCAGCGGCGAATTCTTCACTACCGCCACGCAATCATGCAAAAGCACGGCCGCGAGCAGCACCTCAAGATCGCCACCTTCTTCAGCGTGAAGCGTATGCACGTTGTGCCAGACCCGCTGCAAGTGCGAAAAATCATGGGCGCCATCTTCCGACGGCTCCAGCGCGTGGGGCAGCATTTGCGTAGCGAGCCTTGGATTAGCTTTGAATTTCCAGTGTGACGAGCGCTGCTTGCGGACTTAGTATGGCGTTTTCAACTTTTGACGAAGGCACGTCCATGACGATCGAGATCCGCCCGGCGACCCCGAGCGATGCACCGCAAATCCTCGGGTTCATCACCGAACTGGCCGACTACGAACGTGCCCGCCACGAAGTCATCGCCAGCGTCGCCGACATCGAGCGCAGCCTGTTCAGCGAGGGCGCCACCGCCCACGGCCTGATCTGTTTGCGCGACGGCTTGCCGATTGGCTTCGCAGTGTTCTTCTTCAGCTATTCCACCTGGCTCGGCAGCAACTGCCTGTACCTCGAAGACCTCTACATTACGCCTGATCAGCGTGGCGGCGGCGCAGGTAAAACCTTGCTGCGCCACTTGGCGAAAATCGCCTGCGCCAATGATTGCGGTCGATTTGAGTGGAGCGTACTGGACTGGAACAAACCGGCGATCGAGTTCTACAAGTCGTTGGGTGCGCAGCCGCAGGAAGAGTGGGTTCGGTATCGGATGGACGGGGCGGTGTTGCGGGAGTTTGCCGAGGGTCGGTGATGGTTGGGTCACTCAGATACTGAATAAGTTGTCGGCACCGCTCTAGTCCGGCATTCTGTGCGCACTTTTGCATATTCACGGATGATACCTGCAATGTCTTCGGCATTAATTCATCCCCTGAATTTCGCGACGAATTCGGCTAATAGTTCGAGTGTGTCGAAAGCCAATGGCGCGTCGATCTTTACCACCACCTTAAAATTCAACAGCAAGGAGCTTTGACTTGAGTGGAAAACCAGCTGCTCGTGTAACCGACTCAACCTCGTGTCCGTTGCCGGGCCATGGCACCAATCCAATAGTCTCTGGATCACCAGACGTTTTCTTCGATGGTCTTGCCGCTGCCCGCATGACGGATAAATCCGCCTGCGGTAGCCCCATTACTGGTGCAGTATCAGGCACGGTGTTCATCAACGGCCTCAATGCCGCAACCCTCGACAGCACCGGAGGTCACGGCAACGTTGTGGTGGGTGGTTCCGGGACTGTGATCATCGGTCAGAGCGGGGGAGGCGCGGCGTTCAGCAGTTTGCTACCGATGCCAGTGCATTTCACAGACAGATTGCAGGTAGTTAATGAGGCGACCGGCAAGCCGATTCCTTATCACCCCTACACCATTCAGCGTGGTGACGGCAGCGAGGAACATGGCATTACTGATGCGGTTGGCTTCACCCATACCGTCAGTTCCCATTTGGCTGAAACCATTAAATTGTTCGTGGAGTGATAGGGATGTCGGCTGAAGGACTGGCGGCGAAAGAAGAATCACCAAAAAAAAGGGAAGTAAAAACTCACACATTAACGTGTAAGACTGATCAGTCTATTAAGCAGGTTCCCGTAGCTTTGCGGGACTTGGTTGTGTTTTTTATTGGTGGTGCGGGTGATCAGGAAAGTTATTATGGTACAGGCCCAAATAATAATATTGATTATGTTCGCCGGATCACGGTAGACGACGCAAAGCAGTTGGAGATTTTAAAGCGCTGCCCATCCTGGGTGCTCAATTATAATGCGTTTATAAGTGATGAAGATCTTGAAAAGAATGTGTTGAGTCGGATACCTAATTGCTCTACCGCTATTTATATTGTTGGTCATAGTCTGGGTGGTTGGAATGGTGCCCATCTCTCTAGTGTACTGGCAGACAGAGGGTTCAAAGTAAGGATGTTAATAACACTTGACCCAGTCGGTGAAGGGAAAATCGTCTACGGAATTTCAAGTATTTATAGGCGGGAGCCAAAACCCAAAGCCGACTACTGGGTGAATATTCGGGCTGCTGCGGTCGACTGGAACGTGTCGGATCTGGTCGCAGATTTCGGTGAACAGTGGGAAGTGAGACAAGGGCCTGACGTAATGGGGCGGGTGGATATCAACCACGCCGATGCAAACAGGATGTTCGTGCAACCGTTACCGGGCGGTAAGACAGCTCGGCAAATATTTAATGAGTCGATTTTGAGTTATTTCAGGGAGTGAATCTGGATGCACAAGGTTTTTCTGTTTTTTTTAATAATGATGAGTGCATCCTGTTCTTTAAATCATGGGAAGCCTGTAGCAACACTTGAATATTCCAGTGTCGCGGAACTTCGTAGTACTGGTCTTTACCAGGTTTATTTTACTTCAGATGTGGATGTGCTCCAGTTGTTTAAGTCTAAAATTGGCGAGGGCCTTATCTGTGCATTAGAAGACGATTTGGATTTTGCTGAGTCGCATCATATAAAAAGATCTGGTTTTGGTTTGGTAGAATCTGTGCCAGGAGACTTATCTTTGCGATATCGGGCAAATGTCATTTTTAGTGAGTCGGCAAACGGGAAAGGAGGGGAGAACTATCTGGAGGGTGAAACCTTGGCTCCGCTTTTGAGGAAACGTGATTTTATCTCATGTGTGTTTAGAGTTCACACCACTACGTACAAAACGTACTTCTCAAAGGTCATGCGCATACCAACCAAGGAGCTTTTGAAGGCGGTTGTTAAACAGTAAAAGCGCGCATCTCTGACTCGAACATACGCAGGAAACGTACTCGTTCAATTACTGAATTCCCAGTTACCACTGACCAAACCATCGAGTGTTTGCCGCACAGTGATCTTGAAAGCCCCGGCCTTTCCTTCATCGAGGCCGCTCGCCATGCCGCATAACTCTGACTGAAATCCGGAATCTCTGCAGTCTCGCCAATGCGATGGGTGATGCTGCGTTCCAGGGCTTTTGCCTAGAAGGGCAGGTGAGGCATGTCGTTGAACTCATTGCCTGTCACCGGATTGATCATCCGAAAGCCATCGACCCTGACGTGAACGATCTTGCCCAGTTTCGGATAATTTTCGATTTTCAGGATCGTCAGTGTCGATCCGTCCTCACCCGGTCGGTTTTTGTAAGCCCAGATATCGCCCACCTTCAAGTCTTGCGATGCGCTGAATGCCGCTATGGATCAGAGCACGCCGCATAACAGCAGAGCCTTTGAAGCAATCGTCATTTTTCTTCCTTGAATGGGTGTACGGCTGCAATGGCCCGGCATTTTAAAGCGTCGCCGTAGAAAAACTTGTCACACTTGTATATCCCACAATATGGGAGTGATATTTATATATTGAGATTTAGGCGCGTCCGGGTTTATAGTCCAGCTCACTCACTGCCAATAAACAAAACAGGTGAAGCGATGCTGGCGCAATTGATCGCGCTCGATTGGGGGACAACCTCATTACGTGCTTACAAACTCGCCGCGGGTGGCCAGGTGCTCGAACAGCGTTCGCTGTCGTCGGGGATCATGCAGCTGCCCAGGACGCCGCGAATGATCGCAGGTCAGGAATGTGCCGACGGTTTTGAATTGGCCTTCGATGAGGCCTGCGGTGACTGGCTGGACGCGCAGCCCGATTTGCCGGTGATTGCTTGCGGCATGGTCGGCAGCGCACAAGGCTGGCGTGAAGCGGCCTACCGCGATACGCCGGCGAACGTCGCTAATCTCGGAACTTCCCTACAAACGGTTCGCTGTCTTCGCGGTGTCGATGTGCATATCGTGCCGGGCGTGATTCAGCGGTCTCGCTTGCCAAACGTGATGCGTGGCGAAGAAACCCAAGTGCTCGGTGTCCTGCAAACTCTACCGGGCGAGGCGGGCAACGATCTGTTGATCGGCCTGCCGGGCAGTCATTCGAAATGGGTGGAAGTGGCCGACGGCTGCATCGTGCATTTCGATACCTTCATGACCGGCGAAGTCTTCGCTGTGCTCAGCGAACACAGCATTTTGGGGCGCACCCAGCAAAAGGGCGCGTCCTTCGATGGCCACGCCTTTGATCGTGGTGTGCAGGTGGCCCTGTCGGCGGATGGCGAGATCGGGCCGTTGTCGACATTGTTCAGTGCCCGCAGCCTCGGGTTGACTGGCGAGCTCAGCGCCACCGCCCAACCGGATTACTTGTCCGGTCTGTTGATCGGCCATGAACTGTCAGCGTTGGCGACTGTTCAGCGACGCCGACGTAACAGCGTTCATCTGCCTTCGATCGTCCTCATCGGTAACGCCCAACTCTGTGCCCGCTACCGCCGGGCACTCGACGCCTGTGGATTTGCCCGGGTGATCCTGGCCGAACAAGCCACCGAACGCGGCTTGTGGCAGTTGGCGGTTGCCGCCGGACTGATCACACCCAACCCATCCCGTTAAACCTGACTGGAGGTCTGACATGCTCAAGCAAGCATTGGCGCAAAACGGTCTGATCGCGATTTTGCGTGGCCTGCGCCCGCAAGAAGCGGCAGCCATCGGCGAAGTCCTTTACGCCGCCGGATTTCGCGTCATCGAAGTGCCGCTTAATTCCCCTGAGCCGTACGAAAGTATCCGCATCCTGCGCAGTACCTTGCCCGCCGATTGCCTGATCGGTGCCGGCACAGTGTTGACGCCGGAGCAGGTCGAACAAGTGAAAGCGGCGGGCGGTCAGGTGATCGTCATGCCGCACAGCGATGCCAAGGTGTTGCGTGCTGCGAAAGCGGCGGGGTTGTTCTTGTCGCCGGGTGTGGCGACGCCGACTGAAGCCTTTGCGGCATTGGCCGAAGGGGCGGACGTGCTGAAGATGTTCCCGGCCGAGCAGATGGGCCCGGCAGTCGTCAAAGCCTGGCTCGCGGTGCTGCCAGCGGGAACGATTCTGGCGCCGGTCGGCGGGATCACGCCGGACAACCTGCAGGTGTTTATCGACGCGGGCGTCAAAGGCTTCGGCCTCGGTTCCGGATTGTTCAAACCGGGCATGACGGCTGACGAAGTAGCGGTACGCGCGAAGGCGTATGTCGCTGCCTGGAATGCATTGCGTTAAGTCTTTTTGGCGCTGCGAGCGCTGCATCTAATAAGAGAGGCAATAGATGAAAATCACCAAACTAACCACCTTCATCGTTCCGCCGCGCTGGTGCTTCCTCAAGATTGAAACCGACGAGGGCGTGACCGGTTGGGGCGAGCCCGTAGTCGAAGGCCGCGCTCACACTGTCGCCGCTGCCGTTGAAGAATTGTCCGACTACCTGATCGGCAAAGACCCACGCAACATCGAAGACATCTGGACCGTGCTTTACCGCGGCGGCTTCTACCGGGGCGGCGCGATCCACATGAGCGCGCTGGCCGGTATCGATCAGGCGCTGTGGGACATCAAGGGCAAGGCCCTGGGTGTGTCAGTCAGCGATCTGCTCGGTGGACAGGTGCGGGACAAAATTCGCGTCTATTCGTGGATCGGCGGCGACCGCCCGGCGGATACCGCTCGCGCTGCAAAAGAAGCCGTCGAACGTGGTTTCACTGCAGTGAAAATGAACGGCACCGAAGAGCTGCAATTCCTCGACTCCTTCGAGAAAGTCGACCTGGCCCTGGCCAACGTCGCCGCCGTGCGTGATGCGGTGGGGCCGAACGTCGGCATCGGTGTGGACTTCCATGGCCGGGTGCACAAGCCCATGGCCAAGGTGCTGATGAAGGAACTCGATCCGTACAAATTGATGTTCATCGAAGAGCCGGTGCTCAGCGAAAACTACGAAGCGCTGAAAGAACTGGCGCCGCTGACCAGCACCCCGATTGCTCTTGGCGAGCGGCTGTTCTCGCGCTGGGATTTCAAGCGTGTGCTCAGCGAAGGTTACGTCGATATCATCCAGCCGGACGCGTCTCACGCCGGCGGCATCACCGAAACCCGCAAGATCGCCAACATGGCCGAAGCCTACGACGTGGCGCTGGCGCTGCACTGCCCGTTGGGGCCGATTGCACTGGCCGCGTGTTTGCAGCTGGATGCGGTTTGCTACAACGCGTTCATCCAGGAGCAGAGCCTGGGCATTCATTACAACGAGAGCAATGACCTGCTGGATTACGTCAAGGATCCGCGGGTGTTCGACTACGACAAAGGCTTCGTGAAAATCCCGAATGGCCCGGGCCTGGGGATCGAGATCAACGAGGAGTACGTCATCGAACGCGCGAAGGTCGGCCACCGCTGGCGCAACCCGATCTGGCGCCATGCCGATGGCAGTTTCGCTGAGTGGTGAGTTCTCTCTGACCCACCGCAAATCCCTGTGGGAGCCAGCTTGCTGGCGATTTGGTCGGCACCCCCAGCATTCTTGGTGACTGGCACACCGTTATCGCCAGCAGGCTGGCTCCCACAGTTTGATCTCCATGGACAGGGAGATTTGCGGCAAACCCCGATTTCACATCGACCTCAATAAACATAAGAAGAGGCATTCCCCCATGCAACCGCAAACCCTCACCGGGCAGGCGTCGTTGGTGACGCCCAGTCGCAAGCGTTTTTTCATCATGGTGCTGCTGTTCATCACCGTGGTGATCAACTACCTGGACCGCAGCAACCTGTCCATTGCCGCCCCGGCACTCACCAGCGAACTGGGCATCGATCCGATCCACGTCGGGCTGATTTTCTCCGCGTTCGGCTGGACCTACGCCGCCATGCAAATCCCCGGCGGCTGGCTGGTGGATCGGGTTCCACCGCGTATCCTCTACAGCGTCGCACTGCTGTTGTGGTCGATCGCCACAGTGATGCTCGGCTTCGCCGCCAGTTTCATCGCGCTGTTCGTATTGCGCATGGCGGTGGGTGCGCTGGAAGCCCCGGCCTACCCAATCAACAGCCGTGTGGTCACCACCTGGTTCCCCGAGCGTGAACGCGCCACGGCCATTGGTTTCTATACCTCCGGGCAATTCGTCGGCCTGGCGTTCCTGACGCCGGTATTGGCCTGGCTGCAGCATCAATATGGCTGGCACATGGTGTTTGTCAGCACCGGTGCGGTGGGCATTCTCTGGGCCGTGATCTGGTACGCGGTGTATCGCGAGCCACGGGATTTCAAAGGCGCCAATGACGCCGAAATCGACCTGATCCGCGAGGGTGGCGGACTAGTGGATATCCAGGCTGAACAAGCCAAAGTCAAAGCCAAATTCAGCTGGATCGATCTCGGCATCGTGCTGACCAAACGCAAGTTGTGGGGCATCTACCTCGGCCAGTTCTGCCTCAACTCGACGTTGTGGTTTTTTCTGACATGGTTCCCGACCTACCTGGTGAAATATCGCGGTATGGACTTCATCAAGTCCGGCCTGTTGGCGTCGCTGCCGTTTCTCGCCGCCTTCGTCGGTGTGCTCTGTTCGGGGTTCTTTTCCGACTGGCTGATCCGCCGCGGCTACACCGTGGGTTTCGCCCGCAAGTTGCCGATCATTGGCGGCCTGCTGATTTCCACTTCGATCATCGGCGCCAACTTCGTCGAGTCGACACCGCTGGTGATTGCCTTCCTCGCGCTGGCGTTCTTCGGTAACGGGCTGGCTTCGATCACCTGGTCGCTGGTGTCAACGTTGGCCCCGGCGCGCTTGCTCGGGTTGACCGGCGGGGTGTTCAACTTCATCGGCAACCTGTCGGCGATTACCACGCCGATCGTCATCGGTTTCCTGGCTACCGGTGATTCGTTCGCTCCCGCGATCACCTATATCTCGGTTCTGGCGTTGATTGGCGCACTTTCCTACATCTTGCTGGTCGGCAAAGTCGAGCGTATCAAGTTGTAGTGGCGGCATGCGGGCGACCATAATGCCGCCCGTTCACTCGCTCAACGGTAAAGGCTGGATATGCAGGAAGACGCCCCAAAAATCGCCAAGGACGCCGCACCGACCGGCACCCAGACACTGCTTCGTGGTTTGGGTGTGGTTCAGGCCGTGGCCAGTGGTGCCCGCGATCTCAAAGAGATCGCCCGGCTGATCGGCACGACGCGCAGCACCACTCATCGTCTGGCCAGTTGCCTGGTGGACGAGCGTTACCTGCGTGTGGTGCCGCAAGTCGGTTATCTGTTGGGGCCGAAGTTGATCGAGCTGGGCTTCCAGGCGCGTGAAGAATTGCCGCTGGTGACATTGGCCGGGCCGTATCTGGATGAATTGTCGGCGTTGACCGGCGACACCATTCACCTGGCGATTCGTGAAGGTGACGAGGTGCTGTACCTGCACAAGAATCCGGGGCGCAATGGCCCTGAAATGCGTTCGCGGGTCGGCCATCGCATGCCGTTGGCGCGCACCGGGATTGGCAAGGCGCTGATGCTCGATGACACGCAGGCAGAATGGCAGCGGCTGTACGAAATCAGCTTGCCGGCGGGTGGGAAAAATCAGTTCTGGCCACAGCACCCGGAGCAGTCCTGGGAGCAGTTTCAGCAGCGCATGGTCGAGTATGTGGCGGGCGGTTATGCGTTCGATCTGGAAGACAACGAACCGTCGATCCGCTGTGTGGCGGCGCCGATCCGTGATGCCAGCAAGCGCATCGTTGCCGGCATCAGCATCGCCAGCACCGTGCCGTATATGCCGCTGGAGAAAATGGCCGAGCTGATTCCCCTGATCAAAGGGGTCACGGCTCGGCTTTCGGCGGAGCTTGGCGCTAAGGTTTAGACCTTCAGCGTTGCCATGTCGATCACGAAGCGATACTTCACATCACCGGCGATCATGCGGGCGTAAGCCTCGTTGATCTGGCGGATGTCGAGCATTTCGATGTCGCAGGTAATGTTGTGTTCGGCGCAGAAATCCAGCACTTCCTGGGTTTCGGCAATGCCGCCGATCAGCGAGCCGGCCAGCACACGACGGCCCAATACCAGTTTGGCAGCGTGGACCGGTGGGTCGATCGGTTCAATCAAACCCACCAGAATGTGCACACCGTCGAAACGCAACGTATCGAGGTAGGGATTGAGGTCGTGTTGCACCGGAATGGTGTCCAGCAGGAAGTCGAAATGTCCTGCGGCGGCCTTCATCTGTTCGGCATCGGTGGACACGATCACGTGGTCCGCACCCTGGCGACGACCTTCTTCAGCCTTGCTCGCCGAGCGGGTGAACAGCGTGACTTCGGCGCCCATCGCCTTGGCGAACTTGATGCCCATGTGGCCGAGGCCGCCCATGCCGAGAATCCCGACCTTGTCACCCGCCTTCACGCCATAGTGCTTGAGTGGCGAATAGGTGGTGATGCCGGCGCAGAGAATCGGCGCGGCGCTGGCCGGGTCGAGTTTCTCGGGGATGCGCACCACGAAGTGTTCGCTGACCACGATGCTGTCGGAATAGCCGCCCATGGTGTTGCTGCCATCGATGCGGTCCGGGGTGGCGTAGGTCATGGTCGGACCTTCGAGGCAGTATTGCTCGAGGTTCGACTGGCAGGCTTCGCAGCTGCGGCACGAATCAACCATGCAGCCGACACCGACCAGATCACCGACTTTATGTTGGGTGACGTTCGCACCGACGGCGGTAACTTTGCCTACGATCTCGTGGCCGGGCATCAGTGGGTAAACGGCAATGCCCCACTCATTGCGTGCTTGATGGATGTCGGAATGGCAGACGCCGCAGTAGAGAATATCGATCGCTACGTCGTCGGGCCGTGGGCTGCGGCGCTCGAATTTCACGGGGGCGAGGGGAGTGGTGGCCGACTGGGCGGCGTATCCGATGGCGGTGTACATGATGAACCTCGCAAAAGCTGTGACGGGTGAGGTGGCGCATTCTGGGCGCCGCACCGGCCACCGGCCATGGCGATTCCTCCGGGTGTCATGCCTAATCCTCCGGCATCAGCCTTCAATGGGTCGCATTGGTCATCAGACCTGCGATGATGCTTTCATCCCTAATCCGCGACATTTTTTTGTGAAGAGCCCTCATGTTGTTGACCCGTCATCTGGATGCCAATGCCACGCTGGTTTCGCTGATTCAGCCTTTGACTAATCGCGACGGTTTCGCTTCCACGGCGTTGCCGGGTGTGCAGGTTTTGCGGGCCAGTTGTGATGTGGCTCGCGGCCCGCAGATTTACGAACCGAGTCTGGTCATCATCGCCCAAGGCAGCAAACTGGCGTATCTGGGGCCGCGTACGCTGGAGTACGGCGCCGGGCATTATTTGATTCAGGCATTGCCGGTGCCGTTCGAATGCGAGACGTTTTCAGCCCCCGATGGCCCGATGCTGGGTGTTTCCATCGCCATTGACCGGGTGTTGCTCGGTGAGTTGGTCTTGGCCATGGGGCTGGTGCCGGGGCGTAATATTGCGGCGCAAACGCCAGCGTCCATGACCTCGGCGGTGCTCGACGATGCGATGCGTGGTTGTGTTGAACGGCTGCTGCGTTGCCTGCACGATCCGCTGGAATGCCAGGTCATGGGGCAGGCGCGATTGCGTGAGTTGTTGTTCGTCGCCTTGCGCGGGCCGCAAGCCGATGTGCTGCGGGCGCTGGTCGAGCAGCAGGGGCAATTCGCCCGGATCGCGGCGTCGCTCAGCCATCTGCATGCGCATTACACCGAACCGCTGAACGTCGAAACCCTGGCCAGTTGCGCGAACATGAGTGCGTCGACCTTTCATGAGCATTTCAAGCGCAGCACCTTGTTGTCGCCAGTGCAGTACTTGAAGCGCTTGCGTTTGCTCAAGGCGCAGACGTTGCTGGTGGCCGAAGGTCTGGGCGTGGCGCAGGTGGCGCATCGGGTCGGGTATCAAAGTACGTCGCAGTTCAGTCGCGAATACAAGCGCTACTTCGAGCGTAGTCCCGGTGACGAACGCGCTGCCTGACACACGCTGATCCCTTGTAGGAGCAAAGCTTGCTCGCGATAGCGTTGTGTCATCCACCATTGTCGTCGTCTGACACACCGCTATCGCGAGCAAGCTTTGCTCCTACAATTGGCGGTAGTGATTCCTGAATGGCGGGCAACAAAAAGGCCCCCATTTCGGGAGCCTTGATGTTCAGCCGTTCGACTTACATGTTCGGGTAAGTCGGGCCGCCAGAGCCTTCCGGCGCCACCCAGGTGATGTTCTGTGCAGGGTCCTTGATGTCGCAGGTCTTGCAGTGAACGCAGTTCTGGGCGTTGATCTGGAAGCGCTTCTCGCCGTCTTCCTTGGTCACCACTTCGTATACGCCGGCCGGGCAGTAACGCTGGGCAGGCTCATCGTAGAGCGGCAGGTTCTTGGCGATCGGGATGCTCGGATCGGTCAGCTTCAGGTGGCACGGCTGCTCTTCTTCATGGTTGGTACCCGAGATGAACACCGAGCTGAGTTTGTCGAAGCTGAGCTTGCCGTCCGGTTTCGGGTAGTCGATCTTCTTGCAGTCGGCCGCCAGCTTGAGGCAAGCGTAATCCGGCTTGGTGTCGTGCAAGGTGAACGGCAGTTTGCCGCCGAAGATGTTCTGGTCGAGCCAGTTGAAACCGCCGCCAACGATGGCGCCGAACTTGTGGATAGCCGGGCCGAAGTTGCGGCTGGCGAACAGTTCGTCGTAGAGCCAGCTCTTCTTGAACGCGTCGACGTAAGTGGTCAGCTCTTCGGTGCCGTCTTTTTCAGCGAACAGCGCCTCGGCCACGGATTCAGCGGCGAGCATGCCGGACTTCATCGCGGTGTGGCTGCCCTTGATCTTGGCGAAGTTCAGGGTGCCGAGGTCGCAACCGATCAGCGCGCCACCCTTGAAGACCATTTTCGGTAGCGAGTTCAGGCCGCCTTTGCAGATGGCGCGAGCGCCGTAGCTGATGCGCTTGCCGCCTTCCAGGTACTGCTTGAGTACCGGGTGATGCTTGAGGCGCTGGAACTCGTCGAACGGCGACAGGAAGGTGTTGCTGTAGGAAAGATCGACGATTAGACCGACTACAACCTGATTGTTTTCCAGGTGATAGAGGAACGAGCCACCGGTGTTCTCGGTGCCCATGATGTCCAGCGGCCAACCGGCGGTGTGGACCACCAGGCCTGGTTGATGCTTGGCCGGGTCGATTTCCCAGATTTCTTTCAGGCCGATGCCGTAGTGCTGGGCGTCGGCATCGCTGTCGAGGTTGAAGCGCTTGATCAGTTGCTTGCCGATATGGCCACGGCAACCTTCGGCGAACAGCGTGTACTTGCCACGCAGTTCCATGCCCGGGGTGTACAGGCCTTCTTTCGGGTTACCTTCGCGGTCAACGCCCAGGTCGCCGGTGATGATCCCGCGAACTACGCCGTTTTCGTCGAACAGTGCTTCCTGAGCGGCGAAGCCTGGGTAGATTTCCACGCCCAGGTTCTCGGCCTGCTGGGCCAGCCAGCGGCACAGGTTGCCCAGGGAGATGATGTAGTTGCCTTCGTTGTGCATGGTCTTGGGCACAAAGAGGTCAGGAATCTTTTGCGCGCTGTCGGCGTTCTTGAGAACGAAGATGTCATCGCGGGTGACTGGCGTATTCAGCGGGGCGCCGAGTTCTTTCCAGTCAGGGAACAATTCGTTCAGGGCGCGTGGTTCGAACACGGCGCCGGACAGGATGTGAGCACCGACTTCGGAGCCTTTTTCGACCACGCAGACGCTGATTTCCTTACCGGCTTCGGCGGCCTTCTGCTTCAATCGGCAGGCGGCGGAAAGACCAGCGGGGCCGGCACCGACGATGACCACGTCGAATTCCATGTATTCGCGTTCCACAGGTTATCTCCTACTCAAGGCTCAACAGTTTTTTTTCTAATTGGAGGTTTGGTGTCGCATCCATGAATTCCTGCGCAATGCAGGAAGAGGACAATCGATGAGCCACCTTTCTCTCTAAGGTGGCGCATTATATCTACACCACTCCTAGCGTCCAATACAAACGTTTGTTTGAATCGGCTCAAAGCCAGAGAAATCAAAGTCACGCGGCTTATGACTGGCCATTTTGCCGTATTGACCGGAATAGGCGTTCCGGTCAAGATACGGTCGGTTTTGCGCTCGCCGTAGGCTGACTGTTGGTTTCAAGAGCACCTCTAAAGACAGGGCGATGGCAGTACAAGGTGATGCGCAGCGCAGGTTCCGGCGCGCAGTTTACACGCCGCGATAATGAATGACTCGTCAGTCACCACTGACGAACGGTCATCTTCATCGTGAGTGCTTGTCACTTGACACCTTTGCCAGCGTTTTTAGAGGTGCCCTTGCGCCGATGAGCATCAAACCGCCAGGTTCGCCTAGGCGACTTTCTTTTCACCGGAGAGTAACGAGGAATCCATGAAGGTTCTTGTAGCTGTCAAACGCGTTGTGGATTACAACGTCAAGGTTCGCGTCAAGGCGGACAATTCCGGCGTCGACCTCGCCAACGTCAAGATGTCGATGAACCCGTTCTGCGAAATCGCAGTGGAAGAAGCCGTACGCCTGAAAGAGAAAGGTGTTGCGACTGAAATCGTCGTCGTCTCCATCGGCCCGTCCACCGCTCAAGAGCAACTGCGCACCGCGCTGGCTCTGGGTGCCGACCGCGCCATCCTCGTCGAATCCGCTGAAGACCTGACTTCGCTGGCCGTTGCCAAGCTGCTCAAGGCTGTTGTCGACAAGGAACAGCCTCAGCTGGTGATCCTTGGCAAACAAGCCATCGACAGCGACAACAACCAGACTGGCCAGATGCTCGCGGCATTGAGCGGCTACGGTCAGGGCACGTTCGCGTCCAAAGTCGAAATCAGCGGCGACAACGTTGCCGTGACTCGTGAAGTCGACGGCGGCGCGCAGACAGTTTCCCTGAAGCTGCCGGCCATCGTCACCACTGACCTGCGTTTGAACGAGCCGCGTTACGCGTCCCTGCCAAACATCATGAAAGCCAAGAAGAAGCCTCTCGAAGTGCTGACTCCGGACGCTTTGGGCGTTTCCACCGCCTCCACCAACAAGACCGTGAAAGTCGAAGCGCCAGCTGCACGCAGCGCGGGTATCAAGGTCAAGTCGGTGGCTGAACTGGTTGAAAAACTCAAGAACGAAGCGAAGGTAATCTAAATGACTATCTTGGTTATTGCTGAACACGACAACAAAGTGCTGGCCCCGGCCACGCTGAACACCGTGGCTGCCGCCGTTAAAATCGGTGGTGACATCCACGTTCTGGTGGCAGGTCAGGGCGCTGGCGCCGTGGCTGAAGCCGCTGCGAAAATCGCTGGCGTGAGCAAAGTCCTGTCGGCTGACAATGCTGCCTACGCGCATCAGCTACCGGAAAACGTTGCTCCTCTGGTTGCCGAATTGGGCAAGGGCTACAGCCACATCCTGGCTGCCGCCACTTCCAATGGCAAAAACATCCTGCCGCGCGTTGCTGCGCAGCTGGACGTTGACCAGATCTCCGAGATCATCTCGGTCGAAAGCGCTGACACTTTCAAGCGCCCGATCTACGCCGGTAACGCCATCGCCACCGTTCAATCGAACGCTGCGGTCAAAGTGATCACCGTGCGTGCTACCGGTTTCGATCCGGTTGCCGCTGAAGGTGGTTCGGCTTCGGTTGAAGCCGTTGGCGCTGTTCACGATGCGGGTATTTCCAGCTTCGTCGGCGAAGAACTGGCCAAGTCCGATCGTCCGGAACTGACCGCTGCCAAGATCGTCGTTTCCGGCGGTCGCGGCATGCAGAACGGCGACAACTTCAAACACCTGTACGCCCTGGCCGACAAGCTGGGCGCTGCCGTCGGTGCTTCCCGCGCTGCGGTTGACGCAGGTTTCGTACCCAACGACATGCAGGTCGGTCAGACCGGCAAGATCGTTGCGCCACAGCTGTACATCGCCGTCGGTATCTCCGGCGCGATCCAGCACCTGGCCGGCATGAAAGACTCCAAAGTGATCGTTGCGATCAACAAGGACGAAGAAGCGCCGATCTTCCAGGTGGCCGATTACGGCCTGGTGGCGGACTTGTTCGAAGCCATCCCTGAGTTCGAGAAGCTGGTCTAATCCAGCGGCCTGACTTATAAAGAGCCCGACCTTTTGGTCGGGCTTTTTTTTTGTTCCGGATTTGAGTGGGAGAGTGTCGCCATGGATCTGCGCCGCGTTTACGGCTGGTCATTGCTGCTGGGTCTGACAGTGTTGCCGGCGCTGTCCGTCGCCGCAGGCAAGTGCGAACGCCTGGTGGTGACCGGCAGCCCGGATGCGCCGCCGTACCTGTGGCAAGACCCGCAACACCCCAAGCACCTGATCGGCGCCAGTGCCGACCTGTTGCAGCAGGTGGCGGGGGAGTTGGGGATCAAGGTCGAACTGCTTTACGCCGGCAAACGCTCCCAGGCCCTGGACGAAGTGCGCAGTGGGCGAATGGACATGCTGGCGGATGCGTCATTGACGGTCAGTGAACTGGACACTCTGGATTACATTCATCCTCCGTTACTGGAAAACGATTACCTGGTCTGGACCCGCAAAGACTCGACGCTGGTCTACAACGAAGCGCAGGACCTTCACGGTCATCCCGGCGCGCTGTCGGAAAAGTCTCGTATGACCCAGGCATTTGGTGTGTTCGCCCAGCAGCAATTGACCCTCGCACGTACACCTAACCTGACCCAGGCCTTTCAGAAATTGCTGCTGGGCGAGGTGGAATTTGTCCTTGCCGGACGCTATTCGGGCATGGCGGCCGCGCAGACACTTCACCTGGCCAACGACCTGGTCGCCCGCCCACAACCGATCGACAAACCCGGCTTGTTCCTCGCGGTTTCCCACAACTCCGCCTGCAACGATCCGTGGTTGCGCGGACAGCTGGCCAAAAAGATGACAGAATTGCCCGCGTCCGGACTGACGGAAGCCGTGCTGCAACGCAATATCGAGCGCTGGAAGGCGCAGCTCTCACAGCCGCAGCAACCACCTGTCAGTACCCCAAAACAGTAGGGATTTTTAGTGAGTATTCGACCTCTTTTCGTTGCCCTGGCCGTTCTGGCTCTGGCGGGTTGTGCAGCCGATCCGGCGCCGAATGAACAATTGCGCCTGACCGAACAGGCACTCGAGCAGGCCAAGGCGGTGGGCGCCACCGCCGCCGACGTGCCGGAAATGAAACTGGCCGAAGACAAGTTCAACCGCGCCAAGGGCAGCATGAACGACCAATCCTTCAAGAACGCGCGCATGCGGGCCGAGCAGGCCGAGCTGGACGCGCGACTGGCCGAAGCCCGGGTTCTGACCCTCAAGAGCGAGGAGCAGTTGAACGTGCTCAACACCCGCATCACTCGCCTGCGCAAGCAACTGGGAGATGTCCAATGAGCCTCAAGACCAAAGCATTGGGCGGTTTGATCCTGGCAGGCTGCGCCAGCCTCTATGGTTGTGCCGGTCAGCACAGCGAGGCCGCGTTGCAGCAGGCCAGTACTGACTTTCAGAAGGTCAAGGAAGATTCCAGCGTGCTGCGAATCGCGCCCAAGGACGTGATTCGCGCCGGTGAGTCGCTAGCCCGTGCCGATCGTCTGTCCAGCTATTGGGGCAGTGGATCGGACGTGCTGCATTACGCTTACCTGAGTGAACGCTATAGCGAAATCGCGCGCGAACACACCAATCAGGTGCTCAACGAGGAACGTGCGGCGAAGCTCGAACTGGAGCGTCAGCGCCTGCAGCTGGCCTTGCGCGAATCCAAACTGCTCAGCGTGCAGCAGCAGGGCAAGTGGCTCGAAGAACAGATTGTCGCGTTGGCGACCACCCAGACCGATCGCGGCCTGGTGATGACCTTGGGCGACGTGCTGTTCGACACGGGTGAAGCGGAGTTGAAAAACTCGGCGAACCGCGTGGTGTTGAAGATCGTGCAGTTCTTGCAGCTCAACCCCAAGCGCGTAGTGCGCATCGAAGGTTACGCCGACAGTACCGGCGGCAAGCAGGAAAACCTCAAGCTGTCCCGTGACCGTGCGCAATCGGTGGCAGATGTGCTGATGGATTTGGGCATCGACGATAAACGCATTCAGGTCGAAGGCTACGGCGATGAATATCCGGTCGACGTGAACGCCTCCGAACGGGGACGTGCACAGAACCGTCGGGTAGAAATTGTGTTTTCTGACGAAAAAGGCCAGCTCGGCGCTGCCCGTTAAGGGCTGCGTCACTGGAAAACCCGGCCTGCCCGCCAGCGCCGGGTTTTTTTACGCCTGCTGATCGACTCCAAAAAAACAGTACAGTTTTTGCTGACACTGCACTGTACGGTCGACTATTGTGGCAACTGTCCCCGTACACTTCTAAACTGTTCCGGTATTGTTTCACACAAGAATAAAATGCCCGTGAAATCGAGTGCTGCGTCATGACCAATCTCTTGCTCTACCAACGTATTGCTCAACAACTGGCCGAAGACATCCGCCGTGGCGTCTATCAACCGGGGGAGCGCGTGCCTTCGGTGCGCAAGATGAGTTCACAGCTCAACGTCAGCCATGCGACGGTGTTGCAGGCTTACGCCAATCTCGAGGATCAGGGGCTGATCCGCGCCCGGCCGCAGTCGGGTTACTACGTGCACCAGACCCCGGCCCTGACCGCGCCGACACCGGACATCGCTCGGGTCGAGCGTCCAGGTCTGGTCACTCGCAGCAGCATCATCCAACAAGTTCTGGTCGAATCCCGCCGCGAGGGTGTGTTTCCCTTGGGCGCGGCCGTACCGAGTGTTGATTATCTGCCGGTGCGGGCGCTGCATCAGCAACTGGCCAAAGTCACCCGTTTTCATAGCCCGCGGGCGTTCAGCTACATGTTCAGCCCGGGTTTCGAACCGTTGCGCCGACAAGTGGCGATCCGCATGCGCGATGCCGGCGTGGTGGTCGATCCGTCGGAAGTGGTCATTACCCACGGCTGCGTTGATGCCTTGCAGATGTCTCTGCGTGTGCTGACTCGCCCGGGCGACCTGATCGCCGCCGAGTCGCCGACCTACTACGGTTTGCTGCAACTGGCTGACCTTCTGGGCCTCAAGGTCATCGAGATTCCGAGCGATCCGGCCACCGGTATGAGCCTCGAAGCTTTGCAGCTGGCGGCCAACCAGTGGTCGATCAAGGCGCTGGTGCTGACCACTCGTCTGAGCAATCCATTGGGCGGCACCATGCCCGAAGAGCGGCAGAAGCAACTGCTGCGCCTGGCCTCGGATTTCGATATCCAGATTGTCGAAGACGATATCTACGGCGAACTGATGTTCGAGCAGGGTCGCACCAAATCACTTAAAGCCTACGATCGGCTGGATCGGGTGATCTATTGCTCCAGCTTTTCCAAAACCCTGTCGCCGGGCGTGCGGATCGGCTGGATGATTGCCGGCAAGTACCAGCAGGAAATCCAGCGTTTGCAGACCTTCAGCACCCATTCGGCCTGCAGCGTCACGCAGATGGGCATTGCGGCGTACCTGGAGAACGGTGGTTACGACCGGCATTTGCGCTACATCCGTCAGGAGTACCGCAAGAACCTCAGCGCTTTCCAGCTGGCGGTGCAGCAATACTTCCCGGAAGGCACGCAGATGACCCGGCCGACCGGCGGCTTCATTCTGTGGGTCAGCCTGCCGGGGCGGGTCAACACGCAGGAGCTGCACGTTCGTGCGTTGCAGCAGGGCATCAGCATCGCGCCGGGGCTGATTTTCAGTAACACCGAGCAGTTCAACCACTGCATTCGACTGAACTGCGGCACACCCTGGAACCGTGAAGCCGAGCGTGCATTGATGACCCTGGGCATGCTCGCCACCCAACTCTGTCAGGAGATGGTCGGCGGCTTTTGAGGGGGCGGGCAGGATATTCCTGCCCGAGCTTGTCATGTCGCCTGCAACAGGCGAGCATATGGCTCCTGCCGTTTGTACCGTTGGGTCCATGAAGCCGATTTTACCCGCCGTATGGCTATCGATCTGCCTGCTGATGACCTTCCAGGCCGAAGGTGTATTAGCGGCTTCCGTTCAGGAAAAACCGGCAGCCAGCGCCACGTCGAAAAAGCCGGCTCCCGCTAAAAAAGCCACGCCGGTCAAAAAGAAAGCGGCCCCGGTGAAAAAACGACCGCCGATTGCCTCCAAGTCCAAACCCGCCAGTGAGGTCGTGAAAACCAAGCTCCCTTCGGCCGACCTGGATTTGAGTCTGCCCCAAGGCATGGTCGAGGAACTGAAACCGATTGGTACGGTACCGATGCCCCGACACGATGCGGTATTGCCACAAATGTTTGGTGACAAGACCGGCAGCTCTCCATTTCAGCTCAACGGGAGGCTGATCAGCAACGAAATGAAGTTGCAACTGCGCAACGAAGAGCGCCGTGAAGTTGAAGGCGCAGCCCTGGAATTCGAGTTCAAACGATAATTTCTTCCCGTTCGTGACCTGCTGGCCAGACGCTTTGTCGGAGACTGGTCGGTCACGCTCGTTTAAGCGAAAAAACCAGGGTCCAGACAATTTTAAACAAGCGTTTTAGCGGTTACTCTGTGCCACGTCCTTTAACACATCGCCCGTCGAGGAGCTCGTCGTCATGAAATGCCGTGAAGGCTGTGGCGCCTGTTGCATTGCCCCTTCCATCAGTTCACCGATTCCCGGCATGCCCAATGGCAAGCCGGCGGGAGAACGTTGCGTACAACTCTCTGTCGATAACCTGTGCGGCATTTTCGGCAAACCGGAACGTCCTGCAGTGTGTTCGGCGTTCGAAGCCGACATCGAAGTCTGCGGAAGCAGCCGTGACGAAGCGATCAAATTGTTGGGTTGGTGGGAGAAAATGACGGCGGCGTGATGTGTTCAACGAACGGATCTTCAACAATAAGGAATAAGACTATGGGTTCGCTGCAACGTATGGCTGTGCTGTGTGGTTTGACGGTTTTGCTGGCTTCCACGGCCGCTCAAGCAGAAGACTGGAAAGTTGCCAAGAACGAAGACGGTATCAAGGTTTCCTTGAGTGAAGTGGCTGGCTCCGATTACAAGGCTTACCAGGGCGTCACGCTGATGAAGACCACCATCGCCAAACTGCGTGCGCTGCAGGAAGACGTGTCAGGCGCTTGCGCCTGGATTCACGACTGTAAAACCCAGAAGTTGCTCAAGCACGAAGGCGATCAAAACTGGACCTACACCCAGTTCAATACGCCTTGGCCGGTGACCGCGCGTGACTCGGTGTTGCATGTCACCACCATCGAGGGTGCTGATGGCAGCCTGACCCGCAAACTCGAAGGTGTGCCGAAGTACATTCCTGAAGAAAAAGGCTTCGTCCGGGTTACCAAGGTCGATGGTTTCTGGAAGTTTGTGCCCAAGGGCGATCAGGTTGAGGTGACCTATCAGGTGCATACCGAGCCGGGCGGTAGCATTCCGTCGATGGTGGCCAACAAGTTTGTGGTGGATGCGCCGTTTAATACTTTGAAAGCCCTGAAGGCACGGGCTGAGAAGTAATCGCTCCGTTTTTTGATAAAGCGCCCTGACCTTATTTGGGGCGTTTGCTATTTGGTGGGGCGGTTTATTTGATCGGGGGCATATCCGTTTTTGCGGCTGGAGGCGAGCTAACGCTCGGCCTGATGAGTGGTGAGAAGCAAAAGCTGTACGCCGATCTGCTTTATGTGGGAGCGGGCTTGCTCGCGAAGCTGTCGATCTTGCCGTTGCCGTTGCCGTTGCCGTTGCTTTGGATTTTGATCTTGATCTGCTTGCCCTTTTCCCTGAGGCCGAACGCAGGCCTTGCGCAGGGGGCACCGCGGCAAGGATGGCGGCGGGCCCCCGGAGCAATGCCTTCATTACGGCATGCCGAGCCTAGGGTAGGCACCGAATGGCGGGGCAGAAGCGCTTTGGTTACTTTCCGCCGGGCCGCGCAGGCTTTTCGAAAGTGACTAGCTGTAAAAGCGAAACCGCCAGTCGCCGTTACCGCAGAAACGGATATGCCCCCGAACTAACTGCATTAGGGCAGGGGGACTTTATTTTGTTTCCGAATATGCGTTGCACGAAATTTTCACAAAGCCTCCAAGACAATTCGCCCGCGCCAACATCCGGGCAGTAATCAATGGCAATGCGACGGTTGATCGTGCAACATTTGCGCACCGTGCAAGCCCCGGGGCCGAGTACTGGCCAACAGAGGGCAAGGCGCAGCCGTATTTTTGAAACTTCAACTTCCAATGGGTCCTAAAACGACATGGCAATCCCGGACGCCCTGAATCAGCAGCGAGCTTCTAGTCGCCTGCTGCAACCGACCGTCAAATCGCATCTGGCCTACACGCTGCTGTGTGCCCTGGTCATGATGGTCATGTTCAGCCTGCTGCGCGTTGCGCTGCTGGTTTACAACCGCGAGATGATCCTCGACACCCCGGCCTCGACCTTTCTCGAAGCGTTCGCCAACGGTCTGCGTTTCGACCTGCGCCTGGTGGTCTACCTCAGCATTCCATTGCTGCTGGCGCTGTTCAGCGCCCGGGCGATGGCCGCCCGCGGATTCTTCCGGTTCTGGCTGACCATTGCCTCGAGCATCGCCCTGTTCCTCGGCCTGATGGAGATGGACTTCTACCGCGAGTTCCACCAGCGCCTCAACGGCCTGGTCTTCCAATATGTAAAGGAAGACCCGAAAACCGTGATGAGCATGCTTTGGTACGGTTTTCCGGTGGTTCGCTACCTGCTGGCCTGGGCCGTGGGCACGTTGATCCTGACCCTGGCGTTCAAGGGCGCCGACCGCGCCACCCGTCCACGTGGCCCCTTCAGCGGCGGCAGCATTGGCACGCGCCAGATCGCTCCATGGTATGCACGCATCACGGTGTTCGTCGTCTGCCTGATGGTTTGCGTGGTGGCCGCTCGTGGCACCCTGCGTCAGGGCCCGCCACTGCGTTGGGGTGACGTTTATACCACCAACTCGAACTTCGCCAACCAATTGGGCCTCAACGGCACCTTGTCGCTGGTCGCCGCGGCCAAGAGCCGCATCTCCGAAGATCGCGACAACGTCTGGAAGGCCACGTTGCCACAGCCTGAAGCGCAGAAAGTCGTGCGTGACATGCTGGTGATGCCGGACGACAAACTGGTGGATGCCGAAACCGCAGCCGTGCGTCGCGATTACACGCCGCCGGCCGACAAAACCCTGCCGATCAAGAATGTCGTCGTGATCCTGATGGAAAGCATGGCCGGTCACTCGGTGGGCGCCTTGGGTGCACCGGGCAACATCACGCCGTACCTCGACAAATTGTCGAAGGAAGGCCTGCTGTTTGATCGCTTCTTCTCCAACGGCACCCATACCCACCAGGGTATGTTCGCCACCATGGCGTGCTTCCCGAACCTGCCAGGTTTCGAATACCTGATGCAGACGCCGGAAGGCAGCCACAAGTTGTCCGGCCTGCCGCAATTGCTCAGTGCCCGTAAATATGACGACGTGTACGTCTACAACGGCGACTTCGCCTGGGATAACCAGTCGGGTTTCTTCAGCAACCAGGGCATGACCAACTTCATTGGTCGTAATGACTTCGTGAACCCGGTGTTCTCTGATCCGACCTGGGGCGTGTCCGACCAGGACATGTTCGACCGTGGTCTGGTCGAGCTCAAGGCGCGGGAAAACGGCAAGCCGTTCTATGCGTTGCTGCAAACCCTGTCCAACCACACGCCATATGCCTTGCCGACGCCATTGCCGGTTGAACCTGTAACCGATCGCGGTAGCTTGAACGAGCATTTGACCGCCATGCGTTATGCGGACTGGGCGCTGGGCCAGTTCTTTGAAAAGGCCCGCAAGGAGCCGTATTTCAAGGAAACCCTGTTTGTGATCGTCGGCGACCACGGTTTTGGCAACGAGCGTCAGATCACCGAAATGGACCTGGGCCGCTTCAACGTGCCGATGCTGATGATCGCTCCGGGCATCCAGGAAAAATTCGGCCAGCTTGACCATACCGTGGGCACGCAGATCGACATCGTGCCGACCATCATGGGTCGTATTGGTGGTGAAGTGCGTCATCAGTGCTGGGGCCGCGATTTGCTCAACCTGCCTGAAGGCGACACCGGTTTCGGCGTGATCAAGCCGTCGGGTAGCGAGCAGACCACCGCCATCATCACGGCTGATCAGATTCTGGTGCTGCCGAAAGAAAAGGAAATGGCGCCGAAGATGTACCAGTACCAACTGGGCGCGACACCTCACGCCGAGATTGTTCCAAATGCACCGCGTACCGCAGAGCTGAAACTCAAGCTCGAAGCGTTCCTGCAAACGGCGACCAAGAGCCTGATCGACAACACCGCCGGTGTGGTTGATGGCAAGCCGGACTAAGTCTTGATGCAATTAAAAAGAGGCCCTTGAAAAGGGCCTCTTTTTTTTGCCTGTTAAACCTTTATATCTTGCCGAGCAACAGCAGGATCAACAGCACCACCAACACCACGCCGATGATACCCGACGGGCCATAACCCCAACTTCTGGAGTGCGGGAAGACCGGTAAACCACCTACCAGCAGGAGGATCAGAATAATGATAAGAATTGTGCCCATGTCTATTTCCTTGTTGGAAGTGTTCTGGAATTACCTGGCGTTTAGCTGTCAGCCGGGCTGTTATAAAACCGGGCTGCTTACAAATCCGACTGTGGCGAATGAAAGAAAATTCCAAGTTTTTTTAATGTTTTTCGAAGAAAGGCTTATTTCGTTTTTAATGAGTCTAGTTGGTTCAGGCGCTGCCATGGTTTGCTCGAGCCATTCAGCAATCTGATGGAGCGTGGGTCGGGCATTGTCCTTCGCTACACTCGATGCATCTTCCCCGGAACAACAAGGCTGTTTGCTATGCAAAATCGCATGATGATCACTGGCGCGGGCTCGGGCCTGGGTCGCGAAATCGCGCTGCGCTGGGCCCGTGAAGGCTGGCAGCTGGCCTTGTCGGATGTCAGCGAACCCGGTCTGCAGGAAACCCTGAAACGGGTTCGCGAAGCCGGCGGCGACGGTTTTATCCAGCGTTGCGACGTGCGCGATTACAGCCAACTGACCGCTTTCGCCCAAGCCTGCGAAGAGAAACTCGGTGGCATCGATGTCATCGTCAACAACGCTGGCGTTGCCTCGGGCGGGTTCTTCAGTGAACTGTCCCTGGAAGACTGGGACTGGCAGATCGCGATCAACCTGATGGGCGTGGTCAAGGGCTGCAAAGCCTTCCTGCCGCTGCTGGAAAAAAGCAAAGGCAAGATCATCAACATCGCGTCGATGGCCGCCCTGATGCAAGGCCCGGCCATGAGCAACTACAACGTGGCCAAGGCTGGCGTGGTGGCGTTGTCCGAAAGCTTGTTGGTCGAGCTGGCGCAGCAGGAAATCGGCGTGCATGTGGTGTGCCCGTCGTTCTTCCAGACCAACCTGCTGGACTCGTTCCGTGGCCCGACGCCGGCCATGAAAGCCCAGGTCGGCAAGTTGCTGGAAAGCTCGCCGATCAGCGCGGCCGACATTGCCGACTACATCTTTCAGCATGTCGCCGCTGGCGAATTCTTGATCCTGCCTCACGAACAGGGCCGCATGGCCTGGGCGCTCAAGCAGAAGAACCCGCAGCTGCTCTACGACGAAATGACCGTCATGGCCGACAAAATGCGCGCCAAGGCCAAACAAACCGCAGGTTGAACTTGCCCGTACGCAACACCGTCGTTAGGGTGGCCGCCATCGGCCATCCTCGCGAGTTGTATGCATGCTCAATTACCTGTGGTTTTTCCTCGCCGCGCTGTTCGAAATCGCCGGCTGCTTTGCCTTCTGGATGTGGCTGCGCCAGGGTAAAAGCGCCTGGTGGGTCGTGCCCGCTCTGCTTAGTCTGACCTTGTTCGCGCTGCTGCTGACCCGCATCGAAGCGACCTACGCCGGTCGCGCCTATGCCGCATACGGTGGCATCTACATCATCGCGTCGATCGGCTGGCTGGCGGTGGTCGAGCGGATTCGTCCGCTGGGTTCGGACTGGCTCGGCGTGGCGCTGTGTGTCATCGGGGCCAGCGTCATCCTTTTCGGCCCGCGCTTCTCCGCTTCCTGAAGGATCGGTCCTTCATTCAATGGGTTTGTAGGACGTTTCCATAGGATCTGTTCGGGCGGCGCTGTAGGGCGGGACTGATTTGCCGCTGTCGCATTGAAGCCCTACTCAGTGCAGGGCATCTTCAGGGTTCGATAACCCTGAAGGACGAATGCCATGCTTGTACTCAGTCGCGTTGTGGGCGAGTTGATTTCCATCGGTGACAACATTTCCGTGCGCATTCTTGCCGTCAACGGAGGCAGTGTGCGCTTCGGTGTCGAAGCGCCGCAAAACGTCAACGTGCACCGGTCCGAGGTCTACGACCGCATCCAGGTCAAACTGGCGAAAAACAAAGGACGCTGAGGTCTCAGTCGAACAGGTGCTTGGGCACATCGTGTTTGAGCATCAACTGGCATTGCTCGCTTTCCGGGTCGAAGACAATCAGCGCCTGGCCCTTGGTCAATGCCTGGCGAACACGCAGCACACGGGTTTCCAGCGGCGTGTCATCGCCGTTGTCCGTACCGTCACGGGTCACGAAATCCTCGATCAGGCGGGTGAGGGTGTCGACTTCAAGTTGGTCGTGGGGGATCAGCATAGGCACCTCGGCTAAACAATGGCGCGATGCTACGGCGAATGGGAGGTTGCGGCTAGCCTGGGGATTAAAGGGTGCCTGATCTGTGATCGTTCCCACGCTCTGCGTGGGAATGCCTCAAGGGACGCTCCGCGTTCCAGCTCTAGAAAGGGACGCGGAGCGTCCCGGGCTGCATTCCCACGCAGAGCGTGGGAACGATCGAGTACGCCAACGTCAGGTATCCGACCGCTGCCCCACCAGACTATCCACCGACGGCACCCGCGTATCGCTTTCCATCTGCGTCTCATGTTCGATCTGATGACTGAACCGGTCCAGCGACCCCTTGGCAGGTTGTGCATCGCTGGCAAACACCGGCGGACTCAGAATGTAGGCGCCGAGCAATCGACTGAGCGCAGCGAGGCTGTCGATGTGGGTGCGTTCGTAGCCATGAGTGGCGTCGCAGCCGAAGGCGAGCAGGGCGGTGCGAATGTCATGCCCGGCGGTGACCGCCGAATGGGCATCGCTGAAGTAATAGCGGAACAGGTCGCGGCGTACCGGTAATTCGTTGTCACTGGCCAGGCGCAGCAGATGCCGCGACAGGTGATAGTCGTAAGGTCCACCGGAATCCTGCATGGCCACGCTCACCGCGTGTTCGCTGGAATGCTGACCCGGCGCGACCGGGGCAATGTCGATGCCGACGAATTCGCTGACGTCCCACGGTAACGCCGCCGCCGCGCCGCTGCCGGTTTCCTCGGTAATGGTGAACAGCGGATGACAGTCGATCATCAGCTCCTGGCCGCTGTCGACGATCGCTTTGAGCGCCGCGAGCAATGCGGCAACGCCGGCCTTGTCATCGAGATGTCGGGCGCTGATGTGGCCGCTTTCGGTGAATTCCGGCAAAGGGTCGAAGGCGACAAAATCACCGACGCTGATCCCCAGGGAGTCGCAATCGGCGCGGGTGGCGCAATAGGCGTCCAGGCGCAGCTCGATGTGATCCCAACTGATCGGCATTTCATCCACGGCGGTATTGAACGCATGCCCGGAAGCCATCAGCGGCAGCACGCTGCCTCGAATCACGCCGTTGTCGGTAAACAGGCTGACCCGGCTGCCCTCGGCAAAACGACTGGACCAGCAGCCGACAGGCGCCAGGGTCAGACGACCGTTGTCCTTGATCGCGCGAACCGCCGCGCCGATGGTGTCGAGGTGAGCGGAGACGGCGCGGTCGGGACTGTTTTTCTTGCCCTTGAGCGTGGCGCGGATAGTGCCGCGGCGGGTCATCTCAAAGGGAATGCCCAGCTCTTCAAGCCGTTCGGCGACGTAACGCACGATGGTGTCGGTGAACCCGGTCGGGCTGGGAATGGCGAGCATTTCCAGCAGGACTTTTTGCAGGTAGTTCAGATCTGGTTCGGGAATGTTACTGGTCATGGAAACTCCTGATGAGTTGAGGCCTGATCGTTCCCACGCTCTGCGTGGGAATGCAGCCCGGGACGCTCTGCGTCCCAAGAGCGGACGCGGAGCGTCCGGTGAGGCATTCCCACGCAGAGCGTGGGAACGATCGTGAGGGGGAGCGTTAGGCCGCCGGCTGACTGTGCGGAAACAACAAATCCACAAACCGTTCGGCCGTCGGCTGTGGTTCATGGTTGGCCAGGCCTGCGCGCTCATTGGCTTCGATAAACACATACTCCGGCTGATCGGCGGCAGGCACCATCAGGTCGAGCCCGACCATCGGAATGTCCAGCGCCCGCGCCGCTCGCACCGCAGCATCCACCAACGTCGGATGCAGGATCGCCGTGACATCCTCAAGAATCCCGCCGGTATGAAGATTCGCCGTACGCCGTACGAACAGATGCTCACCGGCCGGCAGAATGCTGTTGTAGTCATAACCCGCAGCATTCAATGTGCGCTCGGTCTCGTGATCCAGCGGGATCTTGCTTTCACCGCTGGTAGCCGCCTGACGACGCCGGCTCTGCGCTTCGATCAGCGCACCGATGGAGTGCTGACCATCGCCCACCACTTCTGCCGGACGGCGAATCGCCGCGGCGACCACCTCAAAACCGATTACCACAATCCGCAAGTCGAGGCCTTCGTGGAAGCTCTCCAGCAGCACCCGACTGTCGAACTGGCGAGCGGACTCGATGGCTTGCTGGACCTCTTCGATGCTCCGTAAATCCACCGCGACGCCTTGGCCCTGTTCGCCATCCAGCGGCTTGACCACCACCCGTTCGTGCTCATCGAGAAACGCCAGATTGTCATCGGCATTACCGGCCAGTTGCTGCGACGGCAGGTTCAAACCGGCGGCCTTGAGCACTTTGTGCGTCAGGCTTTTGTCCTGGCACAACGTCATGCTGATGGCGCTTGTCAGGTCGCTGAGGGATTCACGGCAACGTACGCGGCGACCGCCATGGATCAAGGTGAACAGACCGGCGTCGGCGTCATCGACTTGCACTTCGATGCCACGACGGTGCGCTTCCTCGACGATGATCCGTGCATAAGGATTGAACTCGGCTTCGGGACCCGGGCCCAGAAACAACGGCTGATTGATGCAGTTTTTGCGCTTGATCGCGAAGGTCGACAGGTTGCGAAACCCCAGCTTGGCGTAAAGACTTTTCGCCTGCCGGTTGTCGTGCAGCACGGACAGGTCCAGGTAACTCAGCCCCCGGCTCATGAAGTGCTCGATCAAATGTCGCACCAGCACTTCACCGACACCCGGACGCGAACATTGCGGATCGACCGCCAGGCACCACAGGCTGCTGCCATTTTCCGGATCGTTGAACGCCTTGTGGTGATTGAGGCCCATGACGCTGCCGATGATCGCGCCGCTGTCCTCATCTTCGGCCAGCCAATACACCGGCCCACCTTGATGACGCGGAGTCAGCAGGCTCGCGTCGATCGGCAGCATGCCGCGCAATTGATACAGCTGATTGATCGCCTGCCAGTCCGCGTCGCTCTGGGCCCTGCGGATGCGAAAGCCGCGAAATACCCGAGTCGACTGGCGGTAATCACTGAACCACAGGCGCAGGGTGTCGGAAGGGTCGAGAAACAACTGGGCCGGCTCCAACCCCAGCACTTGCTGAGGCGCCGCCACGTACAGGGCGATGTCGCGTTCACCGGTGTGCTCGTTGAGCAGCTCTTGGGCCAGGCTCGCCGGATCCGGGAAGGTATGGCCGATCAGCAACCGGCCCCAACCGCAATGCACGGCGATCGGTGCGGCGCCCAATTCACTGCCGTCTTCGGCCAAGCGGGCCTGCAAGCGTTCGTAAGAGGGCGCCTGACCGCGCAACAAGCGTTGGCTGTAGGCCGTGGCATGGGGTTTCATCGATCAGATTCCTTGTTCGCTGAGCCACAGGTTCAGGGCCGCCAATTGCCACAGCTTGGAACCTCGCAACGGGGTCAATTGACCTTGTGGATCGGTCAGCAGGCGGTCGAGCATCTCAGGCTTGAACAGGCCGCGATCCTGACTCGGATCGAGCAGCAGTTCGCGCACCCAGTTCAGCGTGTCGCCCTGCAAATGCTTCAGGCCCGGCACCGGGAAGTAACCTTTCTTGCGATCGATCACTTCACTCGGAATCACCAGCCGCGCCGCTTCTTTCAAGACTTGCTTGCCGCCATCCGGCAGTTTGAATTTGCCCGGCACACGGGCCGACAATTCCACCAGGCGATAGTCGAGAAACGGCGTGCGCGCTTCCAGGCCCCAGGCCATGGTCATGTTGTCGACGCGTTTGACCGGGTCATCCACCAGCATGATCGTGCTGTCCAGACGCAGGGCTTTGTCCACCGCTGCATCGGCACCGGGCTGCGCGAAATGTTCCTTCACGAAGTCACCAGCGGCGTCATTCGCTGTCAGCCATTTCGGCTGCACGGTGGCGGCGTAGTCGTCGTAGCTACGGTCGAAAAACGCATCGCGATAGGCGGCGTACGGATCTTCGGCACCGTCGACTTGTGGGTACCAGTGATAACCGGCGAACAACTCGTCTGCACCCTGGCCGCTCTGCACCACTTTGCAATGCTTGGCCACTTCGCGGGACAGCAGATAGAAGGCGATGCAGTCATGACTGACCATCGGTTCGCTCATGGCGCGGAACGCTGCGGGCAATTGTTCAATGATTTCTTTTTCGTCGATGCGCAATTGGTGATGCTGCGTGCCGTAGTGCTTGGCGATCAGGTCCGAATACTGGAACTCGTCGCCGCGCTCGCCGCCGGCATCCTGGAAACCGATGGAGAAGGTCGACAGGTTTTCAACACCGACTTCACGCAACAGACCGACCAGCAGGCTCGAATCGACACCGCCCGACAGCAGCACACCGACGTCGACTGCGGCACGTTGACGGATCGCCACCGCGTCACGGGTGCTGTCGAGCACACGGTCACGCCAGTCTTCGAGTGTCAGATCCATCTCATCGGCGTGTGGGCCGTAGGGCAGGGTCCACCAGGTTTTCTGCTCAGTGGTGCCATCGGCTTCGATGCGCATCCAGGTCGCCGGTGGCAGTTTTTCGATGCCGGCCAGCAAGGTGCGCGGCGCCGGAACCACTGCGTGGAAATTCAGATAATGATTGAGTGCCACCGGGTCGAGGATCGGATTGATGTCGCCGCCCTTGAGCAGCGCCGGCAGTGCCGAGGCAAAGCGCAGGCGCTGGCCGGTGCGCGACAGGTACAGCGGCTTCACGCCGAGACGGTCACGAGCGATGAACAGGCGTTGGGCATCGCGCTCCCAGATGGCGAAGGCGAACATGCCGTTGAGCTTGGGCAGCAAGGCTTCGCCCCAGGCGTGATAGCCCTTGAGCAGCACTTCGGTGTCGCCACCGGAATAGAAGGCATAACCGAGGCTTTCAAGCTCGGTGCGCAGTTCCGGGAAGTTGTAGATCGCGCCGTTGAAGGCCAGGGACAAGCCTAGTTGGTTGTCGATCATCGGCTGCGCCGAGCCGTCCGACAGGTCCATGATTTTCAGGCGACGGTGGCCCAGGGCAATCGGCCCTTGGGCATGAAAGCCCCATGCGTCAGGGCCGCGAGGGGCCAGGTGATGGGTGATTCGTTCAATGGCTGCAAGGTCTGCAGGTTGATGATCAAAACGTAACTCGCCAGCTAATCCGCACATAAATTCCTTACCGGTTTTTCCGTTGGGGAGGGTCAATCGGTACCGCGCCAAAAACGGCGGGTACTCAGAAACTGACCCGGCTGAATCCCCGGAGTTTTAGACCGATAAGTTATAAGGCGCGCCGTCAGACTTTTCCGCGGACCAATTGGCGCACGGCGAAACGGTTGGGATGGCAGGCCTCGGCGACCGTTCTGGGCAAGGGCAGCGGTTCGTTTTCGAGCCATGCCGCGAGCAATTCACCCGACAGTGGCGCGGTGATCAAGCCGCGAGAACCATGACCGCTGTTGACGTAAAAACCCTCAAGCCAGGGGCAGGGAATGCTCGGGATTTGCCGGGCGTCCTTGCTCAGTACGGCATAGGCATCGGCGAAGGCCGCTGGGTCGGCCAACGGGCCAACGATCGGCAGGTAGTCTGGACTGGTGCAGCGGAACGCGGCGCGTCCTTCAAGCTGTTGCGGGTCCAGTGCCTGTGCATGCAGTCGCGTGGCCAGGTCGGGGGAGATTTCCTCGAGCAAGGCCAGGTTGCCGAGGTGTTCGGCGAGGGTCGGGGTCAGGTCATCGCTCTTGAAGTCGAAGCTGGCGCCGAGGGTGTGTTCGCCCAGTCGAGCCGGCGCCACATAGCCTTCGGCGCAGACGACGGTGGCCAGGCTCTGGCTTTCAGGGGTTTGCGCCAGTCGGGTGATCTGGCCACGAATGCGTTTGAGGGGCAGCTCGGCGCTTTGAGGGAAACGCTTGATCTCGGCGGCGCCGGCCAGGATCACCACGGGGGCACTGGCCAGCAAATCACCACCGTCCCAGGCCTGCCATTGATCATCAACCTTGCGCAGTTCCAGGACATGGCGATGGGGCAGCCACTGGATGTTCGCCGAAGATGCCTGCCAATGGCACAACGCCGGCGGATGAACCCAGCCGCCCTCCGGGAAGAATAATCCGCCGTGCTCCAGGGCGATCCCGGCCTGAACCTGGGCTTGCGGTTGATCGAGCAGGTGCACCAGGTCTGGCGAAAAGGCGGCGGCCAATTGCGCTTGACGCTCGGCTTCCTTGGCGTTGAAGGCCAGTTGCAAGACCCCGCAATCGTCCCAGTCGACGCCCCGTTGCAAATGTTCGAGCAAACGCCGGGTGTGACCGAAACCACTGACAATCAACTGCGACAACGCGGTGCCATGGGCCGAAAGCTTGAGGTACAGCACGCCCTGTGGATTGCCCGAGGCTTCCTGCGCCAGTGCATTGTGACGCTCCAGCAGACTGACGTGCCAACCCCGCGCCGCGAGACTGGCGGCCGTGGCGCAACCGGCCAGGCCGGCGCCGATCACCAGTGCCCGACGTTCGCCGGTCAGCGGCGTCGGGCGCGTGAACCACGGTTTGGCCGCGGCGGGCGCCGGGACTTCTTCAGGCCAGCCGAGAAACACGCCCCGCAGGATTTCCCATTTGTGGCCGATGCCGGGCGTGCGCTTCATCTTGAAGCCCGCCGCATTCAGCAGACGTCGCACCCAACCGGTGCTGGTGAAGGTGCTGATGGTCGAGCCGGGGGCCGCCAGACGTGCCAGTTCGGCGAACAGCTCGGCGGTCCACATGTCAGGGTTTTTCGCCGGGGCAAAACCGTCGAGAAACCAGGCGTCGATCTGCGCGTCGAGTTGTGGCAATTGTTCCAGCGCATCGCCGATCAGCAGGGTCAGGGTCACGCGGCCGTTGTCCAGCACCAGGCGCTGGAAGCCTGGGTGGATCGCGACGTATTGCGTCAGCAGTTGATCGGCAAACGGTTTGAGCTCCGGCCACAAGGCCAAGGCGCGCTGCAGATCGGGCAGGCTCAGCGGGTACTTTTCGACACTGACAAAATGCAGCCGTGCCCCGGCCACCGCGTGCTGTTCGAACAGCTGCCAGGCGCAAAGGAAATTCAGCCCGGTGCCGAAACCGGTCTCGCCAATCACCAAGCGACCGCCCTCAGGCAACGCGGCAAAGCGTTCACGCAAAGCGTTCTGCTCGAGGAATACGTAGCGGGTTTCGTCCAGCCCCGACAGGTCGGAGAAATACACATCATCGAACACCCGCGAACGCGGGAGCCCTTGGTCGTCCCAGTCGAGCTGGGCGTGGGGCAATACAGGTTTCATGGCAGGCTCGGCAACGGCAAGGCGGCCATTCTAGCCGATCGCCGGGGCGGTGCTTGATCCATGGCAAGTGCCACGTTGGAAGTGTCAGGGACAATCGTCATTTTTGTGGAGAGAGCGAGCTTTCTGTGGCGAGGGGATTTAGCGAAACGTCGCACCGCCCCGTTGGGCTGCGAAGCGGCCCCAGCGTCTTTTCAGACAGACTAAGTTGTCTGGATTACGACTGCTTCGCAGCCGAACGGGGTGGTGCGGCATTCCGATAAATCCCCTCGCCACAAATATGGACGCCGCGCTTAAGTGAACAGCATTAAAACCATAGGGAATTTTCTCTGCTGACTATCGGCCCAATCCGCTAGTCTTGCTCAATCCTGGAAGGAGCCGTCCCATGTTCGAATCCGCCGAAATCGGTCACGCCATCGACAAAGAAACCTACGACGCCGAAGAACCGGTCCTGCGCGAAGCCTTGCTCGAAGCGCAGTTCGAACTGCACCAGCAGCGCCGCTTTCCGGTGATCATTCTGATCAATGGCATCGAAGGCGCCGGCAAGGGCGAGACGGTCAAGTTGCTCAACGAATGGATGGACCCACGCCTGATCGAGGTCCGCACGTTCGATCAGCAGACCGACGAAGAGCTGGCGCGGCCACCGGCCTGGCGCTACTGGCGGATGCTTCCGGCCAAGGGCCGCATGGGGATTTTCTTCGGCAACTGGTACAGCCAGATGCTGCAAGGCCGGGTCCATGGCTTGTTCAAGGACCCGGTGCTGGATCAGGCGATCAACCAGTCCGAGCGCTTTGAAAAAATGCTCTGCGACGAAGGCGCGCTGATCTTCAAGTTCTGGTTCCACCTCTCCAAGAAGCAAATGAAGGCGCGGCTCAAGGCCCTGGCGGATGACCCGCTGCACAGTTGGCGCATCAGTCCGCTGGACTGGCAACAATCGCAAACCTACGACAAGTTCGTGAAATACGGCGAACGCGTGTTGCGCCGTACCAGCCGCGACTACGCGCCTTGGCATGTGATCGAAGGGGTGGACCCTCATTACCGCAGCCTGGCAGTGGGCAAGATCCTGCTCGAAGGCCTGCAAAATGCTCTGAAGCGTGCCGAGGTCCATCCCGACAAGGTCAATGCCGCGCCGTTGCCCATCCATGTCGATCAACTGAACCTGCTCGACAGCCTGGATTTGACCCAGCACCTGGACAAGGACGATTACGAAGAACAATTGATTACCGAGCAGGCACGATTCTCCGGCCTGATGCGCGACAAACGCATGCGTCGACATGCCTTGGTGGCGGTGTTCGAGGGCAATGATGCGGCAGGCAAGGGCGGGGCGATCCGCCGGGTCGCGGCAGCCCTCGATCCACGCCAGTACAGCATCGTGCCGATCGCCGCGCCCACCGAAGAGGAACGTGCGCAGCCTTATCTGTGGCGGTTCTGGCGACACATCCCGGCCAAGGGCAAGTTCACGATGTTCGATCGTTCGTGGTACGGGCGGGTGCTGGTGGAACGCGTCGAAGGCTTCTGCCCGCCGACTGACTGGTTGCGGGCCTACAGTGAAATCAATGATTTTGAAGAGCTGATCGCCGAGGCCGGGGTGATCGTGGTCAAGTTCTGGCTGGCCATCGACAAGCAGACACAACTGGAGCGCTTCCAGGCGCGGGAAGAAATTCCCTTCAAGCGTTTCAAGATCACCGAAGATGACTGGCGCAATCGTGATAAATGGGACGACTACCGCGCGGCGGTTGGTGACATGGTCGATCGCACCAGCACCGAGATCTCGCCCTGGACGCTGGTGGAAGCCAATGACAAGCGCTGGGCGCGGGTCAAAGTCCTGCGCACCATCAATCTGGCGCTGGAAGAGGCGTTCGAAAAGTCCGACAAGCACGACAGGAAAGTGAAGCAGCACAAGTAGTGAGCGATGGTTACGCATACGCGGGGTGAATGATTGTCGCGGTCGGTAATGCAGTGGACTTATGCTCGGTCCACTCCCAACCGACAACAACAATGAGGTATGCCATGCGTGAAGTGGTGATCGTCGACAGCGTGCGGACCGGCCTGGCCAAGTCCTTTCGCGGCAAGTTCAACCTGACCCGCCCGGACGACATGGCGGCCCATTGCGTCAATGCGCTGCTGGCACGCTCGGGCATCGATCCGGCCAGTGTTGAGGACTGTATCGTCGGGGCCGGTTCCAACGAAGGGGGCCAGGGCTTCAACATCGGACGCAACATCGCGGTGCTGTCGCGCCTGGGCACCGGCACTGCCGGGATGACCCTCAACCGTTTTTGCTCCTCGGGCTTGCAGGCGATCGCCATCGCGGCCAACCAGATTGCTTCGGGTTGCAGCGACATCATCGTTGCCGGTGGCGTCGAGTCCATCAGCCTGACCATGAAAAGCATCAACACCGACAACCTGATCAATCCGCTGCTGAAAGAGCAGGTGCCCGGTATCTATTTCCCGATGGGCCAGACGGCTGAAATCGTCGCTCGTCGTTACGACGTCACTCGTGAGGAACAGGATCTGTACGCGCTGCAAAGTCAGCAACGTACTGCTCAGGCACAGGCCGATAGATTGTTCGACGACGAAATCGTGCCGATGGCGGTGAAGTATCGGGTTGAAGACAAAGCCACCGGTCAGGTGCAGATCCTTGACGGCATCGTCGATCACGATGACTGCAATCGCCCGGGCACCACTCTGGAAAGCCTGGCCGGGTTGAAACCGGTGTTTGCCGAAGACGGTTCGGTGACGGCGGGCAATTCTTCGCAGTTGTCCGATGGCGCGTCGATGACGCTGGTGATGAGCCTGGAAAAAGCACTGCAACTGGGGTTGAAACCCAAGGCGTTCTTCCGTGGTTTCACCGTGGCGGGTTGCGAGCCGGATGAAATGGGCATCGGCCCGGTGTTTTCGGTGCCGAAGTTGCTTAAGGCCAAGGGATTGCGGATTTCCGACATTGATCTGTGGGAACTCAACGAAGCGTTTGCGTCCCAGTGCCTGTACAGCCGCATTCGGCTGGAGATCGATAATGACAAGTACAACGTCAATGGCGGCTCGATTTCCATCGGCCATCCGTTCGGCATGACCGGCTCGCGTCAGGTCGGGCATCTGGTGCGTGAATTGCAGCGCCGCAACGTGCGTTACGGCATCGTCACCATGTGTGTGGGTGGCGGGATGGGGGCGACCGGGTTGTTTGAAGCTGTGCGTTAAATCCGGAAGATTTTTGTTGCCTGGTTAGCCGCTATCGCGAGCAGGCTCACTCCCACATTGGATCTATGTCGCACACCAGATCCCTGTGGGAGCGAGCCTGCTCGCGATGGCAGCGCTGCGGTCTACAGGCTCATCCGCAAAACCAGCATCCGCTCAATGTAAGCCTGTACCTCCCGCGCCAACGTCTCCGGGTTTTCAAACGGCCCCTCAAGGGTGTTTTCCCGGGTGCTGAAATACAACTCCCCATTCACACGACACATCCGGTCACAGCGAAAGTGAGTGGCGGGGGCATTGTCCTGGGCGCGCTTGCCGTACATGGCGATCTCCTGAGGAATGTACCTGTTGGCGAATCCCATGAGCTTATGCATGAACCACTTGCAACGCCTGGCCAACCGATCGACGGCATAGCGCCAATTTAATGGTGCGACCTGCACAGTTTCATTCGCGGCCAGCGCCCAACTGTCCCTGTGTGCCGAACAGCTCTAAGCCTAGAATGACCGTTCTTGCTACTTGGCTTTGGGGTTCGCAATGCACATTTCATCGGGTCGCTGGGTTTACGGTCTGTTCCTGGCCTTGGTGACCGCGTTGCTGTGGGGAATCCTGCCAATCAAACTCAAGCAAGTGCTGCTGGTGATGGACCCGGTGACGGTGACCTGGTTTCGCCTGATCGTATCCGGCGGCTGCCTGTTCATTTATCTGGCGGCGACCAAACGCCTGCCGAGCCGCAAGGTGCTCGGGCCGCGTGGTGGCTGGTTAGTGGTGATGGCTGTGCTCGGCTTGGTGGGCAACTACGTGTTGTACCTGATGGGCCTGAACCTGCTGAGCCCCGGCACCGCGCAACTGGTGGTGCAGATGGGCCCGATCATGTTGCTGATCGCCAGTCTGTTTGTGTTCAAGGAACGGTTCAGCGTGGGGCAGGGGATTGGCCTGCTGGTGCTGTTGATCGGCTTTGCCCTGTTTTTCAATCAGCGGCTGGCCGAGCTGCTGACCTCGCTGACCGATTACACCGCCGGCGTCCTGTTGGTGCTGTTGGCGTCCACGGTCTGGACGTTCTACGCCTTGGGCCAGAAGCAATTGCTCACGGTGTGGAATTCGCTGCAGGTGATGATGGTGATCTACCTGTTCTGCGCGCTGTTGCTGACGCCGTGGGTGCATCCGCTGGAAGCGCTGCAACTGAGCCCGCTGCAAGGCTGGCTACTGTTGGCGTGCTGCATGAACACCCTGATCGCCTATGGCGCGTTTGCCGAGGCCCTGGCGCACTGGGAGGCATCGCGGGTCAGTGCGACGCTGGCGATTACGCCGTTGGTGACGTTTGCTGCGGTGGCTGTGGCCGCGTGGATGTGGCCGGACTATGTGCATGCCGAGACGATCAATGGTTTGGGGTATGGCGGGGCGGTGCTGGTGGTGCTGGGATCGGCGCTGGTGGCGTTGGGGCCGTCGTTGATTGCGGGGCTCAGGGCTCGAAAGGCCCGAATAGCGGTCGGATGATCGTTCCCACGCTCTGCGTGGGAATGCCTCAATGGACGCTCCGCGTCCGCTTCGGCAGGGACGCGGAGCGTCCCGCGCTGCATTCCCACGCAGAGCGTGGGAACGATCAGTCAGGTCAGCCCTTGGCACCGGCCTCAAGCATATTCTCCGGCCGTACCCACGCATCAAACTCTTCATCCGTCAGATACCCCAACTGCAACGCCGCCTCACGCAGGGTCAGCCCTTCTGCGTAAGCCTTTTTGGCGATTTCCGCCGATTTGTCATAACCAATGTGCGGATTCAGCGCCGTCACCAACATCAACCCACGCTCCAGATGTTCAGCCATTTTCTCTGCATCCGGTTCCAGACCGGCGATGCAATGCTGCTGGAAGTTGCTGCAGCCATCTCCGAGCAAGCGGATCGATTGCAGCAGGTTGTGGATGATCACCGGTTTGAACACGTTCAGTTGCAGGTGCCCCTGACTTGCGGCAAACCCGATGGCGACGTCGTTGCCCAATACCTGACACGCCAGCATCGACAGGGCTTCGCACTGAGTGGGATTGACCTTGCCCGGCATGATCGAGCTGCCCGGTTCGTTGGCCGGCAGTTTGACTTCGGCGAAGCCTGCTCGCGGCCCGGAGCCCAGCAGGCGCAGGTCGTTGGCGATTTTCATCAGGGTCACGGCGAGGGTTTTCAGCGCGCCGGACAGCGTGGTCAGCGGCTCATGGCCAGCCAGGGCGGCGAATTTATTGGGTGCGGTGACGAACGGCAGGCCGGAGAGGGCGGCCAGCTCGGCAGCGATGGCTTCGCCAAAACCGTGGGGCGAGTTCAACCCGGTGCCGACCGCGGTGCCGCCCTGGGCCAATTCACAGACGGCCGGCAGCGCGCTGCGGATCGCCCGCTCGGCGTAATCCAGTTGCGCGATGAACGCCGACAGTTCCTGGCCGAAGGTGATCGGTGTCGCGTCCATCATGTGGGTGCGGCCGGTCTTGACCAGTTTCATGTGCCGCGCGGACAGCTCGGCCAATCCGCCCGACAGTTCGCTGATCGCTGGCAGCAATTGCTGTTGCACTGCCTGGGCTGCCGCGATGTGCATGGCGGTCGGGAAGCAGTCGTTGGAGCTCTGGGAGCGGTTGACGTGATCGTTAGGGTGAACCGGCGACTTGCCGCCACGAGCATTACCGGCCAGTTCGTTGGCGCGACCGGCGATCACTTCGTTGACGTTCATGTTGCTCTGGGTGCCGCTGCCGGTCTGCCAGACCACCAGCGGGAACTGGTCGTCGTGGTTGCCGTCGAGCACTTCGTCGGCGGCCTGTTCGATCAGCCGGGCGATGTCGGCGGGCAGGTCACCGTTGCGGTCATTGACCCGCGCCGCGGCTTTCTTGATCAGCGCCAGGGCATGCAGCACCGCCAGCGGCATTTTTTCATTGCCGATGGCGAAGTTAATCAGCGAGCGTTGCGTCTGAGCGCCCCAGTAGGCTTCATCCGGGACTTCCACCTGGCCAAGGCTGTCGGTTTCGATACGGCTCATCATGCACACTCCTGTAGGTCTGATAGCGCAGTTTAGGCCGTGATCGCCGGCCGTGGTTCCATCAGTCTGTTTTTTGACCGTTCAACCCCTCTAAATCAGGCCCGACAAGGCTTGGGGTTGAGTGACACACTTTTTTAGGTGCAGAATGGTCGCCCTTGGGGTAATGACCTCGCCTGCTAGAAAAGGAAACTCGATGACTCGTCTTCGTGCCATCTGTACCGCGGTTGCACTGGTTTGCGCCAGCGGCCCTGTTTTTGCCGATACCGCCAGCCACAACGCCAGTGCCGAAGCTTTCCTGACCCTGGCGCACGCTGACAAATTGGGCACTCCGGTGTACATGCAAGTGCAGCAAATGTTCGCTCAGCGCTTCGAACAGACCAAAGCCCCTGAATCGAAGAAGGCCTTGCTGGAAACCTACCAGGCCAAAGCCAACGCCGCGCTGGACCAAGCCATTGGCTGGAACAAGCTGAAGCCGGACATGGTCAAGCTCTACACCACCAACTTCAGCGAATCCGAGCTGAAAGACCTGGTCGCGTTCTACCAGTCGCCACTGGGCAAGAAAGTCCTGGAAAAAATGCCGCAGCTGACTCAGCAATCGGCCCAGATGACTCAAGCCAAGCTGGAAAGCGCCGTGCCTGTGGTCAACAAACTGCTGGCTGACATGACCGCCGAGCTGGAGCCTAAAGGCGCCGCCGCTCCTGCCAAGAAAAAGCCTTAAGCGGAGTTCGGTATGACCATGCAACAACGCATCGAATCGACGCTGGGCCTGTTGCAGCCGCAGCATCTGCAAGTGCTGGATGAAAGCCACATGCACAGCCGTGGGTTGCAGACCCACTTCAAGGCCGTGGTGGTCAGCCAGCAGTTCGAAGGGCTCAACCGCGTCAAGCGTCACCAGAAAGTCTACGGCACGCTCGGCGAGCTGATGGGCGAGTTCCATGCGTTGGCGCTGCATACCTACACGCCAGAGGAATGGGCACAGATCGACGCGGCTCCGGCCTCGCCGACCTGTGCTGGTGGCAGCAAGCATTAATGTGAAGGGTTGATGGGCTGAAGGCCTGATGGGCTGTTGTGGCGAGGGGATTTATCCCCGTTGGGCTGCGAAGCAGTCCTGAAATATCAGCCTCAACGAGGCGTGCCAGGCAAACCGAGCTGCCTGGTTTTACGACTGCTTCGCAGCCGAACGGGGATAAATCCCCTCGCCACAATGGTTTGTACCAGACCTTACAGATCGCAGTCCTAAACCACACCGTTTTTGCTAGAATCCGCAACGCGCCGCTCACCCGGCGCGTTTTTTTTTCGCATCCGGTTCACCCCTTACGAGGGTAGCCACCTGGAGAATCACCCATGACACAACAGATTGTCGTGGCGGCACTGTATAAGTTCGTCACCCTCGAAGATTACGTCGCCCTGCGCGAGCCGCTGCTGCAAGCGATGGTCGACAACGGCATCAAAGGCACGCTGCTGATCGCCGAAGAAGGCATCAACGGCACCGTGTCCGGCAGCCGCGAAGGCATTGACGGGCTGATGGCCTGGCTCAAGAACGACCCGCGCATGGACGACATCGACCACAAAGAGTCGTACTGCGACGACCAGCCGTTCTATCGCACCAAAGTCAAACTCAAGAAAGAAATCGTCACCCTCGGCGTCGAAGGCGTGGACCCGAACAAAAAGGTCGGCACCTACGTCGATCCACAGAACTGGAACGCGCTGATCAGCGACCCGGAAGTGCTGTTAATCGACACGCGCAACGACTACGAAGTCTCGATCGGCACCTTCGAAGGCGCCATCGACCCGAAGACCACCAGTTTTCGCGAATTCCCCGACTACATCAAAGCCAATTTCGACCCGGCCGTGCACAAGAAAGTCGCGATGTTCTGCACCGGCGGCATTCGTTGTGAAAAGGCGTCGAGCTACATGCTCAGCCAGGGCTTCGACGAGGTCTATCACCTCAAGGGCGGCATTCTGAAGTACCTCGAAGAGGTGCCGCAGGAAGAAACCAAATGGCAGGGCGACTGCTTCGTGTTCGACAACCGCGTGACCGTGCGCCACGACCTCAGCGAAGGCGACTACGATCAATGTCATGCCTGTCGTACACCGATCAGCGCCTCCGACCGCACATCCGAGCACTACGTGGCCGGCATCAGTTGCCCGCATTGCTGGGATAAGCTGAGCGAGAAGACCCGTCGCAGTGCCATCGACCGGCAAAAGCAGATCGAACTGGCCAAGGCTCGCAACCTGCCTCACCCGATCGGTTACAACTACAAGCAAACTCCTTCCGAGGCTTGAACCATGTCTGCGCAACGCCTGCTCTATGTGATGGACCCGATGTGTTCCTGGTGCTGGGGCTTCGCGCCGGTGGCCAACGCGCTGGTCGAGCAGGCGCAAGCGGCGGGGGTGGACGTGCACCTGGTGGTGGGTGGTTTGCGTACCGGCAGCGGTTCCGCGCTGGAGCCGACCACCCGGCGCTACATCCTTGAGCATTGGCAAGCGGTCACCGAGGCCACGGGTCAACCATTCAAGCTGGAAGGCGCGTTGCCCGACGGGTTTGTCTACGACACCGAACCTGCCTGTCGGGCGTTGGTGACCGCGCGCAGCCTGGCGCCGGATTGTGCGTGGAAACTGCTTGGGCTGATTCAGCACGCGTTTTACGCCGAAGGGCGCGACGTCACTCACGCCAGTGTTCTGGTGGAGCTGGCGGAGCAGGCCGGTCTGCCGCGCATCGAGTTCGCCGCCGCGTTCGACCGTGCCGATCAGCACGCCGCGACGGCGGCCGATTTCACTTGGGTCCAGGACCTGGGCATTGCCGGTTTCCCTACCTTGCTGGCTGAGCGTAATGGTCAATTGGCGCTGTTGACCAATGGCTATCAGCCGCTCAGCGTACTGTCTCCGTTGCTCGGCCGCTGGCTGGAGCGCGCTGCCTGTGCATGACCAGCCTGACGACGCCGCAAACGCTACACGTGTCGACCGTCTGAGCTGGGCGGAAATCCGTCGCTTGGCCTTGCATCACAAGAAGTCCCTGTGGATCGCCAACGGCGTGGCCGTGCTGGCCACGCTGTGTAGCGTGCCGATTCCCCTGCTCTTACCGTTGCTGGTGGACGAAGTGCTGCTGGGCCACGGTGACGCCGCACTGAAAGTCATGAACCATGCGTTGCCCGAAAACTGGCAGAAAGCCGCGGGCTACATCGGCCTGATGCTGCTGGTGACCTTGTTGCTACGTTGTGGCGCCTTGTTCTTCAACGTGGTTCAGGCGAAGTTGTTTGCGGCCCTGGCCAAGGACATCGTGTATCGCATTCGCACACGGCTGATTGAACGGCTCAAGCGCATTTCCCTGGGCGAATACGAAAGCCTGGGCAGCGGCACGGTGACCACGCATCTGGTCACCGACCTGGACACGGTGGACAAATTCGTCGGCGAAACCCTCAGCCGTTTCCTGGTCGCCATGCTGACCCTGGTCGGCACCGCGAGCATTCTGATCTGGATGCACTGGAAGCTGGCGCTGCTGATCATGCTGTTCAACCCGCTGGTGATCTACGCCACGGTACTCCTGGGCAAACGGGTCAAGCACCTGAAGAAACTCGAGAACGACAGCACCTCGCGCTTTACCCAGGCGCTGACCGAAACCCTCGACTCCATTCAGGAAGTGCGTGCCGGCAACCGTCAGGGGTTTTTCCTTGGACGTCTGGGGCAGCGCGCCCGGGAAGTGCGTGATTACGCGGTGAACTCGCAGTGGAAAACCGATGCCTCGAACCGTGCCAGCGGCTTGCTGTTCCAGTTCGGCATCGATATTTTCCGTGCGGCGGCGATGCTCACCGTGCTGTTTTCCGACCTGTCCATCGGCCAGATGCTCGCGGTGTTCAGCTACCTGTGGTTCATGATCGGTCCGGTGGAACAGCTGCTGAATCTGCAATACGCCTATTATGCGGCCGGCGGCGCGCTGTCGCGGATCAACGAGTTGCTGGCCCGGGCCGATGAGCCTGAATACCCGGGCGGTGTCGACCCGTTCAACGGTCGCGAAACCGTGGGTATCGAAGTCCAGGGATTGAGTTTCGGTTACGGCGACGAGCTGGTGTTGAACCAGATGAACCTGTCGATTGCCCCCGGCGAAAAAGTCGCGATTGTCGGCGCTAGCGGTGGCGGAAAAAGTACCTTGGTGCAGTTGCTGCTGGGCCTGTACACGCCGCTTGCCGGGACGATCCGCTTCGGCGGTTCGACCCAGCAAGAGATCGGCCTGGAAACCGTGCGGGAGAACGTCGCCGTGGTTCTGCAACATCCGGCGCTGTTCAACGACACCGTGCGCGCCAACCTGACCATGGGCCGTGAACGCAGTGACGAGGCCTGCTGGCAGGCTTTGGAGATTGCTCAGTTGCACCACACGGTTCGTGAATTGCCCGACGGCCTGGACAGCATTGTCGGACGTTCCGGGGTGCGTTTGTCCGGCGGGCAACGCCAACGCCTGGCCATTGCGCGGATGGTGCTGGCGGAACCCAAGGTAGTGATCCTCGACGAGGCCACCTCGGCACTGGATGCCGCCACCGAATACAACCTGCACCAGGCGCTGGCGCGGTTCCTGAGCAATCGCACCACCCTGATCATTGCGCACCGGTTGTCCGCGGTGAAGCAGGCCGACCGGGTGCTGGTGTTCGACGGCGGGCAAATTGCCGAAGATGGCGACCATCAGCAATTGATTGCCGATGGTGGTTTGTACGCCAAGCTTTATGGGCATTTGCAGCAGTTATAAGGGGCGCGGATCAGTCCCAGATCACCTTTAACGCGTCCTCACCGCCCGAGTGAGCAAACTGTTGCATCACCACCGAGCAGGAGTCGCAGGGTGCCATGGTGGTGACGACTGTAACGGGCCCGCGGGTGGCGTCATCCGGGTACTTGTCGCGAATAACCTTGATCAACTTGCTTTCGCTGTCCAGCGATGTGGGTCTTTTGGTCAGCTCCGGGGTGTATGTCGACATGTCGGGAATGGTGCGAGGAATAGATTCGAGCTTGCCTTGTGCCGACACACTCAGCGAAGTCCTCTCAAAGTTTTTCTTGAAGTCGACATTGATGTAGGTAGTAGTACCTACCGTAACTTCCCGAGTGTTATGTGTTTTGAACAACGGCAAAAAGTTAGTGTCATGACCAGCACCCGATACGCTGACATAGACTTCGGTGTGGCCGTCGGCGCGGGTGATTTGGGCGTAACCGATATTTCTGGGGTTTTTCATGGTTTTGAAGTTGCTTTTATTGACAATGCTCTGAAGCGCTTTCATCGTTTTGGCAATGTATAGATCGTTCAATTCACCGGCTTTGAATAGCTGCTTTTGAAAGAGATCATTGAAAATTGCCGCAGTTTGTTGGCGCAAGGATTCCGGTGCCGCTTTAGTACGTGTCCAGGTTTTTGTCGTGATGGGGAACTCGCAGACAATCATCCGGGTTCTATGATCGAACATTACGGCTTCGCCGGGCGTGGTTGCGACCTTTACCAGCCTCAGGTTTGCAGGTGGGTTTGCCAAGCCACCGAGAGGGATCGCAATCTCATTCATAGCGTTGACAGCCTGCTTCACTTTATCCAACCCGTAGATTCGAGCGGTATTGTTGGCCTGTATTGAGCCAATGAAGACCGTATGGAGTTCCTTGTAGAGCGGATCTGTTTGAAGGCTGGCGTCGGGTATGCGTTGCAACCGATGTGCGCCAGCGAGGCTCTGTCCTTTTGTTATCTCGGCAAAGTAGTAGTCGGTCGCGTTGAGTTGGGTGAACAGATACTCCGTTTTAGCATCGGTTTTTGACTGGATGATCAATGTGCCGACCTGACGGAGATCGTCATCAAGGTCGTCGTACACACCCGAGACCTTGATTCGACCGTACATCCCCTCTTGAAACTCGATGGTTCCCTCGAGTCGAACCTTGGGCTGGAGTTTTGAAAGGCCCAGGGGCTTCCTGGCACCCTCGTATCGGGTCCACACGCCCCTCGACTCGATATAAAGTTGGCCGTCCAGCGCCAGAACAGGTTGGTTACGACCCGCTTTTGCCGGTGCGGGCGTGTAGATTTTGTCACCAAACCACGGACTATAGCCTTCAACCGTTGTGTGGCTACCCGGTATGGGCGTGGGCGCGAGTTCACCGTGGACATAGCTATTGAGACAAACAGTGTCTCCCGGGGCGCGACGAATCCGACAGGTCTTACGCTTAAGGGTTTCACTGGCATCAATGGTATCGACACGCCGCAGGGTTCCTTTGTCGAGTCGATAAGGCACGTGATCGATCAGTAAAGTGCTGCGACCATCAACTTCGGGAACATTCTGTACTCGTGCACTTTCTGGCAATTCGAAGACAACCCTGTTGTCGATTTCAGCCACTGTGGAGTACTCGGATCGACCGATCGAGACTTCTGCTGTTCTGGTGTTTAGTCGGGGACCGTAAGGCTTGCCCGATAGCGGTTCTATCAGGTGATAGCTCGGGGTGCTAACCGTTCCCGTGTTACGTATGGGAATGTCTTCAATTCCTCGAACTGTGGCCAGTTGGTCGCTTGCGGCCAAGGGCTTCCAGGTGCTGGGGGTTGTCGATTGAGCCATGGCGCCTATGAGGTTGTATTGCCCGGCTCGACCGGTCAGTGACTTCACCTGGAGCGCGCCTTTGCGGGCAAGTCGCAAGGAAAGCCTGGAGCCGGATTTGAGTAGTGAGGGGAGGCCGTCCAAAGGGTGCAGGTTTTGCAGTGTTGCAATGAGCAGTTTTTTTGTCAGGTTGCCAAAGCGCGGTAGAGCAACACGGATGCCAAGTTTTCCTGCCGTCATTGCCAGTTTCATTGTGCCCGACACGAACTTGCCAATAGGAATCAGGAAGGTGGTCAAATCCAGAACTAAACCAAACACACCTTGAAAGATCCGAAGTCCATTGCCTGAGACGATATCTTCGATATTGCTCCAAAATGGCACGTACATTTTTATGATGCTGATTACTTTCTTGGTCTTGGCCTCCATGCGATCAAATTCGGTTTCTCCACGGGTGTACGCAAGAAGCTGTGCTTCATCGAAAAACATAAGATTATCGGCGATCAACCCAGTTATATTTTGTGAACGCCTGGACGATAACGTCTGAGGGACAATGTTGGCAGCATCCTCGGGTGGAGTTTCCTCGAGTATACTTCCCAGCTTTTGGATAAGGGCCTTGCAGCTTGCACCAGGGATGGGAATTGTGCCGGTTTCATATGCATTCCAGTCCAAGGGTAGCGTCCTGACGGGGAAGGATATTGTTTGAGTAAGAACGGGCCCGATTGTATTCAGTGTTTGTTCTGGTGTTCCGCCAATAAGTACTTTGTCGAACGAGGTAAATGGATGAATCACCCCGGCTGAAGGTAGGCATTCGTAATAAGAGTTTTTGTTTTGATAGGTGACTCTCAATATAAAGCCTTTGCGGGCGTTGACTGAGTTAGTGAACTCTCCGTTTTTGATAATTATCGAGTCACCCGAAGTGGCCTTTCTCAAGCAGTACAGTGTTACGGTGCCATACTCTATTGCCTGACGATCCGCCAGTGGCAACGATGCCAGTTGGCTGCTGATCAGTTTTTTATAGGCGGATTTTGATAATTCGATATAGCGGTTGAATTCCTCCTGAAAAAGAGCATTGGCGTCAGGAAGAACTTTGTTGGCGGGCATATAAATGACGGACGCGTGTGAAAACATCACGTTTTTGTGGATCTGTATTTTTCGGTCCTTATCCAGGTGGATCCAGAGCGAACTTCTGTTCTTGCCGTCAGGGGTCGTCCTAAACCACTTTTGGCTTTGGTCAAATTTTCCGGATGCGTACACATCAAGAAATGAGAACGTCTCATGCTTGACAATGGGGGTGTCATGAATACTGTCCGCTCGTACCGCTTCAGCTATCAGCCTGTGGCCATCCGATGTAAATGCGTGGGGACCAAAGAGCTTGACCATCTCACGCTTGGCAATCGCCAGTCTTTCAGGAGGAGGCTTATCAAGATCAGTGGTAGCGTTTTTTAACGCTGTTGTGCGGTCATCGAGTGTAGATACGGCAAATTCGATTTCACGGGTTGAATAGTCGAAATCGCTCCTTTCCTCAAGGAATCCGTTGGTGATCGCCCATTCCAGAGCGGGACGCAGTCGTTCAAGGGTGATCAAGTCCAGATAGTCGGCAGAGGCACCCACTGCTTGATTGATAGGGAAGTCCACCAACTCCTGGAACTTGAGACGTTGCAGTAAGGCAGGATCAATGGCATGGGCGAGGTTGACGCCATGTACGAAATTTACCCACACCACGGAGCTTCTATAAGGCAGGTCTTTCGGGATGTCGCTGATGCGGAATTCGGTTGGGAACTCGTGAAGGAACAACCTTGCCATGACAGTGGCTTCTTTTTTTGAGATGGCGCGTTTTGATGTGAATAAATGGTCTTTAAATTCCCTCCATATCTCTTTGTAACTTTTCCCCCAGTTTAAGTTGGATTTCAGGTCATAACCGGCAATCCTGTCGGGGTATTCAATAGTTTGCGATTTAAACCAGATTTGCAGCGCTTGGGCTACCACTTTGGTGCGTACATGAGGCGAGGTCTCTTCGCCCATTTTTCCACCGTACCAATCCATCATTGTCAGCAAGGCGGTTCCCAGTTTTTCGGCTTCCGGACTTTGCAGGATCTTTTGAAGAAAAACGGTTGGCTGGACATCTACCTTTTCAGGCGTGGCTGACCCAAGAATGTCGTTGGCCAAATGGGTCAGCGGGGATGTAACCCCATCAGGTAGAAACGATTGGATGACTCTTTTAATCTCGCCTTTAATGAACTGCCCTTGCAATTCATCACGGGATTCGGTTGTCAGGACACCTTGAAAAGAAACCTGTCGATCTTCTTTCTTAAGAGTTGGTTTGAGGTCCAGTATGTTGAAATCATCCTCGAGCCCCAATTGAAAACTTGCGATCTTTTCTTCAAGGGTGTCGATGGCGGCCTGATGTTTAGCGGTATTGGCCGGATCCCAAGGGTGTAACCCGTAAAACGTGGCAATCCTGGGTGCCGAGATCAGGCGGTCATAGCGAATTTCTCCACCCAGCAAGGTGGCAGCCTTTTCGATCCGGGTTCGAAGTGCTTGCCAGTTTTCGTTTCCTGTCAGGGGCAATTCGATCTTGTTTGCACCTTCGCGACCAGAAGTCTCATAAACAAAGGCCCCTTCTTTCAAGGTGACGATCAGATAGTGTGGGGAGATATTGTTTTTTTTGCACAGTGCACGGTAGTCGGGATCCACAAGCAACTGCTGTAACGCTTCCTGGCCAGTTTCGCTTTCATAATGCAAGGGTGAAAAGGATTGTGGCCTGAGTAGCGTTTGGGAAAAGCTGGACAGTGAACCCACCTCCTCACGTAAAACTGATCGCAACAGTTCATAGTCCTGGAGTTGACCCTGATGGACCTGAGCGGTGGTCGGGGATGAAGTGCCTGGGGCGCTTGAAACGCCATTTGAAGGGGGTGTATGCACGATGCGGCTTCTCTTGTCTTGTTTCGGTTGGTTCCCTGCGGTGCAGCAGGGGGATCGGTACCGATTACAACGACCTGGAAGAGAGTCCATGCGGTATATATATATATCGCGAGGGGACCGCAGGGTGTTTTTTGTTGATCACTTGCCGGGGCTTGGAACGCACCCTAGTCTAGCGGTAGCGATTTCGTCCGGAAGACGATCAAGCAGTGCTAATGCAAGGGATCTCATGAATCAAACGCGGACTCTCGGAACGCCACGGTTGTTGGGCATCGTCTGGCCATTTATCGCCGTCGTGCTGTTTCAGGCGATGCTCGGCGGCGTGAGCCTGTACGTTCTGTCGGCGGTTCGCGGCTACGTTGCCGGTGAAAGCCTCTGGTCCAAAGGCCAAAAAGACGCCATCTACTACCTCAATCTCTACGCCGATAGCCGCGACGAGACGATATTCAACAAATACCTGAACGCGATTGCGGTGCCTCAGGGTGGCCACGAATTGCGTGTGGCGCTGGATCATCAGCCGCCGAATATCGAAGCCGCGCGCGTGGCGATCCTCAAGGGCGGCAACCACCCGGATGACATCAATAGTGTGATCTGGCTGTACCTCAATTTCCGGCACTTCACTTACCACGAGAAAGCCATCGACCTCTGGAGGGTGGGCGATGCGTATCTGGTGCAACTCGATGCCATTGCGCGGGAGATGCATCAGCGCATCACCGCCCGTCAGGCCACCGATACCGATATCAAGCGCTGGAAGGATCAGATATTCGTCATCAACGAAAGTGTGACACCGGCGGCGAAGGCCTTCAGCGATGCCTTGGGCGAAGGCTCGCGGATGATCCTGCGGGTGTTGCTGGTGACCAACCTCGCCACGGCCCTGGGTTTGATCCTCCTGGCCTTGATGCGTACGCACAAACTGCTCAAGCAGCGCCATGCCTTCGCCGACGCTCTGCAGTTGGAGAAAGACCGGGCACAAATCACTTTGCAATCGATCGGCGATGGTGTGATCACCACGAATGTCGAAGGCGAGATCGCCTACATGAACCCGGCCGCCGAGGCGTTGACTCACTGGAAGGCCGAGCAGGCGACGGGTTTGCCGCTGGCGGCACTGTTCAATCTGCTGGACGAGAACGCTCAGGCCGATGGCTTTACGTTGATCGAACACATTTTGAGCGGACAGCTGAGTGGTGGCAGCGAACACTCCAAACTGATTCAGCGCCTGGATGGCAGCACGGTTTCGGTGACTCTGGTCGGTGCGCCGATCCGCAATGCCGGCAAGGTCAGCGGCACGGTGCTGGTGCTGCACGACATGACCCAGGAGCGGCAATACATTGCCAATCTGTCCTGGCAGGCGACCCATGACGCCTTGACCGGGCTCGCCAACCGTCGCGAGTTCGAATATCGCCTGGAACAGGCGCTGCACAACCTGACACGGCAGTCGGGGCGCCATGCGCTGATGTTCCTCGATCTGGATCAGTTCAAGCTGGTCAACGATACCTGCGGCCATGCGGCGGGTGACGAGTTGCTGCGGCATATCTGCGCTCTGCTGCAATCGGGTTTGCGCGAAGGCGATACCCTGGCCCGCCTGGGTGGCGACGAGTTTGGCATCCTGCTGGAGAACTGCGCCCCGGAAGCCGCCGAGAAAATCGCCGAGGGCCTGCGTCAGACCGTGCAGAACCTGCACTTCGTCTGGAAAGGCCGACCCTTCGTGACCACTGTGAGCATCGGGCTGGTTCACGTCACTCAGAATCCGACCACGCTCGAAGCCTCGCTGCGCGCTGCCGACATGGCCTGCTATATGGCCAAGGAAAAGGGCCGCAATCGGGTTCAGGTCTATCACGCCGATGATTCGGAACTGTCCCTGCGCTTCGGCGAGATGGCTTGGGTGCAGCGCTTGCACTTGGCGCTGGAAGAAGACCGCTTCTGTCTGTACGCCCAGGAAATCGCGCCCCTTGGTCATATCGAGAAGGGCGGTGGGCATATCGAAATTCTGTTGCGCCTGCATGACGAAGCCGGACGCATGATTTTGCCCGACAGTTTCATTCCAGCTGCTGAGCGTTATGGTCTGATGACGTCCCTTGATCGCTGGGTTGTACAGAACGTTTTCAAAATTATTGCCCACTGCATAGCCGAACAGCACAAAGGACCATTGGCCATGTGTGCGATTAATCTGTCAGGCACAACTATCGGAGATGAGGCGTTTCTGCACTTCCTGCGTGAACAGTTTGTTACTTACTCCATACCGCCTGAAATGATTTGTTTTGAAATCACCGAAACCAGTGCAATTTCCAATCTCGGAAGTGCAATCAAATTTATTAATGAACTCAAAGGTTTAGGCTGCCACTTTTCGCTGGATGACTTTTGCGCCGGAATGTCCTCATTCGCCTACTTGAAACATTTACCTGTAGACTTCTTGAAGATCGACGGGAGTTTCGTAAAGGATATGCTGGACGACCCGATTAACCGCGCCATGGTCGAAGTGATCAATCACATCGGTCATGTTATGGGTAAACGTACGATTGCCGAGTTTGTTGAAACACCACAGATCGAGCAGGCATTGCTGGAGATTGGGGTGGATTACGCTCAAGGGTATGTGATTGAACGCCCGCATTTGTTTACCAGCGACAGTTTACAAAGTCGTCCAGCCAGGCCACAGCCTTTATTATTCAAGGCGCCTGGCACGTTCCGTTGAAATCTCTTGCTGATCCTTATAATCACAATCAAAAGGAGCTCGACAGTGATCGACACATTCAACCGAACCGGACCGCTCATGGAAGCTGCAAGTTATCCCGGCTGGGCTCAACGCCTGATCCATGATTGCAGCGAGAGCAAGCGCCGGGTTGTCGAACATGAACTGTATCAGCGTCTGCGTGATAACAAACTCAGTGCAAAGACTATGCGTCAGTACCTGATTGGTGGCTGGCCGGTGGTCGAACAGTTCGCGTTATATATGGCACAGAACCTGACCAAGACTCGCTTTGCCCGCCATCCAGGTGAAGACATGGCACGTCGCTGGCTGATGCGTAACATTCGAGTCGAATTGAACCATGCCGATTACTGGGTGCACTGGAGTCGTGCTCACGGCGTCAGCCTGGAAGATCTGCAAGCGCAAAAGGTTGTCCCTGAACTTCACGCCTTGAGCCACTGGTGCTGGCACACCAGTTCGTCGGATTCGCTGATCGTTGCCATTGCCGCCACCAACTACGCCATTGAAGGTGCGACCGGGGAGTGGTCGGCGCTGGTCTGTTCCAGTGGTGTCTACGCGGCCTCATTCCCGGAGGAAGATCGCAAGCGAGCCATGAAATGGTTGAAGATGCATGCCCAGTACGACGATGCCCATCCGTGGGAAGCCCTGGAAATCATCTGCACGCTGGCGGGTATGAACCCAAGCAAATCCCTGCAAATGGAATTGCGTCAGGCCGTCTGCAAGAGCTACGACTACATGTTCCTGTTCCTGGAGCGTTGCATGCAGCTTGAGCATGCGCAAAAGGCTCCTGTGGCGCGTGAATGCATGGAGCTGGCCGAGAGCTGATCGGTTAATACACGCCATTAAAAAAGCCCGCTCCCCCTGTCAGTATCAATAGGGGGGCGGGCTTTTTAGTAACGGCAGTAAAGTCAGGCGCTGATTTTCAGCCCAACCAGCCCGGAAATGATCAACGCCACACTGGCTAGCCTGAACAATGCCATGGATTCACCGAACAGAATGATCCCGGCAATGACCGTCCCGACCGCACCGACACCGGTCCAGATCGCGTAGGCGGTGCCCAGCGGCAATTCCTTCATGGCAAGGCCGAGCAAGCCAAGGCTGATAGCCATGGCGGTAACGGTCAATGCGGTGGGGAGAGGGCGGCTGAAGCCATCGGTGTATTTCAGGCCGACGGCCCAGCCAACTTCGAACAGGCCGGCGAAAAACAGAATGATCCAGGACATGAGAGACCTCCATCGATTGACGGGGTCGTCCCCAGATTAATGACTCGATCGAGCCGCGAGGTCGTCCTCGCGTTTTGCAATAGAGTGCCCATCATTAACCTGGGGATCAAGTTTTCGGATCAGTCGATAGCCTGCTGCGCCGCAGTTTCCCGATCTTCTTTTTCGCTCATCCGGCGGAAATACGTCGAAAGCAGCGCTCCGGAGATGTTGTGCCAGACGCTGAACAACGCACTCGGCACCGCCGCCAGCGGTGAGAAATGCGCACTGGCCAAGGCAGCACCCAACCCGGAGTTCTGCATGCCGACTTCCAGCGCCAGGGATTTACGCTGGGCCAGTGGCAACTTGAACAGCCTTGCGGTGAAGTAACCCAGCAGATAGCCAAAGCTGTTGTGCAGCATCACCACGGCCATGATCAGCAGGCCGGATTCGGCAATCTTCGCCTGGCTGGCAGCCACCACGGCAGTGACGATGATTACGATGCTCACCACCGACACCAGCGGCAACACCTCTACCGCGTGACGAACCCGATCACCGAGTACGCGTTGGGCAACCACGCCGAGCACGATTGGCAGCAGCACCACTTGCAGGATCGACCAGAACAGCTCCATGAACGACACCGGCAACCAGGCTGAGGCCAGCAGCCAGATCAGCGCCGGGGTCAGCAGCGGGGCGAGGAGGGTGGTGACAGCGGCGATGGCCACCGACAACGCCAGATCGCCGCGGGCCAGCCAGGTCATCACGTTCGACGAGGTGCCGCTAGGGCAGCAGCCGACCAGGATGACGCCGACAGCAATCTCCGGCGGCAAGTGGAACGCCTGGCAAAGTAACCACGCCACACCGGGCATGATCACGAAATGCGCAACCACGCCCAAGGCCACGCGCCATGGATGGCGAGCGACTTCGGCGAAGTCTTCGAGTTTGAGGGTCAGGCCCATGCCGAACATCACCAGGCCCAACAGCGGCACGATCGCGCCTTTCAGTCCGATGAACCAGGTCGGTTGCAGGAACGCCACGACGGCGAAAATCAGTACCCAGTAAGCGAAGGTGTTGCCGACAAAACGACTCAATGCAGCCAGTGCGCGCATGGCCTGATCCTTATTCTTGAGTAACACCACAAAACCAATGTGGGAGCGAGCCATGTGGCGAGGGGATTTATCCCCGTTCGGCTGCGAAGCAGTCGTAAACGCGCTTTAACTTTGAAATGCCGGGGCTGCTCCGCAGCCCGACGGGGATAAATCCCCTCGCCACATGGCTCGCTCCCACAGGGATAACCTTTTACCTTTTAGATCCCCTGCGGGGTCTCTTCGCCGCCCAACGCTTCAACCAGCGCTGGCAGGAAGTCGCCGAAGGTCAGCATCATCAGGGTGAAGCTGGCGTCCAGTTGGCCGAGGGCTTCTTCGCCACCGTCCTGTTCCGCCTGGTCTTGCAACAAGTCCTCGAACTTCAGGCGCTTGACCACCATCTTGTCGTCAAGAACGAAAGACAGCTTGTCTTGCCAGGCCAGCGACAGCTGAGTGACCACTTTTCCGGTGCTCAGGTGCAGCTGTATTTCTTCGCTGGTCAGGTCTTGGCGCTTGCAACGCACGATGCCGCCGTCTTCGTGGGTGTCGCGCAGCTCGCACTCGTCCAGCACGAAGAAATCGTCCGCGGCTTTCTGGGTGGTGACCCATTCAGTCATGGTCGCGGTAGGGGACATCTTCACGGTCAGCGGACGTACCGGCAGCGTGCCGATGACTTCACGCAGGGTGGACAACAGATCTTCGGCACGTTTCGGGCTGGCCGAGTTGACCAGGATCAGGCCTTGTTTCGGCGCGATGGCAGCGAAAGTCGACGAACGACGAATAAAGGCGCGGGGCAAAAAGGCCTGGATGATTTCATCCTTGATCTGATCGCGTTCCTTTTTGTAGACCTTGCGCATTTGTTCGGCTTCGATCTCTTCGACCTTTTCCTTCACCGCGTCGCGCACGACGCTGCCCGGCAGAATGCGTTCTTCTTTACGGGCGGCGATCAGCAGGAAGTCGCCACTGACGTGCGCCAGCGGAGCATCTTCGCCCTTGCCGAACGGCGCGACGAAACCGTAGGTGGTCAACTCCTGGCTTGCACATGGACGCGCCAGTTTGGTGGCCAGTGCAGTTTCCAACGCCTCGGCATCAAAAGGCAGATCTTGGGTCAGGCGATAGATAAGCAGGTTTTTGAACCACATGGGGCGAGTCTCTCCTTTATACAAAGGGGGGCATTATTCTCTTCGCAGCGCCATAGGCCAACCCTTCTCTAAGCCTTTGGAAGGCCTGAAAAAATTAATTAAAAAAGTGCTTGCCAGAGGTGTGGTCGCTACGTAGAATGCGCGCCACACCGAAAGTGAAGGGTGATTAGCTCAGCTGGGAGAGCGTCTGCCTTACAAGCAGAATGTCGGCGGTTCGATCCCGTCATCACCCACCATTCGCTTCCAGTGTTACGCGCAGCGGTAGTTCAGTCGGTTAGAATACCGGCCTGTCACGCCGGGGGTCGCGGGTTCGAGTCCCGTCCGCTGCGCCATATTCGGTTATCTGGAACGCTGAACGCCAGGTCACCACGGAAAAGCCCGCTTAACGCGGGTTTTTTTCTGTCCAAAGTTTGCAAGTTGTTCCTGCAGGTCGCGTCGTTTTATCGGTTTTCAGATTTTTTTGAAAAATTATTCAATTAAATCAACACTTTATGAAAATCTGTGGCACAATGCGCCCCGCAACGAAGGTAAAGGGTGATTAGCTCAGCTGGGAGAGCGTCTGCCTTACAAGCAGAATGTCGGCGGTTCGATCCCGTCATCACCCACCATTTACTTTCAACGCTACGCGCAGCGGTAGTTCAGTCGGTTAGAATACCGGCCTGTCACGCCGGGGGTCGCGGGTTCGAGTCCCGTCCGCTGCGCCATATTCGGTAACCTGGAACGCTGAACGCCAGGTCTCCACAGAAAGCCCGCTTAATGCGGGCTTTTTGCTGTCTGGGGTTTGGCTTCTGCCGAGGCTCCACCGAGAAAGCGACCTTTGGGTCGCTTTCTTTCGTTTTGCCTTCTTATCGTTCGGCGTTGCGGCTGTGTCGGTAGTCGCTCACGGCTTCGTACACAGCTTTGCGCAACCGGTTGATGCCGCCAATGGGGCGATGAGCCTCAAGGCCAAACCACGGGTTGAACGACTGGTTATCGCATTGCACGTTCAGAGCAGGCGTATCGAAGTCCTGGGCGGGTACTTTGATCCGCGCCACGGTCTCGAACGGAGCATCGTTTTGCTGCCACTCAATGCTCGTGTCTTCGATCGGCATGTACCTGGCCGGGTCCTGGCGCTGAATCTGCAAGACGAAGCAGGCCGGGATCCGGTCGGTCGACAGTTGCTGGTGCAGCGCATTGCGCAGGAAGTTCGGCAACTTCTGGTTTTGCGCAGGCAGGGTGTAAGTCGGGCAGCTTGCCGGATCGGGCATGACGCGGAACTTGGCATTGGCTTCGCCGAATTTGTAGGGCGAAACTGAAAAGTAAGTCGTCTGGGTCGGGCTTTGCGGGGCGGGTGACAGTGTCGCCAGCGCGATAAACAGATGGCGAACCTGCCAGGTCCGCGGGTCCCAGCCCGGAAAGAACGCCATCAGCTTCTTGCCGTCAGCCTGTGCGGCTACATTCTGACGGTACTCGGCGACATCGCTGACGAAGAAATTCGGATGGCTGAACATCACGAAGTCCTGTTCACCACGACTCTGTTGGTCATGCAGCAGTTGTTTGCCGGGCACATCGAGCAACTTGATTGCCATGCCCCGTGCGTCGCGGATGCTGTCGAACTGCGGGTAGGCATTGCCGTTGGACAGCCGCATCGTCGCTTGCCAGGTTTTGCCGGGTTCGTTGAACACACCCTGACGCAGTTCGCCCGCCAGATCCGGCAGCACCTGAACCTCGGTCTTCACGCAGCCATGGGCCTTGGCATGAGCGTCGCGCAGATAGCGGGTGCTTTCACGGTGCTGATCGACAATGCGCACGGCCGTCTGGATGATGTCTTGGGTCATCGCTGATTCGCCATCCGGAATCAGTTCTTCAGCCGAAACCGGGCCGCTGTGCTGCCAGGCGAACCACGCCGTGGCCAACGCCCAGGCGAGCAATCCAAGGCCTAGCGACCACAGCAGGGTTTTGCCGAGAAAGGCGCCTAAACGCATCCAGAGTCTACTCATGGCAATTGCGCCTCTAACGGACCGCCCAACACTTTCAGATACTCCAGCAGCGCCCAGCGCTCTTCTGGTTGCAACAGGCGACCGATGACGCCGTTGCCACGGGTGCCTGCCCGGAACTCGTGGCCGCTGTTGTGATTGCCGGTGATGCGCGTGTCGAACATGAAGCCATTGGCGAAGGCCTCGGTGCGATAGCCGAGGTGCCTCGGGTCGTACTCGAAAGTGCCTTTATAGAAGGTGGTTGCGCGTTCATCCTGGGGCGAGAGCAACTGATAAATGCTCGGCACCGAACCGTTATGCAGAAACGGTGCAGTGGCCCAGACTCCCGCCAATGGTCGCGCCTTGTAGGCGCGCAATTCGCGCACGCCAATCGGCAGGCCGAAGCCATCCATGTCCGGTCGTTCGGCCGTAGGAATGTTTGCATCACGGTAGGCCCGGTTTCCGACGAAAGCGGTGATGTAGGCCAACCCTTTAGCCGATGAGAGCTTGCTCAAATCCAGCGATTCCGCGGGCGTCGGCTGCAACTGAACATCCAGTTGCGCCAGCTCTGTCGGGTCCCATTGCAGGGCGGTGAGGTCGAAGCGATGGTCGGCGATGTTATTGGCCGCGCCCGGGTCTGTGCCGATGAACTCCACGGGCAGCATTTTCAGATGTTGCACCCAGCGCCCTTCGCTTTGGACCGATCGAGGTACATGGCAGCCAGCGCAGTTCTCGGTGAATAATTCGCGACCTTTTGCGGCCTGGGTTTTGTCGACGGCGCCCAGCAATTCTTCCGGCCAGGCTGGCGGTTTGAGCCGTTGCAGGGTTTGTTCGATCAGGTGCAGATCGCGCAAGCGGACACTGGACGGATAACGGGCGTCTCCTTTAAGCGGTTGGCCGTTAGCGTCGAAAAAATTCAGCGTGGCGCCCACGCCCAGGGCCTCGCCGATGTTGCGGGCCATCGGTTGCTGCGCCGAACCGTTCCACTGCACCCAATCGAAGGTCCACATGTCCCACAGTTGCGGATAGTCGACCGGGGCGTTGGCCACACGGTAGTTGGCGGGGGAAATCGCATCGCCGAAACTGGCGTTGGCAATGCGCCCGAAAGCGTCGGTGCGGCCGGGGCCTTCTTCGGTGGGATAGAGCCCGCGATGGGTGTCGTTCCAGGCCACCTTCAAGAAAGTGTCGAGAGAGACTTTGAAGTCTTTGCGCAGTTGTTGATGCCGGGCATCGTAGTCCTGGCCCAATACGTTGCGTGCGAAACGTTCGAATTTCCACGGGTTGTAGTAAGTCGACGTCAGACTCGCTACCAGCGCTTGTCCGAAACTGCCTCCGCGCAAAGTAGGAACGCTGGAGGGCAGAACGTGCTGTGCCGAACCGCCATCGATGCGCACGGCCTGGCCGTTAAAGCGCAGTTCGCCGGTGTGGCAGGCGGCGCAGGTAATGTCCAGAAACTCGTCCTGGCTTCCAGGGTTCTGATGACGGGCAAAACCCACGGGCAGATTACCGGGGTTGTTCGGGGTGGCTCGCTGGTTGGGGTCGATCAGAAAACCGAAGCGGGCGAGGTATTCGGGCGCGGCGAATCGCTGTTGCGAGAACGGTAATTCGAGGGCCTTGAACCAGTCATAGTGCAAACCTTTGACCTCGGTACCCTGAGGTGTGAAGTAGTAAGTCTCACGGTCGGCGGTGCTCCATTGCTCCAGGTAATGCACTTGCTGCACGGGTGACCAGGCCGGCAATTTCGGGTTGGCGACGTAATACAGAGCCACGGCGAGGCACAGCCCCAGCAGGACTGCGAACAGAACCAGCAAGCGGAAGAAGAGGCGCAAGATAAACGTCCTTGTCGATTTATAGCTTCCTTATGCCTCAGCATCTGAGGTGCGGCAAGTGGCCATTACGCCAGATGCAGGGGGATCCGGTACCCGTCTCTGTGGGCGCAAGATGACAGAAGCTTCATCAGCCCATTCCCGAAATGCGTTAAAACCCCTGAACTTATCAGAAGTTTCCTGCTCTCATGCCGGTAGCCATTGGTCGTGGCCGCCTGATAAGCTCGCGGCTTTATTCGATTGCCCTTTAGGCGCATGAACAAGGAAATAGCATGAAACAGCATCGGTTGGCGGCGGCGGTGGCCCTGGTTAGCCTGGTACTTGCGGGTTGTGATTCGCAGACCAGCGTAGAGCTGAAAACCCCGGCGCAAAAAGCTTCCTACGGGATTGGCCTGAACATGGGCAAGAGCCTGGCTCAGGAAGGCATGGATGATCTGGACTCCAAAGCCGTAGCCCAAGGCATCGAAGATGCCGTCGGCAAGAAAGAACAGAAGCTGAAGGATGACGAACTGGTCGAAGCCTTCGCAGCACTGCAAAAGCGTGCTGAAGAGCGTATGGCCAAAATGAGCGAAGAGTCGGCAGCTGCCGGCAAGAAATTCCTCGAAGAAAACGCCAAGAAAGCCGGTGTAACCACTACCGCTTCGGGCCTGCAGTATGAAGTGGTCAAGAAAGCCGATGGCGCACAGCCTAAGCCGACCGACGTAGTGACCGTTCACTACACCGGCACCCTGACCAATGGCACCGTTTTCGACAGTTCCGTCGAGCGTGGCAGCCCGATCGATCTGCCGGTCAGCGGTGTGATTCCGGGTTGGGTCGAAGGCCTGCAACTGATGCACGTTGGCGAGAAGTACAAACTGTACATCCCTAGCGAACTGGCTTACGGCGCCCAAAGCCCAAGCCCGGCGATTCCAGCCAACTCGGTGCTGGTATTCGACCTGGAACTGCTGGCGATCAAGGATCCGGCAAAACAAGACGCTACTGCCAAGTAATCAGCGTCTGCTTTAAAAACAACGCCTCGCTTATGCGGGGCGTTGTTGCATCTGGCGTTTAGCGAAGGTAAACAAAGCGAACGGATGCTGTAGGCTGGAGTCATAGCCATTGAGGACGCCCGCGCTAGCCGCGCCAGAGCGCCAAGTCAATGAATTCTTGGGTTTTTTTATGTGAGTAAAAAACGCCCGATCTGAGTTGGGCCCTTATGAAACGGGGCTTTCAGCCATGAAAAGCAGCTCTGTTCACAAGGTTATCCACAATTTGTGTGGATAACATTTCAGTGGGAGGAAATGATGAAAACACCCTGGAATTTCGCTCGTTTCCTGCCTCTGGCCGGACGCCTGCTCGCGCGTGGACGTTTGCCGACCTTGCTCTTCGCGGTAGCCAGCAAAGGTGCCAGCCAGGGTAATCGGCTGGGCAAGCTCAAGGATGATCTACGCCTGTTGCAGGCACTCTGCCTGGCTTACTGGCGCGGTGAGTATCGGGCTATCAGCCCCACAGCGTTGATATCGGTGGTGGCAGGCCTGATGTATTTCCTCAGTCCCATTGATGCCATTCCGGACTTCATTCCAGTGTTCGGCATGCTCGATGACATCGCAGTGCTGGCCTGGCTGATGAAAGTTCTCGACGATGAACTCAACGCCTTCCGCGCCTGGCGCAAGCGTCAGTTGCCGGAAAAGCTTGCAGTGGTTGAACGCCTGCCCGATACCCCGGAGCAACTTCAACTTCAGGGTCCGAAAAAAAACTGAACTGATTCAATCTCATCCATAGATTGATACCCCCGCGACCTTGGCCGCTGTTAGGATTACACTTCTAGGGAAAAGTGCCGACTCGCTAAGTGTTGTTGTCCTACGGGGTAGTCATGGATATTCAGATAATTACACGCGAAGGAGAGCCCGAGTATGCGGTTCTTCCATGGGCTCAATATCAGGCTCTACTAAAAGCAGCAGGCATCAATGAACAACCGCCGCGGGTCGCCCCAGAGCGTCAGGCGGCAACACCAGACCAGATTCTTCCGGGTCTGGATCAACTACGCAGTTTGCGCGAAGGGAAGGGCATCGCCATCGAGGCGTTGGCCCGCACGGTAGGCATCAGCCCGTCTTATCTGGCCTTGATCGAAAGTGGCGAGCGTCTACCCGACGCTGCGATTCGCCGCAGCCTGGCCTGGGAGTTGACGGTGCCAGGGTGGAGGGATGAATCGTGAGCGTACGCATCAGTCGTCAACATTGGGACGGGTTGCTGGGCGAACTGGATCAGGCACGCCGCCAGCGTCATCTTCTGACATACCGGGCGTTGCTTGAACGTTTGCAACTGCCCACACCGGCCATGCAAACCTTGACCGCCGCCCTTGAACATCTGGCCGCGCTGGACGCCAAGGCCGAGCAGCCATTGCGCAGTTCCCTGGTGATCAGCCAGGGCGCCAGCCGCCTGCCGCGCACAGGATTCTTTGAATGTGTCGAGCGTCTGGGGCGTTTCTCCGGGCCGTCCGATGGGGTCGCCGCAGCGTCCTGGCATGCCTCGGAAGTGGTGCGGGTGTTCGAATATGAGTACCCGGAATCGGCGGAGGCCTGAGTGTTTTTAAAACTCAAGGCGCGGGCCAGCTACTGGCTGGCTCGCCGTTTGTTTCATTGGTCATGGTTTGTGCGTCAGCCGCGGGGCTGGAGCTGGCTCGAAGGCCAGTTCGCACGTATGGCGAACCTGGGTGATGTTGGCGCCCAGAGCTTCTATGGCCACATCCTGACCTTTCGCGGCGTCGGCCTTGGCGCTCGCGAAGAGGGCGTGCGCTTGCTGCGCCTGGCAGCGTTGGCGGGGGATGGCAAAGCGGCGTATCAGGTGGGCGTGATTAGTCTGGCGGGGACGCCGAGCAAGGCGCCCGATGCGGTTGAAGCTGCGCGGTTTTGGGAGATGGCCGCCAAAGCAGGACATCCGTTGGCCGAGATCAAACTGAAAGAGTTGGCGTCGCGCGGTTCCGAAGCGCCACCCTCAATCTGAGTTGGCAGAACTGGCGTCTTCGCGAGCAAGTCGAATCGTCGCACCGCCGCTCCCACAATTCAACCGAGTTAGTCCAGACGAAATGGGATTGAATCGTGGGAGCGGGCTTGCTCGCGAAGGCGTCAGATCAATCACCGCTGTCCTACGAGCAAATCCTCACCCGGCACCGCCAGACTATCAATCACATGCACGCTATACCCCGGCACATTCTTCGCGTGATGTTTGGCCTGCGATGCCATCTCCGCCAACTGGCTTGCATCGAGTTGTCCACAGGCCTGTGGATGTAAATGCACCACGCCGATCGACAGTGACAGCAACGCGAACTCCTGACGCACACCCTGACGGTTTGGGGCGATGAAGCAGCCGGCTTCCAGATGTTCGCTGCGATAAAAGCGTCGGCATTGGCTCTGGAAGTCGTCCAGCAACTGGTTCAAGCGCTTGCGCCAGTCTTCCGGGCCGAGCACCAGCAGGAAGTCATCACCGCCGATATGGCCAACAAAGTCGCGGGAAGGGTCGACGCGATCATTCAGGCATTGCGCCAGGCACAGCAGGACTTCGTCCCCACGGCCGTAGCCGTAGATGTCGTTGAAGGGTTTGAAACTGTCGATGTCGACGTAGCAGATCACCGACTCCCGTTGCTGTTGCAGCAGTCGCGACAGGCATTGCTGAATCGGCACGTTGCCCGGCAGCAGGGTCAGCGGGTTGGCGTAACGGGCTTGCTGGATCTTCAGTTCGGTAATCAGTTTAAGTACGTCGATCACTCGGCCCAGCCCCAGGTAACCGCCGTTGAGGGTAATGATGAAGTCCTCTTCGATGCGCTGCCGCGCGCGGCTGGTGATCAGGCGACTCACTTGTTGCAACGACTGGCTCATCTCAACGGCGAGGAAGTCATCACTCATTAAACGGCTGATCGGCTTGCGGGCGAACAGGTCGGTGGCAAAAGGCTTGAGCAGTGCATCGGAGAGCGAATGCCGGTGGACGATGCCGCAGGGCTGGCCTTGCTCGTCGAGCACCGCCAGGGAGTTCAGATTGGCCTGGCGGCGAAAGGCTTCCAGGACGGTGGCGGTCGGGGTATCGCGACCCACTGCCGGTTGGTCGTTGAGCAAAGCGCTAAGGTCGCTGACTTCATCATTCAATGCCACCGCTGTGCTTTCCCGTTTGGGCATCAAGGCTCGGGCATCACGAGGTGGATGTTCCTGGGGGCGGCAGAGCAGATAACCCTGAACCAGATCCACGCCCATCTCGGTCAACACTGCGAGTTCTTCTGGTAGCTCGATACCTTCCGCGATCACTTGCGCCCGTGAGGCCTTGGCAATTTGCAGGATCGAGCCGACAAATTCGCGCTTGAGGGCGTCCTGGTGAATGCCGTCGATGAAGTGTCGATCAATCTTCACGTAGTCGGGACGCAATTCAGACCACAGCCGCAAACTCGAATAGCCTGCGCCCAGATCATCCAGGGCAATGGAAAACCCCATCGCTCGATAGTGATGCAGGGCGGTTTGCAGCAGCTCGAAATCGTCGGTGGGTGTTTGTTCAGTCAGTTCGATCACCACCTGGTTCGGCGGTATACCGAAATCCTGCAGCAGTTGCAGGGTGCGCCCGGGTTGGTGGGCGGCCTCGAGCAGGGATTCCGGGGAAACGTTGAGGAACAGTTTGCCGGGCAGTTGCTGATCATTGAAGCGTCGGCAGGCGCTTTGACGGCAAGCGATTTCCAGCTCGCTCAGGCGGCCGGCCTGACGGGCAACGGCGAACAGTGCGAGGGGGGAGTGCAGCGGACTGTTGGAGGGGCCGCGACTGAGGGCTTCGTAACCGACAATACGTCGTTCAGAGAGGGAAATGATCGGCTGGAACAAGCTGTGCAAACCGCTTTGAGTCAGTATGGAACTCAAGGCACTCAGCTGTTCTGTGGTGGTCATGGCTTTCTCTGGCGATAAAAAAAGGACTGGGAGCACTCTCTTGGGTAAAGAGGAGCTCCCAGTCCTTTATTTCACGACAGAATGATGACTGTATGATGACGCTCCGGAGAGCGTCAGCATTAAATTGCCATCATCTTGCTTGTTACAACTTAGTGCTTGGCTACCGCGGTATTGAGTTTCAGGTAGTCCAACAGAATCCGCCCGGTCTCGCTCAGGTAGGCATCGTCTTCTGGTTTGGTCTTGTCTGGCTCGGCCGCGATCGCGTCTTCGTCTTCTTTCTTCAGCTCTTTGAGCGGCTCTTCACCCTTGGCCTTGCGACGGATGTTTTCCATGGCAAGTTGCTTGGCTTCGATATCGGCGTGTTGTGCACGACGATCGGCTTCATTGAGGCTGACGGTTTTTTCCGTCATCAGTTTCTGCGCCAGGGCCAGTTTGTCGCGGATGAACACGAACTCCGCGTCTTTGGCCGAGCGTACGTCATGCTCGGATTTGAGCTGCGAAATGTACGGTTTGAACGGATCGACCGCAGGCTTGATGGCCGCGCGGATGGTGTCCCACGGCATGGCTTCAGGCAGTGCGCTTTCGCCGATTTCCTTGGTGTCGATGATCGACGGGTAATCGATGTCCGGCAGTACGCCCTGATGCTGGGTGCTCTGGCCGGAAACCCGGTAGAACTTGGCCAGCGTCAGTTTCAGTTCGCCATGGTTCAGCGGCTGAATGGTCTGCACGGTGCCTTTACCGAAGGTCTGGCCACCGATGATCAATGCGCGGTGATAGTCCTGCATGGCGCCGGCAAAAATTTCCGAAGCCGAGGCAGACAAGCGGTTGACCAGCAACGCCATCGGCCCTTTGTAGAAGGCCCCCGGGTTTTCATCTTCCAGTACATCGACCCGACCATCGGCATTACGCACGAGAACGGTCGGACCTTTGTCGATGAACAGACTGGTCAGCTCGGTGGCTTCCTGCAGGGAACCGCCGCCGTTGTTGCGCAGATCGATGACCACGCCGTCGACCTTGTCTTTCTGCAACTCGGTGAGCAGTTTCTTGACGTCGCGAGTGGTGCTCTTGTAATCCGGATCGCCAGCACGGAAAGCCTTGAAGTCCAGGTAGAAGGCGGGGATCTCGATGACGCCGAGCTTGTAGTCCTTGCCGTCCTGTTTCAGGTTGAGGACCGACTTCTTCACCGCCTGGTCTTCAAGCTTCACCGCTTCGCGGGTGATCGGGACGATCTTGCTGGTCTGGTCGTTCGGCGCATTGCTGGCCGGGATCACTTCCAGGCGCACCACGGTGCCTTTGGGCCCACGGATCAACTTGACCACTTCGTCCAGGCGCCAGCCGACCACGTCGACCATTTCCTTGTTGCCCTGGGCAACACCGATGATCTTGTCGGCCGGTGCAACCATTTTGGTCTTGTCGGCCGGGCCGGCAGGTACCAGACGTACGACTTTCACCTGGTCGTTGTCGCTCTGCAACACGGCGCCAATGCCTTCGAGGGACAGGCTCATGTTGATGTCGAAGTTTTCCGCGTTATCCGGCGACAGATAGTTGGTATGCGGGTCGTAGGACATGGCGAAGGTATTGATGTACGCCTGGAAGATATCTTCCGCACGGGTCTGGTCCAGGCGCGTCAACTGATTCTTGTAACGCTTGGTCAGGGTTTCCTGAATCTGCTTGGAGTCCTTGCCCGCGATCTTCTGCCGCAAGACTTCGTCCTTGACGCGTTTGCGCCACAGGTCGTCGAGTTCTGCGGTGGACTTGAGCCAAGGGGCGTCCTTGCGATCGACCAGCAAGGTTTCCTTGGTTGTGAAGTCGATCTTGTCGACGCCTTTGTTCAACTCGGCAAGGGCGAAGTCCAGACGCGCTTTGACGCGGTCCAGGTAGCGCTTGTAGATGGTGAACCCGGCATTCAGGTCGCCGCTTTTGAGGAAATCGTCAAACTGGGTTTTCCACTTGTCGAATTCGGCAATGTCGCTGGCCATGAAGTAGCTGCGCGACGGGTCCAGCAGTTTGAGGTAGCTGTCATAGATGATCGCGGAGCGCGCGTCATCGAGCGGCGGCTTGCTGTAGTGATGGCGCTTCAGCAATTCGACGACGTTCAGGCTGGCGATCACTTCGTCACGATCAGGCTGAAGCTTGTCCCAGCTATTGGCTGCAAACGAACTGGTCGACATCGGCAACAGACCGATACCAATGAATAGGGCTAGGGCGGTGCTGGGGAAAAAATGCTTCATGCTGATTCGACGCGGGGACAATTGATCACGCATATTAGGCCGTCTTTGAAGTCGCCGGTACCACTAGTCTCTGTATGGAAACTGCCTGTTAGCTTTCGTACAGACCCAAGGGCCGGTCGCATAATGCAAGAAAGCCCGGCGCTACAGCTACGGGCTCAGTCCAGACTCACTATGGAGGCACTGTGAAAGCATTGCAAGGCGTTGAAGGTCGAGTGGAGTGGGTTGAAGAGCCCAGTCCTACATGCGATGTAGGACAAGTTCGGATTCGAGTGGCGGCTGCGGGTCTCAATCGCGCCGATTTGTTACAGAAGGCGGGTCTTTATCCGCCACCGCCGGGAGCCAGTCAGGTACTGGGTCTTGAGTGTTCGGGGGTGATCAGCGAGGTGGGGCCGGGCTCGTCCTGGCAGGTCGGGGATCGGGTTTGCGCCTTGCTGGCCGGGGGCGGGATGGCCGAGGAGGTAGTTGTCGACGGACGGCATGTGTTGCCGGTTCCCGAAGGTTTGTCCCTGGCGGAGGCGGCAGCGCTGCCAGAAGTGTATGCGACCGTTTGGCTGAATTTGTTTCAACTGGCTGCGCTCAAGCCGGGTGAGAAAGTTCTGCTGCACGCCGGAGCAAGTGGAATCGGTTCAGCTGCCATTCAGCTGTGCAAGGCGTTTGGTAACCCGTGCTGGGTCAGCGTCGGTTCCGCCGAGCGTTTGGCTTACTGCGAAGCGCTGGGCGCCCAAGGTGGGGTCGTGCGCAACGGGGATCTGGACAGCTTGAGTGACCTGGGGCCGTTCGATGTGATTCTCGACCCGGTGGGCGGCAACTATGCCGCGCTGAATCTGAAACTGATGGCGCTCGATGGTCGTTGGGTGCTGATCGGCCTGATGGGCGGTCGTGAGGCGCAGCTGGATCTGGCGCAGGTATTGGCCAAGCGCGTGCAATTGCTGGGTTCGACCTTGCGCAGTCGCGACGAACAGTTCAAGGCGGATCTGTTCAGCGATCTCAGCCAACATGTCTGGCCGCTGTTTGCCGAAGGGCGTTTGAGCCCGCAATTGGCCAAGACCTTCCCGATCAAGGACGCCGAAGCGGCGTTTGCGGAGTTGGCGACTAATAAGGTGTCGGGAAAGTTGGTGTTGGTGATCGACGAAAGCCTGGTTTGATCCCTGTGGGAGCGGGCCCTGTGGCGAGGGGATTTATCCCCGTTCGGCTGCGAAGCAGTCGTAAACGCGCTTTAACTTTGAAATGCCGGGGCCGCTCCGCAGCCCAACGGGGATAAATCCCCTCGCCACAGGGCCCGCTCCCACAGGGGCGCGTGGTTACTTCCAGGTATGGATCGGCCAGCCGGCCTTTTCGGCGTGTTCAAGCAGTACCGGATCCGGGTTTACCACGTGTGGGAAATCTACTTTCAGCAGCAACGGCAAATCATTGCGTGAGTCGGAGTAGAAACTGGCGCCTTCCAGGTTTTCCTCTTGCGCATCCAGCCACTCCAGCAAACGCGTGATCTTGCCTTCGCGGTAGGTCAGCGTGCCAACGGTGTTGCCGCTAAACACCCCATGTGCCACTTCCAGCTCGATGCCGAGAATCTCGTCAATGCCCAAACGATCGGCAATCGGCCTGACCAAGTGCGTGCCCGACGCCGAAATCACCAAAATCCGGTCGCCGGCCTTGCGATGGGCCGCAATGGCTTTGGTGGCGTCACTGAAAATGATCGGCTCGATGAAGTCTTCCACCCAAGGCCCTACCAAATGGTCGACCTCTTCGGGGGTGCGCCCGATCATCGGCTCCAGGCTGAAGGTCATGTACTCCTCCATCCGCAGTTTGCCGTGGCTGTAGGCGTCCATCAGTTCGTTGTTCTGACGCATGAACGACTCGGGATCGACCCAACCCAGGCGACCCATTTGTTCGCTCCAGAGGGTGGCGCAGTCGCCGTGGATCAGGGTTTCGTCCAAATCAAAAATTGCCAGGGCCATCAGTGCGGTTCTCTCTTCAACATCAGCAAAGTCATCAGGCTACCTCACACAGGGCCGTCGGATCGATGGAAAGCGCCAGACGCTGACCATCGGGATGCAAATCGGCCGCCGAGCGGTTCAGCACATCTACCACCAATTCCACGCCCCTGGCTTCGACCCGGTAGCGAATCACGTTGCCCAACAGGCTGTGGCTGCGGATTTGTGCGTCGAGTTCGCCGTTGAGGCTCAGTTCGATGGCTTCCGGGCGAATCGCGATGCGGTGGGTAATCGGTCGCTGCAGCAGTTTTGTGGCGCTGTCGGCGTCCAGCAGGTTGTAGTTGCCGATGAAACCTGCGGCAAAGATATCGATGGGTGCGGTGTAAAGGGTCTGGGCATCGCCGCTCTGTACGATCTTTCCCTGATTCATCAAGAAAATTCGGTCGGACATGGTCAGGGCTTCTTCCTGATCGTGAGTGACGAAGATCGTGGTCAAGCCGAGTTCACGCTGGATCTGACGGATCTGTTCGCGCAGGTGCTTGCGAATTCGCGCATCGAGGGCCGACAGCGGTTCATCCAGCAACAACAGGCGAGGCCGGGTCACCAACGAGCGGGCGAGGGCGACTCGCTGGCATTGGCCGCCGGACAGTTGATGCGGATAACGCGCGGCGAAGTCATTGAGTTCCACCAGTTTCAGTACTTCGGCAACACGCTTGTGGCTGTCGTCGGCGTTGACCTTCTGCATGCGCAAACCAAAGGCGACGTTCTGCTCGACGGTCATGTTCGGAAACAGCGCGTAGCTCTGGAACACCATGCCGATCCCGCGTTTCTGCGGGCTCAACGGAACGAGGTCCTGGCCATCGAGCAGGATTTTGCCGCCATCCACCGAGGTCAGCCCGGCGATGCAGCGTAGCAGTGTGGACTTGCCGCAACCGGACGGGCCGAGGAGGGTGACGAACTCACCCTTCTGGATTTCACAGTTGATGTCGCTGAACACCGTGGTGCCCGCGTAGCTTTTCAGTAGGTGTTGGACGCTGACGAAGCTCATTGGCTTTTGTCCTTGTTCAAAATATTGGCAGCCCAGGTCAGAACCAGCACAAAGAAGAAATAGGAAATCACCAGCGCACTGGTGAAGTGGCCGCTGCTGTTGCGCATGTTGTTGAGGTAGACCTGCAGGGTTTCGTAGCGGGTCCCGACGAGGATGTTGGCGAACACGAACTCACCGAACAGGAACGAGAACGACAGCAGCAATGCCACCATCAAACCTTTGCGCAAGTTGGGCAGCACCACCAGGAACGCCGCTTGCCAGGTACTGGCGCCGAGCAACTGAGCGGAGTCCATCAGGTCTCGCAGGTTGATCGCCTGCAAATTGTTGGTGATCGCCCGGTACATGAACGGCAGCGCCACGGTGAAGTAGCAGCCGATCAGAATCCACGGCGTCCCGACCATCGCGAACGGCCCGGAACCGTAGAGCTGCAACAGACCCACCGACGACACCACCGGCGGCACCGCGAAGGGCAGCAGGATCAGGATGTTCATCAGCGCATCGAGTTTCGGAAAATGGTAATGCACCACAAACAGCAACGGCAGAATCAGCACCACGGACAGAATCAGCGAGCCGACGCAGACCAGCAGCGATTGGCCGAACGAATGAAGAAACCGCGGATCGCTCCACAGCTCCACGTACCATTTAACGGTGAAGCCACTGGGCAGAATGGTCGCCGACCAACTGCTGGCGATCGAGTAGATCAGCGTTCCGAGCAACGGTAGCAACAGGATGGCAAACAGCAAATACACCACCACCCGGTGATAGACCCCGACGGGGCTCAGTTCAGCGCGAGACATGGTAGCTCCTCTTCAACAGCAACTGATGCACGATGGTCACCAGGGTCATCAACGCCACCAGCACCACGGCCAGGGCACTGGCCAGGTTCGGGTCCAGGGAAATGTCGCCGGAAACCATCGCTGCGATGCGGATCGGCAGCACGTTGAAGTTGCCGGTGGTCAGGGCGTACACCGTGGCGTAGGCGCCCAGGGCGTTGGCCAGCAGGATGACAAACGTACCGAGCAGCGCCGGGGTCAGCACTGGCAAACCGATGTGCCGCCAGAACTGCCAGCCATTGGCGCCGAGCAGCGCGGCGGATTCACGCCAGTCTTCGCGCAGGGCATCAAAGGCCGGGTAGAGCAGCAGCACGCCCAGCGGAATCTGGAAGTAGGTGTAGAGAATGATCAGCCCGGTTTTCGAATACAGGTTGAAGTCCTGAATGATCCCCGCCTGCTTGAGCATGATGGTGAAGCTACCGTTGAAGCCCAGCAGAATGATGAACGCGAAGGCCAAAGGCACGCCGGCAAAGTTGCTGGTCATGTTGGCGAAGGCGTTGACGAAGTTGCGCAGTTTCGAGTCGACCCGGCGCAGGGAGTAGGCGCCGAGCACCGCGATGATGATCCCGAACACGCTGGACCAGAAACTGATCTCGAGGCTGAACTGGATCGCCTGCAGATAGAACTTCGAATTGAAGATCCTGGTGAAGTTGGCGATGCCCCAGCCGAACTCTTCCGATTGCAGGCTGTTGATCATCACCCAGGACAGCGGCGCGATCTGGAACACGATAAAGAACAGTGCAAAAGGCACCAGGCACAAGGCTGCCAGCCATTTTCCGCGCTTCATGGTGTTCACTTGAGCAGCTCCCGGCATACAGGTTTGTCGTGGGGCACACCCAGCAGTTCACAGACGGTGCCGCAGATTTCAGTCTGTTTCGGTGCGGCGTTGGCATTGAAGCTGAAAGCGTCGCCGAGGACGAAAAGCGGTACTTCGCGTTCTTCCGACAGCAAGCCGTTGTGGGAGCGGTCGTTGTTCATGCCATGGTCGGCGGTCACCAGCACCTGATACCCGGCGTCGAGCCAGGTTTGCAGATAGTCGGCCAGAATAATGTCGGCCGAGCGGGCGCTGTTACGGTACTGCGAGGTGTCGAGACCGTGCTTGTGCCCGGCGTCGTCGATGTTCATGGGGTGGACCAGTAAAAAGTTCGGCGCATGACGCAGGCGCAGGTTTTCGGCGTCGGCGAACAGGTGCGAGTCCGGGTAGTGATCGTTCCAGTAGAAATGTCCGTGCTGGATCGGCAGGTCCGGGTCGTCGGTGTGACGATCCCGCGGCGCAATAAACGGCGAACGGTTATACAGCTCACTGACCCAGTGATAGGCCGCGGCGGCGGTGACAAGGCCGGCATCGCTGGCGTAGTGATAGATGCTGCGCTGGTTGGACAAGCGTGAGACGTTGTTGTGAACGATGCCACTGTCGATCGGCGTGACGCCGGTCAGGATGCACTCGTAAAGCGGTCGGGACAGCGCCGGCAATTCGCACTCCAGTTTGTAGAGCGCCGCGCGTCCTGCGCCGACATAAGCCTGCAGGTGCCCCATGGCGTGACGGGCGACCTCGTAATTAAGGCCGTCGAGCACGACAAGGATGACGTTGTGCTTCATAGGGGCTGGAACTCCGCAAAACAGATGATTCAAATACGCAACCAATCCTTTGTGGGAGCGAGCCTGCTCGCGATAGCGGTCTGACATTCAACATTGATGTTGGCTGACAGTCCCTCATCGCGAGCAGGCTCGCTCCCACATTGGGTCTCCATCAGATCCCCAAATGGGGATCTACCGCATTACTGCTTCATATTGACGATGACTTCTTCCTGCCACTTCTGCGGAAGGGCTTTGGAGGTCTTTTCCCATGCGTCGGCGTCTTTGATCGGCGTGACCTTTTTGTACTGCTCGTTAGGCAGCAACTGGGCCTGAACCTCGGCCGGCAGCGTCAGATGCTCGGCGCGGATCGGACGGGCGTTACCGCGTGCCAGGTTGATCTGGCCGGCGTCGCTGAAGATGTATTCGCGGGCCAGTTTGGCGGCATTCGGGTGCTTGGCGTATTTGTTGATGATGGTGGTGTAACCGGAGATCACCGAGCCATCGGATGGAATCAGCACGGTGTAGTCATTCGGGTTGACCATTTTGGCCTTGTAGCTCAGACCGTTGAAGTCCCAGACCACGCCGACTTCGATTTCACCCTTTTCCATGGTGGCAATGGTCGGGTTAGCCATCGACAGGCGGCCTTGTTTGGCGATCTCGGAAAACAGATCCAGCGCCGGCTGGAGGTTTTTCTCATTGCCACCATTGGCGAGCGCGGCAGCCAGAACACCGTTGGCGGCTTGGGCTGCGGTGCTCACATCACCGATGGAAACTTTGTATTTGCCGTTCTTGAGGTCAGCCCATTTGGTCGGAGCGTCGGAGCCGTGCAGCAACTTTTTGTTGACGATGAACGCGATGGTGCCGGTGTAGGCGAGCGCCCAGTTGCCGTCCTTATCCTTTGCCCAGCTCGGGATCTGATCCCAGGTGCTTGGCTTGTAAGGTTGAACAACGCCTTGTTTCACCGCGATCGGACCGAACGCTGCACCGACATCACCGATATCGGCAGTGGCGTTGTCTTTTTCAGCGGCGAACTTGGCGATTTCCTGGGCCGAGCTCATGTCGGTGTCGATATGTTTCAGGCCGTAGTTCTTGGCCAGGTCATCCCAGGTGCCTTTCCAGTTGGCCCAGTTGTCGGGCATGCCGACGCTGTTGACCTCTCCTTCCGCTTTCGCCGCGGCTTCCAGGGTTTTCAAATCGCTATCAGCCGCCATCGCGGCGGTACACATGGCAATGGTCGAGCCTAACAGTGAGGCCAGGAAAAGCTGTTTCATCCGAAGCTCCTTTGGGCGTTTTCAACGCTGCGATTGCGGTTATGTTGGTCTAGGTCAGCAATACCTGAGCCAATTTAGGCGTCTCTGATGACATTTTGATGTCGACGACCGGTCGGCCTATATTTCTTGAGCGGCAATGGTCAGGCTTCGGAGTAAGCGTAGACCATGGCTAATAGGCTGATATAAAAGGACTTGGCCGTGAATTTGCAGGTGTCTGGATCAACCGTTCGGCGGCTTTGTCATCTGTCAGTCATGTGCAGTGCCTAGGCTTGTCGGGAGTTGAGGGAACCGATTTGAATCGCGGTTCCGCCCCGAAACAGTGCTGGTCTAGTCCAGATAGGTAACGTTGATGCGCATCGAGACAACCAAAGCGGTGACAGCCATCGGGCAGGTTCTGCAGGAACAGCTCGACCATGGCCTGTTGGCGCCCGGGAGCAAACTGCCGGCCGAGCGCAAGCTCAGTGAGTTGTTCGGGACCACGCGGATTACCGTGCGTGAAGCGTTGTTGCAACTGGAAGCCCAGGGGCAGATTTATCGAGAGGAGCGCCGTGGCTGGTTCGTATCGCCACCGCGCCTGGCCTATAACCTGATGCAGCGCAGTCACTTTCACGCGATGGTCAGTGCACAGGGGCGGGTGCCGTCCACCGAGGTGATTTCCGCGCGGTTGCAACCGGCGTCGGCGGCGGTCTGTGCCTGGTTGCAGTTGCCGGCGTTGTCCAGCGTGATTCAGATTTGCCGGGCACGGCGGATTGATGAGCGGCTGGTGTTGTATGTGGAGCACTATTTGAATCCGCAGTTTTTTCCGGGGATTCTGGATTTCGATCTGAATCAGTCGATTACCGAGCTGTATGCGCGGCATTACGACTTGCACTATGGGCGGGTGCGTTTCGAGATTGTGCCGACGGCGTTGTCGGTGGATGCGGCGGCGGCTTTACGGGTGTCGGTGGGGAGTCCGGGGTTGCGCATCGCTCGGGTCAATTACGATCAACATGAGCGGTTGATCGATTGTGATCTGGAGTTTTGGCGGCACGATGCGATCCATGTCGGGGTTGATGTGGTCTGAGCCTGGCCGCCACAGGCCTCGGTTCTGTCATTACCCGAATCGGTAAATGTCCATGCCCAGAGCGCCCATGGTAAATCCCTTGTGGGTCACGCTGAATGTCCCTCCCGCGCCGCGCGCAAAGTACAACGGCAACAGGTGTTCATCACTGGGATGGTTGCGCACCGCATTCGGTGCTTGCTGGCGGTAATCGTGCAACGCGGTTTCGTCGTTGGCAGCGAGTTTTTCGATCATCCAGTCACGAAAGGCCTGGGCCCACGGTTCGACGCTCTCCGGGCCGGCGTGCCAGTCCAGTTCGCGCAGGTTGTGGGTGATGCTCCCGGAACCGATCAGCAGCACGCCGTGTTCGCGCAGACTGGCCAGGGCATGACCGACGCGGGTCTGCAGGGCCGGGCCGCCGCGGGTGGGCAGCGAGACTTGCACCACGGGGATGTCGGCTTGTGGATACATCAACGACAAGGGCACCCAGACACCATGGTCGAATGGCCGTTCGGCGTCGATGCGTGCGGGCAGGCCATCGCTTTTCAGCAGTTCGACAACCTCTGCGGCCAATTGTGGATTGCCGGGCGCCGGGTATTGCACGTCGAACAACGCCTGCGGAAAGCCGCCGAAGTCATGCCAGGTTTCAGGCTGGGGGTTGCCGCTGACCAGCAATTCATTGCTTTCCCAATGCGCAGAAACAATTACGATGGCTTTGGGTTTCGGCAATTCTGCGGCCAGGCGAGCGAGGGCGGGCCCGCTGGCGCCCGGTTCCAGTGCCAACATGGGCGAGCCATGGGATATGTAGAGGCTGGGGAACATGAATGAGCTCCTGAGGGGTAAGATGGCATCATCTTCAGTCAGATCATTGATCTAAATCTAATATAAGTTTTAGGGTCTTTTGATCGAATTTTCGGGATTAATTATGCAGCCGGAGTTTTGGCACAAGCGGTGGACGTCGAATCAGATCGGCTTTCACCTGCCGGAAGTGAATCCATATCTGCAACGGTACTGGCCGCAGCTGGGCCTGGAAGAGGGCGCGCGTGTACTGGTGCCGTTATGTGGGAAAAGCCTGGATCTGCTGTGGCTGGCGAAATGCGGTCACGAGGTGCTGGGCGTCGAGTTGTCGGAAAAAGCGGTGGGAGACTTTTTTCACGAGCATCAATTTGATCCGGACGTCAGCGATCAAGGCCCCTTCACGGTCTATCGGGCGGGCTCGATCGAGATCTGGTGTGGTGATTTCTTCGCATTGACGGCCGGCGACGTCGCCGATTGCAGTGCGCTGTACGACCGCGCTGCGTTGATCGCCTTGCCACCGAAGATGCGCGAGCAATACGCCGAGCATCTGAAGCGGATTGTGCCGAAGGATTCGCTGGGGCTGCTGATCACCCTGGATTACGACCAGGCACAAATGGAAGGACCGCCCTTTGCCGTGCTGGATGACGAAGTGCAGCGGTTGTTCGGTGCTTCGTGGGAGTTGAAGATTCTGGAGGACCAGGACGTGCTGGGCGAGAGCTGGAAGTTCCTGGAAAGCGGTGTTCCGCGGCTTGAAGAGCGGGTTTATCGGGTTTCCAGCCGATAGATTGGTGTTGTTTGTACCGGCCTCATCGCGAGCAGGCTCGCTCCCACAGTTGACCGAGCTGTCTAAATGGACGCGGTCTAATGTGGGAGCGAGCCTGCTCGCGATAGGGCCCGAATAAACACTGCAAAAATCAGCAGACAAAAAAAGGCCCGCATTCACTGCGGGCCTTTTCTTTTAGTGCGGAACCTCTCAGCCCCGACGACGCAACGCGTCGATACGCTCTTCCAGCGGCGGGTGGCTCATGAACATGCGCGCGAACCCCTGTTTGATGCCACCGTTGATGCCGAAAGCCGTCAGGGTGTCCGGCATGTGCACCGGCAGCCCCTGTTCGGCACGCAGACGTTGCAGGGCGCCGATCATTGCGGCGGTGCCGGCCAGACGTGCACCGGCTTCGTCTGCACGGAATTCGCGTTTACGCGAGAACCACATGACGATGGCGCTGGCCAGAATGCCCAGGACCAGTTCGGCGAAGATGGTCGCCACGTAGTAGGCGATGCCCTGGCCTTCTTCGTTCTTGAAGATCACCTTGTCGACAAAGTTGCCGATGATCCGTGCGAAGAACATCACGAAGGTGTTCACCACGCCCTGGATCAATGCCAGGGTGACCATGTCGCCATTGGCGACGTGGCCGATTTCGTGGGCCAGAACGGCCTTCACTTCATCAGGCGAGAAACGCTCGAGCAGCCCTTGGCTGACCGCGACCAACGCGTCGTTCTTGTTCCAGCCGGTGGCAAAGGCGTTCGCCTCGTAGGCCGGAAAAATACCGACTTCGGGCATTTTGATCCCGGCTTCCCGGGACAATTGCTCGACGGTTTGCAGCAGCCATTGCTCGTGACGTGTGCGCGGCTGGCTGATGATTTGGGTGCTGGTGCTCATCTTCGCCATCCACTTGGAGATGAACAGCGAGAACAGCGAACCGGCGAAACCAAAGACCGCACAGAAAATCAGCAGCTGATTGAGGTTGAGATCAACCCCGTTGGCCGCCATGAACCCGTTGAAGCCGAAAAGGCTCAGGGTGATGCTGGCAATCAGCACGACCGCCAGGTTAGTGGCCAAAAACAGCAGGATGCGCATCATGGTTGTAGAAATCTCCTCATGCTAAAGATGTAGCGTACTGCGGGGTATATAAGGTGCTGACTCGGGCTATTCAACCGGGTGACTATTTCAAACTGTGTCCTACGGCAACAGTCTAGCTGTTTGAAGGGCATTTCCGACGTCGATGCAGGAAGTGTTTGTCAGCCAATTAACGTCGTAAACCCCGCCGTTGTTAGACGCGAGCACACAACGAGTCATCAGTCAGCGATTGAAGAAGCGATGTTCGGCAGGGTGCAAAGAAATGTTGCTGAATCAATCACCGTGCGACTTGCGCAAGCGTCGCACGGTGACAGGCAGGTTATTGGCGATAGGACTTGAGGAAGTTGCCGATACGTCCGATGGCCATGTCCAGGTCGTCCACGCGCGGCAGGGTCACCACGCGGAAGTGGTCCGGCCATGGCCAGTTGAAGGCGGTGCCTTGAACCACCAGCAGCTTTTCCGACAGCAGCAGGTCGAGCACGAATTTCTCGTCGTTATGGATCGGGCAGACTTTCGGGTCGATCCGTGGGAACGCATATAGCGCGCCCATTGGCTTGACGCAGCTCACGCCGGGAATGTCGTTGAGTAGTTCCCAGGTACGGTTGCGCTGTTCCAACAGGCGTCCGTTGGGCAATATCAGATCATTGATGCTCTGGTAGCCGCCGAGGGCGGTCTGGATCGCATGCTGGCTCGGCACGTTGGCACACAGGCGCATGTTCGCCAGCATGTCGATGCCTTCGATGTAGCTCTGGGCGTGGTGTTTCGGGCCGGAAATGGCGATCCAGCCGGAACGGAAGCCGGCTACGCGATAGGACTTGGACAGACCGTTGAACGTCAGGCACAGCAGGTCTGGCGCCAGGGAAGCCGTGCAGATGTGCACGGCATCGTCGTACAGAATCTTGTCGTAGATCTCGTCGGAAAAAACCACCAGGTTGTGCTGACGAGCCAGTTCCAGCATGCCCAGCAGGACTTCTTTCGAATACACCGCGCCGGTCGGGTTGTTCGGGTTGATGATCACCAGTGCTTTGGTGTTCGGGGTGATCTTGGCCTTGATGTCGGCCAGATCCGGCCACCAGTTGGCCTGCTCGTCGCACAGGTAATGCACCGGGTTGCCGCCCGACAGGCTCACCGCGGCAGTCCACAGCGGGTAGTCCGGTGCCGGCACCAGCACTTCGTCGCCGTTGTTGAGCAGGGCCTGCATCGACATCACGATCAGCTCGGAAACGCCGTTGCCCAAATAGATGTCTTCAATGCCAACGCCTTCTACCTGCTTTTGCTGGTAGTACTGCATCACGGCCTTGCGGGCGCTGAACAGACCTTTGGAATCGCTGTAGCCCTGAGCAGTCGGCAGGTTGCGGATGACGTCCTGGAGAATTTCATCCGGCGCTTCGAAACCAAAAGGCGCCGGGTTGCCGATGTTCAGCTTGAGGATGCGATGGCCTTCCTCTTCCAGGCGTTTGGCGTGCTTGAGCACTGGGCCGCGAATGTCGTAGCAGACGTTGGCGAGCTTGTTCGATTTGCTGACCTGCATGGCGATGTGTTCCCGAAAATGAACGATCCAGGCGGCGTATGAACGACCGTGCTGGGAATCCTGCGTATTCACACAGGCCTGACGCCTTGAGAAGCAGCACCCATAAATCCGTTTGAATGCGCGTGGTCTGGCTGCCAGACTGGCGTTTGACGAGGCGCAATCATACGTGCCGCCCGATCCGTGGAAAAGGTACAGATCGGGCTTTTTCAGCTGCTGAGGTGTGACGATGGAAAAGTTGGAAAAAACCCAGGAAGAATGGAAGGCGATGCTCGACCCGGAGCAGTACAACGTTTGCCGCCTCAAGGGCACCGAGCGACCGTTCTCCGGCAAGTACAACGACACCAAAACTGACGGTGTCTACCACTGCATCTGCTGCAACGAGCCGCTGTTCGACTCCAAAACCAAATTCGACTCCGGCTGCGGCTGGCCGAGCTTTTATGCACCGATTGGCGACAGCGCCATGGTCGAGATCCGTGACGTCAGCCACGGCATGATCCGCACCGAAGTGGTCTGCGCCAAATGCGATGCGCACCTGGGGCACGTGTTCCCGGACGGCCCGCCGCCGACCGGCCTGCGTTATTGCATCAACTCGGTGTGCCTGGACCTGGTACCGCGCTCGTAATGCGAGCCCTGTATCTGTAGGAGCAAAGCTTGCTCGCGATAGCGATCTCAAGACCGCCATCGCAGGCAAGCCGTGCTCCTACAATTAATCGACGATGCCTGTAGGAACCGAGCTTGCTCGCGATAGCGATCTCAAGACCGCCATCGCAGGCAAGCCGTGCTCCTACAATTAATCGACGACGCCTGTAGGAGCCGAGCTTGCTCGCGATGGCGCCCCCAAGACCGCCATCGCCGGCAAGCCTTGCTCCTGCAGTCAATCAGTAATCGATTTATTAAATTGCACACAATTCAATTGCTCGCTATGTTCGTCTCATCTTCCCTCATTTAGAGTCCGAGCCATGAGCGACAACCTGCTGAGCATCCCTTGCACCACCATCAAGGGTGAGCAAAAGACCCTGGCCGATTTCGCCGGCAAGGCCGTGCTGGTGGTCAACACCGCGAGCAAATGCGGCTTCACCCCGCAGTACAAAGGCCTTGAAGAGTTGTGGCAGACCTACAAGGATCAAGGTTTGGTGGTGCTGGGTTTTCCGTGTAACCAGTTCGGCAAGCAAGAGCCAGGCAACGAAGGGGCGATTTCCGAGTTCTGCGAGTTGAACTTCGGCGTCAGTTTTCCGCTGTTCAAAAAGATTGAAGTCAATGGCGCAGGCGCCCATCCGCTGTTCGTTCAACTGAAAAAGCGCGCGCCGGGTGTGCTGGGTTCCCAAGGCATCAAGTGGAACTTCACGAAGTTTCTGATTGGCAAGGACGGCCAATTGGTCAAGCGCTTCGCCCCCGCGACCAAGCCGCAGGACCTGACCCGCGAGATCGAAGCCCTGCTCAAATGAACACCTTGTCAGTCGATTCCCTGAAGCTTGACAGTCAACTGTGCTTCAAGCTGTACGCCGCTTCCCGGGCGGTGATCCGCGCCTACAAGCCGATGCTCGATCAGCTCGGCCTGACCTACCCGCAATACCTGGCGATGCTGGTGTTGTGGGAATGGCAGGAGGCGGCCCCTGAGCAACCGACGGTCAAGGCGTTGGGCGAACGCCTGGCGCTGGATTCCGGCACGCTGACGCCGTTGCTCAAGCGTCTTGAGCAACTGCAACTGGTTCAGCGTCAGCGCTCGGCGCGGGACGAGCGGGAAGTGCACTTGAGCCTGTCGCCAACCGGCAAGGCTTTGCGCGATCAGGTCGGGCCGCTCAAGGCCCGTCTGTTATGCGACAGCGGTGTGGATCTGGATCACCTGAATGATCTGCGTGATGGCCTTGATAACCTTTTGGGGCAAATCAAAGCGCTGTCGTAGTAGGAACCCACAAGTCCAGCAGGGCCGCCAACTCTTCCCGGCGGAAGGGTTTTGCCAGGTAATCGCTCATGCCTGCCGCACGGCAGCGTTCGCGCTCTTCGGACATGGCGTTGGCGGTCAGGGCGACAATGGGCAGCTGTGGCCAGCGTCCGCTGCGACGGATTTGTCGACTGGCCTCGTAGCCGTCCATCACCGGCATGTTGCAGTCCATCAGCACCAGATCGAATTCGCTCTGCTCCAGCTGATCCAGCGCCTCCCCACCGTGACCGGCGACAATCACCTCGCAACCGAGTTTTCCGAGCATCCCCTTGGCCACCAGTTGGTTGACCGGATTGTCCTCCACCAGCAGCACGCGTCCGCGTCGTTGTGGGGAGAGGCTGTCGAGCCGGGCACCGTTGATCGTGTTGAGTTCCGGCTGCAGGGTTCGCCGCAGCGTCTGGTACAGCGCGTTGCGTGCCAGAGGCCGCGCCTGTTGCTGTAAGGGAGCGAGGGCGAGGGCTTGTTCGCTGGGCATGAAATTGCCGTAAGCGGTGACCAGCAAAATGGGGGCTGTACACGAAGGACGCAGGCCAAACAGGCATTCGGGGCAATCGGTAATCAGTACGTCGGGATTCAGGCCAAGTAACGAGTCATCGATGGAACGCTGCTCATAATCGAGCCCCCAGCCGGGTAATACACTTTTCAACAGTTCTGCCAGACCGCTGCTGGCGGCGGTGATGGCGATGACCTTGCCCTGTAAAGAGGCCGGGGGAAGGGCGCGGGTGTGGCTGGGCAGCGGCAGGTCTGCACAGAACTGGCTGCCGAAGCCCGCTTCCGAGCTGATGGTGAGGCGCCCTTGCATGGCTTCGCAGAGGTTGTAGGTCAGTGCCAGGCCCAACCCGGTTCCGCCGAATTGCCGGGTAATGCCGGCACCCGCCTGCGTGAAGGGCTGGAAGATCTTGACCTGGGCATCCTGGGCGATACCGATGCCGGTGTCGCAGACTTCGATTCTGACGCCGTCCCCGAACGTCGACAGGCGCACATCGACGCGACCGAAACGGGTGAACTTGAGGGCGTTGGACAAGAGGTTGCTGACGATCTGTCGGACCCGGGTCGGATCCCCAAGCACCAGGGCCGGGAACTGTGGGTCGATCAGGCAGCTCAGCTCGACACTCGGCGCGGCGTTTTGCGATAGCAGGTTGGCGGTGTCTTCAATCAGCGAACCGAGGTCGAACGGAATATGTTCGAGCTCCAGTTGGCCGGCATCGAACTTCGACAAATCGAGAATATCGTTGAGCAGTTCCACCAGTACTTTGCCCGAGTCATGGGCGATGGACAGCTGTTGCTGTTGCTCGGCATTGAGCGGGCCGTCCAGGGAAAGCGCGATCATCCCCAGCAGGCCATTGAGCGGCGTGCGGATCTCGTGGCTCATGTTGGCCAGGAACACCGAGCGCGCTTCGGCCATGTCCAGGGCGGTCCTGCGGGCGACTTCCAGCTCCTCGTTGGATTGGCTGAGCCGCGAGTTGATCGCCTTGAGTTCCGCGGTGCGGGCCGAGACGATGTTCTCCAGTTGCCCGAGGTAGTCGGTCAGGCGGTTTTCGGCGTTGCGTCGCTGCTGGATTTCGGTGGCGATGTTTTCGAATTGTTGATTGGCAACTTTGACCAGTACACCGATTTCATCGTTTTCATGGTCCGTCGGACACTCCAGCGACGTCGACTCTGTACTGCGCGGGTCGCGATTGCTGAGTTCACGGATGACCCGCACCAAAGGCTTGGTCAGCATCACGTAGAACAACGCCAGCAGGATGCCGGTCAGCAGCAGGCTGCGAGCGAAGCCATTGAGCAGGGTCACCTCGGCCCGACGCAGGAACCGGTTACCGAATGAATAGGTGTCGACGTCCAGACGCAGGGTGCCGAGGGATTCGGTCGGCAAGTGATCCAGGTAGAGACGGTCTTCGAACTGCCGGTTGGCGCCGAACAGGAAGTCGCTGATCACTCGATAGCTGCTTTGCACGCCTGGGCGTTTGACGTTGGCCAGCACGTTATTGTTGTTGTCGATCAATTGCGCGCCGATGATCGCCGGCGAGTGCAACAGGCCCAGGGTCAGTTCCTGAGCGAGTTCGGCGTCGATGTTGTAGGCGATGCGGGACGCGGGGTTATGGCTGATTTCCAGCAAAGACAGGATTTCGCGGTTGATGGAGGCGTCTTCACTGGCATAATCGATGCCTATTTGCAGCAGGCTGAGCAGCGTGCCCAGAATGAAACCGACCAGCACAGTAAGCCTGGCTTGCTTGTAGGACAGCCGGTTGGTGAACTTGATATCCATGGGGTGTTGAACCACTTCCGTTTCCCTTCGCTGCTCAAGCATAGCCGATGATGCATGGATACCGATGTTCTCGCGAGCCCTTGTGCAAAGGGCTGAACCTGACACCGAACGCTGTGTTTCGTCGCTGTATCGCCATCATTACTGTGAACGAGCCCGAGGAGAAGACGTGGATTCCCGATTAAATGCTTTTCTTGAACGCGCCGATGCCGTTTTGGCCCGTATCGAACCGCTGCTGCCCGCCCCTCGGCAAGCGATCGACTGGAATCATTGCCTTGCCGCGCGCTGGCAGCGCGAGGGTCGCAGCGGATTTCTATTGCCGCTGGAAGTCAGCCTCGACATGCGTTTGTCCGACCTGATCGGTGTCGACCGGCAACGGGAGCAACTGGGGCGAAATACTCAGCAGTTCCTCGATGGCATGCCGGCCAACCACGCGTTGCTCTGGGGCTCGCGCGGCACCGGTAAATCATCGCTGATTCGCGCCTTGCTGGCCGAACACGCGAAGGCCGGTCTGCGGCTGATCGAGATCGAGCGCGATCACCTGGCGGATTTGCCGCGAGTGGTCGAACAGATCGCCAAGCTGCCCCAGCGTTTTGTGCTGTTCTGCGATGACCTGTCGTTCGAGTCGGGCGAGGGCGATTATCGCGTGCTCAAAAGCGTGCTCGACGGCTCTCTCGAACAGGCACCGGATAACGTCTTGCTGTACGCCACGTCCAACCGTCGCCATCTGGTACCGGAAAAGGAAAGCGATAACGAAAACTGGAAACGCGTTGACGGCGAACTCCATCCCAGCGAGGCGGTGGAAGACAAAATTGCGCTGTCGGATCGTTTTGGATTGTGGCTGTCGTTCTATCCGTTTACCCAGGAGCACTTCCTTAACGTCGTCGAGCACTGGATCGGTCAACTGGCCGACAAGGCGGGCCTCAAGTGGCAGCGAGACGAAGAGCTGGACATCCTCGCGGTTCGCTGGGCCACGGGCCGCGGTAATCGCAACGGACGTTGCGCGTATCAATTTGCCCGCTATTGGGTCGGGCTGAAGCTGTTGGAGCACAAGGCATGATCGATTTACAAAAGAGCGGCCAGGGCCTCGAAGGCTACGGCATGCTGTGGGCGCAATTGGAGTCATTGCTGGCGCACGAGCGGGATTTCATTGCCAACGCCGCGCAGTTTTCTGCGTTCCTGTTCAACCAGCTCGATGACCTGAACTGGGCCGGGTTCTACCTCAATCGCAACGAAGAACTGGTACTTGGCCCGTTTCAGGGACAAATCGCCTGCGTACGGATTCCGTTCGGCCGAGGCGTGTGCGGAGCGGCGGCGGCCACCTTGCAGACCCAGTTGGTCGAGGACGTGCACGCGTTCCCCGGGCACATCGCTTGCGACAGCGCGTCGAACAGCGAACTGGTCGTGCCACTGGTCAAAGACGGTCGCCTGGTCGGCGTGCTGGACCTCGACAGCCCGAAACTGGCGCGTTTCAGCGCTGAAGATCAGGCCGGAATCGAGCAATTGGCGGCGATTTTCCTGCGTCTGACCGACTGCTGATCATGCCAGGCCTGCCTTGACCAGCAGGCTTGTCGGATCAACCGCATCGATCTGTTGGGGATCGAGGAATCGATTGGCGTACTGCAAGTAGATTTGCGCGTTGACGAACAGCCCGAACAACTCGGGATCGATGTGAGCATCCCGGCACATCGTGGCCATGATGCCCAGCGCTTCGCTCAAGGACTTGGCTTTCTTGTAGGGTCGATCGGCGGCGGTCAGGGCTTCGAAAATATCGGCAATCGCCATCATCCGCGCCGGCAGACTCATTTCTTCGCGCTTCAACTGTTTGGGATACCCGGTGCCGTCCATTTTCTCGTGGTGGCCGCCGGCGATCTCCGCGACGTTGGCGAGGTGGCCGGGGAAGGGCAGGTGGCTGAGCATCAGAATCGTCTGCACCATGTGGTGATTGATGATGTAACGCTCCTCGCGGGTCAGGGTGCCTCGGGCAATGCTCAGGTTGTACAGCTCGCCCCGGTTGTACTTGTAGCGCGGCACATCGAGCTTGAACCCCCAGGGATTGTCCTGCGGAATCAGTTCGGCTTCGGGCCGTTCGACCAGGTGCTCGGGTTTGTCCGCCAGCAATGGCTCGCTGACCGGCAGTGTCGGTGCCGGGGTCCGCGCCTGACGCCGATTCTCTTCCCAGGAAACGCCCAGCCGGTCATCCAGGGTTCGGGTCCAGGTGCGTTGGGCGATGCTGCGCAGGCGTTGCTGGTCGGATTCGGCCATCGCCTCGCCACCCAGGTTGCAGCGGGCAACGAACGCGAAATCATCGTCCAGCCCCGCCAGCGTGGTGTTACGCAGTTCGGCCAGGTGCTGCTCGTTACCGCCCAGGGCCATTGCTTGCCAATAGTTGATCCAGGCATCGCGCTTGAGTACTTCGAAGCGGGTGCGGATTTCATGAATACGGTCGTTAAGGGTTTCCAGCTTCGTGGCTTTATCGACTACATATTCCGGCGTGGTGACCTTGCCGCAGTCGTGCAGCCAGGCGGCGATGTGCAGCGCTTCCCATTCATCTTCGTTGGGTTGATAGCCACTGAAGGCCGGGTCCTGGCTGGCAGCGGCGGCTTGGGCGAGCATCAGGGTCAGCGCCGGTACTCGCTGGCAGTGACCACCGGTATAGGGGCTTTTGGCGTCAATCGCACCCGCCAGCAGTTGAATGAAGGAATCCAGCAGTTGTTTTTGTTTGGCTTGCAGACGCTGACTTTCAATACTCACGGCGGCCGCGCCGGACACGGCCTGGAGGAACGCGATGCGGTCCGGACGAAGTTTCTCCAGATCGCTCTGCTGGCCGGTATCGGCCAGCAGCAGGATCAGCAGGCCCACGGTTTCGTTATGACGATTGTGTAACCGAATACCGATCAGATGAACGCGGGGACACTCCAGTGCAAGCAACACCTTTTGCAAATCCCCGGCCTGTTCAAAACCAAACGTGGTGACGATGTTGTCGGCATTCGACAGCTGTTGTAGCCATGCAGGGCTTTGCGAAGCCTGGAGTTCGTGTCCTTGAAGATCAAATGACGACAATGCCCGTGAGGTGCCGTTGACGACCAGACCATGGGGTTCCATGCGATCGCCATCACTTTCGCGCAGGTAGATCAGACCGGCCTGGGCCTGGCCGATTTTCACGGTTTCAAACAACACCCGTTCCAGCAAGGGGGCGAAGCGAGTCTCGGCGCTCAGGCTGTCGGTGATCTGGAAAAAACTCGCCAGGGTGTCTTTCATTCGCGTCATCGACACGCTCAGTTGGTCGACTTCGAGCACGGGAGAGCGACGCGAGGCCGGGAAGTTGAAGTCGAAACTGCGAACCGCATCGGCCTCCCGCACCAGCGCGCGCAGGGGCTTGACCAGAACCCGTGAGGTCAGCCAGCCCACCGGCAGGCACAACAACAGCGTGGCCAGGGTAATCAGCGCGCCTTGCCAGCGCATGCGGTAGGCATCGACGAGTAACTCATCTTCCGGCACCAGCAGCGCCAGTTGCAGCCCTTGGGGGCCGCCTTCCTGCATGCTGCTGCGGGCAACGATCCATTGACGACCGGCGACATTCAGGCGATTGCCTGCGAGGGGGTTGTTGAGCAATGCGCCAAGACTGGGGCTCAGGTCGGCGGCTTTGATCAGGCGGGCAGTCTGATCGTCGATGATCAGTTTGCGGCTGTCGGGATACGCGATGGCATCCCCTTCAGCATCGAACAGCACTATTTCGGTATTGGGGGTCACGACATGTTTGGCCAGGGTCGCGGAGAGTTCCGCCAGGGTCAGATCGGCCCCCATGACAGCCTGTTCGCCACTGCGCCGGGCCAGGGTAGTGCCGACATTGTGGGTGGAGAAAAAGATGTAGGGTTCGGTAGTGATCTGATCGCTGTCGCTATGGGCGTTGGCATACCAGGCGCGGGTTCGCGGATCGTAGGTTTCGTCGGGGTTGTCCTGGCGGCTGATGAGGGCCAGATCCTGATCGAAAAACAATGATTGGGAGCGGACCTGACCGCTGTTGCCTGTTCGCTCAATGCTCCACACCTGATAAGCCGCAGTATCCGGTGCCTTGAGGAGCGTTTTCAGCTCGGGGGTTCGCAAGGGCCGAACCATGAAGAAATCACCGTTGCCATAGCCCAGATACAACGAGGCCAGGTCGGGGTTGTCCTTGAGCGACTGGCTGAAGGGTTTGAGCAGTGCCAGGCGTTGCGCCAGGTCAGGTGCCTGGGTCGCCGGGTATTGCGCCAGCAGGGTCAGCAGATGGCGAATTGGTTCATAAGTGGCGTGCAGGTCGAGACGGACGTCCTGCTCGATGCGGTTGAAGAGCTTTTCACTGCTGGAAAGAATGATCTGTGTGGTTTGCTGGTAGTTGAAAAGGCCCAGCACCACGCCCGTCAGCAACAGCAGGAAAGTGAACATCACGCTGATATGGACGTGCAGAGGAAACCGACGTTGATCCGGGCGCAGTGGGCTGGGCATTGCAGGTCTCTCCATGATGGTTAACGCACTGCTCAGCGTCCAAGCATAGTTAAGGCTCTGTCATTCTGCTTTTGTCGTTTTGACCGATCTGTTGCTGCAATGCTTGCTCCAGTTCGAGCAGGGCGCGCTCTATAGCCTTGCTGCAATCAGCCACTTCGTCGTGACGGAACACTTCATGGCAGGCCTTTTCCATCGCCTCGCAGCTGTCGATCACCCGGGACGCCTGGACAATTCGGGCGGCGCCCTTGATTTTGTGGGCGACGTCGAGAAATGGCTGAAGTTCTTTGGAGGGAGACAGCGCCAGCAGTTCTTGTCGGTCCAGACGGTTGCTGTTCAACAGTTCGGTCAACAATCGCTGGTCCAATACCGGATCTCCGCCGGTCAAAAGACGCAATCCTTGCAGGCTGAATGCGGGATCGTGGACGGTTGGTCTGATACCTTCAAACCACTGACTCAAGGCTGTCAGGGTAAGGGGCTTGAACAGGCAGTCGTCCATCCCGGCTTGTTTGCAGCGTTGTATTTCTTCCGGTTGTGCGTTGGCGGTAAAACCCAGCACGGTACAGGGCGGGCGGTGTGTTTTTTGTTCATGTCGGCGAATGGCGCGGGCCAGTTCGTATCCGTTCATGATCGGCATGTTGCAATCGGCAATCACCAGGTCGAACGGCTCGGCTTCCCATGCCTGAAATCCCGCCTGGCCATCCGGCGCGACGCTGAATCGGTGGCCCAGAAACTCCAGTTGCTGGCACATGAGCAAGCGATTGGCGGGGTGATCGTCGACCACCAGAACATTCAAGGGGATCGTCGTGGTGCGGATTTGCGCTTCAGCCGTCTCCGGCCTCTGTACGAATGGCAGTGTTGCCAAGTGCAACGACACCTCGACGTGAGTGCCGACACCCGGCTGGCTGCTCAATTGCAGGCTGCCGCCCATCATTTCGCACAGGCTGCGGCTGATCACCAGCCCAAGCCCCGCACCACCTCTGGCTGACTGCCCGGCGTGATCGGCCTGAGCAAAAGGTTCGAACAACCGCCGCTGATCCTGTTCACTGATCCCTATGCCGCTGTCGTGAACCTGCAACAGCATCCGGACCCGCTCAGGCTCGGCGGTCGGCTGCAGGTCGACGATGATCCTGATTTGGCCGTGCTCGGTAAACTTGATGGCGTTGCTCACCAGGTTGGACAGCACCTGTTTGAAGCGCATCGGGTCCAACAGGACATCAAACCCCGGATTGGCAGGGCGAAATTCCAGCAGCAGCCGCAGACTTTTCTGGCGCGCCAGTCCATCGAAGACCCGCACCACCGAGGCCACGATTTCACTGGGATTGACCCGTTCCGGGCTCAAGCTCAGCTGTCCGGATTCAATCCGTGCAATGTCGAGAATGTCTCCGATCAGCTCCAGCAGGTCCTTCGCCGAGTTGTACGCCACATCGATGGCCGGGCGATCCGGGTGCTTATGATCAATGCGCTTGAGCGTGAGTTCGAGCATGCCGATGACCGCATTCATCGGGGTGCGGATTTCATGGCTCATGGTCGCCAGAAATGTGGTTTTGGCTCTGTTGGCTTCATCGGCGCGCTCTTTGGCATAACGCAGATCATCGAACAGTTGCCGCCGTTCGCTGATGTCGATCCAGCCGCCAATGATGCCTTGTACTTCACCGCTCGAATCACGGTAGGGAAGTATCCAGTGGTAAATCGTCAGCCTGCGGTCGCCGATGTGCAGTGGGCGATCGAGAATCAGCGGTTTGCCCTCGGCCATGACGCGCTGGTAATCGGCCTGATATTCCCGGGCTTCGAATGCATTGCTCATGTTGGCTTGCATGACGCCTTTGCCGATCACGTCTTCACGTCTGGCGCAGAAGGCTTCCAGATAACTGTCGTTGCAGCTTTGCAGCAGTCCCTGGCGATCGCGGACGTAGATGGGATGAGGCGTCCCGTTGACCAGTGACCGCATGAATTCGAGTTGATCGTTCAATGCACGCTCGGCTGCCTGACGCTGCTTTATCTGGCGACGCATGTAAGCGTTCCAGGCAACGGAAATCAGCAGCAGCACTCCGGCACCGATAACGATTTGGTAGAACAGCCGGTGATAATTGCGCCAAGTACTTTGCGAAGACGCCGAATAGCCGCGCCAGCGGCTGTTGATGATGCCCAGTTCTTCCGGGGCAATGCTCAGCAGCGCCTTGTCGAGGATGGTGTTCAGTTCTTTGGCTTCCCGGCCTGTGGCCAGGGAAAACGCGGCCTGCCGGGTGCCGATGGTGGTACTGATTTGTAGGGTCTGCTCAAAGAGCTGCGATGAGATGAAGTAGTTGACAATCACCAGTGAGTTCACCGCACCTTCTGCCTTGCCCTCGGCCAGCAACTCCACGGCACTGAACGTGTCCGGGGTTTCAATCAGCTTTATCCGCGGGAACTCGCTGCGCAGGTAATCCACCAGAGGATTGCCTTGGGCGATTGCCAGGTGTTTGTCCTGCAACTGCGCAAGGCTTGCCGGGCTGTCGGCGGCTTTGCGAGTCAGCAGGACAAAGGAGTTTTGCAGATAGGGGCGGGTGAAGTTCAACGTCGTTTCACGTTGGGCACTGGGGAGCAGGGCGGCGATCACGTCGGCCTTGTTGTCCCTGATCTGCTCGATCATCTCCTCGTCACTGCGGCTGCGACGGACGTCGAAGCGCAAGCCGGTGCGCAATCTGATCAGCTCTAGCAAGTCCGCGGTAACCCCACGAAAGTTGCCATCACTGTCGAAAAACGTCAGCGGTGCAAAAGCCTCATTGACCACCACACGTACTGCCGGGTTTTGCGCCAGCCAGCGTTCCTCGTTGTGGGTAAGCTGCAGTTTTTGATCGGTGAGCAGCATGTCACTGTCGGCACTCCAGCGTTTGGCAATGTTGTCTCGTTCGCTGGTGGGGATGGCCATGAGCATTGCATTGATGATGGCGAGCAGCTGCGGGTTGTCCTTGTGCACCGCAAAGCTGAAGCCGTGGGCTTCGTGTTTGCCGAAGTTGGCCATGCGGATATTGTTCAGATACCCCTTGTTGATCATGTAATGGGTGGAAATGGTATCACCCAGAAAAACGTCAGCCTGGTCGAAGGCAACGGCATTGATCGCATTCTGGTAGGACGGAAAGGACGTGATGATCGCCCCCGGATACATCGCCTTGACCTCCTCCAGCGGCAAATAGTGATACACCATGCTCAGCCGTAGGCCGGCCAGGCCATCGGTCAAGGATCTGGTTTCACCTTCGCGTGTCACCAGAACCGGCTGGTCTACGGCGTAGGGGTTGGAAAGTACGATGTCAGCATTGTGAGCTTCGAATCCATTGGCGGTCCCCAGCAAATCGATCTTGCCGTTTTCGAGTGCCTCGATCGCGGCCTCCCGTGACGCAAAGCGCAGAACCTTGATGGGCAAACCGGTTGTTTTACCAAGGATACCTGCGTAATCGGCGGTAAAACCTTCGTAGTCGTGACCACTGATGGTCAGGTCGAAAGGGGGGTAGTCCGGGGCTGACGTGCCAAGGATCAGTTCCCGTTTATGCTCAATCCATTGTCGTTGTGATGTATCCAGTTGGAGTTCCTGGTGCCCGGCCATCGAGCGACTCATCAGGGTGTAGTTCTCGCTGACGGTCTGCGCAGCGGCCACTGCGGTGTTCAGGCATAAACCTGCGGCCATGAGTGTCAGATAATCCTTTATACGACTGGGCATCCTGTCTCTCACACTAACGCGTTACGTTTTGCCATATCGATGAGTTCAACCAGGGATTTGGCTTTGAGTTTTTGCATGAGGCGTTTTTTATAAGTGCTGACAGTCTTGTTGCTCAGAAACATGCCTTTGGCAATTTCCTTGTTGGTGCGTCCTTGGGCAAAGAGTTGCAAGACCATCAGTTCCCGGTCATTGACTGACTTGAACAGTTCCAGGTCGGCGAAACGTGCATCATCGCTGCGAACAGGATTCAAGGCCTGGCTTGGGAAATAGTTGTAACCTGACAATACGGCCTTTATAGCACTGACCAATTCACTCAGGTCTTCCTGTTTGCACACATATCCCGATGCACCGGACTGCATGCAGCGAATGCCGAAAAGTGTTGGGCACTGTGCTGTTAATACCAATGTTTTCAGGCGGGTACTCATTGCGTTGAATCGGGCGAGAACTTCCAGCCCGTCCAGTTTGGGAATGCTGATGTCGAGAATGACCAGATCAGGCATGCATTCGCGAACCATTTGCATGGCGTCGACCCCATTATCAGTTTCGCCGACGACTTTGTAACCTTCATGTTCAAGCAACATTCTGACGGTTAGGCGGATGACAGGGTGATCGTCGACAATAAAAACGGAGTTCATAATCAAATCCCATACGAGCTCTAATAAAGCGCGCACCTTAGCTCAGATAGTTGAGACGACGCATGAGCTGACGGACCTGCAGCGGCAATATAGGAACAATCCTACAACTGAAGAAGAATAGGACTACGTATCAACTAGGTTTTTTATGAAGAAGGGTAAAGGTTGTTGATAGTTAGTCGAGAGGTTGGAAGTCTTTAATTGCAAGTTTTGAGTTGTGTTTTGGCTGGGTTTTTAGTGTGTTTGTTATGCGGTTTTTTACAATGAGGCCAAGGTCAACAGGTTTCTAAATTCGGATTGTTTCAGCGGTTTTATCAAGTATCCCAACAATGGCAGTCCGTGTTCGTTGGCCTTTTTTTCAAGTTCATCCAGTTCGGCGGATGTCAGGCTACTTAACAGTATGGCCTGTCTGATCATCCCCCGGTGGCTGGCGAATTCGACCAGATCAAGCCCGCAGAGATCGGGCAGACATTGATCGCACAAAAGAATATCAAACGGTTGCACAGCCTTGAGCATTTGTTTCAAGGCACCATCGGCACTGTCGGTGGTGGTCAGTTGCGTGAAACCATAACTCTCAAGCAGGTATTGAGTTGCCCGGAGTTGGAAGGGGTGATCTTCTACCAGCAAGATGCGTAGATCGTCTTTGAACATAGGAGTATTCACGCTTCTTCTGTCGAACTGAAAGACGCGAGATTATTTCGCGAAGTTACCGAATAATCGATCAGTTAGCTCAGCGTATGTTGTAGGGGGATTCGGCGAACGTTGAGTGCACTTGGGGTTTGAGAGGCAAATCAACCATTGCAGGCGGCGTAATGGCTGATCACCCGGGTCTCTTCAGTGGCTCGAACGACCGGTCATCTCCAGCGCCATTTCGCTGGCATAGCTGTCGGTCATGCCGGCGATGAAGTCAATCATCCGTAGAAACGAGGCGTGCAATGGGCCGTGAGGATCGGGCGCATTGTTACCCAACAAGTCGAGGACTCGGCGACTCTTGAAGGAGGGCGTTCGACCGTTATGCTGTTCCAGTGCCGCGCCGCAGAAGGCATTGAGCAGGATTTCCAGCGTGGTGTAGGCGCCGATTTCATGCAGGGTCTTGCGCTTGTCCTGGAAGATTTTTTTCCGCGCCATGTCCTTCGCATTCAAGACGCAACGCTTGGCAGGGCCGTGCATGTGCTCCACCAGATCACCGGGCAACGTGCCGGCCAGCAACGCGTCCTGTTGCTCGACAAAGGCCCGTGCTGCGGCGTTGGTCAGGTGTTCAATGGCTTTGCCTCGCAGGATCGCCAGTTTGCGCCGGCGCGAATCCAGTGGGCCAAGCTGGCGATAGGTTTCCGGCAGATCGTCACCCACAAGGTCCAGCAACAGGGACTCGACTTCGGCGTATTCCAGCAACTCCATTTCCAGACCGTCTTCCAGATCGATCAGCGCGTAGCAGATGTCATCGGCCGCTTCCATCAGATACACGAGCGGATGGCGCGCCCAACGCTGTTCCTCGAGTTGCGGCAGGCCGAGCTTATGGGCGATTTGTTCCAGCAGTGGCAACTCGCTCTGATAGCAACCGAACTTGTGTTTCTTGTAGCCCAGTGAATCCGCGTGTTTTGCCGTCCATGGGTACTTCAGATAAGTGCCCAGCGTGGCGTAGGTCAGTCGGGTGCCGCCGTCGAACTGGTGATATTCCAGCTGGGTGAGTACCCGGAAGCCTTGGGCATTGCCTTCGAAATTGAGGAAGTCATTGCGTTCGACTTCGCTCATCGCATCCAGCCAGCCACGGCCGGCGGCTTGCTGGAACCAGTGGCGAATAGCGTCTTCGCCGGAGTGGCCGAAGGGCGGATTGCCGATGTCATGGGCCAGACAGGCCGATTGCACCACCATGCCCAGGTCGCTGGGCTCGCACCAGTCGGGCAGGGCGCTGCGGATGGTTTCGCCAACGCGCATGCCCAGCGAACGACCGACGCAGCTGACTTCCAGCGAGTGGGTCAGGCGCGTGTGGATATGATCGTTGCTGCTGACCGGGTGGACCTGGGTCTTGCGCCCGAGGCGGCGAAACGCGCCCGAGAAAATGATCCGGTCGTGGTCTTTATGGAAAGGGCTGCGGCCGAGTTCTTCCGGGCTGTGCAGAGGCTTTCCGAGGCGTTCGCGAGTAAGCAGGGTTTGCCAATCCAAGGCGGGTTCTCTCCGTCAGGTGTTTGATTGCTTAAGCTTCCGGGTTCGCGTCCGGACCTGCAAGCGAAAAACAAGCACACACCTGTAGGAGCACGGCTTGCCGGCGATGGCGGTGTATCAGGCGCTGCAATATTGAGTGAACTGCCGTCATCGCGAGCAAGCTCGGCTCTTACAGCCCGGCGGCGTCGATATCGATGAGCAGCAGTCGTTCGCCGTGGTCGAAAAATTGCCCGGCGGTGAGGCAATACTGATTGCTGGTGGCATCGCGGTAAGTATTGGAGAGCGTCAGTCTTCGCTCATCCCAACCCTCTGCCAGCAGGTGATAGAAGTAGGGGCGCCATGACCAGTTGTGGCCCACGTAGCGATTGTCGGCCTCCCAGCCGTTGTTGCGCCATTCAAGGTTGGGCGTCAGCTGCGTGCCGTGGCGGTCGCATTGGTAGAAGCGCAGCAGCCAGGGAAATGCATCCAGTTGTGGCAAGGCGCTGAGCGGCGCCTCGGCCTGAGCCCATGCTTGCAGGATAGTCATCAGCTCGCTGAGTTGCTGGCGCATGATCATCAGGCGACCGCGCTCAGCCAGCTTCTGCTGAACATAGCGCAGACGCAGTTGCGCGAAGCGCTCGACAAAGGCGTGCGTGGCAAAGAAACCAGCTTGCGCCCGGGCAAACAGAAAACCCTGGACGTAGCGCGAACCGCACTCCAGGGCAAAACTCAGTTGAGCCTCGGTTTCCACCCCTTCGGCGATGATCCAGCAACCGGTTTTCTCCGCCATTTGCGCCAGAGCCTTGACCACGTCGCTGCTCGGTCCACCCAACGCAGCAGCCTGGAACAGGCGCATGTCGAGTTTGAGAATGTCCGGTTGCAGCGCGAGTACGCGATCAAGCTGAGAGTAGCCGGCACCAAAATCATCGATGGCGATCCGCGCGCCGGCCTGTCGGTAGCGTGCCACGACGTCGGCCAGGCGCTGAATATCGCCCCCCAGTTCGGTGATCTCGAAGACAATGCGTTGCGGGTCGACGTTGTGCCTGCTCAGTTGCGTGAGGCTCGGTAGCGCCTGGTCCTGTCGCAAGCGGTTGATCCAGCGTGGCGATATGTTCAGGCTCAGAAACCAGTCCGAGGGCGCTTCATGCAGACGGCTCAGCGCGTTATCGCGGATCTGGCGATCCAGACGACGCAGCGCGATGGCGGGCGTTCGCGGGTCGGCGAACAGCGGCCCCACCGAGGCCAGTTGACCGTCAGCCTGGCGCAATCGACCCAGGGCCTCGACGCCAGCGATACGGCCGGTGGCGGTATCGATGAAGGGTTGAAAGCAGGCGAGCGGTTGCCCGTCGATCACGAGGCCTCCTTGGTCAGGTCTTGTTATTGGATAAAACCTGTTCACCGGGTAGGCACGCAGGATTGAACCCCTCGATAAAGAGGTTCAATCCCAGTGTTGCAAGAATGCAGCCAGATAGTGGCCTAGTGGTGACGCGAAGAGCCTTGCATGACCAGCTTGATCAATGGCCCCAGCGTGGCGCCCAGACGAACCAGTCGAGTGAGGCTGCTGACGCCACCGCTCTTGGCGCCCTTGCCCGTCAGAAAACCCAGCAAGGTGACGGCTGCCATGCCCCAGAGTGGAGCGTGCTTGATGCCGAAGCCATCCTGCAGGTTTTGCGTTATCCCGCGCACGCGCTGCAAGGGTTGCAGCAGTTGCGCGGATTCATGGCGGATTTCCTGACGATGCATTTCCATGCGCAGGCGAATCAGCGCCTTGCGCATTTCGGTGCGCGAGCTGTTGTGAGGCAGTTCAGGCAGGCTCATGGCAGCAGACGCTCCCGATCGTTGGCCAACTCTTCCAGGGTGCCGTGGAAGGGCGAGGACTCATCGAAAATCGCCGCTCTCAAGCGCATCGCACAGAAAATGGCCGCGAGGGTATAGAAAACGCAAAGCCCGATGATGGCCGCCAGGCGATAGGTGTCCCAAAACAGGATCAACACCAGCGTCGACAAGCCCACCAACAACAACAAGGCAAAAACCAGCGCCAGGCCTGCGAACAGCAACAGGCTTACCGTGCGGGCTTTTTGTTCCTGCAATTCGATGCCGAACAGTTCGACATGGCTGTGCAATAGTCCAAGGAACGCAGCACCCAGGCGCCGCGGTGAGGAGCTTGGGCCCGTCGCGGACGAGCCGGATTCGCCGATCGCCATATCAGCGCCGAGTGGCCAGCAAGCCAAGCAGGAAACCCACGCCGGCCGCGATCCCGACCGATTGCCATGGGTTGGCCTGGACATAGTCTTCGGTGGCGGTAACGGCGGCCTTGCTGCGTTCACGCAGGGAGTCTTCGGTCATTTTCAAGGTTTCGCGGGCACGCAGCAGACTGTCGTGGATTTGCTCGCGCAGCTCATCAGCCTGATCGCCGGCCAAGGTTGCGGTGTGTTCCAGCAAGCGTTCGGTGTCGCTGACCAGAGTCTGAAAATCGGTCATCAGGATTTCTTGAGCAGTCTTTGCCTTGATACTGGCCATGGGTGGATCTCCGTAAGTGGCTTCTGAATCGTTCGAGTATGAGCCTTGCGCGAAGGTTCAGTACAAATGACTGGTACAACTTTTGCTACGTCGTGGTGCGTCTGCCTGCGCCGTTGCGCTGTTGCTGGGCAGGATTCGAGCAAAACCTTATCTCAAATAATCAAAACTCGCGCAAAGGTTCCAACCTTGTGCGCCAAAGTGGCTCATCGGGATCAATCTGCTGATCCCGACAAGGTGCAACTTGGTGCATGAATTGTCTGCGCGAACTGCTTTGGTGCTTTTTTTTAGCCTTCAGGTCTGCCAACCCCATGGAAAATCTGCAAAGCGCTGTGGACAGTCTGGTCCATAGCTCCAATACGTTGTTCATTCTGATCGGCGCGGTCATGGTGCTGGCGATGCACGCCGGTTTCGCCTTTCTTGAAGTCGGCACGGTTCGACAAAAGAACCAGGTCAATGCCTTGTCGAAGATCCTCAGCGATTTCGCCATTTCGACCCTGGCCTACTTCTTTATAGGCTATTGGATTTCTTATGGGGTGACCTTCATGCAACCGGCGGCGGTGATCAATGCGGATCATGGCTATGGGCTGGTGAAGTTTTTCTTCCTGCTGACCTTTGCTGCGGCGATACCCGCGATCATTTCCGGAGGCATCGCCGAGCGTGCCCGGTTTGTCCCGCAGTTGTGCGCGACGGCACTGATCGTGGCGTTCATCTATCCGTTCTTCGAGGGCATGATCTGGAACGGCAACTTTGGCCTGCAAGCCTGGTTGCTGGAGCACTTTGGCGCCAGTTTCCATGATTTCGCGGGCTCGGTGGTGGTCCATGCCATGGGCGGTTGGCTGGCGCTGGCGGCAGTGTTGTTGCTCGGGCCGCGCAATGGTCGTTATCGCGAAGGGCGACTGGTGGCGTTCGCGCCCTCGAGCATTCCCTTTTTGGCGCTGGGGTCGTGGATCCTGATCGTCGGCTGGTTCGGTTTCAACGTGATGAGCGCGCAAACCCTGCAAGGTGTCAGCGGACTGGTGGCGGTGAACTCGCTGATGGCCATGGTCGGCGGTACCGTGGCGGCGCTGATCGTCGGGCGCAATGACCCGGGCTTTCTGCATAACGGCCCGCTGGCCGGGCTGGTGGCGATTTGTGCCGGTTCCGATCTGATGCACCCGGTGGGCGCGCTGATCACGGGTGTCATCGCCGGCGCATTGTTTGTCTGGTGCTTCACTGCGGCTCAAGTCAAATGGCGCATCGACGATGTGCTGGGGGTTTGGCCATTGCATGGTTTGTGTGGCGTCTGGGGCGGAATCGCCTGCGGCATTTTCGGCCAGAGCGCGTTGGGTGGGCTGGGCGGCGTGAGTCTGGTCAGCCAGTTGATCGGCACTGCGTTGGGGGTGGTTGTGGCGCTGGCGGGTGGCTTTGCCGTGTATGGCACGATCAAGGCGTTCCATGGTCTGCGTCTGAGTCAGGAAGAAGAGTATTACGGCGCTGACTTGTCGGTGCACAAGATTGGCGCTGTGAGCCAGGACTAGGTCTCTTCGTCGTCAGCGCCAGGATAGAAACCGTGCAGCAGACGATAGCGGTCGTGCCGTATCTGGTCGGCCCGCTCCTGTACCTGATACGCGGGCAATCCCAGCATGATCAGCGCGTGGGAGGCGAGCATCAGGCTCGACTCCAGCAGTTCAGGCACGACTTCGCTGGCGCCGGCTGCTTTCAACTCGGCCAGTTGGCTGTCATCGCGCGTGCGCACCAGAATCGGCACGGTCGTGTTGAGTCGCCGCGCTTCCTTGAGGATCAGCAACGCGATGTCGGCCTGATCCACGGCGATCACCAACAGCCTGGCGCGCTCCAGCCCTATCGCGACCAGCAGTTCAGCGCGACGTGAGTCGCCATAATGCACGCAGGTCTCACCCACGGCGGCTTCGTGGACACGCACTGGATCAGAATCCAGTGCGATGTAGCGTTGCTGCGCGTTGCGTAGTGCGCGTCCGATTGACTGACCTACACGACCATAGCCACATATAACGACATGGTTGTGTAACCCGGCATTGAGCGCGTTGATTTGTTCAAGTTTTGCTTCTTCGTTGGGTTTGCGGTGCAGGCGTGTGGCGATGTGGGGGGCGGCGCGCAGCAACAACGGCGTGACGAGCATCGAACAAAAGGTCGCCGCCAGCAGCAGGCCGCCAAAATCCGCGGGCATCAGTTTGTTCTGCTGCATCTGTGCCATCAGCGCAAAGCAGAACTCGCCGCCTTGGGCCAATGCCAGGCCGCTGCGCCAGGCGGTTTCGCCATCGCTGCCACGCCATTTGACCAGCAGCGCAACGACGCAGCCCTTGAGCAGCAACAGTCCGAGGGTCAGGCCGAAAATCAGCAGGCCGTGGCTGGCGAACAACTGCAAGTCGATCAGCATGCCGATACTGACGAAGAAGAGCCCGAGCAGGATGTCGCGGAACGGGCGGATGTCGGCCTCGATCTGGTGCCGGTAATGGCTTTCCCCCAGCAGCATGCCGGCGAGAAACGCGCCCAGGGCAGGGGAGAGACCGAGCAGGTGCGTCAACCACGCCGTCAGCAGAACAATGACTAGCGCCAGTAGTACGAACAGTTCCGGGGAACGGGCAGCTGCCACTTCATGGAACAGCCGCGGCAGCAACCAGCGACTGACCAGCAGCAGGCCGACGAACAGTACGACGGTTTTACCCAGCGTCAGTGGCAGCGCCCAATACCAGGCCTGATCACTGCTGCCAGCGAACACCGGCACCAGGGTCAGCAGCAATACCGCGACGACGTCCTGGAACAACAACACGGCGATGGCATTCTGGCCGTGACTGCTGAAAATCTCGCCGAGACTGCTCAGCTCTTTACTGACAATGGCCGTGGAAGACAGCGACAGGCCGGCGCCGAGTAACAGCGCAGGCGTGACCGGCATGCCGAGCAGCATCAGCAACCCCCCTAACAGCATCCCGGAGCACAGCACCTGCAGACTGCCAAGCCCGAATACCACTCGGCGCAACGCGAGCATTTTCGACAGGGAAAACTCCAGCCCAAGGGAGAACAGCAGAAACACCACGCCCAACTCGGCGAGGTCCGGCAGCTCTTCGCTTTCATTCACCCAGTTGAATGCGCTCGGCCCGATCATCAGTCCCACGCACAGGTAACCCAGCACCGGTGGTAATCGCAGGCGCTGGAACAGTGCAATCACCACCAGAGAGGAGGCGAGGATGATCAACAGGTTGGCGAACACAAAAAAACTCCGGTGACGGGACGCTGGCCATTCAAGCGTAGAGGCAATTAATCCGAGAGCATCGCGCAAAGGATATTGAAGACGACTGATGTGCGTCAGCGTATTGCCGCGATCCGTTGTCGTTATGGCTCAAGGGTAGAGCATTCAATGGCTCGACGGCTTTTCGGGGCCGGCCTAGAATGATGACTTAAATTTTTCGGTTGAGCGCTCATGCTTCCTGAATGTCAGCTGTTCGGCACCCTTGGGTGTCATCTCTGTGAAGTCGCCGAAGCCATGCTGATGGAATTTGTCGAGCGCGGTCTGCTGGTGGAACTGGTGGATATCGCCGACGACGAAACATGGTTCGAAGCTTACAGCCTGCGTATTCCGGTATTACGACGGGTCGATACGGGCGCGGAGCTGGGCTGGCCGTTCAGTGCCGATCAGGTGGTGGCGTTCCTGCGTTAAGCGGTTGTTGCGGTGGTGGTGTTCCCGTCTGTCGAACTTTGCGATGGATCCCTTGGCTTTACCGGTACTGATCGGATACTGTATGCGCATACAGTAATTCGTAAAGCCTGCCTTGCCGTTTTCGGTGTTTGGGTTTAAGCAGGCGGTCCGGGCGTGAGAGGGATGAATCGTGGTCAATGTCGAACAATTGAAGAACAGCGTGAACCGGATGTCGGCGGACGTGGTGCGCGAGGCTGTCCTCGAATTGCGTCTGGATGGCCTGGTCACAGAAGGAAAAACGCCCTTCAATAAACTGCATTTCAATACCTGTTTCGCCGAAATCGAAGCCTTGTTCCAGCGCGCGGGCTATCACCGGCAGCTGGATGTCGTGGGTTATCAGGGCTTGTTGTATGCGCTTTATGACCCTGGTCGCTGGGAGGCAGTCGATGTGCTGCGCTGGCTCAAGGAGTTCACCGAAGCGGCAGCGCGCACGCAGATACCGGCATGAGGATTCTCTTCTAGGTTCGTTCCGGCCGCTGTTGGATAATGCCGCCCTGTATTGAGGGTTAGAACTTTCGTATGTCCACTTCATCTTTTTCTGCTGCACACAACCAGGCCAGCACGCTCTACTTGCCGCCTGGTCCGTGGCAGACCGTACTCGATTGTCTGTGCGAACATTTCAGCGCCATCGGTCGTGAACAATGGCTGGACAGAATCGCTCGCGGTCGTGTCCTCGACGGTCACGGCATGCCGATCGCCCTTGATCTGCCTTACAAGGAAGGCTTGCGGATTCATTATTTCCGTGAGGTGCCGGACGAAAAGCCGATCCCGGTGGTTGAGTCGATTCTGTACGCGGATGAGCATCTGGTCGTGGCGGACAAGCCGCATTTTCTGCCGGTGACGCCGGCGGGTGAATACGTGGAACAGACCCTGTTGCGACGGCTGATCCGTCGACTCGACAACCCGCATCTGGTGCCTTTGCATCGCATTGACCGGCACACCGCGGGGCTGGTGCTGTTTTCCGCCAACCCTCAGAGCCGTTCTGCCTATCAGTCGTTGTTTCCTGCGCGGCAGATCGAAAAGCGCTACGAGGCCATTGCCCGAGCGTTGCCTGAACTCTCTTTTCCATTGGTCCATAAGAGTCGCCTCATCGATGGCGAGCCTTTCTTCCGCATGAAGGAAGGTCCGGGCGTCAGCAATACCGAAACGGCTGTCGACGTCAGGGAGAAGAATGGTGACCTCTGGCGTTATGCGCTTTACCCAGTGACGGGCAAGAAGCATCAGTTGCGGGTGCACATGACAGCCTTGGGCGCCAGCATCTGCAACGACCCGTTTTATCCACAGGTACTCAAGGATGTTGAGGATGACTATGCCAATCCTTTGAAACTGCTCGCTCAGGGATTACGGTTTGTGGACCCGGTCACCGGTCAGGAAAGAGCATTCGAAAGCACCATCACCCTGCAGTGGTGATCACGAAGTTCAGTGAGTCTGCTGATTTTCAGCCACGAAAAAGCCCGCATATAGCGGGCTTTTTCATATCCGGTGTCACCGCAAAAATTACAGCTCTTTAACGGTACGAACCTGATCCTTGTTGATGCGGGTCTGCTTGCCATCCAGTTGTTCGAATTCGTAGAAACCCGAATCCTTATCGAACTTTGGCGCGTCGACAGCCTGGATTTCTCGACCGTCATTCAAGGTGATCACTGTAGGCGATGCGCAACCGGCAAGGGTAGCGAGGCCCAGTGCGAGCATGAAAGTGGCGAGGGTCCGTTGAGTCATGGGTGTGTCTCCGAATATGAATTCTTTTGGTTGCTGAGCTTGAGACGTGTACAACGCGCGCAAGTTCCTTCTCCTGTCAGTCTGACACAGTGTAGTTGGCACTTAACAGTTCTGGTGTGTTGAGGTTGGCCAGGCGTGGATCATTGTCGGGGCATTGCAGGGCGGTAGCGCCCAGTTTGCGCATGAGGCGACCCGGGCTGCGTTCGCCGTCGTTCCAGGCACTGTCGAAATCGGCTGAGAGCGCCACGGGGATGATGCACAGCAGAGGTTCCCAGTGTTCGCCGTGGCGCAGCATCAGCGGTTGGTCCGGGTGCTGGCTGGCGGCGTCGCGCATGCTATTGAGCAGCGCGGCATCGATGCGCGGTACGTCACACGGCAGCACCAGCAGATGCGCATGGCGGGCGGCCTTCAGGCCTGCGCGAATACCGGCCAGGGGGCCAGGAAAGTCGCCTTCATCGTCATGGACCAGTTGGTCGGCGTACGGCGCGTACTTTTCCAGGTTTCTGTTGCAGGAGATGATCAGGTCATCGCTCAGTGAACGGGTCTTGCGGTGCAAGTGGGCAATCAATGGCTCGCCGTGCCATTCCAGCAGCCCTTTGTCCTGACCGCCCATGCGTTGGCCACGACCACCTGCCAGGAGCAGAATGGAGCAGGGTGGCAAATGTGTATTCGAGGTCATGGCAGGTCTCCATGGGGGCGGCGAAAAAATGAGGCGCTGTGATATAACACCGGGCTGTTTCTCCTACAACTGGATGAGCCTATGAAAGCCAAGGCTGATGTACCTTTCGCACCGCTCAACATCGCGGTGCTGACGGTCAGCGATACCCGCACCCTGGAAACCGATACTTCTGGCCAGCTCTTCGTCGATCGTTTGAGCGCTGCCGGCCATAACCTGGCGGCCCGGGTTCTACTCAAAGATGATCTCTACAAAATTCGCGCGCAAGTCGCCAACTGGATTGCCGACGATGTCGTGCAGGTGGTACTGATCACTGGCGGTACCGGTTTCACGGGACGCGACAGCACTCCGGAAGCGGTGAGTTGCCTGCTGGATAAACAGGTCGACGGTTTTGGTGAGCTGTTCAGGCAGATATCGGTGGCGGATATTGGCACCTCTACTGTTCAGTCCCGCGCCCTGGCCGGCTTGGCCAATAGCACGCTGGTCTGCTGTTTGCCGGGTTCGACCAATGCCGTGCGCACCGGTTGGGATGGCATTCTTGCCGAGCAGCTGGATTCGCGGCACCGCCCGTGCAACTTCGTCGCTCATCTCAAACAGGCGGCACCCTGTGAATCCCGCGGGTAAGCCAGGCAAGACTGGCAGTCTGATGGCTGTCGAGGTGGCACTGGCACGCTTGCTGGCAATGGCCGAGGCCTCACCGATTCGTGAGCGTGAACGCTTGCCATTGGCGCAGGTTGAGGGCCGGGTGCTGGCCGATGACCTGGTCTCGACGCTGGATCTGCCACCGTGGCCCAACAGTGCCATGGACGGCTATGCCTTGCGCGTGGCCGACTGGGCTGGAGAGCCACTGGTGGTCAGCCAGAAGATTTTTGCCGGTCAGGCTCCGGAGCCCTTGAAGCCTGGCACCTGTGCACGAATCTTCACCGGTGCGCCAGTGCCCGCGGGTGCAGATTGCGTCGAGATGCAGGAAAACACCGAGGTTCAGGCGGATGAGCGAGTACGTTTCACCGAAACCATGGCCCCAGGACAAAACATTCGTCCTCAAGGCCAGGAAGCTACTGTTGGTGAATTGATTCTGCCAGCCGGCACGCGCCTCGGGCCGATCGAACAGGGGTTGGCTGCATCGATGGGATGCGCGGAGCTGGACGTGATTCGCAAGGTTCGAGTTGCCGTTCTATCCACCGGCGATGAACTGATTGAACCGGGCCAGGCTCTAGGGCCGGGGCAGATCTACAACAGCAATCGAGTGTTGCTGTGTAGTTGGTTGCAGCGCCTGGGCTGTGAGGTGATCGATGCCGGAATTCTTCCGGATGATTTAGCGACCACCCGCACTCGCCTCGGTGAATTGAAAGATGTCGATCTGATCCTTTCCACCGGTGGTGTCTCGGTGGGAGAGGCTGACTTTCTGGGCATTGCCTTGCGTGAAGAGGGCGAGTTGACGTTGTGGAAACTCGCCATCAAACCCGGCAAACCGCTGACATTCGGGCATTTTCGCGGCGTACCTGTGATTGGTTTGCCTGGCAATCCGGCTTCAACGCTGGTGACCTTTGCTTTGTTGGCAAGGCCCTATCTCTTGCGCCGACAGGGTGTAAAAGAGGTTGAGCCCCTGAAGTTTCAGGTGCCTGCAGGGTTTACATGGCCAAAAGCAGGCAATCGACGCGAGTACTTGCGCGGACGTCTGGAGAATGGCCGGGCGATTATCTACAGGAATCAAAGCTCTGGTGTACTACGTAGCGCTGCCTGGGCTGATGGTCTGGTTGAGGTGCTGGAGGATCGCACGCTGATCGAAGGTGACTACGTGAGCTTCATCCCGCTGAGCGAAGTCCTGAGCTGACTCCTGCCGCTGGCTGACTGCGCAAACCCGGTTGATCGAACCGGGTTTTGCGTTCATGGCTTACCCTTGGTGAGCCAGGAGTGTCACGAGCTGGTCGAAACGGCTATTGGCGATCCAGGCCAGAACCCCGATGACGACGGCTGTTCCAATAGCCGAATAGGCGAGCCTGTGTTTTATGGATTTGACGTCACTACGGACTTCATCCATGTCTCGTCGGATGTATTTGAGGTGGGTCTCCAATTCAACGACGCGAGATTCCATAGCAGCTTCTCCAATGGGCTTTGCGCTGTTTTTGAATTCAGCTTGATGATTGGCGCGTTTTTCTGCGAACGGTGCAACCGGAATAACCGGTGACCTGATCTCTTGGCTTTGCATGGCACGTCCCTGTGTAGTTCCTGCTGATGTTTGATAACGGCAGGCGCCAAGGTGTACCAATCGCTTGGGGCGGTCAATTGAGCCAATTCCTCACGTCTTGTAAGAAAAAGTACCGCCTTGTAGGACGCCATACGGCTCGACTTCAAATAATTCAAATTCTTGCGACTTTTATGTGGCGAGACGAGGTCAACATCTCCCATACGGAATTCAATCATGGGAGTGACAACTGATGAGCGAACGCAAGGCGCTGTTGATTCTGCATGGCAAGCAAGCACTCAACGAGGCGGTTCGTTCTGCCGTTGCGGACAAGCGCGAGCAGGGTTGGGAGCTGGCCGTTCGAGTGACCTGGGAAGCGGGCGACGCGCAGCGCCTGGTAGATGAAGCACTGGCGGCAGGCTACACGCAAATCATTGCCGGCGGCGGTGACGGTACCTTGCGTGATATTGCCGAAGCCTTGGCGGCGCATTCGACAAAGGCCAGTCTGGTCCTGATGCCGTTGGGGACCGCCAATGATTTTGCGCGTGCCGCCGGCGTTTCTCTGGAGCCCGCGCAGGCGCTGGAACTTCTCGACATTGCGCCGAGCGCCATTGATCTGGGTGAGGTCGGCGGGCAGGTGTTCCTGAATATGGCCACGGGCGGTTTTGGCAGTCAGGTCACGGCAAACACCTCGGAGGACTTGAAAAAAATCCTCGGGGGCGCGGCTTACCTGTTCACCGGTTTATCGCGCTTCAGTGAGTTGCACGCAGCCTATGGCGAGTTGCAGGGGCCTGATTTTCAGTGGAGTGGCGAGCTGTTGGCATTGGGCATCGGCAATGGCCGGCAGGCCGGCGGTGGGCATGTGTTGTGTCCGGAAGCGCTGGCCGACGACGGTCTGCTGGACATCAGTATTCTGCCTGCGCCGCAGGAAGTCGTCGGCACCTTGAAAACCCTGCTCGCCGATGGCTTCGGCATCGACAACATGTTTGTGCGAGTCCGGTTGCCATGGGTCGAAATCAAGGTCTCGGAAGGCCTCTACATCAACCTCGATGGCGAACCTCTGGAAGGTGACAACTTGCGTTTCTCGACACGTCCAGCGGCACTGCGCGTGCATTTACCTGAAAACTCGCCGCTGCTGGGGTCATCGCAATTGATCAATCATCCAGGCTGATGATCTGCTCGCGCACGGCGAACAGCACCAGGCCCGCCACATCGTAGATCTGCAAACGCTTCATGATCTGCGAGCGGTGGGTTTCAACGGTCTTGATGCTGAGGCCCAGGCCATTGGCAATTTCCCGGGTGGATTTTCCGCGAACGATCAGCCGAAGGATTTCCAGCTGACGCGCCGTCAGGTTGTGCGAGTCGGCAAGTTCCGGCTGGTTTTTCTGAGTTCGAGTCAGCGCCTGGTTGATGACGGTGTGGGCGATGGCCGGGCTCAGGTAGCGTTCGTTGTTCCGCAAGGCATCCAGGGCATGTTCGAGCTCGGTAGCCGTGGTGTCCTTGAGCAGGTAGCCATGTGCACCGGATTCCAGTGCCTGCATGATGAGTGCGGGATCGGTGTGCATCGACAGGATCAGCACCTTGCTCTGCGGGCGTACTCGCTTGAGTCGCTGCAATGCGTCAAGGCCACTGGTTTCCTTCATGGAAATATCCAGCAGGATAATGTCGGGGGACAACTGCTCGACCATCTCGAGCAACTGCGAGCCATCATTGGCCTCACCGATTACCGCGTAGCCGGGAATATCCAGCACCAGAGCGCGCACGCCTGCCCTGATAAGCGAGTGGTCATCCACCAGAAGTAAGTTACAAGTCAACGCATAACCTTATTCGTACTGGCCCGTTCGAGCGCACGAGGCGCCCAGGGAAAGAGGGCTTCGATTTGAGTGCCTTTGCCCGGCTCGCTGGTCACGCTCAGTGTGCCTCCCAGCTGATTGATCCGTTCCGACATCCCTGCCATTCCACGTTGCCCCTCACGACCTGGATCGGTCGCGGGTGCGAATCCCAGGCCATCGTCACTGATCAACAGTGTCAGGCCCTGAGGCAGACGTTGCAGGCGGACCAACAGGTTTTTCGCTTCGGCATGGCGCAATATATTGGTCACCGCTTCCTGGGTGATTCGAAAGGCGGCCAGCGTCATTTCCTCCGGTATACCGGCCAAACGCTGATGGCATTCCAGGCTCCAGTGCACCGGCGTGTTGGCCAGCGTCTTGAGTAAATGCGCCCGCAGACTGGCTTCCAGCCCGAGACTGGTCAGCTGCCTCGGATTGAGAATGGCCGATACGTCTTGCACTTTGGCCAGGGTTTCTTCCAGCGTGTCGCAGAGCACCGAACACTGGCCCTGAAGTTCTTCGGGCATTCGGCGTTTGAGCCAATCGCTTTGAAGTTTTGCCGCGGTCAGCAATTGGCCGATGTCGTCATGCAATTCCCGACTGAGCCTGTGACGTTCGTTTTCCTGAACCTCCAACAGCCGGTCAGCCAACTCCTGGGGTTGAAACTTTATCGACTTGCGCGAAAGACAATGCTGTACCCAGACGCAGGCCAATGCGGCGATATTGAGTACCAGCAGACTCAGCGGCAGGCGAGTGGACAGGCTATAAATCAACAGGCTGCCAAGTGCCGAGCCGGTACACAACACAAGCGTGACCAGGCGCGCGTTTTTTGGGGAGGGTAGCCTTAGGGTGATCGACTTGAGGCTGGCGTACATAGCGGATGGAGCCAATGGATGTTCGCTGCGGGAAGACCGGGCATCGTGGATGACGGGTCTCTGTCTGGAGTCACTCTGCCATTAATTGACGTCAACTAATGGGCGGCATAGTACCACTTAAGATACCGTTGGTCGCGTTTGGTATATATGTCCGCAGAGTCAGGAAACAAGCATTTATGGACAACAGTTCCATAATGGAAAAAGTTGGCTGGCAAGAGTGGTTTATTTGTTTCGAGTTGTCGTAAGCAGGTAGAGAATATTCAAATGCGACATGATCCCGCCAAAGTTGGAAGGGCAGTCATGGCAATAAAAATTCACAACACGGCATAGGGCCCGATAATTCAGGCTTGCCGACCTGCAAAGGAAACGAGTGTGAACGGTTTGGAATTAGCGGGGGGCTGAAACTGACTGTGTCCGACCTGAAAGGCGAAGGCTTCGATCAGGGATGTCTGTTCACTGTCATCAAGGCTGAGTTGGCCGGTCTTCTGATCGATTAGCTCGAGTTGCCAGGCGATCAACGTCAGGCAGTCTTTCAGCGCACTCAGGGCCTGGTCGTGTAAATCCATGTGATTCTGGGCATGGCTCAGCAAACCATGAATGTGCAGCGAAAACTCCGAAACGGCTGCCAGAGCGAGGGCATCAGCCTTGTTGGCCAATTTGAGCAGGGTGCTCAGCAGGCAGTCGATGGCGTCCTTGTCATTGCTGATCAGTTGCAAATGACTCAGGCATTCCTCGGTTTTAACCAGGAGTGTCTCAGCTTCGACGAGAAACTCAGGGAGCCGGTGCGCCCATTCTTTACGATCGTTCGGCATGTTTATCTCCACAACGTCATGTCAAATGCGGGAATGTCGTGTGTGTCGACGGGGACGATCAGCGTCCCCGTATTGCCATGCCGGCGTGAGATCGCGCGCCAGCCTGTCTGGCTGCAGGCTGGGGAACTCGATAGGGTGGATGGCCACTTACCTGCGATCGCACACAAAAGCCTGACTCCGTTCATGCAATGAGAATGGCGTCACATTAATGGCTATTGGATATTGCGAATATCAGGTTGGGCCTGATTGTTACTAGGGGAATCCCTTACACGGGGGAACCAACCGAACGAAACGAGGTCTCGCGGCAGGCAGTGGGGCAGATGAAATTGCCTGGCCAGTAAAGCATGATGTTAATGTGACATCAACGTTTGGTCGTGGCATTTTACACGGGGGTCAAGGTCTAGCAGAAACAGCCGATAACCCCCTTTAGTGAATTCATCAGAACAAGCCCAGGAGTCATTGATGGCCGGCATTCTCGACACGGTAGACCAACGCACGCAACTGGTGGGTGAGAATCGCCTGGAAATTCTCATGTTCCGGCTGGCCGGACGTCAATTGTTCGCGATCAACGTCTTCAAAGTGCAGGAAGTGCTGCAATTGCCGAAGCTGACCCTGATGCCCCAGCGTCATCCGTTTGTCTGCGGCGTGGTGAATCTGCGTGGCCAGACCCTGCCAGTGATCGACCTGTCCCAGGCCATCGGTATGCGTCCGCTGGTGCCAAGTCCGACCAGTACGATCATCGTTACTGAGTACAACCGTTCGGTGCAGGCGTTCCTGGTCGGTGGTGTGGACCGTATCGTCAACATGAACTGGGAAGCCATTCTGCCGCCGCCGGCCAGCGCCGGCCGTCAGCATTATTTGACGGCTATCAGCAAGGTCGACGATCAGTTGGTGGAAATCATCGACGTCGAAAAAGTCCTCGCGGAAATCGTCCCGTACAACGCCAAGGTATCGCGCGACAAACTCGACGATCCGGTTCTGGAACGTGCCCGTGGCCGTGAAGTGCTGCTGGTGGACGACTCGAACGTGGCCCTGTCGCAATTGCGCGACACCCTGGGTCAATTGGGCGTGAAGATGCACATCGCCAGCGACGGCCTGAAGGCTCTGAACATGCTCAAGGCCTGGGCCGATACCGGTGTGAACATGACCGACAAACTGCTGATGGTCTTCACCGACGCGGAAATGCCGGAAATGGACGGCTATCGCCTGACCACGGAAATCCGCAACGACCCGCGCCTGCGTGGCCTTTATGTGGTTCTGCATACCTCATTGTCCGGCAGCTTCAACGACTCGATGGTGAAGAAGGTCGGCTGCGACAACTTCCTCTCCAAATTCCAGCCGGACAAACTCGTCGATGTGGTGCGCCAGCGTCTGATGCTCGACGAAGTGCCTGCCTGACCAAAACACGGTCCATGTGGGAGCGGGCTTGCTCGCGAAGGCGGTGTAACAGTCAACGAAGATGTTGAATGTTATGGCCCCTTCGCGAGCAAGCCCGCTCCCACAGTTTTTGGCCTTTGATTCGGCGATCAAGCTCGTATAGGGTGGCGTTTTTATCCACCAGGGAGCTGGCCATGTTGCGTCTGAGCGCGCTGTATCGTTATCCGTTGAAATCCGGCAAGGGCGAGATCCTGCAGCAGGTCAGCCTCGACAAGCTGGGCCTGGACGGTGATCGACGCTGGATGCTGGTGGACGAGGCCAGCGGGCGCTTTCTGACTCAACGTGCAGTGGCGCAGATGAGTCAGCTGTCGGCGTTGTGGAATGCCGACGGTGGCTTGACCCTCAGTGCGCCAGGCCGCTCTCCGATCGATATCGCCTTGCCTGCCAGCGATGCGGAACTGCGTGGCGTGACCATTTGGCGCGATACATTGCGTGTGCCGGATGCCGGTGACGAGGCGGGTGCCTGGGTCAGTGAATTCATTGGTAAACCGACTCGCCTGGTACAAGTCCCTCTTGATCGCGCACGGACCACCCAGGCCGGCTACGGCAAGGACGATGATCAGGTGGCCTTCGCCGATGGCTTTCCGCTGTTGCTGATCGGACAGGCCTCACTGGAGGACTTGTCGCAAAAAGTCGGCCGCCCACTGGAAATGCTGCGCTTTCGGCCCAACCTGGTGATCGAGGGCAGCGAGGCGTATGCCGAAGATGGCTGGAAGCGCATTCGCATCGGCGACGTCGAGTTCCGCGTGGTCAAGTCGTGTTCACGCTGCATTCTGACCACCCTCGATCCGCAAACCGGCGAGCGCAGCGAAGATCGCGAACCGCTGGCGACGTTGCAGAAATACCGTGCCGAAGCCGACGGCGCGATGTTCGGACAGAACCTGGTCAACGACAGCAATGGCCAACTTGAAGTCGGTATGCCGGTGACAGTTCTGGAATAAGACAAGCTGAATAAAAAAATGCCCGAGTCCAAGGACGCGGGCATTTTTTTTGTCGCTGTGAAACCCAGGGTTTTAGCCGCGGTATTCGCACAGGTAAGCGGTGTCGACGGCCACTTTCAGTTGGAACTTGCTGTTGGCGGGCACGTTGAACTGGCTGCCGGCGGCGAAGGTTTCCCAGTCGCTGCTGTCCGGCAGTTTGACGGTCAGGGCGCCGGACACCACGTGCATGATTTCACGCTGGCTGGTGCCGAATTCGTATTCGCCCGGTGCCATGACGCCGATGGTCGCAGGACCTTCAGCGGTGCCAAAGGCGATCGACTTGACGGTGCCGTCGAAGTACTCGTTGACTTTAAACATGGGCGATTCCTCGAAAAGGGCTGAAAAGGGCCGGCCAGTATGCACAAGGCCCTTGCCGGCGTCACCTCTCTAAGACGGAAGAACCAGTGGTAATAATCGTGCGGTATTGCGCGCATCTTCCAGCGCCCGATGTTGTTGGCCACTGAACTGCATGCCCACCAGTTGTAGCGCACCGTTAAGTCCCAGCGGGCGCTCCAGCCGACGAGCCTTGGCAAAGCGCTGTTTGAGGTTCATGTGCGGCACCCGGCTCAGGGCGCTGTCGAGTTGCAGGCGCTCCCACTCCTGAACCAACTGTTTGCGATCGTAATCCCCCCAACTGACCCAGCCTTCGAGGCGCGAGTGATGCTGGCCGAGCCAGTGTTCGAACGACGCCCAAACCTCGCTCAGAGGCTGCGCGGCGTCGATATTGGCCTGGGTGATGTGGGTCAGTTGCCGGCAAAACGGCGTCAGCAAAGGCCGACGTGTCGGGCGCACGAAGCACTGAAAGCTATCCAGTTCTCGGCCTTTTCGGTCCACCAGGGTGGCGCCGATTTCGATGATTTCCATTTCTGTTACTGGCCAACCACCCTCATCGGTGGTGGCTTCCAGATCAATGACCAGCCAGTGAGGCATCGCAGGGTTCCTGGTATCCGCGTCCTGATAGGGCTTGAGCGTAGCCAAACCCGGCGGATCCGCCTAGCGGCTTATTCGACCTCCAACAAAATCTGACGATTTTTCACCTGGTCACCGACCCTGACCTGCAAGCGTTTGAGCACGCCGTCGATGCCCGACTTGAGCGGATGCTCCATTTTCATGGCCTCCAGCACCACCAATAACTGGCCTTTACTGACCGGGCTGCCCTCAGTCACCAGCACGTCGACGATCGCCCCATCCATCGGGGCCTTGAGGGTGCCGGAGCTGACGCTGGCCTGGCTGCTGACCAAGGCCTGCGTCCGGTCCACCAGTCGCACACTGCCGGGGCGGGTGAACAGCCAGAGTTGCCCGGCCTCAAGACGGTAAGCATGGCGTTGCCGGATACCGTTGATGTCCAGGCTGGCCCAGCGTCCGTCGCACTGGATGATCTTCAATTCAAAAGGCGTTGTGGCGACTTGAAGCCGATACGGTTCACCCGGCACAGCGTTCAGTTCCACCGGCCAATCCTGATCCTCAAGGCCGATTCGATAGAGCAGCGGCACACTGGCGTTGTTGCGCCAACCGGCCAGTGGCGCGTGATGAACCTGCGCCGAGGCCTGATAGAACAATGCAGCAGCGATGGCCAGTTCTTCGGCGCTCGGCACATGCGCATGCAGGCAAGGATGCTCGGCAAAGTGAGTCTGGATGAACCCGGTACTGAACTCACCACTGATGAACTGCGGGTGTTCGAGCAGGCTGGCGAGCAAACGCTGATTGCTCTGCACGCCGAGCAGCACGCTGTCCTGCACCGCCCGCAGCAATTTACGCCGGGCTTCTTCGCGGGTGGCGCCGTGGGCGATGATCTTGCCCAGCATCGGGTCATAAAACGGGCTGACTGTCTGGCCTTCGATCAAGCCATGATCGATCCGCACGCCGCTCTGCAACGCTGGCTCCCAAGCGGTGATGCGACCGGTCTGTGGCAGAAAACCGTGTGCTGGATCTTCGGCGTACAAACGGGCTTCCATGGCATGGCCGCTGAGCTGGACCTGCTCCTGTCGCAAGGGCAGCGGCAGTCCTTCGGCGACGTGGAACTGCCAGGCCACCAGATCGAGGCCGGTGATCAATTCAGTCACCGGGTGCTCCACCTGGAGTCGGGTGTTCATCTCCAGAAAGTAAAACTGCCCGCGCGCATCCAGCAGGAACTCGACGGTGCCAGCGCCGACGTAATTCACTGCGCGACCTGCCTTTAGCGCCGCTTCACCCATGGCCTGACGCAACTCGGCGTTCATCACCGGGCAGGGCGCTTCTTCGATGACTTTTTGATGGCGACGCTGGATCGAGCAGTCGCGCTCGCCAAGGTAGATCAGGTTGCCGTGCTGGTCGCCGAACAGTTGAACTTCGACGTGACGCGGGTCGATCAGCGCTTGCTCGAGAATCAGTTCGTCACTGCCAAACCCATGCAGCGCTTCGGAGCGGGCGGTGCGCAATTGTTCGAGCAAATCATTGGCCTGGTGCACCAGGCGCATGCCACGCCCGCCACCGCCGGCACTGGCCTTGATCATCAGCGGATAGCCGATGCGTGCGGCTTCGCGGCTCAGGGTGGCGTCGTCCTGTTCTTCGCCCTGATAACCCTTGATGCACGGCACACCGGCATCGAGCATGGCGAGTTTCGACAGGCGTTTGCTGCCCATCAGTTCGATGGCGTCGGGACTGGGGCCGATGAAGGTGATGCCGGCATCCTGGCAGGCGCGGGCGAACCCGGCGTTTTCCGAGAGGAAGCCGTAGCCCGGATGGATGGCGTCAGCGCCCGTGCGCCGGGCGGCGTCGAGAATGGCCGGGATATTCAGATAGGACTGCTGCACCGGGGCCGGGCCGATGTTCACGGCTTCGTCAGCCAGTTGCACGTGCAGGGCATCGGCGTCGGCATCGCTGAACACCGCGACCGTGCGATAGCCCAGGGCCTGGGCGGTGCGCTGGATGCGGCAGGCGATTTCACCGCGGTTGGCGATCAGGATTTTTCTGAGTCCGGGCATGGGGTATTCCCTTGTGTTTTGCGGTGAAAGTGATGGCCTCATCGCGGGCAAGCCTTGCTCCTACAGGTTTTGGGTTGAGTCACCGTGGAGGGATCGACCGTGAACTTGTAGGAGCAAGGCTTGCCCGCGATGCTTTTAAGGTGCCCAACCCGGTTTGCGCTTTTGCACGAAGGCCATGGTCCCCTCAATACCTTCAGCCCCGGTCACCGCCTCGCTGAACCAGTCGGCCGCTTCATCCAGCAACGCATTCGATGGCTGTCCGGCACTCGCGAGCAACAGCTTTTTGGTCATTGCATTGGCCTCCGGCGCGCAGCACAACACATGGGCCAGAATTTCATCGAGACGCTCGGCCAACGCTTGCGCGTCATGCTCGACAAAATGCACCAACCCCATGCGCCGTGCGTGTGTGCCATCGAAACGTGCCGCGGTCAGTGCCAGTCGGCGAGTCTGGGTCAGACCGATGCGCTGCACCACGAACGGCGCGATTTGCGCGGGTAGCAGACCGAGGCTGGTTTCCGGCAGACCAAATTGCGCCTGGTGATCGGCCAAGGCGACGTCGCTGACGCAGGCCAGACCCAAACCACCGCCGAGCACCGCGCCTTGCAGCACCGTGATCACCACTTGCGGCGCGTGTTGCACCTCTTGCAGCAGCGCACCGAACGCGCGATTCAAATCGCGATAGGCACTCGGGCCTTGAGCGCGTGCGTTGGCCATGTCCTTGATGTCGCCACCGGCGCAAAAATGCCCGCCCGCGCCACCGATCACCAAGGCCCGAATCTCACGGTCATCGCGCACGGCCAACAGCACGGCACGCAGTTCCGCGACCATCAACAGGCTCATGGCATTGCGGCTTTCGGGGCGGTTGAGGGTGATGTGCAGGACGCCGTTATGCGATTCCAGCAGCAAGGTCTGGCAAACCGGCAGGGCGCTCATTTGTTTTTCCCCGGCAGGATGCCCATGAGTTTGCAGATGATCCCCAGCATGATTTCGTCGGCACCGCCGCCAATCGACACCAGCCGCACGTCACGGTAAGCGCGGGCCACCGGGTTGTCCCACATGAAGCCCATGCCGCCCCAATATTGCAGGCAGCTGTCGCTGACTTCCCGGCCCAGACGCCCGGCCTTGAGTTTGGCCATCGACGCCAGACGGGTAACGTCCTGGCCTTTGATGTACTGCTCGGTGGCCTGATAGACCAATGCCCGCAGGCATTCGATTTCGGTTTGCAGTTCGGCCAGGCGGAAATGGATAACCTGATTGTCGATCAGCGCACTGCCGAAGGTTTTACGTTCCTTGCAGTACTCGATGGTGCTGTCGACGCAGTACTCCAGGCCCTTGATCATGTTCGCCGCGCCGAACAGCCGTTCCTCCTGGAACTGCAGCATCTGCATCATGAACCCCGCGCCTTCATGGCCGATGCGGTTGCGTTGCGGCACGCGCACGTTGTCGAAAAACACCTGAGCGGTTTCCGAGCTGCGCATGCCGAGCTTGTCCAGGTGCGAACTGAGGCTGATGCCGGGGGTGTTCATCGGCACCATGATCAGCGACTTGTTGATGTGCGGTTTGTCGTCTGAGGTGTTGGCCAGCAGGCAGATGAAGTCCGCGCTCGGCGAGTTGGTAATCCACATCTTGCTGCCGTTGATCACGTAGTCGTCGCCGTCTTTACGGGCGGTGGTTTTCAAGCCGGCCACGTCGGAACCGGCACCGACTTCGGAAACACCGATGCAGCCGACCTGCTCGCCAGTGATCGCCGGCCGCAGGAACTCTTCACACAGTTCATCGGAGCCGAAGCGGGCGAGGGCCGGGGTGCACATGTCGGTCTGCACGCCGATGGACATCGGAATGCCGCCGCAGTGGATGGTGCCGAACTCTTCAGCCGCGACAATCGAATAGCTGTAATCGAGCCCCATGCCGCCAAACTTTTCCGGTTTGGAAATCCCCAGCAGGCCGAGGTCGCCGGCCTTGCGGAAGAGCTCGTGGATCGGAAAGCGCCCGGCCTTTTCCCACTCCTCGACGTGAGGATTGATTTCGTGATCGACGAATTGGCGGACAGTGCGGCGCAGTGCTTCGTGTTCCTGGGTGAAGATCATTCTTATTGTTCTCCTGAATAACGGATCGTTGCCGTGTCTTCCCGATCGTTCCCACGCTCTGCGTCCGCTCTTGGGACGCGGAGCGTCCCTGGCTGCATTCCCACACAGAGCGTGGGAACGATCTAATCAAAAGCGGGCTACACCAAAACTGTTGGATTGCAGCGGCCGCACTTCAGCCTCATGACAAATATCCAGCAAGTACCCGAGCAAGGTCCGGGTATCCCGCGGATCGATCAACCCGTCGTCCCACAGGCTGGCGCTGCCGTACAGTGCGGTGGACTGGCTGTCGAGTTTCTGCGCGGTGACCTGTTCCAGCATGTCGAGCATTTTCGGGTCGGGCACCAGACCGTCCTTGGCCTGCTTGGCCTCGGTGACGATCCTCAGCACTTTGCCGGCCTGGGCGCCGCCCATCACCGCCGTGCGGCTGTTGGGCCAGGCGAAAATGAAGCGCGGGTCGAGGCCGCGGCCGCACATCGCGTAGTTGCCGGCGCCGTAGGAACCACCGACGACGATGGTCAGTTTAGGCACCCGGGCGTTGGCCACCGCTTGAATCATTTTCGCGCCGTGTTTGATCACGCCTTGCTGCTCCGACTCGGTGCCGACCATGAACCCGGTGGTGTTGTGGAAGAACAACAACGGGGTCCTGCTCTGGTCACAGAGCTGAATGAACTGCGCCGCCTTGCTCGCACCCTTGGGCGTGATCGGCCCATTGTTGCCAATGAACCCGCAGGCGCGGCCTTGAATCTGCAAATGGCCGCAGACGGTTTGCTGATCGAACTCGCCCTTGAATTCGAGAAAGTTCGAGCCGTCGGCTATCCGGGCGATGATTTCGCGCACGTCGTAAGGTCTTTTCGCATCGTCGGGAATCAGCCCGAGCAGCTCATCGATGGGGTAGAGCGGTTCTTCCCAGTGACGTTCGGGTAGCCATTGCAGCTGATCGTTCCACCGCAGCAGGCCGACAATCTCGCGCACCAGGCGCACGCCGTCGGCATCGTTCTCGGCCAGGTATTCAGCGGTGCCGGCGATTTGCGCATGCATCTCGGCGCCCCCCAGTGCTTCATCGGTGGCGACTTCGCCGGTGGCAGCCTTGAGCAGCGGCGGGCCGGCCAGAAACAGCTTGGCCTTGCCACGCACCACCACCACGTAATCCGACAACCCTGGCTGATAGGCGCCACCCGCCGTGGCCGAGCCATGGACCACGGTGATTTGCGGCAGGCCCATGGCCGACATCCGCGCCTGATTGGCAAAGCTGCGGGCGCCTTCGACGAAAATTTCCGCGGCGTAATTGAGATTGGCGCCACCGCTTTCGGCCAGGGTAATGACCGGCAGTTTGTTCTCCATGGCGATCTGTTGCAGGCGCAGGGATTTTTTCAAACCGCTGGGGGAAATGGTCCCGCCCTTGATTGCGCTGTTGTTTGCCACCACCAACACGCGCACGCCGGACACGTAGCCGATCCCGGCGATCAACCCGCCGCCAGCCGAACTGCCGTCCTTGTCGTCATGCAGCTTGTAGCCCGCCAGGCTCGCCAGTTCGAGGAACGGTGCGCCAGGGTCCAGCAGCAGATTGAGGCGTTCGCGGGGCAACAATTGGCCGCGTTTGTCGAACCTGGGTTTGGCTTCGGCCGCCTTGTTCAGCAAGTTCTGTTCGAGCTGGCGGACGTGCTCGATGCCGACCAGCATCGCCGCGCGATTGCGGGCGAACTGTTCGCTGAACGGGTCCACTTGCGACTGAATCACCGGCATGAATTATTCCTTGTCCTTGAGCACGTCAGGCAGGTAGGCACGGTGGAAACCGTTATACGACTCGCTGATCTGCGCCTTGTGTATCGGCCAGGCGCGCCCACCCAGGCTGGCGGCGCCGTCGATGCGCAAGGTGCTGCCGCTGATAAACGCCGCGGCCGGGCTGAGCAGGAAAACGATCGCCGCGCTGACTTCCGATTCGGTGCCGATGCGTTTCAGTGGCACGTGCTCGCGCAAGGTCGGGATCACCGCTTTGAACGCGCCTTCGTAGGTGTCCATGCCACTGGACGCGATCCAGCCCGGCGCCACGGCGTTGACCCGCACCCCGGCATAACCCCATTCGAACGCGGCGGTCTTGGTGAGGTTGTCCATGCCCGAACGCGCCGCGCCCGAGTGGCCCATGCCGGGCATGCCGCCCCACATGTCGGCGAGCATGTTGACGATGGCGCCGCCGTGTTTGCTCATGGACTGGTTGAACACTTCCCTGGCCATCAGGAAGCCGCCCATCAGGTTGGTGCGCAACACCGTATCGAAGCCTTTTTGATTGATCGACGCCAACGGCGACGGGTACTGCCCGCCGGCATTGTTGACCAGGCCGTGAATCGGTCCGTGCTTGCGGATCAACTCGCTGATCACATGCTTGACCGTTTCTTCCTCACGAATATCGCAGACCATCCAGTCAGCCTTGCCGCCATCTTCGGTAATCTCGGCCGTGACGTTTTTCAGCTTGTCAGCCTTGCGCCCGAGCAGCAGCACATGGGCGCCGAGGGCCGCCAGTTCGTGAGCGGTGCAACGGCCGATGCCGCTGCCGCCACCGGTGACGATGATGTTTTGGCCTGCAAACAAACCGGCTTTGAAAATCGAATCGTAAGCCATGGCGACAGTCCTCTAGTTGACCTGGTCGGCGATGCGCTGAGGCACCGGGATCTGGATTTCCAGCAGTTGCTGGGCGAAGGCTTTGCCTTGCGGATCGATCCGCAGGCTGGCCACGCCACCGCCTCCCAGGGCGTTTTCCAGCAGAAAATTAAGGCTGTGGGTGCCCGGCAGGTACCAGCGTTCGACACGTCCGTGGATCGGGTCGAGGACATGACTCATCCAGTCGACGATCACTGCCGGCGTCAAGGCTTCGGCAATCCACGGCAGGTACTCCGGCTCGCGGGCCATGACGCCGATGTTGCTGTGGTTACCCTTGTCACCGGAGCGCGCCACGGCGAGTTTGACCAGGGCCACGCTGGCATCGGCCCGGCCTGAGGGTTTCGGTGGGGCGCACGCCACGGGCAGGTCGGCGGTGTCGAGCACATCAACGGCGGGCAAGGCGCAGGGGTGGCGCTGGCCCTTGAGATCAATGTCCAGCGTGCAGGCGGTTTTGTCGATAAGGAACGAGAACAGCCGGATCAGCGGATACACCGTCGGCCGTCCACCGACAATCCCGGTCAGCCCCGGCGCCATGCCGGTGGCGGCCTGGGCGATCTCCCGGGAGAACACAATCAACGCCTGTTTCCCCGGATGGCGCACCGCGAGTTTGATCACCACTTCACGGCTGTCCTGACGCTGACCGTGGGGGCCGTAAGTGGCCTCGCTGCCGAGCAGTTCGATGTTCACTTCGCTGTAGGGTGGCCAACCGCGCTGACTGAAGATTTCCGAGGTCTTGTTGATGATGGCTTCGCTGACTCGACGCGCCTTGTCGACCGCATCGATCCCGGCGATCAGGCAACTGGCGGTGCAGCGGAAACCGTCCGGGTACGTCGCGCTGACCTTGTACTGATCGGTCGGTGGCAAGCCTTTTGCGCCGTGCACCTGGACTGCGTTTTTGCCTTGATGCACGAGTTTGACTTCAGTGAAATCGCAGACCACGTCCGGCAGCAGATACGCCTGCGGGTTACCGATTTCATACAGCATCTGCTCGCCGACCGTCAGGGGTGTGACCAGTCCGCCGGAGCCTTCGGGTTTGCTGACGATGAACTGGCTGTCGGCGTTGACTTCGACGATGGGGAAGCCGATGTGTTCGTAGTCGGGCACCTCGCGCCAATCGGTGAAGTTGCCGCCGGTGCACTGGGCGCCGCATTCGATCAGGTGCCCGGCCAATGCGGCCTGGGCGAGCTTGTCGTAGTCGTGCCAGGACCAGCCGAATTCATGCACCAGCGCGGCGCTGACCACGGCGCTGTCGACCACCCGTCCGGTGATGACGATGTCGGCGCCCAGCCGCAGGGCTTCGACGATGCCCGGTGCGCCGAGGTAGGCGTTGGTCGAGACACACATCGGCGGCAGAGGGGCGCCGCTGAACATTTCATGGATACCGCGGCTGCTCAGCTGTTTGAGTTGCGGCTGCAAGTCATCGCCCAGCAGCACGGCGATTTTCAGCGCCACTCCGGCCTTGTCGCAGGCCGCTTGGAGGGCGGCGGCGCAGGCTTGCGGATTGACCCCACCGGCGTTGCTGATGACGCGGATTTTCTGTTCGGCCAGTTGAGCCAACAGCGGGCTGAGGACTTCGATGAAGTCGCTGGCGTAACCGGCCAGAGGGTCTTTCATCCGCGCACCGGCCATGATCGACATCGTAACCTCGGCCAGATAATCGAAGACCAGATAATCCAGACGCCCACCTTCTACCAATTGCGCGGCGGCGGTCGAGGTGTCGCCCCAAAAGGCGCTGGCGCAACCGATGCGGATTGTTTTGGGCACAGTCAACTCCATACTCACCTGCGATAGAAGTGCATCGAGACTACCAAGCAAGCGCTTGGTTTGTAAACGGCATAAATATCTTCTGCCCGAGCGCTTGCTTGGTCGCGCCGGCCAGCTTAAATTGCCCGCGCAACCCCGCAGGTTTAGCGGCGAGCGGCGTACTTGATTGATCGACTGTAGGAGAGAACGGGTGGACGAGCAAAAAGCCCTGAGGGTGATGCGCGAATTGGTCGACAGCGGCCAATTGACCGACCCGGACAGCGCCCGCGGCAAACTGCTGCAAGTGGCGGCTCACCTGTTCCGCAACAAAGGTTACGAACGCACCACCGTGCGCGATCTGGCCGGCGCCGTGGGGATTCAGTCCGGCAGCATTTTTCATCACTTCAAGAGCAAGGACGAGATCCTGCGGGCGGTGATGGAAGAAACCATTCGCTATAACACTGCGTTGATGCGTGCAGCCCTGGCCGAAGCCGGCAGTGTGCGCGAGCGGGTACTGGCGCTGATTCGTTGTGAATTGCAGTCGATCATGGGCGGCAGCGGCGAGGCCATGGCGGTGTTGGTCTATGAATGGCGTTCGCTGTCCGCAGACGGGCAGGCGCAGGTGCTGGCGCTGCGCGACATTTATGAAGAACTCTGGCTTCAGGTGCTGGGTGAGGCCAAGGAGGCCGGTTTTATCCGCGGGGATGTGTTCATCACCCGCCGTTTTCTGACCGGTGCATTGTCCTGGACCACCACCTGGTTTCGCGCAGGCGGCAGCATGAGCCTCGATCAATTGGCCGATGAGGCGTTGATTCTGGTGCTGGAAGAGAAGCAATAGTTTGTTCAGGTCAAAGGAAACTGGCTAAGTCGCGGAAACCGCCTAGCTTGAATGCATTGAAGCGTATTTTTTTGGGGAGTGGATTGTTTTGATGTCTTCGCCAATTCGGACGGCTTCGCGGCTTTTGCTAGCGACGCTTGCGGTGTGCTTCGTGTTGCCGTCTCAGGCTGCACAACAGGTGCGGGTCGGTGCCGCGCATTTTCCACCCTATACCGTGCGCCCGGAGTCCGGTGCCGACACCGGTCTGTTGCCGCAACTGGTGGAAGCGCTGAATCAGTTGCAAACCGATTATCAGTTTGTATTGGTGCCCACCTCCATTCCTCGACGTTTCAACGACTTCAAGGAAGGCCGGGTCGATATGGCGATTTTCGAGAACCCGGACTGGGGCTGGAAGGATATTCCGCATACCGACGTCGACATGGGCCTGGAAGATGCAGAAATCTTTGTCGCGCAGAAGAAACCCGATCGCGACGAGAATTACTTCAAGGACCTGGCGGGCAAGCGCTTGGCGCTGTACAGCGGCTATCACTACGAGTTTGCCAATTTCAATGCCGATCCCAAGTATCTGGCCGACTCCTACAACGCCACGCTGACCTATTCCCACGACAGCAACTTGCTGATGGTGCTGCGTGGACGAGCGGATATTGCCTTGGTGACTCGCTCCTATCTGAGCGATTATCTGCTGCGTAACGAGAAAGTCGGCGAGCAGTTGCTGGTGTCGCAACGCATCGATCAGGTCTATCACCACTACGCCATCCTCCGCCCGATGGCACCGATCAGCGGCGAGACGTTTGCCAAATTGCTGCAGGGGTTGAGGGATAACGGCCAAATGCTGAAGATTTTCGATCCCTACAAAATTGCCCTGGTACCGGTGGGTAAGCCCTGATGAAAAATCAGAGTGAATACTAGATGACCTGAAGTTGCAGGGTTGCCCTGCAACATAGAATCTCCCACAGTTAATCTCTGGTGTTCACACACTGTGTGTTCACAACAGATCCCATGTGGGAGCGAGCCTGCTCGCGAAGGGGGGCGACGCAAATTTCAACGACGGGCAAAAGCATCCACACGACTCCCCGACACCTTGCGGCAATGAACCAGCGCATCGCGAATCATGAAGTTCACCAGGGTCGGCGAGACGCCAAGCTCCTTGGCGATGTCCTTTTGCGGCACGCCGTGCAGGCGATACATCTCGAAAGCGTAGCGGGTGCGGCTGGGCAGCTCGGTCAGCGCGTCGGCGATGTGTTGCAGCGTCGAGAAGTTGATGTGCGAGGTTTCCGGCGAAGCACCTTGAATCACCACGTTCAGGCCTTCCTCTTCAGGGCCCGAGTACTTCTGCTCCAGCGCCTGTTTGCGGTAGTGATCGATCGCCAGATTGCGCACGATCTGAAACAGGTAGCTGAGCTGAGCCTTGAACGAGGACGTGATCTGCGGCGCTGATTGCAGCCGGAAGAACGCATCCTGCACCACGTCTTCTGCACGCGACCGGCAGCCGGTAATGCGGGCTGCGATCGTGACCAGAATCAGTCGATTGTCGACGAATGCCTGAAGTAGCGGTGAATCGCACGTGCTTGTGGACACTTGTTCCGTCATTGGAAATCACCTTGCTGCAAATAGGTTGGCAGGACGGCAAGCGGGGGCTGGGCCGTCCAACACATCGAGCGACAAATTATTCTTAATGATAATTATTGTCAAATGAGAAATTGAACTAATACGACGCTGTTCGTGGCCGGCAGCCCTCGTAGTCAGAGCATTGGCCACCTGCGCGTGGGCGATCAAGCCCTGGCACAAACGCCACAAGGTTGACTGTAGAGCCACCGCAGCCCAGTCTGCCTGCTCCATTTTTGGTGAGGAGACAGCTGATGCCCTTCGCAACAATAGACGGACAACCCCTTCACTACATTGATCAAGGCACCGGCCCTGCCGTTCTGCTGGCCGGCAGTTATCTGTGGGACCAGGCCATGTGGGTGCCGCAGATCGCCGCTCTGTCGCAGCAATACCGGGTAATTGCTCTGGACCTTTGGGGCCACGGTGAATCCGGGCCGCTACCCCAAGGTACGCAATCGCTGGATGACATTGCGCGCCAGGCACTGGCGTTGCTCGATCACCTGGACATCGACCGTGTCACGCTGGTCGGTCTTTCAGTCGGTGGCATGTGGGGCGTGCGTCTGGCGCTGTCGGCCCCGCAACGGATCAACGGCCTGGTGCTGATGGACACCTACGTCGGCGTCGAGCCGGAACCGACTCGCCAATACTATTTCTCGCTGTTCAAACAGATCGAAGACACCGGCGTGATCGCGCCACAGTTACTCGATATCGTCGTGCCGATCTTCTTCCGTCCGGGCATCGATCCGCAGTCGGCGCTGTATCAGGACTTCCGCGCCAAACTGGCCGCGCTGCCGCCAGAGCGTCTGCGTGAGAGCATCGTGCCGATGGGGCGAATTACGTTTGGGCGCGATGATCTGTTGCCGCGACTGGGCGAGTTGAATCCTGATACCACGCTGCTGATGTGCGGCGATCAGGACAAACCGCGACCGCCATCGGAGACAAGGGAGATGGCCGGGTTGATCGGTTGCCCATTTTTGCTGGTGCCGGAAGCGGGGCATATCTCCAATCTGGAGAATCCGCAGTTTGTCACCGAGACGCTGCTTGAGTTTCTAGCGCAGAGAAATTAGTTGGTCACATAGACGCAATCGCGAGCAGGCTCGCTCCCACATTGGAATGCATTCCCCTGTGGGAGCGGGCTTGCTCGCGAAGACGTCAGTGAATCCACCAACGCCCTATCAGAAAGAGCTACTTAGGCCCGAGAATTTGCACCAACTTGTCCGGCGACGGCGCGCCTTGCTGTTGTTGCAGCTCGCCCTTGCCGTCCATGTAGAAAATCGCCGGGGTAGCCTGCAGCTCCAGGTCTTCCATCAACTGCATGTTGGCCGCCAGCTTCGCCTGAATCGCCGGGGGCACGTTTTTCAGGGCTTTTAGCGAGCTGTCCTTGCCTGATTTCTCATGGTCTTCCAGCGCTTTCTGCGGATCCTTGGCGGCCAGCAGTGCAGCCGATTTCCCCGGACTGTCTTCGCGAATGATGCCGACCATGATGTGCCGCAACTGCACCTTGCCCGCCTCGACCCATGGCCGCGCCTGTTCCCAGAACATATTGCAATAAGGGCAGTTCGGATCGCTGAACAGGTAGACGACCCGTGGGGCATCTTTCTTCCCGTCGCCGATCCAGTTGCTGGCTTCCATCTTGCCCCAGATTTCCTTGGCCAGCGGCGCGTAAACCAGCTTCTGCAACGGCGCGCTGCTCAGGTCGTTGCCGTCGGCGTCGTACAGATTGCCGAGCAGCACGTGCTTGCCATCCGGGGTCAGGTACAACGCCATGCCCCGGTTCTGGTACTGCGCCGCATAACCACGCAAGCCGTCGGGTGCATCGAATTGGCCGACGATTTTCGCGCCCTTGGCCTCGATTTTCTTGATCGCTTCGGGCAATTCTTCGGCGGCCTGCACTGATGGTAAATGCAGCAGGGCGGCGCCCAGGGTCAACGTCAGCAGGTGGCGGAGGCGGGGCATGGCAGTTTCCTTGAAGAGGTGGCCGGTACGGCAGGATTCGGGGTGTCGAAGTTTTCCAGGGCGCGGGCCAGGCTGGCTTCCGAAAGCTCGCCCAGATGGCTGCCCAGCAGGCGACCGTCTGGGCTATAGAACAGCGTAGTCGGCAACGCCATGGAGCCGACGGCCTGGCTCAATCGGCCACTGCCGTCGAACAGCACGTTGGACAGGCTCAGGCCCTGGGTTTCCAGAAAAGTACTGACGCTTTGCATGCTTTCAGCCTGATTGACGAACAGGAACGTCAGGTCCGGGCGGTGTTGCTGGGCGTTTTCCAGCACCGGCATTTCCCGACGGCACGGCGGACACCAGGTGGCCCAGAGATTGATCACCAACGGGCCGCCCTTGTAGTCCGCCAGTTGCACGGTTTCACCGGCGGCATTGCGCAGGGTTATTTCCGGCAGGCGTGTGCCTTGTTCGTAAAGGGTCAGGGAGAAGGTCGCCAGCAACCAGAACGCCAGGCCGCAGGCCACGCCAAAGCCCAACGGCCGGCGCAACCCCGAGCGACGCCAGCCTCGATACAACGCCGCAAGCACCAGCACGATCACACCGGGCCAGGCGAGGAAACCGCCGTCGCGCAGGTCGATGATCTGCCAGGGGTCATCGCGATAATGGGCCCAGTAAACGGCCACGAAACCGACCCGGGCAGCCAGCAAGCCCAGCAGGAACAGGCTGAACAGCACCGACTCCGGATTCTCGCCGCCGCGCTTGGCCACCCGCCAGCCGACGAAGGTCGCCAGCGCCAGGGCACTGATCAGCAGCAGGTGATTAAGCGCGATGGCAAAAGTGCCGAGGGTAAAGGTCAGCATTAACGGGCGTCTCGGGTAGTGGTCCAGCGTTGCAGGAAGGTGCCGGCATCGACCTCACCGGTGATGCGCTGGCTGCGACGCTCGATGCCGTCGGCGCCGATCCACAGCAGGCTCGGTGGCCCCGGCACTTTATAACGGCCGAGCAGTTCGCGGCTGGCGGCATTGTCGGCGGTGACGTCCAGCCGTAGCAAGCGCACATCGCTCAAGGCCTCCAGTACGTGGGCTTTGCCGAACACCTGTTTTTCCATGACCTTGCACGACACGCACCAGTCGGCGTAGTAGTCCAGCAGCACCCATTGGCCTTGAGCCTGTGCCGCATCGAGCTCCCGTTGCAGAGCTGCCGGGTCCTTGATCGTGGTGAATGCGTCGTGGCCGACCGGGTTGGCGGCGCTGCTCGAGTTTGAAGCGCTGTAGACCTGCAATGGCTTCACCAAGTCGTCGCTGCCGCCGGCGGCACCGATCATCAGCAGGCTGCCCCACACACCCAGCAAGAGTGAGCTGGCGCCGAACACATGGGCGACGCGACCGAAACCTTCCGACTGCTTCCAGGCGCTGTACGCGGCAATCAGCAGCAACGCACCGCACAAACCAATCCACAGTGATTCGTCCAGCACCGGGCGCAGCATCAGCAACGCGGTGGCGAGGAACAGGAAGCCGAATACGCCCTTGAGCAGGTTCATCCACGCGCCGGGTTTGGGCAGGAAGCGATTGCCGACGGTGACCAACAACAGCAGCGGTACACCGATGCCGATACCCATGGTGAACAGAATCAGCCCGCCATGCAGCGCATTGCCGCTTTGCGCGATGTAGAGCAAGGCGCCCGCCAGCGGGGCGGTCATGCACGGACCCACCAGCAAACCGGACAAGGCCCCCAACACACCGGCACCGAACAGGCTGCCGCCGCGTTGATTGCGCGAGACATTTTCCAATCGATCACGCACGGCCACCGGCAGTTGTAACTCGAAGAAGCCGAACATCGGCAACGCCAGCAACACAAATACAGCCGCGAAACTGCCCAGCAACCAAGGGTTTTGCAACAACGCCTGCAAATTTGCCCCGAGCATTGCAGCCAGCACGCCCATCACCGCATACACCAGCGCCATGCTCACGACGTAGCTGGTGGCCAAGGCGAAACCGCGCTTGGGTGTGGCGCCACTGCCGACGATCAAACCGGCCAGAATCGGCAGCATCGGCAACGAGCAAGGCGTGAAGGCCAGCAACAGTCCCAGACCGAAGAACACCAGCAAACTCCAGCCCAGCGCCCGTTGTTGCAGGCCGCTGGCCAGGGCTTGGTCCGGTGCTTCGTTTGTCGCAGTGATAGCGGATGTGCCTCCCAGATCCACGACCTGAGTGTGCGGCGGATAACACAAACCGGCGTCGGCACAGCCCTGGAAGCCCACTTTGATTTGCCCGGTGGCACCGGCCGCAACCTTCAGTTCCAGGCCCTGACGATAGACCTGCTGTTCGCCGAAGAACTCATCGCTGTGCGCTTCGCCTTGAGGTAATACGGGATGGTGCTCAGCGGGCAAGCCATCGAATTTCAGGCGTTTCTGATACAGGTAATAGCCGTCGGCGATCTGCCAATAGAGCTGGGTTTCGCCCGACTCAAGTCGCTCGGACGTGAAGACGAACGCTTTTTCCACCGGCAAAAATTCAGGTTTGGTCTCGAACGGATTGGTCCCTGCCTGGGCCACACCCGAGATCAAGAGAACAAAAAACAAAAACAGTCGACGCATGGGTAAGCCTTATCCCTGTGCAAGTGAGGTGCACAATGGGAGGCGGCGATTAACCGATGATTAACCACAGTGGCCTTGTGGCAATGGCGCTTGCGGCATAATGTCCGCTTAATCGGCCCCCGGCCTAATCACCTTTTTTTCAACAGGTCTCACCATGCACGTACTGGTTTGCGAAGACGACGAGTTGATCGCCAGCGGCATTGTCGCCGGCCTCACCGCTCAAGGCCTGACGGTAGAGCATGTCGCCACCGCATCGTCTGCCCGGGCGATGCTCAAGGTCGCCGAGTTCGATGTGATGGTGCTCGACCTCGGTCTGCCCGATGAAGACGGTTTGAAGCTGTTGCAGCAATTGCGTCACAGCGGTCTGGAAATCCCGGTGCTGATCCTCACCGCCCGGGATTCAGTCACCGACCGCGTTGACGGCTTGCAAGCCGGTGCCGACGATTACTTGCTCAAGCCTTTCGACCTGCGCGAACTCGCCGCGCGCCTGCACACCCTGCTGCGACGGGTGGCGGGGCGTAGCGTCAACCTGATCGAGCACGGTCGTCTGACCTACGACCCAAGCAGCCGCGAAACCATGCTTGGCGGCCAGCCGGTGGACCTTTCCCGTCGTGAGCAGTCGCTGTTGCAGGCTTTGTTGCATAACCGGGGCCGCGTGCTGTCGACCGAGCAACTGAAAGACAGCGTTTATGGTTTTAACGATGAGCTGGAAAGCAACGCTCTCAATGTGCATATCCATCACCTGCGGCGCAAACTCGGCAATGGCATTGTCGAGACGGTGCGCGGCCTGGGCTATCGCCTGGGGCCGGCCGATGGCGCAGAGGAACTGAAAAAGTGATGAGCCTGCGTTTGCGCCTGAGCCTGACACTCGGCGCCGCTTTTGCCCTGATCTGGGCGTTGGCGGCGGCCTGGATGCTCAGCGACCTGCGCAATCAGATGATGTTTTCCCTCGACCAGCGCCTGGTGGCCTCGGCACGCATGGTCGCCGGCCTGATGGAGCAATTGCCGCCATTGCCGAGCAAGGGCGAGGGCACCCATTTCAGTGCTGAACAACTGAATATCCCTGGTGGCATGGCCTGTCAGGTCAGTTCGCTACGTGGCGAAATCCTCGCCCGCAGTCACACCGATCCGCAACAAACCCTGGAAGCCGAGAAAATGGGCTTCCACGACCAGATGATCGACGGTGCGCCGTGGCGCAGTTTCACCCTGGCCCGCGGCGACGTGCGCATCACCACCGCCGACCGGCAGATCGAGCGTGAGGCGCTGAACATGTCAATCCTGCTGGCCGCTTCGGTGCCGGTGGGCGTGGCCTTGCTCGGTTGCCTGTGCCTGCTCTGGCTGGGGATCGGCCAGGGGCTGGCGCCGCTGAATCGCATGCGCGATGCCTTGATGCGCCGCAGCGCCGATTCTCTCGAACCCTTGCAAATCCAGCCGCTGCCCAGCGAACTGCAACCGTTGCTGGATACCCAGAATCAGCTGTTCCAGCGCATCGGCAAGACCATCGAACGGGAACGCCGTCTGACCGGTGACGCCGCCCATGAATTGCGCAGCCCACTAACAGCGATCAAGACCCACCTGCAAGTGGCGCGCATGACCGACGGCGCGGCCCGGGATCAATCCCTGGCCCGGGCTGAAGAGGGCGCGGATCGCCTGCACCGGACCCTGGAGCAATTGCTGTTGCTGGCGCGGGTCGAGGGCAGTCTGTCGTTCGATGACGGTGTGCAATGCAGCGCCGAGCAGGTGGCGAAACTGGCGATTCAGGACGCCGCCAGCGGTGATCGTCAGCGGATCAAATTTCAGCTGCCGCCGAAAATCTCCCACGCCCCGGTGCAAATGCCCGCGGTGCTGTCGATTGCCGCGCTGCGCAACCTGCTGGACAACGCGCTGCGGCATACCCCGGGTGATGGCGCGGTGGAGTTGAGCCTGGAAACCACCGGCAACCGCGTGCAGTTTGTGGTTCGCGACCATGGGCCGGGCATTGCCGAAGACGATCTGCAACACCTGACCCAACGCTTCTGGCGCAACGGCCAGAGCACCGGCTGCGGTCTGGGGCTGGCGATTGTTCAGGCAATCGTCCAGCGTTGCGGCTGTACGTTGCATTTCGACAGCCGGCCGGATGGATTGCGAGTCGAACTGACTATGCCGTTGCAACCGGTGTGAACTTCAAAATCCACCCCTCTCCCCACAGGGGAGAGGGGGAAAGGGAGCCGATTTTCATGCTTTTCAAAAACTGAGTTCGACTCGGACTTTCAGGTCGATGTAGCTCTAAGAACAACTCGGTCAGTCCCCTCTCCCTCCGGGAGAGGGTTAGGGTGAGGGGGGATTGCGCAAGCACACCAAATGTAACGTCTCTCCATTAGCCACCCGCTTCCCGCAGCGCTATCGTCCCCGGCAGCAGCTTTCTCTCAATGGATTGAGGTAACAGCGCCATGGATGCTCCCCTACACATTTGCAAGGCAACCCCCGCCGACGCCGGCATCATCAGCCGGATCGTCGAACGATCCATCCGCGTGGGTTGCGCGCTCGACCATCGCAACGATCCGCTCACCGTCGCCACCTGGACCCACAACAAGACCATTGAACACGTGCAGCCCTGGCTGGCCGACGAGCGGTTGTACCTGAACATCGCCCTGTTGCAGGACAAACCGGTCGGCGTCGCGATGGCAGCGATCAGCGGCAAAGTGGCGTTTTGTTACGTGCAACCGGAATGGTTTCGTCGTGGGGCCGGACAAGCGCTGGTGCGCGACCTCGAAGGCTGGTTGACCGATCAGGGTTTGCGCCAGGCACGACTCAACAGCACCCGCACCAGTGAAGCGTTTTACCGTCATCTGGGTTACCAGCCTTGCGCTGAAACCTTCGCCGTAGCCGGGCTCCACGCCATTCCCATGCACAAAGCGCTGACACCACCTTCATAGAAAGCTGATCGAGGGTCTAAATCCTCGGCGTCCTGCTCACTGAGTCACCGCGCAAAAAGAAACCCGCTGAACCAAGAAGGTCAGCGGGCTTTTTCATATCTGGAATGTGTGTTGTTTGTGAGGCCGCCTTCGCGAGCAAGCCCGTTCCCACAGTGGATCGGTGTTGAACGTTAATTCTGTGTACACAGCCAATCCCCTGTGGAAACTATCATTGGATCAACCCTGGCTGAACATCTCCTTCGCCCGCTGCTCGATCTGTTGCTGAGTCAGATCCTCCTTGCGCGTGGCCAGAAACCACAGATGCCCATAGGGATCCTTCAAAGTCCCCGAACGGTCGCCATAAAACTGATCCTTGACCTCGGACACCACGGTGCCGCCAGCCGCAATCGCCTGTTTATAAGACTTGTCCACATCGTTCACATACAGATGCAGACCTACGGACGGCGACTTGTCCGGATTGCTCAGCGGACCCTGATCGCATGGCGTGCCAAGCATGATCGGGCAATCGCCGATACGCAGTTCGGCGTGGCCGATGCCGCCATCGGGCATGGACAGGCGCATGACTTCGGTGGCGCCAAAGGCTTTCTTGTAGAACTCGATGGCTTCGGCCGCTTTTTGAATGCCCAGATACGGGGTGATGCTGTGATAACCCTCTGGAATAGGTTTGACGCTCATGATCGTTCTCCCTGATTTTTTTGTAGATGGAAGATTTCACTTCGCCGCTTTTCAGCAGGACCAATAAGTGTAGGTGCTGCCAAAAATGGCGATGTCTTGATTTTGATCCTCGGCATTCACCAAGTTCACAAAAAAGATCACCGTCCCGCGGCTGCATTCCCACCAGAGCGTGGGAACGATCATTACAACAGCTGCGGCCCCGGTCCCTGTTCCCCAAGCACATCGCCAAAGTTGCGCAACGGACACGCCTCCATCGACAGACACCCACAGCCAATGCAGCCATTGAGCTTGTCCCGCAGCAAGGTCAGCTGATTGATCCGCTCATCCAGATCCCGACTCCACTGCGCCGACAACACCTTCCAGTCCGCCGCCGTCGGGGCGCGGTTATCCGGCAGGGACTTGAGTGCCTCGCCAATCTCCGACAACGGAATGCCCAATCGCTGAGCCACTTTGATCAAGGCCACCCGTCGCAACACTTCCCGTGGATAACGCCGTTGGTTGCCCTGGTTGCGATTACTTTTGATCAAACCCTTGGATTCGTAAAAGTGCAGCGCCGTGACCGCGACACCGCTGCGCGCAGCCACTTGGCCGACGGTGAGTTCCTTGTGCAGATTTTCCGAGGTGATCATTTAAAAAATGCCCCTTGACCTCAAGTTAACTCGAGGTTTTACCCTGCAGGCCTTCGGATCGCAAGATCCGGCTTACACGTCAGTGGGGACTTTTCATGCAAGCGTCAGAGAAAAATCGCAGCTTCACCCAATTGATCGAATTCGAGATCGAACCCCATCAACAGCCCGCACTGGTGTCGGCTCTGTCGAAGCAGACCGAGCGTCTCGCCCAGGGTTACAGCGGTTTTCTGAGTGCCAGCATCCAGGCCAGCGACGATGGCCGGCGGGTGCTCAACTACCTGCAATGGCAAACACGCGAGGCGGGAGAGGCCGCGTTTCAAAGCTTTGAAAGCGGCGAGCAGGATTTCTGGCAGCTGATCCGTGCCCATCAGGCGAAAACCGTGACCTTCGGCTCGTTTCAGGTGCTGCATAGCCTGGAACGCAGCCACGACAACGCGCTGCACTGCAATCTGGTGGGTTAGATCGACAGCTGCATAACACGCTCGCCCTGAAGGTTTTCCGTGGGCCGGCGCTTGTTCACTGCCAGTTCGCCGATCTTGATCAGTCGTGTGCGCGTTACGTTGCGGCTCAAGCCCAGCAGTGCGGCGGTGTGTACCTGGTTGTAATGGCTGAAGCGATAGGCAGCTCGCAGCAACGCGTCTTCGACTTTCTCGTGCAGCGCTCCGGCCTGTTCTTCGAAGAGCTTTTGAAAGGCCCGATTGAGCAGGGCTTCCGGTGAATCGTCGACGGTGCTGTGGTAATCGTCCTGACGCTCGATGCGCATGTTCGACAGGCGCAGGTCGTCGCGTTCGATCACGCCGTTACGGCAGATCAGCAGGGTGTGGTGAATGACGTTTTCCAGTTCGCGGATGTTGCCCGGCCAGCTGTAGCCGCGCAGTTTCAGTTCGGCCTCTTTGCTGATGCTGATGGTGCCGTAGCCGAGGCGCTGACTGTAGGCTTCGACGAAATGTCGGGTCAGCGGCAGGATGTCGCCGGGGCGGTCGCGCAGCGGGCTCAATTCCAGGCTGACGACGTCGAGGCGGTAGTACAAATCCTCGCGGAAATGCCCGGCGTTGATGGCTTTCTCCAATTGCACGTTGGTCGCCGCCAGCACACGGACATTGATGGGAATGCTCTTGCGCGAACCCAGTCGCACCACTTCGCGCTCCTGCAATACCCGCAACAACTTGACCTGAATCGCCATCGGCAAATCGCCGATTTCATCGAGGAACAAGGTGCCGCCATCGGCCTCCTCGAACCAGCCGGCCTTGGCGCTCAACGCACCGGTGAAGGCACCTTTTTCATGGCCGAACAACTCGGCTTCCACCAAAGATTCGGAGAACGCGCCGCAGTTCACTGCCACGAAAGGCCGGTTACGGCGGGCACTGAGGTTGTGGATATGCCGCGCCACCAGCTCTTTGCCGGTGCCGGTCTCGCCGATGATCAGCACACTGGCTTCACTCGGTGCGACTTGTTGAATGTGGGCGAGCAAGGCCTGGGATTTCGGGTCTTCGAACACTTGCGCCGTGGCGCGGATCGAGGTGGCCAGAGCGGGCGAGGGCGGTAAAGTCAGCAGTTGCATGGGCAGGCTCCATGAAGAGAAGGCTATGAATAGAAAGTCGGGATCGGCAGGGACTGGTTCAGCGCCCAGTCACCCAGCTCATGGAGTTTGTAATCCACCGGGTCGTGCAGGGTTTGCGTGCGCAGGTTGCGCCAGTGGCGATCCAGTCGCAGTGAGGCATGAGTTGAACGGGCGCCGGTCACTTCGAACAACCGGCTACAGAGTTCCAGACCGTTGCGAGTGGCAGCGACCTTGGCCGTGGCGATGGCGGTAGCGAGATGCCCACGTTCTTCGGCACTGAGGTTCGGGCCTTTGGCCCACGCCTTGTCGAGCAATCCGGCAGCGCGCTCCACCAGCAGTCGAACACTTTCGAGGGCGACCCAGAATTCGCCGTAGTGGCCGAGTACATAAGGGTCCTGACGCACATCCTGAGCACTGGATTTGTGCCACGGACGGCTTTCGGTGAGGGTGTATTGCCGCGCTTCTTCGAAGGCCCCTTCGGCAATGCCGAGGAACATGTGGGTGAAGGTCAACTGGGCAATCAACGGCCGCAGGCAGGCGAATGGCGTACTCAGCGGACCCGGATCGAGCAGCAATTCCGACTCTTCGACCCGCACCCGTTCGAATGTTGCGCTGCCGCTGTCGGTTTGGCGCTGGCCCATGTTGTTCCAGTCGTTATGCAAGGTGATGCCGCTGCGACCGCTGGGAATCGCGGCGATCAACAGCTTGCCGCCAGCGTTTTCGTCGACGGCCGAGGCGATCAGCATTTGCGAATCGCTGGCGCCGGAGCAGAAGCTTTTCTTGCCGGAAAACTCACGCCAGCCGCCGAGATTTTTCACCACAGTACGGGTGTCCAGCGGGTTGAGGGCGTTGCCCCAGAACCAGTTCTTGCGCGCGGTCTGTTCGAACCATGGCTGCCACTGCTCGGGCCGGGCGAACAGGCGCACGGTGGCGAGCATCAAGTGATGGAAGCCGAAGACATGGGCAATCGAACTGTCGACCTTGGCGAACTCGCGCACGATGGTCAGGGTGTCACTCCAGCTGGCGCCGAGGCCGCCGTACTGCACAGGAATGCTTAACGCGAGCAGACCGCTGTGGCGCAAGGCGTCGCGTTCGGTTTTGGGCGTACCGCCTCGTTCATCGCGCTCGACAGCGGTCAGGGCAAACTCGGCCGCCAACAGACGGGCGGTTTGCAAAGGGGATATCAGGGCGCTGTGTGGTTTGGCCGTCACACGGGGGTTCCTTTTTAAAATCGAAGCAGTTCCCTGTGGGAGCGAGCCTGCTCGCGATGAGGCCGGAACAGTCAACATCAGTGTCGACTGTACGGACGCCTTCGCGAGCAGGCTCGCTCCCACAGGGGGGCTGAGTCAGGCCGTGGCTTTGGCGGGCAGCACATCATTGGCAATCATTTCGCCAAACGGCCCGGTCAGATTAGTGACGCCGCGCCCCGCAAGGCTGGCGTACGGCTCAGGCAACAGCGGGAACACCAACTCGGCAAAACGATAAGCCTCTTCGAGGTGCGGATAGCCGGAGAAGATAAAACTCTCGATCCCCAGGTCCGCGTACTCCTTGATTCGCGCCGCCACTTGCTGCGGATCGCCCACCAACGCCGTCCCGGCACCGCCACGCACCAGACCGACACCCGCCCAAAGGTTGGGGGATATTTCCAGGTTGTCACGACGCCCGTCATGCAACGCCGCCATGCGCCGCTGACCTTCGGAATCGAAACGCGAGAACGACTTCTGCGCGGCCGCGATGGTCTCGTCGCTGATGTGCTCGATCAGTTTGTCTGCGGCTTTCCAGGCCTCTTCGGCGGTCTCGCGAACGATCACGTGCAAGCGAATCCCGAACTTCACCGTGCGACCGTTTCGCGCGGCACGCTCACGCACATCGGCCAGTTTTTCTGCCACGGCGGCCGGTGGTTCACCCCAGGTCAGGTAGACATCAACCTGCTCGGCGGCCAGTTCATGGGCGGCTTCGGAAGAACCGCCGAAGTACAGCGGCGGATAAGGTTTTTGCACCGGCGGATACAGCGCCTTGGCGTTCTGCACTTGCAGGTGTTTGCCTTCGAAATCCACCGATTCGCCTTGCAGCACCCGGCGCCAGATTTTCAGGAATTCGTCGGTCACTTCGTAGCGTTCGCTGTGATCGAGGAAGATGCCGTCGCCACGGTTTTCATCCGGGTCACCGCCCGTGACCACGTTGATCAGCAAGCGGCCGTTGGACAGTCGATCCAGCGTGGCGGCCATGCGCGCCGAGACCGTCGGCGAGATGATCCCCGGCCGGATCGCTACCAGATAACGCAGGCGTTCGGTCAGCGGCACCAGCGCCGAAGCAATCACCCACGAATCCTCGCAGGAGCGCCCGGTGGGAATCAGTACACCGTGGTAGCCGAGGCTGTCGGCCGCCTGGGCCACTTGTTTCAGGTAGTTGAGTGTCACCGGGCGAGCGCCGTGAGTGGTGCCCAAGTAATGGCCGTCGCCGTGAGTCGGCAGAAACCAGAAAACATCCATGAAGAAATCCTTAAGCGATTTTCAGCAGATTTTTGGGGTGCACGCCAAACAACGGCGCGGCGCGTTCTGCAGCAAGACGTATGCGGGCCTTCAAGGGCTCACTGGTTATTTGGTAATGGGAGAAATCGGCTTCGGTGGCGTAGACGCCAATCGGCAAGGTCAAGGCCTGGAAGAAACTGAACAGCGGGCGCAACTGGTGATCGAGAACCAGGGCATGGCGTTCGCTGCCACCGGTGGCGGCCAGCAATACCGGCGTGTCGATCAATGCATTGAGGTCGATCAGGTCGAATAGATGCTTGAGCAGTCCAGGGTAGGAACCGCGATAAACCGGCGCGGCGACGATCAGCAGGTCGGCATTCTCGATCGCTTGCAGCTCGGCTTCGATCTCGGCGCTCAACTCCTGACGGGACAGCGCGGCACCCAAGGGTCGGGCGATGTCACCCAGTTCAATCAGCTTGCTTTCAATCGGCAATTGTTCGGCCAGTTGCGCCAACAGCGCCTGGGTCAGCACCAACGTGCGGGACGGACGCCAGGTACCGCCGGAGAGGGCAACGACTTTCAATGGACGCGACATGATCAGTTCCTTTTTAAACAGTTGCTCAGGGAGCAGTGAGTAGTCACTGACAGAGAGCAAGAGCTGTACCAATCCCTCGGAGCCCCTGTTTACGGGGCTTTCAGCGCGTTGGCCGGTAGACACTGTGCGAATGGCAGAGCTGTTTGTTGAATGACTGTTGCCTGGCAAACAGTTGCTTGGGCAACAGTGCGTGAAGCGATGACCGTTGTTATAAAGGCTCGGTGTTATTCCGTAAAAGACATTAAGTTAATATTTATAGATCGTTTAGAGATATAAGGCGTTCTACCTGAGCGGCATTAGTCAAAGTCGATAGCCACTATCGAGAGCGTTGATTTCTGCAGATCGGATGCGCGGCGTAGCCTGTGTTCATTGCCTCGAACCAGATGTCAGGACGCTCACAATGAAACCTCTAATCGCTACTTTCTTGCTGCTTGCGGTCTCCGTTCTCGCCGGATGTGCCAGCCATGTTTCCCCGGAATTACGGCCGTACACCGCAGAAGAAACCAGAGAATTGGCACTGGAGGCGTTGAATCGTCGCGGTTTGTCTTTCGACGAATACCACGCGAAAAAAGCCGAATTGCTCGGCCAACCGCAAAAATCGTTCAGTTTCGACAAAAAAGGCGAGATGAACGCCGAGCGTGCTGTACAGCTTCACGGTCGTCCTAGCTGATCGAAAATTGTACCGCTTGAAGTTTCACGCAACTGTCCATGGGTTTCCCGGAAGGCCTGCGATAGGGTCAACACCTGACTGATCCCAATGGACTGCCACCCATGACGCTCTCGCTCGATTTGCTGCTGGGCTTCGCCCTGTTTGCCCTCGTCACTTCGATTACGCCCGGCCCCAACAACACGATGTTGCTGGCATCGGGTGTGAACTTCGGCTTTAACCGCACCATTCCCCACATGCTTGGTATTACCTGCGGCTTCTTCGTGCTTGTGGTGGCGGTAGGTTTTGGCTTGGGCGCGGTGTTTCAAACCTATCCTTTGCTCTACAGTGTGCTGCGTTACATCGGCGCGGCGTATTTGTTGTATCTGGCGTGGAAGATTGCCCATTCGGGACCGGTTTCCGAGCGTGAAAAGGGCGGGAGCAAGCCGATCAGTTATTTGGGCGCCGCCGCATTTCAGTGGGTCAATCCCAAGGCGTGGATCATGGCCATCGGTGCCATCAGCACCTACACGCCGATGCAGGGTTATTTCACCAACGTGATCGTGATTGCGGCGGTGTTCGCCTTGATCAACCTGCCGAGTGTCAGTGTCTGGGCAGGCTGCGGCACGTTGTTGCGCAACGTGCTGAAGGATCGCCGCTGGTTGCGGCTGTTCAACTGGGGCATGGCCTTGCTGCTGGTGGCTTCGCTGTATCCGTTGTTGCTCGAAAGCTTTAAGTGACGCATTGCTTCAACCGGTTGCCTGATGCCTGTTAAGCTCGACTTCAGGAGCGTTCCTACGCACTTTTAAATGAAGTTGTTCTTCTTTAACGGCCTCCGATCAGGTATTTCTAACGCTCTGAACGATCGGCGCAGCTCACGAGGCTGCGCTTTGACGTTTCAGTGACGAGCCTCCTGATCCCGGAACATGCTCTGCGAGTCTTTTATGAATAAACGTCCTCTGTATTTCGACTACGCCGCCACCACGCCGGTGGATGAACGAGTCATCAAGGTCATGGTCGAGTGTCTGGGTTTTACCGGCAACTTCGGCAATCCGGCGTCCAGCTCCCATGCGTTCGGTCAACAGGCCCGGCAATCGGTCGAGCAGGCGCGGCAGCAGGTCGCCGAACTGGTCGGCGCTCAGGCGGACCAGATCGTCTGGACCTCCGGCGCCACCGAATCGAACAACCTTGCCCTCAAGGGCGTGGCCCAGGCTCGCGGCATTTCTGGCGGCCACATCATCACCAGCCAGATCGAACACAAAGCGATTCTCGACACGGCAAAGCAGTTGCAGGATGCCGGCGTCGCGGTGACTTATCTGGTGCCTGACGCCGAAGGGCTGATTACCCCGCAAGCGGTCAGCGAAGCAATGCGCGAAGACACCTTTCTGGTGTCGCTGATGCTGGTCAACAACGAACTGGGCACGGTCAACGACATCGCGGCCATCGGCGAAGTCGTGCGTGCTCGCGACGCGTTGTTCCATGTCGACGCGGCTCAAGGTGCAGGCAAAGTGGTGATCGACCTGGCCCGGTTGCCAGTGGATCTGATGTCATTTTCCGCCCACAAGATTTATGGCCCCAAAGGCATCGGCGCGCTATACGTCGGGCCGCGGGCGCAGCAGCGTTTGCAGGCGCAGATCCATGGCGGTGGTCACGAGGGCGGTTTGCGTTCCGGCACCCTGGCGACTCACCAGATCGCTGGCATGGGTGTGGCGTTCGCCTTGGCGGCCTCTTCATTCGATGAAGAGAAAGCCACGATCGTCCGGTTGCGTGAACGCTTGCTTGAGCAATTGCTGAGTATTCCCGGCGTTCGCCTCAATGGCAGTGCGAACCAGCGCATCCCTCATACCTTGAGCCTGACCTTCAACGAAGGCGAGTTCAATTCAGCGGCGTTGAGCACCTCGATCGCGTTTTCCGCGACCTCGGCCTGCAATTCCGCGAGCAATGCGCCCTCCCATGTGCTGCTGGCCCTGGGGCATGACGCCCGTTCGGCGAGTCGCACCATTCGCTTGAGTCTCGGCCGGTTCACCACCGAGCAGGACATCGACCAAGCGGTACACCTGATCAAAGCGGCCTGCGCCAGTGCCCCGGCATTTTGGCAATAAGGTCTGAAAGTGTCGGCGTTGATCGACACTCAACAATAATGATGAAGTGATTAGCAGGAGACACGATGAGTACGCAGCCTTCGATCAATGGATCGGTGCCCCAACGCCTGGCGCAAACCCGCGAACTGATGAGCCGGGAGGGTATTCACGCTCTGCTGGTGCCGTCGGCCGATCCGCATCTTTCGGAATACCTGCCGGGTTATTGGCAAGGGCGGCAATGGTTATCGGGCTTCCATGGCTCGGTCGGCACGCTGATCGTTACGCCGGACTTTGCCGGCGTCTGGGCCGACAGCCGTTATTGGGAACAAGCGACCAAGGAACTCAAGGGCAGCGGCATCGAACTGGTCAAGCTGCAACCGGGTCAGCCCGGCCCGCTGGACTGGCTGGCCGAGCAAACCCCTGAAGGCGGCGTCGTCGCGGTAGATGGTGCGGTAATGGCCGTGGCTTCGGCGCGTACGTTGGGTGGCAAGCTCGAAGAGCGCGGCGCACGTCTGCGCACCGACATCGATGTGTTGAGCGAAGTCTGGAGCGACCGTCCGACGCTGCCCAATGAACCGATCTATCAACACCTGCCGCCTCAGGCGACGGTCAGCCGTGGCGAGAAACTGGCCAAGCTGCGTGAGGTTTTGAAAGATCGCGGTGCCGACTGGCATTTCATCGCCACCCTTGATGACATCGCCTGGCTGTTCAACTTGCGCGGCGGTGACGTGTCGTTCAACCCGGTGTTTGTTTCCTTTGCCTTGATCAGTCAGCAGCAGGCCACCCTGTTCGTGGCGCTGAGCAAGGTCGACACCAAGCTGCGCGCGATTCTCGAACAGGACGGCGTGACCCTGCGCGATTACAGCGAAGTGGCCGCCGCCTTGCGCGCTGTGCCGAGCGGGGCGAGCCTGCAAGTCGATCCGGCGCGCGTCACCGCCGGCTTGCTGGATAACCTGGATAGCGGCGTGAAGCTGATCGAAGGCCTGAATCCGACGACGTTGGCCAAGTCGCAGAAAAGCCTGGCCGATGCCGAGCACATTCGTCAGGCCATGGAGCAGGACGGCGCGGCGCTGTGCGAATTCTTCACCTGGCTGGACACTGCGTTGGGTCGTGAGCGCATCACCGAACTGACCATCGACGAACACCTGACGGCGGCGCGTACCCGGCGCCCGGGCTATGTATCGCTGAGCTTCAACACCATTGCCGCGTTCAACGCCAATGGTGCAATGCCGCACTACCACGCCACCGAAGAAGAACACGCGGTGATCGAGGGTGACGGTCTGTTGTTGATCGACTCCGGTGGCCAGTACCTGGGCGGTACTACTGACATCACGCGGATGGTGCCGGTCGGTACACCAACCGATGAGCAGAAGCGCGATTGCACGCGGGTGCTCAAAGGCGTGATTGCGTTGTCCCGCGCGCAATTTCCTCGTGGCATTCTCTCGCCGTTGCTCGATTCGATTGCCCGCGCGCCGATCTGGGCTGAAAGCGTTGATTACGGTCACGGCACCGGTCACGGCGTCGGCTACTTCCTCAATGTGCACGAAGGCCCGCAGGTCATCGCCTATCAGGCCGCCGCGGCACCGCAAACCGCGATGCAGCCGGGCATGATCACGTCCATCGAACCGGGCACTTACCGTCCGGGCCGCTGGGGTGTGCGGATCGAGAACCTGGTGTTGAACCGCGAGGCGGGCAAAAGCGAATTCGGTGAGTTCCTGAAGTTCGAAACCCTGACCTTGTGCCCGATTGACACTCGCTGCCTGGAACCGTCGCTGCTGACCGATGACGAAAAGCAGTGGTTCAACGCCTACCACGCCGAGGTGCGCCAGCGCTTGAGCCCGTTGCTCGATGGCGCAGCCCTTGAGTGGTTGAACACCCGGACGGCGGCTATTTGATCGGTTGGAGTTCAGGCGCTTCTTCGAGCGCCTGGCTCATGTAGTCGACAAAGGCTTTGACCCTGGCGGATTGGCGACGATTCGCCGGGGACACGGCATGAATCGGCAGTGACTGGGCGCTGTATTCCAGCAAAATCGCGGTCACGCGCCCCGCCTTCAAGTCCTCGCTGAACAGCCAGACCGGCGACAGCGAAATCCCCAATCCCCCCAGTACCATCTCGCGGATGGCCTCGGAGTTGTTGCTTTGTGCGTTGCCCTTGATTCGCACTGTGTGACGTTGGGCATCTCTCTCGTAAACCCATAGGTTCTGACTGTTCAGCAGGTTGAACTGCAGGCAGTTGTGCCCGCTCAATTCTTCGGGCGTTTGCGGGTGGCCGTGTTGCGCAAGGTAGTTGGGGGCTGCGACGGTCACTCGGTGGGTGGTGCCGATGCGGCGGGCAATCAACCCGCTGTCGTTCAACTCGCCGATCCTGAAGGTGACGTCCAATCCTTCACTGACCAGGTCCTGATTTTGATCGCTCAGTTGCAGATCAATCTGTACGTGAGGATATTTTTTGAGGAATGTCGGCAGTCGCGGAGCAATCTGCAAGCGCCCGAAACTCACGGACGATCCGATTTTCAGGTTTCCGGCAACAGCTTCGCGGCCGGAGTGAAAACTGTGTTCTGCGGCGTCTACGGCCGCCAGAATTTGTCGACATTCGCTGTAGTACCGCTGACCTTCGTCGGTCAGGGACAGTTGTCGGGTGCTGCGGGAAATCAGCTTTCCACCCAGTTCAGTTTCCAGTGCTCGCAGCACTTTGCTGATGGTCGGCTGGCTGGTCTGCAATTCCCGGGCGACGGCAGAAAAGCTGCCACGTTCGACAACGCGAACGAAGATCGCCATTGCATTGAGTTTGTCCACGGGGTTTCTCATTGATGCCATATGGGCATGGTCACTATAGCTATATAGCGTCTTATCGGTATGAGTGAGGGGGAGGAAGATTAATCCGACAGCCACCTCTGACGGGAAATTGCGAAATGACTGACTTACTTGAAATGCGCGCTCTGATTGTTGACTCGGCCAACGGGCCTTTACGCTTGGCTTCCATTCCACAGCCCGCGCCCGGTGCGGGTCAGGTATTGGTCAGGATCAAGGCCAGTGGGGTGAACCCTCTGGATGGAAAGATTCGCTCGGGTCAGGCTGCTCATGCGCGCCAGCCATTGCCGGCGGTATTGGGTATTGATCTCGCAGGAACAGTGGAGGCATTGGGGGAGGGTGTGAGCGGATGGCTGCCGGGTGATGAGGTCTATGCGATGGCCACCGGCATTGGCGGTGCGCAGGGTTCACTGGCTGAATACGCCGCCGTCGATGCACGACTGCTGGCGCGCAAGCCAGGCAATCTGAGCATGCGCGAGGCGGCAGGGTTGCCGTTGATACTGATCACGGCGTGGGAAGGATTGGTGGATCGTGCGCGGGTGCGGGCGGGACAGAAAGTGCTGATTCACGGCGGTGCGGGTGGTGTCGGGCATGTGGCTGTGCAAATTGCCCGGGCTTTCGGTGCTGACGTGTTTGCCACCGGGTCGGCCGGGAAGCGGGCGATCATCGAAGGGTTCGGTGCGACGTTTATTGATTATCGTAAATCTTCGGTTGAGGAGTACGTGGTTGAGCACACGGCGGGGGAGGGCTTCGACATTGTCTACGATACGGTGGGTGGTGAGACGCTGGACGCTTCATTCAAGGCTGCTCGGGTTTACGAGGGGCATGTCGTGAGTTGTCTCGGATGGGGGCAGCACAGTCTTGCGCCGCTCTCGTTTCGTGGGGCGACTTATTCTGGAGTGTTTACCTTGTTGCCGTTGCTGACTGGCAAGGGGCGCGAGCACCATGGGGAGATACTTCGGGAGGCTGCGCGGTTGATCGAGGCGGGGCAGTTGAAACCGCTGCTCGACCCTCGGCAGTTCACGCTACAAACCGCCGAGGCCGCCCATGAGCTGCTCGTTTCGGGAGCTGCGCAGGGGCGGTTGGTTGTCGAGATCTAACTCAGGGCTTCAAGGACGAAGTCCAGGCGATCCTGGCCGAAGAACAGCTGATGATCGACAAACATGCTTGGAGCACCGAATACACCCCGTTGCACTGCTTTCTCTGTGTTGTCCTTGAGAGTGGCTTTGACTTCCTCGTCGGCGGTCAAGGCCAGCACCTCATTTGGATCGAAACCGTTCTGTGTCAGTACTGACGCGACGGTCGCCAGGTCATCAAGGCTGCGGCCTTCAACCCAGAGGGCGTGAAACAGGCAATCGATGAACGCCTGAAAGCGTTCGGGATGACGCAACTGCATGCCAGTGACGGCGCGCATCAGCATCAGGGTGTTAATAGGGAAGTGGGGATTGAACTTCAGTGGCACGCCATAGCGCTTGGCATAGCGGTCCAGATCTTGAAACATGTAGCGGCCCTTGGCGGGGATAGCCGCGGGGGAGGCGTTACCTGTGGCTTTGAAGACGCCACCCAGCAAGATGGGTATGAAGATCAACTGGCTGTCGGTCTGCTCGCAGATCTTCGGTAGTTGGGTATAGGCCAGGTAGGTGGCGGGGCTGCCGAGGTCGAAGTAGAACTCCACGGTTTTGCTCATGGTCGATGCGCTCTGTTTTTTATTGTGGGGAGGGCTTACCAGCGTTCGCTCCAGGGGCGAAGGTCCAGCTCGAAGGTCCATGCGTCACGGGGCTGGCTGTGGAGGTACCAATAGTTCTCGGCAATATGCTCTGGGTTGAGAATTCCGTCCTGATCCTTGGTCGCATACTTTTCGGGGAAACTCTCGCGGATGAAATCGGTATCGATGGCACCGTCGACTACAACATGGGCGACGTGAATATTCATCGGCCCCAGTTCACGCGCCATGCTTTGCGCCAGGGCACGAATCCCGTGCTTGGCGCCGGCGAACGCCGCAAATCCTGAGGCTCCACGCAGGCCAGCGGTAGCACCGGTGAACAGGATAGTCCCGCGTTGACGCTTGGCCATGCGCTTGGCCACTTCACGAGCGTTGAGAAATCCTGAGAAGCAAGCCATTTCCCAGATCTTGAAATATTTGCGCGCGCTTTCTTCGAGAATGCTGCAAGGCACATTGGCGCCGATGTTGAAGACGAACGCTTCGATTGGGCCAATCTGGCTTTCGATCTGCTCAACTAACGCAATCACGTCATCTTCCTTGCGCGCATCGCATGCAAACCCGTGGGCTTCATAGCCTTCGGCCTTGATGGCATCCACCAGCGGCTGGAGTTTGTCCGCGCTGCGGCGGGTGACGCATGCCACAAATCCTTCCTGCGCAAAGCGTTTTGCAATTGCGCCGCCGGTGGCATCCCCAGCACCTACAACCAGTACGACCTTCTTGTTATTCATGGGTAGATCCCTTTGCTAAACGATCGTTAACTAAACGAACGTTATGCTACGATTCGGAAAGCGTCAAGGCGATCAATCCTGAGGGCAAGGCAATGCGTTACTCGGCCAATCACAAACTGGAAACCAAAGAGAAACTACTTCAAAGCAGTGCGGTGTCTGCCAAGAAGTCTGGTTTTTCAACGGTGGGTGTCGACGGCTTGATGAAGGCAATCGGGTTGAGTGGCGGGGCTTTCTACAGTCATTTTTCATCGAAGGATGAGCTGTTCGCTTCAATCGTCGAGCGTGAGTTGTCTCAAAGTCTGGAGCGTTTAGAGGCGGACCGGAGTCGCGAGAAGCTCCAGCGCTGCCTGAAACACTACCTGAGCATGGCTCATGTCGAGCACCCGGAATCCGGCTGTGCTTTGCCAGCATTGGGGGCTGAGATTGCACGTTCAGACGTGATGATTCGTCAGCAGGCGGAGAACTGGATTTGTCGGCTTCAGAAGAGTTGGGCGCAAGTTCTGGACAGCGACAGCCTGGCCTGGGCGATTCTGTCGCAATGTATCGGTGCGTTGGTCATTGCGCGAATGCTGGCCACGCCGGACATTCAGCGCGCGGTACTGAAGTCCAGTTACGATGAGATTGGCCGCCAGATCGCAGGTTCACGAACCTGACAAGGCGGCATCAATCTACTTGCAGATGACGATCATGCTGCGGCTGGTATAGCCGGCAGGGTTGAGGCCGAACGGGTAATCGCCTGGTTCTTCTACGGCGTCCCCTGACTTGGCGATGACCTTGTAACCTTTGGGAGCGCACGAGTTGGCAGCGCTGGTGTAGCACTTTTCCCAGGATGACGAGAGCCCGGAACAGTTGATATGCAGCCCTCTCTTGCCGTGTTTTACCTGGGTTTTCGATGTCGCCGCGCAGCCCGCAACCGCAAGTACGGCGATCATTATCAAAATTCGTTTCATTACTGTCCTTATAGCGTCCCCGGATCTTTGCGCCCGGGTCTGGCTGCATTCGCTTTTGCTTGAAGCGTTCTGATATCCCTATCTGAAAAATCCATGTCTGACACTGGGTTGCGGGCCTAAACATGGCCTAATTGCGCGGCAAATACCAGACCCTTGTCAAATCCTGTTTCAATCTGCAGCGACAGCGGGCTTGGCCGCGCTCCCCATCGTCATGGTCGCGCCTATGGAAGCCAGAATGATGCACATGATGGCCATCCATTGAGACAGTGAAAGGTACTCATGGAGAAACAACAGGCCTGACAGTGCGCCGATCGCAGGTTCAATGCTCATCAACGTGCCGAATGTCCGGGTCGGGATTCGGGTGAGTGCGACCATCTCCAGCGTGTAGGGCACGGCGGTGGACAGTATGGCGACAGCGATGGCCACGGGGATCAGTGAGGGAGTGAGCAGCGCGGTACCAGCATGGACGATGCCGATAGGGGCTACAAAAAATGCGGCAATCATCACCCCCAGTGCCGCGGTCTGCACGCCATTGTCGGCGCCGGCCTTTTGGCCGAACAGAATGTAAAGCGCCCAGCAGACACCTGCGCCCAATGCATAACCGGCGCCTACCAGATCGATCCCCGCGGTCGTTTCTCCCATAGGTATTAACAGCAGCAAGCCGACGGCTGCCAGGGCGATCCACAAAAAGTCGATCGCGCGACGTGAGGCGTAGATGGCTACCGCCAGTGGGCCGGTGAACTCCAGCGCAACCGCGATACCGAGGGGGACGGTTTGCAAGGACATATAGAAGAGGAAGTTCATACCGCCCAACGCCATTCCGTAGACGATGACGGTGCGCAGGGATTTTGCGGTGAGCTTCGCTCGCCAGGGGCGCAGTATCAACATCATGATCACGCTGGCGAAGATCAGCCGCAGGGTGGTAGTCCCTTGCGCGCCGATAATGGGGAACATGCTTTTAGCGAGGGAGGCCCCCGACTGGATTGATGCCATGGCTATCAATAGCAGGCCAACCGAAAACAGGGTCGAGGCAAGGCTGCGAGGTTGGTCATTCATGGTGCGGCATCGTCCGAAGTAGGAAACGAGAGTGATATTGGGCAATATACTGCGCCTCATGGCGGGCGCGTCTATATATATAAGCAGCGATTTTGAGCGTCCGTAGAGAAAAGCGTAATTAACGGTTGACGGCAGATTCTGGAAGTCTATAATTCGCCCCACTTCCGGCGCAGTCGAAACGGAAAACTCCTTGGTAAACAATGAGTTACGCAGTTTTCGACAGCGAGTTGCTTCAGGTCATCGAAGCCCA
>NZ_JACVBJ010000008.1:0-336602 GCF_014852295.1 Pseudomonas sp. PDM10 | reverse complement strand
TGGGCTTCGATGACCTGAAGCAACTCGCTGTCGAAAACCGTATAACTCATTGTTTACCAAGGAGTTTTCCGTTTCGACTGCGCCGGAAGTGGGGCGAATTATAGACTTCCAGAATCTGCCGTCAACCGTTAATTACGCTTTTCGTGCAGACGGTGTCTTTTTGGCTATTAATCGTGGGATTCGGCGGGTTACAGGGGGTAGTCGCAATACTAATAGCAATGCACTTATAGAAGCGTAAACCGCCCACTCCTTAAGATCAGCGCGCACGATCCACAACATATGCAGCAATCCAAGCCCGAGAACCCCATAGGCAAGACGATGTAATTTCTTCCAGCCAGAACCCAAACGCCGCTGACTATAGCGATTTGAGGTCACCGCCAAGGCCAATAAACACAGAAACCCAAGCGCCCCGACAATAATGTACGGCCGTTTGCGCAACTCGACACCCAACTGCGACCAATCAAAGCCGAGGATGAACGCCGTATACCCACTCAAATGCAAAACTACATAAGCGAAGCACCACAACCCCAGTTGCCGCCGGACAGCGACCCACCCTGCCCAACCAGTAAGCTTCTGCACAGGTGTCATGCTTAACGTAATGAGCAACAGTACAAGCGCCCCCACCCCCAACCGGTCAACCAGCACCTTACCCGGATCAGGCCCTAGCACATCCTCCCAGGCCTGATACAACCAAAGCAGCGGCCAGACCGCAGCAGCTATAAAGACGCCAATTCGCCAAAACGGAAATCGCATCAGTAGTTCTTCCGCAAATCGAGCCCTGTATATAGAGAGGCGACTTCATCCGAGTAGCCATTGAACATCTGCGTGTCCCGCACATTGGGCTTGAACAGCCCGCTCGGCAAACGCCGTTCACGCGCCTGGGTCCAGCGCGGATGATCGACTGTCGGATTCACGTTCGCATAGAAGCCGTACTCATCCGCAGCAATGCTCTGCCAGGTGGTCTTCGGCTGCTCGCTGACCAGACTGATCCGCACGATGGATTTGATGCTCTTGAAGCCATATTTCCACGGCACCACCAAACGCAGAGGCGCGCCGTTCTGATTGGGCAGCTCACGCCCGTACATACCCACGGCAAGAATCGCCAACGGATTCATCGCCTCATCCAGACGCAGCCCTTCCACATATGGCCAATCGATCAAGGCAAAACCGGAACGTTGCCCGGGCATGCTCTTGGGGTCTTCCAGGGTTTCGAAGCGAATGAATTTGGCTTTGGAAGTCGGCTCGACTTCCTTGAGCAGGGCCGAGACGGGAAATCCGATCCAGGGAATGACCATTGACCAGGCCTCTACACAGCGAAGACGGTAAATACGCTCCTCGAGCTGATAAGGCTTCATGAAGTTTTCCAGTGCGTACCGCCCTGGTTTGCCCACCTCCCCGTCTATTACCACACTCCAAGGTTCGGTTTTCAGCGCGCCGGTATTGGCAGCGGGATCACCTTTGTCGGTGCCGAACTCATAGAGATTGTTGTAATGGGTCGCGTCCTTGAATGGCGTGATCGCCTCATCCTTGACGTTAACCGCACCCCATCTAGCAGAAGGCAGTTTTTCGGCAAACCAGGAAGGCGCCTTGCCGGGCTCGACATCCGAATAACGCGCAGCATCCTCGGCACTGGCCCAACGCGGCAGACTGCTTACAGCCAAACCGGCAACGGCGGCACCGAGAACATTGCGACGAGATAGATAGAAGGATTCAGGCGTGACGTCCGACTCATGGCAGTCAGACGCTTTGGGGACTTTGATCAGCATGGCAACTCCGCAGCATTGGAGAACAGATGCACCAATAGACTGCGGAGTATGAGGGAAGCTAAGCGTTTTTGTGCCGACGAAGACGTAACAGATATTGAACCGGGCCAGAGGCTGCATAAGCGAGGAAAACCAGCAGCAGGATGCGCGGCGGATCACTGAACACCACGGCAAACACCAACACCACGGCGAGAATCGCCACGAAAGGTACACGCCCTTTCAAGTCCAGCTCCTTGAAGCTGTTGTACTTGATGTTACTGACCATCAGCATGCCGGCAGCCGCAACCATCAGCGCCACCAGGAAGGACATCTTCGAACCCTGGATGCCGTAATCACTGAACGCCCAGACAATGCCTGCAACCACACCAGCAGCCGCCGGACTGGCCAGACCAATGAAGTAGCGCTTGTCCGCAGTGCCGACCTGGGTATTGAAACGCGCCAGACGCAACGCTGCACCGGCTACATAAATGAAGGCAACCATCCAGCCGACCTTACCCATATCGCCCAAGGCCCAACCGAATGCCAACAATGCTGGCGCAACACCAAAGGCGACCATGTCGGACAGCGAGTCGTACTCGGCACCGAAGGCGCTCTGGGTATTGGTCATACGGGCAACGCGACCATCGAGGCCGTCGAGCACCATCGCGACAAAAATCGCGATCGCTGCAAAAGCAAAATATTTGCTCGCACCAATCGAATCACCGGCACTCAAGGCGCTCTGGGCGCTCATCGAGTTGATGATGGAGTAAAACCCTGCGAACAGGTTCGCAGTGGTGAACAGATTCGGCAGAAGATAGATACCACGATGCCGGACTTTACGGCCTTCAGCGTCGTGCCCTTCCTCAATGTGTTCATCGATGGGCAGCAGGCTTTCGGCGTCAGAAGCCTGGTTTGGCTCTTCGGGACGTTCGCTCATGGACATTACCTTGCAACGGGGTGGAAAGTTTGGACAGGTGTCTGGGACGACGGTTCGGCCGCAAACGATGCAGCTTTATACCAGAACCGGCCGCCCAAACGAAAAAACGCGGCCTAGGCCGCGTTTTTTTCGTACAAGTGTGCGACTTAGTTTTTAGCTTTGTCGACGATCTTGTTGGCACCGATCCACGGCATCATGGAGCGCAGTTGCTCGCCGATGATTTCGATACCGTGAGCGGCGTTGTTACGACGCTTGGCGGTCATCGAAGGATAGCCGGTAGCGCCTTCGCTGATGAACATCTTGGCGTATTCGCCGTCCTGAATACGTTTCAGGGCGTTGCGCATGGCCTGACGGGATTCGGCGTTGATCACTTCCGGACCGGTCACGTACTCGCCGTATTCAGCGTTGTTGGAGATCGAGTAGTTCATGTTGGCGATACCGCCTTCGTACATGAGGTCAACGATCAGCTTCAGTTCGTGCAGGCATTCGAAGTAGGCCATTTCCGGCGCGTAGCCAGCTTCAACCAGGGTTTCGAAACCGGCTTTAACCAGCTCAACGGTACCGCCGCACAGAACGGCTTGTTCGCCGAACAGGTCGGTTTCAGTCTCGTCCTTGAAGGTGGTTTCGATGATGCCGGTACGACCGCCACCAACGCCAGCGGCGTAGGACAGTGCAACGTTTTTGGCGTTGCCGGAAGCATCCTGATAGATAGCGATCAGGTCAGGGATACCGCCGCCTTTGACGAACTCGGAACGCACGGTGTGGCCCGGAGCTTTCGGCGCGATCATGATCACGTCGAGGTCAGCGCGCGGAACAACCTGGTTGTAGTGGATCGCGAAACCGTGGGAGAAGGCCAGGGTGGCGCCTTTCTTGATGTTCGGCTCGATTTCGTTCTTGTACAGAGCGGACTGGAACTCGTCCGGGGTCAGGATCATGACCAGGTCGGCAGCCGCAACAGCGGAAGCAACGTCGGTCACTTTCAGGCCGTGAGCTTCGGCTTTGGCAACAGTCGCCGAACCTTTACGCAGACCAACAGTAACGTCAACGCCGGAGTCTTTCAGGTTGCACGCTTGAGCGTGGCCCTGGGAACCGTAACCGATGATGGCAACTTTCTTGCCCTGGATGATCGACAGGTCGCAGTCTTTTTCGTAATAAACTTTCATGAAATTCCCCTATATATCCAGGCCGTTCAGGCCATTCGCTAATTTGGTTTAGATGCTGAGTACTTTGTCGCCGCGGGCAATACCGGTTACGCCGCTGCGGACGGTCTCCAGAATCGAGGCGGTGCCAATGGACTGAATGAAGCTGTCGAGCTTATCGCTGGTACCGGTCAATTGAACGGTATACACGCTAGCGCTGACGTCAACGATCTGCCCACGATAAATATCGGTAGTGCGCTTGATCTCGGCGCGCTGGGCGCCGGTGGCCTTGACCTTGACCAGCATCAGCTCGCGCTCGATGTGAGCACTCTCCGACAGGTCGACCAGTTTGACCACTTCGATCAACTTGTTCAGGTTCTTGGTGATCTGCTCGATAACTTCATCGTGGCCAACCGTGGTCAGCGTCAGACGCGACAGGGTCGGGTCTTCGGTAGGTGCCACAGTCAGGCTTTCGATGTTGTAGTTGCGCTGCGAGAACAGGCCGACTACACGAGACAGAGCACCCGGTTCGTTTTCCAGAAGCAAGGAAATAATGTGCCGCATGATTATGTACGCTCCGTCTTGCTCAGCCACATATCGCGCATGGAGCCGTCTTTGATCTGCATCGGGTAGACGTGCTCGCTGGTGTCGACCGAAACATCAATGATCACCAGGCGATCTTTCATGGCAAACGCTTCTTCCATCTTCGCCTTCAAATCTTTCGATTCAGTGATGCGCATGCCGACGTGACCATAGGCCTCTGCCAGCTTGACGAAATCAGGCAGCGATTCCATGTAGGAATGCGAGTGACGGCTACCATAGCTCATGTCTTGCCACTGGCGAACCATACCCAAAACGCCGTTGTTCAGGATGACGATTTTGACCGGCAAGCCATATTGCAGACAGGTGGACAGTTCCTGAATGTTCATCTGGATACTGCCCTCGCCCGTCACGCAAACGACATCGTCATCCGGGAAGCTCAGCTTGATGCCCATGGCCGCCGGAAAACCGAAGCCCATGGTGCCCAGACCACCGGAGTTGATCCAGCGGTTCGGCTTGTTGAACGTGTAGTACTGCGCCGCGAACATCTGGTGCTGGCCCACGTCGGAGGCGACAAAGGCATCGCCTTTGGTCACTTCGCACAGGGTTTCGATCACGGTCTGCGGCTTGATAACGCTGCCGTCGCCCTTGTCGTAAGGGAACAGGCCGCGATCACCGCGCCACTCATCAACTTGCTTCCACCAACTGGCAACGGACTCCTTGTTCGGGGTCTCGCCGATTTCCTTGAGGATCGCGACCATCTCGGTCAGGACACTCTCGACCGGACCGACGATAGGCACGTCTGCCTTGATGGTCTTGGAGATCGAAGCCGGGTCGATGTCGATGTGAATGATCTTGGCATTCGGGCAGAACTTCGCCGGGCCGTTGATCACGCGGTCGTCGAAACGAGCGCCGACTGCAAGGATCACATCGGCATGGTGCATCGCCAGGTTAGCGGTGTAGCTGCCGTGCATGCCGAGCATGCCGATAAACTGACGGTCGGTGCCAGGGTAGGCACCCAGACCCATCAGGGTATTGGTCACCGGCAGGTTGAGCATCTTCGCCAGCTCGGTCAGCGGCGCGGAGCCACCACCGAGAATCACGCCGCCGCCTGCATACATCACAGGACGCTTGGCCGCCAGGAGCATTTCTGCCGCCTTGCGGATTTGCCCGGAGTGACCGCGAACGGCCGGGCTGTAGGAACGCAGCTTGGCTTTTTTCGGGAAGATGTATTCGAACTTCTCGGCCGGGTTGGTCATGTCTTTCGGGATATCGACAACGACCGGACCAGGACGACCGGATTGCGCGAGGTAGAATGCTTTCTTCATGACTTCCGGGATTTCCGACGCGTGCTTGATCATGAAGCTGTGCTTCACGATCGGCCGGGAGATACCGATCATGTCGGTTTCCTGGAACGCATCGGTGCCCACCATGGTGCTAGGCACCTGGCCGGAAATGACCACCATCGGAATGGAGTCCATGTAGGCCGTGGCAATACCGGTAATGGCGTTGGTTGCGCCCGGGCCGGAGGTCACCAGTACCACACCGGCTTTACCGGTGGCACGGGCATAGCCGTCAGCCATATGAGTCGCAGCCTGTTCGTGACGAACCAGGATGTGGGTCACTTCCGGTTCTTTGAACAGGGCATCGTAGACATGAAGAAGAGCACCACCCGGGTACCCGTAGATATATTTGACGCCTTCGTCACGCAAAAAGCGGACGAGCATCTCACCGCCAGATAAAAGCTCCACGTTGTTCACCTCTAAAACGCCAGAATACCGCCCACATAACAGAGGACGGGTCTTAATAGGTTTACTTCTCAGCAGAGCATGAGCGACGGTGGTCGCCGACTACGTCAGCACTGACTGAGCAAGTATTGGGATCGTCCCAAGTGTTGCGGGCCTTTCCCACCCAGCGCGAGGTAACGCGTTGCGGGTGTAACAGGTCGGCGCGGATGTGCGCCTCATGATCTGCTGAGCGGGCCTGCTTCTGGCAGTCCCTCTACAGCGGACTTTGGATTCTTCTGTTTCGTCCTCTCCAAGTCAAGTCGTCTATGTGCTTTATTGAACTAAGCACATGAGAAAGCAAGAAAAAACCGCTAAACAGCAACTGTGTTAGCTTCAATTGCGCAACCCAATACAAGGAAATGGCATGCGAACGTTTTTCCTGACCGTCAGCCTGCTGATTGGCATCAGTCCTCTGGGCGTGGCCGCTCAGATCTACAAATGGGTCGACGCCCAGGGCGTTACCCACTTCGACGCCCAGCCACCCCAAGGCCAGGAAGCCACCACCGTGGTCACGCCCTCCTCGCCTGCCAGCAACCAGCCCCCGCCGCCACGCAGCGGTGCCATTGGCGATCAACAGGCCATCGACAAAAAAGTGAAAAAGCAGGTCAGCGAGCAGCAAGCCCAGCTCAAGGCATTCTGCGAACAGGCGCGGACGAACCTGGCTCAACTGCAGAACAATCCGCGAATACGGGAGGATGTCGAAGGCGAGATGCGCCGCCTGACCGACCAGCAGCGGCAGGAGCGCATTAGCGAAACACAGAAACAGATTGCGGAAAACTGCCAGTAGACACCTGTAGGAGCCGAGCTTGCTCGCGATGAGGGCATAACATTCAACAGATCTGCTGACTGTTACACCGCTATCGCGAGCAAGCTCGGCTCCTACAAAAAATCGGATTCAGCGGGAGGCGGTGATCAGTAGATCAAACTCTTTGAGCAGCACCTGCAGTTGCCGATCCCTGCCTTGAACATTGCGGGCAGCGAAGACCATTTCGGCCATCTCCTGAATTCCCGAAGCGTTTGGCAAGGGCAGATCCTGCTCGAGGATCACCTTCATCCGCGGAAGGAAGATCCATTGCAGCCACTGCTCGAAATCCAGCGTATCGACCGAGAAGGGTTCGACACTGGAAAGCGCTTCGGCGGAGGGCGAGACCTCGTCCCACCAACCCTGAACCCGCAGCTCGCGCTCGATCAGCAGCAACTGTTCGGCAATCTTCGGAAAGCGCGCATCCATCACAGCGAAACCTTGGCCTTCTGACGGGCCAATGCTGCGCCAGCAGAATCACCCTGTTTCTCACGCGCCTGAGCGATCAATTCCCACAAGCTGGCTTGAAGTGCCGGACGACCATTGGCGAAGGTCAGGCCACGACGAGCAAACTGCTCGGCTTGTGGCGCATCGCCTTGAGCCATACGCACCTGGGCCAGACGATAAAGCACTTGCGGCTCACGCGGCGCAACACGCTGGGCGCGCTCGAGACTGGAGGAAGCACCGTTGAGATCACCGCTCGCCTGTTGCTGCTGAGCGGTAGTCAGCAAGGCCAGAACCGGACCGTCCAATTGCTCGTCGGCAGACAAGCCACCGGAGTTCGCCGAAGGAATCCCGCTCGGCGTCGACGGCATGCTGTAGCTGCCCTGATTGACCGGTGCCGACTGGACCGGCGAGGTATCGATCGGCCCCGGGGTAATCGGGCCTGGCGTGATCGGCGCAGTGCTGATCGGTGCCGACGTCACTGCGCCACCACCTGGCACCATCACGACGACGCCGGTATCACCTTGTGGAATCGCCTGAGTCTGGGCTTGCGCAGGACGTTTAGTCGTCGTCTGACGGAAACCGCCATTCGCCGAAATCCGTTCACTGTTCGAAACGGCGCTACCGGAATCCACAACCGGAATCGACCCGCGTTGTACGGAGGAGCAACCGCTGAGCAAAGCCACGGCGGTAACCGCTGGAATCAACCACTTGTTCACTTGAAACCCTCTTTGCTTAATTCATCCAGCCCTTGACCCAATCCATCACCGTTTCGCCGGAAACAGGGCTTTCGCCACCGCAAGCAGCACCGGGAGGCGGTTCGCTGCCGCGAATATACGGCATCTGCACCGCACCTGGGCAGTTGGCATCAGAGCCTTGTCCGGTACGCGAATCGACCCAGGCCTGAACAATGTTGTCTGGCTGCGGCATGTCCAGCGGCAACGGATCGGCCTTGCGCATGAAACTGGTCCAGACCTGCAACGCACCGGTGGCGCCGGTGAACGGCGTCTTGCCGTTGTCATCGCGCCCCAGCCAGACCACTGCCAGCAGGTCCTGACTGAAACCGGCGAACCAGCTGTCCCGCGAATCGTTACTGGTACCGGTCTTGCCGGCCAGGGTCAGGGTTTTCGGCAACACGTTGTAAACCGAACTACCGGTACCTTCACGCATGACCCGCTGCATGGCGCTCTGGATCAGGTAAATGGAGGCCGGATCGAAACGCTGCTGAATCTGGAACGGATAACGCTTGAGCGGTTCGCCTTCAGCGGTCAATACGCTACGGATCCCGCGCATCGGCGTATTGAAACCACCGTTGGCCAGGGTCTGGTACATCGTCGCCACTTCAATCGGGGTCAGACCGCCAGCCCCCAGTAGCATCGACGGGAACGCCGGGAATTCGCGACTCACACCAAGACGCGCCAGGGTCTTCAGGACATTCGGCACGCCCACCGCCAAACCGAGACGCGCGGTCGACAGGTTGTAGGAGTGCGCCAGGCCCTGATACAGAAATACGGTGCCATGGGAACGGCGATCGTAGTTCTGGGGTTTCCAGACTTGACCGTCCGCGCCTTTGACCGAGAAGGAATCGTCCGACAGCCAACTGGTCAATGTGTACTGGCTCGGCTTCTCAAGGGCTGTCAGATAAACCGCCGGCTTGATCAAAGAGCCGATCGGTCGCACAGCATCCAGCGCACGGTTGAAGCCGGCAAAACTCGCCTGACGACTGCCGATCATGGCCTGGACCTCACCGGTTTCCGGGTTGGTCACGACCATGGCCGCTTCAACCTCATCGGAACCCTTGCGCCCGGCGAGTCTCTTGAAGGTGTCGTTGACCGACGCCTCGGCTTTCATCTGCAGGATCGGGTCGAAACTGGTGAAGATCCGCAGACCTTCTTCGGTCAAGTCTTCGTCGCGATAGTCTTCACGCAGCTGACGCTTGACCAGATCGAGGAAGCCGGGGAACGAGCTGTCCGCCAGCTTGCCGCGAGTCGTCACACCCAGTGGCATTTGCTTCGCGGCAGCGACCTGCTCGGCGGTGGCAACACCTTGTTGCTCAAGTACATCGAGTACCAGATTGCGCCGCTCAAGCGCCCGTTCAGGGTTGCGACGCGGGTTGTAATAGGACGGCCCCTTGACCATGCCCACCAGCATTGCGACTTGATGCAGTTTCAGTTCGGACAACGGTTGCCCGAAGAAAAACTGGCTTGCCAAGCCAAAGCCATGCACTGCGCGCTGGCCATCCTGACCGACGAACACTTCGTTGAGGTAAGCCTCAAGGATTTCTCGCTTGTCGTAATGCAGCTCAAGCAACATCGCCATCATGGCTTCGGTGAGTTTACGGGTCAGGCTGCGTTCGCTGGTCAGGTAGAAATTCTTGACCAACTGTTGCGTCAGCGTACTGCCGCCCTGGGTCATCTTGCCGCCAGAGGTGTTGACGTAGACGGCGCGGGCAATCGACTTGGGCGACACGCCCCAATGGCTATAGAAATCCCGGTCTTCCACAGCGACCAGGGTTTCCAGCAGATAGGGCGGGACCTGATCGATCTTGATCAGAATGCGATCTTCGAGGTTTTTCGGGTAAATCCCGCCGATCAGCAGCGGCTCAAGGCGCACCACAGAAAGCTTCGAACCGTTGGTCGCCGAAAGTTCGGCCACGTAGTCGCCGGAGAACCGCACGCGCACAGGCTGGGGTTTCTCCAGGCCTTCATAGAACTGGAAGCCACGGGTATTCAAGTCGACAGTATTGCCACTGACCGCCGCCGCACCGGGGCCATTGCTCACGGCCTCGCGTCGGTAGCCCAAGGCGTCGAGCTCGGTGAGGAAGTCTTCCTTGCTCAACTTTTGGCCGGTAAACAGCTCCAGCGGGCGCGCGTACACCTTGGCCGGGATGGTCCAGCGCTTGCCGGAGAACTTCTCCTGGACGATCGCGTCGAGGTAAACCGCGAACCCGGCCAGCACCACAAGGCCGACCAGACTGAGTTTAAGGGCCCAGCCCAGCCAGGGGCGCAGGCCCTTGGAAGGTGGTTTTTTGGGGGTGCGGGGGGATCGAGTACGAGTCATGGCGGCGGATTATACGCACTTTATTCAGACTCAACAGGAGCCCTCTGAGGTTTGCGTCAGACGGACTTGCGGCCATAATGACGGCCGTGAATTTCCCCCAGACTCTGAAGGATCGCTTGTGAGCCAATCCCTGATCGCTGCCCTGCAAAACCCAGCCCTCTACCCGCATCCCGTAGACGGGTTCCAGGTCATCGAAACCCATATTTCCTGGGTAATCCTCACCGGTCCCTTTGCTTATAAAGTGAAGAAGCCAGTGAATTTCGGCTTCCTGGATTTCACCAACCTCGACGCTCGCAAGCATTTTTGCGGGGAGGAGCTGCGTCTTAACCAGCGCCTGACCAACGATTTGTACCTCGAAGTATTGCCAATCACCGGCAGCGCCGAAGCCCCACAACTGGGCGGCGAGGGTCCGGTCGTCGATTACGCACTGAAAATGCGTCAATTCCCACAGAGCGGGTTACTCAGCACCCTACAAGCCAATGGTGAATTGACCACCACGCACATCGACGAGATGGCCGCGCAGATCGCCCAATTCCACCTCAACGCGCCGAAAGTGCCTGCCGAACACGAAGCCGGCACGCCGGAAAGCGTGATGGCACCGGTACGCCAGAACTTCGAACAGATCCGCCCGTTCCTCAGCGACAAGGCCGATCTGCTGCAACTGGATGCGCTGCAAGCCTGGGCCGAAAGCAGCTTCGAACGCCTCAAGCCACTGTTCGCCCAGCGCAAGGCCGAAGGTTTCATCCGCGAATGCCACGGTGACATCCACTTGGGCAACGCCACCGTGATCGACGGCAAGGTCGTGATCTTCGACTGCATCGAGTTCAACGAACCGTTCCGCTTCACCGACGTTTATGCCGACACCGGCTTCCTGGCGATGGACCTGGAAGACCGTGGCCTGAAGAGCCTGGCGCGCCGCTTCATCAGCCAGTACCTGGAATTGACCGGCGATTACCAGGGCCTGGAGTTGCTGAACTTCTATAAAGCCTACCGCGCACTGGTTCGCGCCAAGGTCAGCCTGTTCAGCATGCCGGCCGAGGCCGACCCGGTGCAGCGAGCCACCACCCTGCGTCAGTACCGCAATTACGCCAACCTGGCGGAAAGCTACAGCACCATTCCTTCGCGCTTCATGGCCATTACCCACGGTGTTTCTGCCGTCGGCAAGAGCCACGTAGCCATGCGTCTGGTGGAAGCATTGGGCGCCATTCGCCTGCGTTCCGATGTAGAGCGCAAACGTCTGTTCGGCGAGCAAACCGTGCCAAACGACCCTCAGGCCGGCATCTATAGCGCCGACGCCAGTGCCGCCACTTACACCCGCCTGCATGAAGTTGCCGCTGTGATCCTGCGCGCGGGCTTCCCCGTGGTGATCGATGCGACGTATCTCAAGCGCGACCAGCGTGACGGCGCAGCGAAAATCGCCGAAGCCACCGGCGCGCCATTCCTGATCCTCGATTGCAATGCGCCGCAAGCGGTGATCGAGACCTGGCTGGCCCTGCGTCAGGCAGACAAAAAGGACCCGTCCGACGCCAACCTGGCGGTTATCGAAGCCCAGCAAGCCACTCGCGAGGCTCTGACGCCAGCAGAGATTCTGTGCAGCAAACGCGTTCAGACCAATGAAAGCGGAACCCTCGACACCGTCATTGCGCAGATTCGCCAGCGCCTGCCGGGGCTGTAAGTAACTATTTCAGCCGTGAAGCCTTCGCCGGCTTCACGGCTGCCAAATAGTGGCACTATAATGGCGTCATAAAACCAACAGGTGATCTGACATGAGCCAGCCGAAACTTCTCGATACCCCGCTTTATGCTTTGCTGCACAAAGACGACATCACTGGCTTCAACAACGAGCGGCCAAAAGACGGACCTATCGACATGGTCGGTGGCGATTTCCGGGGGCTGGACCTGCGTGAACTGAACGCCGACGGCGTCGACTTTACCGATGCCTATTTCCGCTCCGCCGACTTGCGCGGCATCGACTTTCGCAACGCCTCCCTGGAAGGCGCGAGCCTTGCTCACGCACAGATCTCCGGCGCCTACTTCCCGCCAGAGCTGAGTGCTGACGAGATCCTGATGTCGATGAATTTCGGTACACGCCTGCGTTATCGCACCCGCTAGTACCCGCATCGCCTCCCCAATTTGACACGATCCCTGTGCGAGCTTGCTCCCACAGAGATTGCGTTGCCTGCCTCTACTGCACTCGCAGACATTTCCTCTCTCTCCAGACATCTGCTTCTTAGAAGCTTTTGCGTCGAAACCGACCAAACAATCACGCTTTTCCTACTGATGGCTACACTCCTGAGAAGCTCGCCCACGCACCGTTCGGCCGTCGCAAGGAGGCTTGATGAATGATGAACTGCAGCACCTGAAGAATCTTGGCAAGACGTCGGCGCAATGGCTGCATGCCGTGGGCATCCACAGCGCCTCGGACTTGCGTCGCCTGGGGGCGGTGGATGCTTATCGGGCCGTGCGCACGCGCGGGTTTCGGGCGTCCAAGGTGTTGTTATATGCCATCGAAGGTGCCCTGATGGATGTGCACTGGAATGACATTCCCGCCGAGCGCAAGGACGCCTTGAACAAACAGCTGGAAGCTATCTCGTCACGTCACAAAAACTGAACGGACGCAGCAGCCATGTACCTACTTGGGGAACAACCGGCTTACGCCGACGCGCTGATCAACCGACTGCAACATATTCCCGTCCGGCTGCTGGAAGGTTTGATGCCCTGCGGACCGAGCCTGGAATTTTCAGCCGTCGATGATCTGGCCGTCCTGTTACCCGGCAATCAACTTTTTGTGCTGGACAATGGCCTGCTGCATGGATGCATCGACGATCGGGCATTGTTCTATCTGCACGAGGGCGATCTGATCGGCTTGCGTCAGGGCACGGAACTGCCGCGTTGCCGCTTTCGCAGCGATAACCCTTTGGCACTGACGCCATATCTGCGATCCGAGGTTTTTCAGCATATCTACGCCGACCCGGAGCGTTCGGAGTTGTTTCTTCAATACATGGCCGGTCAGTCCGCGCTGCTGTCCGATGCCGTCGCCCGCTTGAAACTACCCGAGTTTCGAAGCACCAATGGCTTTCAGCGCGTGGCCAGTGGCGAAGTATTGATCCGCCAGGGCGATGAACCGGATCAGGTGTTTGTCATCATTGATGGCCACGCCGAAGCCTTTGTCGACGGCCACAAAGTCGGCGATATACCCAAGGACGAGATTTTTGGCGCCATGGCGGTATTCACTGGCGAGAAGCGTAACGCCAGTGTGATCACCAGCGAGCCCAGCACTGTCATGCTGATCCCCAAAGACCAGTTTCTCAGCCTGACCCAAAGCAATCCGAAGATCGCTCATAGCCTGATTGCGAGCATGGCCCGACATATCGACCTGCTGAACAAGCAGATCATTCTGATGAGTTCGCGCAAGCGAACAGGCTAAAACCAATGATTACGGGCGTTTCAAGCGAACGGTCAGCGCATTTCAAAGAACTGAAAAATCAGCGGTTGACTTGGTAATGAGAATCGCTATGATTAGCGCATCCGGTCGCGAGACTGGTCGATATTTGAAAAGCCCTTGGTTCGGACTCTCAGATATCTCCTCATCAGGCTAATCACGGTTATTTGACCCGGCTTTTGCCGGGTCTTTTTTTGCCTGGAGAAAAGTCGTTCGATCACTTGCCAAATTGCTTACGCATTTGCGCGCAGTAATCCTGGGGCGGCGTGGCAGGCGTGTACCAGACGTAATCCGCCATGGCCGGTGTGACCTCGCTGCCCTGCTCCGCCAGCATCAACACCGCAGGCGCCTGGGGTTCACCCAGATCAAGCACATGAATCGGCACGCCGACATCCTTGCGCGCATGGTAAGCGCCGGCAAACAGCAGTGAAGGCGTGGGTGCCGCCAGCAGGCGTTCGGCCATCCGTCGGTCACGTTGCTGCTGGACCGCCAGCATCGCCGGCATCTGCGATGTCGGCAGCAGGCCACAGTGGGAGTCGCTGACTTGCTTCAATAACTCGTCCTTGACTGAAGCAGCGTTGGAGCGCGAACCGCTCAATGTCGGAGGGTTGGCGTAAACGGCACGGACTTCAGGCGTGTCCAGGTTGGCTGCCAGCAGCGGATATGGTTGGGTCAGGGCGAAACGTACGATAGGCCCGTACAGATTCCAGTCCCAGCCAGACTGCCAGGCCAATGCACCGGGCAAATCCGCTGGCGGTGTCGAGGCGTGACGAACGTCATCGACACGCGGCTGTTGATCAGGTGTGAGCATTTCCAGCAGCAGACTGCCTTGAGGTCGCCGCTGACCCAGCGACTGCAATAACCACAGCTGTAGCTCATGGTGATCGCGATTGTCATGTTGCTCGCCCACGATCAGCCGTGAAGACTTCTCCAACCGTTCAATCAGCTCCTCTGCCGTAAGGGCCTGATCGCTGCGCAAGTCTCGGATCTCGCCGACAACCGGTGGCGCAGTCGAAACATGCTGACAGGCACTCAGCAACAGCAAGGCCAGCATCAAAATCCCACGCATGTTTTCACTCCATAAAAAACTCAGCGGGCGATGATCAGCGGATGCCCACGCTCCGGGTGCTTCTGCACCAGCACTTCCAGCCCGAACACGGCCTTGAGTGGCTCTGGGCGCAACACCTGCTCTGGAGTATCGAGCGCCACAGGGCGCCCGCCTTCGAGCAGTAACAGGCGATCACAATAGCGCGCTGCCAGGTTCAGATCATGCAGGATCACCAGCACCGCCGCGCCTCTATTGGCGAACTCGCGTACAGCTTGCAACGTGGTGTGCTGATGAAGCGGGTCGAGCATCGATGTTGGCTCATCGAGCAACAACGTTTGCCCTGCTTCGCCCGGCCAGAGCTGCGCCAGAACCCGCGCCAGATGCACCCGCTGACGTTCACCACCGGACAACGCCAGATAACTGCGGCCACTCAAATGTTCGGCATCGGTTGCGTGTAATGCAGCGGCGACGATCTCGTCATCGCGGGCCCGACCGCTTTGATGGGGCAAGCGGCCCATGCCGACTACCTCTTCGACACGAAAAGCGAAGTCCAGGGTCGACACCTGCGGCAATACCGCCAAACGCTGCGCTCGCGACGTCCCCGTCCAGTCGCTCAGCTCGCGCTCGTCGAGCCAGACGCTGCCCTGATGAGCCCGCAACTCGCCGCACAAGGCGCCGAGCAAAGTGCTTTTGCCGGCGCCATTGGGCCCCAGCACGCCGAGAACTTCGCCCGGCTTGAGCTCAAGCGTAATGTCCGTCAGGACAATTTTTCGGCCTCGACGGATTTGCAGATTTTGCGCTCGCAACATCAGGCACGCCCCCTGACCAGTAAATACAGAAAGAACGGCGCACCGATGAAAGCCGTGACGATCCCGATCGGCAATTCAGCCGGCGCCAGGGCCAGTCGCGCCACCAGATCGGCAAACAACAGAAGGCTGGCACCGGCCAATACTGACGCTGGCAACAGCACACGATGATCCGGCCCGGCCAGCAGTCGCACCAGATGCGGCACCACCAGACCAACAAACCCGATCATCCCCGCCGCGGCCACCGCAGCACCGACACCCAACGCCGTGCAGAACACCAACTCACGCTTGAGCCGTTCGACGTCGATGCCCAGGTGACCCGCCTCCGACTCACCCAGCAACAACGCATTCAAGGCCTTGGCCCGGCGTGGCAGCCACAGCGCCACGCCGGCACTGATCAGCAGTAACGGCCAGAGCCGCGAATAGCTGGCGCCATTGAGGCTGCCCAGGTTCCAGAACGTCAGGGTGCGCAGCGTCGCGTCATCCGCCAGATAGGTGAACAGCCCCACGGCGGAACCGGCCAGCGCAGTCAACGCAATACCGGCCAGCAGCATGGTCGCGACATGGGTCTGCCCGTTGCGCCGGCCCAGTCGATACACCAACGCGGTCACGCCGAGCCCGCCGAGAAACGCGCACAGCGATAACACATACGGCCCGAAGGATTCAGGCAGACCGCCGAACACAGAACCACCGACGATCGCAATGGCCGCGCCCAATGCCGCACCGCTGGAGACGCCGACCAGCCCCGGATCGGCCAAAGGATTACGAAACAACCCCTGCATCGCCACACCGGACAATGCCAACACCCCGCCCACGGCCAGGCCCAACAAGGTTCGCGGCAAGCGAATCTGCCCCAGGATCAGCTCAGCCTGTTCCAGCCCGTCGGGCGCAATCGGTACACCCACCAGCCGCAGGGCTGCACGCAAGGTGTCGAACAACGGCAAGCTCACCGGTCCAAGCGCCAATGACAACCAGATGGCCAACACACACAGCAGGATCAGACCAATGAACAAAGCACGGGGTTTAACCAGGATGGTCATTGGCCGGCCGAATCGGGGTAAAAGGCGTCAGACAGTTTTTTCATCGCATCGGGTAGCCGCGGCCCCAAGCCCCCGACCAACAAGGTCGGATCAAGCTCCATGACTCGCCCGTCCTTGGCTGCGCGGGTCGAGGACAGGATAGGGTTCTCCTTGAACAACGCCGCACGGGCTGCATCGCCGGTCAGTGCGCGATCGGCAAACACCAGCACCTCAGGATCCAGGCTGACCAGGGATTCGACAGAGAAGGGTTTGTAGCCGGTATGCGTGGCCAGATTGTGTCCGCCGGCCTGTTGCAGCAACCAATCGGCGGCGGTGTCCTTGCCAGCGATGAGCGGTTTGCCGCCCGCGTGGCCAAGCAACAACAGCACGCCGGGAGATTTTCCTTTCAACTGCGCCCGAGTGACCCGGATCTTTTGCTGATCGAGTTGCTGTTGATAAGCCTGGAACACCTGTGAGGCCTGATCGTCAGCGCCAAGCAATTTGCCCAGACGCTGCAAATTGCCCTGCAACGTCGGCAGGTCCGGCTGGGCCGAGAACAGTTCGACCTGCACACCCGCACTACGAACCTGCGAAAGCACCGGTGGCGGCCCCGTTTCCTCGGTACCGACCAGTATCTGCGGGCGTAAGCTCAAGATGCCCTCCGCCGACAACTGCCGCTGATACCCGATGCTCGGCAAGGCCTTGAGCGATTCCGGGTGCTGACTGGTGGTGTCGACACCGACCAGTTTCGACTCACCGCCCAGCGCGCTGATCCATTCCGATAAAGCTCCCCCGGCACTGACCCAACGTTGTGGCGACTCGGCCGCTGCGGCGTGGTAGCTGACGAAGAATCCGACACAGAGCGCAGCAACGCGGGTACTCAGGCGCATAAACAGCTTCCTTTAAGGGTTTTCCCGGGCATTGAAATGACAGGCCACGTATCCTTGGCGCCTGGCATCTGTACCCGAAGGGCAAGGCGGCCATTTGATAATTGTTTGCATTTGAACGTCAAGCTCGGACATATCCAGTCACGAGCCGCCGGACTTGAGGATAGACATGAAGTTTCTTTGTGCAGGCGTTGAGCTGGCCGATGCCAGCAGTCGCGGCTTCGACATCGACGGCCAGAAGCTCTTTGCCGTGCGCCGTGGCGGCCAGGTTTACGTCTACATCAATCGCTGCCCGCACCGTGGCGTCGGACTGGAATGGAAACCCGACCAGTTTCTCGACCCCAGCAACAGCCTGATCCAGTGCGCGACCCACGGCGCACTGTTTCTGATCGAAGACGGCGAATGCGTCGCCGGTCCTTGCGCTGGTCAGTCTCTGACCACCGTCGCCTGCCGCGAAGACGAGCAAGGGATCTGGGTCAGTCTTTAGCCGTTGAGCAACACCTCCAGACGCCGATCGACCACCATTTCTTCGTGGGTCAACCGCACGCCATAGGCCAGCACCTCGACTCCGCATGCCACCGCTTCACGCAAAGCGTCGGCGTAGGCCGAATCGATTTCTTTTGCAGGACGCACAGCGTCGATGCCGGTGAGATTGACGCAATACAACTGCACCGCACGAATTCCGTCCCGGGCCAAATGCGCCAATTCGCGCAAATGCTTGGCCCCGCGCTGGGTCACTGCATCGGGAAATGCCGCTACCAGCGAACCGTCGAAGCCCAGCGTGACACTTTTGACTTCGACATACGCCGGCCCGCTCGAGTAATCGAGGCGGAAATCGATGCGACTCCTCTCCTGACCGTAGGCCACTTCGCGCTTCAGCTCGGTAAAGCCGTTGAGTTCAGTGATGACACCCGCTCGCAACGCTTCTTCGATCAAGCCGTTGGCTCGCCCGGTGTTCACGCAAAACAAGCGCCCCTGCGGGGTTTCGCCGACTTCCCAGGTACCGGGCAACTTGCGCTTGGGGTCATTGGAACGGCTGAACCAGACCTGCCCGCCTTCGACCTGGCAATTGAGCATCGAGCCGGTGTTGGGGCAGTGAATGGTCAACAACTCGCCGCTAACGGTTTCGATGTCGGCGAGAAAACGCTTGTAACGACGAATCAAACGGCCTTCTTCGAGGGGAGGATGAAAACGCATCAGCCTTGCCAGCTCTTCAAGCCGCGCGCAATCCGCTCGACCGCTTCCTGTAGGCGCGGAAGACTTTGGGTGTAGGCAAACCGCACATGATGGCCGGCCTGATAACGACCGAAGTCCAGACCCGGAGTAATCGCCACGTGTTCGGTTTCGAGGAAATGTCGGCAGAACGCGAAGGCATCGCCGCCGAACTTGCTGATATCGGCATACAAATAGAACGCGCCTTCAGGCTCAACGGCGATACCAAAGCCCAACTCTCGCAGGGCTGGCAGCAGGAAATCCCGACGACGGCCGAATTCGGCGCGACGTTCTTCCAGAATGCTGATCGTGGCCGGTTCGAAGCAGGCCAGAGCGGCGTGCTGAGCCATGCTCGGGGCGCTGATGTAGAGGTTCTGGGCGAGCTTTTCCAGTTCACCGACCGCCGCTTCAGGCGCCACCAGCCAACCCAGTCGCCACCCCGTCATGCCGAAATACTTGGAAAAACTATTCAGTACAAAGGCACTGTCATCGACTTCCAGCACGCTGGCCGCATCAGTGCCGTAGGTCAGACCGTGATAGATCTCGTCCACCACCAGATGACCGTGACGCTCCTTGATCGCGGCAGACAGGCCCGCCAGTTCATCGCGGGTCAGGATCGTCCCGGTCGGATTGGCTGGCGAAGCCACCAGGGCGCCGACGCTGTCGTGGTCCCAGTGGCGGGCAATCAGTTCCGGCGTCAGCTGATAGCGCACGTCCGGGCCAACAGGAACAAGCTGCGCGGCGCCTTCCACCAGCCGCAAAAAGTGCCGGTTGCACGGGTATCCCGGGTCCGCCAGCAGCCAGTGCTTGCCCGGATCCACCAACAAGGCGCTGGCCAGCAGCAGCGCACCGGAACCGCCAGGCGTGATGAGAATTCGCTGCGGGTCGATGTTCAAACCGTAGCGTTGCTGATAAAAGCCGGAAATGGCCTCACGCAACTCGGGAATGCCACGCGCGGCGGTGTAACGGGTCTTCCCCGCCGTCAATGCGGCCTGGCCAGCCTGAATGATCGGCTCGGCGGTGGTGAAGTCGGGTTCGCCGATTTCCAGGTGGATCACGTCGTGACCAGCGGCTTGCAGTTCATTGGCCCGCGCCAGCAGCGCCATGACATGGAAAGGTTCGATCGCGCGACTGCGGGCACTGTAGGACTGAGCCATTAGCCTTCCTTCAACGGGGAAAAGAACTGATTCTACCCAAGCGCAGGAACGAGCGAGAACCTAAAGCGGTCAGACCGTTATAACGCTGTTCTCAAACGACTCAAGCGCGTGTCTCAGGTTTGACTAAAATCAATAATTGATCAGGTCTCCAGCGCCACCAGACAAGGCTTTGCAATCATTTGCAAGCACAGCGGGCCACTACCTCGACATCCGGGAGTAGCGCGGCCCGATTTGATCTGGTAAGTTCGCCCGCTTGCAGCCGCAGGGCCGGCAGGTGTCGGTGATGGAGCAATCCTGCGCAATGGATTACAAGAGTAGAGGCGGTCTATTTCATGTCCACCCAAGCAAAGCAACAACAGAACCAGTCGATCAGCGGCTTCGAACCCTACAAAGAAGTGAAGGGCGAGGAGTACATGGGCAAGCCCATGCGCGCTCACTTCACCAAGATCCTGAATAAGTGGAAACAGGACTTGATGCAGGAAGTCGACCGTACTGTTGATCACATGAAAGACGAAGCGGCCAACTTCCCGGACCCGGCAGACCGTGCCAGCCAGGAAGAAGAATTCAGCCTCGAGCTGCGTGCCCGTGACCGCGAGCGCAAGTTGATCAAAAAGATCGACAAGACGCTGCAACTGATCGAAGACGAAGAATATGGCTGGTGCGAGTCCTGCGGCGTCGAAATCGGCGTCAAGCGACTGGAAGCCCGCCCTACCGCCGACATGTGCGTTGACTGCAAGACCCTGGCGGAAATCAAGGAAAAGCAAGTCGGCAAGTAATCTCGACTTGAACGAAAAACGGAGCGTGCGAACGCTCCGTTTTTGTTTCTGACATTCGCCACGGCGAGCCCTCCTGTGGGAGCGAGCCTGCTCGCGATTGCGGCGTGTCAGTCAACGAATGTGTTGTATGTGAAACCGCTATCGCGAGCAGGCTCACTCCCACAGGGACTCGCGCACGACCAGAGATGTAACATTCGTCCATGACCGCCACGACTTCCACTCCCTACATCGGGCGCTTCGCCCCCACGCCCAGTGGCCATCTGCATTTCGGTTCGCTGGTCGCAGCGCTGGCCTCATACCTCGACGCGCGCTCGGTGGGTGGCCGCTGGCTGATGCGCATGGAAGATCTCGATCCGCCACGGGAAGAGCCCGGCGCTCAGGCGGCGATCCTCAAAGCCCTGGAAAGCTACGGTTTCGAGTGGGATGGCGAAGTGGTCCGACAGAGTGACCGGCACGATGCCTACGCCGAAGTCCTCAATCGCCTGTTCAATCAGGGCCTGGCCTACGCTTGCACTTGCTCGCGCAAACAATTGGAGCCGTATCACGGGATTTACCCGGGCTTTTGCCGCAACGCCGGTCATGACACTAAAGATGCTGCGATTCGCCTGCGTGTCCCCGAGCTGGAATATCACTTCATCGACCGGGTGCAAGGCGAATACCGCCAACACCTGGGCCGGGAAGTCGGAGATTTCGTGATTCGTCGCCGCGACGGGCTCTACGCCTATCAATTGGCGGTGGTGCTGGACGACGCCTGGCAAGGCATTACCGATATCGTCCGCGGCGCCGACCTGCTCGACTCCACGCCTCGCCAGCTCTACTTGCAAGAATTACTTGGCCTGCCGCAACCGCGCTATCTGCATATCCCGCTGATCACCCAGCCCGATGGCCACAAGCTCGGCAAGTCCTATCGTTCGCCGCCGTTGACCGAAGATCAGGCAACCCCTTTGTTGCTGCGTGCATTGCGCGCACTGGGGCACAATCCCGGTGCCGAACTGGCTTACGCCACTCCACGGGAAGTGTTGAACTGGGGCATCGCCCACTGGGATGCCATGTTGATCCCGCGCACACTCAACCTGCCCGAAGCACAACTACAGTGATCGCACTTGCAGTGGCGCGCCCATCCGTTACCATCGCCGCACGTTTTCGGGCACGCGCATAAAAAAGAGAGGCCGGGATGTACATCTATCGCTTGGTCCTGCTCCTGGTAGTGGGGATTTATCTGTTCTCCCCGGCCATCATGGATTGGTGGATCGACGCCACTGGCGCCTGGTATCGCCCTTATCTGCTCTGGCTGATTCTGATCGTCGTGACCTTCATCCTGCAGAGTCAAAAAGATGCCGATGAGCTTTAGCCTGACCCAGATGATCCTGATCAGCGCCGCCTACCTGGCGGTGCTGTTCGGCGTAGCCTGGGTCAGCGAACGGGGCATGATCCCCCGGGCGATCATTCGCCACCCGCTGACGTACACCCTGTCGCTGGGCGTGTATGCCAGTGCGTGGGCGTTTTACGGCACGGTGGGCCTGGCCTATCAATACGGCTACGGATTTTTGTCCAGCTATCTGGGCGTCTCCGGCGCGTTTCTGCTGGCGCCGGTGCTTTTGTATCCGATCCTGAAAATCACCCGCACGTATCAGCTGTCGTCGCTGGCCGATCTGTTCGCCTTCCGCTTCCGCAGCACCTGGGCCGGCGCACTGACCACGATCTTCATGCTGATCGGCGTGCTGCCGCTGCTGGCGTTGCAGATTCAGGCGGTGGCCGACTCCATCGGCATCCTCACCCGCGAGCCGGTGCAACATCGCGTGGCCCTGAGCTTCTGCGCACTGATTACGCTGTTCACGATTTTCTTCGGCTCGCGGCACATTGCGACGCGGGAGAAACACGAAGGCCTGGTGTTCGCGATTGCCTTTGAATCGGTGATCAAGCTGATCGCCATCGGCGGCGTTGGCTTGTATGCGTTGTACGGCGTATTCGACGGCCCGCAACAGCTGGAACTGTGGCTACTGCAAAACCAGACCGCCCTCGCCGCTTTGCACACGCCATTGCAAGAAGGTCCATGGCGCACGCTGCTGCTGGTGTTCTTCGCTTCGGCGATTGTAATGCCGCACATGTACCACATGACGTTTACCGAAAACCTCAACCCGCGCTCGCTGGTCAGCGCGAGCTGGGGCTTGCCACTGTTTCTGCTGTTGATGAGCCTGGCGGTTCCGCTGATTCTCTGGGCCGGGCTGAAACTCGGCGCCACCACCAACCCGGAATACTTCACGCTGGGCATCGGCATCGCCGCCAACAACAAGGCCCTGGCGCTATTGGCCTATGTCGGTGGCTTGTCGGCGGCCAGCGGCTTGATCATTGTCACCACCCTGGCCCTGTCCGGGATGGCGCTGAACCATTTGGTGCTGCCGCTCTATCAGCCGCCGGCCGAAGGCAATATCTACCGCTGGTTGAAGTGGACCCGCCGGGCGCTGATCGTCGCGATCATCATGGCCGGTTACGGTTTCTACCTGCTGCTGGGCGCGGAGCAGGATCTGGCGAATCTGGGCATCGTCGCCTTCGTCGCCACTCTGCAATTCCTGCCGGGCGTGCTGTCGGTACTGTACTGGCCGACCGCCAACCGCCGCGGTTTCATCGCTGGTTTGCTCGCGGGGATTCTGGTGTGGCTGGTAACCATGCTGCTGCCGCTGGTCGGCAATCTGCAGGGTTTCTACATACCGCTGCTAAACATGATCTACGTGCTGGACGACACCAGTTGGCACATGGCGGCGATCGCCTCGCTGGCGGCCAACGTGCTGATGTTCACCCTGATCTCGCTGTTCACCAACGCCAGCAGCGAAGAAGCCAGCGCCGCTGAAGCCTGCGCCGTGGACAACGTGCGTCGGCCGCAACGCCGCGAACTGCACGCCGCCTCCCCCCAGGAATTCGCCACACAGCTTGCCAAGCCCCTGGGCGCCAAGGCTGCGCAGAAAGAAGTCGAACAGGCCCTGCGCGACCTCTATCTGCCTTTCGATGAACGCCGGCCTTACGCCTTGCGTCGCTTGCGCGACCGTATCGAAGCCAACCTTTCTGGCCTGATGGGGCCGAGTGTGGCGCAGGACATGGTCGAGACATTCCTGCCTTATAAGGCCGGCGGCGAAAACTACGTCACCGAAGACATCCACTTCATCGAAAGTCGCCTCGAGGATTACCACTCGCGCCTGACCGGGCTTGCCGCCGAACTCGATGCCCTGCGCCGCTATCACCGCCAGACCCTGCAGGAATTGCCGATGGGCGTTTGCTCGCTAGCCAAGGATCAGGAAATCCTCATGTGGAACAAAGCCATGGAGGAGCTGACTGGCATTGCCGCACAGCGTGTGGTCGGCTCGCGGCTGAGTACCATTGCCGATCCCTGGAAAGAGCTGCTGCAAGGTTTCATCAATCTGCCGGACGAGCATTTGCACAAACAGCACCTGGCCCTCGACGGCCAGACCCGCTGGCTGAACCTGCACAAAGCCGCGATCGATGAACCGTTGGCCCCGGGTAACAGCGGCCTGGTGCTGCTGGTGGAAGACCTGACCGAAACCCAGATGCTCGAAGACAAACTGGTGCACTCCGAGCGCCTGGCCAGCATCGGTCGACTCGCCGCCGGTGTGGCCCATGAAATCGGCAACCCGATCACTGGCATCGCCTGTCTGGCGCAGAACCTGCGCGAAGAGCGCGAAGAAGACAGCGAACTGAAGGAAATCAGCGGGCAGATCCTGGAGCAGACCAAACGCGTGTCGCGCATCGTTCAGTCGCTGATGAGCTTCGCCCACGCCGGCAGTCATCAGCACAGCGACGAGCCCGTCTGTCTGGCCGAAGTAGCCCAGGATGCCATCGGTTTGCTGGCGCTGAACCGACGTAATTTCGAAGTGCAGTTCTACAACCTGTGCGATCCCGATCACTGGGTCGAAGGCGACCCGCAGCGACTTGCGCAAGTACTGATCAACCTGCTCTCAAACGCCCGCGACGCCTCGCCTCCCGGCAGTGCGGTGCGGGTCAAAAGCGAAGCCGGCGAGCACACGGTCGACTTGATCGTGGAAGACGAAGGCAGCGGTATTCCGAAGAACATCATGGATAGATTGTTCGAACCTTTCTTCACCACCAAGGATCCTGGCGAAGGCACCGGTCTGGGCCTTGCACTGGTCTATTCCATCGTTGAAGAGCATTATGGACAAATCACCATCGACAGCCCGGCTGATGTTCAAAGCCAACGCGGCACCCGTATCCGGGTGACCTTGCCGCGTCATGTCGAAGCGACGTCCGCTGTGAACTGAGACCGTCGAGAGTATCGAATCAATGCCGCACATTTTGATCGTCGAAGACGAAACAATTATCCGCTCCGCCTTGCGCCGCCTGCTGGAACGTAACCAGTACCAGGTCAGCGAAGCCGGTTCAGTGCAGGAAGCACAAGAACGCTTCACCATTCCCACGTTCGACCTGATCGTCAGCGACCTGCGTCTGCCTGGCGCGCCTGGCACCGAGTTGATCAAACTCGGCCAGGGCACTCCGGTGCTGATCATGACCAGCTACGCCAGCCTGCGTTCGGCGGTCGACTCGATGAAGATGGGCGCGGTGGATTACATCGCCAAGCCTTTCGATCACGATGAAATGCTGCAAGCCGTCGCGCGAATCCTGCGTGACCGTCAAACTGTGCAAGCCAGCGGTGAGCCTGCCGTCGGCAAGGCCGGTAATGGCGCCGCGAAACCGGGCGCCAGCAACAACAATGGCGAAATCGGCATCATCGGCTCCTGCCCGCCGATGCAGGATCTGTACAGCAAGATCCGCAAAGTCGCGCCAACCGACTCCAATGTCCTGATCCAGGGCGAATCCGGCACCGGTAAAGAACTGGTGGCGCGCGCCCTGCACAACCTGTCCAAACGTGCCAAGGCGCCGATGATTTCGGTGAACTGCGCGGCCATTCCGGAAAGCCTGATCGAGTCCGAACTGTTCGGCCACGAAAAAGGCGCGTTCACTGGCGCCAGCGCCGGGCGTGCCGGCCTGGTAGAAGCCGCCGACGGCGGCACCTTGTTCCTCGACGAAATCGGCGAACTGCCACTGGAAGCCCAGGCCCGCCTGCTGCGGGTGCTGCAGGAAGGTGAAATTCGTCGTGTGGGTTCGGTGCAGTCCCAGAAAGTCGATGTGCGCCTGATCGCCGCGACTCACCGGGACCTCAAGAGCCTGGCGAAGATCGGCCAGTTCCGTGAAGACTTGTATTACCGCCTTCACGTGATCGCCCTGAAACTGCCGGCCCTGCGCGAGCGCGGCGCCGACGTCAACGAAATTGCCAACGCGTTCCTGGCGCGGCAGAGTGCGCGGGTCAACCGCACCGACCTGAAGTTCGCCCCGGATGCCGAGCAAGCCATTCGTCACTACTCCTGGCCGGGTAACGTTCGGGAGCTGGAAAACGCCGTAGAACGTGCGGTCATCCTGTGCGAGAGCCCGGAGATTTCCGCCGAGCTGCTGGGGATCGACATCGAACTGAGCGATCTGGACGATGACGATTTCATCGGCCTGCCACCACAACAGGGCAGCGCCGCCGGTAACAATAGCCATGAGCCGACCGAAGACCTGTCACTGGAAGACTACTTCCAACACTTCGTTCTCGAACACCAGGACCACATGACCGAAACCGAGTTGGCACGCAAACTCGGTGTCAGTCGCAAATGCCTGTGGGAACGCCGTCAGCGCCTGGGCATTCCGCGGCGCAAGACCGGGGTGGCCAGCGAGAGCTGAACCTCACCTGTCTGATGTGCGGGTAACACGTGACAAGGTGAAAAAACTGTTACCTCACCTTTTCCACGTAACAGAAGCCGGGGCTTACGGTAACGAAGCCCCGGTTTTTTTTGGCCTCTGAAAACCTAACCAGCGGGCCTAACCCCTTGTTTTGCTGGGCCTCGCAAAAGTTGGCACGCACCCTGCTATATGTTTAGTACAAGAACAATAACAAGCAATGCACAAGACAATAAAAATAAGACGTATCGACTCACGCACAATAAAAACAAGACGGCGAGAGGCGTAGCTAACTGATTCTTTTGGAGAGGCGTTGTATTTGGGGCTTGCCCCACGACCAGGCCGAGAACAACAAAAAACTGTCACAAGACAGAGCCTGAACTGGTTGGATCGCAAGATCACTGCAACACAGCGACCAAAGCAATCCGTTTGCTCTTGGCTCCCGATTGGGAGGGTCATGAAGGAAAAACTTCATGGCGAGGGCACTTAACAAAAACAAAAAGCCCGAATCAAAAATAAAAATAGAGCATGCAACTACTTTCTTGGGGAGCTTCGGCTCCCCTTGTAGTTTCTGGTGTTTGGCCCTTGTAGCGGCACACAGAACCAATCCGCACCAATAAGCCCCTGCTTCAAGCGCTTGCGCAGCTTCCTACACCATCCCCCGACTAAATGCTAGAATCCCCGCCCATCATGCGGTCATTCTTCGTTTTGGCCGAACATTCCTTCAAACAGTGCATCCCATGCTGAAGAAGCTGTTCCAGTCATTCCGTTCTCCCAAGCGTCATACGCAACACATTCGCAGTACGCCTGAAGTGCTCAACAGCGGCCAACATTCGCTGCAAAAGGCCCAATTCAGTCGCTACGCGGTGAACATCGTCGAACGCCTGCAGAACGCCGGTTATCAGGCTTACCTGGTCGGCGGCTGTGTACGTGACATGCTGCTCGGCATCACGCCAAAAGATTTCGACGTCGCCACCAGTGCCACGCCTGAGCAGGTGCGAGCCGAATTCCGCAACGCGCGGATCATCGGTCGCCGCTTCAAACTCGTGCACATCCACTTTGGCCGCGAAATCATTGAAGTCGCGACCTTCCGCGCCAATCACCCGCAAAACGATGAAGAGGAAGACAGCAACCAGTCTTCCCGTAACGAAAGCGGGCGCATCCTGCGCGATAACGTCTATGGCACGCTGGAAGAAGACGCGCAGCGCCGCGACTTCACCATCAACGCCTTGTATTACGATCCGGTCAGCGAACGCATCCTCGATTACGCCAACGGCGTACACGACATCCGCAATCACCTGATCCGCCTGATCGGCGACCCGAAGCAACGCTACCAGGAAGATCCGGTACGGATGCTGCGAGCCGTGCGTTTCGCCGCCAAGCTTAATTTCGGCATCGAAAAGCACAGCGCCGTGCCAATCCGTGAACTGGCGCCGATGCTGCGCGAGATCCCATCGGCCCGCCTGTTCGAAGAAGTGCTCAAGCTGTTCCTCTCTGGCCATGCCGCGGACACCTTCGAGATGCTGGTCGACCTGCAGCTGTTCGATCCTCTGTTCCCGGCCAGTGCCGAGGCGCTGGAATACAACCCGACGTACACCCACACGCTGATCAGCGATGCGTTGATCAACACCGATCTGCGGATCAAACAGAACAAACCGGTGACCCCGGCGTTCCTGTTTGCGGCGCTGCTTTGGCCTGCCCTGCCGGCCCGTGTATTGCGCCTGCAAGAACGTGGCATGCCGCCGATTCCGGCCATGCAGGAAGCCGCTCACGAGTTGATTGCCGAACAGTGCCAGCGCATCGCGATTCCGAAACGCTTCACCATGCCGATCCGCGAGATCTGGGACATGCAAGAGCGTCTGCCACGCCGCAGCGGCAAGCGCGCCGACCTGTTGCTGGACAATCCGCGGTTCCGTGCCGGTTACGACTTCCTGCTGCTGCGCGAAAGCGCCGGTGAGCAGACCGAAGGCCTGGGCGAATGGTGGACGGATTATCAGGACGCCAACGACAGCGAACGTCGCGACATGATCCGCGACCTCAGCGGCAAGGATGACGGCACCGGCGCGCCACGCAAGCGTCGCCGCAGCGGTGGTGCCAAGCGCAAACGCACCGCCGGCGCACCGAGCGCCACGGGCGAGTAATCCATGGAACGCATCTACATCGGCATGGGCAGCAATCTGGCTGACCCCGCCGAACAATTGCGCAGCGCCGTCGAGGCGCTGACACAGTTGCCGCAGACCGAACTGATTGGGGTTTCCGGGTTTTATCAGAGCGACTCGCTGCTGCCCGGCCAACCGCGTTATACCAACGCGGTTGCCGCCCTCGACAGCACGCTCCCGCCGCTGGAGCTGCTTGATGCGCTGCAAGCCATCGAGAACGGACAGGGCCGCGAGCGCCTTGAACGCTGGGGGCCGCGTACGCTGGATCTCGACATCGTACTGTTCGGTGATCGGCTGATCGATGAACCTCGCCTCAAGGTGCCTCACTACCATATGCAGGAACGAGCGTTCGTTCTCTATCCACTGGCCGAACTGGCGCCTGCGGATTTGCGTCTGGCTGATGGCCGCAGCCTCAGTGATTTGCTCGCTGCCTGCCCGTTCGTCGGCCTGGAACGCCTCTCCCAAAATTGACAAAAATCCCCTGTGGGAGCGAGCCTGCTCGCGATAGCGGCCTGTCATTCAACATTGATGCTGGCTGATCCACCGCTATCGCGAGCAGGCTCGCTCCCACATTGGTTTTGTGTTGCTCTGGCAGAATCTGCTGAATCGCATCAGTTACCCCGGTAACACCCCACACGTAACAATGCGGTAACACACGCAATTGACTTCCCGAGTTCTCCTCACGACTATAGGCGTCCCGCTGCCGTCAACACGGCGTTGAAGGGCGCAATCCAGGCCTTAAAAGCACGACAACAGACCGTGCGCCTGTATTTAACGAAGAATCACGCGCGTTACTCGCAGTAGTTTCCACAGCGCCTGAATGAGGAACTTTTCATGCCAGCCATCACCCTGACCACTCTGCAAGGTCTCAAGCAAAAAGGTGAAAAGATCACCATGCTGACCTGCTATGACGCGACCTTCGCCCACGCCTGCAATGAGGCTGGCGTCGAAGTGCTACTGGTGGGCGACTCCCTTGGCATGGTTTTGCAAGGTCACGACAGCACCCTGCCGGTCACCACCGCGGAAATGGCTTACCACGTGGCATCCGTCAAACGCGGTAACACCGATGCGTTGATCCTCGCCGACCTGCCCTTCATGGCCTACGCCACCCTCGAACAAACCATGACCAACAGCGCCCTGTTGATGCAGGCGGGTGCGCACATGGTCAAGGTTGAAGGTGCGCTGTGGCTGGCGGACTCGATCCGTCTGCTGGCCGAACGCGGTATCCCGGTGTGCGCCCACATGGGGCTGACACCGCAATCGGTGAATATTCTGGGCGGTTACAAAGTCCAGGGCCGTAGCGAGAACCAGGCCCGCCAGATGCGCGCCGATGCCATCGCTCTGGAACAGGCCGGTGCAGCCATGCTGTTGCTCGAATGCGTACCGAGTGAACTGGCCGAGGAAATCACCCAGGCTGTGGGTATTCCGGTGATCGGCATCGGCGCCGGCAGCGGCACCGACGGCCAGGTCCTGGTTCTGCACGACATGCTCGGCCTGTCGATCACTGGCCGTGTGCCAAAGTTCGTGAAGAACTTCATGGCCGGGCAACAAAACATTCAAGCGGCGCTTGGTGCGTACGTCACTGAAGTCAAAGCGGCGACTTTCCCTGGTATCGAACACGGATTCTCTGCATGAACACCGTAAAAACCGTACGCGAATTGCGGGCCGCCGTGGCCCGTGCCCGCAGTGAAGGCAAGCGCATCGGCTTCGTGCCGACCATGGGCAACCTGCACAGCGGTCATGTGGCACTGGTGACCAAAGCCACCCAACGAGTGGATTTCGTGGTCGCGAGCATTTTCGTCAACCCGTTGCAGTTCGGCGCCGGCGAAGACCTCGACAAGTACCCGCGCACCCTCGCGGCCGATCAGGAGAAACTGCTCCAGGCCGGTTGCCACTTGCTGTTCGCGCCAACCGTTGAAGAAATGTACCCCGACGGCATGGTCGGCCAGACCCGCGTCAGCGTTCCGCAACTCTCCGAAGGCCTGTGCGGCGCCAGCCGTCCCGGGCATTTCGAAGGTGTGGCGACGGTAGTCACCAAGCTGTTCAATATGGTCCAGCCGGACCTGGCGATCTTCGGCCAGAAAGACTTCCAGCAACTGGCGGTGATCCGTGCCCTGGTGCATGACCTGAACATGCCGATCCAGATCATCGGCGAACCGACGGTACGTGCAGCCGATGGCCTGGCGCTGTCGTCGCGCAATGGTTTCCTCAGCGAAGAACAGCGGGCCGTTGCGCCGGTTGTGTATCGCGGTTTGAGCCAGATTGCCGACGCGATCAAACAGGGCGAACGGGATTTCCCGGCGTTGATTGGCGCGCAGATCAAGCAGCTTGAAGCGGCGGGTTTGCGTCCAGACTATCTGGAGATTCGTCATGCGCTGACCTTGCGCCCGGCGACTGCGCAAGATCGGGATCTGGTGATTCTGGTGGCGGCGTTCCTGGGCACTACGCGGCTGATCGATAACCTGCATCTGAACCTCGACGCACCCGCCTGAACACCGCAATCCCCCCTGTAGGAGCCGAGCTTGCTCGCGATGGCGGACTGTCAGCCAACACATATGTTGAATGTCACTCCCTCATCGTCGGAACGCCGCCCGGAGCAAGCTCGGCTCCTACAGCGTTCTGTGTGGGTTCTCACGCCGTATTGCCGGCCCTCAAGCCTTTGGGCACAATGCCCGCCGTTCGATTCCGACCTGGGGAAACACTCATGCACGCCATCATGCTCAAAGCCAAGCTGCATCGCGCCGAAGTCACCCACGCTGTACTCGATTACGAAGGTTCTTGCGCCATCGACGGCGAATGGCTGGACCTGTCGGGCATCCGTGAGTACGAACAGATCCAGATCTACAACATCGACAATGGTGAACGCTTCACCACCTACGCGATTCGTGGCGAAGAAGGCTCGCGCATGATCTCGGTCAACGGTGCCGCAGCGCACAAGGCCAAGGTCGGTGACCGCGTGATCATCTGCGCATACGCCCACTACAGCGAAGCCGAGCTGCTCAACTTCAAGCCACGCATGCTCTACATGGCCCCGGGTAATGAACTGAGCCACACCAGCAATGCCATTCCGGTTCAGGTCGCCTGATCCAGTCTTAGCCCCTCCCCCTTCCGTTTGTCGGACCGTTCCCTGCTCGATGTATAAAAAAGTACCGGGAACGGGTCAGACAAAGTCAAGACAGATCGCAGCGCGAGGTTTACTGTATTCGCCCTGTGTCATGAAATCGTGTCGACGCAGTTGACCGGACGCCCACCTACAGCGCTCCGGTATTTTTAGTGTTCAAAAGGCCGTTCAAGTAAAAAGGAAACCCGCAGCGATGGCGTATTACCGCACCCCTCAAGACGTTACCGCTCTGCCCGCCTGGCAAGCGTTGAATGACCACCGCCAAGCCATGCAAGATTTCAGCATGCGCGAAGCCTTTAATGCCGATCCGCAGCGCTTTACCCAATTCACCCTCAGCAGCTGCGGCCTGTTTCTCGATTACTCGAAAAACCTGATCAACGCCCAGACTCGCGATCTGCTGGTGAGCCTGGCCAACGAAGTCGACCTCCAGGGCGCGATCAAAGCGCTGTTCGAAGGCGAAATCGTCAACTCCTCCGAAGGCCGCCCCGCCCTGCACACCGCACTGCGCCGTCCGGTCGGCGACAAGCTGAAGGTCAACGGCGTCAACGTGATGCCGGAAGTGCACAAGGTCCTGAACCAGATCACCGACCTCGTGGGCCGCATCCACGACGGTTTGTGGCGCGGTTACTCCGAGAAGCCGATCACTGACGTGGTGAACATCGGCATCGGTGGCTCGTTCCTCGGCCCGGAGCTGGTCTCCGAAGCGCTGCTGTCCTACGCCCAGAAGGGTGTGCGCTGCCATTACCTGGCGAACATCGACGGCAGTGAGTTCCACGAACTGACCATGAAGCTGCGTGCCGAAACCACGCTGTTCATCGTTTCGTCGAAATCCTTCAACACCCTCGAAACCTTGAAGAATGCCCAGGCCGCACGCGCCTGGTACCTGGCTCAGGGTGGTTCGGAAGCCGAGCTGTACCGTCACTTCATCGCCGTCTCCAGCAACAATGCAGCAGCGGTGGCCTTCGGGATCCGCGAAGAAAACATCTTCCCGATGTGGGACTGGGTAGGCGGCCGTTACTCGCTGTGGTCGGCCATCGGTTTGCCAATTGCCCTGGCCATCGGCATGTCGAACTTCAAGGAACTGCTGTCCGGTGCCTACACCATGGACCAGCATTTCCAGAGCGCACCTTTCGAACAGAACATGCCGGTGCTGCTGGCCCTGCTCGGCGTGTGGTACGGAAATTTCTGGGGCGCGCAAAGCCACGCGATCCTGCCGTACGACCACTACCTGCGTAACATCACCAAGCATTTGCAACAGCTGGACATGGAATCCAACGGCAAGAGCGTGCGTCAGGACGGCACACCAGTGTCCACCGACACCGGTCCGGTGATCTGGGGCGGCGTGGGTTGCAACGGTCAGCACGCTTACCACCAGTTGCTGCACCAGGGCACCCAACTGATCCCGGCCGACTTCATCGTGCCGATCGTCAGCTTCAACCCGGTGTCGGACCACCACCAGTGGCTGTACGCCAACTGCCTGTCGCAAAGCCAGGCGCTGATGCTGGGCAAGACCCTTGCCGAGGCCGAAGCCGAGTTGCGCGACAAAGGCATGAGCGAAGAAGAGGTGCAGAAACTTGCGTCTCACAAGGTGATCCCGGGCAACCGTCCGAGCAATACGTTGGTGGTCGAACGCATCAGCCCGCGTCGTCTCGGCGCATTGGTGGCGATGTACGAACACAAAGTCTTCGTGCAAAGCGTGATCTGGGGCATCAACGCCTTCGACCAGTGGGGCGTGGAACTGGGTAAAGAGCTGGGCAAAGGCGTCTACAACCGCCTGGTCGGCAGCGAAGAAAGCCCGGCTGACGATGCCTCGACCCAAGGCTTGATCAACTACTTCCGCGGTCGTCACCGCGGCTGATCTGACGCCACTCGGCGGCCCTTGTGGGAGCGAGCCTGCTCGCGATAGCGGTCTGACATACAACGTTAATGTTGAATGTCATGCCCCCATCGCGAGCAGGCTCGCTTCCACATTGGTTTGCGTCAGTCACAAATTTTGCAGCCAGCCCCTTCCACACCGATCGGCAGCCGACTTGAACCCTTCCCACACTCGGCGCATCTTTATTACTTGTAGCAACAAGAATAAGGAACCGTCATGTTCGATATCAGCACGTTCCCCCAAGCCGATGCCGTCCGCCGGGCCGCACAATTAAGTCAAGACGACTACAAGCGCCTGTACCGCCAATCCATCGAGCACCCCAGCACCTTCTGGGCCGAACAGGCCACACGCTTTCTCGACTGGAGTACCCCGTGGGATACCGTCCAGCGCTATAACCTGAAAACCGGTGAGGCGAGCTGGTTTACCGGCGGCAAGTTGAATGTCAGTTACAACTGCATCGACCGTCATCTGGAAAAGCGCGGCGATCAAACCGCGATCATCTGGGAAGGCGACGACCCTGCCGAATCCGCGCAGATCAGCTACAAAAAACTTCATCACAACGTCTGCCGCCTGGCCAACGTGCTCAAAAGCCGTGGCGTGAAGAAAGGCGACCGCGTGTGCATCTACATGCCGATGATCCCTGAAACCGCCTACGCCATGCTCGCCTGCACGCGCATTGGTGCGGTGCATTCGGTGGTGTTTGCGGGTTTCTCTCCGGACTCTGTGCGTGACCGGATTCTCGATGCCGACTGCCGCACCGTGATCACCGCCGATGAAGGTGTGCGCGGCGGTAAAGTCGTGCCGCTCAAGCAGAAGGTCGACAAGGCGCTGCAAAGTTGCCCGAACGTCAGCACCGTGATCGTGGTCGAGCGTACCCAGGGCGAAGTGGACTGGGTCGAGGGCCGGGACATCTGGTATCACCAGGCGCTGCGTGACGTCAGCGACGATTGTCCGCCGGAACCGATGGGCGCCGAAGACCCGCTGTTTATCCTCTACACCTCCGGCAGCACCGGCAAACCCAAAGGCGTGCTGCACACCACCGGCGGCTACCTGCTGCAAGCGGCAATGACCTTCAAGTACGTGCTCGACTACCGCGACGACGAAGTCTTCTGGTGTACCGCCGATGTCGGCTGGGTCACCGGCCACAGCTACATCGTCTACGGTCCGCTGGCCAACGGCGCGACCACGCTGATCTTCGAAGGCGTACCGAGCTACCCGAGCAGCTCGCGCTTCTGGCAGGTGATCGACAAGCACCATGTCAACATTTTCTATACCGCCCCGACCGCCCTGCGCTCCCTGATGCGTGAAGGCCCCGAACCGTTGAAGGAAACCTCCCGCGCGAGCCTCAGATTACTCGGCACTGTCGGTGAGCCCATCAACCCGGAAGCGTGGGAGTGGTACTTCAATGCCGTCGGCGAACAGCGTTGTCCGATCGTCGATACCTGGTGGCAGACCGAAACCGGCGGCATCATGCTCAGCCCGCTGGTCAGCGCTCAACGGATCAAACCCGGTTGCGCCACGCAACCGATGTTCGGCGTGCAACCGGTGTTGCTCGACGAAGTGGGCAAGGAAATCAAAGGCGCCGGCAGCGGCGTGCTGGCGATCAAATCCAGCTGGCCGGCGCAGATCCGCAGCGTCTACGGCGACCCGCAACGAATGGTCGACACCTACTTCAAGCCCTACCCCGGTTACTATTTCACCGGCGACGGCGCCCGGCGCGATGAGGATGGCGATTACTGGATCACCGGGCGCATCGACGACGTGATCAACGTCTCCGGGCACCGCATCGGCACCGCGGAAGTGGAAAGCGCGCTCGTTCTGCACGACAGCATCGCCGAAGCGGCGGTGGTCGGTTACCCGCACGACGTCAAGGGTCAGGGCATCTATGCCTTCGTCACCCCCATGAACGGCACCGAGCCCAGTGACGAATTGAAGAAAGAATTGCTGGCTCACGTCAGCGAGGAAATCGGCAGCTTCGCCAAACCGGACCTGATCCAGTGGGCACCGGCCTTGCCGAAAACCCGTTCGGGCAAGATCATGCGGCGCATTCTGCGCAAGATCGCCTGCAACGAACTGGACAGCCTGGGCGACACCTCGACCCTGGCTGACCCGAGCGTGGTCCAGGAGTTGGTCGATAAACGCCTGAACCAGTAATCGCTTGTTTCAAAAGCCTGCGCGGCCGTTAATGGCCGCGCCTCCTTTTCCGCCACTGAGTCGCCATGGAATTCATTCGAACCCGCATCGAAACCCAGATCATGAGCCTGACCGGTCTGTCTCTGGGCAAGCTCGACCTGGAAAACCCCAAGGGTGATCCCGGCCTGTTCGGCCCCGACTCGGTGTGCTGGCAAGTGCATGGCGACTTCAGCAGCATGCTGATCGGCGGCATCAGCGCCCTGATGCTGCAAGCCCTGCATCCACTGGCCCTGGCCGGGGTCTGGGACCACTCGAATTTCCGCGAGGACATGATCGGCCGACTGCGTCGCACCGGGCAGTTTATTTCCGGCACCACGTTCGGTTCGCGAAAGGACGCCGACTGGCTGATCGAGAAAGTCCGCACCATCCACCTGCAAGTGACCGGCACGGCACCGGACGGCCGGCCCTACGCCGCCAGCGATCCCGATCTGTTGACCTGGGTGCACGTGGCCGAAGTCAGCAACTTCCTCGCGGCCCATTTGCGTTACCGCAATCCGAACCTGTCCCTGGCGGATCAGGACCGTTACTACGCGGAAATCGCGTTGGTCGCCGAACGGCTCGGTGCCCGTAACGTGCCGCGTTCGCGGCAGGAAATTGCCGATTATCTTGAGTGCATTCGCCCACAGCTACTGTGCGATGAGCGCAGTCGAGAGGTGTTACGGCTGTTGTTGAACGCCCCGTCCCCCAGCCGTTTGGCCAGACCTTTCGGCGGTTTGATGATGAAGGCCGGGATCGACCTGCTGCCGGACTGGGCCAGTGACATGCTGGGCGTCAGCCAGAGCCCGCTGCAACGCAAGCTGATCCGCGCCAGCGTCAATCGCAGCGTGCCAATGCTGCGCTGGGCGGTGCGTAATGGTTCGATGCACCGGGCCAAACGACGGATGGGATTGTTGTAGGTTTGATCGTTCCCACGCTCCGCGTGGGAATGCAGCCAGGGACGCTCCGCGTCCCACAAGCGGACGCAGAGCGTCCGGTGAGGCATTCCCACGCAGAGCGTGGGAACGATCAGTGATTTCCTGTGGGAGCGAACCTGCTCGCGATGGCAGCACCTCGGTCCCGCGCCAAGCTGTTAAACTCCCGCGCCCAAATTCCCTCCTGCAAGGCGCCCAGCATGTCTTCCTTGAATCAGGCGCTGCGCGCCGCCCTCAATCGTCGTCAAGACCTGCTGGCCGAGCTGCATCAGCAAGGCACCGATTGCTATCGCCTGTTCCACGGCAGCCAGGAAGGCGCCGGCGGCCTGACAATCGACCGCTACGGCCCGCAATTGCTGGTGCAAAGCTTTCACCAGTCGCTGGAACGAGATGCGCTGCTGCAACTGCACGACACCATCAATCAGCACCTGGGCCTCGAAACGCTGCTGGTCTACAACGATCGCTCCCGGGGCAACTCGCGCATCGACCGTGAAGACACTGTCTACCGCGCCGACGAGGCCGCCCTGCAAGACTTGATCGGTCACGAATGGGGCTTGAATTACCGGGTTCGCGGTCGCCACGCCGGCCAGGACCCGCTGCTGTTCCTCGACCTGCGCAACACGCGCGGCTGGGTCAAGCAGCACAGCAAAAACAAAAGCGTGCTGAACCTGTTCGCCTACACCTGTGGCGTCGGCCTGAGTGCGGCGGCCGGCGGCGCGAGTGAAGTCTGCAACCTCGATTTCGCTGAGGGCAACCTGGCCGTCGGCCGTGAGAACGGCCTGCTCAATCCGCAGTTGCCGACCATGGACTTCATCCAGTCCGACTACTTCCCGGCCATCCGCCAGTTGGCCGGCCTGCCGATCAGCCAGCGCCGCGGGCAAAAACTGCCGAGCTATCAACATCTGGAACAGCGTCAGTACGACCTGGTGCTGCTGGATCCGCCAGCCTGGGCCAAGAGCGCTTTCGGCACCGTCGACCTGCTGCGCGACTATCAGAGCCTGCTCAAGCCGGCACTGCTGACCACCGCCGACAATGGCGTGCTGATCTGCTGCAATAACCTGGCAAAAGTCAGCATGGACGACTGGCGCGAGCAAGTTTTGCGTTGTGCAGAGAAAGCCGGCCGACCGGTGCGCGAGTGGACAGTGATGAAACCGGGCGGCGATTTTCCGTCAATGGATGAACAGCCACCGCTGAAAACCCTGATTCTTCAGCTCTGAGGTTCGTCCGAAAAATCAGATAAATCCTATAAAGCAGGATCACTTCGGAACCGGAAACGCATGCCATACTCCAACGCACTCCGATTCAGACAGATGAAGCCGCACATGCCCAAAGGATTGATTCGCGCTATTGGCGCTCTGTTGACCGCTCTAGCCCTCTACAGCCTGCTGGGGTTTCTGATTTTGCCGGGTATCGCGTTGCGGGTGGCCAATCAACAATTGGCCAGTTATGCAACGACGCCCGCGACGATCCAGCGGATCGAACTCAACCCCTTCAGCCTTGAAGTCACCCTGTGGGGCCTGATCATCGGCGAGCCGGGCAAGGAGCAGGTCGGCTTCGAGCGCCTGTACGCCAACCTGCAGATCGACAGCCTCTGGACCAAGGCGCTGCACCTGTCCGATATCGAAATAGACAAACCCAAGACCGAAATCCTCTTCGGCAAGGACGGTAAGCTCAATCTGCTTGGCCTGTTCAAAATCCCCGCCAGTGAACCGACCCCGGCCGACCCGAACGCCAAACCGTTCCCGTTGCGCATCGAGCGGATCAAACTGGCCGGCGGTGCCGTGCATTTCCAGGATCAACGCCCCAGCGAACCCATCGAATTCCTCTACGACAAACTCGACTTCGAACTGAAAAACCTCAGTACCCTGCCTGAAGACAGTGCCGACATGACCTTGGTGGCCATCGGCCCGGCAGGTGGACAGATCGACTGGACCGGCAATTTCAGCCTGATCCCGATCACCTCCGAAGGTAAGCTGAAGATCACCAACGGCAAGATGAAATCCTTTTGGCCCTATGTGCGTGACGCGGTGCCACTGGTGCTTGAAGACGGCGTCCTCAGCCTGAGCACCGACTACAAACTCAACCTGTCCAAGGAAACCGAACTGCTGTTGAGCAACGTCGCCGTCAGCGTCGCGCCGTTCGCGATCAAAGCACCAGACGGCCGACCGCTGGCGAAACTCGAGCGGCTGGACATCAGCGAAACCACCGTCGACCTGGCCAAGCAACAAGTGGTCGTCGGCAAGATCCGCAGCCAGAAACTGGAAACCTGGGCCGCCCTCGAGGCCGACGGGCAACTTGATTGGCAAAAACTGTTCGCCAGCCAACCGTCCAAAGCAGCCGTCAAAGCCAAGGCCGAACCGGCCGCCACGCCAGCCGCCGCCGATTCACCGAAACCCGACCCGGCGCCACCGAGCAAGCCATGGCAGGTGCTGCTCAAAGACGTGCAACTGCGCAATTACCAGGTGCATCTGGCTGACCGCAAGGCGCAACCGGCCGTGGCGCTGGATGTAGGCCCGCTGAACCTGGACCTGCAGAATTTCGACAGCCTCAATGGCGCGCCTTTTAACCTCAAGCTCGACACGGGCGTGGGCAAGCAAGGCAAGATCACGGCAGACGGTATCGTCAATCTCGCCCCGGTCAGCGCCAGGTTAAACGTACAAACCAAGGACATCGACCTGCGCATCGCCCAGTCCTATATCACTCCGTTCATTCGCCTGGAACTGCGCAGCGGCATGCTCGGCAGTGATCTGGCGGTCGATCTGAAAAGCACCGAGCCGCTGGCATTCAGCGTCACCGGCCGTGCTCAAGTCGATCAACTGCATACCCTCGACACCCTCAAAACCCGCGACTTCCTCAAGTGGCAGCAGTTGGTGCTCGAAGGCCTGAACTATCAGCACGGCGACAGCCTGTCGATCGACAAGGTCAACCTGTTCCAGCCTTATGCGCGCTTCATGATCAACGATGACCGCACCACCAACATCGACGACCTGCTGATCCCGCAACCGCCGGACTCCGGCGCCAAAACGGCCGCTGCCAAACCGGCCAGCCAGGAAAAGCCGCTGGGCATCCACATTGGCGGCATTGTCATCAATGACGGCTCGGCCAACTTCGCCGACTTCAGCCTGACCCCGAATTTCGCCACGGCCATTCAACAGCTCAACGGGCAAATCGGCACCATCGACAGCCGTCAGGCGAAACCGGCCAGCGTCGATATCAAAGGCAAGGTCGACCGTTATGCGCCGGTCACCATCAAGGGCTCGGTCAACCCGTTCGACCCGATGGCCAGCCTCGACATCGCCACCAGTTTCAAACGTGTTGAACTGACCACGCTCACGCCCTACTCCGGCAAGTTCGCCGGTTACCGCATCCGCAAGGGCCGACTCAATCTCGACCTGCATTACAAGATCACCAACGGCCAACTCCTGGCCGAAAACAAAGTGGTGGTCGAGCAGCTGCAACTCGGTGAAAAGGTCGACAGCCCAGACGCCGTGAGCCTGCCGCTGAAGCTGGCGATTGCCTTGCTCAAGGATGTCGACGGCAAGATTTCCATCGAGCTGCCGGTGAGCGGCGACCTGAACAACCCGCAATTCAGTGTCATGCCTATCATCTGGCAGACCCTGCGCAACCTGATCGTAAAGGCCGCCGCGGCGCCCTTCAAAATGATTGGCGGGCTGGTCAGTGGTGGCGGTTCGGAAGATTTGGGTACCGTGTCGTTTGCGCCGGGTTCAAGCGACCTGAGCAAGGACGCCGAAGGTTCGCTGGTCAAACTGTCCCAGGCCCTCAAGGAACGTCCGGCCCTGCGCCTGGAAATCGAAGGCACGGCGGCCGCCAGCAGCGATGGTCCGCTGATTGCCGAGCAACGTCTGGAGCGGGAATACCAGTACAACTACTACAAAATGCTCCAGCGCCGCGGCGACAAGGTGCCGGCTCAGGCTTCATTGCTGGATGTACCGGATAACGAGAAAGGTCCGCTGCTGGAAGGGATCTATCGCACGCGATTGAAGACCCAGCCGCCCGCCGAGTGGAAGGATTTGGGCAAGGAAGAACGCACGGCAAAAATGCGCGAAGGCATAATCAAGTTCTGGAGTTCCAGCGACGTGCTCTTACGCCAGCTGGGTCAGGAACGCGCCAGCAGCATCAAGGACTATCTGGTCGACAAGGGTCAGTTGGCCGATGACCGCGTGTACTTCATCGACGCTAACCTTGGCGAAGCGGAAAGTGACGGTCGAGTGGTTACGCCGCTGCATCTGGACGCCGAGTGATGGGCGCGAAATGGTTGATGAGCCTGGCTCTGGCGATGATCGCCAGTCACGCCTCGGCAGCCGACACCCTGCGCTGCGGCAGTCAATTGGTCAGTGTCGGGGACAGGTCCAGCGAAGTGCTGCAGAAATGCGGAGAACCGGTCAGCCGTGATCTGTTGGGCTACAAGCGCAGCGCTAACCGACGAGAAGAATTTCAAGTCGAGGAATGGACCTACGGGCCCAACGGCGGGATGTATCAGTACCTGCGTTTTGAAGGTAATCGGTTGAAGCAGATCACCAGCAAGCGCGGTAACTGAATCCACCAAGATCTTATGTGGGCACAATTTAATGTGGGAGCGAGCCTGCTCGCGATAGCGGTCTTTCATTCAACATTAATGTCGAATGTTAGTCAGCAATCGCGAGCAGGCTCGCTCCCACATTTGGTTTTGCATCGCTCACAAATAGAACAGGCCCCTGACACGAATGTCCGGGGCCTGTAATGGCCACATCCTTATGGCCTTCGCATGAACTCTCCTGAGGCGGCAGACGTATTGCTCGGCCCGTCTGTCGCACCTTCTCCCAGTCCAGGCGAGAAGCTTTGCCTTACTCGGCTTTCAGGCCGTCAGCGGAAACCGCTTTGACGCCTTTGATTTTCTTGGCGATCGCCACGGCGGTGGCTTTCTGAGCGTCAGTCACCGCAACGGTGGACGACAGGGACACTACGCCTTTGTTGGTTTCGACTTTGATGTCGGTACCAGGAATGCCTTTCTCGGTCACCAGGTCGGCTTTGACTTTAGTGGTGATCCAGGTATCGGAAGTAGCTTCTTTGGCTTTGGTGACTTCACCCGCCGCCAGAGTCATCGGAGCCTGGGTGGTTTGAGTGGTCTGTGCAAATGCAGCGTTGGCCATGGTCAGGGTCAGCGCGGTAGCAGTAGCGGCAGCGATAGCGAACTTCTTCATACGAGTAACTCCTGTTTTTCATAAAGTCTGCTGCGTGTCTTGTCAGCAGGGTTACTGGAGATAGTGCGAACGTTGTGCCAACTTTGATAAAGCCAATAAACACATATAAATCAATAGCTTACAAAAACACCTGATTTTCGGAATCATGCAAAATGCATGACTTCCAAATTATCGACATGCAAGTTGCGGGTTTTACCGCAGGCCTAAGGCCATGAATTATTGGAAGTTTTCTCAATCACTACAATTTCCCGAACGGCGAACAAAAAAATGCCCCGCATAAGAGGCGAGGCATTGGCGACACGGTGATGATTCAGCTTTTACCGGTGCAACCTTTAGGCGAGTATTCCTGATCGACTGTGGTTTCACATATCCAGCCAGTCAACGAACGTGTGAGGGTAATGGTTTTATTCAACACGGGGCCCGGAGCATTAAGAATGGTGCAAGCGATAGTGCCCGTGCCATCTGTCGCCTTGCCACTGGCTGTCGTTGTGCAGTTGGAGGTTGTGGCATTCCCGCCGATCCCCGCCAGATCCGGATTGGTCCCTTGATTCATAAGATCCTCAAACGGAACCTTCAACGCCGTAATCTCCGCCAGGCCGGCCGTAACCTTGGCCCGGGCCTGATACTTGGAGTACTGCGGCAACGCAAACGTCGCCAGAATCCCGATGATCGCCACTACGATCAGCAGCTCGATAAGCGTAAAACCTTTCTGAGTATTCATAGACAAGCTCCATGCATGAGTCGAAATCTCATGATCTGAACTAGCCGCAGCAAAGCCCATGCCACGCCCTTCACCCCCTTTTGGCGGGACGCGAGGCGAATGCAATGCCCTTTCCTACCCCCAGAATCCGCACTATCTGACACTTTTTGTCACCTCAACGCCGCTGGTTTGGTTCCTCCGCTTGACTAGGCTATAACTCATGAACTGTCTGCGTCCGGTATCCCAATGAATGACATCGCCCTTAGCGGTCTGGCCAAGCAATTGGTCCTGGCCGAGCTGCTCACTGACAAAAGCGCGCAACAGGCGTATCAGCAAGCCCAACGCAACAAAATCTCCCTGGTCAGTTATCTGGTGCAGAACAAACTGGTGAAGAGTCGCCAGGTCGCCGAGATCGCTTCGGAACACTTCGGCATGGCCTTGCTCGACCTCAACAGTCTGGACAAGGAAACCCAACCCAAGGGTCTGGTCAGCGAGAAGCTGATTCGCCAGCACCACGCCCTGCCCCTCTGGCGACGCGGCAACAAGTTGTTTGTGGGCGTTTCCGACCCGAGCAATCAGCAAGCCATCAATGACATCCAGTTCAGCACCGGGCTGAATACCGAAGCCATTCTGGTTGAAGACGACAAGCTCACTGATGCCATCGAAAAATTCTTCGATAGCCATAGTACCGGCCTGGAAGACATGGCCGACGTTGACCTCGATGGTGTGGACATCGAGTCGATCGATGACAACAAGCAGGATTCCATTGGCGGACAAGACGCCGACGACGCGCCCGTGGTGCGCTTCGTGCACAAGATGTTGCTGGACGCGATCAAAAGCGGCTCTTCCGACCTGCATTTCGAACCCTACGAAAAAACCTACCGTGTGCGGATGCGCACCGACGGTATTTTGCGTGAAGTCGCCAAGCCACCGATTCAACTGGCCAATCGCATCGCCGCGCGGCTGAAAGTCATGGCCAGCCTCGACATCTCCGAACGGCGCCGGCCCCAGGACGGGCGGATCAAGATGCGCCTGTCCAAGAGCAAATCCATCGACTTTCGGGTCAATACCCTGCCGACCCTATGGGGCGAGAAAGTGGTGATCCGGATCCTCGACCCATCCAGCGCTCAAATGGGCATCGACGCCCTCGGCTATGAGCCCGACCAGAAAGAACTGTACATGGCCGCCCTCAAGCAGCCGCAGGGGATGATTCTGGTAACCGGGCCCACCGGCTCGGGCAAGACTGTGTCGCTCTACACCGGGCTGAACATTCTCAACACCGTGGACATCAACATCTCCACTGCCGAAGACCCGGTGGAGATCAACATGGAAGGCATCAACCAGGTCAACGTCAATCCCAAGCAGGGAATGGACTTCGCCCAGGCGCTGCGCTCCTTTCTGCGACAGGACCCGGACGTGATCATGGTCGGCGAGATCCGCGACCTCGAAACCGCCGAAATCGCCATCAAAGCCGCCCAGACCGGTCACCTGGTGCTGTCGACCCTGCACACCAACAGCGCCGCCGAAACCCTGACGCGCCTGCACAACATGGGCATTGCGGGTTTCAACATTGCCACCTCGATCAGCCTGATCATTGCCCAGCGCCTGGCTCGCAAGCTGTGCAACCACTGCAAGAAGCCCATCGAGATTCCCCGGGAGGCGCTGCTCAAGGAAGGCTTCCCCGAGGAACGCATCGGCTCATTCACGATCTATGAGCCAGTCGGTTGCGATCACTGCAACAACGGCTACAAAGGGCGAGTCGGGATTTATGAAGTGGTGAAGAACACACAGGACCTGCAACGGCTGATCATGGCCGAAGGCAACTCACTGGAAATCGACATCCAGATGCGTAAAGACGGCTTCAACGACCTGCGCACGTCAGGCCTGATCAAGGCCATGCAAGGCATCACCAGCCTTGAAGAAATCAACCGGGTCACCAAGGACTGAATATGGCGGTCAAAGCAGCAAAAATCAGCGTCTACGCCTGGGAAGGCACAGACCGCAAAGGCACCAAAATGACGGGCGAGTTGAGCGGTCAGAATCCGGCATTGATCAAGGCCCAATTGCGCAAGCAGGGCATCAACCCCGGCAAGGTACGCAAGAAGTCCGCCTCGATTTTCAACGTGGGCAAGCGCATCAAGGCCCAGGACATCGCCCTGTTCACCCGGCAGATGGCGACCATGATGAAGGCCGGCGTACCGCTGTTGCAGTCCTTCGACATCATCGGTGAAGGCTTTGATAACCCGGCCATGCGCACACTGATTGACGAGGTGAAACAGGAAGTCGCAGCGGGTAACAGCTTCGCCGCCTCCCTGCGCAAAAAGCCTCAGTATTTCGATGAGCTCTACTGCAACCTGGTCGATGCCGGCGAGCAGGCCGGTGCCCTCGATACCCTGCTGGAGAGAGTGGCGACCTATAAGGAGAAGAGCGAAAGCCTCAAGGCCAAGATCAAGAAAGCCATGACCTACCCGCTGGCGGTGGTGTTCGTCGCGATCATTGTGACCGGGATTCTGCTGGTCAAAGTGGTGCCGCAGTTCGAATCGGTATTCAAAGGGTTTGGCGCCGAATTGCCAGCCTTCACGGTGATGGTCATCGGCCTCTCGGAATTCATGCAGGACTGGTGGTGGGCGATGCTCGGCGTGCTGATCGCGGCCATCTTCGGCGTGCGCCACGCGTTTAAAACGTCGCAAACCTTTCGAGACCGAATGGACACCTGGCTGCTGAAACTGCCGCTGATTGGCACGCTGATGTACAAGTCCGCCGTGGCCCGTTACGCCCGCACGCTGTCGACTACCTTTGCGGCGGGTGTGCCACTGGTGGAAGCGCTGGATTCGGTGGCCGGCGCCACCGGCAACATCGTGTTCAAACGCGCGGTGCTGCGCATCAAGCAGGACGTGGCGACCGGTATGCAGCTGAATTTTTCCATGCGCGCCTCCGGTATCTTTCCGAATATGGCGATCCAGATGACTGCGATTGGCGAAGAGTCCGGCGCGCTGGACGATATGCTCGACAAGGTCGCGAGCTTCTACGAGGACGAAGTGGACAACATGGTCGATAACCTCACCAGCCTGATGGAGCCGTTCATCATGGTGGTGCTGGGTGTTATCGTCGGGGGCCTGGTGGTTGCGATGTACCTGCCCATCTTCCAACTCGGCACAGCGATCTGACATGCCCTTGAACGACATTCCGACCCTCCACCCGTTGACCTTCGTGATTGCAGCCATGTTGCTCGGCCTGCTGATTGGCAGCTTTCTCAACGTGGTGGTCTGGCGCCTGCCAAAAATGCTTGACCGCGAATGGCGTGAGGAGGCTCGTGAAGTGCTGGGCCTGCCAGGCGAAACACCGCTGCCGACCTTCAACCTGATGCTGCCCCATTCCCAGTGCCCACATTGCGGCCATCGAATCCGCGCCTGGGAAAATATTCCGCTGCTCAGTTATCTGTTCTTACGGGGTCGATGCTCGAACTGCACGGCAGCCATCAGCAAACGCTACCCGCTGACCGAACTGGCCTGCGGTCTGCTCTCGGCGTTCATCGCCTGGCATTTCGGTTTCGGCTGGCAGGCCTGCATGGTGCTGCTCCTGAGCTGGGGGTTGCTGACGATGAGCCTGATCGACGCCGAGCACCAACTGCTGCCGGATGTGCTGGTGCTGCCGCTGATATGGCTGGGGCTGATCCTCAACAGTTTCACCTTGTTCGTGCCATTGCATGATGCATTGTGGGGCGCTGTGGCCGGCTATATGGCGTTGTGGTCGGTGTTCTGGCTGTTCAAGCTGATCACCGGCAAGGAAGGCATGGGCTACGGTGATTTCAAGTTGCTAGCGATGTTCGGCGCCTGGGGTGGCTGGCAGATCTTGCCGCTGACCATCTTGTTATCGTCGATGGTGGGCGCCGTTGTCGGCGTGATTTTGCTGCGTTTGCGCAACGCGAAAACCTCCACGCCGATCCCCTTCGGACCCTATCTGGCAATTGCCGGCTGGATTGCCTTGCTCTGGGGTGGTCAAATAACCGGCTTCTATTGGCAGTTTGTCGGTTTGAAATGAATACCCCTGTGGAAAAACCCTGGATTCTCGGCCTGACCGGCGGCATCGGCAGCGGCAAAAGCGCGGCTGCCCAGCACTTCATCGACTTGGGCGTGCACGTAGTGGACGCCGATCACGCGGCGCGTTGGGTGGTAGAGCCGGGGCGCCCGGCGCTGGCCAGGATCGCCGAACACTTCGGCCCCGACGTATTGCAAGCCGACGGGCAGCTGGATCGCGCGGCGTTGCGCAAACTGATCTTCGAAGTGCCAGAGGAACGCCGCTGGCTCGAAGCGTTGCTGCATCCGCTGATCGCCAAGGAAATCGCCGAGCATCTGGCCAAGGCACAATCGCCTTACGCGATTCTGGTTTCGCCGCTGCTGATCGAGTCCGGGCAATACGCCATGACCCAGCGAGTCCTGGTGATCGATGCCCCGGAACAACTACAGATCGAGCGCACCTTGCAGCGTGACCAGACCAGCGAGCAACAGGTCCAGGCGATCCTCAAGGCCCAATCCAGCCGACAGGACCGCGTGAGCCACGCCGACGATGTAGTGGTCAACGACCGCGACCTCGCCTGGCTGCACAGCGAGATCGAACGCCTGCATCACTTTTACCTTACTTTGCGTGGAGGCCAGTCATGAGCCAGACCCCAACCGTCAATTGCCCAACCTGTGGCGCCCCTGTCGAATGGGTCGCCAGCAACGTCAACCGGCCGTTCTGCTCGGATCGCTGCAAACTGATCGACCTCGGGGCATGGGCCTCGGAAGAACACAAGATTCCGGTCAGCCCGGATGCCGAAGACGACCTGTTCAGCGAAGACTTCGAGCCGCGTCACTGATCTTCAAGGCCGCATAAAACCGTAGTCCTGGCTGTCATCGAGGTTTTCCGCAAGAAAACGCAACTCATCGGCCAGGTCTTCGACACTGCGCACTGCCTTGCTCTGTTGCACCACTGCACTGAGCAAGGCACGCAGGCTCAACCCCGGATCAAAACCCACTTCCTGCGCCCCATCCAGACTGTGACGCAACTCCTGCCTTGCCCATTCGTAGACACTCATTTCGATGCTCCTGAAGGTTTTCCAGAGCATGGATTCGTGAGCGATTTTTGCCTTTGATGTGGATCAAGATTTGGGATCGTCGTCTTTCCAGGGGGCCGAAAGGTAGCGCGTGCGATTGAACGTCTCCAGCCACTCGGGGCAAAACACCACCAACGCGCTGACCACCATGCCGTTGATGAACGCTTCCGGAAAAATCAACAGCCACAGATAACCGACAAAATCTTCCAGCCAATACGGCATGGCGAAACGTTCGTCGAACCACAGCAGCCACAGCGCCAGCAGCAGGCACAGCAACGCCGAGAGCGCCGCTGCAAAGAAACCGGACACGAAGATATACACAAAGGGATTACGCGGTTGCGCTCGCTCCACCAGGATGGCGCAGCATTCGGTAACCAGCACCGGCAGTAGAATCAGCAGCGCGCCGTTGACCCCCATCGCCGCCAGATCTTGCCGCCCGAGCAGCACCAGTCCCGCTTGCGCCACCAACCCGCCGACAATCGCCAGCGGCCAGTCGAGCAACAGGGTCACGGCGGTCATGCCGATAAAGTGGTAGGACACGCCGGTATCGAAGTCTTGTCGCACCAGCCAGAGCATGAACAGCGCGAACACCGTGCCGAACAACAGATGCTGGCGGCGACTGTCGCTGAACAGTTCGACCCACGGTGCTCGCGCAACGGCCCAGATCAGCACCGGCACATAGATCAACCACCCCGCCGTGAGGGTTTCAGGTGACAGTAACTCGGCGCCGATCATGGCTGGGCACACTCCCTTGTCTTGCCGAAAGAGAACAGGCCCTCAGTCTACACCGCCCCTTGTACACCCTTCGACTTCAGGCCCAATGCCGTGGATCGTTCATCACCGCCTCGTGTTCAGCGAACAGCTTGGGTAATTCGGCTTTGAGAAAGTCCACCCAGGTCCGAACCTTGGCATCGAGAAAACGCCGCGACGGGTACAGCGCATATACGTTGCGTTCACGGGGGCGCCAGGCCGGCAGCAAGCGCAACAACGTGCCATCGCTCAACGGACGCGTCGCGGTGTAGAACGGAATCAGGCTGATCCCCATGCCGGCCTCCGACGCCTTGACCATCGACTCGGCAACATTGCATTGAAAGGTTCTGGCCGGGCTGACGGCATGCTCTCCGACTTCGTCCCGGAACACCCATTCATCGCTGTACAAAGGGTCGAGCATGCGCAGGCACTGATGATCGTTCAGCGCCAGCGGTGTGCGCGGCACGCCACGACGTTGCAGGTAGTGCGGGGAGGCGCAGGGCACGCTGTAAATCTGCCCGATGGCCTGGGCGACCATTTGCGAATCGGCCAGTTCGTGGGCAATCGAAATCACCACGTCGTGCCCTTCCTCCATTGGATCGGGATTGCGCTGCGACAGGGTCAACTCGAACACCACGTCGGGGTAAAGCTCGCTGTAGCGGGCGATCAATGGTGTGATCAGCACGCCCAGGCCACTCATGCTGTGAACCCGCAGCCGTCCACTCGGTTTGAGATGGGCGCCGCGAGCCTCTGCCGTTGCCACCTCCATTTCTTCGAGTATTTGCCGACTGCGTACCAAAAAGCGCTCACCGGCCTCGGTCAGGCTCAACCGCCGCGTGGTGCGTTGCAGCAAGCGTGCTTGCACATGCTGCTCCAGATCCGCCACCAATCGGGACACTTGCGCGGTCGACAGTTCCAACGCGTCGGCGGCGGCCGTAAAGCTTGCGCACTCCACCACGCGGACGAACACCCGCAAGTTATTGAGCAGATCCATAAGCCCTCCACGGGCAGTGACTGTTACGTTTCATGTAAGGCTGCATCAGGCGCTGGCCCCTTTATCGGTCGCGGGCAAAGACTAGAATTCAGGTATCGAAATCAACACGGAGCACGGAAAAATGAAAACCCTGATCAGCCTGTTTCTGACCGTTGTCGCCACCTCAGCCTTGGCCGCCGGCAACGAACCCGCCGCCACCTCGTACAACCCGGCACAGCGGCTGGACATCGCCGAAGTGGTTTCAGTGTCGAACACCGCGACCGCCTGCGACGTCGTGCCAGCCACCATGGTCTACATCGATCATCAGGGCGAGACTCATCGCGTGACGTATCAAGTGATGGGTAACTGCATGAGCAATCTGTGATCCCTGCTTCATAGCAACGTCCAGGTGTAACTGAGGATCAGGCGGTTTTCGTCGATATCGCTGCGGTAGTTGGAGCGAGCCATCGCGTTGCGCACGCGGATCCCGAGGCCTTTGAGGCTGCCGCTCTGCAGCACATAGCCGATGTCCAGATCGCGCTCGCGGTCCTTGCCCTCGAACCCTTTGCCGGTATCGACATTGCTGCCGGTGATGTAGCGCACGGTGCTGGTCAACCCCGGCACGCCGAGGGCGGCGAAATCGTAGTCGTAACGCGCCTGCCAGGAGCGCTCATCGGTGTAGGCAAACTCATAGGTCGGCACCTCGTTACCCAGAGGGCTGATGTTGGCAAACACTCGCGGGAAGGCGCTGTCGCCGAACATGCCCTGATAGCCGACATAAAACGTGTGGCCGCCACGCTTGGCCGACAGCAAGGAGAAGAACGCCTGGTTATCGATGTTGCCCAGCAGTTTTTTGCCGTCTTCGCGCGAATCGTAATACCCAAGGTTGGCGCCAAGGATCCAGTTACCGAGTGGCTCGCTGTGCTTGAGGCCGAGAAAGCGCTGGTTGTAGATATCTTCTAGTTGCCCGAACCAGGCGCTGACCGAGCTGCGTTTATCGTTGAAGGAATAATCGGCGCCGGCAAAGTTGAAACCATCGCTGCTGACCTGACGCTGCGGCACATGACCGAGCATGGCTTGCATCTTTTCGTCGCCGGCTTCGTTGCGCAGGCTGGTCGAACTCAAGTGACCACCTTGTAAGGTCAGGCCATTGATCTCGTTCGAGCTGATGCTCGCGCCCTGATAGCTTGGCGGCAGCAAACGGATATCGCTGAAAGCCAGCACCGGCAGGTTGGGTTGCAGTTCACCCACCTTCAGTTCGGTTTTGGAGAAACGCACCTTCAACGCGCCTTCCAGACGGCTGTATTCATTCGCCGCGCGCCCGTCACCCTGCACCGGCAGCAAACCGGTATTGACCCGATCCGGGCTGCTGTCGAGCTTGAGGCCGAGCAGGCCAATAACATCCACACCAAAACCGACGGGGCCCGGGGTGTAACCGGATTTGACGTTGAGGATGAAGCCCTGCGCCCACTCTTCAGCCTTCGATTGCTGGTTGGCCCCGACGATGTCGGAAAAGTCCCGGCTGAAGTAATAGTTGCGTGCTTGCAAGGTGGCGGTGGTGTCTTCGATGAAGCCACTCTCGGCCGCCATCGCACCGGCGGAGAAACTCGAGACGACCGCCATGGACAACACTGAACCGGTTGTTGGAAGAATCTGTTTCATTGTTTTTTCTCTTATTTTTATTGATCGACAGGTTGAAGTGCTTCAGCCGCAGCGGATTTGCGGCGGTGAACGGGACGACGGGCGTTCAACAACACGTGGGTGACCATGCCGAAAATCAGCCCCCAAAAAGCAGCGGACAAACCCAACAACGACATGCCCGACGCGGTGGTCAGAAAAGTCACCAGCGCGGCTTCGCGATCGCTCGGCACGGCCATTGCGCCGGCCAACGCACCGGCAATTGCGGCGAACAGCGCCAGCCCGGCCAGGGCGGCGATCAGTTCTTTGGGGAACGCCGAAAACAGTGAAACCAGGGTGGCGCCGAAGATCCCCAGCACCAGGTAACACAGCCCGCCCACAACCCCGGCCACATAGCGTTTGCCGGGATTTTCATGGGCCTCGCGCCCGGTACAAATCGCCGCGGTGATGGCTGCCAGATTCAGCCCATGGCAACCGAACGGCGCCAACAGCGCCGTGCCCACCGCACTGCTGGCGATGATCGGGCCGGCCGGCATGGCGAATCCGCTGGCACGTAGCACCGCCATGCCGGGAACGAACTGGCCGGTCAGCGCCACCATCACCAGCGGCAAGGCGATATTCAGGGTCGCGCTCAGGCTGAACGCGGGTGTGATCCACACCGGCGTGGCCAAACCGATCACCAATGCCTCGCTGCGCAAATCACCGGCGAGAAAAGCCATCGAGCAGCCCACCAGCAGCACCATCAACACCGCATACCGCGGCATCAGCCGTTTGCAGACCAGGTACGTGGCGAACATCGCCAGCACCAGCAACGGTTTGCCCTGCAACGAGACGAATAACCCGGTGCCGAAGCTGAACAGAATCCCCGCCAGCATCGCTGCCGCAATCGCCGCGGGCAGTTTGCCGATGATCCGGTCAAACGCTCCCGAGACCCCGACCAGAAAGATAATCAGGCTGCTGACCAGATACGCGCCTACCGCTTCCGGCATGGAGATCCCCGGCAACAGCGCCACCAGCAACGCCGAACCCGGCGCCGACCACGCGATGATCACCGGGACGCGGTAACGCAGGCTCAGACCGATGCCGAGCACGGCGCTGCCGATGGAAATCGCCCAGACCCAGGAAGACAACACTTCCCGCGAGAGGTGCGCGGTCTCGGCAGCCTGAAAGATGATCACCAACGGGCCTGCGTAGGAAATCACTGTGGCGATAAAACCGGCGACGGCCGCAGACAGGGAAAAGTCCTGGAATAAGGTTTTCATGAAACCTCGCCAACAGCCCCGTCAGGCGATCCGTGGATACCCGGCAACGTTTGTTTGGCACTGCGCCGACTGCTCACGGCGTACACGGTCATGGCAATCGCGGCCACTGCACCGGGTAAGGCGAATGCCATGAAGTTCAGTTGCAGTGGCAGGCTGATCCCGAGCAAGGCACCGCCCAGCAGCGGTCCGACAATGGCACCGTTGCGCCCGATGCCCGAGGCCCAGCCCAAACCGGTGGAGCGAATGGTCATGGAGTAGAACTGCGCGGCGCAGGCGTACAACAGAATCTGCGAGCCGATGGTGGTGGCGCCGGCAATGGCGATCAACAAATACAACAGCGGCATCGGGCTGTTGAAACCCAGCAAGGTGATCGACACCGCAGCCACGGCGAAGAACACCGCCAATACGCGCGGCAGGTTGAGTTTGTCTCCCAGCACACCGCCGCCCACCGCGCCGAAAATGGCACCGAAGTTGAGCACCAGCAGGAACGACAGACTCGAGCCCAGGCTGTAACCGGCGTTGGCCATCAGTTTTGGCAGCCAGGAACTCAAGGCGTAGACCATCAGCAAGCAGCAGAAAAACGCCAGCCATAACATCAGCGTGCGCAGCGCACGACCTTCGCGAAACAGTTGCAACACCGGCGTGCCAGTGCCCTTCACTTCGCTCATGTGCAACTGATCGCTGGTTTGCGCGACGTACGCCGGGTCAATTCGCTGCAGGACGTTGCGCGCCTCTTCATTGCGCCCCTGGCGCAGCATGAAACCTACCGACTCGGGCAGGAAGTACATGATCAACGGCAACAACAGCAACGGCAGCACCGCCACGTAAAACACCGATTGCCAGCCAAAACTCGGGATCAGCACGATACCGAGCCCCGCCGACAGCATGCCGCCTACCGAATAGCCGCTGAACATGATCGCCACCAGCGTGCTGCGGATTTTCTTCGGCGCGTACTCGTTCATCAGCGCCACGACGTTGGGCATCACCCCGCCAATGCCAAGCCCGGCAATGAACCGGCAGAGGCCAAACTCGGTGGGGTTGCGGGCAAAACCATTGAGCACGGTAAAACCGCTGAACAGCATCACGCAGATCGTGATGGCTTTTTTGCGACCGATCCTGTCCGACAGCGGGCCAAAAAACAGCGCGCCGAACATCATGCCGAACAATGCATAACTGCCCAGTGCGCCCGCTTGCAGAGGACTGAGCCCCCACTCTTTCATCAGCATCGGCAGCACCACGCCGTAGATCACCAAATCGTAACCGTCGAAAATGATGATCAGGGCACACCAGAACAGCACCATCCAGTGAAAGCGATTGAATCGTGCGTTGTCGATAACCGCATGTACGTCGATCTTGCGCATGGCATTTATCTCTTGTTGTTATTTTTTTAAGAGCGTCGGCAACACGGCTAACGTCCGTACAGCCGAGGGTAGAGGCGCCAGGCGCGGGGCAATATCCGCTTTGCGCAGATCGCTATCCGTTTTGTGCAAGGCCCTGAACCGGGCGCGGGATGGGGAGTATTGCGGGGATGGCGGGCAGCAAATCCGGCAGATCGGAACCTCTGCGATGAACTGCCTTCATTGCGATCAGATTTGAAACGCTAAGCGCGGGCTGATGGACGATTGAGATGTCAGCGCCTGCGGTCACAGGCGCTTTGCGCGGATCAGGGCAGGGCTTTCTCCAGCGCCTCACGCAATTGCGCAGCCGTGGCGTATTCATGCTGAGCCACCAATCGACCGTCCTTGAGCTGCAGCCACAGCACTTTATCCACAGGCCCGGGATAGCGTGGCGCCACGCGACCATCGCGGTCGAGCATCACTCGATAGGGATAATCGCGCATGGCCGGTACAGCGAACATTTTCGCGACCAGTCGAGGCATGCGCTGGATGTCCGCGACAAATACCGCGTGCCGAGCCTCCAGGTAGCCCTTGGGCTGGTCCTGCAGAGCGGCGCCGACCAGTTTGGCCGCGTCCATGCTGCGCGCCACCAGCAACGTCTGAGTCTGATTATCAAGCGTGAAGGCCTGATCGAACTGATCGAGCAAGGTCCACGGCGCCAGCCGCTCACCCACCTCCAGTGCCTGCGCCCAAAGAGGCAGAAGACTGAGCAATAACACGGGCCAATATTTCACGTTCCAGTCCTCGTTCAAGCGCATTTGCGTAATGGCCATCAGTCTACACCGCCCATTTCGAGCGCCCAGTCCCACTGTTTACCGTTTCACGCTTTCTGCTTGTCGCAAATGAACGCTAAGCTTGGGCCTATGGATGACTCAGATTATTTACGCCTGCTGACCATTGCGGCCGAGCAAGCCAACGCGTTCCTGTCCAATGCCCGCAAATGGGAGCGTGAGCGTTGGGTCTGCCAGCGCCTGCTGCAAGGCCTGAACATTCCCTATCGCGCCGACGAATTCGCCCCGGCCGGGGAGCCGCCGGACGTGCTGTTTCGTGACGCCAGTTTCGAAGTGTTTTTCGTGCTCGATGAAGGCCGACGCCTCAACGACGAATGGCGCGATGAACTGCAACGTCGGCGCAGCGCATTTTCCCTGAGTTCGCTGGTACGGCGTGAGGCCAAGCCCCGGCGCATTCCGGCCAATGAGTTTCTGCTGAGACTGGCGCCGACCTTGCGCAAAAAAGCGCACAACTACAAAGAACGCGGCATGGACCTGGGCGAACTGGACATCATCGCCTTCGCCAGCCTCAAGCGCGAAGTGCTGGACCTCAACAGCCATTTCCCGCCGCCTACCGAATACCTGCGTCAGGGCTGGCGCTCGTTGTCGCTGGTCGGCCCGACCTTCGCCCGTGTGCTGTTCGCTCACCCGGATGCGCCGGATTTCCTGCGCAGCAACCTGGGTCGCAGCATTGTTTTCGACGTCGGGATCAGCCTGTGAGTCCATTGCAGGCGCTGATTGCCGAAGTGCCGCAAACGGGTCGCGTTCGCTGGATCGGCGTGCGGCCGCAGTCACGCTCTCAAATGATCGAACTCGATGCCGTGGAGGCGCGGCTTGAAGCCGGTTTGACCGGTGATCACACGCGTCCCGGCGTACGCAATGCGCGGCAGGTAACGCTGATCCAATGGGAGCATCTGGCGGTGATCAATTCGCTGATGGGCCGCCCGGTGGATCAACCGGTGTTAGCGCAGGACTTGCGGCGCAACATCGTCGTCAGCGGCATCAATCTCTTCAGTCTCAAGGGCCGACGCTTCAGGATTGGCCAGGCGATTTTCGAAACCACTGGCTGGTGCCAACCCTGCGCCCGTCTCGAGAACAACCTCGGCCCCGGGACCTTTCAGGCCGTTCGAGGACATGGCGGAATCACCGCCCGGGTGTTACAAAGTGGAATCATTCGCCTGGACGATACGGTGAGCGTCGAGCCCATTCCTGCCAGCGGCTATGCTCCGTTCAACGTTCGTTAAATCCGCCTGTAGCTTCTACACACTCAGCAACGTCTACCCCCTGACGAGGCCCAATATGACCAGCCGCCTGAACCCAGACGACCAAAAGCATGTCGAAGAGTACCTGCAATTGTCCCAGCACCAAGTCGAGCGCCGGCCTTTCCGGCCGTGGATGCTCCTGGTGGTGGTGTTGGCAGTGACCATTGGTCTGGGCCTGTTGAGCCGACTTATCAGTTACCTGACGCTATGAGCTGCATCGCGCTCGCTCGGGTAATTGCACCGATTTCTTTTAGCCTTGCGAGATATCCCCATGACTCATCGTATTGTCATCGTTGGCGGCGGCGCCGGCGGTCTGGAGTTGGCTACCCGTCTGGGTAAGACTCTGGGCAAGCGCGGCACGGCCAGTGTGATGCTGGTCGACGCGAACCTGACCCACATCTGGAAACCGCTGTTGCACGAAGTGGCGGCAGGTTCCCTGAACTCTTCCGAAGACGAACTCAACTATGTTGCCCAGGCGAAATGGAACCACTTCGAGTTCCAGCTGGGGCGCATGAGCGGGCTTGATCGCGCGCAGAAGAAAATCCAGCTGGCCGCCACCTACGACGAAGCCGGCATTGAATTGGTCCCGGCACGCGAAGTGGGTTACGACTCGCTGGTGATCGCGGTCGGCAGCACCACCAACGATTTCGGGACTCAGGGCGCGGCGCAACACTGCCTGTTCCTCGACACCCGCAAACAGGCCGAGCGCTTCCACCAGCAATTGCTCAACCACTACCTGCGCGCCCATGCCGGGCAAACCGACAAGGTCGAGCAGATCAGCGTGGCCATCGTCGGCGCCGGTGCCACCGGGGTCGAACTGGCCGCCGAACTGCACAACGCCGCCCATGAACTGGCGGCTTACGGCCTGGACCGGATCAAACCGGAAAACATGCACATCACCTTGATCGAAGCCGGGCCACGGGTGTTGCCAGCGTTGCCGGAACGTATTGGCGGGCCTGTGCATAAAACCCTGGAGAAACTCGGGGTCAACGTCATGACCAATGCCGCCGTCAGTGAAGTGACGGTCGACAGCCTGATTACCGCCGATGGCAAAGTCATCAACGCCAGCCTGAAAGTCTGGGCGGCCGGGATTCGTGCACCAGGCTTCCTCAAGGACATCGATGGCCTGGAGACCAACCGGATCAATCAGCTGCAAGTGCTGCCGACCCTGCAAACCACCCGCGACGAGAATATCTTCGCCTTCGGTGACTGCGCGGCCTGCCCGCAGCCGGGCAGCGATCGCAACGTGCCGCCGCGCGCCCAGGCTGCGCATCAGCAAGCTTCGTTGCTGGCCAAATCGCTGAAACTGCGGATCGAAGGCAAGCCGCTGCCTGAGTACAAATACACCGACTACGGCTCGTTGATCTCGCTGTCGCGTTTTTCGGCTGTGGGTAACTTGATGGGCAACCTCACCGGCAGCGTGATGCTGGAAGGCTGGCTGGCGCGGATGTTTTACGTGTCGCTGTATCGCATGCACCAGATGGCGCTGTATGGCGCGTTTCGTACGGCGATGCTGATGTTGGGCAGCAAGATCGGGCGCGGGACTGAGCCGCGACTCAAACTTCACTGACACAATCCACTGTGGGAGTGAGCCTGCTCGCGATGAGGGATTAACATTCAACATATGTGCTGAATGTCAGGCCGCCATCGCGAGCAGGCTCGCTCCCACATTTTTACTCACCAGCCTGTAGATCTGTGTCTCACTGTATCTCCCCCGCCGTTTCATCCCCTTCGCTTACAAACTCCCCCCCTGCGCGACACAGTAGCGATACACCACGCCCGCTAAATGGCCACACCCGAGCAAGGCACCCCGCCAGCTACGGTTATCGCCGCACTTACGTGGCGTCCTTTATCGAACGGTTGTGTCGTGCAACCCAGGAGTATTGAAATGTCCCGTACCACCAAAAACCCTATCGGTCTGCTCGGCGCTGTTTTGGCCGGTGGCATGATGTTGTCCGGCGCCGTGTTCGCCGCGCAACCCCTGACACAAGGCTACCTGCTGGCCTCGGCCGAACAGGTCGTGAAGACCCCTGAAGGTAAATGTGGCGAAGGCAAGTGTGGCGATGCCTCGATGGCAAAAACCGACACGGATGGCGACGGCAAGGTATCCCGTGCCGAATTCCTGAAAGTCGCGCCGAAGTCCAACTTCGACAAGATCGACACCAACCATGATGGCTTCATCGACGAGCAAGAGGCATTCGATAACGTGAAAGCCAACTACGAAGCCAATGGCAAGAAAATGCCAAAAGGCCTGTTCGAGCACTTGAAAGACCAAGACGGCGCCTAAGCTTCCGAAAACCAGGCCGCGCTTTTCCATCGAGAAGCGCGGCTTTTTTGCGTCTGGAAAATTTAAAGCTGAAAGCGCCGCACCATGCCCTGCAAGGCATTGGCCAACTGAGACAGCTCCTGGCTGGACGCGCTGGTCTGATCCGCCCCGGCGGCAGATCGCACCGAAAGGTCACGGATATTCACCAGGTTGCGGTCGACTTCACGCGCCACCTGCGCCTGTTCTTCGGCAGCGCTGGCGATCACCAGATTGCGCTCGTGGATCTGATGAACCGACGCGGTGATGGTCTGCAACGCTTCACCTGCACGCTCGGCCAAGGCCAATGTGCTGGCCGCACGGCTTGAGCTGGCGTGCATGGAATCCAGCGCCTGAGTTGAGCCGTTGCGCATACCCTGAACCATTTACTCGATTTCCTGAGTCGATTGCTGCGTGCGATAGGCCAAAGCGCGAACTTCGTCGGCAACCACCGCGAAACCGCGACCGCTTTCCCCGGCGCGCGCCGCTTCAATGGCTGCGTTGAGGGCCAGCAAGTTGGTTTGCTCGGCAATCGCACGAATCACCTCCAGTACCTTGCCGATGCCCTGAGACTGGTTGGCCAGGGACTGCACCAATCCGCCGGTGATCTGCACATCGCTGGCCAGGGCGCCAATGGCTGTGACTGTTTCGCTGACCCGCTCCTGGCCGACGTGCGCGGACTCACTGGATTGGCGCGTGGCGTCGGAGGTCGACACCGCGTTGCGAGCGACCTCCTCCACCGCGGTGGTCATTTCAGTGACAGCCGTCGCCGCTTGTTCGATCTCATTGTTCTGCTGTTGCAGGTTTTGCGTGCTGTCGAGGGTGACGGCATTCAACTCGTCAGCCGCTGTCGCCAATTGCGCGGCCGAGCCGCTGATACCTTGCAAGGTTTCGCGCAGGTTACGCTGCATGGTCGCCAACGCCTTGAGCAAACGACTCACTTCATCGTTGCCATGGGTTTCGATGGGGCGCGTCAGGTCGCCTCGCGCCACGTTTTCCGCGGCATCCAACGCTTCGTTCAACGGTTTGACTATGCTGCGGGTCAGCAGCATGGCCAGGCCGACGGTGGCCAATGCCGCCAATGCGATAAACAGGCTGACGATCATCCGCGATGTTTCGTAATGCGCTGCAGATTTCTGGCTCTCGGCGGCGACTTGTTTGGCGAACAGATCCGCCAGGTCAGTGAGTTGCTTGCCGGAACCATCGACCACGGTTTTCATGTCTACCAGCAGCAACTTGGTCAATTCGTCATGACGACCCTGTTCGGCCAGGGAAAAAGATTGGGCAATGCCGGCACGATAAGCCGCGAAGGTGGTTTTGAACTGGTCATACAAGGCTTTGCCTTCGACGGTGTTGACCAACCTGTCATATGCCGCAATCTTCTCGCTCAACTCTTTGTCGCGAGTGTCCATCTGGCCGCGGTAGACAGGGATGTTCTTCGGATCCTGATCCAGGGCCATGCGCAGGGAAATGGTACGGATGCGCAGCATGATTTCGCGGATCTCGTCACCGCCGCGAATACTCGGTAGCCATTGTTTCTCCACCGCCACCTCGCTATCGCGAATGCTCGACATCTGCCCCAGGGCAAAAATCCCGAGCAACGCGACCAATACGGCAATCAAGGCAAACCCCAAGGCTGCCCGAGGAGCGATATTTAATTGTCGAAGCACCATAACGAACGCCTTTTTCTTGTAGTGGCCTGGATAAGGGGCGTTGTTTCGGCAGTACCCCGTCGCCTCGTTATCGGCAAGTTGTACGACGACTGAAGTGTTATTTCTCGAAGTCAAAAAATCGAAGACAAAAAAAATCCCCGTATCTTTCGATACGAGGATTTTTAATATGGTCGGGGTAAGGGGATTCGAACTCCTGACATCCTGCTCCCAAAGCAGGCGCGCTACCGGACTGCGCTATACCCCGGTAATAAAAAGGCGACCTTTAAAAAAGTCGCCTTCTTCGATCAGTGCTTTTGGCCTCTGATCTTAAGATCTGATCCCAGCGTGAACTGGTTTCAAAAATGGTGGGTCGTGTGGGATTCGAACCTACGACCAATTGGTTAAAAGCCAACTGCTCTACCAACTGAGCTAACGACCCAAAAATGGTCGGGGTAAGGGGATTCGAACTCCTGACATCCTGCTCCCAAAGCAGGCGCGCTACCGGACTGCGCTATACCCCGGTTTGAAATTGGCTCCGTGACCAGGACTCGAACCTGGGACCCAATGATTAACAGTCATTTGCTCTACCGACTGAGCTATCACGGAACTACATATTTCAATTACAACTGATATTTCAATTTACAACTGTGAAGCTTGCTTCACCTCTTCGACCCGTTCGCATCGCTGCGTTCGTGTGTCTGAGGCGCGCTATTCTACAATCTTAAGCACCTCTGTCAACCCCCTAAATTGCTTTCAAGTTAATGATTTGCAACTTATTTCAGATTCCTGCTTGGGGAGCTGGAACCCTTCAGGGCGACTTACTGCGGGGCGCACTTTACAAGCCTTTTCCTTAGAGTTCAACAGCCTGGCGAAAAAAAGGCCTCGCAATGCGAGGCCTCTTCAATTTTACTGCCGCCGTGGATCAGGCAAATACGATTTCGTCGTTCTCCACGACACCCTTGGCGGTATCGCCCGGCATGAAACGACCGGACAGAATCAGCTGCGCCAGCGGGTTTTCAATCCAGCGCTGAATGGCTCGTTTGAGCGGCCGTGCGCCGTAAACCGGGTCGTAACCCACCGCGATCAGCTTATCCATGGCCTCAGGGCTCAGTTCAAGCTTCAGCTCGCGTTCGGTCAGGCGACTGCGCAGGCGACCCAACTGGATCTCGGTAATGCCCGCGATCTGATCCCGAGCCAACGGCTCGAAGATCACCACTTCATCGACCCGGTTGATGAACTCAGGTCGGAAGTGCGTGGAAATCGCATCCATCACTGCCGCACGCTGCGCCTCACGATCACCGACCAATTCCTGGATCTGCACCGAACCGAGGTTGGAGGTCATGACAATCACGGTATTTTTGAAATCCACCGTGCGACCATGACTGTCGGTCAGTCGGCCATCTTCCAGCACTTGCAGCAAGATGTTGAAGACGTCCGGGTGGGCCTTCTCGACCTCGTCCAGGAGGATCACCGAATAAGGCTTGCGACGCACCGCCTCGGTCAGGTAACCGCCCTCTTCATAGCCTACGTAGCCTGGTGGCGCACCGATCAGACGAGCCACGGAATGTTTCTCCATGAACTCGGACATGTCGATCCGCACCATCGCCTCTTCTGTATCGAAGAGGAACTCGGCCAGCGCCTTGCACAGCTCGGTTTTACCGACACCGGTCGGGCCGAGGAACATGAACGAACCGCTCGGGCGATTCGGATCGGACAACCCGGCACGGGAACGCCGCACAGCGTTGGAAACGGCAATCACCGCTTCGTCCTGGCCGATCACACGTTGGTGCAACAGGCTTTCCATCTTCATCAGCTTGTCGCGCTCACCCTCGAGCATTTTCGACACCGGAATGCCGGTCCACTTCGAAACGACTTCAGCGATCTCTTCTTCGGTCACCTTGCTGCGCAGCAACTGGTTTTCAGTTTTGCCGTGCTGGTCGACCATTTGCAGGCTGCGCTCCAGGTCCGGGATGATCCCGTACTGCAACTCGGCCATGCGGTTCAGGTCGCCTTTGCGGCGGGCCGTTTCCAGTTCCTGACGGGACTGTTCGATTTTCTGCTGGATCTGCGCAGAACCCTGCACTTCGGCTTTTTCCGCGTTCCAGATTTCCTCCAGGTCCGAGTACTCACGTTCGTGACGAACGATTTCTTCCTGGAGTTTTTCCAGACGTTTCTTCGCCGCGTCGTCGCTTTCTTTTTTCAGCGCCTGGGATTCCACCTTCAGCTGAATCAGACGACGCTCCAGACGGTCCAGCACTTCCGGCTTGGAGTCGATCTCCATGCGGATACGACTGGCGGCTTCGTCGATCAGGTCAATGGCCTTGTCCGGCAGCTGACGATCGGTGATGTAGCGATGGCTGAGCTTGGCCGCGGCGATGATCGCGCCGTCGGTGATCGCCACCTTGTGGTGAACCTCGTAACGCTCTTTCAGGCCACGCAGGATGGCGATGGTGTCTTCTTCGCTCGGCTCATCCACCAGGACTTTCTGGAAGCGCCGCTCGAGGGCCGCATCCTTCTCTATATATTGGCGGTACTCGTTGAGCGTGGTCGCGCCGACGCAGTGCAGTTCACCACGGGCCAACGCAGGCTTGAGCATATTGCCCGCGTCCATCGAGCCTTCGCCTTTACCGGCGCCGACCATGGTGTGCAGTTCGTCGATGAACAGAATGATCTGCCCTTCCTGCTTCGACAGTTCGTTGAGCAAGGATTTGAGGCGTTCTTCGAACTCGCCACGGTACTTGGCACCGGCAATCAGCGACCCCATGTCCAAGGACAGCAGGCGCTTGCCTTTCAGTCCATCCGGGACTTCGCCGTTGATAATGCGCTGGGCCAGGCCTTCGGCGATGGCGGTTTTACCCACGCCAGGCTCACCGATCAGCACCGGGTTGTTCTTGGTGCGGCGTTGCAGCACCTGAATGGTCCGGCGAATTTCGTCGTCACGGCCGATCACCGGATCAAGCTTGCCTTCTTCGGCGCGCTTGGTCAGGTCGACGGTGTATTTATCCAGCGCCTGGCGCGACTCTTCATGGTTGGCGTCATTGACGGCCTCACCACCACGCAGGTTGGTGATTGCGTTTTCCAGGGCTTTCTTGCTGACGCCCTGACCGAGCAACAGCTTGCCGAGCTTGCTGTTCTCGTCCATGGCGGCGAGCAACACCAGCTCACTGGAGATGAACTGATCGCCCTTCTGCTGGGCCAGGCGGTCGGCCTGGTTGAGCAGACGCGCCAGATCCTGCGACATGTTCACGTCGCCGGTCGGGTTCTGGATTTTTGGTAGTTGGTCGAGCTCTTTGGTCAGCTCTTTACGCAGGCTGTTGACGTCGAAGCCCACCTGCATCAACAGGGGTTTGATCGAACCACCCTGCTGTTCAAGCATGGCTTGCATCAAGTGCGCCGGTTCAATGCCCGGATGATCGAGGCCGACGGCCAGGGATTGGGCGTCGGACAAGGCTAACTGCAACTTGCTGGTTAAACGGTCTATACGCATGGGTCACCTTCCTTTTGAGCAGGTCGGACCTATAAAACATCCTGAATGAAGAAACCTGCCAGATACCGTTATAGATGCGGTCGATTCTGGGAGTTTCAAGCGTCGTGATGTTGATGTAGATCAGAGAAGTCTAGCGTTCGAGCCAGACCAAGGAGGCAAACCGACCGGTGCGTGGACTGCGGCGGTAGGAAAAGAAGCGAGGATCGGTCACGGTACAGAAACCGCCACCATAAACAGCGGTGACACCGCGAGCCGCCAGACGCAAGCGCGCCAGCTCATAGATATCAGCCAAGAATTTGCCAGCATTTGCACTCGGCACAAACGCTTTAGCGGCTTCGGGTAATTGCTCGACGAAGGTTTCGCGCACTTCAGGGCCGACTTCAAAGGCTTGCGGACCAATGGCCGGACCGAGCCAGACCAGCACTTCTTCTGGCGGCACGGCCAGACTGTCGAGGGTTGCTTCCAGCACACCCGCCGCCAACCCGCGCCATCCGGCATGAGCCGCCGCGACGCGAGTACCGGCACGGTCACAGAACAGCGCCGGCAGGCAATCCGCAGTCATTGCCGTGCAGGCAATACCGGGCGTTGCCGTCCAGCTGGCATCGGCAGTGGCCGTAAGGCTTGGGTCTGCGTGGGCCACGGCAATGCCGTGAACCTGCTTTAACCAGGCCGGTTGAATAGCGAAATGATCAATGAGGCGACGGCGGTTTTCGACCACAGCTTCGGGGCTGTCATCGACGTGATCGCCGAGGTTGAGGCTGTCGAACGGCGCCAGACTGACGCCGCCCGCACGGGTGGTAACGCAGGCTTTCACCCCGGCAGGCGCAGGCCAGTCGGGAATCAGCCAGTCACTCATCCGATGAACGCCTCGCGGTCTTGCTTGAGCAGCGTCAGCAACCAGACGAAATCGTCCGGCAGTGGCGATTCCCAGCTCATGCGTTTACCGGTGGTCGGGTGATCCAGCTCCAGGAACCGCGCATGCAGCGCCTGACGCGGGAACGCCTTCAACGATTCGACCATGGTCACACTGGCTGCCGGCGGAATACGGAAGCGACCGCCGTAGGCAGGGTCTCCGACCAACGGGTAGTTGATGTGGGCCATGTGCACACGAATCTGGTGCGTACGACCGGTTTCCAGCTTCACCCGCACGTGCGTGTGGGAGCGGAAACGCTCGAGCACGCGGTAATGGCTGACGGCCTGCTTGCCACCTTCCATCACGGCCATGCGCTGGCGTTGCTGACCGTGACGACCGATCGGCGCGTTGATCTTGCCGCCGGCAGTCACCACGCCGATCACGATGCACTCGTAGATCCGGCTTACGCTGCGGCTCTGCAATTGCGTGACAAGCTGTGTCTGCGCCTGAATGGTCTTGGCCACCACCATCAGACCGGTGGTGTCCTTGTCCAGGCGATGCACGATACCGGCGCGGGGCACATTGATGATGTCCGGCACGTGGTGGAGCAAGGCGTTGAGCAAGGTGCCATCAGCGTGACCTGCGGCAGGATGCACCACCAGACCCGCGGGTTTGTTGATCACCAGGATGTCGTCGTCTTCATAGACGATGTCCAGCTCGATGTCTTGAGCGATCCATTCGCCCTGAGCTTCCTGCTCGGCAGTGAGTTCAAGAATGGCACCACCATGAACGATGTCTCGCGGGCGGATAACCGCCCCATCCACAGTCAGGCGGCCGTCTTTGATCCAGGCGGAAAGGCGCGAGCGCGAGTGCTCAGCGAATAATTGTGCGGCGACTTGATCGAGGCGTTGGCCGCCCAATTCGGACGGCACCTCTGCGCGAAGTTCAATTTTATCGGACATGCTCAGACTAGGCGTCGGCACAGCCTTTGGTTTCGGCTGCGCGCTTGTGGTTAAATACGGCGTCTTTTGCCCCGAGGCTATTCAACGGGGCGTTCATCATAACAGGACGGCCCCGCCCAAGACAGCGGCCGTCATAGGGACGCAAGCCGCCATGCAAGTGAAACACCTGCTGCTGATCGCCATCCTCGCATTGACCGCTGCTTGCTCATCGAAGGAAGTCGTAGACGAAAACCTGAGCGAGGTCGAGCTGTACCAGCAGGCTCAGCACGATCTGGACAACAATAGCTACACCGCCGCCACAGCCAAGCTGAAGGCGCTGGAGTCGCGTTATCCGTTCGGTCGCTACGCCGATCAGGCTCAACTCGAGCTCATCTACGCCAACTACAAGAACACCGAGCCTGAAGCGGCGAAGTCCGCCGCCGAGCGCTTCATTCGTCTGCACCCGCAGCACCCGAACGTGGATTACGCGTATTACCTCAAGGGTCTGACTTCTTTCGACCAGGACGTCGGCCTGTTGTCGCGCTTCCTGCCGTTGGACATGACCAAGCGTGACCCGGGTGCCGCTCGCGACTCCTACAACGAGTTCGCCCAGCTGACCAGCCGCTTCCCCAACAGCCGCTACTCGCCGGACGCCAAGCAGCGCATGATCTACCTGCGCAACCTGCTGGCGGCCTACGAGATTCACGTTGCCGACTACTACCTGACCCGTCAGGCCTATGTCGCCGCCGCGAACCGTGGTCGCTACGTAGTGGAAAACTTCCAGGAAACCCCTTCGGTCGGTGACGGCCTGGCGGTGATGACAGAGGCCTACCAGCGTCTGCACCTGGACGATCTGGCCGCTACCAGCCTCGAAACCCTGAAGCTCAACTACCCGAACCATCCAAGCCTGGTCGACGGTCAGTTCCAGCCTTCGGTGGCCGAAGCCGACAACCGCTCGTGGCTGAGCAAGGCGACCCTGGGCCTGATCGAATCCCGTCCACCACTGCCGCCGGGCGAAACCCGCGCCAACCAGGACGTGCAGAAGCAGTTCCAGGACGCCAAGGACGCGATTCCGAACGATCTTAAGCCTAAAGATGAAAAAGGCGACGTGATCGAAGAAGAGGAACACGACTCCGAAGCCAATAACAGCGACCGCTCGTGGTTCAGCTACATGACCTTCGGCGTGTTTGACTGACACATCGGGTTGTACGAAAAGGAGCCTTTCGAGGCTCCTTTTTTATGGGCTCGATGATTACGCTGTGCGCTGGTCATGTCCTTGGCTAAACTGGCTCATCACTCGTCGAATAGCAGCTCATCATGCTTCGTTTACTGTTCTGGATCGCCCTGATTGCCGCTGCGGTATGGTTCTGGCGCAAGTTCAAGGGCCAGGCGTCCGTGCCCAGGTCCTCTGCCGAGCTGGAGGCGGCTCCGATGGTCCGCTGCGCCCATTGCGGCGTACACCTGCCACGCGACCGCGCGCTGAGACTTCAACAACAGTGGTATTGCAGCCAGGCTCATCTTGAGCAAGGCCCGGGCTCCAGTGATCGCTGAGACCTCCAGTCCCGGCAGCAAACAGGCCCAGCGACTGCTGCGCCTCTATCACCTCTACCGTTTGAGCATCGGCATCACCCTGGTGCTGTTGATCGCCAGCAACATGGACAACCAGCTGCTGACGTTCAGCAATGACGACCTGCTGCGCAGTGGCAGCTGGTTTTACCTGGTGCTGAACATCCTGCTGGTGGTATTCCTCGGGAACACCCGGCGCCCGGCGCAACTGTTCAGCCTGGCGCTGACCGACGTCCTGCTACTGTGCGGTCTGTTCTATGCCGCCGGCGGTGTGGCCAGCGCCATCGGCAACTTGCTGATCGTATCGGTAGCCATCAGCAACACCTTGTTGCGAGGGCGCATCGGCCTGCTGATTGCCGCCGTTGGCGCACTCGGCATCGTCGGGCTGAGCTTCCTCCTGAGTTTCAGCCATCGCGCCACCCCCAACGATTACTTGCAAGTCGGCACGCTCGGCGCCTTGTGTTTTGCTGCTGCATTGCTGGTGCAAGGGCTGATCCGACGCCTGGATGTCAGCGAAACCCTCGCCGAACAGCGGGCCAGCGAAGTTGTCAGCCTCGAAGCCCTCAACGCCCTGATCCTGCAACGCATGCGGACCGGCATCCTGGTACTCGACGACCAGCGGCGGGTTCAACTGGCCAACCACAGCGCCCTGAACCTGTTAGGCAGGGAAAATCTTGCAGGCCAGTTGATCGACGACTACTTGCCCAGCCTGGTCGAACGCCTGCAATTGTGGCGCAACAATCCGACGCTGCGCCCCCAGAGCCTGAAAGTCGCCAGCAGTGGTCTGGAGCTGCAACCGAGCTTCATTGCCCTGGACCAAAGCCCACACCACCAGACCTTGGTCTTTCTCGAAGACCTCGCGCAAATCGCTCAACAAGCCCAGCAATTGAAGCTCGCCGCCCTCGGTCACCTGACCGCCGGTATCGCCCATGAAATCCGCAACCCACTGGGCGCCGTTAGTCATGCCGCGCAGCTATTGCAGGAATCAGAGGAACTGAACGGCGCGGATCGACGTCTGACACAGATTATTCAAGACCACTCTCAGCGAATGAATCGGGTAATCGAAAACGTCCTGCAACTGTCCCGCCGTCAGCAAACCATAGCGCAACGGCTTGATCTGAAGCCGTGGCTGGAACAGTTCGTCAACGAAAACCGCGAGAGGGCGACCGAGCATCAGCAGATTCATCTGCGCATCGGCTCAGGAGACTTCAAAACCCTGATGGATCCAGACCAACTGACCCAGATTCTCGACAATCTGTTGCGCAACGCCTGGCGCCATAGCGCCTTGAATCACGACCTGGCACAGGTCTGGCTCGAATTGTTTGTCGATTCGGACAGTCAGCTGCCGATCCTCGAGATCCTGGACGATGGCCCCGGCGTGACGCCAGAGCATCACGTGCACTTGTTCGAACCGTTCTTCACCACCAGCACCCAAGGCACCGGCCTGGGGCTTTATCTGTCCCGTGAGCTGTGCGAAAGCAACCAGGCCCGCCTAGACTTCAAACCACGCCAAGGCGGCGGCTGCTTTCGCATCACTTTTGCTCACGGACGGAAACAAAGTTGAACATGAGCCCACGGCAAAAAGTCCTGATCGTCGACGACGAACCGGATATCCGCGAACTCCTGGAAATCACCCTGGGACGGATGAAACTCGACACCTTCAGTGCCCGCAACCTCGGCGAAGCCCAGGCACTGCTGTCGCGAGAGTCGTTCGATTTGTGCCTGACCGACATGCGCTTGCCGGACGGCACCGGCCTTGAGCTGGTGCAACACATCCAGCAACGCCACCCCCAAGTACCGGTGGCCATGATCACCGCTTATGGCAGCCTGGAAACGGCGATCAACGCCCTCAAAGCCGGCGCCTTCGACTTCCTGACCAAACCGGTGGACCTCACTCGCCTGCGGGAACTGGTCAGCAGTGCGCTTCGGTTGCCTGCGCCGGGCGGCACCGGCATTGCCATCGATCGCCGGCTGCTGGGTGATTCACCGCCCATGCGCGCCTTGCGCAAACACATCGACAAACTGGCCCGCAGCCAGGCGCCGGTGTACATCAGCGGCGAATCCGGCAGCGGCAAGGAATTGGTCGCGCGACTGATCCATGAGCAAGGGCCACGCGCCAACCAACCTTTTATTCCGGTCAATTGCGGGGCGATTCCGTCGGAATTGATGGAGAGCGAATTTTTCGGGCATCGCAAAGGCAGTTTCAGCGGTGCCATCGAAGACAAACCAGGACTGTTCCAGGCGGCCCATGGCGGCACCCTGTTCCTCGACGAAGTGGCTGATTTGCCGCTGGCGATGCAGGTCAAACTGCTACGGGCCATACAGGAAAAAGCCGTTCGCGGTGTCGGCGAGCAACAGGAAACCGTGGTCGATGTGCGTATCCTGTGCGCCACCCACAAAGACCTCGACGCCGAAGTTGCCGCCGAACGCTTTCGCCAGGATTTGTACTACCGGTTGAACGTGATCGAACTACGGGTGCCGCCCTTGCGCGAACGCCGTGACGACATCGAATCCCTCGCCAGCCATGTGCTCAAACGCCTGGCCACCAGCACTGGCCAACCCGTCGCAAAACTCCACCCCCAAGCCCTCGACGCGCTGAAAAGCTATCGCTTCCCCGGCAATGTGCGGGAACTGGAAAACGTCCTCGAACGGGCGCACACGTTGTGCGAAAACAAACAAATTGAAGCCAGCGATCTGCGACTGGCCGAAGGCAACTGCAACCCGGAAGGCGGTGTGCCGGACCTGACGCAGATCGACAACCTGGAAGACTACCTGGAAAACGTCGAACGCAACCTTATCCTCCAGGCCCTGGAAGAAACCCGCTGGAACCGCACGGCGGCGGCTCAGCGGTTAAATCTTTCATTCCGGTCGATGCGCTACAGGCTCAAGAAACTGGGGCTCGATTGAGTCTCAGATCCGTCCAGCCGGTGCATACGGCGCCGGATCAATGATCGGCTCACGCCCCAGCATCACATCCGCAAACAACTGACACGATGCGGGCGCCAGCACCAAGCCATTACGGTAATGCCCGCAATTCAGCCAAAGCCCTTCGAACCCTGGCACCCGACCGATGTAGGGAATACCTTCCGGCGAACCCGGTCGCAACCCGGCCCAGTGCCCCACGACCTCGGCATCCGCCAGTGCAGGAATCAACTCCACCGCCGACGCCTTCAGGCTCTCCAGGGCGGATTCGGTTGGCGTCTTGTCGAAGCCTTCATGCTCCAGCGTACTGCCAATCAGAATGTGCCCATCGCGCCGAGGGATCGCATAACGCCCCTTGGCCAGAACCATGCTCGGCAGAAAGTCCGCCGCGCATTTGTACAGAATCATCTGACCTTTCACCGGTTCGACCGGCAGCTCCAGATCCAGGCTCTTGAGTAAATCACCGCTCCAGGCACCGGCGGTCAGAACCACCTGATCGCCATGAATCGCTCCCGCCGAGGTCTGCACCCCGACCACCGTAGCGCCTTCACGGATAAACCCGCTGACTTCACACTGTTCATGAATCCTCACATTCGGCAGCGCCAGCAACGCGGCCTTGAGGGACTTCACCAGCCGCGGATTACGCACATTGGCCACATCTGCCATGTAGATCGCCCGGGAAAAACCGTTCCCCAACACAGGCACTGCGTCGTGAGCCGCCGAGATATCCACAGCCCGCAACGGACGATTTTCCCGCTCGGCCCAGGCCAGCGCCTCAGCCTCATCATCCAGATCCAGCCAGTACAACCCGGTGGTATGCACCTCGGGATCGACACCGGTGGCGGCAAACAGTCGCTCACCCAGCTGGGGATAAAAATCCTGGGACCAATGCGCCAACGCGGTGACCGCCGGGCTGTAGCGCCACGGGTAGAGCGGCGAAACGATGCCGCCACCGGCCCAGGACGACTCCTGACCGACGTTCGAGCGATCCAGCAGCACAACTTTTTCCACTTCGGACGCGAGATTGAACGCAGTCAGCAGGCCAATCACGCCGCCGCCGACAATCACCACTTGCTGTTGCCTGGTCATGTTCTGATCCAACCGTTAAAAAGACAGGGGCACAAAAGGCACCCAAAAAAAGAACTTAGCGCCCCCAGCAATCCTTGGTCGCGGCCGTCGCATTGACCATGCTTCTGACGCCAGTGTTGGTGATGGTGAAATCACCGCACTTGTCAGCTGCCATGGCCTTGCCAGGCTTGCGCACCGCCGTCAGCAGGAAGGTCTGATCGGTCAGGGTCGGGGTGATGGTGTAGAAGTCATTACCGGCGCTCAGGCCGGTGGCATTGGTGTAGACATTATTCTTCGAATAGAAGCGTTCAAGGATCTGCGCTTGTTCGGAGAGCAGGCCGGCGACTTCAGTGCGGCGGCCCTTGTTCACATACTCGGTGAGGCTCGGGTAGCCAATGGTGATGACGATCCCGATGATCGCAATCACGATCATGATTTCGATCAGGGTAAAACCTCGGTTGGATCTGCGCATGCCTCAACTCTCACTTACTGTATTTGTCGCCACATGATGCGACGGCTACCGCCGCTGCCGGGCTTTTCCACCAGGGAGCTGATGCCACCGCTGGAGTCGTTCATAATCTTGCGGGACGCATTGTTGACGATCGCGTTCAGCGTCGGAATACCACCGGTGAAAACCACCCCGCTGGAGATCGAATCCTTGATGTCGACCAACCCGTCGCCATTGCTGTCGAGCACCGCGTAATTGAGCATCTTACCGCTGAATGCATCCAGCTCGACCAGTTTGCCGGTGCCGAAACTGGCGCAAGGGTCGGTGGTGTCCACGCTGGCCGTGGTGAATACGATCCGGCCGGCCACCAGACTGGCCTGATTGATTACCCGCTCGCCGGTCAACACGTTGTTGTAAACCAATGGCAGATACCAGCCCTTCTCTGCCGGATAGGTCACGTCGTTCTGGCTGGTGGTGATGAATTGCCCACTGCTACCCGAGAACACGCCAGTCACCGCCTGCGCCTGCAAACTGGACGTTGTGATTTGCCCGGAGCCACCTTCCGCATCCCACACGGCATAGAACGCCTGGAGGTCTTTGTTGGTCTTGTCGGCAGTCTCGTTGAATTTACCGGTGCCGAAAAACACTTCCTTGCCGCCCAATGCGTGATCGGCCAGCAACGGTTGCGCGGTAATCGGCTGGGTCGCGCCACCTGCAGTGGTGAACAACGGCTTGCCGGAAAATGCCACGCCCCAGGTATCGGAGGCAGTGCCACTCAAATCGAACTTCCACAACCGCCCTTTCAGATCGCCCCCATAGGCGGCCTGCACCACATTTTGCGAGTCGACCCTGAGTTTCACCGACGACAGGCCGTTGGTGGTTTCTGTACTGTCGACCACGATTTTCTTGATCAGCGAGCCGTCGCGGATATCCACCACATACAGCGCTGCCACCCCGGAGTTGCTGCCATAACCGTTGGAGATGAATGCCGCCCATCGACCGTCGGCCAAGCGTGCCACTTCGGGATGCGCATAGGCATAACCCAGATCATTGAAAACGTTCGCCGTATTTGCTGTGGCCGGTGCACTGATCTCCCACAACGCGTTAGTCACGTTACCGGCCGACGCGTCGAACAGTTGCAGTGCATAAAAGGTTTTGCCGCCCGCCCCTGTTCCTCCAATCGCCAGGGTTTTCCAGGCGCTGCCGAGCTGGGCATCGAACACACCGACCTGACCGTCGACCAGATATTTGTGGCTCACACCATTGATGTAAGTGGGGTCAGCGATGTAGCGCAATGATGGCAGCACACTGGAGGGCATATAGCCGTAGCGTCTGGCACCGTTGGTCGAGCTGATGACGTTTACAAAACCGTCGTTGGCGTTCACCACCAGGCTGGAGTTCATGTTGGCGGCTTTGGTGGCGAGGTAGGTGCTGTAAGTGGTGTCACCCACCAGATCGGACGCGGTTTTGTTCGTGGGCGCGGCCAGCACGAGAGGCGAATTGATGATATCGCCGAGCAATACACTGCGCGTTCTCAACCCGGTTTTGTTGGTGCCCTTGCTCCACTCCACCAGATCGCTGCCGGTGATGCCAGTGGGCAGGCTCTGGCTGAGGAAGGACTGCTGGGCTGGGGAAAAATTGCTATAGGCCAAGGTAACAACGGCGTTGGTCAGGGTATTCCAGGACTGGTAGGTCGGCGCGGTCGCGCCGGGCACGATGGTGGTATCGGTCGTCCACAGTACCGCGGCCGTGTTCACCGCGCCCGTCGATGTGAAACCAAAGGACTTAATGGTGCCGCGCCAATCCTTGGGATCGTAACTGGTCTGAAAGTAACTCGAACCGCTGCCCAGAGTGGTCCCGCTGGCGACGCCACTGCCGCCGGAGCCGGCCTTGGAGGTGATATCGCTCAGGGCTGAAGACAGTGAGCTGTTGAGCTCGGCGCCGTCAGTCGCCTGGTAGTACTTGCCCTGCCCGTAGGTCGCGGCGTCCGCCAGCATTTGGTTTGCCGCGGCGAACCCCACGGTGTAGGTATTCATGTTCTGCCCGGGAAAATCCGGGGCGTCCCAGCTTTTACCCGCGGCATCGACTCCCGTGGAGCGCATGTCGATATCGAAGGCGAACTTGGCGATGTCATCCAGGTACAGGGTGTCGCCCTCGTCGTCGCCAAAGCGGTTGGCGCCATCGTTACTGCTGATCCCGTCCCAGTTCGGTAAGCGGCTGCCACCCAGCGGATCGTCAGTCGGAAAGGTTTGGTCGTAGGTGGGCAGACCATCGGTGATCACCACCCCGTAATTTCTCTGGCAGCGATACTGAATCGGGCTGGTGTAGGTGGTGGGTGTCGAGTTGTTGTACGGCGCCATGCCACGGAAATAGCGGGTGATCTCGTAATAGGCTTCAGCCAGCGGCGTATTGGCCTGCGCGCTCAGTTCGTCGATTCCGGCGATCAATTCGTTGTAGTTGGTATCGGCCTGAGCCTGCGTCACGGTGCCGCTGACTGCCGACAAATCACTGATCGAGCGGGCGATGTAACCGCCGTCATTCTTATGGTTTCCGACCGCCAGGTTGAACGTCGCCAGACCGATACGCAGCGAGCGATTGCCGGCCACCAACGCTTTGGAGACGTTGCGCGCCACATTCATCCGGTAATCATTGGGGATCGAGCCATCGGTGAAATCCCGGTCGGAATTGTTGGCGAGGCTTACCAGATACGACAAGTATTTCGCCGAATAGCGAGTGTCCTCACCCCCTACCGGATCGGGAAGCTTCAGGCAAAGCGAATCCAGACCGAAAAAGCTGTTGTTATAAAAACCGTACCATCCTTTCGAACATGTTCCTCGAGTCAAACTCGACAAGGAGATATTGCTGTCGGTCATATCAAGTTCCCGCCCTTTCAAGCACGAACCATTCGAGAGGCAAATAGTCACCTGAGTGCGCGTGATCGTCGGGTCGAAGCCTGCCGCCCAGATAATGCTGTTCATACTCCCCGAGTCATCGAGCAACAGCATCACATTGGGGGCCACGGCCGCCGCATTCAACAGCGGCGAATCCGAGGGAGTGAAGGCGTAAGTCGGCGCTGCCAGATAAAGGCTCAACGCCGCGCCGCAGAACAACTGCAACAACCAACGGCGCCAGCCTGCGCGGGCCTCAGTATTTCGCATAGATACTCTCCACCACACTGCGCGAGTTGCCCGCGATGCCGACGGCGGTCACCCGGTACAGCGTTGTCGAGGTGTTGCTCGGCACATTCACGGCGGTCAGGGTGGTGCCGATGTTCTGTACCCCGTAAAAACCGCTGCCGGAGGCGATCCAGGTCACCCCCGAGGTGGAATTGAAGCCAGCGCCGGTGATTGTCGACGACTCGGCCGGTGGCGCGCATTGGGTAGTGCCGCTGCAGACCGGCAACGAATAGGTATCCAGTTGCACTGCGCTTTCACCTACGCGCAACGCCGATTCGGCGCCCTGGAACGACTGATTGCGCAAGGTCACGCTGGCGGCCATTTTTTCCTGCAGGGTGGCGTTTTGCATGGATGAAAGGCCGATCAGTGTCAGCAACAGAAGAAACACCAGGCTGACCAGCAGCGCCATGCCCCGCTGGGCGGGAGGGGTCACGGGAGAAATACTCATCGGCCCTCTCCTCATGGCAAGCGGTTGCGCAGCGCGGCAACCACGTTGAAGGTTTGATTGCCTACCCGGTTGTTCGGGTCGGTGAGGGTCAATGTCAGGCGAACACTACGGATGCGCGCCGGATCAGTAGGGTTGTTGCTGTAACTGGAGGCCGCCACATCAGTGGCGGAACTGGCGAGGCCGAAGCTCACGTTGAAGGCACTGACGTTGTTCACCAGCACCGCCTGAGCCGGCGTGCCGCTGCCGACACCCATCAGCAGTTGATTGTTGCTGAAGCTGTAGATCAAGCGCCGGATCGGAAACGCCAGCTCTCCCGCCCCCGGAACCCGGACGCCGGTGTAGGCCGTTGCACTGTTCCTACAGTCGGAAACCACCGTCCAGGTCGGTACCCCGCCACTGCCGCCGACATCCGCTGTCACCAGGGTCAGTTTGAGGTTGGCGTTGTCCCATCTGATGGGCATTGTCTGGCTGGCATTGAAGTCACCCGCCGAGCTTGAATCGGTGACCGCCCCCAGACATCCGAACATGCCGACCATGCGAATTTCCTGAATCATCTTGCTCAGCACGAAACGCGCATCTTCCTGCATGGCGGCAGCGGTGTTCTGGCTGACATAAGTATTCTTGGCCGCGATGAAAATCTGCGCCACACCCAGGACCACGACCAGACTCAACGCCAGGGCGATCAGTAACTCGATCAGGCCGAAACCTCTGTTGGTCTGGTTCATGGCGTCGACACCGGATCAAGGGTGGCGCGACTGGTCAGGACGAAACTACGGCGTGAATTGGCAGTATTGGCCGCCCGTGAGTCATCCCAAGTGATGGTGATGGTGTACACCCGCTGATTGAGCGTAACGCTTCCGGTGGCAGTGGCGCCGCCGAAATTGACAATGTTGGTGGTGAAGTCGTAGAGATCCTGATCCCGAGCGACGCTCAGGTTGCCCGAGGTCGGAGGCGTGATGGTGTAGTCGGCACCGGAGTTGGCGCGAATGCGGTCCATCATGTCGTAGGCGATAAAACTCGCCTGGCTGGTCATCCGCGCGCTGTCCGTGTACTTCAGCGCATTAAGCTGAATCGCTGCCGCCCCCAACAGCCCCACACTCAGAATCAACAACGCAACCAAGACTTCGATCAGCGTCATGCCCTCCTGTGCACGCTTGCTCCATCCCCTCATCCGCAGCTTCCACCCAATAGAATTCGTCCGTTCAAACACACATTCAGTGTCCTGCTTTCTGCCCCCCGTACGTAGCTGATCACCACCGCCGTGGACGGTGCCGACAACCCGCCAAGGTTGTTGAAATCGATAGCGGTCACTCCTGAGGTTAGCGTCAGAGTCGCGCCACTGCTCATCGCTGGAACAACCCGCAATACATTGGCCGGATTGCCAGTACCGTCAAAGACCGTTAATTCTCCGCTCCAGACGCTGCCGCCGGCCGTCGGGCGCAGCCGGGTGGTGACACCACGGTCGATAGCCTCCAGTCGGGCGAAATTGAGTCCGCGCTGCAGATCGCCGATTTCGGTGTCGGCCTTAGTGATTTGCACCGAACGGGTAAACGCCGGTACAACCAGCGTGATCAGGACCAGAAACACCGCGAGCGCGACCAGCAACTCGATCAGCGTGAAACCTTTTGTACGATGATCCATCGGTGCCCTCCGTTGCCGTCGGCTATACCTGCTTCTACACGCTAGAACATTCGACCGGCAGATGTTCGGTTGTTTTGCCATTACTCGCGCAGGGATCGCGCGGGCCGCAGCACTCCAGGGAGGGAGATGACATGCATCAGCGAGGTTTCAGCCTGATCGAACTGCTCATGGGACTGACAATTGTCGGGATTGTTCTGCTGTTGGTCAGTCCGGCGTTTGCTGCACTGACTGAATCGAACCATCGCGAACAGGTGGCAGAGTCGCTTATCGGCGGTATACGCAACGCCAGAACCGTTGCCATCACACGCAACCAGAGCGTCGTGATTCACGGCATCAACGGCGACTGGAGTCAGGGCTGGCGGATCATTCTGGATATCAGTGGCAAAGGGGCGGAGGACAACAGCAATCCGCTGCTGATTGAGCGCGCGAGTGGCACTGAGGTGCCGATTGTCGGCAATTGGCCGGTCAGGCGATACATACGCTTCAACAGTATCGGTGAGCCACAGATGCCCGGACGGGCCTTTCAAGCGGGGACACTGCACATTTGCGCCGCCCGCGAACCGGTCACTCAGCTCCAGGTGGTGCTGGCCGCGACCGGTCGCGTCAGCCTGCGCAGCCATAAGGCTGAGCAGGCGCTGTGCCCGGGGGGCAAGAGCGTTAAAGCAGGGAGCGGACGCGCAACTCTTTAGGCATGGAGAAGGTAATGTTCTCCTCGCGACCGGCCAATTCATCGGCGCCAGTAGCGCCCCACGCCTGCAACTGCTGGATCACGCCACGCACCAGCACTTCCGGTGCGGAGGCGCCAGCGGTGATGCCGATTCGCTCGACACCGTCGAACCAGCTCTTTTGCAGGTCTTCGGCACCGTCGATCAGGTAGGCCGGGGTGGCCATGCGCTCAGCCAGTTCACGCAGGCGATTGGAGTTGGAGCTGTTCGGGCTGCCGACCACCAGGACCACGTCGCATTCGTCGGCGAGTTGCTTGACCGCGTCCTGACGGTTTTGCGTGGCGTAGCAGATGTCATCCTTGCGTGGACCACCGATCGCCGGGAAGCGTGTACGCAGAGCGTCAATGACGCGGCTGGTATCGTCCATGGACAGGGTAGTCTGGGTCACGAACGCCAGTCTTTCAGGGTTGTTCACCTGCAATTCGGCGACGTCTTTCTCGTCTTCGACCAGATAGATCGCGCCACCATTGCTGCCATCGTACTGGCCCATGGTGCCTTCGACTTCCGGATGACCGGCGTGGCCGATGAGGATGCATTCACGGCCGTCGCGGCTGTAGCGGGCCACTTCGATGTGTACCTTGGTCACCAGCGGGCAAGTGGCGTCGAACACCTTCAGGCCACGACCGGCGGCTTCGGTGCGCACGGCCTGGGAAACACCGTGGGCACTGAAGATCACGATGACGTCGTCCGGCACCTGATCCAGTTCTTCGACGAAAATCGCCCCGCGAGCACGCAGGTCTTCAACGACGAATTTGTTGTGGACCACTTCGTGGCGCACATAGATCGGCGGCCCAAAGACTTCCAGGGCGCGGTTGACGATTTCGATTGCCCGGTCCACACCGGCGCAGAAGCCACGGGGGTTGGCGAGTTTGATTTGCATGCTGTGCCTCGTGTCTTGCGCGCAAGAAATAGCGAAAACTGTAAAAAACTTCTTACTGTGGGAGCGAGCCTTTGTGGTGAGGGGATTTATCCCCGTTGGGGTGCGAAGCGCCCCTGAATCCAATCACCGCGGTCTTGAATAAGAACACGCGGCCTGGTTTACGATTGCTTCGCAATCGAACGGGGATAAATACCCTCGCCACACAAGCCCGCTCCCACATTTTTGACCGTGTCCGGTCAGTTACAGCGATTTGACGTTGATGATCTCGACGTCAAAGGTCAATGTCTTGCCGGCCAGCGGGTGGTTGAAGTCGATGGTCACTTGCTCGTCATCGAAGGTCTTCACCACACCCGGCAGCTCAGTATTGGCCGCATCGTTAAAGATCACCAGCAAGCCAGGCGACAGTTCCATGTCCTTGAACTGCGAGCGCGGGATGATTTGTACGTTCTGCGGGTTGGGTTGGCCAAAAGCGTTTTCCGGCTGAATTGTCAGCGTACGCTTGTCGCCAGCCTTGAAGCCGAACAGCGCTGCTTCGAACCCTGGCAACAGGTTGCCGTCACCGACCTTGAAGGTCGCCGGGGCTTTGTCGAAGGTGCTGTCGACCGTGTCGCCGTTCTCCAGGCGCAGTGCAAAGTGCAAGGTGACTTCCGTGTTCTGGCGGATGCGTTGCTCAGCCAATACCTGTTCAGTCATGAACGGCTTCTCCGGTTTTCTTACTTTTGAACATGTCTAGCGCAAGCATTACGGCACCGACAGAGATTGCACTGTCGGCAAAGTTGAACGCCGGGAAATACCAGCGGTTCTGCCAATGCACCAGAATGAAGTCGATCACATGGCCCAGGGCGATGCGGTCATACAGATTACCCAGCGCGCCACCCAGCACCAGCGCCAAAGCGACGGCCAGCCAGGTTTCGTTGCGCCCCAGACGTTTGAGCCACACGACCAGCACCGCACTGACCACGACCGCGATCAGGGCAAACAACCAGCGCTGCCAGCCGGAGCTGTCGGCCAGGAAGCTGAATGCCGCACCCGTGTTATAGGCCAGGGTCCAGCTGAACAAATCGGGGATCACCACGATTTGCTGGAACATCTCGAGCTTGCCTTCGAAGTAGAACTTGCTGGCCTGGTCGATGACCAGGACCAGCAAACTCAACCAGAGCCAGCTCAGCCGTCCGAAACGGCCAGCCGCATTAGGCATAGTGACGAACCTCGCCAGCGCCGCTGATGTTGTCGACGCAACGACCGCAGATTTCCGGATGCTCCGGGTTCACGCCGACGTCTTCACGGCAGTGCCAGCAACGGGCGCACTTGGCGTGACTCGACTTGACCACTTGCAGTTTCAAACCACTGACTTCGGTGACCACGGCATCGGCCGGCGCCTGAACGAACGGTGCAACGGTCGCGGTCGAGGTGATCAGTACGAAGCGCAGTTCGTTGCTCAGCTTGGCCAGGTCGGCGCTCAGCGCCTCTTCGGCGAACAGCGTCACTTCGGCTTGCAGGTTGCCACCGACGGCCTTGGCCGCGCGCTGGATTTCCATTTCCTTGTTGACCGCGACCTTCACCGCCATGATCCGCTCCCAGTAGGCGCGGTCCAGCTCGACGTTTTCCGGCAACTCGGTCAGGCCTTCGTACCAGGTATTGAGCATTACCGATTCGTTACGCTCGCCCGGCAGGTATTCCCACAGTTCGTCAGCGGTGAACGCCAGGATCGGCGCGATCCAGCGCACCAGCGCTTCGGAGATGTGGTACAGCGCGGTTTGCGCCGAACGGCGGGCCTTGCTGTTGGCGCCAGTGGTGTACTGACGGTCCTTGATGATGTCGAGGTAGAAACCGCCCAACTCCTGCACGCAGAAGTTGTGGATCTTGGAGTAGACGTTCCAGAAGCGGTATTCACCGTAGTGCTCTTGCAGCTCGCGTTGCAGCAGCAGGGTGCGGTCCACGGCCCAACGGTCCAGCGCCAGCATTTCTTCGGCCGGCAGGATGTCGGTGGCCGGGTTGAAACCGGTCAGGTTGGAGAGCAGGAAGCGCGCGGTGTTACGGATCCGCCGGTAAGCGTCCGCACTGCGCTGCAGGATCTGCTCGGAAACCGCCATTTCACCCGAGTAATCGGTGGAAGCAACCCACAGACGCATGATGTCGGCGCCCAGGGTGTCGTTGACCTTTTGCGGCGCGATCACGTTGCCCAGGGACTTGGACATCTTGCGGCCGGACTCGTCGACGGTGAAGCCATGAGTCAGCAGCTCGCGGTATGGCGCGTGGTTGTCGATGGCGCAACCAGTCAGCAACGACGAGTGGAACCAGCCACGGTGTTGGTCCGAACCTTCCAGGTACAGGTCGGCACGTGGACCGGTTTCGTGGCCCATCGGGTGCGAACCGCGCAGAACGTGCCAGTGCGTGGTGCCCGAATCGAACCAGACGTCCAGGGTGTCGCTGATCTTGTCGTACTGCGGCGCTTCGTCACCAAGCAACTCGGCGGCGTCCATCTTGAACCAGGCTTCGATGCCTTCGACTTCGACGCGCTTGGCGACTTCTTCCATCAATTCGGCAGTACGCGGGTGCAGCTCGCCGCTTTCCTTGTTCAGGAAGAACGGAATCGGCACGCCCCAGTTGCGCTGACGGGAGATGCACCAGTCCGGACGGTTGGCGATCATCGAGTGCAGGCGCGCCTGGCCCCAGGCCGGGACGAACTTGGTCTCTTCGATGGCTTTGATCGCCCGCTTGCGCAGGGTGTCGCCGGTCACAGGTTCTTTGTCCATCCCGATGAACCACTGCGCGGTGGCGCGGTAGATCAGCGGGGTCTTGTGACGCCAGCAGTGCATGTAGCTGTGTTCGATGACGCTGGTGTGCAGCAGCGCACCGACTTCAGTCAATTTGTCGACGATGGCCGGGTTGGCCTTCCAGATGAACTGGCCGCCGAAGAATTCCAGCGACGGTACGTAAACGCCGTTGCTTTGAACCGGATTGATGATGTCATCGTTGACCATGCCGTACTTCTTGCAGGTCACGAAGTCGTCTACGCCGTAGGCCGGCGAAGAGTGAACCACGCCGGTGCCAGCGCCCAGTTCGACGTAGTCGGCCAGGTAAACCGGCGACAGACGATCGTAGAACGGGTGACGGAAGTTGATCAGCTCCAGCGCTTTACCGGTGGTGGTCGCGATGACCGAGCCTTCCAGGCTGTAGCGGGCCAGGCATGACTCGACCAGCTCTTCAGCCAGCACCAGCAGTTTGTCGCCGACGTCGACCAGGGCGTAGTTGAATTCCGGGTGAACGTTCAACGCCTGGTTGGCCGGGATGGTCCACGGGGTAGTGGTCCAGATCACGATAGAAGCAGGTTTACCCAGCGACGGCAGACCGAAAGCGGCAGCCAGTTTGGCTTCGTCGGCAATCGGGAACGCCACGTCGATGGTCGATGACTTTTTGTTCTCGTACTCGACTTCCGCTTCAGCCAGGGCCGAACCGCAATCGAAGCACCAGTTCACAGGCTTCAGGCCCTTGAACACGAAACCGCCCTTGACGATTTCAGCCAAGGCACGGATTTCGCCGGCCTCGTTTTTGAAGTCCATGGTCTTGTACGGGTTGGCAAAATCGCCCAACACGCCCAGACGGATGAATTCGGACTTCTGGCCTTCGATCTGCTCGGTGGCGTAGGCACGGCACAGTTCGCGGGTCTTGTCCGCGCCCAGGTTTTTACCGTGGGTCACTTCGACTTTGTGCTCGATCGGCAGACCGTGGCAGTCCCAGCCCGGAACATAAGGCGCGTCGAAACCCGACAGGGTTTTCGAGCGGATGATCATGTCCTTGAGAATCTTGTTCAGCGCATGACCGATGTGAATCGTGCCGTTGGCGTACGGAGGACCGTCGTGAAGTACGAACTTCGGACGATCCTTGCCAATCTCGCGCAACTTACCGTACAGGCCAATGCTGTCCCAGCGCTGCAGAATCTGCGGTTCGCGCTGAGGCAGGCCGGCCTTCATTGGGAAGGCGGTGTCCGGAAGGTTTAGCGTGGCTTTATAGTCGGTCATTTAAGGCTCTTCATTAGCGATTGGCGCTAGGTGCGACAGGGCACGGGCGGCGGCAACATCCGCATTGATCGCCGTCTTAAGCGCCTCCAGAGAGGCGAAACGCTGCTCTTCACGCAGCTTGTGGTGGAAAACCACCGTCAAACGCCGGTCATACAGATCGCCGGCAAAATCTAAAAGATGCACTTCGAGGTGGGCTTTGCCATCACCTTGAACGGTTGGCCGCACGCCAATGTTGGCGACGCCTGGCCAGGTCTTGCCGTCGATGTCGACGTTGACCAGGTAAACCCCGGTCAGCGGCACGCGACGACGCTTGAGTTGTATGTTGGCCGTCGGCGTACCCAACTGGCGCGCCAGCTTCTGGCCATGCAGGACCCGTCCGGCAATCCGGAACGGACGACCGAGCAGTCGCTCGGCCAAGGCAAAATCGGCAGCCGCCAGGGCATTGCGAACCTGGGTGCTGCTCACGCGAATACCGTCCAGCTCGACCGTCTGCGCCGCTTCGACGGTAAAGTCCTGAAGGACGCCAGCCTGTTGCAGGAAATCGAAATCCCCTACCCGGTCACAGCCAAAACGGAAATCGTCACCGACCTCAAGATGTTGCACACCGAGGCCGTCCACCAGAATGGTATCGATGAATTCGGCGGCGCTGAGCTTGCTCAGGCGCTGGTTGAAGGCCAGGCACAGGACCCGGTCGACACCTTCTTCGGCCAGCAACTGCAGTTTATCCCGCAGCCGGGCCAGACGGGCCGGAGCCGTGTCCGGCGCGAAGAACTCTCGCGGCTGCGGCTCAAAAATCACCACGCAGCTGGGCACGCCCAACTCGAGCGCACGCTCACGGAGCCTCGCCAGGATAGCCTGGTGGCCACGGTGAACACCGTCAAAGTTGCCAATAGTGGCGACACAGCCCCGATGCTGGGGGCGCAGGTTGTGGAGGCCTCGAACCAGCTGCATAACGCGCTTCTTGCTCATAAAGTGGTCGATTATAACCACACCCGGCGGCCGACGACAGGCAACACCGTAACCCAAAGTGATCGAGCCGACAAAACTGTCGATTCGCCCGTGTTTATCGAGGTCGTGACCTCAGCTCAGCGCCTTGCGATTGAAGTCTCGCAAACGGAAGCCCATCAACAGCAACATGCCGAAATAAGCCGCCACACCGGCAACGACCAATGCGCCCAGACGCAGGAACCTCTCCAGCATATGCCCCTGATCCCAGGCTGGCATGAAATGCATTCCAAGCAGCAATACAGCAGACATCACCAACACGGCTATCACCAGCTTGAAGCCGAACTTCGCCCAACCCGGTTGCGGCTCATACATCTGCTGCTTGCGCAGTTGATAGAACAGCAGGCCGGCGTTAATGCACGCGCCGATGCTGATGGCCAGCGCCAGACCGGCGTGGGCCAGCGGACCGATCAACACCAGATTGAACAACTGGGTAACGATCAGGGTAAAAATCGCGATTTTTACCGGTGTGCGGATGTTTTGTTGCGCATAAAAGCCCGGCGCCAGCACTTTGATCACAATAATCCCGAGCAAACCGACCGAATAAGCGATCAGCGCCCGTTGGGTCATGGTGGCGTCAAACGCGCTGAACTGGCCGTACTGGAACAAAGAAACCGTCAACGGCTCGGCGAGAATCCCCAGTGCCAGGGAGCAAGGCAACACCAACATGAAGCACAGGCGCAGACCCCAATCGAGGATCCGTGAATATTCCTCGCGATCCTTGCTGGCGTAAGTCTTGGCCAGGGTGGGCAGGAGAATCGTGCCCAGCGCCACGCCCAGAACACCGGACGGTAACTCCATCAAACGGTCGGCGTAGTACATCCAGGACACGGAACCGGCGACCAGGAACGAAGCGAAAATGGTGTTGATGATCAGCGAAATCTGGCTCACGGACACGCCGAGAATCGCCGGCAGCATTTGTTTCATGACCCGCCAGACGCCGCTGTCACGCAGGTTCAGGCGTGGCAACACCAGCAGGCCGAGCTTTTTCAGGTGCGGCAGCTGATAGAGCAATTGCGCCAGACCACCCGCCAATACCGCCCAGCCCAGCGCCATGACCGGCGGATCGAAGTACGGCGTCAGGAACACCGAAAAGATGATCATGCTGACGTTGAGCAGCGTCGGCACAAAGGCCGGCACCGAGAAGCGGTTATAGGTATTGAGGATTGCCCCGGCCAATGAAGACAGGGAGATCAGCAATATATAAGGGAAGGTCACCCGCAACAGGCTGGCCGTCAGCTCGAATTTTTCCGGCGTATTGGTGAAACCCGGCGCGGTCGCCCAGATGACCCACGGCGCAGCGATCATGCCCAAGGCGGTGACCAACGCCAGCACCAGCGTCAGCAGGCCCGAGACGTAGGCAATGAAGGTTCGCGTCGCCTCCTCGCCCTTCTGGCTTTTATATTCCGCAAGAATCGGCACGAATGCCTGGGAAAAAGCCCCCTCGGCGAAGATCCGTCGCAGCAGATTGGGCAATTTGAAGGCGATAAAGAAGGCGTCGGTCGCCATCCCGGCGCCAAATGTGCGTGCAATGAGAGTGTCACGAACGAACCCCAGAATCCGGGAAAGCATCGTGATAGAGCTGACGGCGGCTAACGATTTGAGCAGATTCATTGAAAGAGTTTGTGCCTGTCGATAAACAGCAGGCGAACAAAGCGCCTACTTATGCGATACTCCGCGCCGCAGCAGCACAGAGCCAAAGCTCGCGAGTTTACAGGTCAAGCGCCGGAAATAAATATCCCGCCTCTTTATACCTACCACTTAGCGGAACGTCTCAACCGCCCTTGACAAGACATCAACTCATCGGCATGATTCGCGGCCTATTTTGTTTGCTATTTCCTAAAAAGTCTTTCGAGGAGCTCGACGGTGGCCAACACACCTTCCGCCAAAAAACGTGCAAAACAGGCTGAGAAGCGTCGCAGCCACAACGCCAGCCTGCGTTCCATGGTTCGTACCTACATCAAGAATGTAGTTAAAGCCATCGACGCAAAAGACGCTGAAAAAGCTCAAGCTGCTTACGTTCTGGCCGTGCCAGTTATCGACCGTATGGCCGATAAAGGCATCATCCACAAGAACAAGGCTGCTCGTCATAAGAGCCGTCTGAACGGTCACGTCAAGGCTCTGAACCTTGCTGTTGCCGCATAAGCGATAAGCTTGTTAAGAAACCGACCCTTGGGTCGGTTTTTTATTGCCTGCGATTTGGCAAAAGCACCGCAAAAAAATGTGGGAGTGAGCCTGCTCGCGAAAGCGGTGTGTCAGACGACATTAATGCCGACTGACACCCCCTCTTCGCGAGCAGGCTCGCTCCCACAATTTGGATCTTCGCTAGCTTATTGAGCGCTCGCCCACGGCAGGATCGGGATGGCGGTGACCGCATTCTGCGGACTACCTTCGATCACACGATCGCTATAGACCAGGTACACCAGCGTATTGCGCTTCTTGTCGAGGAATCGCACCACCTGCATGGTCTTGAACACCAGCGACGTGCGCTCCTTGAACACCTCGTCACCATCCTTCAACTCGCCTTTAAAGCGGATCGGCCCGACCTGACGACAAGCGATAGACGCTTCCGCACGATCTTCAGCCAATCCCAAACCACCCTTCACGCCACCTGTCTTGGCTCGCGACAGGTAGCAAGTCACACCCTCAACCTTTGGATCATCAAACGCTTCGACGACGATGCGGTCGTTCGGACCGACAAACTTGAACACCGTCGACACCTGACCAATCTCCTCGGCCGAGGCCAGCAGCGGCATCGCCAACAGCAGACCCAACAATCCTTTTGCCACGCGCATTCAGGTATTCCCTCAGACCAGGATCAGGTTATCGCGATGAACCAGTTCCGGCTCCGCCATGTAACCCAACAGACCGACAATCGCCTCAGACGACTGACCGATGATTTTTTGTGCTTCCAGCGCGCTGTAGTTGGCCAGGCCTCGGGCGATTTCACGACCATCCGGCGCCACGCAAACCACCATCTCGCCACGACGGAAGCTGCCCTGGACCCGCTTGACACCCACAGGCAGCAAACTTTTGTTGCCTTTTGACAGCGCCATCACCGCACCAGCATCCAGCACGAGCGTGCCGCGGGTTTGCAGGTGCCCGGCCAGCCATTGCTTGCGCGCCGCCAACAGGCCGCGCTCAGGCGACAGCAAGGTGCCGATGCGCTCGCCTGCCTTGAGACGATCCAGCACACGATCAATACGCCCACCGACGATGATGGTATGCGCACCGGAGCGAGCCGCCAGCCGCGCAGCACGCAATTTGGTCTGCATGCCGCCACGCCCCAGCGCCCCACCCGTACCGCCCGCCACCGCATCCAGCGCCGGATCATCGGCGCGCGCTTCGTAAATCAGATTGGCGTCAGGGTTGTTGCGCGGATCGGCGTCGAACATGCCATCGCGATCGGTAAGGATCACCAGCAAGTCAGCTTCGACAAGGTTGGCTACCAGCGCCGCCAGGGTGTCGTTGTCACCGAAACGGATTTCGTCAGTGACCACGGTGTCGTTCTCGTTGATCACCGGAATAACTTTCAGCTCGACCAGCGCGCGCAAGGTGCTGCGGGCATTCAGGTAGCGCTTGCGGTCGGACAAGTCGTCATGGGTCAGGAGAATCTGCGCGGTATGTCGGCCATGCTCGGCAAAGCTCGACTCCCAGGCCTGCACCAACCCCATCTGACCGATGGCGGCAGCGGCCTGCAACTCGTGCATCGCACTGGGTCGTACGGTCCAGCCCAAGCGGCTCATGCCGGCCGCCACCGCCCCGGAGGACACCAGCACCAGCTCGACGCCAGCCTCATGCAAAGCCACCATCTGCTCGACCCAAACACTCATTGCCGCGCGATCCAGGCCCTTGCCGTCCGCTGTCAGCAAAGCGCTGCCGATCTTCACGACCCAACGCTGCGCACCTGTCACCTTGCTCCGCATCATCTTCAACCTTAGCTTGAGGACAGCGCGACCTGGCACTGCCCATAACGTTATTCGTGGTTATTCGTGACCAACTATCGATTTCCAGATACTAAAACGCCGCTCTAGTGAGCGGCGTTTAAGTTTATCGCAACGAATCAGTCACGCACGTAAATGATTTCCGGACCGTCTTCGTCATCCACATCTTCTTCGTCCCAATCATCGTCGCCGATGTCGTGGACCGACTTCACGCCGCTACGGCGCAGGGCACGCTGGTCATCCAGGGCCTGCAGCTGAGCACGGGCTTCGTCTTCGATGCGCTGATCGAGTTCGGCCAACTCTTCCTTGTACGCAGGGTCCGCAGCCAGACGATCGGCACGATCTTCCAGATAACGCATGATGTCGTGGCACAGACGCTCGGTACCCAGTTTAGAGATCGCAGAGATCACATAGACAGGACCAGTCCACTCCAGGCGATCTACGATTTCCTTGACGCGCTCGTCGTGCTCTTCCTCAAGAATCTGGTCACACTTGTTCAGCACCAACCAACGATCACGCTCAGCCAGGGACGGGCTGAACTTGGTCAGTTCGCTGACGATCACTTCTGCAGCATCCGGAGCGCTGGTGTCATCCAGCGGCGCCATGTCCACGAGGTGCAGCAACAGACGGGTACGCGACAAGTGCTTGAGGAAACGAATCCCCAGGCCTGCGCCGTCGGAAGCACCTTCGATCAGGCCCGGAATATCCGCGACCACGAAGCTTTTCCAGCGATCGACACTGACCACACCCAGATTCGGCACCAGCGTCGTGAACGGGTAGTCGGCGACTTTCGGCTTGGCGGCCGATACAGCGCGGATCAGGGTACTTTTACCGGCGTTCGGCAAGCCCAGCAGGCCGACGTCAGCCAATACCTTCATTTCCAGCTTCAGGTCACGCGCCTCACCCGGTTTACCCGGAGTGGTCTGGCGCGGAGCACGGTTGGTACTGGATTTGAAACGGGTGTTACCCAGACCGTGCCAGCCGCCATGTGCCACCAGCAGACGCTGACCAGCCTTGGTCAGGTCGCCGATCACTTCCTGAGTGGCGGAGTCGATAACGGTCGTGCCGACCGGAACACGCAGCACCAGCTCTTCACCTTTCTTGCCGGTGCAGTCAGTGCTGCCGCCGTTGGAACCACGCTCGGCATCAAAGTGCCGAGTGTAACGGTAGTCCACCAGGGTGTTGAGGTTTTCGTCGGCGATCATGTAGACCGAGCCGCCATCACCACCATCACCGCCGTTCGGGCCGCCGTTTTCAATGAATTTTTCGCGACGGAAGCTCATGCAACCGTTGCCGCCGTCGCCGGCCTTTACTCGAATCGATACTTCATCAACAAACTTCATAACAAAACGCCTCTCGTCATACGGACGAGCCGAAAAACACTAAGACATAAGACTCTTGCAAAAATGAGCGCAGCGACCTCAATCAACGACCGCAAATCCAGCGCTGGAGCCCATCACAAACAGCTTTGCAAGAGACTCACCCCACAAACGAAAAAGCCCCGTCGCGAGACAGGGCTTTTCCAGCAACTACGCAATTATGCCGCGACGACTTCAGTCTTCGGGACAATGCTTACGTAACGACGACCGAAGGCGCCCTTTACTTCGAACTTGATCACGCCGTCGATTTTAGCGAACAGAGTGTGATCCTTGCCCATGCCAACACCGTAACCGGCGTGGAATTGGGTGCCGCGCTGACGCACGATGATGTTGCCCGGAATGATAACCTGGCCGCCATACATCTTCACGCCAAGGCGTTTGGCTTCTGAGTCGCGACCGTTACGGGTACTACCACCAGCTTTTTTGTGTGCCATGAGTCAATTCTCCTAGTGAGGAATTAGGCTGAAATTAAGCCTGAATACCGGTGATTTTGATCTCGGTGTACCACTGGCGGTGGCCCATACGCTTCATGTGGTGCTTACGACGACGGAACTTGATGATGCGGACTTTATCGTGACGACCTTGGGAGATCACTTCAGCCACAACGGTAGCGCCAGCAACAACTGGAGCGCCGATGTTCACGTCATCGCCATTGGCGACCAACAGAACGCGATCAAAAGTAACGGATTCGCCGGTAGCGATTTCCAGTTTTTCGATCTTCAGGTATTCACCTGGGGCGACCTTGTATTGCTTGCCACCAGTAACAATTACTGCGTACGACATGGTATTTCTCCGATAATCCTGCTCACCCAGCTCTTTATAAGAAGAGGTATTGGCTGGCATGGCTGCATTGGGCTGGAAGGCCTGTTTGCAATTGCGTAAGGCAGGTGCTGCCCAGGAAGTTCAGGGTGCGCGATTGTACGCAAGCTGCCAGGGCGATGCAAGAGGCCGTCCATCGTACCTTGACACCCGCCGACGTGGGTCCTAGCATGCCGCGCAACCCTTCTGGAGCAACTGTCGCTGATGCAACCCCAAGCTTTCTACCGCGCGGTGGCGGACGATTTTAGCGCCGTCGACGGCATCATCAAGAAGCAGCTGACTTCCCGAGTGCCGCTGGTATCGAAAATCGGCGATTACATTACCTCGGCTGGCGGTAAACGCCTGCGCCCCCTATTGGTTTTGCTGTGTGGCAAGGCGCTGGGGCGCGAAGGCGATGACCTGCGCCTGCTGGCGGCGACCATCGAGTTCCTGCACACCGCAACCCTGCTGCATGACGACGTGGTCGACATGTCCGGCATGCGCCGTGGCCGCTCGACCGCCAACGCCATGTGGGGCAACGCCCCTAGCGTGCTGGTGGGCGACTTCCTGTATTCGCGGTCCTTCGAAATGATGGTCGAGCTGGGCTCCATGCCGGTGATGAAAATCCTTTCGCAAGCCACGCGCATCATCGCCGAAGGCGAAGTGTTGCAGCTGTCGAAGGTTCGTGACGCCAGCACCACCGAAGAAACCTACATGGAAGTCATCCGCGGCAAGACTGCGATGCTCTTCGAGGCCTCGACACACAGTGCTGCTGCGCTCTGCGAAGCGACATCGGAACAGTCGGAAGCCCTGCGTACATTCGGTGATCACCTGGGCGTTGCGTTCCAATTGGTCGACGACCTGCTGGACTACAAAGGCGACGCCGAAACCCTGGGCAAGAACGTCGGTGACGACCTGGCTGAAGGCAAACCGACCCTGCCGCTGATCTACACCATGCGCGAAGGCACGCCGGAGCAGGCTGCACTGGTGCGCAAGGCGATCCAGAAAGGCGGCATCGAAGACCTGGAAAGCATCCGCGAAGCCGTGGAAGCCTCAGGTTCGCTGGATTACACCGCGCAACTGGCCCGTGACTACGTGGCCCGAGCGATCAAATGCCTCGATGCGCTGCCTGCCAGCGAATACCGCGATGCTCTGGTCGAGTTGAGTGAATTTGCGGTCGCCCGCACGCACTGATTCATCCCCCTGTGGGAGCGGGCTTGCTCGCGAAGGCGGCGTAACAGTCGACATCAATGTTGAATGTTAGTCAGCCTTCGCGAGCAAGCCCGCTCCCACAGGTTATTTAGCGCCACGCCCTCTTCCGCCTAAAACCCTATATAATGTGCGCTTTTTAGCGATCCTCAATCCAAGGAGCTTTAGTGAGCACGTTGCCACCCTGCCCAAAATGCAATTCCGAATACACCTACGAAGACGGCGCCCAGTTGATCTGCCCTGAGTGCGCCCACGAGTGGTCCGCCAGCGGCGAAGCCGAAGCAGTGTCCGATGACACCGTGAAAAAGGATTCGGTCGGCAACGTCCTGCAGGACGGCGACACCATCACCGTGATCAAGGACCTCAAGGTCAAAGGTACGTCGCTGGTGGTCAAGGTCGGCACCAAGGTCAAGAACATCCGCCTGTGCGATGGTGATCACGACATAGACTGCAAGATCGACGGCATTGGCCCGATGAAGCTCAAATCCGAGTTCGTCAGAAAAGTCTGAGCCTGCTGTATTCCATCCCGCGTCCTGCGTGGGATGGTGCTTCACCCTCCCCCGCTTCGCCCAACAATCCCTCGCAATAGCCAAACGCCAGCCGTTTTGACCTTACGCAACCTTTACCCCTAAAAAAACCCAAACCGCCAATAGGTCCTTGCTATTTGGCGAATAAGAATTATTCTCATTGAAACCCGTCAATGGAGATGAGACCCATGACTTATTTGATCGATGCCTGGCTGGACCGCCCACACCCGTACCTCAGGATCCTGCATCGGGAAACCGGGGAAGTCTGTGCGGTGCTTGAAGAAGAAGCCTTGAACGAATTGCAGGATCAGGGTGATCTGGACGTCAACGGCTTGAGTTCCAGCGAGCCGGTGGTGCTCAAGGAACTGGTGCGCAATCTGTTTCTGTTCTGCTATGCCCGGGCATTGCGCCCGTCTCATGATCTCAATACAAAGTTCGAGGTATGAAGATCACTGCAAAAACTGTGGGAGCGAGCCTGCTCGCGAAGGCTGACTAGCATTCAACACTTCTGTCGATTGTTATGCCGCTATCGCGAGCAGGCTCGCTCCCACATTAGCCCGATGTGATATCGAGCCAGGTATTACAGAACGTCGAGCAGCTCGACGTCGAATACCAGTACGCTGTGCGGCGGAATGCTGCCAACGCCTTGAGCGCCGTAAGCCAGTTCGCTCGGCACGTACAGACGCCATTTGCTGCCGGCGTTCATCAGTTGCAGGGCTTCGGTCCAGCCAGCGATCACGCCGCCAACCGGGAATTCTGCAGGCTGACCACGATCGTAGGAGCTGTCGAACACAGTGCCGTCGATCAGGGTGCCGTGGTAGTGAGTGCGCACTTGATCTTCACGGGTTGGCTTGGCGCCTTCACCTTGAGTCAGCACTTCGAATTGCAGGCCGGAAGCCAGGGTGGTGATGCCATCACGCTTGGCGTTTTCAGCCAGGAATGCCAGGCCTTCGCCAGCAGCGGCTTCAGCTTTGGCTGCTGCTTCAGCTTGCATGATTTCGCGAATGACCTTGAAGCTCGCGGACATTTCTTCCTGACCTACACGGCTTTCCTTGCCGGCGAAAGCGTCGGTCAGACCTGCCAGGATCGCGTCCAGGTTAACGCCCGGTGGCGGGTTGTCGCGCAGTTGATCGCCCAGCTGACGGCCAATACCGTAGCTGACGCGGGTTTCGTCGGTGGACAGATTTACTTCGGACATGACACTGCTCCGCTGTGCGGACGACCCTGGAACTAGCCGTGCGTACACAGCGCGTCCCGGAGCGCCCGGAACCAAAAGGGCCAGCAGACTAGCACAGATGCTATCGCGTTGATGAGGGGCGTCAGTGGTGCCACGCAATCGGTACCTTCAGGCTCACCTCGGAGCTGGCACCGAGCCCACACATCTCGTCATGAACCGAAACATGTACAAGGTTGAACGGCAAGCTGGGAAAGGCATGAAGCACTTCACGGGCATGCTCGACCGAACGCAAATGAAACATCTGGCCATGGGCATCGCTCAACGGGTACGCCGCGCCATGCATCCGCGCTTCCAACAGGTAGATCCCACCTTCCATTGAAATCAGGTTGAGCTCATCGATCTTCCCGGCGATGGCATAAGCATTCAACTCTTTCAGGTCCATGAACACACCTCACGCAATGGCGAGCCAAGATCATTACAGGCATAGGCCTCGGCGCATCAAAGTACAAGCCACAAACGACACCGCCCGTCTGTTTCGCAACAGACGGGCGGTTGGGTATAGCGATAAAAAGCGATCAGTGCTTGGTCAGCTTATCCAGATAACCCATGGCAAACGCCGAAATCACGAAGGTCATGTGGATAATCACGTACCACTTCAAATGCTCGGGATCGACGTTCTTGGCGTCCATGAAAATCCGCAGCAGGTGGATGGAAGAAATGGCCACGATGGAAGCGGCCACCTTCATCTTCAATGAAGAGGAATCCATGGTGCCCAGCCAGTTGAGCTTTTCCTTGTCGTCGTCGATGTCCAGTTGGGAAACGAAGTTCTCGTAACCGGAAATCATCACCATCACCAGCAAACCGCCTACCAGCGCCATGTCGATCAGTGACAGCAGCACCAGAATCAGATCCGACTCGGCCATCGAGAACACGTTAGGGATGACGTGGAACACTTCCTGGAAGAATTTCAGCGCCAGGGCCAGCAGCCCAAGGGACAGACCGAAGTAGATCGGCGCCAGCAGCCAGCGGCTGGCGTACATTGCATTTTCGATAAAGCGTTCCATCAAATCTCACACAAGGCCTGGAAATGGCCGCGAGTATAACAGCCGCCTGTCACACCCAGAAACCGTTGGGAAATCCGCAACCTGCGCGTGTGTGACAAGGTTTTTCTGCTAGTGTCCAAAGTATTGACAGCTCAGCGACATCGGACAGGAAGACGGGAAATGGATGTGCGATTGCCTTTGACGAGCGCCGGCATTTGCCTGGCTTTGCTGATGAGTGCCTGCTCACCCAGCGATGAGAAGCGCCAGGTCAGCCTCAAGGAAAAGACGGCGCAGTTCGAGAAGTCTCTGGATGCGATTCAGGACCCGAAACTCAAGGATGCCGTGGCTGAACTCGGTGGCTCACTGTTGCTGCTTGAGCGTGCCCAGCTCAAGCTCGACAGCAAACCGGTGGAAACAGAATATGGCGAAGACGCCCTCGCCGTCCTCAAGCACTACCCCACTCCACAAGCCTTGGTCGACACCTACATCAACGGCCTGTTGGTGCTGCATAGAGATTCCGGTTCCGACTACCTGACCGACCTGCAACCGGTGTTCCCCTTCAACTTCAACATTCCGGTCGCGTTTCTCTTTCCTCATAGTCTTGAATGGCAATCGGTGACTTTGAGCAACAAACGCGTCATCCCGTTTCAGCCGGAATGGTCAGAAACCGATCCTGGAATTCAACTGAGCCCATCGAGCTCAAACCTGACCAACCCCGACGACCTGACGGTGACCTACCCCTTCATCGATGGCCTGGATGTTGAAAACAAGAACCAGCCACAACCGGTGAGCCTGCAAGGCAAGGTGGAAGTCATCGCGCCGCGCCGGCTCTACAGCTTCGACCTGACGAAAAAGGACGTTGGCCAGACTCGCACCAACGACAACCTCAGCGTCACCCTGCTGAACCTTGCAAACAACTACGCCGAAATCGAATTCAACAACAGCGCGCCACTGGCCCCCGAGGTCAGCGAAACACCGCTGAACCCGCTGATCGTCCAGGCCAAGGACAGCACCGGGCAATTTCTCTCGCGCTCAGGCTCGATCAACGAAACCTCCGCACAAATAGCCTTCTATCAAAAGCAACTGGCGAAAATGCAACAGCAGAAAGCCTGGAGCGAGAGCTTCGAGAAACAGATCGAAGAAGAACAGCGCGCCTTCGAGAAGCAACAGAGCCACCATTATTCCAAGGTGTACTTCAACGGGCCGATCGAAACGCTTGAGGTCAGCGTACTGGACTTTTCAACCGCCACGGTGACCCGCAAGGACCTGAACTTGCCGGTACGTCGCTTCGACCCACACACCACGCAAAAGACCATCCAGCCACTGACGCTGCCGGTGGTGGTGTACGACGACCAGGCCCCGATCTGGCTCAAGGGCGCCACACTGGGCGAGGAACAACTGAAAAAAAGCGTCCGCATCAGTCAGTCGGTCGAAGACCTCAGCGCTGCGCGCATCGAGTTCGATCACCCCAGAAGCTTCAATGACGAGCTGCTCGGCACCTCCTTCACCCCCGGCGAAAGCCCGGTCAGTTTCTTTACCGAGGACAGTAACGGCAAGCGTGATGAGCCGATCGAATTGCCGCCTGAGGCTTACCAGGTCGATCCCTTGCGCGGCATCATCACCTACGACTTGAACCTCTTTCCGGAAACGCCGGCTTATGCGGTGGGCTCCATGCCGCTGTTTCTCGCCACCATCGAAAAGAAAACCATCGACGCCCACCAGTTGCCCAAAGGCCTGGCGCTTAAAGGCAATGCGCTGGTGGTTGATCTGAAGCTGTTTCCCGCCCAGGACTGGCGTTTCTTCGCCAAGGACGACAGCGGCAATTATCTGAAGGAGATTCTGTCGGTCAGCCACGATGCGAGCGCAGAAGGCCCGGCATTATTGGGGGTGCATTACTTCTACGGGCAGCCAACCCGTCTGGAAACCTATCAACGAACCGATCTCTCCACCGTGCAATATGGCTTCGAGGTCAAACTCGACAAGGCGGACACATCCAGCCTTGCTCAATAGCCTGTTCAGTGTTCGGGCCGAAACTCGAAACCTCCAGTGTTGCGGCAGCGGCCACCATTGATTTCGCGCAGCTGAGCTTGCAGGTGCAGGCACCAGATTTGCGGATCATCGGCCAGTTCATAGCCGTGCAGGGTGAGACTTTCAACGATGGTGTCGAGAATCGACTCAGCCACAAAGGGGCCATGAAACGGGCCCTGGGCTTTAATGGCAGAAGGTTGTTCGCCAGCCATTCCGGCGGCGAAGAGTAAGGTCCACATGCCCGTATCCCCCGCCAATGGGCGGATGGCACACTCGATACGGGTCACAAGGCCCAGGCATTGACGGGTGAGGCAGAGGTTGCGCGACATGGCGGCGACCCTCGGTAGATCCGGTATTCAGCCCCCACGGGAGGGCTGTCTCGATCCAGTGATTACTGTCGATATCCTTGACCTGAGAATAGAGGAAAAGTCTGACTAGCACGTCAAGTGAGACCAGAAGGCGCCGAATGGTCATTGTGTGAATATTGACGCCAGACTGATGGCACTTTTTTCAGCGTTCACTTAATACAAGTGTGGGAGCGAGCCTGCTCGCGATAGCGGACTTCCAGCCAACACATGTGTTGGATGGCGGTGCCTCATCGCGAGCAGGCTCGCTCCCACAGTGGATCGGTGTGATCCTTCAGATAGGTCAGGCCGGTTTGGCCTCGACCAGTGCTTCCTGCGCAGCTTCTTTCTCGGCTTCCTTGAGGTCTTCTTCGCTGATCATTTCTGCGATAACCCGCAAGCGTTCCACCACTCGCGCGTTAACGCTGCCTTCAGGGAACTGGCCATCAGCGTCCGGCGCACCGGCCGGCTCGCCGACCAACAGGCTCAGGGCTTCATCAGCCTGGCGCACGGCGTAGACGTGGAACTGCCCCGCGCGCACCGCCGTCAGCACTTTCTCGTCGAGCATCAGCGTGGCAACGTTGGCGTGGGGAATGATTGCGCCCTGCTCACCGGTCAGCCCGCGCGCTTCGCAGAGTCGGAAGAAGCCTTCGATCTTCTCATTGACCCCACCCACCGCCTGCACTTCACCGAACTGGTTGATCGAACCGGTGATCGCAAAGCACTGCTTGAGCGGGGTTTTCGACAACGCCGAAATCAGCGTGCAAGCCTCGCCCAACGATGCACTATCACCATCGACGTAACCGTAGGATTGCTCAAGGGCGATACTCGCGGAAATCGCCAGCGGGAATTCCTGAGCGTAACGACTGCCCAGATACCCCGTGAGGATCATCACGCCTTTGGAGTGAATCGGCTGACCGAGGTTAACCTCGCGCTCGATGTCGACGATGCCGCTACCGCCCGGATAGACGGTTGCGGAGATCCGCGCCGGTATACCGAACGCCGAGTCACCGACCTCCAGCACTGTCAGCCCGTTGCACTTGCCGACCGCCGCACCAGCGGTGTCGATCAGGATGATTCCTGCCAGCATGTCATCGAGAATCCGCGCCGAGACGCGCCCGGTACGCGTGGCCTTGGCCTTGAGCGCACGTTCGATGTGCCCGGCGTCGGTCATTTCGTCACTGGCCAGTTGGCGAATGAAATCCGCCTCGCTGACCAGTTGGAACAGATCACCGATCCGCGCCGACAAACGCCCCTGGTGCTCAGCCAGGCGAGCACTGTAAGTCGCCAGACGCGCCACCGCATCGGCGGTCAGCGGCGCCATGCCTTCTTCGGAAGTGCGGGTCTTGAGCAACTGGGCGAACTGCTCCAGGCTTTCGTCGACCATCGGAATGTCTTCGTCGAAGTCCACCAGGACGCGGAACATCTCCTGGAAGTCCGGATCGAGGTCCTGCAGCGTGTAGTAGAGCTGTCGGGCGCCAATGATGACCACTTTGACCTGCAACGGAATATGTTGCGGAGTCAGGGTCACGGTGGCGAAACGGCCCATCTCGCCCAGCGGCGATTCCATTTTCAATTTGCGCGATTGCAGCGCGCGTTTGAGCGCATCCCACACGAACGGCTCGCTGAGCATTTTTTCCGCTTCAAGAATCAGGAAGCCGCCGTTGGCGCGGTGCAGCGCACCCGGACGCAACTGTCGATACGTGGTGTAGAGCGCGCCTTGATCGGTGGTGTACTCGATGCGGCCGAACAGGTTTTCGTATGTCGGGTGCGGCTCAAAGACCACTGGCGCACCGCCGCTGAACGGATGACCGACCACCAGGCTCGGCGCGTATTGCTCTTCCAGCAGCTTGCGGGCGATGGCGTCTGTCTTGCTGTCGTCCACCAGTTGCTCGACCACGGTCTTGAGCAGGTACACCTGCATCGCTTGCAGGTAACCGCAGACCGCCGCGTTTTCCGCATACTTCTCCGATAACGGAGAAAGCAATGGCTGCAAGGCCAGGGTGATGGTTTCTTCGTTGAGCTGGCGCAGTAGATTGCTCGACTCACGCTTCCATTGCGGCAGGCTGGCGAGTTCTTCGTTCAGCCGCTCTTCCAGCCATGCAATGTCGTCGTGAAAACGCTCGCGATCGGCTTCCGGCAACTGGGCAAATTCGGCCTCGTCCACGGCCTTGCCTTCGCTCATCGGTGTGAAGGCGATATTGGTACTGTCGCGGTACAGCGCAACGTCCTTCTCCAGCGCCAGGCGCTCGATCACGTCCAGCGCCTTGTCGTAACGCTGGTTGAAGGCGCGGTCGATGGCGCTTTTCTTTTGCTGGTAGGACGGGTGCTCGAACACGGCCGGAAAAGTCGCCAGCAGGTTGTCGATCAAGCCGTTGATGTCATCGATAAAGGCGCCGGCGGTGCCCGACGGCAACTCCAGTGCGCGAGGTTCGCGAGGATCATCGAAATTGTTGACGTAGACCCAGTCCGCCGGGGTCTGCAGGCGTTTGCCTTCGGCTTTCAGGTAGCGTTTGACGAACGAAAACCGGCCGGTGCCGGGCTCGCCCATGACAAATACGTTGTAACCGGGGCGTGGCATTGCCACACCGAACTGCAAGGCTTCGACCGCACGTTCCTGGCCAAGCACACCGCGGAAGGGCTCCAAATCATTGGTGGTAGAGAAGCTGAACTGTTCAGCGGAAAACGGACGGGTCAGCGCTTCAGGCGCTAGACGCAAGCTGGCAGCAACAGGATCAGGCATCGGGCTTCCTTACATCAGGCGGGGCAGATAGCGGCATTCTGGCGCTGCCCATACCTCACTTGCAAGGCGCGCCTCTAGCCAAAGCATAGACAAAGCGCTATCGGCAAGCGGGCCGGGTCTAAATCAACGTTTTCAACGAATGTTTCGCAAAAAATCACGGAACCCCAGGAACGTGCCTAAACTCCAAACTGCGCGGCTGGAACAATAACCGGCCCACTGGCGCCAGATCGGGCCAGACCCCTTGTCCATTGGTATGCACATAAAGAGAACAAAGCTATGAAACGGATTCTTCTCGGTACTCTCTTCACCGTTGTATCCCTCAATGCCATGGCTCAGGCGCCAGGCGGCCCGGATTGCGGTTGGGGCAACATGCTGTTCGAAGGTCAGCGTGGCACCCCGGCTCACTTCCTGGCATCCACCACCAACGGCACTTCCGGCAACGCAACGTTCGGTATGACCTCGGGTACCAACGGTTGCGCGACCAATGCGTCGCTGACCTATGGCGGCAAATCCTGGATTGCCATGAATGGCATGATGAACGAGCTGTCCGAAGACATGGCTAAAGGTCAGGGCGAAGCGCTGACCACTTACGCTGTGGTACTGGGCGTGGCGCCGGAAGACCGTGCGCATTTCGCCGCTGTCACTCATGAGCACTTCCAGCAGATCTTCAGCAAGGCTGACGTGACCGCTGACGACGTGCATACCAACACCCTGGCCGTTCTGAAGAGCGATCCGCGTCTGGCCAAGTACGCCACTCAAGCTTAAGCTCGACCCGCCCGCTCCTTTTCGGGGCGGGTTTTATTTTTTGAACCTGGCCCTTTTGGCCTGCCCCTTTGGGTCTTTGTTTCTTCCGACTTAAGTTGCCCACTATGCTCAAACGCCTTGCCTGGCTGGCGCTCTGTGTCTGCGCCCCGCTGTCTGCCACGCCCAAAATCGACAATCAACGTTTGCAGCAACTGGCCAATGATCCCTTCTGGATTTCCCTGGGTCACTACGAAACCGCCAAACTCGGCGGCTGGCGCAGCTATGTCAGCGACAAGAAATTCTTCCTTGCCGCCGACGGCAATGAACATCCCGACAACGAGCTGGCGGCGACCGTGCAAGCGCTGTACGCCCCGGCCAGTGCTGGCGAGAAACATGCGCAATGCGTCTACCCGGCCCGCACCCGCTGGCTCAAGGCACAGCTCAACCTGACCGATCTGCCGACGCTTCCCTGTACTGAATTCAAGCAATGGTTCAAGGATGTTTCGCCCCACAGTGCGGTGATGATTTTTCCGGCGGCGTATCTGAACAGTCCGTCATCGATGTTCGGCCACACGTTGCTGCGTATCGACCAGGCCAATGTGCAGAGCGATCAAACCGCCCTGCTCAGTTATGCAATCAACTTCGGCGCGTACATCGAGGGCTCGGACAACAGCATCCTGTATGCCTGGAAAGGCTTGATGGGCGGCTATCCCGGCTTGTTTGCCCTGGTGCCCTATCAAGAAAAACTCTCGGAGTACCGCAGCCTCGAGAATCGCGATCTGTGGGAGTACCGCCTCAATCTGACCCAGGCAGAAACCGAACGCATGGTCGAGCACGTCTGGGAGCTCAAGCAGATCCAGTTCGACTATTTTTTCTTCGACGAAAACTGCTCTTATCGCCTGCTGGAATTGCTGCAAGTCGCCCGTCCGAGCCTGCGACTGACCGAACAATTCCCGCTCACCGCAATTCCTACCGACACCGTCAAAGCGGTGAAAGAAGCAGGACTGGTGGAATCCATTCAGTATCGACCGTCTCGCGAACGTGAACTGCTGAGCCGCGCCGAACCATTGACCACTGAAGAACAGGATTGGGTGCTGAAAGTCAGTGCCGACCAGAAGCAACTGCAAGACCCGGCGTTCAAGGCTCAACCCAAGGATCGTCAGGCGCTGATCATCGACGCCGCCTACCGCCTGGAGCGCTACCGAGCCAACGGCCAAGAGCGTGATCCGCAACGGGCCCAGCGCAGTTTCGAACTGCTGCGGGCGATCAACCAGAACCCGGCACCGGAACTGGACATCCCGCAACCCGGCCTGCCTGAAGATGGCCATGAATCGCGTACCTGGCAGGCCGGTATCGGCACTCGAGGCGACAAGGCGTTTGGCGAGTACGGCTTGCGCATGGCGTATCACGACCTCAACGACAACGCCGAGAGTTTCCCCCTCGGCGCGCAAATTGAAATCCTGCAAATGAAACTGCGCCAGTACGAAGGCAATCACTGGCAGTTGCAGCAATTGGACCTGGCGACCATCCGTTCCCTGACCCCGCGCAATGAATTGCTGCAGCCACTCTCGTGGCAAGTTACCGGCGGCCTGGAGCGCGTGCCGGGTAAGCATGACGACGAAACCCTGGTCAGCCACGTCAATGGTGGCGGTGGCGGGACCTGGCAACTGGGCGACGACATGCTCGGCTTTGCATTGGGCACCGTGCGCATTGAACACAACAACGACTTTGCCGGTTTCATCGCGCCAGCGGCGGGCTTCAACAGCGGTGCGCTGTGGAAAAATCCGCTGGGCAACTTCAGCCTGGAAGCCAAGGGCGACTTCTTCACCAATGGCGAAGTGCGCCGTAGCGTGAGTCTGAATCAGCAGTGGGAATTGTCGCGCAACCTGGGTTTACGCCTGAGTGCCCAGCGCGAATTCAGCCACCTGGCTTCGCCCGAGAACGAAGTGATGCTTGAGATGAAGTGGTATCACTACTAACCGCCCCGCACTACCTGTAGGAGCACAGCTTGCTGGCGATGATATCGACGCGGTTATTCAGATAGACCGAGGTGATGCCATCGCCAGCAAGCTGTGCTCCTACAGGGCTGCGATCTTTTGATATCTCTTTCACATCCCGCTCACGAATCCACTCCTAGACTTCTCTTATAGGCCGTTGACGGTCTGGGAGTCTGAGATGTGGCGTTGCGTGGGTGTGGTGGGTTTGCTGATGTTGATCGCGGGTTGCCAGACGACCCACGAGGATCTGATCGCCAAGGGTTATCCACCGGCATTCGCCGATGGCTTCGATGACGGTTGCAGCAGTGGCCGGCAAGCGGCAGGGGCAATCACCGGAGAGTTTCGTAAAAACGTTCCGCGTTACCTCAAGGACAAGCAATACGCCGAGGGCTGGAGCGATGGCTTCCGTCAGTGTCAGGCGATGCGCGAAAGCGAGGACCGTGAGGATTATCGCAGCCACCATTGGGACGAGCGCGAAAAGGCCTGGCAGCAGCAGAAGGATCAGGACGCTGCTCGTGCTTTTCGCTCGCAATAAGTCGCTGACAGATATAGGTCGAAACTAAAAGCCTGCGACCATGGCCCAAACCCTATAACGGGAGAAAACCATGAGTCGCGCCTTCGTCAATGAAGATAACGCCGCCGCGCAAGCCGATCAGCCCGTCGAACGGCAGGTCAGTGCGCAGCCCAACTACGTCACCCCGGCCGGGCTCGCCCAGCTTCAGGCGAAACTGGCCGAGGTGCAGAACCTGCTCAATGAACAGAGTGCCAAAGCTGAACTGGCCGACAAACAGCGCCAGGCTGACCTTGAGCGTGACTGGCGGTATTTCAACCAGCGATTGCAAAGCGCTCAGTTAGTCGTCCCGGCCTCTTCGACTGACAAAGTACAGATTGGCGCCTGGGTGACGTTTGCCGATGAACAGGGCAACGAGCAGCGTGTGCAGTTGGTGGGCGAGGATCAGGCGGATGCGGCGAGTGGGCTGATCAACTGGGGTTCGCCATTGGGTCGGGCACTGTTGGGCGCGCAGGTCGGAGATGAGGTGGTCTGGAAGCGGCCGGTGGGGGATTTGGTGATTGAGGTTTTGAATATAGATATTGAGTGACCATTAGGCCGCCATCGCGAGCAGGCTCGCTCCCACACTTGAAATGCACTCCCCTGTGGGAGCGAGCCTGCTCGCGATGGCGGCCTAATGGTCTATCTAAAACCCCATAAAAAAACGGAGCCCCGAAGGCTCCGTTTTTTCATGCAACCAACCTGAAATCAGGCCAGTTTCTTGTGCCGTACACGGTGCGGCTGAGTCGCCGCTTCGCCCAGGCGTTTGCGGCGATCGGCTTCGTACTCGGTGTAGTTGCCTTCGAAGAACACCGCTTGCGAGTCGTCTTCGTACGCCAGGATGTGAGTCGCGACGCGGTCAAGGAACCACCGATCGTGAGAGATCACAATGGCAGCGCCCGGGAAGTCCAGCAGGGCTTCTTCCAGGGAACGCAGGGTTTCAACGTCGAGGTCGTTGGACGGCTCGTCGAGCAGCAGGACGTTGCCGCCCTCTTTCAGGGTCAGGGCCAGGTGCAAGCGACCGCGCTCACCACCGGACAGGTCCTTGACGAACTTCTGCTGATCGCCGCCCTTGAAGTTGAAGCGACCGACGTAGGTGCGCGACGGGATCTCGTAATTGCCGATGCGGATCTGATCCGAACCGTCAGAGATTTGCTGGAACACAGTCTTGCTGCCGTCCAGGTCTTCCCGGCTCTGATCGACGCACGCCAGTTGCACGGTTTCGCCGACTTCGATGGTGCCCGAATCCGGTGTTTCCTTGCCCATCAGCATGCGGAACAGGGTCGATTTACCGGCACCGTTACCGCCGATCACGCCAACGATGGCGCCTTTAGGCATGGAGAACGACAGGTTGTCGATCAGCACGCGATCGCCATACCCCTTGGAAACGTTCTTGAATTCGATGACCTTGTCGCCCAGGCGTGGACCGGCCGGGATGTAGATCTCGTTGGTTTCGCTGCGCTTCTGGAATTCCTGCGATTGCATTTCTTCGAAGCGTTGCAGACGAGCCTTGGATTTGGACTGGCGGGCCTTGGCGCCTTTGCGCACCCACTCCAGTTCTTCCTTCATGGCTTTTTCGTGGGCCGACTGCTGCTTGGATTCGGCAGCCAGACGATCGGACTTGGCTTCGAGCCAACCCGAATAGTTGCCCTCGTACGGGATACCGGCGCCGCGGTCGAGCTCGAGGATCCAGCCGGCAACGTTGTCCAGGAAGTAACGGTCGTGCGTGATCGCAACCACGGTGCCCGGGAAATCGTGCAGGAAGTGCTCCAGCCAGGCAACGGAATCGGCGTCCAGGTGGTTGGTCGGTTCGTCGAGCAGCAGCATGTCGGGGGCGGACAGCAGCAGGCGGCACAGGGCCACACGACGCTTCTCACCACCGGACAGGAATTCGACCTTGGCATCCCAGGCCGGCAGACGCAGCGCATCGGCGGCGACTTCCAGTTGGCGATCCAGGTTGTGACCGTCGCTGGCCTGCAGGATGGCTTCGAGCTTGGCCTGTTCGGCGGCCAGTTTGTCGAAGTCGGCATCTTCATCGGCGTAAGCCGCGTAGACCTCGTCCAGGCGCGCCTGGGCGTTCTTGATCACGCTGACCGCTTCCTCGACCACTTCACGCACGGTCTTGGTCGGGTCCAGGATCGGTTCTTGCGGCAGGTAGCCGATGTTCAGATCTGGCATCGGACGGGCTTCGCCCTCGAACTCGGTGTCGACGCCGGCCATGATTTTCAGCAGCGTGGACTTACCCGAACCGTTGAGGCCGAGCACGCCAATCTTGGCGCCCGGGAAGAACGACAGCGAAATGTTTTTCAGGATTTCCCGCTTCGGCGGAACAACTTTACCCAGCCGATGCATGGTGAATACGTATTGAGCCATGGAGAACCTAGGGTCAGTGAACGATGAATGATTGGGGCGCGGGCGATGCCCGTCCAGGTTGTGCGCGTCGACGATTGATAGCGATCAATGCTGCGCGCTGAAAAAACCTGATTCTAGGAGCTGGAACGCTCCCGCGTAACCGGCAAAGCTACCTGATTGACGGAAGGCAGTCCAGCCGAGCGGGACTGGCACTTTGCCACAACTCAGGGCATGCTAGCCGCCCTCCGGGCGTCCGGCTTATAGTGCACGTCGCGCCAGTCCAGCCAAACCGCAGGATTACAGTTTGTCTAATGTCACCCCACCTTCTTCCGTGAGCGCACTCAATCCTGCGACCGGCTCACCCCTGCGTGGGTCCCTGAAGGGCGCGCTGGCGGCGCTCGCGCTGATGTTGCTCGCGCTGCTGTTTTGGCAATTGCTGGATCAGCTTCGCGAAACCCAGAAAAACCAGCGTCAGTACACCATCGACTACACCGCCGATCTGGCCTCGCAAGTCAGCCTGAACATGGCGCTCAACGCCCAGATCGCCCTCAACCTGCTACCGATCGTCGAACAACCGCAAAGCGCCGACGAACAGCAGGCGCTGTTTCGCAAACTGCAGAAATCCTTGCCCGAGCTGCGTAGCCTCGCGTTGCTCAGCCCTTCCGGGAAAGTCCTCACCGACAGCGCCGACAACAGCGATGACGCCGACTACCTGAGCGAACTGGTACGGCGCAGTCGCGCCCAGGCCCACTATTTCAGCAACGCCAATGACGGTTCGGTGGTGCATCTACTGCTGCATCAAGCCAGCGGCAGCACCCGCGGCTACTGGGCTCTGCGCCTGACGCCGACATTTTTCTCTTCGCTGACCAAACAAAACGAAACCGGTATTCGCCCGCTGTGGGTGGTGGAAAACCGCGTCAATCACCAGATCATCAGCCGCGACGATGGGCAGCCCTCGGCCACGCCGGCGGTGATAACACCGGATGAGCTGGCCAACAGCGTGCTGACCGTGCCCCTGAGCAGCAGCGACTGGCAACTGCGCGGGTTGTTCGACCGGCAACGGGTGATCGAACACCTGCTGCCGGCGTTCATTGGCAAATGCCTTCTGGGCCTGGCCTTCTCGCTCCTGCCGTTCATCGCCCTGCTGAACATACGCCGCCGCCAACGCCAGGTGCACGAAGGCCGTCGACGCTACCAGGATATTTTCGAAGGCACCGGCGTCGCCTTGTGTGTACTCGACGTGTCCGGGCTCAAAAGCGTCTTCGACAATGCTCAGTTGCACAGCAGCGAGCAACTGAAGGCCTGGCTCGAAACACCGCAACAGCGCCAGCACCTGCTGCAGGAACTGCGCATCACCGAAGTCAACCTGGTCGCCCTGCAACTGCTCAACGTCAACACCTGCGATCAAGCCTGGAAACTGCTGATCGACGGTAACCCGCAGGACGGCACAGCCATCGGCAATCAAGTGCTCGACGCAGTGCTCAACCAGCAGAAACAGCTTGAACTGGAAATCAAACTGCAAGACGCCAATGGCCGCGACCAGCACTTGTGGCTGGTGCTGCGTCTGCCGGAAGACCAGGACGACTATAAAGCGGTGATCCTGAGCATCACCGACATCACCAGTCGCAAGCTCGTCGAACTGTCGCTGTTGGAGCGTGAAGGATTCTGGTCCGACGTGGTGCGCACCGTGCCGGATCATCTGTACGTGCAGGACGTGATCAGCCAGCGAATGATTTTCAGCAACCACCACCTGGGCCAGACGCTCGGTTACAACCGTACCGAACTGCACCAGATGGGCGAGTATTTCTGGGAAATTCTGCTGCACCCCGAAGATGCCGACTTCTACCACCGCTCGCGCCAGACCCAGCGCCAGGCCGGTTACCGACAACTGATGCAATGCCAGCTGCGCTTCCGCCACCGGGACGGTAAATGGCGGCGCTTCGACATCCGCGAACAGGCGCTGGCGCGGGACAAGCACGATCAGGTCACGCGAATCATCGGCGTGGCCAAGGACATCACCGATCAGATTGAGGCCAGTGAGTCCCTGCGCGACAGTGAGCAGCGCTACCGGATGCTCGCCGAAAGCATCAGCGACGTGATTTTCTCAACCGACAGCAAGATGGCGCTCAACTACGTCAGCCCGTCGGTGCAAGCCGTGCTGGGCTACGACGCCGACTGGATTTTCCAGAACGGCTGGCAATCGACCATCGCCAACCCACAACAGCTGACCGGCATTTATCAACTGATGGACCGGGTCAGCAAAGCGCTGAATAAACCCGAGCAACTGGCGCTGTTGCGCAGCCAGGTGCAGACCCAACTGTTTTTGTTCGATTGCCTGCGGGCCGACGGGCGCAAGATTCCGATCGAACTGCGGCTGGTGCTGGTCTGGGACGAACACGGTGCATTCGAAGGCGTGCTGGGCGTCGGTCGCGACATCAGCCAGCAACGCCGGGCCGAAAAAGACCTGCGCATGGCCGCGACCGTATTTGAGCACTCGACTTCTGCGATCCTGATCACCGACCCGGCCGGCTACATCGTCCAGGCTAACGAAGCCTTCAGCCGTGTCAGCGGTTATGCGGTGGAGCAGGTGCTCGACCAGTTGCCGAACATGCTGACCGTCGACGAGCAGCAGGAAGCCCATCTGCGTTATGTGCTCAAGCAATTGCATCAGCACAGCACGTGGGAAGGCGAAGTCTGGCTCAAACGACGCAATGGCGAGCATTACCCGGCCTGGGTCGGGATCACGGCGGTGCTGGATGACGAAGGCGATCTGGCCAGCTACGTGTGCTTCTTCAGCGACATCAGCGAACGCAAGGCCAGTGAGCAGCGGATTCACCGCCTCGCCTATTACGACGCCCTGACCCACCTGCCCAACCGCACGCTGTTCCAGGATCGTCTGCACTCGGCGCTGCAATCGGCCGAACGGCAGAAGTCCTGGGTGGTGCTGATGTTCCTCGACCTGGACCGCTTCAAACCGATCAACGACTCCCTGGGCCACGCCGCCGGCGATCGCATGCTCAAGGAAATGGCCACGCGCCTGCTCGGCTGTGTCGATGATGACGACACCGTGGCGCGCATGGGCGGCGATGAGTTCACCTTGCTCCTGCAACCGCGGGCCAACCGTGAAATTGCCTTGAACCGGGCGATTCATGTGGCCGAACAGATTCTCGCCAGCCTGGTGAAACCGTTCGTGCTTGAAGGCCGCGAGTTCTTCGTCACCGCCAGTATCGGCATCGCCCTGAGCCCTCAGGACGGTAACGAACTCAGCCAGCTGATGAAAAACGCCGACACCGCGATGTATCACGCCAAGGAGCGTGGCAAGAACAACTTCCAGTTCTATCAAGCCGACATGAACGCCAGCGCCCTGGAGCGTCTGGAGCTGGAAAGCGACTTGCGTCACGCCCTGGAACAGAACGAATTCGTCCTCTACTACCAACCGCAGTTCAGCGGCGATGGCAAACGCCTGACCGGCGCTGAAGCCTTGCTGCGCTGGCGCCATCCGCGACGCGGCCTGGTGCCGCCGGGAGACTTCATTCCGGTGCTCGAAGAGCTCGGCCTGGTGGTGGATGTCGGCGACTGGGTGATCAGCGAGGCCTGCCGTCAGCTCAAGACCTGGCATCAGGCCAAGGTTCGGGTGCCGAAGGTGTCGGTGAACATTTCGGCCCGGCAGTTCTCCGACGGCCAACTCGGGACCCGGATCGCCACCATCCTCAAGGAAACCGGCCTGCCACCAGCGTGCCTGGAGCTGGAACTGACCGAAAGTATCCTGATGCGCGAAGTCAGCGAAGCGATGCAGATTCTCGCCGGGTTGAAAAATCTCGGCCTGAGCATTGCGGTCGACGACTTCGGCACCGGTTACTCATCGCTCAACTACCTCAAGCAGTTCCCGATCGACGTGCTGAAAATCGACCGCACCTTCGTCGACGGCCTGCCGTCGGGTGAGCAGGATGCACAGATTGCCCGCGCGATCATCGCCATGGCCCACAGTCTCAATCTGGCGGTGATCGCCGAGGGCGTGGAAACCCACGAGCAACTCGACTTCCTGCGTGAGCATGGTTGCGACGAGGTTCAGGGGTATCTGTTCGGGCGGCCGATGCCGGCGAACCGGTTTGAAGCGCAGTTCAGCAATGATGCGCTCTTCATGTTCGACTGAAATTTTGTAGGAAGGCCATCGCCAGCAGGCTGGCTCCCACAGGTTTTTTGGCTGTACACAAGATTTGGGGCCACTGAAGATCTACTGTGGGAGCCAGCCTGCTGGCGATTTGGGCCAGCATGATCACCACCGATCCCGTCATGAAGCCCACTTGTCTGCGACATGATGTCCTTTCATATGCCATCTAAAACCCATTGGGTTAGAATGCCCCCCTTTTCTGCCCCGATCCCTGAGGACCGCCATGTTCAGCCGTGATTTGACTATTGCCAAGTACGACGCCGATCTCTTTGCCGCCATGGAGCAAGAAGCTCAGCGCCAGGAAGAGCATATTGAGCTGATCGCTTCGGAAAACTACACCAGCCCTGCGGTGATGGAAGCTCAAGGCTCGGTACTGACCAACAAGTACGCCGAAGGCTACCCGGGCAAGCGCTACTACGGTGGTTGCGAGTTCGTCGACGTGGTCGAGCAACTGGCCATCGACCGTGCAAAAGAACTGTTCGGCGCCGATTACGCCAACGTTCAGCCACACGCCGGTTCGCAAGCCAACAGCGCCGTTTACCTGGCTCTGCTGCAAGCGGGCGACACCATCCTGGGCATGAGCCTGGCGCACGGCGGTCACTTGACCCACGGTGCCAGCGTTTCCTCCTCCGGCAAGCTGTACAACGCCGTTCAATACGGTATCGACAGCAACGGCCTGATCGACTACGACGAAGTCGAGCGCCTGGCGGTTGAGCACAAGCCGAAAATGATCGTGGCCGGTTTCTCTGCCTACTCGCAGATTCTGGACTTCCCGCGTTTCCGCGAAATCGCCGACAAGGTTGGCGCCTACCTGTTCGTCGACATGGCCCACGTGGCCGGTCTGGTCGCCGCTGGCGTCTACCCGAACCCGGTGCCTTTCGCTGACGTCGTGACCACCACCACGCACAAGACCCTGCGCGGTCCACGTGGCGGCCTGATCCTGGCTCGCGCCAACGCCGACATCGAGAAGAAGCTGAACTCCGCGGTATTCCCGGGCGCCCAGGGTGGCCCGCTGGAGCACGTGATCGCCGCTAAAGCGATCTGCTTCAAGGAAGCGCTGCAACCTGAGTTCAAGACTTACCAGCAACAAGTGGTGAAAAACGCCCAGGCCATGGCCGGCGTGTTCATCGAGCGCGGTTACGACGTGGTGTCGGGCGGTACTCAGAACCACCTGTTCCTGCTGTCGCTGATCAAGCAGGAAATCTCCGGTAAAGACGCCGACGCCGCTCTGGGCAAAGCGTTCATCACCGTGAACAAGAACTCCGTGCCAAACGATCCACGCTCCCCGTTCGTCACCTCCGGTCTGCGCTTCGGTACTCCGGCTGTGACCACTCGTGGCTTCAAGGAAGCAGAGTGCAAAGAACTGGCCGGCTGGATCTGCGACATCCTGGCGGACCTGAACAACGAAGCGGTGATCGACGCCGTTCGTGAGAAGGTCAAGGCCATCTGCAAGAAGCTGCCGGTATACGGCGCCTAATCAGCCCGCTAAACCGCAGCAATGAAAAAACCGGCCAGTGATGGCCGGTTTTTTTTCGTCCGCAATTTTTTTAGAACCGCGAAAAGGCTCAAGGTCGGGGTATTGCGCCCAACTGGTAAGACCGGTCATGCCAATCACTCAAAATTTGCTTGCGAACACCCAAAAACAGCGCCTAGACTGCGCCTGCACTGGACATACCGGTAAGACCACAATAATTAAGTCCTGAATCTGATGCGCGAAGCGCACGGCAGCCAGGACACCGACCAGGATTCCTCCCATGCTCAGATGGTGCTCGCGTTCAATCTTCCTCCAAGTGGTTCTCGGACTGGTGCTCGGCATCGTCTGTGGGCTGACCCTTCCTGAATACTCCGCCCAGCTCAAACCGCTCGGCGATGGCTTTATCAAACTGATCAAGATGCTTATCGGTCTGATCGTGTTCTGCGTGGTGGTCAGCGGCATCAGCGGTGCCGGCGACCTGAAGAAGGTCGGACGCATCGGCCTGAAATCGGTGATCTACTTCGAAGTCTTGACCACCATCGCCCTGGTGATTGGTCTGGTGTTCGCTTTCAGCACCGGCATCGGCAGCGGCGCGAATATTCATCTGGATCAGCTTTCCGCTGCCGACATGGGCGACATCGCCCAGCGCGGTCAGCACATGCACACCACCACGCAGTTCCTGATGGACCTGATCCCGACCTCGGTGATCGGCGCCTTCGCGGAGAACAATATTCTGCAAGTCCTGCTGTTTTCGGTGCTGTTCGGCAGTGCGCTGAACCTGGTGGGCGAAGCAGCGTCGGGTATTTCCCGGCTGATCAATGAGCTGAGCCACGTAATTTTCCGCATCATGGGCATGATCGTGCGTCTGGCGCCGATCGGCGTGTTCGGCGCCATCGCTTTCACCACCAGCAAATATGGCCTGGATTCGCTGCAACACCTGGGCAGCCTGGTCGGCCTGTTTTACCTGACCTGTTTCGCGTTTGTGTCATTGATTCTCGGCCTGGTGATGCGCCTTTCGGGCCTGAAGATGTGGCCGTTGCTCAAGTACCTGCGTGAAGAACTGCTGATCGTCATGGGCACCGCCTCCTCCGACGCCGTGCTGCCACAAATCATGCGCAAGCTTGAGCATCTGGGCATCGGTAGTTCGACGGTCGGGCTGGTGATTCCTACCGGTTACTCGTTCAACCTGGACGGTTTCTCGATCTACCTGACCCTCGCCATCGTGTTCATCGCCAATGCCACCGGTACGCCGCTGGCCATGACCGACCTGCTGACCATCCTGCTGGTGTCTTTGATCACCTCCAAAGGTGCCCATGGGATTCCCGGCTCGGCGCTGGTGATTCTCGCGGCGACACTGACGGCGATCCCGGCGATTCCGGTGGTCGGCCTGGTGCTGGTGTTGGCAGTGGACTGGTTCATGGGCATCGGCCGGGCGCTGACCAACCTGATCGGCAACTGCGTCGCCACCGTGGCCATCGCGCGCTGGGAAAAGGACATCGATATCCAACGGGCGAACAAAGTACTTTCTGGCCAGGTGGGTTATACCTTCCAGCCGAGAAAGCCCGTCGGCCCTGCGCATCAGCAGGAATTCTGAATAATCGCCGTGCCTGCCCACGGGCAGGCACGGTCATCAATCGTTTTGGATGCTCATGGAGCGAACAGTGATCACCTCGTCGACCGTTGTGAATTCAGTAGTAGAAAAACTCCGGGCCGCTTTGGCCCGTGGTCAGTGGCGCTCCGGCGAGATGCTGCCGGGGCAGCGCGAGTTGGCTGAGCAACTGGGCATCAGCCGCCCGAGCCTGCGTGAAGCGGTCATCGTGCTGGAAACCCTTGGGCTGGTGCGTTCCATGCCGGGGAAAGGCGTGGTGGTGTTGGAGGCCAATCTCAGCGACAGCCAAAGCCACGACAGCGCAGTCGCCGGTGCGAGCCTGGAAGACGTGCTGCAACTGCGCTACACCCTCGAGCCGTTCATTGTCGGCCTGGTGGCGCAGTCGATCAGCAGCAAGGAAGTCGGGCAACTGCGCCTGACCCTGATGGACATGCGCGAAGCGCTGGAAGCCAACGACAGCGAAGCCGGGGTGAACGCCTACATCGCGTTCCACGAAGAGCTGTTCACGCTGACCTCGAACCCGATCTTCCAGAGTGTGGTGCAACAGACCAGCAACGCCCTCAAGCAAAGTGCCGACGTGCTGCGCAACTCCCCGGAGCATTTGGCTGAGCGCCTTGAAGAGAACGAAGCCGTGGTGCGCGCTATCCGCAGCAAAAACAGCGCCCAGGCCAGCGCCGAGATGCGTCGGCACATCCTTCGGGAAGGCCAGCGGATGGGCATCGAATTGAATATTCCGGACGACAACCTCGTCAGTTGAGTCCGCTTCGAACTGGAGACAAGCCATGAACAGCTTCGCCTCACCGCAAACCCTCAGCGCCCTGCCCTTTCCCCTGCCGGCGGAGGATCTCTATTCGCGAGTCTTCGACGCCATTCTCGAACAGCGCATTCATGCGGCCAGTCGCTTTACGGAAGAAAGCCTGGCGCAGATGTTCGGCGCCAGGCGCAGCGACATACGTGGCGTGCTGACGCAACTGTCCCATCAGCAGATCATCGTCCTTCGAGCCAATCATCGGCCCCGGGTCGCCGCGCTCGACAGCGAGCAAACCCGGCAAATGCTGCATGCACGACGGTTGGCCGAAATCACCTTGGTGCGACTGGCCTGTCAATCGCGCCTACAGGACTTGAAGCCGCTGCGAAACTTGATCGAGAGCGAGCGCCAATGCACCGCGCGGGGTGCGGCGATCCGGTTATCGGGGGAGTTTCATCTGCGATTGGCGCAAATGGCGGGGAACGCACCGTTGGCGCATTTTCTTGGCAGCTTGGTGCCGTTGACTTCACTGGCGATTGCGCAGTTTGAGGTAGGGTTGGAGGGTTATTGCGTTTGGCATAAGCACCAGGCGATTCTGGAAGCCGTGGAACGCGGCGAAGCCGTGAAGGCTGAGAACTTGCTGGGCCAGCATCTGGATCATTTGGAAGCGATGTTGCTCAACGCCGGACCGACACTCAGTCAGAATCGTGTTGTCGGTTAGGCCGCTATCGCGAGCAGGCTCGCTCCCACATTTGAAATAGATTCCTCTGTGGGAGCGAGCCTGCTCGCGATGGCGGCATCAGGCCCGCTGAAAATGTCGGACCTTACTCCGCCGCAACCCGCGCAAACCCCTCGCGAATCTTCTCTTCCGGCAAATCATCGGCGATGAACACGATCACGCTTTCGCGCGTTTCATCGTCAGCCCACTCCGTGTCCCAATCGAATCCGTATAACTTCAACACCCCCTGAAACACCATGCGCCGCGGCTCGCCAAGGATGTTCAACACGCCTTTGTAGCGCAGCAATTGCTTGCCATGATCTTCCAGCAGTTCGTTCATGAACTCGCTGAGCTTGTCGATATCCAGCGGCTTGTCGGTGCGCAGCACCAGGCTCGAAATGCGGTCGATGGACGGCGCTTTGCTCACCGGGCGCAGGCTGATACCGCCGCCAAGGTCGGCATTGAGGTTGAAACCGCGCACGTCGAGCAATTCGGCCAGATCGATCTTGCCGTGCTCGACCACACGGATCGGTGCGCGACGGTTGATGCGGGTCAAGCGCTCGCTCAGCGCGGTAAAGGTCGCCTCGTCCACCAGATCGCGCTTGCTCACCAGTAACCGGTCGGCGAAACCGATCTGCGCCTGGGCGATGGTTTGAGTCAGGTGAGTGTCGGCGTGCGCCGCATCGACCAGGGTAATGATGCCGTCGAGGATGTAGCGCTCGCGCAGCTCTTCATCGATGAAAAAGGTTTGGGCCACCGGTGCCGGGTCGGCCAGGCCGGTGCATTCGATCACCAGACGGTCGAAGGCGATTTCGCCGCTGTCCAGGCGTTCGAGCAGCAGGTACAAGGCCTTTGTCAGATCGGTGTGGATGGTGCAGCAGACGCAGCCGTTGGACAGCGTCATCACTTGCACCGGTTCGTCGCCCAACAGTTGGGTGTCGATACCGGCGTCGCTGAATTCGTTCTCGATCACGGCGATTTTCAGGCCGTGTTCGGCTTTGAGCAGGTAGCGCAACAGCGTGGTCTTGCCGGCGCCGAGGAAGCCGCTGAGGATTGTTACCGGGATGGGAGAGGACAAACTGAATCTCCTGACTCACTGAATAAAAGTATCAACACAAAACAAATGTGGGAGCTAGCCTGCTGGCGATGGCGGACTGTCAATCAACAGTGATGTTGAATGTTCAGCCGTCATCGCCAGCAGGCTAGCTCCCACAGGGATTGCTGTTAACCCGACAACTGGATCAACAGCACTTCGGCCCACCCTTGCCACCGTAACGAGCCTCTTGGCGTTCCCGGAAGAACATCTCGTAGGTCATCACCGGTTTGTCCGGGTGTTTGGTTTGCATGTGCTCGACGTAATTGTCGTAGTCGGGCATGCCGACCATCAGGCGCGCGGCCTGACCGAGGTATTTACCGAGGCGACTCAGGTCATTGAACATACTGCAATCCTCGATCAAGCATCCGGCAGAGCCTGGAATGGCGCTTCTTTATCCGTACGTTGTTTGCTGCCCCAGGCGGAAATGCCGACCTTGAGCGCATAGAACAGGATACTGAATACCACGAACAGGAACAGCGCCGTCAGCGTTGCGTTGGTGTAGGCGTTGAAGATCACGTGCTGCATCTGCGTAATGTCCTTGGCCGGGGCGAGGATCTGACCGTTGGCCAGCGCATCGCTGTATTTCTTGGCCAGCGACAGGAAGCCGATCGCCGGGTTGGCATCGAACAGCTTGATGAAGCCGGCGGTGGTGGTGCAGATCAGCAGCCACACGGCGGGCAACATGGTGACCCAGACGTAGCGCTGGCGTTTCATTTTGATCAGCACGACAGTCGCCAACATCAGCGCGATACCGGCCAGCATCTGGTTGGAGATACCGAACAGCGGCCACAAGGTGTTGATGCCGCCCAGCGGATCGATCACGCCCTGGTACAGCAACCAACCCCACATCGCCACACAACCGGCGGTTGCGATCAGGTTGGCGGCCCAGGATTCGGTGCGTTTCAGCGCCGGCACGAAGGAGCCGAGCAAATCCTGCAGCATGAAACGGCCGGCACGGGTACCGGCGTCCACAGCCGTGAGGATAAACAGCGCTTCGAACAGGATTGCGAAGTGGTACCAGAATGCCATGGTGTTTTCACCCGGCAGGACACTGTGCAGGATCTGCGCGATACCAACCGCCAGGGTCGGCGCACCGCCAGCACGGGCCAGGACCGTGATTTCACCGATGTCCTTGGCCACCGCTTGCAACGCTTCCGGGGTAATTGCAAAGCCCCAGCTGCTGACGGTTTGTGCCACGGCCACCACGTCACCGCCGACGACTGCCGCCGGGCTGTTCATGGCGAAATACACGCCCGGCTCAATCACCGACGCGGCAACCATGGCCATGATGGCGACAAAGGATTCCATCAGCATGGCGCCGTAACCGATGTAACGGGCGTTGACCTCGTTATCCAGCAGTTTCGGCGTGGTGCCAGAGGAGATCAGCGCGTGGAAACCCGAGACCGCGCCACAGGCGATGGTGATGAACAGGAACGGGAACAGACCGCCCTTCCACACTGGCCCGGTACCGTCGACGAACTGGGTCAGCGCTGGCATTTTCAGCTCGGGCATGGTGATCAGGATGCCGATCGCCAGGGCCACGATGGTGCCGATTTTGAGGAAGGTCGACAGGTAGTCACGCGGGGCCAGAATCAGCCACACCGGTAACGAGGCGGCGACGAAACCGTAACCGACCAGCATCCAGGTAATCTGCACGCCGTTGAAGCTGAACGCCTTGGCCCAGTACGGATCAGCGGCAATCTGCCCGCCCAGCCAGATCGAACCCAGCAGCAACAGCACGCCGACCACGGAGATTTCACCGATGCGGCCCGGACGGATGTAGCGCATGTAAATGCCCATGAACATCGCGATCGGGATGGTCGCCATCACCGTGAAAATGCCCCATGGGCTTTCGGCCAGGGCTTTCACAACGATCAACGCCAGCACCGCGAGGATGATGATCATGATCAGGAAGCAGCCAAACAGCGCGATGGTCCCGGGAATGCGGCCCATTTCCTCACGAACCATGTCGCCCAGGGAACGGCCGTTGCGGCGGGTGGACATGAACAGGACCATGAAGTCCTGAACGGCACCGGCCAGCACTACGCCGGCAATCAGCCACAACGTCCCGGGCAGGTAACCCATCTGCGCCGCCAGGACCGGACCGACCAGCGGTCCCGCGCCAGCGATGGCTGCGAAGTGGTGGCCGAAGAGGATGTGTTTGTTGGTCGGCACGTAGTCCAGACCGTCATTGTTGAGCACGGCGGGGGTGGCCCGTCGCGGGTCGAGCTGCATCACATTGTTAGCGATGAACAGACTGTAGTAACGATACGCAACCAGATAGATGGCCACGGCAGCGACCACAATCCACAAGGCGTTGATTGCCTCGCCTCGGCGCAATGCCACTACACCCAGGGCGCACGCCCCTACGGTTGCCAGCAGCAGCCAGGGTAGGTGGCGTAGCAGGCTATTATTATTTTTCATTTTATGATTCCAGCCAGGGTGGACAAGAAAGACAGTCATCCCGAGTTTAGCGCTAACGGCCGCAAAGGCCATCCCCCGACATGGGTTGAGCCATCACTTTGCTGGCAACCTGTGACAATGCGGGTCTATAGTCAGCGAACATTTACGAGGATTGCCTCATGAGCGAGCACCCTGCCGATCGCCGCCGCTTCAAACGTATTGCGTTCGATGCCCGAACCGAGCTGAGCCAAGGGGAATTCATCTGGCCGGTGAAGTTGATCGATCTGTCACTGAAGGGACTGTTGATCGAAAAGCCCGAACCGTGGCTGGGAAATCGGGAGTGGCATTTCCTGGTCGATGTTCATCTCAACGAGGACGTCGCCATCAAGATGGATGTGCAACTGACCCACGATGATCATGGTCAGCTCGGCTTCGTCTGCAAACACATCAGCCTGGAATCCATCGAACGCCTGCGGCGGTTGGTTGAGCTCAACCTTGGCGATCCGCAACAGCTTGAGCGCGAACTGGGCGCTCTGATCGAAATCTAAAGACTGGCGTCATTCCAATGTGGGAGCGGGCTTGCTCGCGAAAGCGGTGTGTCAGGTGCCATTGATGGCAACTGACACTCCCTCTTCGCGAGCAAGCCCGCTCCCACAGGGTTTGTGTTCTGTCTGGAAAGTTATTCGAACAGGGCGTCGAGCGCCTGTTCCAGGCGCGTTACGGCAATAATCTGCAACCCCGGCGGCGCTTCTTTAGGCGCATTGCCCTTAGGCACGATGGCGCGTTTGAAGCCGTGCTTGGCGGCTTCTTTCAAGCGTTCCTGGCCGCTCGGCACCGGGCGTACTTCGCCGGAAAGCCCGACCTCGCCGAATACCAACAGATCGTGGGGCAGTGGCCGGTTGCGCAAACTGGACATGACCGCCGCCATCAGCGCCAGATCGGAGGCCGTTTCCAGCACCTTCACCCCGCCAACCACGTTGAGAAACACATCCTGATCGTGGGTCGGAATGCCGCCGTGACGGTGCAACACCGCCAGCAACATCGCCAGCCGATTCTGATCCAGACCCAGGGTTACCCGACGTGGATTGGCCAGATGGCTGTCGTCAACCAGCGCCTGGACTTCCACCAGCATCGGCCGCGTCCCTTCCCACGTCGCCATGACCACACTGCCCGGCACTTCTTCCTGCGCACGGGTGAGAAAAATCGCCGAAGGGTTGGAGACTTCTTTCAGCCCCTTGTCGGTCATACCGAATACGCCCAGTTCGTTGACGGCGCCGAAACGGTTTTTCACCGCCCGCAGCAAACGCAAACGCCCATCGGATTCGCCTTCGAAATACAGCACTGTGTCGACCATGTGCTCCAGCACTCGTGGCCCCGCCAAAGCGCCTTCCTTGGTCACGTGGCCGACCAGGAAAATGGCCGTGCCGCTCTGCTTCGCATAGCGCACCAGCAACGCCGCGCTTTCCCTGACCTGGGACACGCCGCCCGGTGCCGATTGCAGTTGCTCGGTGAAGATCGTCTGGATCGAGTCGATCACCATCACCTTGGGTTTTTCCTGCCGGGCGGTGGCGATGATGGTTTCGATGCAGGTTTCGGTCATCACCCGCAGTTGATCCTGAGGCAAGCCGAGACGGCGCGCGCGCATGGCCACTTGCTGCTGGGATTCTTCGCCGGTGACGTACAGTGCCGGCATGACTTTGGCGAGGTTGCACAAGGTTTGCAGGAGAATGGTCGATTTGCCGATGCCCGGATCACCGCCGATCAGCACCACCGAACCGTCCACCAGGCCACCGCCCAACACCCGATCGAGTTCGCTGGACGCTGTGGAAAAACGCGGGATTTCTTCAACACTGACTTCGGCCAGGGTCTTGATCTGTGCCTGTTGACCAGTCCAGCCGGTGCGACCGCTGGGGGCTGCTGCGCCACCGCTTTCCACCATGGTTTCGGTCAGGGTGTTCCAGGCCCCGCACTCGCCGCATTGGCCAGCCCACTTGGGGAAGGTTGAGCCGCACTCGGTGCAGCCGTACATGCGCTTGGCCTTGGCCATCTGAACTCCCGGCAAAAACCGCGATGATAGCTCAGCTGGAGTGGGTCACGCGCGGCGAAGTTACCCAGCGCCCCCCTGGCAGCAACTTGTTCAGTCTTTTGAATACATCCACTGCATTACTAACTGTGAAAAACTGTACAACTTTCTCAGAAATTACTTTACACAATAGTTGTCTCGCTCAATAAAACAAAAACCAGAACCTGTACAGATCTTCATCATTTATAACTTGGATGTACAATGCAGCCGTTAAGCAAACTTTACAATACGAACAACCAAGCCAATGGCAATATAATGGCATTCTCCGCATCGAATATCAGAGGGACTGTTTAAGGTACGAGTCCATACATCCTGTAACCATTCACATAAAACGACATATACCGCAGCTTATCCTTGCATCGAGCGAGTGATACTAAACCCCCTACTTTTTATGTTTGTTTCTGCACTCCCTCCACTCAGCAGAACTGAGCGTTCGAGGGAGAAAAAGCCCACGGGCGCCCGGGACGCCCAACATTAAAGCGGCTACCCCGAACACGGTGGCCGGCAAGCGCTGTACACAGTTGTTTCAAGCACGAAGCACCATGCTGACTTACAATGCCTTCACCAACCTCATCTGTAACAAGGAATAACCTATGGGCGTGATAAGTGAGTTCAAGGCCTTCGCGGTCAAAGGTAACGTGGTCGACATGGCGGTCGGTATCATCATCGGCGCCGCCTTCGGCAAGATCGTTTCATCGTTCGTCGGCGACGTGGTAATGCCACCGATTGGCCTGCTGATCGGAGGGGTGGACTTCAGTGATCTGGCGGTAACGCTCAAGGCAGCCAACGGCGATGTCCCCGCGGTAGTGCTGGCGTATGGCAAATTCATCCAGAGCCTGATTGACTTCATCATCGTCGCTTTCGCGATCTTCATGGGCGTCAAAGCCATCAACCGCCTGAAACGCGAAGAGGCCGTAGCGCCAACGCTGCCGCCGGTTCCGACCAAGGAAGAAGAGCTGCTGGAAGAGATCCGCGATTTGCTCAAGGCTCAGAACAATCGGCCCTGAAGACGGTAGTCAAACAATCAACGGCGCCCCTTGAGGCGCCGTTTTTTTACCAGTAGTTTTCCACCGCCACCTGCCCGGGCCGGCGACTGAGGCTCAAGTGCATGTGGCGTTGTTTGAGCAATTTGCGCGTGTCATCGATCATCTGCGGGTTGCCGCAGAGCATGACCCGTGAGTGCTCGGCCGTCAGCGCCAGGCCTGCCGCCCGCTCCAGCTCGCCATTTTCGATCAGCGCCGTGATCCGGCCGCTCAGAGCGCCAGCATGCTGCTCCCGGGTGACGGTAGTGATGAACTGCAGCTTGTGCGCAAACTCCGCTAAATAGTCGCGCTCGGCCAACCCGCTGACGAGGTCCTGATAAGCCAGTTCCCGGGCTTCGCGCACGCTATAGACCAGGAGGATTCGTTCGAATTTCTCCCAGACCTCGAAGTCCTGCAGGATTGACAGAAACGGCGCCAGGCCGGTGCCAGTGGATAAAAGCCAGAGATCACGGCCGTCGACAAAGCGATCGAGCGTCAAGTAACCAAAGGCCTGACGCTCGACCAGCAGCGTATCGCCGACTCCCAGCCGACTCAGCTCACTGGTGAACTCTCCCCCTGGCACCACAATGGAAAAGAATTCGAGGAACTCGTCATAGGGCGACGACACCATGGAATAGGCGCGCCATACGGTGCTGCCGTCAGCCTTGGTAACGCCCAGCCGGGCGAATTGTCCTGCACGAAAACGAAAACCCGGGTCCCGGGTGGTCCGCAGGGTGAACAGACTGGGGGTCAGCGACTGGACGTCGAGCAAGGTCTGGCGAGTGAATTTTTCTGCGCTGGCGGTCATGGGGTGCTCCATTCAACAGATAGCCACAGTGTCCCGCAAAGCGGGCGGCTTAAACACCGGTGATTTGTAGTGGCTTTAGCCAGGACCTCATTCGCATTAACTTCACAGTACGACTGAACATTAACCAGCCGGTTAACACACACATTCAAGCCTGTTTATAGTGAGATTGACATTTTTGTTATCTACGCCAGTGCTCCTTAACGTTAGAACCAGATACTTGCTTATAAATCGTAAACAAAGCCAAAAAATCTCACACAACCATAAGAAACGTCCTACACTCGGCACGTGCCAGATTATTGGATCCAAAAAGGCGCCACTAAGTAACATCACACTTGGAGAGATGCAATGGAGAGGTGGAAGGAATCACAACTCAATCAATTATCACGGGCAACGGAGATTGAGACTGCCTACCGGATTTCACTCGGCTTTGCGAAAAACCTTGGCTTTAAGTTTTTCGCTTTTTCAACAACATACCAAACAAAAACTGACCACTTTAATACAGTCCAACTCAACAACTACCCGACGGATTGGAACATTGAATATGAACAGAAAAATTTCAATGCAATAGACCCGGTAGTGGCTCACTGCAATCACTCCAGATTGCCTATCCTATGGAGCGAAGAACTTTTTTCCAAGACTCCCTGGTTGTGGGATGCGCTTGAGAAGCAAGGATTGCAGCATGGCTGGTCACAATCGGTCCATGACGAGGACAGTGGTGTTTGCAGCATTCTGAGCCTGGCCAGAAGCCATTGCCCGATCACTGCATTTGAGCTGTATGAAAATCTCGGTTTCTCGGTGTTCATCGGGCGCCACCTGCACGGGTTGGTCACACAGACACTGCCCAAGAAAGCGGCGAAGCCGGTCGTGCCGCATTTGTCTCCCCGCGAAATCGATGTATTGAGGCTGGCGGCTGATGGCAAGACTGCCTATGAGAGTGCCAGAATCCTCAATCTCAGCGCACGCACGGTCAATTTTCATGTGCAAAGCGCGATTCTGAAACTGGGAGTCAATAACAAGATTTCCGCAGTCATCGCCGCAACCAAGGACGGTATTCTCAACAGCAGCGCGATTCGCTGAGCCAAAAAACCTGCAAGTAATCCAAAAGAAAAAAACGTACCATTTGCGGTCCTTCTTGAGTGATGACGTGTAAACCTTCACGGCGCAGTACACTCGGACGGTCTCGCCCGCTACAACGCCCTTGGGCTGCGGGACACCTGTTGATGACCCCGTTGATTACCCAGAGCCCCGCCTCATGCCCTTGCTCGAAACACCCTTCGCCCGACTCGACCTGATCCGCCAGCCCGAACAGCAGAACGAACCGCTGCAGGCGTTTGACGCCGCAGACGAATACCTGCTAACCCATCTGGCCGACCAACCGCCCTCGGCCGACACTCGGGTTTTGGTGCTCAACGACAGCTTTGGCGCATTGGCCGCCAGCCTGGTGGGCAAGGTTCAAGTGACCAGCAGCGGCGACTCGTTCCTGGCCTTTCAGGGACTGGAAAAAAATCTGATCCGTAACGGCCAGGCATTTGATGCGGTGCCAAGCGTACCTGCCAGTGAAGCCTTTTCAGGCCCCTTTGACCGGGTCCTGATCCGGGTCCCGAAAACCCTCGCCTTGCTGGAAGAACAATTGATTCGCTTGCAGGGCCAACTGGCGCCGGGAGCCCAGGTGATTGCGGCGGCGATGATCAAGCATTTGCCCCGCGCTGCGGGCGATCTGCTGGAGCGCTACATCGGCCCGGTGCAAGCCTCGCTGGCGGTGAAGAAGGCTCGGCTATTGATCGCGACCGCTGAAGTCAAAGCCCCCGTCGTGTCCCCCTACCCGACCCGCTATCGACTCGACGCCCCTGAGATCGAACTGCTGAATCACGCCAATGTGTTCTGCCGCGAAGGGCTGGATATCGGCACGCGAGCGTTCTTGCCGCACCTGCCAAAGAACCTTGGCTCCGCGCGGGTGGCCGACCTCGGTTGTGGCAACGGTGTTTTGGCCATCGCCAGCGCCCTGCAAAACCCAGAGGCCCACTACACGCTCGTGGATGAATCGTTCATGGCCGTGCAATCGGCGGCCGAAAACTGGCGCGCGGCACTGGGTGACCGGGAAGTGGTGGTACGTGCCGGCGATGGTTTGGCGGGTCAGGAACCTGAGTCTCTGGACGTCGTACTGTGCAACCCGCCGTTTCACCAACAACAAGTCGTCGGCGACTTCCTGGCCTGGCGCATGTTCCAGCAGGCCCGAGAGGCGCTGGTCGTCGGTGGCGCGCTGTACATCGTCGGCAACCGTCACCTGGGTTATCACAGCAAGCTCGCGCGGCTGTTCCGCGGTGTCGAGCAAGTGGCGGCCACACCCAAGTTCGTGATCCTTAAAGCCCGAAAATAATCCCGGGTAAAAAAAACCCTCCAGCCAAGGAGGGTTGTGAATCCGTGCCGCAAGGCAACGGGATGGGATCTGTTGCAAAAAATCAGTGGGTCGTCAGCCCCGCGGCATTCATGAACATGCGCATCAGACTGGCCACGATGAACAGCGCCACAACGCTACCGGTCCAGATCATCGCCAGCCAGCCGAGTCGCTGCCAAAGCGGCTTTTTCTCTGCTGCTTCGATTTCCTGCAAGGAATGTTTACCCGCCATCATCGCAATCTCCTCTGAAGAAACGGCGCAGGTATCAGCCCTGCGCCACAGTCGCGCGTTCTAGTGATAGCCATCTTCGTGGGTGACCTTGCCGCGGAACACGTAGTAGCTCCAGAAGGTGTAACCCAGGATGAACGGGATGATGAACAGCGTGCCCACCAGCATGAAGCCCTGGCTTTGCGGTGGTGCGGCAGCGTCCCAGATCGAGATCGACGGCGGCACGATGTTCGGCCACAGGCTGATACCCAAACCGCTGTAGCCGAGGAAGATCAGCACCAGCGTCAGCAGGAATGGCGTGTAGTGCGCATTGCGAGCCACTGCACGGATCAGACCGTACATGGTCACCAGCACCAGAATCGGCACCGGCAGGAACCAGAACAGATTCGGCAGGGTGAACCAGCGAGCGGCAATCTCGGCATGGGCCAGCGGGGTCCAGATGCTGACAATACCAATCACCGCCAGTACCACAAAAGCCAGTGGCCGAGCCAGGTCATGCATCTGTTCCTGCAACTTGCCTTCGGTCTTCATGATCAGCCAGGTGCAACCGAGCAGCGCATAAGCCACCACCAGCGCCACGCCGCAGAACAGGGTGAACGGCGTCAACCAGTCCAGTGAGCCACCGGCAAATTGGCGATTGACCACCGGCAACCCATCAATGAATGCACCCAACGCAACGCCCTGGAAAAAGGTGGCGGCAACCGAGCCACCGATGAACGCCTTGTCCCAGAGATGGCGCTTGTCGTCCCTGGCCTTGAAGCGAAACTCGAAGGCCACGCCGCGAAAGATCAGCCCGATCAGCATGAAAATCAGCGGCAGGTACAACGCCGAGAGCACCACCGAATAGGCCAGCGGAAAGGCACCGAACAACGCTGCACCGCCCAGTACCAACCAGGTTTCGTTACCGTCCCAGACCGGCGCGACGGTGTTCATCATCACGTCACGATCGGTCTTGCCCGGAATGAACGGGAAGAGAATCCCGATCCCCAAATCGAAACCGTCCATGACCACATACATCATGATGCCGAAGATGATGATCACGGCCCAGATCAGCGGAAGATCAATACCCATGAGTCAAATCTCCTTGGTCAGGCTGGGGCGGTGGTCGTCGTCACCGTTGTCATCGGCGGCGGACAGCGGACGGGCCGGCGTGCGTTTCTGGCCAGGACCACCCTCGTTGGTTTCCTTGCCTTCGTCGATCTTCGGCCCTTTGCGCACCAGGCGCATCATGTAGCCCAGACCGGCGCCGAACAGCGCGAAATAGACCACGACGAACATGATCAACGTGATGCTCATCTGCATGAAGCTGTGATTGGAGGACGCGTCTGCCGTGCGCATCAGGCCGTAGACCACCCACGGCTGACGGCCGATTTCAGTGGTGAACCAACCCGCGAGGATCGCGATCAGGCCGGACGGCCCCATCCACAACGCCAGGTACAGGAACGGTCGCGAGGTATACAGCTTGTCGCGTTTACGCAGCCACAGGCTCCACAGACCGGTGAAGATCATCAGGAAACCCAGGCCGACCATGATCCGGAACGACCAGAACACGATGGTTGAATTCGGTCGGTCTTCAGGCGGGAATTCCTTGAGTGCCGGGACCTGTTTGTCCAGCGAGTGCGTGAGGATCAGGCTGCCCAGGTACGGGATCTCTACCGCGAATTTGGTCCGTTCTTCTTTCATGTCCGGCCAGCCGAACAGGATCAGCGGGGTCGGCTCATCGCCGTGGTTTTCCCAGTGACCTTCAATCGCGGCGATTTTCGCCGGCTGATGCTCAAGCGTGTTCAGCCCGTGGAAGTCACCGATGACCGCCTGAATCGGCGCCACGATCAAGGCCATCCACATGGCCATCGAGAGCATGGTGCGGATCGCCGGATTGTCCTTGCCGCGCAGCAAATGCCAGGCCGCCGAGGAACCGACGAAGAAGGCGGTCGCAACGAACGCTGCCGTGGCCATGTGCATCAGGCGGTACGGGAACGACGGGTTGAAGATCACCGCCAGCCAGTCCACCGGAATGACCTGGCCATTGACGATTTCGTAGCCTTGCGGCGTCTGCATCCAGCTGTTGGACGCGAGAATCCAGAAGGTCGAGATCAGTGTGCCGATGGCGACCATGACCGTGGCGAAGAAGTGCAGATTGCGCCCGACCTTGTTCCAGCCGAACAGCATGACCCCGAGGAAACCGGCTTCGAGGAAGAAAGCGGTGAGTACTTCGTACGTCAGCAGTGGCCCGGTCACGGAGCCGGCGAAGTCCGAGAAGCGGCTCCAGTTGGTGCCGAACTGATAGGCCATGACGAGTCCGGAGACCACGCCCATGCCGAAGTTGACCGCAAAAATCTTCGACCAGAAGTGGTACAGATCGCGGTACGTGTCGTTATGGGTTTTCAGCCACAGACCTTCGAGCACCGCCAGGTAACTCGCCAGGCCAATGGTGATGGCGGGAAATAGAATGTGAAACGAAATGGTGAACGCGAACTGAATCCGGGCGAGATCAAGTGCCTCCAAACCGAACATAAGTCTTCCTCTGTCAGGTAATACCGGCTGAAGGCTTGCGGCCTACACCCACTGCCCCCACGGATATGGAGTGTGGCGAATTTGAATTCGTTCTTTTTCTACAAACATCACAACGTAGGGAGTCTGGCCATCTGGCCGCCGGATCAATTCCACGAGCGGTCTTGATCTGGATCAAGCAACGTTGAAAGAGTAGTCCCATTTTTGACGATGGACGGTGTGGTCTTTTGCCGCGTGACAGGTTGCCTCAGCGCTACGGTCATAGGCAGAAACATATTCCCTGTGGGAGCGGGCTTTCTGCGTTTTCGAGATCGGTGTCTAGCTAACTAAATTTCCCTGCCCTGCAACTTTTGGTTACAGCTTGGTGATAATCTCGACCCTCCCCTCGCTCAAGACCTGCCCTCAGATGCCCAGCCAAGCGCCTTTGCTGTTACGTCATCACCGCCCTTTTATCGCGTTCTGGCTGGCTCGGGTGTTTACCGCCAGCGGTTTCCAGATGCTCACCGTGGCCATTGGCTGGAACCTCTACCAATTGACCGGCAATGTGCTCGACCTGGGCCTCGTCGGTCTGGTGGAATTCGCCCCGCGGGTGCTGTTCATGCTGCACACCGGGCATGTCGCGGACCGTTATGACCGGCGCAAGGTCGCGGCAATCTGTCAGTCCGTGCAAGCGTTGATCGCCCTGTCGCTGGCCATCGGTAGCGCGACCGACAATGTCACCCGGGAGATGATCTTCATCCTCGCGTTTCTGCTCGGTGCCGCCCGCTCCTTCGAAATGCCGACCACTCAAGCCTTGTTGCCGAGCATCGTGCCCAGCGCGTTGTTTCCCCGCGCCGTCGCCGCCGCCCAATCCGCACAGCAATCGGCGACTATCGTTGCCCCGGCCCTCGGAGGATTGCTTTACGCCTTCGGCAGCGTCTGGGTCTATGGCCCGACAGTGATCCTCTACCTCATCGCCTGCCTGCTGATGCTCAACTTGCCTGCACGGCAGACACCGCTGAACAAGGGCAAGGCGACGCTGGATTCGCTGCTGGCGGGCATCCGCTTCATTCGTAGTCGTCCGGACATTCTCGGGGCGATTTCTCTGGATCTGTTTGCCGTCCTGCTCGGTGGCGCAACGGCGTTGCTGCCGGTGTTCGCCAAGGACATCCTGCTGACCGGCCCTTGGGGCCTGGGCCTGCTGCGTTCAGCGCCGGCAGTCGGTGCACTGTTGATGTCGCTGTACCTGGCGAGATTTGCCGTGGAGCGCAAAGTCGGACGGGTCATGTTCACCGCAGTGGGTGTGTTCGGCGTCGCGACCATTGCGTTCGGCCTGTCGACCTCGTTCTGGTTTTCCCTGGCGGTGTTGGTGGTGCTGGGCGCGGCGGACATGATCAGCATGGTGATCCGCGCCTCCTTCGTGCAACTGGAAACCCCGGACGAAATGCGCGGCCGGGTCAGTGCCGTGAACGGTCTGTTCATTGGTGCTTCGAACCAGTTGGGCGAGTTTGAATCCGGCTTGACCGCCCACTGGTTTGGCACCGTACCGGCCGTGGTCATGGGCGGTATTGGCACATTGGTGGTGACCGGGGCGTGGATCAAACTGTTCCCGACCCTGGCTAAGCGCGACCGCATGCATGTGCCGGTGGAAGAAGTGAAGGTCTGAAGCAGTTTGTCCGGGGCACGTTCTAGACCACCAACTCCCCCGCCACCGCCGCTCGCGTGGCCTTACCGCAGAGTTGTTCCACCAGCGTCAGGGCGAATTGCAACGCCGCCCCTGAACCCTGCGCGGTGATGCAGTTGCCATCGACCACCACCGGTTGATCGACGAAGTTGCACCCCAACAGTTGATGGCTGGCCGAGGGCAGGCAGGTCATGCGCCGCTGACGCAGTACGCCAAAGGCTTGCAATGCGAGCGCCGGGGCCTCGGCGATGCCGGCGAACAGGCGCCCGGCCGCTGCCTGATCCTTGATCAATTGTTGCAGGGGTTGATGCGCCGCCAGATGTTGCGCCCCCACGTCACCACCGGGCAGGACGATCAGGTCGAACGGCTGTGCCAGCACGTCCACCAGCATCGCATCGGACGTCACTCGGGTGCCGCGCGCGCAGGTGAGCATGCGCCGTCCCTCGACGCTGGCCACAACCACTTCAACCTTGGCACGGCGTAGCACATCGATCAGGGTCACTGATTGCAGGTCATCGATGCCCTCGGCGAGGGTAATCAGAGCTCTAAAGGTCATGGGCGCAGTCCACTGGATGATCTTTAAAGCGTAGTCAGCTTTCCCGCCCCTTGTTCGAGCCTGCCGTTACTTGATGTAAAGCTGCGTCGACAGCGTATTGCCTGGCGCGTTGATCGACGTGTTGCTGAAGGTGAACGTGCCTTCCTGTTTACCCGCCAGATCGAAGACGTACAGATAGCCGACGGTTTTTTTCCCGACGGTGCACTCAGTCAGGTTGCCATTATCAAAAGCACAGACCGGGGTCCGGGTGCCGTTCACTTCAAAACCGTCCAGCCCGACATGCGCGCTACGACCGTAACCGACTTCCAGCACGTAGACCTTGATGTTCGGTCCGCTGTGATTGCAGCGGGTTTGCTCTTGCCCCTGCGCAATGTCTTCAAAACCACAGCTCGGCGACTCGACCTTGAGTACCTTCACCTGACTCAACGGCGCCGCCGATGCAGCCGAGGCGGTGTGCGCCCCCAGGAACAAGGCGATCGACACTCCGAATACGGCAATCAGACGTTTATTCATGCAATACATAAGTACCCCCAAAACCAGCGCGCAGTATGGCGTACTTGGCTTTACCGCAAAACATCGACGACGATCGCAGCCATAAGCAGCCATAACCCCACGCGGCTGGTATGATGCGCGGCTTTTTCCGACCCACAGAAAATTACCAGGCGCCAGCAGCGGTCTGTGCTTTGCTGTTGAGGTCGATACATTCACGGCGCCTGGCGCGCCACGGGGAGCAGACATGCTGGAAAGGCTGTTTCAACTCAAGGCACACAACACCAACGTGCGGACCGAGATTCTGGCGGGCTTCACGACCTTTTTGGCCATGGCCTACATTCTGTTCGTCAACCCGAGCATTCTCGGCGAAACCGGCATGGACAAGGGCGCGGTGTTCGTCGCCACGTGTCTGGCAGCCGCCATCGGTTCGACGGTGATGGGCCTGATCGCCAACTACCCGATCGCGCTCGCGCCGGGCATGGGCCTGAACGCCTTCTTTACCTACACCGTGGTCCTGCACATGGGCCACACCTGGCAAGTAGCGCTGGGAGCGGTGTTCATTTCGGCAGTGCTGTTCTTCCTGCTGTCGATCTTCCGCATCCGCGAATGGATCATCAACAGTATCCCGTTGCCGCTGCGCTCGGCGATTGCCGCCGGTATCGGCCTGTTCCTGGCCCTGATCGCCCTGCATAACGCAGGCATCGTGGTGAGCAACCCGGCAACCATGGTCGGCCTCGGCGACTTGAAACAACCGGCCCCGATCCTCGCGACCCTCGGCTTTGCCCTGATCGTGGCCCTTGAAGCGCTGAAAGTGCGCGGCGCAGTACTGATCGGCATTCTGGCAGTCACCATCGCTTCGATCGTGATGGGCTTCACCCCGTTCGGCGGCGTGATGTCGATGCCGCCATCCCTGGCCCCGACCTTCCTGCAACTGGACATCAAGGGCGCCCTGGACATCGGGCTGGTCAGCGTGATCTTCGCCTTCCTGTTCGTCGACCTGTTCGACAACTCCGGCACCCTGATCGGCGTCGCCAAGCGCGCCGGCCTGATGGGCAAGGACGGCCACATGCCGAAAATGGGTCGCGCCCTGATCGCCGACAGTACCGCGGCCATGGCCGGTTCGCTGCTGGGCACCTCGACCACCACCAGTTACATCGAATCCGCAGCCGGCGTGAGTGCCGGTGGCCGCACTGGCCTGACCGCCGTTGTCGTGGCGATTCTGTTCCTGTTGGCGCTGTTCTTCTCGCCGTTGGCGGCCAGCGTTCCACCCTTTGCTACCGCACCTGCGCTGCTGTTCGTCGCGGTACTGATGACATCCGGCCTGGCCGAAATAGACTGGGACGACATCACCGTCGCCGCACCGGTCGTGGTCACTGCTCTGGCCATGCCGTTCACTTATTCCATCGCCAATGGCATCGCCTTCGGTTTCATCTCCTGGACCGCGATCAAGTTGCTGTCCGGCCGCGGCCGTGAGCTGAACTCGGCACTGGTGATTCTGTCGATTCTGTTCGTGATCAAGCTGGGTTGGTTCAACGCATGACTTTTGATTCCAAGGCTTACGCCGTTCAGCTCGAAGAGAAGGTCACGCGCCTGCGTGACCTGTTGGCCCCGTTCGGTGCGCCAGAACCTGTGGTGTTCGACTCGCCGCTGAAAAACTTCCGCCTGCGCGCCGAATTCCGCCTGTGGCGCGAAGCCGGTGATCGTCACTACGCGATGTTTTCCCAGGAAGACAAGCGCACGCCGATCCTGATCGAAGAATTTCCGATCGCCAGCCTGCGCATCAACGAATTGATGCCGCAGCTGAAAGCAGCGTGGCAAGCCAGTGCGGCCCTGAGCAACAAGCTGTTTCAGGTGGAGTTCCTGACCACCCTGGCTGGCGATGCGATGATCACCTTGTGCTATCACCGCCCGCTGGACGAGCATTGGCACGAGGCGGCGTCGAAACTGGCAGCCGATTTGAACGTCAGCATCATCGGCCGCTCCAAGGGCAAACGCGAAGTGATCGGTCACGATTACGTGGTCGAGCAGATGGACGTCGGCGGTCGCACCTTCAGCTATCGCCAGCCGGAAGGCGCGTTCACCCAGCCCAACGGCACCGTGAACCAGAAGATGCTCAACTGGGCTTACGACTCACTTGGCGATCGCTCCGACGACTTGCTCGAGCTGTATTGCGGCAACGGCAACTTCACCTTGCCGCTCGCCACGCGCGTGCGCAAAGTGCTGGCCACCGAAATCAGCAAGGCGTCGGTCAATGCCGCGTTGAGCAATCTCAGCGAAAACGCTGTGAATAACGTCACCCTGGTGCGCTTGTCCGCCGAGGAGCTGACCGAAGCCCTGAACGAAGTTCGTCCGTTCCGTCGTCTGCACGGTATCGATCTGAAGAGCTACGAGTTCGGTAGCGTCTTCGTCGATCCGCCTCGGGCCGGCATGGATCCGGACACCTGCGAGCTGACCCGTCGCTTCGACAACATCCTCTACATCTCCTGCAACCCGGAAACCCTGGCGGCCAACATCGCCCAGTTGCACGACACCCATCGCATCACCCGATGCGCAATGTTCGACCAGTTCCCATGGACCCATCACATGGAATCCGGGGTGTTGTTGACACGCCGGTAATTGCCGACGCCAGATACAAATCAGCCGTCATCACGACGGCTTTTTTGTGCGTGCTTAAACGGTGATATCGGTCTTGCGCGGGCGCCCGCCCTTACGGCCATTCGCCCGCGCAGCCTCTGCTTTGGCAGCGCTGCTTTGGCGACCATTACGCGAGGCGATGACCGACGCGGCCATATCCATCAACGGCTTGCTGGCCGAAACCATCCCGGCGATGGAGACTTGCAGATCCTTGCCCTCGTGGCAAAGGGCAGTCCCGGAAAAGCCGACTTTCAGGTCTGCGAAATCCTCGACGTCGAAATCATCGAACTCCGGATAGTGCTGCACGGGCAATAGCACGCCACTGCCATCAATGAAATTGACCGCCAGGCACGGTTCCACAAAGGTCACCGAAGTCGCCCGCAGACCGCCTTTGTGGCGCAGCTGGCCACGCTGGATGGCTTCATCCAGCACGGCTTCGGTTACGGGCCGATCCACCAACATTTTTGCTGTTATCGTTTTCATAGTTCGATCTCCACGCCCTCCGGAACGCCTATCAGCGCCAGCAGGGTCTTGTTCGTCTCGGGCTCATAGCAAGCCGAGCCAATCATGCAGGTCGTACTGGCGACCCTTTTTACCACCACGACTTCGCTGGTTTGCCAGTCCCATATCTGATGATCGAGGCAGACCGTGTGCAGCTTGTCCCACCAGATGCACCGAGCGCGGCGCAAATGAGCGGGTTGTCCGAGCGCGTGACGCAACCCTTCCAACACCGCTACAGGTGGCCTTCGAGAATGAGGAACCACGTCCCACAGCTCGACACTGTTGTGCCAGAAGCTGAATTTGAAGCGCGCACTCCAGGTTCCGGCATCCACATGTGCATGCGGTGGGCAGTGCTCATCGCGCAACATGATCACCATTGAAAACCCTTTGTAGCTGAATAATCTCATGCTAACCCATCCGTTAGGTTAATGAGCCCGAAGACCCGACATTCCCTGGAAAATCCGATAACTGGCACAGTGCTGAATCATCACTGCGACTTTTGAGACTAGCGCCAAGGCTCGGCTCGGGCCGATGGATAACACCGCAAAATGGTAAGCAATCCTTTCCTCGCGCCTACAAAAAAGCCGTCCCGAGGACGGCTGTCTTGGCTTGTCAGGAAATCAACCCGACGGGTTTGTTCATCACGAACGCCCTGTATCTGTGTGCAGACATCTGATAAACACTGACTCACACACTTCATTTGATCCCCGGTGTAATCAATCATGCAGCGACAATTCGACGATCTTCAACTGGGCAGCATCGAGCTGTTTTGCCTGGCCGCCGAGGCCGGCAGCTTTACCGCTGCCGCACTGGTGGCTGGCGTGACGCCCGCAGCCGTGAGCCGTTCGGTGTCGCGCATGGAAGAACGCCTGGGCGTGCAGTTGTTCGCCCGCACCACTCGCAGCGTCAAGCTGACCGACAGTGGTCGCCGGTATTACGAAGAATGTCGCCAGGCGCTGGCGCAACTGGTCGAGGCCCAGCGTGAGGTCATGGGCCAGCAGCAACAGCCTTCCGGCACCCTGCGCATCAGCATTCCCACCACCTATGCCCATCACCGGATTCTGCCGTTGTTGCCGGCTTTCCGGGCGCGCTTTCCAGCGGTGAAGGTCGAGTCGCACATCAGTAATCGCAACATCGATTTCGTCGGTGAAGGCTATGACATGGCGATCCGCGTGCGGGCGATTCCGGATTCCGGCCTGATCGCCCGACAGTTAGAAGACGCCGCGCTGGTGATGATTGCCAGTCCTGACTACCTCAAGCACGCGGGCATTCCACAAACGCTGGATGATCTTAAACAGCACGAGTGCATCCAGTACGAATTGCCCAGCAGCGGTCGACGGATTGCCTGGCTGTTCAACGACAATGGCGTGCACCGGGAGATTCTGGCCGAAGGCAACCTCAGTTGTTCCGACGATGTGCTGGGCGGCGTGACCTTGGCCAAACATGGCGCGGGACTGTTCCAGACCTATCGCTTCATCGTCGAAAACGAACTGGCCGATGGCTCGCTGGTGGAAGTGCTCAAGCCGTATGGCGGGCGCTCGCGACCGTTCACCCTGCTCTACCCACAAACGCGCCATATGCCGTTGCGTTTAAGGGCGTTTATCGACTTCCTGGTTGAGCATCTGCCCCGCTGAAAAGCGAAACCGTCCGATCACCGCACACATTAACCCTGAGAACCGCCTCTTCAATTGACCAAATTAACCAGCTAGTACAATTTATCTCCACAGGCTGAAACCCTCGGCCAATGCCAAAAACAATAAGTGGAGAGACCCCGATGTCCCCTATCGTTCTGGTGCTCAACGGCCCGAATCTGAACCTGCTCGGCACCCGTGAGCCGGCGACTTACGGCTACGAAACCCTGGCCGACATCTCTGCATTGTGCGGTCGTGCCGCCGAAGAGTTCGGCCTGGCGGTGGAGTTTCGCCAGACCAATCATGAAGGCGAACTGCTCGACTGGATTCACGCCGCTCGCGGTCGTTGCGCCGGGATCGTCATCAACCCGGCCGCCTGGACCCACACCTCGGTCGCGATCCGCGATGCGTTGGTCGCCAGCGAATTGCCGGTGATCGAAGTCCACCTGTCCAACGTTCATGCCCGCGAGCCCTTCCGCCACCACTCTTTTGTGTCGGCCATCGCCACGGCGGTGATGGCCGGTTTCGGCAGCCACGGCTATCGCCTGGCGCTGGAGCATTTCAGCCAACGTTTGAAGGGATGAAGACCGTGACTCAGACCAACGCTGTACTGGCCGGACTGATCGGCGCCGGCATCCAGGCTTCTCGCACCCCGGCGCTGCACGAGCATGAAGGCGATGCCCAGGGTTTGCATTACCTCTATCGCCTGATCGATCTGGACCCGTTGAAACTCGATAGCAGCGCCCTGCCCGACCTGCTGTTAGCCGCCGAGCGGATGAACTTCACCGGCCTGAACATCACCTTTCCGTGCAAGCAGACGATCATCCCGCTACTCGACGAATTGTCACCGGAAGCCCGAGGCATTGGGGCGGTGAACACGGTCGTGCTGAAGGACGGCAAACGCATCGGCCACAACACCGATTGCCTGGGCTTCGCCGAAGGTTTCCGTCGTGGCTTGCAGGGCGTTGCCCTTGAGCGCGTCGTGCAAATGGGCGCCGGTGGCGCCGGCGCGGCAGTGGCCCATGCACTCTTGAGTGAAGGCGTACAGCTGCTGAGCATTTTCGACGTGGAGACCAGCCGCGCCCAAAGCCTGGCGGACAACCTCAATCAACATTTCGGCAGCAGCCGGGCTGTTGCGGGTCACGACTTGCCAAGCACTCTCGCCCAGGCCGACGGCCTGGTGAACACCACCCCCGTTGGCATGAAGAAACTGCCGGGCATGCCGGTGCCGGTGGAGCTGCTTCGAGGTGAGTTATGGGTGGCGGAGATCGTTTACTTTCCGCTGGAAACCGAACTGCTGCGCAACGCCCGCGCGTTGGGTTGCCGCACGCTGGATGGCGGCAACATGGCGGTGTTTCAAGCGGTGAAGGCGTTTGAGTTGTTCAGCGGCGTGGTGCCGGATGCGCAGCGAATGCTCGAGCATTTTCAGAGCATGAATGGCTGAAAAGCGAAGGTATCAGGCGTGTAAATAGCGCAAAACCGACTCGCAGATCATCGCCCGATGACGTTGCTTGATGCTTTCTTCCGGCAGGTCGATCTGAAAAATCTCACTTAAGGTATGGCGGTTCGACACGCGATAGAAGCAGAACGAGCTGATCAGCAGATGCACATCCAACGGATCAAGCCCTGCCCGGAACACACCCTCCTCAGCACCGCGACGCAAAATTTCGCCCAGTGAATCGAGGATGGTGTTGTTCATCGCCTTGATCGCATCGGAGCGCTTCACGTATTCAGCGTTGTGAATGTTCTCGATGCTGACGATACGCACGAAGTCGACGTTGCGATCATGGTGGTCGAAAGTGAACTCCACCAGCCGCCGAATCGCCTCCACCGGAGCCAGTTCCGTCAGGTGCAGACGATTTTCGGTGCTGCGGATATCGCCGTAGAGTTTCTCCAGCACCTCGACGTAGAGCTGTTCCTTACTGCCGAAGTAGTAATAGATCATGCGTTTTGAGGTGTGGATGCGCTCGGCAATCGCATCGACGCGAGCGCCGGAAAGTCCCTGCTGGACGAACTCGACAATCGCCTCTTGAAGGATATTCTCGCGGGTCTTTTCCGGGTTGTTCTTGCGACTCTTGCGCGGCTCGACAATCGGCTCGTCGGGCGCGGCGGAGAGTTCTGAAGTTATCGTCATTGCGGGCTCACGGCCATCACTGCACAAGTTGGCGATTATGGGCCGCGCCGCACAGTGAAGGAAGCCGAGCGGCGGCGGTTTGTACCCATGTTTACGATTTTCCTACAACTTTGCCTGACGTACGGCACCGCTTCGAGACTTGGCCATGGCCGCCAGTCGCACCGCGACGTTGGCTGCGCCGTAACCTGCGTAACCGTTCTTGCGCTGGATGATTTCGAAGAAGAAGCGTCCTTCGAACGGTTCGGTATACACATGGAACAGCTCGCCACCTTGGGCATCGCGGTCGTAGAGCACGTTGTAATAGGCCAGTTCGCTGAGGAACTCGTCGTCGAAATCGAACCGCGCGGCGAGGTCATCGTAGTAATTGAGCGGGATATCCAGCAGCGGTACGCCCGCCTCCTTGGCCCGGCTGACTTCGGCAAAAATATCGTCGCAATCGAAGGCGATGTGATGCACGCCGGAGCCGCGATAACTCGACAGTGCATGTGAGATCGCGGTGTTGCGGTTCTCGGAAATGTTCAACGGCAAGCGGATCGAACTGTCCCGGCTGCGCAGTGCCCGACTCTTTACCAAGCCGTACGGGTCAGGCAGCACCACTTCATCATCGGCTTCAAAATCCAGCAGGCTTTTATAGAACAGCACCCAACTGTCGAGGCTGTCGGCCGGCAGCGCCATGGCCATGTGGTCAATGCGCTTGAGGCCGCCGCTGGCCACGGCGGCGGGTTGCAGATTGAAGTCGGTGCCGTAGACATCGGCGTCCTGGTCCACCAGATAAATCAGGCTGCCATCCGGCGCGCGCACCGCGGCGAGCTCCAGTTCATTGGGGCCGACCAGCCCGCGATACGGCTGACCTTTATAAGCCACGGCCCGAGCCAGCGCACTGGCGCTGTCCTTGACCCGCACGGCGGTGGCGCACAGCGAGGGGCCATGTGCCTCAAAAAAACTGTGGGCGAACGAGTAAGGCTCGGAATTGAGGATCAGGTTGATATCACCCTGACGCAGCAAGCTCACGCTCTTGGAACGATGCTGGCCGGCTTTGACAAAACCCAGCCGCTCCAGCCAATGTGACAGCTTGGCGCCAAGACTTTCGTCCACGGCGAATTCAAGAAATTCGATGCCGTTGTACTCGCTGGCCTGGGGCGTCTCGAACAGAATGTCGACAGTGGCCGGTGGCTTGGCTTCCTGCGCCAGACGCTCGCGGGTTTTCTCTTCCAGGTACAGCAACGAGCGCAAACCATCAGCGGCATTGGCCCGTGGCGGCGCGGCGCGGAAGCCGTCGTTGAAGATCTCCAGCGACAACGGCCCGGTGTAACCGCTCTTGATGATTGGCGCGAGAAAACCCGGCAGATCGAATTCGCCCTGGCCCGGGAAACAGCGAAAATGCCGGCTCCACTCCAGCACGTCCATGGCCAGGATCGGCGCGTCGGCCATTTGCACGAAGAAAATCTTGTCGCCGGGAATCTCGGCGATCGCGCTCGGATCACCCTTGAGTGACAGCGTGTGAAAGCTGTCCAGCAACACGCCGAGGTTTGGGTGATCGGCCTGACGGACGATGTTCCATACCTGTTGATAAGTGTTCACGTGGCGGCCCCAGGCCAGCGCTTCGTAGCCGATCCGCAAACCACGAGCACCGGCGCGTTCGGCCAGCAGGCGCAAGTCGTCGATCAGAATCTGTTCGTCACCGATGGCGTCGGCCGAAGCGTTGCTGCACACCAGCACCAGGTCGGTGCCCAGTTCCTGCATCAGGTCGAACTTGCGCTCGGCCCGCTCCAGGTTGCGCGGCAGGCGGTCGCGGCGGCAGCCCTCGAAATCCCGGAAAGGTTGAAACAGCGTGATCGCGATCCCGAGATCGGCGCACATCTGTTTAATTTCCCGCGGACTGCCGTCGTAGTAGAGAAGGTCATTCTCGAAAATTTCCACCCCGTCGAAACCGGCGGCGGCGATGGCTTCAAGTTTTTCCGGCAGGGTACCGCTCAAGGACACGGTGGCAATGGAACGCTGCATATTTCGACTCCCGGTGGTGGAGACAATCTTGTTATCAATCGCACGCTTCGAGTAGGAGCACGGCTTGCCGGCGATGGCGATTTCGAGGACGCCATCGCCGGCAAGCCGTACTCCTACAGGGATGGCGTTTAACTTGGGATGGATTATTGGCCGGTCGAATCGACACAGCAATTCAAAGTGTACTACCCAGTTAGTTTTGCGTGCGATTATCGAACACAATGGCCCTTGGCGAATTGACGATTTTTCGTCCACTGCGCAACATCAACGCCACATTGGGGGCCGTCATCAACCACGGGCCCCGGATGACCAAAGACCCAGAACACCACATAAAAATAATCGGTGGCCTACATGATTCCTTCTGAAAGCTCTTCCATGGAGCGTTCCTCCATGACTCCTGCCACTGGCGGCATCGGCGACAAGATCCGCGGTGCAATGGCGGTCGGCAAAACCCGTTGGGGCATGCTGGCGCTGGTGTTCTTCGCCACCACCCTGAACTACATCGACCGCGCCGCACTGGGCGTGATGCAGCCTATTCTCGCCAAGGAAATGAGCTGGACGGCGATGGACTATGCCAACATCAACTTCTGGTTCCAGGTCGGCTACGCCATCGGTTTCGTGCTGCAAGGCCGGTTGATCGATCGGGTCGGCGTCAAGCGCGTGTTCTTCTTCGCCGTGCTGCTCTGGAGCCTGGCGACCGGCGCCCATGGCCTGGCCACTTCGGCCGTCGGCTTCATGGTCTGCCGATTCATTCTGGGTCTGACGGAAGCCGCCAACTACCCGGCGTGCGTGAAGACCACCCGGTTGTGGTTCCCGGCCGGCGAACGCGCCGTGGCCACCGGCATCTTCAACGCCGGGACCAACGTCGGCGCGATGTTCACCCCCATGTTATTGCCGCTGATCCTGCATGTATGGGGCTGGCAGGCCGCGTTCCTGTGCATGTCGGCACTGGGCGGGATCTGGTTGTTGTTCTGGGGCTTGAAGTACTACAACCCGGAAGAACATCCGAGCGTCAAACAATCGGAACTGGACTACATCCAGAAGGAAGTAGAGCCAGAACAATCCCGCGTACCGTTCTCGAAAATCCTGCGCATGCGTGGCACTTGGGCCTTCGCCCTGGCTTACGCGATCACCGCGCCGGTGTTCTGGTTCTACCTCTACTGGCTGCCGCCGTTCCTCAATCAGCAATACAACCTGGGGATCAACGTGACCCAGATGGGTATCCCGCTGATCATCATCTACCTCACTGCCGATTTCGGCAGCGTCGGCGGCGGGATCCTGTCCTCGTTCCTGATCGGCCGTGGGGTCAACCCGATCAAGGCGCGGCTGATGTCCATGTTCCTGTTCGCCTGCTGCATCGTCGGCGTGATCATGGCGGCGGGTTCGAGCAGCCTGTGGGTCGCGGTGTTCGCCATCTCCCTGGCCATCGGTGCGCACCAGGCCTGGACCGCGAACATCTGGAGCCTGGTGATGGACTACACGCCTAAACACATGATGAGTACGGTGTTCGGCTTCGGTGGCATGTGCGCGGCCATCGGCGGGATGTTCATGACCCAGTTGGTCGGCCACATTCTGACGATCACCAACAACAACTACACCGTGCTGTTCACCATGATTCCGGCGATGTATTTCATCGCGCTGATCTGGATGTACTTCATGGCGCCGCGCAAGATTCCGACCGTCACCCCGTAAAACCCCTCCCCCGGCAGGCCTGATTCCAGGCCTGCCCTGCTGCTCTCACCGACGACTCTGCTGCCAGGCGGCTGCCAACCCGCTGCAACAAATCACCGCGATCCCGACCACGGTGGTCAGGGTCGGCGTGTGAGAAAACAGCAACCAGCCCAGCAAACCGGCAAAGACAATCTGGCAATAACCAAACGGCGCCAACAACGCCGGGGCCGCGTGGCGGAAGGCTTGCGTCAGAAACAGGTGAGCCGTCATCCCGCAGGCGCCCAACGCCACCATCATGAATCCATGGCCCAGGCTGGGGACTTGCCAGAAGAAAGGCACCAGCGCACTCATCACCAGGGTGTTGCACAGCCCGGCGAAGAAGTTGCTAGTGGTCGGGCTGTCGATGTTGCTGAGCTTGCGGGTGAGCAATTGATAGAAGCAGAAAAACAGCGCCGAGCAGAGCGGCAGCAACACCGCCGGGGTAAAGAGTTCTCCTCCGGGATGGACGATGATCAACACGCCGATGAAGCCGCAAATCACCGCAATCCACTGGCCACGCGTGACGTGCTCGCGCAGCAGTGGCACCGACAGCGCAGTCACCAGAACCGGCGCAAGAAAGTTGACCGCCGTAGCTTCGGCCAAGGGGATGTACTGCAAGCCAGTGGTGAAAAACAGACTGGTGCCCAACAGGCACAACGCCCGCAACAGCTGAAGTAACGGCCGTTTGGTTCGTAGGACACCCAGCCCGGATTGCGGCAGAAAAATCCCGGCCATCAGTAAGGTGTGAACCAGATAACGGGCCCACACCACCATAACGATCGGGTAGAACCCCGAGAGGTATTTCGACAAGGCGTCGTGACTGGAAAACAGGAAGGTCGCAACGACGATCAGCAAAATCCCTTTGAAGGGTTGGTTTACACCGGAGAGCGGAGTGCTGACGGTCATTCGGTATCCCTTGTGTAGTGCATCAACTATTTAAAAGCATCCCTTACAGGAAAGGCGAACCCGAATAATTTAGAACCTTGTTCCAGATTCCTACACAAGTAAACCGAAAAAGTGTGCGAACAACGCACGGTTTCTGTAGTGGTCAGTTGAACAGCTCCGACGCCAGACTGGCCGCCGACAGCTCATCGGCAAACTTCAACAACAGTGGCGCCAACTCATGCAATCGCGCCCCCGGCATCCGCGCACTCGGCCCGGCGATGCTCAGCACACCGATGACTCGACTATCACTCGGATGTCGCACCACCGCAGCAATCGCCGAGGTGCCCACCGCCGAACTCTCCTCAACCCAGGCATAACCCTGCTCCCGCGCCAGACGCAAGCGCTCCAGCAATTCGATGTTGGAGCGTGGTGCATTCGGCCCGAGGTCTTTCGGCCGCTCACCACCCTGCCGTTCGACCAGGGACAGCGCCTCGGCATCGCTCATACACGCCAGCCACGCATGCCCCGACGCGGTGTAAAACAAAGGCGCATCGCGGCCCATGTCCGGGTCGTAGCGCAGGCCGGAACGGGCGCCCTGGGATTTGGCGATCCAGATCTGCCGCTCACCTTCAATCACCCCAAGACGCACCAGCTCGCCGGTTTCCTCGGCGAGGCGATCAAGCACCGGCTGCACAATATCGGCGCCGCTGCCCGACAAATAACGGAAACCCATGGCCACCAGTTTGGTCGACAGGTGATACCGCAGGTTCTCCGGATTCTGCCGCACATAACCCAGCCGAATCAGCTCGGCGAGCAACCGGTGAGTCGCGCTTTTGGGAATATCCAATTGCTCCGCCAGCGTCTGCATCGGCAGGCCACGAGGGTCACTGGTGAGGCTTTCAAGCACGCTGAAAACACGTTCAATCTGACTGCCGGCCATGGGAGATACCACACAAAATTTGTCCGATTCTAGAAGACAACCGACCGAATGCGAAATCTGGAACCAACTGTCCGATAACGATGCAGGCGGTCGCCTGCTCGATAAAAACCCGTCGCCTGAAGGAATTAGATGGGTTGTCCGTGTTCAATACGAGTCTGGAAGACGCCCGGCCACCCACCACAGGTTGCCGGGACGGCTGCTGTGCGCAACAAAAGATGGACGACCGGACTGGCGCCGCTCCCGCTCAGCAGCAACACTCATCCCCACGGACAATCAGAGGATTCCCACATGCTATGGAAAAAAGGCCGACGCAGCGACAACGTGGTCGATGCCCGTGGAGATGATGTCGGCAGTGGCGGTGGCGGGATGCGTTTCGGTGGCGGCAAGGGCCTGAGCCTGACGGCGATTATCCTGATCGTCGGGATCGGCTGGATGACCGGCCAGGACCCGCTGCAAATCCTCGGGCAACTGACCGGGCAGATGAGCGAGCAATCTGCACCGGCACCGACTCAAACCCGCAAGGCACCGCCGGCCACTGATGAAGGAGCCGAGTTCGTGCGCTCGATCCTCGGCGATACCGAAGACACCTGGGGTCAGATTTTCCAGCAGGCCGGTCGTCAATATAAGGACCCGACCCTGGTGCTGTTCAGCGGCCGCGTCAACTCGGCCTGCGGTCTGGCCAGTTCGGCGACCGGTCCGTTCTATTGCCCGGCGGACCAGAAGGTCTACCTGGACATGAGTTTCTTCCAGGAAATGTCCCAACGCTTTTCCGCCGCTGGCGACTTCGCCCAGGCCTACGTGATCGCTCACGAAGTCGGACACCATGTGCAGACCTTGCTCGGTGTGTCGGCGAAAATTCAGACCGCCCGCCAACAGGGTCGGCAGATGGAAGGTGACGGCGGTTTGCTGGTACGCCAGGAACTGCAGGCCGATTGCCTGGCCGGAGTCTGGGCCAACAACGCGCAGAAACGGCTGAACTGGCTGGAACCCGGTGACATCGAAGAAGCCTTGAACGCCGCCAATGCCATCGGCGATGACCGCTTGCAACAGCAAGGTCAGGGTCGTGTGGTGCCGGACTCGTTTACTCATGGTACGTCGGCGCAAAGGGTGCGCTGGTTCAAAACCGGATTCGCACAAGGCCAGGTCGGCCAGTGCGATACCTTTGCAGCGAAAAACCTATAAATGAATAAGTGGCTGTTAGCTCTACTGATCACCTGCGCAAGCGCCCAGGCTGCCGAGCATGCGGTCAAAGAGGTCAGCTCCGGACGCCTGCTGCTGACTGCAGGTGAAATCGCGGTGGGCATCGGCACGGCGCCGACGAAAATCGAACGCGTGCTGATCATCATCCATGGTCGATTGCGCAATGCCGATACCTATCGCCAAAGCGCCGTGCACGCGGCCGAACAGGCCGGGCAAACCGCGAGCACCTTGGTGATCGCCCCGCAATTTCTCAATGAAACCGACGTCGCAGCCCATCCCGTGGCTGACAGCGTATTGCGCTGGCAGGGCAATGACTGGATGGCGGGCGGTGAATCCAGCGCTCCGTTTTCCATGAGTTCCTACGCGGCGCTCGACGAAATCATCGCCCGAATCGGCGATCGAAAACAGTTTCCGGACGTGAAGCAAATCGTCATCGCCGGTCACTCAGGCGGCGCTCAGGTGGTGCAGCGATACGCGTTACTGGGCCACGATCAGCCAGCTCTCAAGGCGGCCGACATTCAGGTGCGTTACGTCATTGCCAACCCGTCGTCTTATGCGTACTTCGATGAACGACGGCCGGTGGCGTTCAAACACGCCGGTTGCCCGAATTTCAATCACTGGAAATATGGACTGGTGGATTTACCCGCCTATGCCAAAGGGCAAACCGCCAAACAGCTGGAAGAAAACTACGTCAAGCGCGATGTCGTTTACCTGCTCGGGCAGCAGGACAACGACCCGAATCAGCCGGCGCTGGATAAAAGCTGTGAGGCCCAGGCTCAGGGCGCCAATCGATTGGCTCGCGGGCGTAATTATTTTGCTTATCTGAAGCGGCTGCATCCTCAAGGATTGAGTCAGCAACTGATTGAAGTGCCCGGGGTCGGGCATGACGGGGATGGGATGTTCAACTCGCCGCAGGGGCAGAAGGCGTTGTTTGGTCAGTGAGTTTTTGTGGTGGCTGAGCTGACGCCATCGCGAGCAGGCTCGCTCCCACAGGGGATCTCCAGTGTTCACAAAACCAATGTGGGAGCGAGCCTGCTCGCGATGAGGCCCTCAAGCCGAAAGCATTTCCCGCAACGCCACGCAATCCGCGGCATGCCAATCCGTCAACTCAGGCCAGGGATTCTCCGGCAGGTTCACCAACACCGTCCGCGCCCCTGCCGCCCGACCGCAATCCAGATCAAAACGGTAATCGCCGACCATCACCATCTCACTGGCCGGGACATTCCAGGCCTGGGCCAACTTCAGCAAACCACCGGGATGCGGTTTTGGCGGCGCTTCATCACGGCCCAGTACATCCTCCACCGCGAAGCAGTCGGCCAGGCCGATCGCCTCCAACGTGACATGCGCCAGTTCGCGCGCATTGCGCGTGAGAATGCCCAGGCGATAACCGCGCCCGGCCAGCTCGCGCACCAGTTCTACCGCACCCGGTGCCGCTTTCGAACCGAGCGCCAGGTCCCGTTCGTGTTCCAGCAACCACGCATGTTTGGCGGCGGCTTCATCGGCCGGCAGCGCGGCGAGGTGGGTCAGGATGTCGTGTTCGGCAGGAATCGCCAACGCCACGCGGATCGCCGCGAAGTCATGCACGGCCACCGTCAGGGTGCCGTCCATGTCGAACACCCAGTGCCGCACCTCGGCCAGGCTCATGCCCAATCCTTGCGGTGGCGAATCAGGCCTTCTTGCGTGACCGACGCCACCAGTTGCCCGGCACGATTGAACACGCTGCCACGGCAGAAACCGCGCGAGTTGCCCGCCCAAGGACTGTCCATCGCATACAGCAACCAATCATCGGCGCGCAGATCCTGATGGAACCACAGCGCGTGATCGAGGCTGGCGACCTGCATGTCTTTCTGCCAGACCGATTTGCCATGGGGCTGCATCGCGGTGGTCAGCAGACCGAAATCCGAAGCGTAGGCCAGCAAGTATTTATGCAGCGCCGGAGAATCGGCCAAGGCACCGTCAGCGCGAAACCAGACGTATTTGATTGGATCGGACGGCTGCGGGTTGTAGGGATCTTTCTCGGTGATCGGGCGGAACTCGATCGGTTTCGGGCACAGCAGTTTTTCACGCATGTGCTCGGGAATCAGGTGCGCACGTTGCTGAGCAAGCTCCAGCTCTGATGGCAGGTTCTCCGGGCCGACCACAACCGGCATCTCGGCCTGGTGCTGGAAGCCTTCTTCGTCGTACTGGAACGACGCACTGCAGGTGAAGATCGGGTTGCCCTTCTGGATCGCCGTCACCCGGCGCGTGCTGAAACTGCCACCGTCGCGCACCCGATCAACCTGATAAACCACAGGCAACGCGGAATCGCCGGGACGCAGGAAATAACCGTGCATCGAATGCACATGGCGCGCTTCTTCGACCGTCTGACTGGCCGCCGACAGGGACTGACCGATCACCTGACCACCGAACAGCTGACGAAAACCCAGGTCCTGGCTGCGGCCACGGAACAGGTTTTCTTCGATCGGTTCCAGGGTCAGCAGGTCAACCAGATCATCCAACACTTGGCTCATTCAGACTCTCCTCACACAACGCATGCCGCGCAGTCATGGCTGCGACGGTCGATTCAATTTCTGGCCAGGGCCCATGGGAGCCATTGTAAACGTCCGTGCCGGCTTATCCATGCAAGGTTTGCAGCCATTGTTCACGGGTGATGCGGTACAGCGCATGGTGACGCAGGGGATGATCGACCGCGAGCATCGGGTGGTCGAAATCATCGGCTGAATCATGGTGCATGCCGATGGCCTGCATGACTTTCTGCGACGGCGTGTTGGTTTCGGTGGTGAAGGACACCACTTCTTTCAGCGCCAACCGGTCAAACCCGCAGCGCAGAGCGGTCCACGCCGCTTCACTGGCGTAGCCAAGGCCCCAGTGCTCGCGGGCCAGGCGCCAGCCGATTTCGGTGGCCGGGGTAAAGCGTGCGTCGAAGCCGACCTCTGCGAGCCCGGTAAAACCGATAAATGCCCCGGTGTCCTTACGCTCCAGCGCCCAGAGACCGAAACCATGTTCGGCAAAATGACCACGAATCCGTCCGATCAGCGAGGCACTTTCCAGACGACTCAAAGGCGCCGGAAAATATCGCATCACCTGTGGATCGGCGCACATCGCCGCAAACTCCGGCAAATCTTCATCGCTCCACTGCCGTAACAGCAGTCGCGCGCTCTCGAGTTCCAGTATCGGTTCCATCATCTCCCCCTTTCCATGCCGCAAGTCTACAACGCTGGTAGGATCCGTCCTTCATTCCTACGTTAATTCGTCATGCCCCTGCCCCTGATCTATCACGAAGACTACAGTCCCGAGTTCCCGGCGGATCACCGCTTCCCCATGGACAAGTTTCGCCTGCTGCGCGATCACCTGGTGGACAGCGGACTGACTCGCGACGCCGACCTGCTGCGCCCCGACCTTTGCCCGCCAGAGATTCTCGCGCTCGCACATGACCCTGCGTATATCGAACGCTACATGGGCGGCGAGTTGTCCCGCGAAGACCAACGGCGCCTCGGCCTGCCCTGGAGCGAAGCCTTGGCCCGGCGCACGGTGCGGGCGGTTGGCGGCTCGCTGCTGGCGGCCGAGCAGGCGCTGGAACATGGTTTGGCCTGTCACTTGGCCGGCGGCACCCATCACGCGCATTACGACCATCCTGCCGGGTTCTGCATCTTCAATGACCTGGCCGTGATCAGCCATTTCCTGCTGGAAAGCGGTCGGGTGAATCGGGTGCTGATCTTCGACTGCGATGTACATCAGGGCGACGGGACTGCACGGATCCTGCACAACACCCCGGAAGCGGTGACCGTTTCCCTGCACTGCGAGAAGAACTTTCCTGCACGCAAAGCCGAAAGTGACTGGGACATTCCACTGCCCATGGGCATGGGCGATGCCGATTACCTGAAGGTGGTGGACGATGCGCTCAATTATTTGCTGCCGCTCTACCAACCTGACCTGGTGTTGTACGACGCCGGCGTCGATGTGCATAAAGATGACGCGCTCGGCTACCTGAAGCTGACAGACGAAGGCGTCGCCGCTCGCGATGAAAGCGTGATGCGCCATTGCCTGGGCCGGGATATCCCGGTGGTCGGGGTTATCGGCGGCGGCTACAGCAAGGACCGCAAGGCATTGGCGCGCCGTCATGGAATCCTGCATCACAGTGCACAACGGGTCTGGCAGTCATCAGGTTGTCATTGAGCTGTGGGTCTTTACCCACAATGCCTGTGGAACTGCCTGTGGATAACCTGAGTGAAAGGTCCTACAGGCTATGTGCTGTGTAGCCTACAGAGCGCAGGTTGTTTTTTGATCACTTTCTTATAAACACAACAGAGCCCATGTAGGAGCGAGCCTGCTCGCGATAGCGGAGGCACATCCAGCAATTGAAGTGACTGTCAGACCGCTATCGCGAGCAGGCTCGCTCCCACTGGGAATGGTGCTGGTAGAATGCGCGGCTTATTCCGCCAAGCCGCAGCTCTCGCCATGACCCAATCCGCCGCCCTCCCCCCTCACGTCGCCATCATCGGCGGCGGTCCCGCCGGCTTGATGGCGGCCGAAGTGCTGAGCCAGGCAGGGATCAAGGTCGACCTGTACGACGGCATGCCTTCAGTAGGGCGAAAATTCCTCCTGGCAGGCGTCGGCGGCATGAACATCACCCATTCCGAAGCCTACCCGGCATTTCTCTCACGCTACGCCGAACGCGCGCCGCAGATTGCGCCCCTGCTGCGTGGCTTCGGTGCCGATGCGCTGTGCCAATGGATTCATGACCTGGGCATCGAAACCTTTGTCGGCAGCTCCGGCCGAGTCTTTCCTACAGACATGAAAGCCGCCCCCCTGTTGCGTGTATGGCTCAAACGCCTGCGAGACAGCGGCGTCGTTATCCACACCCGTCACCGCTGGCTCGGCTGGGATGACAGCGGTGGATTACGCATCAACAGCCCCGAAGGCGAAAAAACCGTCAAAGCTGACGCCACCTTGCTGGCCCTCGGCGGCGGCAGCTGGTCGCGGCTCGGCTCGGACGGCGCCTGGATGCTGCCACTGGAACAACACGGCGTAGGACTCGCACCGCTGCAACCGAGTAATTGCGGCTTCGAGGTGCAGGCCTGGAGCGAGTTGATGGTCAGCAAATTCGCCGGCGCCCCGCTGAAAAACATCGCCATTGGCCTCAATGACGACATGCCGCGGCTCGGGGAATGTGTGATTACGGCAACCGGGATTGAAGGCAGCTTGATCTACGCCTTGTCCGCGCCGATCCGTGAAGCCATCAATCAGCACGGCTCGGCAACCATTCACCTCGACCTGCTGCCGGGCAAGCCTGTGGATAAAGTGCAGGCTGCGCTGAGCAAACCGCGTGGTTCACGCTCAATGTCGAAACACCTGCACAGTCAGCTCGGCATTGATGGCGTGAAAGCGGCTCTGCTGCGCGAACTGACGCCGGCCGAATACTTCGCCGATCCGGCGCTGCTGGCCAAAGCGATCAAGGCGCTTCCACTGACACTGGTGAAAACCCGCCCACTGGACGAGGCCATCAGCAGTGCGGGTGGCGTGATGTTCGAAGCGATGGATGAGCGTTTGATGCTCAAGCAATTGCCCGGCGTGTTCTGCGCGGGGGAAATGCTGGATTGGGAAGCGCCGACGGGCGGCTATCTGCTGACCGCGTGTTTCGCCAGTGGGCGAGCGGCGGGGTTGGGGATGGTGGAGTGGTTGAAGCACAAGGCTTGAAACCGAGTTGACCCCTTCGCGCTCCCACAGGGGATTTGTAGACGACACAGATCCAGTGTGGGAGCGGGCTTGCTCGCGAAGGCGGCCTAACAGACGCCGCGTGTATTCAAGGCTTCTTCTTGCGCGGCCCAGTGTTGAACACCGGCACCTTGCGCACAGGCTTGATCGAAGGCTCCGGCGCCGATGCATCACCGCTCTCGACCCACTTACCCAGATTGCGTTTACCGCCACCGGAGGTCTTCGGCTTCTTCGGTTTTTTCGGCTTCTTGACGACCTGACCGCTGGCATCGGTATCCGGCACCCGGTGCTCAGGCTCGAAGTCATGCTCCATCTGGCGAGGCAATGTCTGACGGGTCAACGTCTCGATGGCCGACAGCAGATTCACTTCATCAGCGCAGACCAGCGAAATCGCCTGCCCGGTTGCACCCGCGCGACCGGTACGACCGATCCGGTGGATGTAGTCCTCCGCCACGATCGGCAGGTCAAAGTTGACCACCAATGGCAAATCTTCGATATCCAGACCACGGGCCGCGACGTCGGTGGCCACCAGAATCTGCACTTCACTGGCCTTGAAGCGGTCTAGCGCACGCTGACGGGTTGCCTGCGGTTTGTCGCCGTGGATGCCGTCGGCATTGACGCCCAGTCCCTGGAGTTTTTCCACCAGCGCGTCCACGCCGTTGCGGGTCTTGGCGAACACCAGCACCTGCTTCCACTTGCCCTTGCGCAACAAGTGGATGAACAGCTCCGGCTTGCGCTTCTTGTCCACCGTCACCACCCATTGCTTGACGGTGTTGGCAGCCACGTTGCGCGGGCTGACTTCGATGCTCAACGGATCGTTGAGCATTTGTCCGGCCAGCAAACGGATCGCGTCGGAGAACGTCGCGGAGAACAGCAGCGTCTGACGTTGCTTGGGCAGCACGCGGTAGATATTCCCCAGTTCCTCGGAGAAACCCAGATCAAGCATGCGATCGGCTTCGTCCAGGATCAGGGTTTGCAGCTGATTGAACTTGAGGGCCTTCTGGCGATACAGGTCGAGCAAACGGCCCGGCGTCGCCACCAGCACGTCAACACCCTTGCGCAGCTTCATCATTTGCGGGTTGATGCTGACGCCGCCGTACACCGCGTAAGTGCTCAACGGCAGATTCTCGGCGTACTGACGCACGGCTTCGTGAACCTGTTCGGCCAATTCGCGGGTCGGCACCAGGATCAGGGCGCGCACCGAGTTGGACGCCACTTTCGGCCCTTCCATGGCCAGCAATTGCAAGAGCGGCAGCGCGAAGCCGGCGGTCTTGCCTGTCCCGGTCTGGGCGGCGGCCATCAGGTCGCGACCGGCCAGCACCGCCGGAATGGCTTGCGCCTGAACCGGCGTCGGGGTCTGGTAGCCGAGCGTCTCGAGAGAGCGCAGCAAGGGTTCGATCAGGCCAAGGGAGGCGAAAGTCATGGGATTACCGTAGGAAAATTCAGCGCGGGTTTTTCAAAACAAGTGTGCAAAACAAGATGCAATGGCGCGCAGTTTACCCTAATTCACGCTCGATTCTGTCTGCACCACGGCAGCGGGTCGTTCCGGCATCCGGCGCCACTGCGGCAAACCGATCAACACCACGGCGCTGATGATCACCAGCATGGCCAGCGCTTCTTCGATCCCGATGGTCTCGCCGACAAACACGATCCCCAACAACACCGCCACCGCCGGGTTGACGTAGGCATAACTGGTGGCCGCAGCTGGCCGCACGTTTTTCAACAGATACATATAAGCGTTGAAAGCGATGATCGAACCGAAGAAGGTCAGGTAGGCCAGGGCCGCCCAGCCTTCGATCGGCGGCATGGCGTCCAGATGCTCACCACTCAGCGCACTGCCAATCAGCAGCGCTACACCGCCGACCAACATTTCCACGGCACTGGCCATCGAGCCTTGGGGCAGCGGCAAGTGTTTGCTCCACACCGAACCGAAGGCCCAGGACGCTGCCGCAAATATCAGCAAGGCGGCGCCCAGCGGGCTCGATTGCAAGTTGGAGCCGAGATTGAGCATGGCAATGCCGATCAGCCCGAGCACAATCCCGGCCCATTCGAGACGGGTATTACGCGCGCCCCAGAAATATCCGCAGAGCAAGGTAAACAGCGGCACCGTCGCCACCGCCAACGCAGCCACACCCGAGGCGACGCCCATGTGTTCGGCCACGCTCACCCCGCCGTTACCGCACGCCAGCAGCAAAATCCCGATGATCCCGGCGGCTTTCCACTGCGCCCAGGTCGGTGCTGGCGCCCCGCGCCAACGCAGGAACGCGTACATCAACGTCCCGGCGATCACGAAGCGGATACCGGCGAGCAGCAACGGCGGCCAGTACGCCACGCCGATGCGAATCACCAGGTAAGTCGAGCCCCAAATCACGTACAACGCGAAAAAGGCAGCGATCAACGGTAAGGGAAAACGACGTAAGCCAGGCATGGGGCAGCTCGTAGGCAAGACAAGTGAGCAGCTATTCTAGAAAGGCCAGCGGCGTAAAATAAGTTACAAAACCTGTTTATAGCGCCGGTACACTTTTTAAAACACGGAGATCATCGCTATAAACCGTGTTTTCGAAAGTCAGTCATTTTTCAGGAGTCCGACCATGGACAAATACGACCGCATGCTCCTCAGCGCCCTGCTGGAAAACGGTCGTGCGTCCTACGCCGACCTGGCGCGCAAAGTGAACCTGTCCGCTCCGGCCGTGGCCGAGCGCGTGGCCAAACTGGAAGCCTGCGGGGTGATCACCGGTTACCAGGCGAAGGTCGACATGTCGAAAATCGGTCTGCCGATCCAGTGCGTCATCGAACTGCGCCTGAACCAGCATGGCAACCAAAAGGCCTACGACGACCTGATCAAAATCCCGCAACTGACCGAATGCCATCGGGTGACGGGTGATCCGTGCGTGATCATGCAAGCAGCGGTGGGTTCGATGCCGGAGCTGGAAGAGTTGATCAACCGGATCGCCAAATTCGGGTTCAGCAAGACCTCGATTGTGCTATCGAGCGCCATCGAGAAGCGCGTGCCGTTGGGGCAGTTGGAAGGCAATGGCAGAATCTGAAACGGCGCAATCCCTGTGGGAGCGAGCCTGCTCGCGATAGCGGCGTATCAATCAACAGCAATGTTGAATGATAAATCGCAATCGCGAGCAGGCTCACTCCCACAGGGGATTTGCGGTGTGATCAGACTCCGCGAACGCCGCTATATCCGGCGCCTTGAGGGGCAAGACGGACAATCCCTAAAGTTCGGTAGGAGCGATCGTCGAATGTGAGGCGTGGTTAAACACAATAAACAAGATCGGACACCGACCCTGTGGGAGCGAGCCTGCTCGCGATGGCGGAGTGTCAGTCAACATCACGGTTGAAGATGAACCGCTATCGCGAGCAGGCTCGCTCCCACAGGGGAATGGCGTTGCTGCTAGAACCCGCGATGGCGCTTCAGGTGCTCATTGATCTTCGCCGCCGGCACTTTTTGCAAGCTCACCAGCAGATCATGTGACAGCTCGCGCAACCCGTGCTTCTGCCGCAACTCCTGGGCCAAATGCGCCGTCAGGTTAGCGGCCATCTCGGCATCGGCCATGGCCCGGTGAGCTTTACCTGTATTGGGCAGGCTGGCGAACGTGGTGAGGGTGCCGAGTTTGTGGTTCGGCGCGGCGGGCATCAAACGGCGGGCGAGGAGCAGCGAGCAGGCAAAGTTCTGCAAGCGTGTGCGTTTGATACGCCCCAGCTCAAAGTCCCAGAACTTCTGGTCGAACGCGGCGTTGTGCGCCAGCAGCGGTGTGATGCCGACGAATTCGTTGACTTCGTTCATCACCTGCTCGGCCGATGGCGCGGTGCGCAGCATGGCGTTGCTGATGCCGGTGAGTTGTTCGATGAAGGCCGGGACGCGCACGCCGGCATTCATCAGGCTTTGGTAACGCTCGACGATGCGCCCCTGTTCAAGGATCACCACGGCAATTTCCGTGGCCCGGCAGCTGCTGCTCGGGGAGATCCCGGTGGTTTCAAAGTCGATGACTGCTATGCGTTCCAAACCTGTTTCAACTCCGTAAAAATCAATTCTTGAGCAACAACGTGCCTTCGATCGGCACGTAGCGGCTGGCGGCGCGGATCAGCGAGTTGGCCGTCAGGCCCGGCACGCCGTAGGCCACGGCTTGCACCCCGTGCTTGGTGATGATGCGCTCCAGCAGCATGTCGAAATCACCATCACCGGAGGCCAGCACCACTTCGTCGACATGATCGGCGGCGTCCATGATGTCGAGGGTGATGCCCACGTCCCAGTCGCCTTTGGCCGAGCCATCGCTGCGCTGGATGTAGGGCTTGAGCTTCACGACGAAGCCGAGGTTGCGCAGGATCTGCTGGAATTGCTGTTGTTTGCTGTCGCCACGATCGATGGCGTAGGCATAAGCCTCGACGATCTCGCCCTGTTTGCTGATATCAGCCCACAGCGCGGCATAGTTGAAATGGCAACCATAGGCCTGACGCACGGTGTAATAGAGGTTCTGGACATCGGCGAACACTGCGATTTTTTTCACCGGTCATCCTCGTTGGCGCGCCGCAGCGCAGGCAGGATCAGGCACCAGGCCCGAAAAGTTGCCCAGTATGCCAGCCTGAAGGATTGTTCCGCGAATAATCGGCCGTGTGGCGAGGGGATTTATCGAAACGTCGCACCGCCCCGTTCGGCTGCGCAGCAGTCGTAAATTTGGCGCACCCGGTTTGCCTGATTCACCGCGAGCACTGATTTTACGACTGCTGCGCAGCCGAACGGGGATAAATCCCCTCGCCACAGATGTATCAGACGAAGGAATCGTCGTCGCCGCCGAAGAACGATGAGCTGTCATCGCTGTAGTCGGCGTCGGTAAAGCCACCCTGATCACTGGAGTTGTCAGCCACACGCTGATCATCTCTCCAGCCGTTATCGCCGCTCTGATCATTGACCTGAGCCGGTTCTTCCTTGATGACTTCAACCACTTCCGGCTGCTGATTGTGATGGAACAGGCTGCTGATGCCTTGCGCCAGCATCACACCACCGGCCACACCGGCGGCGGTTTTCAGCGCACCACCGAGGAAACCACTGCCGGCAGGCTGTTGCGGGGCGTAATTCTGCTGAGGCGGCGCTGCACCGAAGTTCTGTTGTGGCGGCTGCGAGTTGAACGACGGCCGCGTCGGTTCACGCCAGCCGCCACCACCCGATGCGGGTGGACTTTGGGTGGGCGCTGGCTGCGGATCACGGGAACCGCCACCAAAAATGCTCGACAAAAAGCCACCGCTGCTCGGTGCTGCAGCCGCCGGCTGCGCCTTGGCCGATTGCAGTTCGGCCTGCAATTGCTGGACTTGCTGGGCGAGTTGTTTGTTCTGTTCGTCGAGGCTCTTGATGGCAGCCTCTTGAACCAGAATCGCCTGGGTCATGAAATAGCCTGCCGCGGGTTGGCGAGTCAGGTGTTCCTTGATCCGCGCCTCGGCCTGGGCATCGCGCGGGGCTGAGTCCGTTTCGGCCTGTTGCAGCCGGGAAAACAGTCCATCGATCAGGGTTTGTTCTTCGCTGTTCATGGCGACCTCGTAGATTGCCGGGAATATCGTTGCCCTTATCCACTGTGGACAAGGTGCTTATCCGTAATGGAGGCTGATACGGGATGTTTCAATGGTCTTTACCGAACGTTTACGTTTGCGCCCCAAAGCGCTTCATCGGTTAAAGTGGGCCACTGCTTCCAACCTGCGATACCGACTGATGAATTCGTTCGATGTACTGCGTGACTCACTGTATTTCTTCAAGCGCAATCTGGGCCAGATCGTGCGGCTGTGCCTGCCGCTGGTGATTCTGGAGGCGCTTTTGCAACAAGTGGTCGACCATTCCACGGAACCCGACAGTTTTCCCGGCATCAGCGTGATGGTCGGCTTGTTGATTTACCCGCTGTACACCGCCGCACTGATCCTGTTTCTCGATGCCCGCAGTCGTGGCGAATCGCCGCGTAACCGTGACCTGCTGTCGAGGTCCGCCTACCTATGGCCGCGTTTTGCCGTGCTGACGGCGCTCAATACGCTGCTGATCCTGATCGGCCTGTCGCTGTATTTCCTGCCGGGCATCTGGCTAATGGTGACCCTCGCGTTTGGCGAGTATTTGCTGGTGCTGCGCGGCATGGCACCGCTGGCGGCAATGAAAGAAAGCCTGCGCCTGACCCGCGGCCACTTCCTGCGCATTCTGGTGTGCATTCTCTGTGTAATGGGCCCGTTGTGGGTGCTCAAGGGCGCGACCCTGGCGGTCTATCCCGAACCACAGAACCCGGTGATTTCCCTGCTGATCGACAGCGCTCACAGCTTCCTGCAACTGTTCGTCAGCGTGGTGCTGTTCCGCTTGTTCATGCTGATCGACAAGGTGCCGGAAAAGATTGATCGACCTCTTTAAAGAACAACGCGCCCCTTGTAGCACTGCCTGTTTGCACCGGGGACATGGAGGACTGTGGCGAGGGGATTTATCCCCGTTCGGCTGCGTAGCAGTCGTAAAATCAGTGCTCGCGGTGAACCAGGCAAATCGCATGCGCCGAATTTACGACTGCTGCGCAGCCGAACGGGGATAAATCCCCTCACCACAAGGCCGCGGCTACAAAAGGTGTGTGTTTTGGCTAATTGCTGGGCAGGCTGTTTCGCCCTTGGGATTAAACCCGACGCTCGGTTATGCTCGGGGTCAACTTTTGTAACGCTATAAGCCGAGCCATGACCCGTCTACTGCGCTACACCCTGCTGGGCCTGTTGACCGTGACCGGCCTGATTGCCTTGCTGATCTACAACCTGACCTGGCGCCCCGAAGCCAAGGAAGCCTTACCGGTCAGTTGCAACGCCCAGGCACCGACGCTGGTGCCCGGTCAGGCGCTGAAGGTGATGACCTGGAACGTCCAGTACCTGGCGGGAAAACGCTACGTGTTCTGGAATGACCTGGCCGCTGGCAATGACGAAAAACCCACGCCCGAAGACATGGCTTTCAGCCTCGATGAAGTGGCGCGGGTGATCCGCGACGAGCAACCGGACGTCGTGCTGTTGCAGGAGCTCGATGACGACGCCAAGGCCAGCGATTACCAAAACCAGTTCAAGCTGCTTCAGGAGCGAGTCGCGGACCTGTATCCGTGCAGCACCCACGCCTTCGACTGGAAAGCCGACTTCGTGCCTGAACCGCACATCTTTGGCAGCGTCGGCCGGCAGTTGGCCACCCTCAGCCGCTACCAGATCGAACACGCCGAACGCCTGCAATTACCGGTCGCACCGGCCAATTTCATCACCCGCCAGTTCAAACCGAAAAATGCCTTATTGGTCACGTATCTGCCGTTGAGCGACGGCAGCCAGATAGCGGTGCTCAACACCCATCTGGACCGCCTCATCCAGCCCGACGAAACGCTGCAATCCCAGGTGACGGCCATGGTCAAAGTCCTCGACAAGTTCGAAAGCCGCGGCACGCCGTGGTTGATCGGCGGGGACTTCAACCTGTTGCCGCTGGGGCAATATCGACGTCTGCCCGACGAGCAACGCACGCCCTACTCCGCCGACAGTGCGCTGCATGTGCTGTGGGACAAATACCCGATGATCCCGACCAACAACGAAGCCAGCGGCATCGACCGGGCGCAGTGGTTGACCCATTACCCGAATGATCCGGGCTTGAACGGCCCGGACCGGACTGTCGACTACCTGTTCTACAGTCCGCGGATCAAACGGGTCGAGGCGATGGTGAGACAGGACGATACCTTGCGGATCTCCGATCACTTGCCGGTGATTGCGCGGTTCCTCCTGCCGGCAGCGCCCTAACCTCCGCTTAATGCAAAACCTGTGGGAGCGAGCCTGCTCGCGATGGCGTAGTGTCAGTCGACATCATTGTTGAATGATCAATCGCAATCGCGAGCAGGCCCGCTCCCACAGGGGATTTGGGCATGACGGAAAATCGGCTCAATGCACCTCCTCCAAATCATCATGCAATAGCCCGAAGATCTTGCGCTTCATGTCGATAAACGAGCGCTCCATGACCATGTCCAACGTCCGTGGGCGTTCGATCGGCACGTCCAGAATCTGCTTGATCCGCCCAGGCCTGGCGCCCATCACATAGACCCGGTCGCCCAGCAGAATCGCCTCGTCGATATCGTGGGTCACGAACAACACGGTCTTTTTGCTGTTGCCCCAGACCCGCAATAACAGCTGCTGCATTTGCAGGCGCGTCTGGCTGTCGAGTGCACCGAAGGGCTCGTCCATGAGCAGGATTTGCGGATCGTTGGCCAGCGCCCGAGCAATGGCGACGCGCTGCATCATGCCGCCGGACAGCTGCTTGGCGTAGTTGTCGGCAAACCCGGTCAGGCCCACTTCGTTGACGTAGTAGTCGACAATCTCCTTGCGTTGGGCGGCGGCCATACCGCGACGCTTGAGGCCGAATTCGACGTTCTGCCGCACCGTCAGCCACGGGAACAGCGTATAGCTCTGGAACACCATGCCGCGATCCGCACCCGGCCCTTGAACTTGCTGGCCACCGACGTAGATCTCGCCTTCCGTGGGCTCATTCAAACCCGCCGTGAGGTACAGCAGACTCGACTTGCCGCAGCCCGAAGGCCCCACCAGCACGGCGAATTGCTGATCCGGCACTTCGAACGACACCTGATCCAGCGCGGTGAACACGCCACCGTCGGGCTTTTGATAGCGAAGGCTGACCTTGTCCACTTGCAGCCTTGGCGCGGCGTGCACCGGGGCGGCCTGTGACGTGACGAAACGAGGGTTGACGGCGCTTACTGAGCCCATGCGGCGATCCTCAGACGGAGAAAACGGAACAGTTGATCGGTGACCAGGCCCAACAGGCCGATGATCGCGATTGCCAGGAAAATCACATCCACCTGAAAGCCGCGCATGGCTTTAAGGCTCAAGTAGCCCAGACCGCTGGAAGCCGCGACCAGCTCGGCAACCACCAGGTAAGTCCAGGCCCAGCCCATGGTCACGCGCAAAGTGTCGAGCACACCCGGCAACGACGCCGGGGCGATCACATGCAGCACCGCATCGCGGCGGTTCGAACCCAAGGTGTAAGACGCGTTGATCAGGTCCTTGGAGATGCCTTTGGACACGTCCGCGATCATCACCAGTTGCTGGAAGAACACGCCGAAGATGATCACCGACACCCGCTGCTCCAGACCGATGCCGATCCACAGAATGAACAGCGGCACGAACGACGTGACCGGCAGGTAGCGGATGAAATTGACCATTGGCTCAAGGAACGCCTGGACGATGCGAAAGCTGCCCATCAGCAACCCCAGCGGCACGGCCACCAGCGACGACACGATGAAGCCGACCATGACCACTTCGAGGCTGGCCCACACATGCTGGCCCAGCGTGCCGTCACGGCTCAGGCGCACAGCGGCCTCGACCACCGCGCCCGGTGTCGGCAAGAACATGCCCGGCACCACGCCGCCGTAAGACAACCCGGCCCACAGGCCGACCAACAACACCCAGGCCAGACCGCTCGCGCTCCAGATCACCGACACCGGAAGGCCGGTCTTGGGCGTGATGCAGCGGCTCAGCCATGAATTGCGCTTGAACATGCGAACCTCCTAGAGCGGGCTGACGAAGCGGTTGTCGATCAGGTCGTCATTGCTGACGTTGTAGGGTTTGCCCTGCAATTCACTGGCGGTCTCGTTGGCCAGTTTGATCAGCGGTTCGCTGTCGCCCGGATTGCCCGGCGAGCCCAGGAGTTTTTCGCTCATGGCCTGATCGTAGAAGCGCACGCCCTGCGCGGCAGCGGCCAGTTCCTTCGGATCGGCCAGATAACCGCCGACGCCTTTGGCCATGATTTTGTAAGCTTCTTGCGGATGGTCCTTGGTGTACTGCACCGCTTTGTACAAACCGGCCACCAACGCCTTGACGTCTTCCGGCTGCTTCTCGATAACCGTGCAGTTGAGCGCGACCACGTCGACAATCACTCCCGGCGTACTGCTGCTGTCGATCAGCACCTTGCCTTGTTGCTTGCTGCGAACCATCGACAGGTGCGGTTCCCAGGTCACGGCCGCTGGCACGCGACCGGCGATGAACGCGGTGGCGGCGTCGTCAGCCGTCATGTTCTGCACGGTGATGTCGCTCATTTTCATGCCGTGCTTTTTCAGCAAATAAGACAACCAGAACTGCGAGGTCGAACCTTCGTTCACCGCCACGGCCTTGCCTTTCAACTCCTGCAAACTCTTGACGTCCTTGCCGACCAGAACACCGTCGCCACCATGGCTGTCATCCAGTGCAGCTACAGCCTTGAAGCAGAATTGTGGGCGGTACTTGAGCACTTCGTCGATGGTCGACGCCGAGCCCGACAACTCGCCCGAGGCTTGCGCGGCCATGTACATCGAGGCCTCTTCGACGACGGGCAATTCGACGGTCAAACCGTTTTCCTTGAAATAGCCCAGGTCCTGAGCCAGGTAGAGCGTTCCGTAACCGACCCACGTGGTGTGGCCGATAGAGAGGGTGCCGGCCTGGGCGCTGGTAGCGACCGTCGCGGCGATGGCGGTGACCGCCAGTGGATGTGCGAAGCGAGTAAGCAAGGACTTGATCATGGAGCACTCCCAAAGCTGTTGATTTAGTTTTGTCATGGGCAGTACGGCCAGCGGCCTTGGAGAAGTGCTGCTACCTGAGGTCTCTGATGGACCTTTCGGCAAGCAGCGTTTGGCTGACTGGCGAGGTCGATGTTGGCCCAAGGCCGGGAGAAGGAAAATCAGGAAATATATCGTTGGGAGTGATGAAAAAACTGGGTAGCGTGCGCCGTAAAAGGGCGCTGTGGGCGGGGATGCCCGAGGTGGGTGCAAAACATCAGAAGTGTGGTGAATCGACCATAGCTTTCGCGAGCAAGCCCGCTCCCACAGGGGATTTGTGATCAACACAGATCCCCTGTGGGAGCGGGCTTGCTCGCGAAGAGGCCCGCAAGAACGCTACAAGATTAAAGCCGACCGTATTCCTGCGCCGTACGATCAACCGCTTTCAGGGTTTTGCCAACCAGTTCATCAACCTCTTCCCGACTGGCAATCAACGCCGGCGCCATGATCATCCGCCCCAATGTCGAGCGAATAATCACCCCCTCTTCAAAGCCAATCGTGCGGCAACGCCAGGCAATGTCGTTTTCATTGGCAAAGCGCTTGCGACTGGTTTTGTCCTCTGCCAATTGCAACGCCGCCACCATGCCGACACCCTGAATATCACCCACCAACGGGTGATTGCCGAACACCTCGCGCAAGCACTGTTGCAGGTACGGCCCGATGTCATCCTTGACCCGCGCCACCACCCCTTCATCACGCAATGCCGTGAGGTTGGCGATGGCCACTGCGGCCGCCACCGGGTGCCCGGAGTAGGTCAAGCCGTGGGCAAACACCCCGCCCTGCTCCACCAGCACCTGAGCCATTTTCTTCGACAGAATCAGACCGCCCATGGGGATGTAACCCGAGGTCAAACCCTTGGCGATCGACAGCGTGTCCGGCTCGAAACCAAAGTACTCGTGGGCAAACCATTCGCCGGTACGGCCGAAGCCGCCGATCACTTCATCAGCGCACAACAGCACGTCGTACTTACGGCAGATCCGCTGAATTTCCGGCCAGTAACTCTCGGGTGGAAAGATCATCCCGCCAGCGCCCTGGAACGGTTCGGCGATAAACCCGGCGACCTTGTCCGCGCCTAGCTCGAGAATCTTCGCTTCCAATTGCTGCGCCGCCCGCAGGCCAAATTCAGCCGGGGTCAGGTTGCCCTCGTGGGCGAAAAAGTACGGCTCATCGATGTGTTCGATGTCGGGAATCATGCCGCCCATTTCGTGCATGAATTTCATGCCCCCGAGCGCCGTCGCCGCCAGGGTCGAGCCGTGGTAACCGTTCCAGCGACCGATCATGATTTTCTTCTCGGGCTTGCCGAGAATGGTCCAGTAACGACGCACGGTGCGGATCAGCACCTCGTTGGCCTCGGAGCCGGAGTTGGTGTAGATCGCGTGGCTGTAGTGGCCCGGCAACAGGCTGAACAGCAGCTCCGAAAGCTCGATCACCTGCGGGTGAGTGGTGTGGAAAAACATGTTGTAGTACGGCAACTGCTCCAGTTGCCGGGTCGCGGCGGCGGCCAGATCCTTGCGGCCGTAACCGAGGTTGGTGCACCACAGCCCGGACATGCCGTCGAGGTAACGCCGACCATCGTTGTCCCACAGGTGCAGACGCTCGCCACGGACCATCACCCGGGGGCCTTCATCGTTGAGCGCTTTTTGATCGACGAATGCGTGGATGTGGTGCGCAGCGTCGGCGGCCTGGTAGTCGCGGGTTTCACGTGGTGTGGTCATCGCCAGTTCTCCGTTTTGTTATGAGCGGCTGTTATGTGCGCAGCTGAAACCAGGTGGTCTTCAACTGGGTGTATTTATCGAATGAATGCAGCGACAGGTCGCGGCCGAAACCGGATTGTTTGCCGCCACCGAAAGGCACGGTCACGTCCAGCGCATCGACGCTGTTGACCGACACCGTGCCGGCTCGCAATTGCCGCGCCACGCGGTGGGCGCGATTGAGGTCGTCGGTCCACAGCGACGCGGCCAAACCGTAGACGCTGTCGTTGGCCAGTTGCAAGGCGTGAGCCTCATCATCGAACGCCGTGACCGCCAGTACCGGCCCGAATACCTCATCGCGAAACAGCGGCATGTCCGGGCTCACACCGGTAAAAATCGTCGGCTGAATGAAGTTGTCGGAGCCGTTGAAAATCGACTGTCGACCGCCACACACCTTGGTCGCGCCTCGGCTCTCGGCGTTTTGGATGAACTTCATGATGCGTGCGGTTTGACTGCTATCGACGATGGCTCCGGCGCTACTCGACGGGTCCAATGGATCACCCGGTTGCCAGCGCTCGGCCTGCACTTTGAGACGCTCGACGAACTCATCATGGATCGAACGCGCCACCAGCAACCGCGAGTTGGCCGAGCACACTTCACCCTGATTGAAGAAGATCCCGAACGCCGCTTTCTCCGCAGCGAGGTCGAGGTCCTGACAATCAGCAAACACCAGATTGGCGCTCTTGCCGCCACACTCCAGCCACACCTGTTTCAGGTTCGATTGCGCGGAGTACTGCATGAAATATTTGCCGACTTCGGTGGAGCCGGTGAACACCAGACAATCGACATCCGGGTGCAAACCGAGGGCTTTGCCGGTCTGTTCCCCGAGCCCCGGCAGCACGTTCAGCACGCCGGCTGGCAGGCCGGCTTCCAGCGCCAGTTCGGCCAGACGCAGGGCGGAAAACGGTGACTGCTCGGCGGGTTTGAGGATCACCGAATTACCCGCCGCCAACGCGGGTGCGAGTTTCCAGGCGGCCATGTCCAGCGGGAAATTCCAGGGCACCACGGCAGCGACCACGCCCAGTGCTTCGCGGGTGATGGTCGCCAGCACGTTCTGCGCGCTCGGGGCGATCTGGTCGTAGAGTTTGTCGAGGCTTTCGGCGTACCAGCGAAATACCCCGGCGGCGCCTGGCACGTCGATGTTGTAGGCGTCCATCACCGGTTTGCCCATGTTTAGCGAATCGAGCAGCGCCAGTTCTTCGCGGTGGGTCATGATCAGATCGGCCAGGCGCAACAGCACCTGCTTGCGCTCACTCGGCGAACGCGCCGACCAGGTGCCGGCCTCGAACACCTGCCGCGCATTGCGCACCGCGGCGTCTACATCTTCTTTGCCGCACGCAACCACGTTGGCCAGGCACTGGCCGGTGGCGGGGTTGACCGCAGCGAAGGTCTGCCCCGACTGCGCCGCACGGGGTTTGCCGTCGATCACGGCTTGATCGGGAAACCGCAGCGCAGCAGCTTTTTTTTGCCAGTCTGTAAGCTCGAACACGTTCAGATGCTCCATGGGCTTTTCTTGTGAATTGGATGATGGCCCAGGCCTGTGTCGAGGAAAAATAGTAAAAATGTCTTCGCAGACCATGAAAAAACTGGGCAGCCGATCTCCCCGGTGGCGCGGTATGTGGTTATTGTTCAGGCACAACAACACCGTCGTCAGAACGGATGCAGTCGGCGCGAAAATTGCCTGGATGTCGACATCATCCACCCCGAGGTTTGCCGTGGCTGCCTACAACCTGCGTCAATTGAAGTACTTCATCACCACCGTCGAATGCGGCAGCGTCGCCGAGGCATCGCGCAAGCTGTACATCGCCCAACCGGCGATTTCCACGGCGATCAAAGGCCTGGAGGACAGCTTCGGCGTGCAACTGCTGATCCGTCATCACGCCCAGGGCGTGTCCTTGACCCCCAGCGGCGCCCGCTTCTACCGCAAGGCCCAGGAACTGCTGCGCATGGCCAAGGAGTTCGAACAGAACGCCCTCGCTGACAACGACGTGGTGGCCGGGCAAATCGATATCGGTTGCTTCGAAACGGTCGCGCCGCTGTACCTGCCGCAGTTGATTGCCGGGTTCTCAGCGCTGTATCCCGGGGTGAAAATCCGTATCCGCGACGGCGAACAGCAAGAGCTGGTGCAAGGCCTGACCTCGGGCACCTTCGACCTGGCGATCCTGTATGAACACGACCTCGACGCCACCATCCAGACCGAATCCCTGATGCCGGCGCAACGGCCTTATGCGCTGCTGCCGGCGGATCATCGCTTTGCTCAGCTCAAGCAAGTGTCGCTGCGTGACCTGTGCCTGGAGCCAATGATTCTGCTGGACGTGCAACCAAGCCGGACCTACTTCGTCAGCCTGTTCGAAGAGTTGGGGCTGACGCCGAACATTGCCTTCAGCTCACCGTCGATCGAGATGGTCCGGGGCATGGTCGGGCAAGGCTTTGGCTTCTCGATCCTGGTCACCCGGCCGCATTCGGAATGCACCTATGACGGCCAGAAAGTGGTGTGCGTGGACATCGTCGAAGACGTCACCGGCTCAGGGCTGGTGGCGGCGTGGTTGAAGCGCGGGCAGTTGACCAAACCGGCGCAGTTGTTTGCCGATTATTGCCGGGAGCAGCTCACCGCCAAGGCCGGCACCCGAACTTAGCGCTTATGATCGTTCCCATGCTCCGCGTGGGAATGCCTCAAGGGACGCTCCGCGTTCCAGCAGCACCGCTGGCGTCGGGCCTGGCACCGAAGTGACGCGGAGCGTCACGGGATGCATTCCCACGCGGAGCGTGGGAACGATCAGCGCTTCAGCTTTTACGCGGTTTGATTCGAGCGGTTGCCTCGGCGACCAGCGGGTCATCCGGCCAATAGTGCTTCGGGTAGCGCCCTTTCAAATCCTTCTTCACCTCGGCATACGTGCTACGCCAGAAGTTCGCCAGATCCTGGGTCACCTGCACCGGTCGTCGCGCCGGGGACAGCAGATGCAGTTTGACCACCTGCCGGCCACCGGCAATCCGCGGGGTCTCGGCCAGGCCGAACAACTCCTGCAACCGCACCGCCAGAATCGGCGGCTGTTCGCTGTAGTCCAGACGAATCGACGAACCCGACGGCACGCTCAGATGATGCGGCGCCAGCTCATCGAGCCGTTGTGGCAGCGGCCACGGCAACAGGTTATGGACGATGCTCGACAGGTCCAGATTGGCGAAATGACTGAGCCGCGAGACTTTGCCCAGATACGGCATCAGCCAATGTTCGAGGCTTTTGAGCAAGGCGGCGTCGCTGACATCCGGCCATTCGCTCTGCTCTTTACTGCTGAGGTCCAGCTGCCGCAACAACGCCACTCGCGCCTGCCATTGACGCAGCTCCGGAGTCCACGGCAGCAGCTCCAGACCTTTGCGCCGCACCAGATTCACCAATGCCTGACTGCGGGCAGTTTCATCGAGCCCGGTCAGGGGTTCACGGCTGAGGATCAATTCACCGACCTTGCGCTGACGCTCGGCGCGCAACACGCCTTCGCGCTCATCCCAATCCAGTTGATCGACCACGCGCACTTGCTCGGCCAGCACCGAATCGAACAGCGCCGGATCGAAATCCGCCGCCAGATAAATCCGTTCTTCACGCTGGCCCTGACGACTGCCGAGATCGGCGATCACCAGCCACGGCTGCTTCATCAAACTGTCGGCTTCGGCGAACAACGCCGCACGGCCGTTGGCCAGACGATACTCCGCACCACCGGCACGACGCTGCTGGGCAACGCGGTCGGGATAGGCCAACGCCAACAGCGCGCCCAGCCAGCGCGGATGATCCGGATCGCTGACCGGTTCCGACGCTTTACCCCGCAGGTAACCGCGATACTGCCGCGCCAGTTGCCGGGCACGTTGCACGCCACCCTGAGCGCCGCGTGCGGCCCGTTCTTCGCCGGACAACAGCACCAATCGGCTGTGCAGATCCGCCCCGGCGCCACGCAAGATATCCCGCTCGCCGAGCAAGGCCGCGACATCGCAGGCCATGTTGGCCAAGCCGAGCGCCTGACCGCGCAACAGCAAATGCGCAATACGTGGATGTGCCGGCAGTTCGGCCATGGCCTGACCGTGGCGGGTCAGCGCTTCGCCGTCCAATGCGCCCAGGCGCTCAAGCAAGTCCTGAGCCTGTGCATAAGCGGCGGCGGGCGGTACGTCGAGCCACACCAATTGCCCCGGTGTCACGCCCCAACGACCGAGCTGCAAGGCTAATCCGGCAAGGTCCGCCGAGAGGATTTCCGCACTGGCGTAGGCCGCCAGTTGCTCGTGCTGATCCTGCGACCACAAGCGATAACACACGCCCGGTTCCAACCGCCCGGCCCGGCCCGCGCGCTGAGTGGCGCTGGCTTTGGAAATACGCTGAGTATCGAGGCGGGCCATGCCGCTGCCCGGGTCGAAACGCGGTACCCGCGCCAACCCGGCATCGATTACCACGCGCACGCCGTTGATGGTCAGGCTGGTCTCGGCGATGTTGGTCGCCAGCACCACTTTACGTTTGCCGGTGGGGGCAGGATCGATCGCGGCGCGTTGCGCGGCCAGATCCAGCTCACCGTGCAATGGGCAGAGCAAAACTTGCGTGCTCTCGCCCAGTGCATCGGCGAGTTGCTGATGCACCCGACGGATTTCCGCTTGCCCCGGCAGAAACACCAGCACGCTGCCGGTTTCATCATTCAAGGCTTCGAGAATGGTTTGCACCAGACGCGGCTCGATGAATTCACCGGGCTGGAACGGCCGACCCCAGCGCATCGCCACCGGGTACATGCGGCCTTCACTGCGCAGAATCGGCGCGTCATCGAGCAACCCGGCCAGGCGTTCGCCTTCCAGGGTTGCCGACATCAACAGGATCTTCAGCGGCTGATCGTCACGAAACAGCTCGCGGCCATTCAGGCTCAAGGCCAGCGCCAGATCGGCGTCGAGGCTGCGCTCGTGGAATTCGTCGAAGATCAGCAGGCCAACGCCTTCGAGCGCCGGGTCGTCCTGCAAGCGTCGGGTCAGAATCCCTTCGGTGACCACTTCAATGCGGGTGTTGGGGCCGACTTTGCTGTCGAGACGAATGCGATAACCGACGGTTTCGCCGACCTTCTCGCCCAGCTCACTGGCCAGCCGCTCCGCTGCCGCGCGTGCGGCCAAGCGCCGCGGTTCGAGCATCAGAATGGTCTGCCCGGCCAACCAGGGCTCGTTGAGCAAGGCCAGCGGCACGCGGGTGGTTTTACCGGCGCCGGGCGGTGCTTCGAGCACGGCTTCGTGGCGTGTAGCCAAGGCTTCACGCAGGGCGGGTAAAACTTCATCAATCGGCAAAGAAATCATGCTGGCTCCAAAACAGAGGGCCGAGTATAACGGCGAACTGCCTGGCGTTCGTCGTGGTCCTAATTCATAACGGCTACGCTTCGTTTTCCAGATGACTCAGGAGATTTCATATGCGTGTTCCCTTTCGTTTGATTGGCGGTGTATTGGTCGCGACGTTGCTGACCCAGGTCACCGCTTGCGGGTCGATTTTCTACCCTGACCGTCGCGGTCAGATTGACGGCAAGATCGACCCGGCCATCGCCGCGCTGGATGCCGTGGGTCTGCTGTTCTACATCATCCCCGGGCTGATCGCGTTTGCGGTCGACTTCGCCACTGGCGCGATTTACTACGCGCCCGGCGAGACCGCACAGGTGGCCCCGGAAAAACTCAAGGAAGCCATCGGCGCCGACGGCAAGGTCGATAATCACAAGTTGCAGACTATTCTTGAAACTGAACTGGGCCGCAGCTTCCCGCTGGATGACCCACGCTTGATCCAGCACAAGGGCAGCGCCCAGCAACTGGCCATGTTCGGCCTGCAACCTGCGGCGTAACCCGTGCACATAAAGGAATAGCCGCACTTATGATTTCCAGCTCCGAACACGCCCGCCTGCTGCGGCTGGCGACCCGTGCCTCGGTGGCGGTGGCGTGCACGCTGATCGTCGCCAAAGCCATCGCCTGGTGGTTGAGCGGCTCAGTGAGCATGCTCGCCGGGTTGACTGATTCGACCCTTGACGGCGTCACCTCGCTGCTCAACCTGCTCGCGGTGCATTACGCCTTGCGCCCGGCCGACGATGATCACCGTTACGGCCATGGCAAGGCCGAGTCGCTGGCGGGCATGGCCCAGGCGTTGTTCATTGGCGGCAGTGCGGTGCTGATTGCCTTGCAGGCGATCGATCGACTGAAACACCCGGAACCGGTGGGGGCGCCCTGGATCAGTATCGGGGTGATTGTGTTTTCCCTGGTGCTGACCGTCGCCCTGCTGATGTTGCAACATCGGGTCGTCAAGGCGACCGGCTCCAACGCGGTGCGCGCCGACTCCCTGCATTACCGCTCGGACTTGCTGCTCAACGGTAGCATTCTGGTGGCGCTGGTGCTCGCCGAGTATGGCTGGCATCAGGTCGACCCGTGGTTCGGGCTAGGGATTGCCGTGTACATTCTCTGGAGCGCGATTCAGATCGCCCGGGAAAGTTTTACGGTGCTGATGGATGAAGCGCTGCCAACGGACGTCAGCCGGCACATGCTCGAACTGGCCTGCAGCGTACCGGGAGTATTGGGGGCGCACGACCTGCGTACGCGGGTTTCCGGCAACCAGTGGTTCGTGCAGTTGCACCTGGAGTTGCCGGGGGATTTGACCCTGTCAGTCGCTCACGGCATCAGTGATCAAGCTGCCGATGCGATTCACGCGGCTTATCCGCGAGCCGAAGTGCTGGTGCACGCCGACCCGCAGGAAGTGGCACTGGCAGGCAGGACTCAGAAAGAAACCTGATAACCGCGACTGCTCAGGCAGTTGCCCTGGGCCTGACGGTAGGCTTGTACCACCGACGGGGCCGGCTGGTAGGTGGCCGTTCGCGGATCGAAGCCACTCTGCTGCACCGCGTATTGATAGCACTCGTAACCGTCCTGGTTGACCTGCTCTGGCGACTGCCCGTTGGCCGGATACGCCACCACGTCATAACCATTGCTGACCGGTTGCGGCTGCGGTTGTACGGGCGGCTCGACCACGACGTAATCCTGAGTGCTTTCCTGATAGGCGTAATAAGCACCGGCCGCCAGGAACAACAGCGCCCCGCCGATCCACACTTCACGCGCGTAATCGGGCAAGTAGCTGACGCGAATCCCGCGTGGCGGCTGCACCACCACGTAGCGCGGGCCTTGTGGGCGATACCAGTAGCCGCCGGAGTAGAAGTAATCCTGACCACGGTACGGCACACGGTATTCACGGTCGGGAAAGCGATCGATCACATGACCGGGACGATACTGCGGGCCAGGTCCCCAGCCATTGCCATGCCCGTCCGGCCGACCAGCCCAGCGATGGTCATCGGGACGCGGACCGTTGTTCTGCCAATGCTGATTGTTATCGTTGCGCCGCGGCACGTCCTGGTAGTAACCACGCTGTGGCTGCTGGGTCTGGCGCACGGTATCGGGCCGCCCCTGAATCGGCAGGTCATTGGCCGGTAGCTGCGGCGGCGGTGGTCGAACCGGATTGTTGTAGTCGTGCGGCGCGCGGTTCTGCCATTGACCGTCGTTCTGATTCTGGCCGTTGTGCTCGAACTGGCGACTGTTGTCGCCACGAATGATCTCGTTATTCTGCACACGTGGCTGGTTTTGCTGCGGATTGTTCTGCGGGCGCGGCTGGTTATTGCCGCCGTGGCCCTGATTGTTTCCCTCATGGCCATCCGAGCCGCGTTGCCCGCCATCGGGGCCACGGTTTTGCGGCTCATCGGCCAGCGACTGCGCAGTGACACTCACACACAGCAAACCAACACCGGCCAAACGCCAGATGCGCGACTTCATGCTTTTCCTCACTGCGGGTTAGGGCCTGTACGTAAGACTGGGAAAGCACAGGCCGGTTCTGCAACAGGTTATCAGTCGCGCAACTTATTTATTGAGGGCAGTCGGCAAATTCCGGGCAAAAGAAAAGGGAGACCCGTCGGCCTCCCCTTGAGAACTTCGTCCGTGCTCGACGCTTTTGACGTCGGCTCACCTCACGCCGTCTTCTGGACAGTGTGTAGCTCGGGGGCCGGCTCATCCCCGGTGGGGGTGGCGACCGCAGCTGGCCTGATTGGGCGAGCCGCACTGGACTGTTTGTCCGAGCAGTGATTCTGGTGATAAGAATAGGCTCGTGGCGCCGGCAGAGGATTGCGAATATTGCTCAAATAAACATCACTTGCGCAATTTTTAACCCTGGATAGATAATCTACCGCAATAGTTATGACAAAGGCCTGATTGATGAGCAAACTCGACCGATACGACCTGAGCATTTTGGCGGAATTGCAGCGTGACGCGCGCATCTCCAACCAGGAGCTGGCCGAACGCATCGGCCTGTCCCCCTCGCCATGCTCGCGGCGGGTCAAGCAGCTGGAAGATGACGGCTACATCTCCCGCCAGGTGGCCCTGCTGGACCGCAAGATGCTCGGTCTGAGCCTGACGGCTTACGTGTTGATCGGCATGGACCGCCATACGCCAGAACGGTTCGAGAACTTCGAAGCGGCGATTCGTACGTTGCCGCAGGTGCTGGAGTGCAGCCTGGTGACCGGGATGGATGCCGACTATCAGCTCAAGGTCGTCGTGCCGGACATGGACCATTATCAGAAATTGCTGCTGGGACACCTCACCCGGATTGAAGGGGTGACGAGTGTGCGGTCGAGTTTTGTGCTTAATCAAGTGCTCAACAGTACCGAGTTGCCGCTGACTCATCTGCGCAGCTGATGATGGTTTTGACTGATCGTTCCCACGCTCCGCGTGGGAATGCATCCTGTGACGCTCTGCGTCACGATCTACAGCGGACGCGGAGCGTCCATGGCGGCATTCCCACGCAGAGCATGGGAACGATCACTGCCCAACGCGACGAATGACTGCGACACACCGACGCAGGTCAATACTCCGCCAATTCGCCGTGGCGTATACTTCAGCGCCTTTTAGCCCCGCCCGCGCTGGAGATGTTCGATGGATCCTGCAGTACTCGAAGAGTGGATGATGACCGGACTGGTCAGCATCCTGATCATTTTCATGGGTTTCATCGTCTGGGATCTGGCGAAGAAGTCCAAGGCCGGACGCTTTGGTTCGTTCATCCTGTTCTTCGTACTCGGCCTGGGCGTGGCCGCGTTCGTGATCAAAAGCGTGGTCATCGGCCTGATCGAATCCGGCACGTTATAAACGCGCCGGCACTTCCTTCCACTGGCCCTGATCGAGCCCTTCGATCGACCAGTCGCCGATTCTGACCCGCACCAGACGCAACGTCGGCAAGCCGACCGCCGCGGTCATGCGCCGTACCTGACGGTTGCGCCCTTCACGAATCACCAGCTCCAGCCAACTGGTCGGCACACTTTTGCGAAAGCGTACGGGCGGGTTGCGTGGCCACAGTTCAGGTTCTTCAAGCTGCCGCGCTTCAGCCGGTAGCGTCATGCCATCGTTCAGCTCCACACCATCACGCAAGCGCTGCAATTGCTCGGCACTCGGCTCACCTTCCACCTGCACCCAATAGGTCTTGGCCAATTTGTGTTTCGGGTCGGCAATCCGCGCCTGAAGCTGGCCATCGTTGGTCAGCAGCAGCAAACCTTCACTGTCGCGGTCCAGCCGTCCTGCCGGGTAAATCCCGGGAATCTCGATGTAGTCCTTGAGCGTCGCCCGCCCTTCGCCGTCGCTGAATTGCGTCAGCACATCAAACGGTTTGTTGAACAGAATCAACTTCGGCTCGGCCGGCGGCGCTTTGGCGACACGGCGCGGGGCTGAGGACGATGGCGCAGGCTTCACGCCAGGGCGGCGGGAAACGGGACGTTGAGGACGGGACATGGGAAAAGGAACATCTAACGGTCAGGGCTGCTAATGCTAGTGCCCTGACCGCTAAATAACCATGAGAACAATCAGCGGAACGGCGGCTCGTCGAAGCTGCGCAGTTTGCGCGAGTGCAGCGAGTTGAGTTCGGTGCGCAACAAATCCACCGCCTCGATGCCGATCTTCAAATGCTGGCTGACCGCGCGCTCATAGAAGGCGTTGGCCGAACCCGGCAGTTTGATTTCGCTGTGCAACGGTTTGTCCGACACACAGAGCAACGTGCCATACGGAACTCGCAAGCGATAACCTTGGGCCGCGATGGTGCCGCTCTCCATGTCCACCGCCACGGCGCGAGACAGGTTGATCAGCGGACGCTCCTGAGCCCAGCGCAATTCCCAGTTACGGTCGTCGTAGGTCAGTACGGTGCCGGTGCGCAGGCGTTTTTTCAGTTCGTCGCCCTTCTCACCGGTGATATTGGCCGCCGCTTGCTGCAACGCCATTTGCACTTCGGCCAAGGCCGGAATCGGAATATTCGGCGGCACGACCCGGTCGAGAATCCCGTCGCGGCGCATGTAAGCGTGCGCCAGCACGTAATCGCCAATCGTCTGCGACTGACGCAAGCCGCCGCAGTGGCCGATCATCAGCCAGCAATGCGGACGCAGCACCGCCAGGTGGTCGGTGATGTTCTTGGCGTTGGACGGGCCGACGCCGATGTTCACCAGGGTCACGCCGTGGCCGTCGCTGGCGATCAGGTGATAGGCCGGCATCTGATAGCGGTGCCAGACCACACCGGCGGCAATCGCCGAGGCTTCGCCGTGGTCCATGCTCTTTTCGATGATCACGTTGCCCGGCAAGACCATGCGCACGAAACGCGGATCGCTGCGCAACTGTTCCAGGCCATGGACGATGAACTGGTCAACGTAGCGGTGGTAGTTGGTCAGCAGAATCCATGGCTGCACATGACGCCAGTCGCTGCCGGTGTAATGCACCAGCCGGCGCAGGGAGAAATCCACCCGCGCGGCGTCGAACAAGGCCAATGGCAGCGGGTCGGTGTTTTCCCAATCGTACAAACCGTCGGCGATGCCATCGGTCGCGGCAGACAAATCCGTACTCGGGAACACCCGCGCCAGCACGGCAGCGGTAACGCCGGAGCCGGCCAGTTCATCGCCCTGCTCGACCACGTACGGATAAGGAATGTTTTGCTGACTGATGCCGACTTCTACCGTCACGGTGAAGTCGTGCATCAGTGGCACCAGCTGTTCCAGCAGATATTTACGGAAGGCGGCGGGATGAGTGACGGTGACGCTGTAAGTCCCCGGCAGTTGAACCTTGGCGTAGGCGCGAGTGGTCTGTGGGACTTCGCCCTGGCAAAGGTAGGTCAGACGCAGTTCGGGATAACGAAACATCGCACGCTGTTCGGCGTCCGGTTCGACTCGATCCTTGAGGTAACGCTTGAGCGCCTGGTTCAGCGCGGTGGTTGCACGATTGTGCAAGAGCGCAAGCCGGTCCACGGCTTGCTCGGCGGTTTGAACGACAATAAAAGCTTCGGTCACGATCAGCATCCTGTGTTCTGACTTGCAGGCCTTCATCTTGCCTGCATCGTCGCTTCACGGGAACAGCGGTTGCTACACAAATGCCAAGTCCACCCTAGATCCAATGTGGGAGATCCACTGTGGGAGCCTGCTCGCGATAGCGGTATGACAGTCGACATAACTGTTGAATGTTGAACGGTCATCGCGAGCAGGCTCACTCCCACAGTGGATCGGTGTCGATCATAGAAGCGGCGTAGACCGGGCGACAATCGCTTCCACCTCCACCCCTCGTGGCAACGCGCCGTACACCCGACCGGCGGAACCGAGGCGGCTGGCGATGAAGGCATCACTCACGGCCGCGTTGCCCGCCTCCAGCAACAGCTTGGCCTGAAGGCCCAAGGCGATGTCTTCGGTGAGCTGCCGCGCACGGTACTGAATGTCGCGGGTGTCCTTGAACGCTGCCTGCAACTGATTGATGTGTGCAGCCAGGCGCTTGTCGCCATGACCATCGCCCAACTCGCTGAACAGTACGTCGAGCACACCCGGTTCCTTGGATAACGCTCGCAATACGTCGAGGCATTGCACGTTGCCGGAACCTTCCCACGTCGAATTGACCGGTGCCTCGCGGTACAACCGCGGCAGGATGCTGTCTTCGACATAACCGGCGCCGCCCATGCATTCGGCGGCTTCGTTGATCATTGCGGGCGCGCGTTTGCAGATCCAGTATTTGCCCACCGCCGTGACCAGCCGGGCGAATTTGGCCTCATGCTCGTCATCCAGATGATCCAGCGCCCGGCCCATGCGCAGGCTCAAGGCCAGGGCGGCTTCGCTTTCCAGGGCCAGGTCGGCCAGTACGTTCTGCATCAAGGGTTGCTCGCTGAGCAATTTGCCGCCGACCTTGCGGTGAGCGCAGTGATGGCTGGCCTGGGTCAGGGCCTGGCGCATCAGCGAACTGGAGCCGACCATGCAATCGAAGCGGGTCATGGCGACCATTTCGATGATGGTCGGAACGCCCCGTCCCTCCTCGCCGACCATCCACGCCAGCGCACCACGGAACTCCACTTCGCTGGACGCGTTGGAGCAATTGCCGAGTTTGTTCTTCAGGCGCTGTATGTAGAACTGATTGCGCGTGTCGTCCGGGCGATGGCGCGGCAGCAGGAAACAGGTCAAGCCCTTGTCAGTCTGAGCCAGGGTGAGGAAGGCATCGCACATCGGCGCCGAACAGAACCACTTGTGGCCCACCAGTTCATACGCCTGGCCCGGACCACTGGCGCCGACCGGAAAAGCCTTGGTGGTGTTGGCCCGCACGTCGGTGCCGCCCTGTTTCTCGGTCATCGCCATGCCGATGGTGACCCCGGCCTTGTGGGCCATGCCGACGTTGCGCGGGTCGTATTCGGTAGAGAGGATTTTCGGCAGCCATTGCTCCGCCAGATCCGCTTGCAGGCGCATCGCCGGGACGCTGGCGAAGGTCATGGTCAGCGGGCAACCACTACCGGCTTCGGCCTGGCTGTGCAGGTAGGTCATGGAGGCGCGGGCGACGTGGGCGCCGGACTGCGGATGCGCCCAAGGCAACGAAGTCAGACCGTGCTCGATCGCCGTGCGCATCAACTCGTGATACGCCGGGTGAAACTCCACCAGGTCGATGCGATGGCCGTAACGGTCATGACTGCTGAAAACCGGCTTGTTCTGATTGGCCAGGAACCCCGCTTCCATCAGCGGCCCGCCGGCCAGAGCGCCGTAAGCGTCGATCCGCGACTCGGCCCAGCCGGCCCCGAAACGCCGCGACCACTCCTGCAACGGCAAGTCGATGCGATACAGGTTGGCGCCGTCCAGCGACGGTGGCTGGTTGGTGACTTCGTGGGTTTCGGCGAACTGATGCAGGTTCATGACGGGGCTCCTTTGGTCAGCCAAGGAACTTCAGTTAAGCACCGCCCCCCGGCCGAACAAAGTGTCATATCTGCCTAACTGTCGGCGCTTTCGCCCTGCCTTGGACACAGCACCCGGCGATAGAGCGCTGCCTGCAGGTCCTCGAATTTCACCGGTTTATTCAGATAATCGATCAAGGCACCGGTCGGGCAGCGTTCCCGATCAATGCTCAAGGCAATCACGAACACCGGCAGTTCGGCGCAGCCCGGCAACGCGCGGATCTGGCAACAGAGGGACGTGCCGTCCAGCGGTGGAAGCTGGCAGTCGAGCAATACCGCATCGAAGGTTTCGCGCTGCAAGTGATCGATCGCGGCCGCCCCGTTGTCGGTGGAGCGCACCCGGAACCCAAGTTTGAGCAACATGCCGCGCATCACCAACTGATTGATGCTGTTGTCATCAACCAGCAGTACGGTGCAGTCCTGAGGCAGTCGCAGGCGAGGAAACTCCCGGTTCATCAGGGGCACTGGCGGCCGCTCCACCACGGGCAGTTCGAACTCGACGTCGAGCTGGAAGCGGCTGCCACGACCAAGCTCGGAGCGGTGGGTCAGTTTTCCACCGAGCAGTTCGACCAGTTGCCGACAGATCGCCAGGCCGACGCCCAGACCGCCGTACTCACGGGTCATCGAGCCATCGAGCTGGAAGAACCGCTGATACAATGTCGCCTCCCCCAGATCGGTGAAGCCGATGCCGGTATCGATCACCGCAAAGGACAGCGCCAGTCGATCGGGCGCCACGGGTTTACCCGTCACCCGCAGCGCCAGTCCGCCGATCCGCGTGAACTTGATCGCGTTATCCAGCAAGCATTCCAGGCATTGCGCCAACTTGGCGCTGTCGCCGTGCAAGCGATCCGGCAGTCCCGGCGTGACCTCGACTTTGAAGTCCAGCGACTTGCTCAGCGCGTTGCCCTCGAACTGCAGGCGCAAAGCCTCGACCACGCCGCGCAAACTGAAAACCGCCGGATAGGTCTTGAGCTTGCCGGCCTGCAACTCGGTCAGGGTGAGGATGCCGTTGACCATGCGCATCATGTCTCGCGCGGAACCGGCGGCCGTTTGCTGATATTGCTCCAGCTCCGGGTCCATCTCGACGGTCTGCATCAGCTCAAGCGAACCGATCACACCGTTCATGGGCGTGCGCAGCTCGTGGGTCAGGGTGGCGAGAAATTCGTCCTTGAGCTTGTTACTGCGAGCCAGTTGCTGGTTGAGCACTTCAAGCGTTTGACCGGCATCGAACAGGGTCTGTGCCTGCTGCTCGCGCATGGAATTAATGCGATCGGCCAGCGCCAGGGACAGCAGCGCCACTTCAATCGCCGAGCCGATCTGGCTGGAATACATGGTCAGGAACACGTTTGGCAGGTAACCCAGCACCATCAGGGTGTTGACAATGCCGCCGAGCAAAAACGCCGACCAGGCAATGATGAAATAACGCGCCACTCGCAGGCCACGCAGCCAGGCAAAAATCCCTGCGGCAAAAATCACGACGGTGAAGATCAGTGCCAGCGCCGTCGCCAGGCGCAGGGCCAGGGCGTAACTGGTCATCAACGACAACCCGACCACCACTGCGCTAAACGTAATCAACGCCATCAGCAAGCGGTCAAGCCAACGACCATGGGTTGCCGTCTGCAAGAAACTGCGCGCGAACTGGCTGCCGAACAGGCCTGCGCAACCGATGAAAAAAGGCGTCGCCGCGTTGGCCCACCAAGGATTGTTCGGCCAGAAATACTCCACGGCCGCGCCGTTCACGGACAGCTGATACAAACCGAACGAGGCGATATAGAAGATGTAGTAGAGGTAGCTGGTATCGCGCACGCTGAGATAGATGAACAGGTTGTACACCAGCATCCCCAGCAATACGCCGTAGATCAGACCCAGCACATACAGTCGGATCGGTTGCTCTTCCAGGTAGGCCGTGCTCGACCATAGGGTGACCGGTGCCTGGATCGACCCTTCACTTTGCAGGCGCAGGTACAGGGTTTGCGCTTGATCAGCGGTGAAGTTCAGATCGAACAAATAGTTGTTCTGGCGGATCTCGCGACTGTCGAACGGCAAGGCATCGCCGGTCTGACGTGCCAGTTGATAGCCACCGGCCGCATCGGGCAAATAGAGATCAATGTGATCAAGGGGCGGATAGGCCAGTTCGAGCAACCAGGTGCGTTGCACCGCGGGGTTGTTGGGGTGGTAATGCAGGTCGATTTTCAGCCAGAACACTGAACGCGAGTAACCGGCGTTGAGGGTGGCTTTATCGTGGGGCTTGAAGTTTCCAGCCGCGGCCTGCGCACGGACATCGTCGATGGTCGCCTGACCGCCCGCGTCTTCGAACACTTGCAAGGTTCGGCCCAGGGGAAGGCTTTGAGTGAATTCGTCGAATTCGACTGCACTCGCCATGAGGGGCAAGCACAACAGCAACATCAGCAAATAGCGCATTTAAGCCCCAGCGTGGCCTGTCCGGTTATCTCAGGAAGCCCCTCATTCCTTTTGAGTAGACGTAAAACCGGTATTACCTGTTATTGGTTTGGATCCACTCTAGCATAGCCGTTGGTGGCCATTGAACACCATTGAAATTTTTCCTACAAAGGCTCTAGCACGGGCGTTCCAGCTCATTGCATTGGGCTAGAGCTGTTTCGCCGGTCAGATTGTGACAATGGCCTGTTCCCTGTCGCGTCATGGCTCGCTGGGGGCACCCGAAAAAAGATGTTTGGTGGTAAGCTCGCGCACCATGAATATCTACAGCTCTCGCCCCGTTGTCCTCTGTCTCTCCGGCCACGACCCAAGTGGTGGCGCCGGCTTGCAGGCAGATATCGAAGCCCTGCTCGCTCAGGGTTGTCATGCGGCCCCGGCCGTCACCGCCCTGACCGTGCAAGACACGGTCAACGTCACTGATTTCCGCGTTCTCGACCGTGAGTGGGTGTTGGCCCAGGCCAATGCTGTGCTGAACGATTCGACGGTCGCGGCAGTGAAACTGGGCATGCTCGGTTCCCTGGAAATGGTCGACACCGTGGTCGAACTGTTGTCGGCGCACCCGCATTTGCCGGTGGTCTGCGACCCGGTGCTGCGCGCCGGCGGCGGCGGACGCCTGGGCAAGGACGAAGTCGGCTACGCCATGCGCGAGCGCCTGCTGCCTCTGTCGATCATCGCCACCCCAAACCTTCCCGAAGCCCGCATCCTCGCCGAACTGCCCGAAGGCACCGCGGACGAGTGCGCTGAAAAACTCCTGCCATTCGTCAAACACCTGCTGATCACTGGCGGCCATGGCGATGAACATGAAATCCACAATCGCCTGTACAGCCGCGACGGTCACCGCGAAACCTTTACCTGCCAGCGCTTGCCCGGCAGTTATCACGGTTCCGGATGCACGCTGGCCAGTGCCCTCGCCGGTCGTCTGGCCCTCGGCGAAAATCTCGCCAGTGCCGTGCAGACCGCGCTTAACTACACGTGGCGCACCCTGCGTGATGCGGAGCAGTTGGGCAAAGGCCAGTTCGTACCGCGCCGCCTGCCGCTGGATTTCTGTTCGTAACTGTCCATGCGTAAAGCAAAAAGGATTGCCCGATGAAGCTACGTGGCCTGTACGCCATTACCGATAGCCAACTGCTGGCCGGTAAATTTCTTTCGTACGTGGAGGCGGCGCTGGAAGGCGGCGTCACCCTGCTGCAATACCGCGACAAGAGCAGCGACGAGGCCCGCCGCCTGCGCGAGGCCCAAGCCTTGCGCGACCTGTGCGAACGCTACAAAACTCAGCTGATCATCAACGACGATGCCGAACTGGCCGCACGCCTGAACGTCGGCGTGCACCTGGGCCAGACCGATGGCCCGCTGACCCCGGCCCGCGCATTGCTCGGTCGCCAGGCGATTATCGGCTCGACCTGCCATGCGCAACTCGAACTCGCCGAGCAAGCGGCCAAGGAAGGTGCCAGTTACGTCGCCTTCGGCCGCTTCTTCAACTCCAACACCAAACCCGGCGCACCGACCTGCAGCCTCGAACTGCTCGACCAGGCCCGCAGCAAACTGCACCTGCCGATCTGCGCGATTGGCGGCATCACCCTGGAAAACGCCGCCCCGCTGGTGGCCCACGGGGTCGATCTGCTGGCGGTGGTCCACGGCCTGTTTGGCGCCGAGAGCACGGCTGAAGTGACACGCCGCGCCCGCGCATTCAATGAATTACTAAAAATCTGATTTGAGAGCCCGATCATGTCTCGTTCCGAAACGCTGTTTGCCAATGCCCAGAAACACATTCCCGGTGGCGTGAACTCGCCTGTTCGCGCGTTCAAAAGCGTGGGCGGCACGCCGTTGTTCTTCAAACACGCGGAAGGCGCCTACGTCACCGACGAAGACAACAAGCGTTATGTGGATTACGTCGGTTCCTGGGGGCCGATGATTCTCGGCCACAGCCACCCGGACGTGCTGGACGCCGTGCGCAAACAGCTTGAGCACGGATTGTCCTACGGCGCGCCGACCGAGATGGAAACCCAGATGGCTGATCTGGTCTGCTCGATCGTGCCGTCGATGGAAATGGTGCGCATGGTCAGCTCCGGTACCGAAGCGACCATGAGTGCTATCCGTCTGGCCCGTGGTTTCACCGGCCGCGACAGCATCATCAAGTTCGAAGGCTGCTACCACGGTCACTCCGACAGTCTGCTGGTCAAGGCCGGCTCTGGCGCCCTGACCCAAGGCGTGCCGAGCTCGGCCGGTGTGCCGGCGGCCTTCGCCAAACACACCCTGACCCTGCCGTTCAACGACATCGACGCCGTAGCAACCATGCTCGCCGAAGTCGGCCAGGAAGTGGCCTGCATCATCGTCGAGCCAGTGGCTGGCAACATGAACTGCGTACCGCCGGCGCCAGGTTTCCTCGAAGGCCTGCGCACCCTGTGCGACAAGCATGGCGTGGTGCTGATTTTCGACGAAGTGATGACCGGTTTCCGCGTTGCCCTCGGCGGTGCACAAGCCCACTACGGCGTGACACCAGACCTGACCACCTTCGGCAAAATCATCGGTGGCGGCATGCCGGTTGGCTGCTTCGGCGGCAAGCGCGAAATCATGTCGCACATCGCACCATTGGGCCCGGTCTATCAGGCGGGCACCTTGTCGGGTAACCCGTTGGCCATGGCTGCCGGCCTGACGACCCTGCGCCTGATCAGCCGCCCGGGCTTCCACGCAGAGTTGACTGACTACACCAGTCGCCTGCTCGACGGCCTGCAACAACGCGCGGATGCCGCGGGCATTCCATTCGTGACCACCCAGGCCGGCGGCATGTTCGGTCTGTACTTCAGCGGCGCCGACGACATCGTGACCTTCGATGACGTGATGGCCAGCGACGCCGCCCTGTTCGGGCGCTTCTTCCACTTGATGCTCGAAGGCGGCGTGTACCTGGCGCCGAGCGCCTTCGAAGCCGGCTTCACTTCGATCGCCCACGGCGAAACCGAGCTGAAACTGACGCTGGATGCCGCCGAGCGCGCATTTGCTGCATTGAAATAACGCTGTGTCGCTGACGTTGGCGGTTGCCAGCGTCAGCTTTCACCTGCATTCGCGCCCTTATTCCTTCGCTTCTGCTCAAATACCCAGCAAAGTGGCCGATATATTCCCCGCGCAGCAGAAAAACGAGTAAAGACTTTGTAAGGTTGGCCCTGCTTATTTCATAATGCGCGCTTATTGGATCCCTCGATGGGTCCGCGCGCCCCTCAGAGGTAAGTCGATTCCCATGAACCGCACCGGCCGCGCCCTTGCACTGGGCTGCCTGTTGCTCCTTCAGCCCCTGCTCGCGCTCGCACAAGCAGGCGGCAACTCGTTGTTAATCCCAGCGATGGGTCGTTGCACCCTCAATACTCAGCCGCAAGACCTGGCACAGGCGCTCGCCGCCTGCCAGAAAGCGTCGGATGAAGGGGATGCGCAAGCGCAATACGAGTTGGGTGAGTTCTACTACGACGGCAAAAATACGCCGCGCGACCTCAAAAAAGCCCTGAGCTACTTCGAAAAGGCCTCGTTGCAAGGCCATGCACAGGCGCAATTCAAACTCGGCACCATGTTCTTCCACGGCGAAGGCGTACCGGCCAATAACGTTCAGGCGTATATCGTGCTGAAAATGGCGGCGGTCAATGGCGCTGAAGAAGCGTTGGACACCGCCGACGAAGTCGCCGAGAAAATGCCCCGCGAAGAACTGGAAGTCGCTACCCAGGTGCTAGGGCAAATCTTCCGCAAGTACTTGATGGAATTGCAAAGCGCCGATGGGCGTACGCCGTTCTCGCCGTTGCCTTAACTGTGGCGAGGGGATTTATCCCCGTTCGGCTGCGTAGCAGTCGTAAATTCAGCGAATGCGATCCGCGTGAAAGAATTCGTTGGCTGATGGAGGGGCCGCTTCGCAGCCCAACGGGGATAAATCCCCTCGCCACAGATAAATCCCCTCGCCACAGATAAATCCCTTCACCACAGACAAATCCCGTCACCACAGATAAATCCCTGAGCACGATGACTCTCTAGCCACAGAAGAGAGAGCCCTGTCAGCTTCAAGATTGCTACTTACTTATCAGGCATCGGCATCGGAAACGGCATGACATTGCCGACCGCGCCGCGGGCTTCGCTGATTTTCGGCGTGCCGAGGCGCTCGACCTCGTCGATCCGCACGATCGAATGCATCGGCACAAAGCTGCGCACAACGCCTTCGAATTGAGCCTTGAGCTTTTCTTCGCTCGGATCGACGACCACTTGCGTGCGCTCGCCAAAGACGAACTCTTCCACTTCCAGGAAGCCCCACAGATCACTTTGATAGATCTGCTTGGCATACATTTCGTACACCTGGCCCTGGTTGAGGAAAATCACCTTGTAGATTGGAGCTTCACGTTTGGTCATGGTGGGCGAGCAACACATCAGGGATAAAAATGAGGGCGCGAACTATAGCATAGCCGCCGGACGCGCAACGGTAGGAACCTTGGAACATGTTCCCTATAATGCGCGGTTCTTTGAATCACGTGATGACTCTGTCCATGGCCAAGAAGCTTTACATCGAAACCCACGGTTGCCAGATGAACGAGTACGACAGCTCGCGCATGGTCGATCTGCTGGGCGAACATCAGGCCCTGGAAGTCACCGCTCGCGCTGAAGATGCCGACGTGATCCTGCTCAACACCTGCTCGATCCGTGAACGCGCCCAAGACCGGGTGTATTCCCAGCTCGGCCGCTGGCGCGAATTGAAACTGGCCAACCCGGACATGGTGATTGCCGTTGGCGGCTGTGTGGCCAGCCAGGAAGGCGCAGCCATTCGCGATCGCGCCCCTTACGTGGACGTGGTCTTCGGTCCGCAGACCCTGCACCGCCTGCCGGAAATGATCGACGCCGCCCGCGCCACCAAGCTGCCGCAAGTCGACGTCTCGTTTCCGGAAATCGAAAAATTCGACCACTTGCCCGAGCCGCGCGTCGATGGCCCAAGCGCTTATGTGTCGGTCATGGAAGGCTGCAGCAAGTACTGCACCTTCTGCGTGGTGCCTTACACCCGTGGCGAAGAAGTCAGCCGGCCGTTCGATGACGTGATCGCCGAGATCATCCACCTGGCCGAAAACGGCGTGCGCGAAGTGACCCTGCTGGGGCAGAACGTCAATGGCTATCGCGGGACCACTCATGACGGCCGTTTGGCTGACCTGGCCGAACTGATCCGCGTCGTCGCTGCCGTCGATGGCATCGACCGCATCCGCTACACCACCTCACACCCGCTGGAGTTCTCCGACAGCCTGATCCAGGCCCACGCCGACGTGCCGGAACTGGTCAAACACCTGCACTTGCCGGTGCAATCGGGCTCGGACCGAATCCTGGCAGCGATGAAGCGCAACCACACCGCGCTGGAATACAAATCCAAACTACGCAAGCTGCGCGCTGCCGTGCCGGGGATTTGCATCAGCTCTGACTTCATCGTTGGTTTCCCGGGCGAGACCGAAAAAGACTTCGAACAGACCATGAAGCTGATCGAAGACGTCGGTTTCGACTTCTCCTACTCGTTCGTCTATAGCCAGCGCCCGGGCACTCCGGCTGCCGATCTGGCCGACGAAACGCCGGAAGCGCTGAAAAAAGAACGCCTGAACGCCCTGCAACATCGCCTGAACCAGCAAGGCTTCGAGATCAGCCGACAAATGGTGGGCTCCATTCAGCGGATTCTGGTGACCGATTATTCGAAAAAAGACCCCGGTGAACTGCAAGGCCGGACCGAGAATAACCGCATCGTCAATTTCCGCTGCGACAATCCGACGTTGATCGGGCAGTTCGCCGATGTGCATATCGACGCCGCACAACCGCACTCGCTGCGGGGCTCGCTGATCCAATAACACCGCACATCACTGTAGGAGCAAAGCTTGCTCGCGATGGCGCCAGGTCAGACGATTCATATCGTTGAATGCCAGACAGTCATCGCGAGCAAGCTTTGCTCCTACAGGTCCCGTGTTTCAACATTGGTCTGTATAAGACCTTTCGCACCCAGGCCTCTGGCGTTATCCTTGATTTCATCTTAATTGCCCCAGGGCGGCTAAATACGACCTTGAACGCACCCATAGAACCACATCGTTTTATCCTCGAGCCTTTTGAAGCTCGCCGCTTCGCCAATCTGTGCGGGCAATTCGACGAGCATCTGCGCTTGATCGAACAGCGCCTGAATATCGAGATCCGCAACCGCGGAGACCAGTTCGAACTGATCGGCGAACCCAAGCACACCACCTCCGCGGAAAACCTCCTGCGCCGCCTGTACCGGGAAACCAAGGGTACCGAGCTGTCGCCGGACATGGTTCACCTGTTCCTGCAGGAATCGGCCGTCGAAGAGCTGGACAACGTCTCCCCCTCCGAACCTTCCGTCGCCTTGCGCACCAAAAAAGGCATGATTCGCCCTCGCGGCTTGAATCAGTTGCGCTACGTGAAGGAAATCCTCGGTAACGACATCAACTTCGGCATTGGCCCGGCCGGTACCGGCAAGACCTATCTGGCCGTTGCCTGCGCGGTAGATGCGCTGGAACGCGAGCAGATTCGCCGCATCCTGCTGGTGCGTCCGGCGGTTGAAGCGGGCGAAAAGCTCGGCTTCCTGCCCGGCGACCTGTCGCAGAAGATCGACCCGTACCTGCGCCCGCTCTACGATGCGCTCTACGAAATGCTCGGCTTCGAATACGTCGCCAAGCTGATCGAGCGTCAGGTGATCGAAGTTGCGCCGCTGGCCTACATGCGCGGTCGCACCTTGAACAACAGTTTCATCATCCTCGACGAAAGCCAGAACACCACCGTCGAACAGATGAAGATGTTCCTGACCCGGATCGGCTTCGGCTCTACCGCCGTCATCACCGGTGACATCACCCAGGTCGACCTGCCGAAAGGCACCAAATCCGGGCTGCACCATGTGATCGAAGTGCTCAAGGACGTACCGGGCATCAGCTTCACCCATTTCATGCCCAAAGACGTCGTGCGCCATCCACTGGTGCAGCGCATTGTCGAAGCTTATGAACGCTTCGAGAATCGCGTGGCCGACGAACCGGCGAAGATCTCGTCCAAGGACAATCGCCACGATGCTTGAGCTTGATCTGCAACTGGCTACCGAAGCGCCAGCCCCAAGCGAAGCCGAGTTCCGCCAATGGTGCGAACTGGCGCTGCGCCAGCGCACCGCCGACTCCGAAATGACCATCCGTTTGGTCGATGAAGCGGAAGGTCGCGAGCTGAACCACACCTGGCGGCAAAAAGATTACGCCACTAACGTCTTGTCGTTTCCTGCTGATGTGCCCGACGAGTTTCTCGATATCCCGCTGCTGGGCGATCTGGTGATCTGCGTGGCGGTGGTCGAGCGCGAAGCAGCCGAACAAGACAAGGCACTCAAGGCCCATTGGGCTCATCTGGTCATTCACGGCTGCTTGCATCTATTGGGTTACGACCATATAGATGACGATGAAGCCGAAGAAATGGAAGCACTGGAACGAACGTTGCTTGCAGAGTTGGGCTATCCCGACCCGTATGCGGACGACGAAACAGACACATCCCCTATCGTTACAACAAAGGATTCAGAGTAATCGCTATGAGCGAAGATCGATCGAGCAACGGGCAAAAGTCATGGCTGGGTAAGCTCACCCAGGCTTTTGCCCACGAGCCGAAGAACCGCCAGGAGCTGCTGGAGCTGCTGCGCGACGCACACCAAAACAAATTGCTGGACAGCGAAGCGCTGGCCATCGTCGAAGGCGCCATCCAGGTTGCTGACCTGCAGGTACGGGACATCATGGTCCCGCGCTCGCAGATGATCAGCATCAAGGCGACCCAGACACCCCGCGAGTTCCTGCCTGCCGTGGTCGACTCGGCCCACTCCCGCTACCCGGTGATCGGCGAAAGCCACGATGACGTGATGGGCGTGTTGCTGGCCAAGGACTTGCTGCCGTTGATCCTCAAGGAGAACGGCGACAGCTTCAACATCAAGGACTTGCTGCGCCCGGCCACTTTCGTGCCCGAGTCCAAGCGCCTGAATGTGCTGCTGCGCGAGTTTCGCGCCAACCACAATCACATGGCCATCGTCATCGACGAATACGGCGGTGTGGCGGGCCTGGTGACCATCGAAGACGTGCTGGAACAGATCGTCGGCGACATCGAAGACGAGCATGACGTCGAAGAAGACAGCTACATCAAACCGCTGCCCAGCGGTGACTTCCTGATCAAGGCCCTGACGCCGATCGAGAACTTCAACGAGTTTTTCGACAGCCAATTCTCCGATGACGAATTCGACACTGTCGGCGGCCTGGTGATGAGCGCGTTCGGGCACCTGCCAAAACGCAACGAAATCACTGAAATCGGCCCTTATCGCTTCCGCATCCTGAACGCCGACAGCCGTCGGATTCACTTGCTTCGCCTGACGCCTATTGCTCGGTAAAAACTAAGGATAGAAATGCGCTGGATAACCCGCCCCGGCTGGCCCGGTAACCTGCTGGCCGTGGCGGCCGGTGCACTCACCACCCTGGCCCTGGCGCCGTTCGATATCTGGCCGTTGGCATTGCTGGCGGTCGGTTTCTTCTATGCCGGCTTACGCGAGCTGAACCCACGCCAGGCCCTGGGCCGTGGCTGGTGTTTCGGTTTTGGCCTGTTTGGCGCGGGCACCAGCTGGATCTACTACAGCATTCACCACTTCGGCGGCGCTTCGGTGTTGCTGGCCGGTTTCCTGATGCTGATCTTCACGGCGGCGATTGCCTGGTTCTTCGCCCTGCCCGCCTGGATCTGGGCGCGCTGGCTGCGCCGTAACGAAGCGCCGCTGGCCGACGCCCTGGCGTTTGCAGCGTTGTGGGTCGGCCAGGAAGCCTTTCGCGGCTGGTTCCTGACGGGTTTCCCCTGGCTTTATTCCGGCTACAGTCAGCTCGACGGCCCGTTGGCCGGGCTCGCACCGCTCGGCGGGATGTGGCTGATTTCCTTCACCCTGGCCCTGACGGCAGCGCTGATCTATAACGCGTTGCGTCTGGTGCGCACCGGCCGCAAAGGTTTCATCGCCGCGGGTGTGTTGCTGCTGGTCGGCCCTTGGGTGGCCGGCATGGCGCTCAAGGAACACGCCTGGACAACCCCGGCGGGCGCTCCGCTGAGTGTCGCGGCGATTCAGGGCAACATCGAACAGAGCATGAAGTGGGACCCGACGCAGCTCAACGCGCAGTTGGCGCTGTACCGCGACATGAGTTTCAGTTCGAAACGGGTCGACTTGCTGATCTGGCCGGAAACGGCCATCCCGGTGCTCAAGGAGTCCGCCGAGGGCTATCTGAACATGATGGGAAGCTTCGCCGCAGAGCGTAAGTCCGCACTGATTACCGGTGTGCCGATTCGCGAGGAAGTCCATCACCAGAAGCATTTCTACAACGGCATCACCGTCGTGGGCGAAGGCGATGGCACCTACCTCAAACAGAAGCTGGTGCCGTTTGGCGAGTATGTTCCGTTGCAGGAAGTGCTGCGCGGGCTGATCGCCTTCTTCGACCTGCCGATGTCGGACTTTGCCCGCGGTCCCGCCGATCAGCCGATGCTGCAAGCCAAGGGCTATCAGATTGCGCCGTTCATCTGCTACGAAGTGGTTTACCCGGAATTCGCCGCCAGCCTTGCGGCGCGTAGCGAACTGCTGCTGACCATCAGTAATGACACCTGGTTCGGCACGTCCATCGGCCCACTGCAACATTTACAGATGGCGCAGATGCGCGCGCTGGAGGCTGGTCGCTGGATGATCCGCGCCACCAACAACGGCGTGACCGGTTTAATCAACCCGTTCGGTCAGATCACCGCGCAGATCCCTCAGTTCGAGCGTGGCATTTTGTACGGTGAAGTGGTGCCCATGCACAACCTGACGCCTTATCTGGAATGGCGTTCGTGGCCGCTGATCATTGTTTGCGTGCTGTTGTTTGGCTGGGCGCTGGTGGCGAGCCGGATGGCAAAAACCGTCTAAGTCAGCTTTTGTGGCGAGGGGATTTATCGAATCGTCGCACCGCCCCGTTGGACTGCGCAGCAGGCCCATTTTCAGGGCTGCTCCGCAACCCAACGGGGATAAATCCCCTCGCCACAGGTCATCAGTAAAACATTGAGTAACCGATCTGCCCCACCGCCTCATTCAACAGCTGCCCGCTCTGCCAGATCGACTTGAATTCCGGCATCCAGCCACCCAGTGGCCGGGCGTTGTCCACGCCTAAAAACCCCATCGGCGCTGGCACCACTTCAAAACCTGCTTTTTTGAAACTCCAGACGGCTCGCGGCATGTGCCAGGCCTGAGTCACGATCACCACGCGCTTGATCCCTTGCGGCAACAACACCTCGGCGCTGAACTGCGCGTTCTCCCAGGTCGTGCGGCTGCGCCCTTCCTGCCAACGCACGGGGACGCCGAAATCATCTTGCAACGAGTCGGCCATCAACCGGGCTTCAGTCGGTGGCGTGTCGTAATGCAGGCCGCCACTGGTCAGGACCGGCAAGCCCGACGCCTTGGCCAGCCGCGCCGAATACCGCTCGCGCTGCAGCGCCACACCCGTTGGCTGGTCGTCGCCCCAGGCCAGATCGCCACGTTCACGCCCCGCGCCCAGCACTACAATCGCGTCGGCGTGCTGCGCCAATGTTGCCCATTCATCGCGAGCCAGCGGCGCTTCACGCTCCAGCGCCTTGGCGCCCCACTGCACCACCACCGGCAAGCTCATCAGCCAGAAGCCGCCCACGCCCAGCGCAAAGCACAACCCGGCAAGGCGCGGTCTTGAGCGTCGCAACCACCAGGCAAGCACCAACAGCAGCAAAAGAATGCCGGGCGGTAACAGGAGTTGTTTAACGAAATATCGAAAAGGCATCGAGCATCTCCAAAAAGATGCCCGAAGCCTAAGTGGGTTGACGCAAGGCGACAACAAATACGGAAGGAATATGCTTCACAAATACATCAGACATTGCTTCCAGTGTCCTTACTTGAATTGCAAAGACCGGACCTTTACCGCGTCCCTGCCGGGAACCTTGTCCTTGAGCCAGATGATCTTGGCCGAACGTGGTGCGTCGAGTTGCTTCACTGCTTCTGACAAGCATCCGTGTGTCTCACGTTCACTGCGATCGAGATACGCCTTGACCAGTGCAAACTCTGCGGGGCTCAAGCCACGCAATTCCAGTTCCACCGGACGCTCATCGCGTAACCGGTCAGCGGTTTTTGCCGCGTCCAGGGCGATTCCCAGACGATCGATCAGTCTCTCGTACAGCTCCGGTTTTGTAACTTTTTGCCGTGACTCAACCATCCATCACCTCATTGAAGATAAGACTCACTCCCCATTTAGAGCTTAGCTTCCATCAACAAACCGGCTGAGTGCTGCGACCAACGGCCCTCGCAGCGGTTTTTGGGCGACCCGCAGCAGTAATCAGGGTTTCCCTCGGTAGAGTGCGGTCATGTATGCTACGGCGCTTCCTGTAACTCCACTTCCAGCTCGTCTGGGCACCGAAACGCCGATTTGGCGTGATCACCGTCCAGCGTTGCATTGAAGAGGATTAGGCCACCCCTATTCAGTTCAAAAGTAGCCATGCACGAACAATATCAGCCCCGTGAAATCGAAGCCGCCGCCCAGTCGTTCTGGGACGAGCAAAAGTCCTTTGAAGTCAGTGAACAGCCAGGCAAGGAGACTTTCTACTGCCTGTCGATGTTCCCTTACCCCAGCGGCAAGCTACACATGGGGCACGTGCGCAACTACACCATCGGCGACGTGATCTCCCGCTACCAGCGCATGCAAGGCAAGAACGTCCTGCAACCCATGGGTTGGGACGCCTTCGGCATGCCGGCGGAAAACGCCGCGATGAAGAACAACGTAGCGCCCGCCAAGTGGACCTACGAAAACATCGCCTACATGAAAACCCAGCTGCGCAGCCTGGGCCTCGCGGTGGACTGGTCCCGCGAAGTCACCACCTGCAAGCCTGATTACTACCGCTGGGAACAATGGCTGTTCACTCGCCTGTTCGAAAAAGGCGTGATCTACAAAAAAAGCGGCACCGTGAACTGGGACCCGGTCGATCAGACCGTTCTGGCCAACGAACAGGTGATCGACGGTCGCGGCTGGCGTTCCGGCGCGCTGATCGAAAAGCGCGAAATTCCGATGTACTACTTCAAGATCACCGCCTACGCGGATGAGTTGCTGTCGAGCCTCGACGATCTGCCGGGCTGGCCTGAACAGGTCAAGACCATGCAGCGCAACTGGATCGGCAAATCCCGCGGCATGGAAGTGCAGTTCCCGTATGACGTCTCCTCAATCGGTGAAACCGGCGCGCTGAAAGTATTCACTACCCGTCCGGACACCCTGATGGGCGCAACCTACGTTGCGGTGGCCGCCGAACACCATTTGGCTACCCTGGCTGCGCAGAACAACCCTGAGCTGCAAGCGTTCATCGCTGAATGCAAGGGCGGCAGCGTTGCCGAAGCCGACGTCGCCACTCAAGAGAAAAAAGGCCTGCGCACTTCGCTGTTCGTCGAGCATCCACTGACCGGTGAGAAGCTCCCGGTGTGGGTCGCCAACTACGTGCTGATGCACTACGGCGATGGCGCGGTCATGGCTGTACCGGCTCACGACGAACGCGATTTTGAGTTCGCCACCAAGTACAACCTGCCGATCAAGTCCGTGGTGCGCACCAGTTCCGGTGACACCAACCTGGCTCCGTGGCAGGACGCCTACGGCGAGCACGGCACGTTGATCAATTCCGGCGAGTTTGACGGCCTCGACTTCGCGGGCGCTTTTGACGCCATCGAAGTCGCGCTGATCAAGAAGAACCTCGGCGCCTCGCGTACCCAGTTCCGCCTGCGTGACTGGGGCATCAGCCGTCAGCGCTACTGGGGTTGCCCGATCCCGATCATCCACTGCACCACCTGCGGTGATGTGCCGGTCCCGGAAGATCAGTTGCCAGTCGTGCTGCCGGAAGACGTCGTACCGGACGGCGCCGGTTCGCCATTGGCGCGCATGCCCGAGTTCTACGAATGCAGCTGCCCGAAATGCGGCGCACCGGCCAAGCGTGAAACCGACACCATGGACACCTTCGTCGAGTCCTCGTGGTACTACGCCCGTTACGCCTCCCCGCACTATGAAGGCGGTCTGGTAGAAAAATCGGCGGCCGACCATTGGTTGCCGGTTGATCAGTACATCGGCGGTATCGAACACGCGATTCTTCACCTGCTCTACGCACGTTTCTTCCACAAGCTGATGCGCGACGAAGGCTTGGTGAGTTCCAATGAGCCGTTCAAGAACCTGCTGACCCAGGGCATGGTGATCGCCGAGACTTACTATCGTCGCGAAGCCAACGGTGCTTACACCTGGTTCAACCCGGCAGACGTCGAACTCGAACGCGACAGCAAAGCCAAAGTAATCAGCGCCAAGCTGATCGCGGACGGCCTGCCGGTGGAAATCGGTGGCACCGAGAAGATGGCCAAGTCGAAAAACAACGGCGTCGACCCACAGTCGATGATCGACCAGTTCGGCGCAGACACCTGCCGCCTGTTCATGATGTTCGCCTCGCCACCCGACATGAGCGCGGAATGGTCCGACTCTGGAGTCGAAGGTTCGCACCGCTTCCTCAAGCGTGTCTGGCGCCTGGCTCAAGCCCACGTCACTCAGGGCCTGCCGGGCAAACTGGACGTCGCCAGCCTGAATGACGAGCAGAAAGCCATTCGTCGCTCGATCCACCAGGCGATCAAGCAGGCCAGCCATGACGTCGGCCAGAACCACAAATTCAACACCGCCATCGCTCAGGTGATGACGCTGATGAACGTGCTGGAAAAAGCCCCGCAAGGCACCGAACAGGATCGCGCGCTGATTCACGAAGGTCTGGAAGCCGTCACTCTGCTCCTGGCCCCGATCACCCCGCACATCAGCCACGAGCTGTGGCATCGCCTGGGCCATGCTGACCCGGTGATCGACGCCGCTTGGCCGGTGCTGGACGAAAGCGCGTTGGTGCAGGACAGCCTGCAACTGGTCATCCAGGTCAACGGCAAGCTGCGTGGCCACATCGAAATGCCCGCCAGCGCCAGCCGCGAAGAAGTCGAAGCCGCCGCACGGGCCAACGAGAACGTGCTGCGCTTTGTTGACGGTCTGACCATTCGTAAAGTGATCGTAGTGCCCGGGAAACTGGTCAATATCGTCGCCAGCTAATTGGATCAGGCGCCAGGTCATGCCTGGCGCCGAGTAAAACCTTTCGGGCCGCAAGATCGGCCCACATGGTTTCAAGGGGAGCAACAAGATGATCAAACGCAATTTGCTGGTGATGGGCCTTGCGGTCCTGTTGAGCGCCTGCGGTTTCCAGCTGCGCGGCACCGGCACCACTGAACTGGCGATCAAGGAACTCGACCTGAGTGCCCGTAACGCCTACGGCGAAACGGTGACGCAACTGCGTCAGGTGCTGGAAAGCAGCGGCGTCAAGGTCTACAGCGGCGCACCTTACAAGCTGGTGCTGACCGATGAGCAGGAAAGCCAGCGCATCCTCAGCTACGCAGGTGCCGGTCGCACCGGCGAGTATCAGGTGACTACGGTGCTGAACTACGACATCCGTGGTGGGCGCGACCTGTCGCTGTTGAGCGACAAGCTCGAAGTGCAGAAAGTCTTCATGCACGACGGCAACAACCTGGTGGGTTCCGATCAGGAAGGCAACGACGCCCGCAAGGACACCCGTCGTGAACTGGTTCAACGGATGATGCTGCGCCTGCAACAGATCACCCCGGCCCAGCTGGATCAGCTGCAACAGACCGCCGAAGCCAGAGCCAAGGCTGAAGCCGATGCTCTAGAAGCGGCGCAGAAGGCTGAAGCGAACACTCCGCGTCAGTCGCCAATCCAACTGCCGCAGCAGTAAGACTTACGGGGCGCCCAGGCGCCCCGTTCGCCCTCTCCTATGAAACTCGCCCCCGCCCAACTCGCCAAACACCTGCAAGGTGCCCTCGCGCCGGTCTATATCATCAGTGGCGATGACCCACTGCTGTGTCAGGAAGCCGCCGACGCCATTCGTGCCGCCGCCCGCCAACAGGGATTCGACGAGCGCCAGGTCTTCGCCGCCGACGCCAGTTTCGACTGGGGAACGTTGCTGCAAGCCGGCGCGAGCATGTCGCTGTTCGCTGAAAAGCGCCTGCTGGAACTGCGTCTGCCGTCCGGCAAACCCGGTGACAAAGGCGCTGCCGCGTTTATCGAGTACTGCTCACGGCCCGCCGAAGACACGGTGTTGCTGATCAGCCTGCCGAAACTTGACGGCAGTGCGCAGAAAACCAAGTGGGGCAAGGCGCTGGTCGAAGGTCAGCAGACCCAGTTCGTGCAAATCTGGCCGATAGAGGCCAACCAGTTGCCGAGCTGGATCCGTCAACGGTTGTCCCAGGCCGGGCTTTCCGCCAGCCAGGACGCCGTCGAACTGATCGCCGCACGGGTCGAGGGCAACCTGCTCGCGGCGGCTCAGGAAATCGAAAAGCTCAAGCTGATGGCCGAAGGCGGTCAGATCACCGTCGAAACCGTGCAAGCGGCCGTCGCTGACAGTGCGCGCTTCGATGTCTTTGGACTGACCGATGCGATTCTAAACGGCGAAGCGGCTCATGCCCTGCGCATGCTCGAAGGGCTGCGCGGTGAAGGCGTCGAACCACCGGTGATTCTCTGGGCGCTGGCCCGGGAGCTGCGTCTGCTGGCCAACCTGTCGCTGCAGTACAGCCAGGGCGTGCCACTGGACAAAGCCTTCAGCTCTGCCCGACCGCCAGTCTGGGACAAACGCAAACCATTGATGAGCAAAGCCTTGCAACGCTACTCGGCGCAACGCTGGGCGCAGCTATTGCTGGAAGCTCAGCGTATCGACGCGCAGATCAAAGGCCAGGCGGCCGGTTCGCCGTGGATGAGTTTGAGTCGGTTGTCGTTGTTGATGGCCGGCCAGCGGCTGACTTTGCCTGCCGAGTAGACACGCCAGCTGCTACAGGTCCGATCGGAGAAAGGTCCTACGCAATGTGGGGACTAGACAGAACCCCGACTTCGGCCGATGATTTGCCCCGCAAAACCCACTCACTTGCGAGAAATCATCATGAGTAAAAAGCCATCAAAGCATGGCCCGAACAAGGCCAAATCCATCATTGCCCAGCCTCTGTTCCGCAGCCGTCAGGAACGAGCCGGCAAGGGCAAAGGCAGCTACCGCCGCGAAGCCTTCCAGTCTAATAGCTGGGAGGCTTCTTACTTTCTGGCGGCTTGAATCAGCAATCAATTCACTGCCTGATCTTGCGCCTGAAAAGCGAAGGTCACTTTTTCGTCCAGTTTTGCGGGCATTGTCACTTTGATAATGGGTATGCTTTCTCCAGTGACGTCCTTGAATCGACGCTGATCCTTTTGCACTTCCGCCAATCCTGAAGAACTTCCGACAATGACATAAAAGAAGGCCTCAATTGGCAGAACCTTTGCTGCTCCCGTTTCCCACGTTGCCATCTTCACATCATTGGGAATATCAAAAGCTCTAGGCGTCACCAAGCGACCGGCCTGCATGCCTTTGATAAAGTTGGGGCCGGCGAGCGCGTCAATCGAATCTCGGACATCAAAACTGCACACACCTACCCTGTTGTGATTTGCAGTAGCATATTTACGGTAGTTTTCTGCCCATTTCTCAGGGGTATTGATGTCCTGAGAAGCGCAGGCAACTGTTGACGCATACCCGGAAATTCCGCCGCAACCCTTGTCGCTACGATGATCGGAATCCCCGTCCACGGGAAAGAAACACAAAACCTGAATCTTGAGTTTACTTGGAGGAGTTTTCAAAACAGGGTAAAAAATCAGACCCTTCGTATAGCCCATGGCCAGTCTTTTCATTTTGTAGTCCGAACGTACAAATGAAAATGAAGTGCCTCCCACCCTAACTGCAGTAGGGCTCGGATCCCAGACATCGAATCCAGCTGCGGTGGCCGTTCCACGCAGCAAAATTCCGCTGCACAAAAATGCGGGCCTTCTATCCAGTCCATCGCATCGAGTGGTTGCAGTATCCCTGTAGCGCGCGGCCAGCTCGGCCACCACTTGCGGACCGCGAGTTGCCAACAGCGGCTCCATCGCCCCCGAGGTAGTTATGTTTCCGAGTGGCGCATCTTCGTTCGTAGGGGGTGATGTTGAGCATCCTGAAATCAGAAAAAACAACAAACAAAGCATTACCCTTCTCATGTCAAAAATCCTCAGTAGTGAGCGACAAAGCTAGCCGCCTCGATCATTTAACAGATGGAAAATAATCCAGAATAGCTGTCAGATGTGACAGTTGAAGAGAGGATGCAATGGGACTATTGTGGTCAGCCAGCTGACAAGCCGTAGTCCAAATGATTGCCGGACAACCGATTCATTCCGCAGGCATGTTAAGGTCTGCACCTGATTCGTACTCCCTGGACCCGTGCATGCCCCTTTGTATTTCCCGTCGTTGGCCCCTGCGCCAACTGATCGCTGCCTCCAGCCTCGTTTTGCTAGTCGCCTGCGCGGAAAAACCGACCGCCGCCGACGCCCAACCGCTTCAGACCCTCCCCGTTGCGACAGCCCCTGCGGTCATTCCGCCCGTGGTTCCGACCGGTGAAGACCTCGACATCCAGCCCACCCAGACCTTCGCCGAATGGCAGGCGGGGTTCCGCAAGGACGCTCTGGCCGCCGGTATCCGCGCCGACCTGTTCGACCGCGCCTTTGCCAATGTCAGCCTCGACACCAGCGTCATCCGCGCCGACCGCAGCCAGCCGGAATTTGCCCGCCCTGTGTGGGAATACCTCGATGGCGCCCTTTCGCCGCTGCGGGTACGCAAAGGCCAGGCGCTGGTCAGCCAGTACGCCGACATCCTGCAAAGCATCGAACAGCGCTACGGCGTCGATCGTCAGGCACTGGTCTCGGTGTGGGGCATGGAAAGTAACTTTGGGCAGTTCCAGGGCAACAAGTCGGTGATTAATTCCCTGGCGACTTTGGCCTATGAAGGTCGGCGTCCCGGGTTTGCCCACGCACAACTGATCGCCGCCCTGCAGATCCTGCAACAGGGTGATATCGAGCCTGAGAAAATGCTTGGTTCCTGGGCCGGCGCCATGGGCCAGACCCAGTTCATCCCAACCACCTACAACACCCACGCCGTGGACTTCGATGGCGATGGTCGCCGCGACATCTGGGGCAGCCCGGCCGACGCGCTGGCCTCGACGGCGCATTACCTGCAAAGCTCAGGCTGGCAGAAAGGCCAGCCATGGGGCTTCGAGGTGCAGCTACCGGGCAGTTTCAACTACGTCCTGGCCGATGGCACGATTCGCAAGAGCGTCGCTGAATGGCTGCAACTGGGTGTCACCCTGCCCAATGGCGGTCGGGTTCCGCCAGGCTCCGAACAGCTGTCAGCCGCCCTGCTGCTGCCGGCCGGTTACCGTGGCCCGGCGTTCCTGGTCCTCGACAACTTCCGCGCGATCCTCAAGTACAACAACTCGTCGTCTTATGCCCTGGCCGTTAGCCTGTTGTCCGAGCGTTTCAATGGCGCCGGCCTGATCAACGGCACATGGCCGAAAGATGATTTGCCGCTGAGCCGTACCGAGCGGATCGAACTGCAAAGCCTGTTGAGCGCTCAGAACTACGACGCGGGCACCGCCGACGGCATCATCGGCGCCAACACCCGCAAGGCGATCCGCAGCGCCCAGCAGTCGTTTGGCTGGCCGGCGGATGGGTATCCGACGCACAAGTTGCTCGAAGGCCTTCGTAACCGCTAAAAGCATCGCGGGCAAGCCATGCTCCTACAGGTTCAGCGATGTTCACAAAATGGGTGAACGACGCGTTACCTGTAGGAGCATGGCTTGCCCGCGATGACTGACTATCAGACGACCAAGCTCTACGACTTGATCACCACATCCTGCTCCAACACCAATTCCTTGCTCCCCGCATCCAATCTGACCAGCGCGCCCATTGGCAGCGTCAAATTCGGATCGCAATGCCCGCTGCGCCACCCTGCCAACACCGGTATCCGCAAAGGCGCAAAGGTCTGCTTGAGCAAGCGCTCCAAGGCAACCGTATCAACCCCCGCCACATCCCCCACCAAAACCCCGCGCAGCTTGTGCAGCGTGCCGGCCAGGCGCAGATGGGTCAGCAGCCGGTCGATGCGATACAGCGGCTCGTTAATGTCCTCGATGAACAGGATGACGCCCTCGGCATCCAACTCATACGGCGTACCCATGGTCGCCGCGATCAGCGACAGATTGCCCCCCAGCAAGCGTCCGTGAGCGATACCAGGCTCAATCGTCGTCAACGGGTAGGCGACTGGGTGCGCCAGCACGCTGCCCGCCTTCACCTGCCCTCTGAGCATGTTGAAGAATGAAGACTCGGTAGGTTTTTGCTTGTCACCCAGCAGGTCGGCGTTGAGCATCGGGCCATGAAAGGTCACGAAGCCCGCATAACGGCTGATCGCCAAGTGCAGCGCGGTGATGTCGCTGTAGCCGATGAACGGCTTGGCATTGTTGCGCAGCAGTTCAAAGTCGATACGATCGAGCAACCGCGGCGTACCGTACCCCCCACGCAGGCAAATGATCGCGTCGACCTCACTGTCGGCGAACGCGGCGTGCAGGTCATTGAGCCGTACATCATCACTGCCGGCTAAATAATCATCTTTCTCGTACACGCCAGGGAAAACCCGCAGTGAGTATCCGCGAGCGCGCATCCAGGCGATGGCATTGTCGGTGTCCAGCGCTGCGGGACCGGCGGGCGCAATAACGCCGATCAGCCCTTGCGACGGCAAGGCCGGAACGGGTGCGTGAGGACAAAGGGTGTGAGTCGGTCGAACGGTCATCCATGAATCTCCCTGCGTGAATGCGTCAAGCACACAGTAGTCAGGAACGGGGACAAACAGAAGAGGGTCAGTCGCGCCGAAAGTTGCAGGAAAAGTCTGTCATTGCCGTGGGCAGGCAAAAAAACGCCCGCGAGGCTGAATGCCTGCGGGCGTTTTTCATGTCTGGCAGCCGATCAGGACGACATCAGCTCCGCTTTAACCAGTTTCGCCTGCTCGTCGGCGTGGTACGAGGAACGCACCAGTGGGCCGGAAGCGACGTTCTTGAAGCCCATCTTGTAACCTTCCTCGGCGAACCAGGCGAACACGTCCGGGTGCACGAAACGCTGGACCGGCAAGTGGCTGCGGGACGGCTGCAGGTACTGGCCCAGAGTCAGCATGTCGATGTCGTGTTCGCGCATGCGTTTCATGACTTCGATCACTTCTTCGTCGGTCTCGCCCAAACCCAGCATCAGGCCGGACTTGGTCGGAATGTGCGGCATCATCTGCTTGAAGCGTTGCAGCAGGGTCAGCGACCACTGGTAATCCGAACCCGGACGCGCAGCCTTGTACAGGCGCGGTACGGTTTCCAGGTTGTGGTTGAACACATCCGGCGGCTCGGCAGCGGTGATTTCCAGCGCAACGTCCATGCGGCCACGGTAATCCGGGACCAGGGTTTCGAGCTGCACGTTCGGCGACAGCTTGCGGATCTCGCGGATGCAATCGGCAAAGTGCTGTGCACCGCCGTCGCGCAGGTCGTCGCGGTCGACCGAGGTGATCACCACGTACTTGAGTTTCAGGTCAGCGATGGCGATGGCCAGGCTTTCCGGCTCATTGGTGTCCAGTGGCTTCGGACGACCGTGGCCAACGTCGCAGAACGGGCAGCGACGGGTGCAGATGTCGCCCATGATCATGAAAGTCGCGGTGCCGCCGGAGAAGCATTCGCCCAGGTTCGGGCAGGACGCCTCTTCGCAGACACTGTGCAGCTTGTGTTTGCGCAGCAGGGCCTTGATGCGGTCGACTTCCGGGGAAACCGGGATACGCACGCGAATCCAGTCAGGTTTCTTCGGCAGTTCGGTGGTCGGAATGATCTTCACCGGGATACGTGCAACCTTCTCGGCGCCGCGCAGCTTCACGCCGGCTTCAACCTTGGCACGCGGGGCCGGACGCTCGGTGACATCCAGCGTCGGGATCATGGTTTGCACTGCATCAGTAGTCATATCAGTCGATTCCGCCCGTTAGGGTCGTCTGCTCAGCATAGTCGAGGTGTTTGACGAGCTGCGCGCGCAGCCGGGCACTTACCTCGGCAAATTCAATCGATCCTGCGTGATCGCTCAGCTGGGTCATCGCCAGCCCGGCGTAGCCGCAGGGATTAATCCGTCGAAACGGTTCCAGGTTCATGTCCACATTCAGGGCCAGGCCATGAAAGGAGCAACCGTGGCGGATCCGCAGACCCAGAGAAGCGATTTTCGCCCCATTGACGTAGACACCCGGAGCATCCGGCTTGGCCACGGCGGTCACGCCATAGCTGGCCAGCAACTCGATCAGGCATTGTTCCATGCGGCTGACCAGGTCACGCACGCCGAAACCCAGCTTGCGTACGTCGAGCAACAGGTAGGCCACCAATTGGCCGGGACCGTGATAAGTCACTTGACCACCGCGATCAACCTTTACCACCGGAATATCTCCCGGGAGTAACAAATGTTCAGCCTTGCCGGCCTGCCCCTGGGTGAATACCGGTGGGTGCTCGACCAGCCAGATCTCGTCCGCGGCATCGCTGCCGCGTTCGTTGGTGAAGCGCTGCATGGCGTGCCAGACCGGCTCGTAAGCCATCTGGCCGAGCTCGCGAAAGCCCACCGCGGCAGACATCACAGCACCATGTGCACGAAACCGGTAGCCCGCAACTCGCTGTTGATGTCGTACAGCTGTTCCTGGCCGGTGGCGATGATGTGCAACTGGATGGTCGTGTACTTGCCGTTGGTACTCTGGCGCTCGGCCAGGGTCTGGTGGTCAACGGTCGCGTGTTTCTCAAGGATCGCGATGATCTTGTCCTTGAAACCCACGCCGGTGTCGCCGATCACCTTGATCGGGTAATCCGCGCAGGGGAATTCGATTTTTGGCGCCTTTACTTCGGTGTCTGTCATGGCGTAACGGCCTCGTAAGCCGTGGCAACGGACATGGCCCCGTTCCGGATTGGAACAGGGCCATGCAGGTCCACACTAATTCAGTTGAACAAGCCGTAGAAGAATAGACGGATGCTATCCCACATGCGGCGGAAGATACCACCCTCGTCGACCGCGTCCAGAGCGATCAGGTCAGCGCTATGCACGACTTTGTCGTCCAGCTTCACTTCGACTTTACCGATCACGTCGCCCTTGGCGATTGGCGCAACCAGTTGCGGGTTCATGGTCATGCTCGCGGCGAGCTTTTTCAGCTGGCCTTTTGGCAGGGTCATGGTCAGGTCTTCAGCCAGGCCGGCCTTGACTTGATTGGTGGTGCCTTTCCAGACAGGAGCCTGAGCCAGCTCGGCGCCTTTCTGATAGAACGTCTGGGTTTCGAAGAAGCGGAAACCGTAGGTCAACAGCTTCTGGGTTTCGGAAGCGCGAGCCACTTCACTGTTGGTGCCGAACACCACAGCGATCAGGCGCATGCCATCACGCACTGCCGAAGACACCATGCAGTAGCCGGCTTCGTCGGTGTGACCGGTTTTCAGGCCGTCGACCGTCTTGTCGCGCCACAGCAGCAGGTTACGGTTAGGTTGCTTGATGCCGTTCCAGAAGAACTCTTTCTGCGAGTAGATCGCGTAGTGAGCCGGGTCTTCGTGGATGATCGCGCGAGCCAGCACCGCCATGTCGTGCGCCGACGAGTAGTGCTCCGGGTTCGGCAGACCGGTCGGGTTCATGAAGTGGCTGTTGGTCATGCCCAGATCGGCCACGGTTTTGTTCATCATGTCAGCGAAGGCGTCTTCGCTGCCGGCGATGTGCTCGGAGAGCGCAACGCTGGCGTCGTTACCCGACTGAATGATGATGCCGTGCAGCAGGTCGCTGACCGTGACTTGCGAGCCGACCTTGATGAACATCCGCGAACCGCCGGTGCGCCAGGCGTTTTCGCTGACGGTTACCGGGTCGTTTTCGCCGATCTGGCCACGACGGATTTCCAGGGTCGCGATATACGCGGTCATCAGCTTGGTCAGGCTGGCCGGAGGCAGACGCTGGTCACCGTTGTTCTCCACCAGCACGTTGCCGCTGCTGGCGTCCATGAGTACATAGGCTTTGGCGGCCAGTTGCGGTGGCGACGGCATCATCTCGACCGCGAAAGCGGCAGGCGAGAGGAGCAGCGGTACTAGCAGGCACAGTCGTTTGGCAAAGGTGGTGATGTTCATCCGTCTCTCGAAATCGCTAATGGAAACTGCCCTAAGGGGCAAAACTAATCAGACAGCTTTCTAACGAGCTGTCGCGTGTTCAGTTGTTCACTCAGAACCCTTGCCGGGCTTTTGTTCTTTAACGAGCCAACAACCAGGTCCACCCCCCAAACCGCAAGCGAACCGTCAATCAAGTACTACGTATTACTCGGCAGTGACCAGGCTCGGCGAACCGAGATTGGCCAGGCGCACACTGTTCTGCACTTGCTGGATTTCACCCGGAGAGCCGATCGGCCCCAGGCGCACCCGATGCAGCGTCTGTTGATTGCGCACGATCGAACTGATGAACACCGGAGCGCTCACCATCCCGCTGAGCTTCGATCTCAGGAGTTCTGCAGCGTCCGGGTTGGCGAACGCGCCCACCTGCAGATACTGGCCAGAGGCTGGTACAGAAGCGTTTTTTTTTGCACTGATCGGCACAGGCACGGTGTCCGAAGCGTGTTGCTGCGGCGGTGGCGTCCATTGCTCGACCGTCCCCGCCGAAGCCGTAATCGTCGGCGCGGCATTTTGCGCTACTTGAGGCTCATTGAGCATCAAAGGCGCCGGACGGCCTTTCGCGGCCCACCACTGTTGTGGATCGATACCTTCAACCTTGACCCGCGCGGTGCCGATTTCGGCGTAGCCCAGTTTCTTGGCCGCTGCGTAGGACAAGTCGATGATCCGGTCCGAATAGAACGGCCCACGGTCGTTGACCCGCAGGACTACGCTCTTGTTGTTGTCCAGGTTGGTCACCCGAACGTAACTCGGCAGTGGCAAGGTCTTGTGAGCAGCACTCATGCCGTACAGGTCGTAAACCTCGCCATTGGCGGTGTTCTGACCGTGGAACTTGGTGCCATACCAGGACGCAGTGCCCGAGGCCACGTAGGTCTTGGATTCCTGCAATGGGAAATAGGTCTTGCCCAGCACGGTGTACGGGTTGGCTTTATAAGGACCGCTGTGCAGGGTCGGCGTGGCATCCGGGATGCGCGATACATCGACGTCCCACCACGGCGCGCCATCTTTGTGCGCACGGTTGATGTCCAGGCCTGGCGCTGCGCGCACGGCGGTGGAAGACTTTTGGGTCGGCGAACGGCTGGTCGAACAACTGGCGATCAGCACCGCCAACGCGGCGAATGCCATCAGCTTCAGGGGTTTATTCATAGGCAATGCCCGCATTACTTGACGCCCCGTGCTTGGACCAGCTGTTCAGACAGTTGATGTACGGCCATGGCGTACATCACGCTGCGGTTATAACGCGTGATTGCGTAAAAATTCGTCAGACCCATCCAGTATTCGGGGCCATTGTCACCTTCCAGGCGGAAAGCCGTGACCGGCATATCATCGCGCAGCGCATCATGACTTGACCACCCCAGCGCCCGCAACTCCCCGACGGTTTTAGTCGGTTCGATGCCCGTGGTCAAACCTTCGTCCACCTGATCGCCACGTACATCGGCGCGGCTGACCACCGGTTCGCCGGCGACCCAGCCGTGACGCTTGAAATAACTGGCGACACTGCCAATGGCATCGTCCGGATTGGTCCAGATATTAATGTGGCCGTCACCGTCGAAGTCCACCGCATAGGCACGAAAGCTGCTCGGCATGAACTGCGGCAACCCCATGGCTCCGGCGTAGGAACCTTTGAGAGTCAGCGGATCGACCTGCTCTTCCCGGGCCAGCAACAGGAACTCACGCAATTCCTTGCGGAAGAATTCGGCACGGGGAGGATAGTCGAAACCCAGGGTCGACAAGGCGTCGATTACCCGGAAATTTCCGGTATTGCGGCCGAAAAAGGTCTCAACCCCGATGATGGAGACGATTACCTGGGCCGGTACGCCGTATTCCTGCTCGGCACGGGCCAGTACCGCCTCGTGCTGACGCCAGAAGTCCACACCACGGGCGATGCGCGCGTCGGTGATGAACATCGGGCGGTACTCGCTCCACTGCTTGACCCGCTCGGCCGGTTTCGAGATCGCGTCCAGAATCGACTGCTTGCGCTCGGCTTCGCGGAACACCCCCATCAGTTGTTCACCGGCAAAACCGTAGTCGCGGGTCATTTCACCGACGAATTCGGCCACTTGGGGTGAGCCTTCGTAATCGCCGGCCAACGCGTCCTGCGCTGTGCCAAGGATGCTTACCAGGCCGACCCATGGCGCATATCGAGTCGCCCAGCCACGCATTACTTGCATTGAAATCTTCACCTTATTCAAACCTGAGCGATCCACTTGCGATGGGTATGGATCGACATCAAAACCCCAAACGCTGACAGCAGCGTCACCAGCGAAGTTCCTCCGTAGCTAATGAACGGCAACGGCACCCCCACAACCGGCAACAGGCCACTGACCATACCGATGTTGACGAAAACGTAAACAAAAAACGTCATGGTCAGGCTGCCCGCGAGCAATTTGCCGAACAATGTCTGGGCCTGAGCGGTAATCACCAGCCCGCGGCCGATCAACAGCAGGTAAATCAGCAGCAGTGCGCAGATACCCACCAGGCCGAATTCTTCGCCCATGACCGCAATAATGAAGTCGGTGTGGCTTTCCGGCAGGAAGTCCAGGTGCGACTGAGTGCCAAGCAACCAGCCTTTGCCGAACACGCCGCCGGAACCGATGGCGGCTTTCGACTGAATGATGTTCCAGCCAGTGCCCAACGGATCGCTCTCCGGATCGAGGAAGGTCAGGATTCGCTGTTTCTGGTAGTCGTGCATGATGAAGAACCACATCGCCACGGCCACCGGCACGGCGGCGGCGATCACGCTGATGATCCAGCGCCACTTCAAGCCACCCATAAACAGCACAAACGCACCGCCGGCCAGAATCAGCAGCGAAGTGCCGAGGTCGGGCTGACGCACGATCAGGATGAAGGGCAAGCCAATCAGAAACAGACTGACACCCACATGCTTGAGCTGCGGCGGCAAGGTGCGCTTGGACAAGTACCAGGCGATGGTCGCCGGCATCAGAATCTTCATGAATTCCGAGGGCTGGAAGCGGATTACCCCGGGAATGTTGATCCAGCGCGTAGCACCCATGGCGTTGTGGCCCATGACATCCACCACCACCAGCAACAGCACACCGACCACATAACCGACTGGCACCCAACGGGCCATGAACCGCGGTTCGAATTGGGCGATGACGATCATCGATACCAGACCGATGCCGAACGAAGTGGCTTGCTTGGCCAGCAGATCCCAGCTTTTACCGCTGGCCGAATACAGCACGAACAGGCTGCCGGCGGCGAGCGTCAACAGCAGGATCAGCAACGGGCCGTCAATGTGCAGGCGTTGCAACAGCGTCGCACGGCGACGCATCACATCCTCACTGGAGAGGATGCGATCGAAATTACTCTTCACGGGCCGTAGCCTCCGCACTGATAGGGCTGGCGTATTCGGCTTTCAGTCGGCCGTCCTGGTCCAGGAGCCAGGCGTCCATGACTTGACGCACCACGGGCGCGGCGACGCCGGAACCGGATTCACCGTTCTCGACCATCACCGACACCACGATTTGCGGGTTGTCGGCCGGCGCGAAGCCGACGAACAAGGCGTGGTCGCGGTGACGCTCCTGAACCTTGGAACGGTCGTACTTCTCACCCTGCTTGATCGCGACCACCTGGGCCGTACCACTCTTGCCAGCAATCCGGTATTGCGAACCGATCGCCGCTTTGCGCGCAGTGCCACGGGCACCGTGCATCACCTGCTGCATGCCGTGGTTGACCTTGGTCCAGTCGGACGGGTCACGCAGGATGATGTCCGGCATCGGGTTTTCATCCTTCGGCCGCTCGCCTTCAACGGTCTTGGCCAGGTGCGGACGGTTCCACACCCCCTTGTTCGCGACCAGCGCCGTGGCCTGGGCCAGTTGCAAGGGCGTTGATTGCATGTAGCCCTGACCGATCCCCAGAATCAGCGTCTCGCCCGGGAACCAGGCCTGACGACGGGTTGCCCGCTTCCATTCCCGTGTCGGCATCAGCCCCGGCGACTCTTCGAACATGTCCAGCGAGACCTTCTGGCCAATGCCGAACTTGCCCAGGTAAGCCGACAGCCGATCGATCCCCAGCTTGTGGGCCAGGTCGTAAAAGTAGGTGTCGTTGGAGCGCATGATCGCCGTGTCCAGATCGACGTAGCCGTCGCCGGTACGGTTCCAGTTGCGGTACTTGTGATCGTAATTGGGCAGCTGGTAATAGCCGGGGTCATACACCCGACTCGACGCGTTCACAACGCCAGAATCCAGGCCGGCAATTGCCACGGCCGGTTTGATGGTCGAACCCGGCGGGTACAGGCCGCGCAGCACGCGGTTGAACAGTGGCCGGTCGATGGAGTCGCGCAGCTCGGAATAGGCCTTGAAGCTGATGCCGGTGACAAACAGGTTCGGGTCAAAACTCGGCTGACTGACCATCGCCAGGACTTCGCCGGTTTTCGGGTCCAGCGCCACCACTGCGCCACGGCGACCGCCGAGTGCAGCTTCGGCGGCCTCCTGCAATTTGATGTCCAGGCTCAGGACGATGTCCTTGCCGGAAATCGGTTCGGTACGTTTGAGTACCCGCAGCACGCGGCCACGGGCGTTGGTCTCGACTTCTTCGTAACCGACCTGACCGTGCAATTCGGGCTCGTAGAAGCGCTCGATGCCCGTTTTGCCAATTTGATGGGTGCCGCTGTAACTCACCGGGTCCAGAGACTTGAGCTCTTTCTCGTTGATCCGCCCCATGTAACCCACTGAGTGCGCAAAGTGCGCGCCCTGCGGATAGTGACGCACCAGCTGCGCGACCACTTCCACGCCCGGCAGACGGAACTGATTCACCGCGATGCGGGCGATCTGTTCTTCGGTCAGCTCGAACAGGATCGGCACCGGCTCGAATGGCCGGCGCCCCTGACGCATGCGCTTCTCGAAAATCACCCGGTCCTCGGGCGTCAGCTCCAGCACTTCGACAATGACGTCGAGCACTTGCTGCCAGTCGCCGGAGCGCTCGCGGGTCATGCTCAGGCTGAAGCTGGGCCGATTATCGGCCACCACCACGCCATTGCGGTCGAAAATCAGCCCGCGGGTCGGCGGAATCGGCTGCACATGGACGCGGTTGTTTTCCGACAGGGTCGAGTGGTACTCGTACTGGATCACCTGAAGAAAATACAGCCGCGCGATCAGCACACAGATCAGCGACACCACCGCAATTGCCCCGAACACGACGCGGCCACGCACCAGACGGGCGTCTTTTTCGTGGTCCTTGATGCGGATCGGCTGGGGCATGAGGGCAGAACTACTTGTGGTAAGGGTGGCCGGACAGGACTGTCCAGGCACGATACAGCTGTTCGCCGATCAGGATTCGCACCAGCGGGTGCGGCAACGTCAGCGGCGAGAGCGACCAGCGCTGATCGGCCCGGGCACAGACTTCCGGCGCCAGCCCTTCGGGGCCGCCGACCATGAAATTCACCGTGCGCGAGTCCAGCCGCCAGCGATCGAGCTCGACCGCCAGTTGCTCGGTGCTCCAGGGCTTGCCGTGGACTTCGAGGGTCACAACACGCTCGTTCGGCCCGACCTTGGCCAGCATGGCTTCGCCTTCCTGACGGATGAAGCGCGCCACGTCGGCGTTCTTGCCACGGGTGTTGAGCGGTATTTCCACCAGTTCCAGCGCCAGCTCGGACGGAAGACGCTTGGCATATTCATGCCAGCCTTCTTCCACCCACTTGGGCATGCGAGAACCGACAGCGATCAGTCGCAGTCGCACAGCGGTCCCTTATTGCTGGTCTTTGTTGAGCTTGACGAAGTGCTCATGGGTGTTTTCCGGGCTGTGGTGAGCCGCGTTCAGAGCACGGCTCTGTTCTGCACCGGACCACAGACGCTCCAGGTCGTAAAACTGACGAGCCGAAGCGGTCATCATGTGCACGATGACATCATCCATATCCAGCAGGACCCAGTCGCTGTCGCCCTTGCCTTCTTCACCCAGCGGCTTGACGCCCTGGGCTTTGACCGCTTCGCGGACCTTATCCAGCATCGCGCCGATCTGGCGGTTGGACGTACCGGTGGCGATGATCATGAAGTCAGTGATGCTCTGCTTTTCACGAACGTCGATCACCTGGATGTCCTGGCCCTTGACGTCTTCCAGGGCCGCTACGGCAACCTTGACCAGCTCTTCGCCGCGCAGCTCGGGGCCGGTTGGAACTTCTACTGGCAGCGGGGCGCTCTTGAACGTGCCTTTGCGCTTTACTTTAGTTACGTCTTTGTTCGTCATATAAAACTCGTTTTGCTCGTATGTTCGGGCGCTTCGGTACACGCGTTCACGTGTTTTGAAGCGCGCCCTTTTTCAGTTCGACGCACGGTAGAGACCGTGCGCATCGATGTAGGCCAGGACCGCGTCGGGCACCAGGAAACGTACCGACTTACCGCTGGCCAGCAGTTGACGGATCTGGGTGGCGGATACCGCGAGCGGTGTCTGCCAGACGAATGCAATCTGTCCGCTCGGCCCTTTGAGGGCCAGCGGGTCGCTCACCGAGCGTGCCGCCAACAGATTGCGCAAGGCATCCGGCGGTTCGCTGTCGGCATCCGGGCGTTGCAGCACCAGGATGTGGCAATGCTGGAGCAACTCTTCCCAGCGGTGCCAAGTGGGCAGGCCGCAAAATGCGTCCCAGCCCAAAAGTAGAAAAACCTGGTCGGAGGCGGCAATTTCTGCGCGCATCAGTTCCAGGGTGTCGATGGTGTAGGACGGTTTGTCCCGCTGCAATTCGCGGGCGTCCACCACCAGCGGCGCCACACCGGCCACCGCGCACTCGACCATCGCCAGACGGTCTTTCGCCGATACCTGCGGCGTACCGCGATGAGGCGGTCTGGCACTGGGTGTCAGACGCAGCTCATCGAGCGCCAGCGATTCGGCGACTTCCAGCGCACTGCGCAAATGGCCGATGTGCACCGGATCGAAGGTTCCGCCCAGCATGCCAATGCGTCGAGGCGCAGGCTCGCTGGCGGTTACCGGGGCTGACAGGTCGAGGTCGCCCAAGTCAGTCCGACGCCTGGCCGCGCAACTGGCCATCACCGACCACGATGTACTTCTCGCAGGTCAGACCTTCGAGGCCCACCGGGCCGCGGGCGTGCAGCTTATCAGTAGAAATGCCAATCTCGGCACCCAATCCGTATTCGAAGCCATCGGCGAAGCATGTCGGGGTGTTGATCATGACCGACGATGAATCGACTTCCGCGACGAAACGCCGGGTGTCGGCCAGGTTTTCGCTGACGATCGAATCGGTGTGATGGGAGCCGTACTTATTAATGTGCTCGATGGCCTGGTCCAGCCCGTCGACCACACGGATCGATAGAATGGGCGCCAGGTACTCGGTGTTCCAGTCTTCTTCGCTCGCTGCAACAGCCTCGATGATCGCCCGGGTGCGTTCGCAGCCGCGCAGCTCTACGCCTTTTTCGCGGAACTGTGCAGCCATCGACGGCAGAAAATCCTTGGCGACCGACTGGTCCACCAGCAGGGTTTCCATGGCACCGCAGATACCATAGCGGTAAGTCTTGGCGTTGAACGCGATGCGCTGGGCTTTCGGCAGGTCGGCATGAGCACTGACGTAAACGTGACAGATGCCGTCCAGGTGCTTGATAACCGGCACGCGAGCGTCACGGCTGACGCGCTCGATCAGGCCACGGCCACCACGGGGCACGATAACGTCGACGTATTCCGGCATGGTGATCAGCGCGCCAACGGCGGCACGGTCCGTGGTTTCGACCACTTGCACCACGGCGGCAGGCAAATCGGCTTCGGCCAGACCGCGCTGGATGCAGGCGGCAATGGCACGATTGGAATGAATCGCCTCGGAGCCGCCACGCAGGATGGTCGCGTTGCCGGACTTCAGGCACAGGCTGGCGGCATCGATGGTCACGTTCGGCCGGGATTCGTAGATGATCCCGATCACGCCCAACGGCACGCGCATCTTGCCGACCTGAATGCCCGACGGCCGAAAGCTCATGTCGCGGATCGCGCCGACCGGGTCCGGCAGAGCCGCCACCTGACGCAAACCGACGATCATGCCGTCGATGCGTTCCGGGGTCAGCGCCAGACGCTCAAGCAATGCAGGCTCAAGACCATTGGCGCGGCCAGCGGCCAAATCCAGTTCATTGGCAGCCGTCAGCTCGGCGCGTGCGGCGTCCAACGCATTGGCAGCAGCCTGCAAGGCGCGGTTTTTCTGCGCGGTGCTGGCACGGCCGATGACGCGAGAAGCTTCGCGGGCAGCGCGACCCAATCGGGTCATGTAGTCAAGAACGGACTCAGTCATGGTCTGGAGTGGTCTTTGCTAAGGTCTTGGTAAAGAGTAAAGCGGCAGATTATAGCTGTCGCGTCCCGGGACTAACAGCGGTGACGGGCGGATGGTCGAAATGGAGGGCAATTTGCCGACGTTCAGCCGTGATTAAGCTGCAAATTGTTATCATCGCGGCTCAATCAGCCCTGATAAACACCGTTCATCATGACTAACCTGACTGTTCGCACGCCCGCGACAAGCCTGCCCAAGGGGCTCGCGGATGCATTTTTCGACAGAGATGCCCAAACGCTGGCTCGGGATTTACTCGGCAAAGTCATTCGTCACCGGGTCGGCGACCTGTGGCTCAGCGCCCGGATCATCGAGACCGAAGCCTATTACTTCGAAGAAAAAGGCAGCCACGCCTCCCTCGGCTACACAGAAAAACGTAAGGCTTTGTTTCTGGATGGCGGCCACATCTATATGTACTACGCCCGTGGCGGCGATTCCCTGAACTTCAGCGCCCAGGGGCCGGGCAATGCTGTGCTGATCAAATCCGCCTATCCGTGGGTCGATGACTTGAGCGGGCCGGCGAGCCTGGCGCAGATGCTGTTGAACAATCCCGACGCTCAGGGTCGCCCTCGCCCCTCGCAAAAACTTTGTGCCGGACAGACGTTGCTCTGCAAAGCGTTGGGCCTGAAGGTTCCGGTCTGGGACGCAAAGCGCTTCGACCATGAAGTGCTGCTGGTGGAAGATGTCGGCCCGGCGCCCGCTCACATCATACAAACCACGCGCCTGGGCATTCCCCACGGCCGCGATGAGCATTTGATGTACCGTTTCGTCGACGCGGCTTACGCGCCGTATTGCACGCGCAACCCGTTGCGACGGGGGCAGGTCGAAGGTCGCGATTATTTTTTGCTGACCTGAACAATGAAAATCCAGTGTGGGAGCGGGCTTGCTCGCGAAGGGGCCCTTTCAGTCGATATTAGTGCCGACTGACACTCCGCCTTCGCGAGCAAGCCCGCTCCCACAGGGGATTTATAGCGTTTTGAAGATCGCGTTTGTCCCTTGGGGCCAATTGAATAATCGATGGAGTTGTTTTTATGGGCCCATGGCTCGATAGCGTGACCGGTTGGTTGACGGTCAACCCGCAATGGCTGGCCGCGGCGGTGTTCATAGTGGCCTTTGTGGAATGCCTGGCGATTGCCGGGTTGATCGTACCTGGCACGGTGCTGCTGTTTGCCGTGGCGGTCCTGGCCGGCAGTGGCGCGCTGTCACTGGGTGAAACGCTGCTGCTGGGCTTTCTCGCCGGGGTGCTGGGGGACATCGTTTCGTACTTCATCGGGCGACATTTCCATCAGAACATCCGGCGCCTGCCAGGGTTGCGCCATCATCCGGAATGGATCGCCGGCGCCGAAGCGTATTTCCAGCGCTACGGCATCGCCAGCCTGCTGGTCGGGCGCTTCATCGGTCCGCTGCGGCCGATGCTGCCGATGGTCGCGGGGATGTTCGACATGCCCTTCCCGCGCTTCGCCGCCGTCAGCTTGCTGGCCGCCGCTGGCTGGAGCGTCGCTTACCTGCTACCCGGTTGGGCCACGGGCGCGGCGATTCGCTTGCCGTTGCCGGAAGGTTTCTGGCCACAGGTCGGGCTGGTGATCGGCAGCATCGCGGCGCTGGTAGGCCTGAGCGTCAACAGCAGCGTGCGCGCTCATCGCCTGGTGACCGTATACATCGCCGGCCTCAGCCTGGTGATCCTCGGTGGGTTGTTTATTGGCTTTGCGCATCTGAACGCCTTCGATCAGGGCTTGATGACGCTGATACAGGAGCACCGCAGCCCGCTACTGGATGAAGTAGCGGTGATGCTCACCCAGCTCGGCGAGTTCAAAAACATGTTCGTGATCAGTGCGGTGCTGACGATCCTGCTGTTGGTTACCCGACAATGGCGACACATGCTCTTCGCCGGCAGCACGCTGCTGATCACCGCGCTGGCGAACACCGGAACCAAAAACCTGTTCGCCCGGATGCGCCCGGAAGTACTGGCCGATCCACTGAGCAGCTACAGCATGCCCAGTGGTCATTCGTCTGGTTCGTTTGCGCTGTTCCTGACCCTGGCGGTACTGGCTGGCCGAGGCCAGCCAACGCGCATGCGCCTGACCTGGCTGCTGCTCGGCTGCTTGCCGGCTGTGTCCATCGCCATGTCGCGGGTTTATCTGGGCGCGCACTGGCCAACCGATGTCCTGGCCGGAGCGGTACTGGCAGCTTGTGTTTGTGCGGCCAGCCTGGCCGTGACCCAGCGCCAGACAGTCCTGAATCCGATGCCGACCAAAGTCTGGTGGTTGGTCTTGCCGGTGTTGATGGCATTGCTCGGCTTCTTCGCACTGTGGAATTTGCCTCACGCTCTGTTGCGTTACTCGTACTGATAGCGAAGGGCTCGCAGCTTCTCCTTTCGAAGAGAAGCTGTGAACTGCCTGGACTGACCGCTATTACCGTCAGAAGATCGCAGTAGTTGATGAAACAGCGCCCCATATTTATGGTGTGGCTTAATTCAACCTCAACTTACAACATCATTGCATCAACAGTATTTTTACTGCCGCCCCTCTTTTCGAAAGCATAGTTATGCCGCCTTCTCGAAGTTACACCCTCCTCCCCCCAACCCATCAATACATAAAACCCTCAAAAAAAGCGTCCGCGAGAGCATATAAAACAACCAAAGCTATAAATATGTACCGCACCTGCAACATCCACCTCAACAATACTGTTCAACGCCAACATGAGGCCCAAGAACCGAATTACATCTATATGAAAAAAGAGATACGCGAACCATGTCCACGCCTTCCATATCCACCGGGCAAAATCCAACACTGCCGATAAACATCCGTATTACCGAAACGCCCCCTTCTCTCTCGGCACGGATGCCCTCATCCACGCCCCAAGATGAACAACGTCGGAACAGACTCTTACTCCAGGATCAATTGAACGGTCCGGTTCGCATTGGCGAATTAACCATCAGTCGCCAGGACTTGTATGACATGGGGGCAAGACTCAATGGCCAGGTGATCAACGCAAATCATCCGATTCAGCTTGAGCCCGACCAGACGTTCATAAACGCCCTGCAATTTGATCCGGCCAAGATCGAGGGCAGGCTGCAATCCCCTCAACATAGCGACAGCTGCGCGGGGTTGTTGTTTGAACTCGGCGTTCTACGCTCGGCCTGCGCCCAATCTGTGCTTTCAGCATCATCCTCCGACTTGTCAGCGTCCATGCAAAGCCTTGGCAAACTGCTGGACTCCGCCCAGCAATTGTCATTGAGTACCCCATCGCTGCCTGAAAACCTGCCGAGCTGGGCCGACAAGGTCAAAAGCCGCAGCATGACCAGCATGGGCGTCGGGCTCCAGGGTTACGGCATCTACAGCGGCATCATGGGCACCGCAGAAGCACTGAAGAAAGGCGACCTGGTTGAAGCCGGCATCAACGTAGGCGGGATCACTGCCGAGGTGGGGTCTTTGTTCCTCGAGCGAGGTCTGGAAAACATCGGCAGAAACATGATGCTCAGTGGCGGCAAGGTGTTTACAGGGTTCAGCAAAACCAGTGCCGGCAAGTACCTGGCACGCGGCGCCGGCCTGCTTGCCAGTGTCCTGACTCTTCCCTTCGATATCTACACCGCCATCAAAGCGTTCAACGACGCCGCCAGCGCCACCGGCAAACAAGCTCAGGATCACTACTTCAATGCAGCGCTTAGCCTGACCAGCGCCGGGCTGAGTATTGTTCTGGGTATAGCGGCTCTTGCCGGTTTCAGTGCCGCCGGCCCGATCGGGATTGCGGCGGGTGCCGTGCTCATCCTGGGTGCAAGAATTTACGGTGCCGCCCGCCAGGTCGATGACATCGACGATTACATTACATTGAGCACCCACGAACGCTTGCGCTCGGGTTGGTTTGCGTTCACCGGGCAAACCATGGATCGAGACATTCTCGACCGCTACCTCGTCGCCAAAACCGACAGCAACTACAGCGAGCTACTGAGAAAGACGGCCCGAGGTTGGCTGGACAACGAATTGAAAGACACTGTCGAAGCGGTAGTGTTAGGCAGCTATCAAGTCGAATTGCAGACCGTCAAGCACTGGAAATACCAGTGGGACGATGCTGGCGGCGAAAGTCCTTACATCGAGGAAAAGGAAGCCGTCATCAAGGAAACCGACGACACGTTCGATGCCAGTGAAGGCATCAGCCACATCCCGGGCGCAATCATCGGCAGCGCGGGCGAGCACAAGGCCATCCTCTGGCAACTGGGAGGCGGCGACGACACCGTTGTGGGGGTTAGGGACAAACCCAACCAGTTCAGCTACGGCGCGGGAAAAAAGACCCTCACTGGTGGCGACAAGGATGATATTTTCAGCTTTCGGATCGCCGCCGACACTCTCCAGCCCACCGATCTGTCAGGCAGTCAGCTGCGAGGTGGTGCCGGCAATGACACGCTGCAACTGGAAGGCAAGGTCTCGCGCGACAAGCCGCATCAGGGCGTGCGCATTGACCTGCAAACAGGGCAACTGAACCTGCGCGTCAGCCCCGACACCCCGCCGCTGCGCTTTGAGTCTGTGGAAACTGTCGAAACACTGGCGGACGCCGCGAATAGCATCACCGGCAGTTCGCAGGCGGACCGAATCGTCCTGCGTGGAAACGCGGACATTGCCGACACCGGCGCAGGTGCCGACACGATTGTGATCAAAGGGCCAAACAGCCAGGCCAACGGCGGTCCCGGCGAAGATCACTACATCATCGCCGACAAAACCGACGCCACCACACTGATCGAAGATGGCCAGGACCCCAGTCTCATCGACCTCGACTGGACGCTCGAACGCATTCAAGGCTGGCGGGTCGAAGGGACTTCGCTGGTGCTGTCCGCTCTTCACGGCATAGATGGAGAACTGCCGCAGATCACCGTCACGGTCAAAGGGATTTATCGCCAGGAAGCCGACAAGCGCCTGCTGTGCAACGACAAACTGATAGTGCGCACCAAGGATCTCTACTCACTCAAACCTGACTTGCCGCAACAGCTCGATGGCCGCGACAGCGTCGACGTCAACGCAATCATCCTGGCGCGGGGCAAACCTGCAACCCCGCCGCAACTGTTGAAGGGAGGAGACCATGTCGCCTCCAGCGCACCGCACTCAAGCTACTTCGTCTATCGACATTTGGCGTCGACCGTACTGGCTGTCCGGCACGTGAGCGAAACGACGCTCAGCACGCTATTCCTGGATTACGACAGTCATGAAATAGAAGCCGTAGAGGCGGAGTACACGGTCAGGTCAACCCGCAACATCAACTCCAACTACCTGCGCTACCAAGACGTCAACTTGACCTTGCGTTTCACGGATCAAAAGCGCCTGACGCTGAAAGACATGGCCCGCAATCGCCCGGGGGTCGGTAGCAATGTCATGGGCAACCTGATCGCGTCGGGGCTGATGCCCACACACAACTTTGTGCTCATCATGCGCGACGGAATCTCCTATCGGGTAGGACTGCCGCACCATTCCTATCTTGAAGACCAACTCCAACAGGGTCACAGGACTGTATTGACGCCCCGCTCGCTGGTTGAGCGCAGCGGTCACTACCTGATGCAGCAACCCGCTGCCCACCCGCCCACCGTGCTTAAACCGCAGGACTTGCGGGTGGACATCCAGGCCGCGCCCCAGGCCGGCATTCTCGTGCTGGAGGGACAGGCCGCGACCTACGACATTCATCCGGCGGCCGACACCATCCTCAGGCTGTCGACTTCGGTCGCGATTGCCACTGCCATCGGTACCTCAACATGGAATATTCATACACAGCACCTGAGTGAGACGATCGGCCGCGAGCACATCCGCCTGAGCGGCGCACAACTATGGGTCAGCCACATCCTTATTCTGCTGCCCAATGACGAGACCGGTGACGCGCTGATGGAAACGGTGCGTGTTTTTACCTCATCCGGTCACCGGTATGACATCGAACAGGAATTTGCCGTGGTGCTTCTGGCAGAAATCAATGCCCAGGCCTATTCCAGCATCGACGCGATCCAGGCAGGGATCCGTCTGCATCGCCAAGGCAACGAACCGATGACCGACCTGGTGCTCATCCGCAATCTGCAATTGCGTGACGATGACAGCAAAGCCATTTACTACGACAGCGTCGCCGAAGACTGGACGCTCGAAGGTGACTGGTCGCGCAAGCTGCAACATGAGGACATGCACATCGTGCGCGCGCCCGTGAACGAAACCCCAACGAATCAATGATCGAATGCGTCACACCTGATTTCATTCAAATACCGTTTCAACACTGGAAAGGATTCCAACATGGCACCCAAACCACCGATATCTTCGATACCCAAAATCAACCTGCCTGAGCTGCCGACGACGACCCCGCCGCGACTGCAAGCGGATGCGTCGCTGCCGGGCACTCGCGTGAACACAGGGCTGGAGTCGATGCAACCTGCTGCGGGATGGCCTGATGGCACGCCCCATGCGCCTGGGCTGACACCCGGTCTGTTGCCCGACGTCCCGCAGCCGATACAAACACAGGCACTCGCTGGGTCCACGGTGCCGACACGTCCTCTCGGCAATGATCCATTGAATGGGTTTCGAGTGTCGGTCTACTCGGCAAACACGTTGCCCCCGCCAAACGACGCCGGCTTGCGAATCCATGCCCAACGCATGTACGCCGACATCCCGGGCAACGGTACAGTCCAAGTCAGCTATGACGCAGGCACGAACACATACCGGGCACAACGTCGCTTCGAAGTGACGCCCAGCGGACCGGTATTGCACCTGAACAACGATGGAAAAAGCTGGAGCCTCAATCCTCCCGCCCCGCCGCCAGTAAACATGTCAACGACTGCTATCGCCCCACGCATCTACCTTGATAGCACACACTATGTCTGGAACCCGGACGCAACAAACCTTCAGGGATACGTCGTTCTGCATCGAAAAAGAGGCCTGGACGCACACGTAGGACCCGAAACCCATATGGCCTTTCAGGATGACAACGGTTCGTTCGTCAAAGTCGAACCGGGCTCGACCCCGATCGACCAGCCGGCGGCCAAGCTAGCGGCGTGGACCGATCGTGACCTGTGGGATATGTACGATCTTTCCGGCAGTGATATCACCCGTTTCCGCGACGAAGTCACGGTCACCGGGATGAAGCCGCAATGGGCCTCCATTCGACAGGAGCGGCTTCAGAAATCGTATCTTCTCGATGAACTTCGCCGCTGGTTGGCGCCACATATGAGCCGGGATGAATTTAACCGGCGAATGGAGCCTCTGAACTATTCGGTCGAGCAATGGGCGGCGCAACTCGACAGGGTCAGTCTCGATTCGGTCGCCAGGCGCCAACGTGAAGTACACAAACGCAAGCTGGCCAACCCGCAAGCGCAAACCGGAGCCGAGGCAAAGCGCCCACGCCTGGCGGACGAGCAATCCCCCACAGCGGATAGTCCCGCAGTGCCCGACTACATTACGAAGTCCGTTGAGTACGGAGCACTGAGAGACCAACTGATCGAACAACTTCGATCCCTGACAAGCACGGGACCAGCCACGAAATCGCTGGAGGAGATCACCCGCCAGATTCAACCCTACAACCTGTCGACGCGACAGCTCTCGCGACTGGTCAGTGACGTGCAGGCCCAAGGGCGCATTCCCCAGTGGGTCGAGGACCTCAGACATTCTTCCATGGACGAAACCAACCCTCATCGGTTCGATGAAGTCTACGAAGAACTGTTGCCCGAGATACTGCACCTCAGAAACCAGTCAACCGGCAACATCGCCTTCTCCGACAACTTCACCCGTCCATATCTCAATGCCCTGCTCACAAAGGCCGGGTACCAGCGCAACAAATACAACTGCTTATACAGAACCGATATTCCGGCCATGTTCAGGGGGGACGACCGCAACCCCTTCGAGTTTTTCGAGGATCACATGCGCCCACGCCAGAAACACGGTGTCGGATCAACCACACAAAAAGCCGTGAGCGCAACGTTCAGTCTATCGGAGGCGTATGTACATGCTCGCAGCGCTCCAGAGGTGGAAGCGTTGCTGTATGACACTCAGCATCACAAATACCCAGGGGAATTAATCGACTACAGCGGAACCCGCAGATACGAAGAAAGAGGCAAAAGTTCATCAAGCAGTGACGATAGTTCATCAAGCAGTGACGATAGTTCATCCAGCAGTGATGAGGACAGCTCAGGTAACCCGCTCTTACGCTTCCATGACAAACACTACATCGCAAAAAGGCAAAATCAGCGCATCGGATTTACCTATTTGCTCGACACCCGCAATATTGAAGTTGTGCCTGGCGAAGAAAACCTGGCTTTCAATGCCTATGCGCGAACCGAAAAAAAGCCCGGTGAAAAGATCTGGTTTCCCGACGATTCATATGAAGGCCACATTTCAATGTCTGCGCGCGGCTTAAGTGCTGACAGGATCTGGCTGATCAACTCGAGCGGGACACGTGCAGCGAAGATCAATGACATCTGCGCCCTGTACCTACGTCAGCCCGAGTCCGCCAGGCACAGACCCCGTGCGGGCAGACCCATTGAAGAAAGAACATGGAGCGGTGACCACAACGAGTGGGAATATGACGACTTGATCGATCAGGCCGCAAACTTTGGCAAACCTGTCATCAAACTTCCTGACGGGGAAATATACTCTAACGACATTGTGTTTCCATAAGGTCAGCTCTGCTCATCGTTGAATAAGACCGGCCCTCGACTTCCGGGAGCCGGTCATCTTTCAGGCCACTATTGGAAAGGATTCCAACATGCCAAAACCACCAGTATCTTCAATACCGAAAATAAACATACCTGAACCACCCGCATTGAATCTGCCGCCACTGCAGGGGACAGGGCACTCTGCAATCGTTCACCCAAATCTGCAGGCAGGCATGTCATCGGACACTACGCCGCCAGCCCCCTTGTTACCCATCTCTGGCCTCTCCCAGACTCAGCCTTCTCTGCTGCCTTTGCCCGCCTTGAATGTCCAGGACACCCCCACTGCCGGAGCACCAACCGCCGCTTCCGGCTCCGACCCACTGCACCTGTTCCGTCTGTCCACATCCTCTTCAAACCTCTTGCCTGCACCCGGCGCTGACGGGTTTAGAGTCCAGGCACAACGCCGGTACGTCGATATTCAGTCCGGTGGAACGGTGCTTGTCGAGTTCGACGCCGCTGTCGGAATGTATCGGGCAAAACGGCGTAATGAACTGACGGCCTCGGGACCGGCATTGCGGCTCAACCCAGATAGCAGAACCTGGCGCCTGGCATCGTCGAAGGCTGCTACGGATGCCGAGTCGCTGCCTGGCGAGTCCTCGATGAGCTGGATGGCACCTGACAAGCAGCAGGACGAATTTGCCGAGTTAATGGAGCCACACTCATACGGGCAATTGAAGGCGATGTTCGACACTGTGCAGCTCGACCAGCGTCATTCTCAAGCAACACCTCCCAAGAAGCGGCCACTGATCGACGAGCAACCAGGGCCTTCTAAAAAACGCCCATTGATCGAGGAGCTATCGAGGCCCGATTTGCCGGCGACACCACTGCGTCTGCCGGATACGCAGCCGACCACAGAGACGGGAAACACCCCTGATTACGTCGAGATGGCGCGTATAACCGCAGAAGAAAGAGGCAAGCTTCTTGAACAGCTTCAAGTCCGGATGAACTTGCGCGGCCCGCACAAAACCCTGGACGAGGTGGTGGCGACGATGAAGCCTTACAACCTGTCGAACCGGCAACTCACACAGATGCTCGCCGAGATGCAAGCCAACGGCACCACCCCGCAGTGGGCCGAGAACCATAAACAAACGTCCATCGACGAGACAAACGTCAACCGGTTCGACGACGCCTACGAGGAGTTGCTGCCTGAAATCTTCAGCCTGCGAAACCGCGGGCGAGGCTTTACGGATTTCAATGCCCATTACACCCGCGCCTATCTCGATGGCTTACTGGCGTACGCCGGGTACAAGCGCAATAAATACAACTGTTTGTACCGTACCGATATACCCGCGATGTTCAGGGGCGATGACCGCACGCCTTTCGAATTTTCCCGGGACGGCCATATGCTCCCGCGCCAGGATCTCGGTGAGGGCTCGACGACACAAAAGGCTGTGAGCGCGACCTTCAGTCTGAACGACGCGAAACAGTACATCCGCCAGTTCGGCAAGCAATCCGGGATAGAAGAACTTCTGTACGACACTCAGTACCACAAGTACCCCGGCGACTTGAGCCGAACCCAGTCGAGCGATACAGAATCCGTTGACAGTGCGGCAGACTCCGATGCCGACAGCGGCTCGGACAGCGAACCGGGACGGATCACGGAGAAGGACTATTACCCGAAAAGACTCAACCAGAACATTGCCTTTTGTTACCTGCTCGACACCCGCAACATCGAGATCGTCCCGGCTCGTGAAAACTATCATTTCAACAGGGATGCGCTCGACGAATCGAAAAGAACCGGCGGTAAAACCTGGTTTCCCGATGATGATCTGGAAGGCCATATTTCAGTATCCAGCCGTGGCTTCAGCGCAGACCGGATCTGGCTGGTCAACTCGACCTTTACCCGCGCAGCACGGGTCAGTGACATTTACTTGCAATCCTATGTTCACGCCGACCACTCAACCAGAGGCGAGGCTGACAGTATCGAAGAGCGGACATGGGCCGGCGCAAACAACCTGAGTGACTACGACATGTTGATCGATCAGGTGGCGGCGGCAAACAAACCGGTGATTAACTTTCCCGCCGGTAAGGAAGTGTTCTCCAACGACGTGGTCTTTACGCCTGACTTGATAACGCCGACAACCGCCTGATCCAGTCGGCAGGCTCTAGGCGAACAATTCGCCTTGCAGCTCATCCAGCAGCGCCTGAATTGCATCCAGTCGCTGCTGCGGATCATCGAGTTGCAGCAGGTCGATCTTGTCCACTTCGGCAAACGGCAACAGATACGCCAACTGATTGGCCAACGACTGCTGCCCGGTTGCCTCGGTGCCCATATTCAACGCTTCGACCATCGGGTGTTCGGCCAAGGCTTTGAGCAGCGCAACCAGGTCGGCGTCCTCATCCTGCAGTGGTTGCTCAGGTTCGTCCTCCAGCCACTCGACCTCGGCGACAGTCAGCTGATCGCGCTGAATCTCGGTGCGCAACACGTGGAAACGCCGCCCACCCTGCACCCGAATGCCCAGCAAGCCATTGTCCTGCTGTTTGAAATCAGTGATCAGCGCCTCGCATCCGACCAGCGCGTAGCCCGCCGGGGCAATGCCGACTTCTTCACCGTCAAGGATGCACACCACGCCAAAGCCACCGCCCTGCTTCATGCAGCGACTGATCATGTCCAGGTAGCGCGCCTCGAAGATCTGCAAATCGAGGATGCAGCCAGGAAACAACACTGTGTTCAGCGGAAAAAGCGGCAAGCTCATAGACATTTCCTTACACCACCATCGACACCGCCAACGGCAGGAAAACTGCCGTGGCCACGCCCATCAGACTCATCGCCAGCGCCGCGAAGGCGCCGCATTCTTCATTTTCCTGCATCGCCACCGCAGTGCCTACCGCGTGCGCCGTCATGCCCAGTGCCATACCGCGCGCCTCAGGGCTGCGCACACCCAGCCTGGTCAAAAGACTCGGCCCGAAGATCGCCCCGATCACCCCGGTAATCAACACGAACACTGCCGCCAGCGCCGCGACGCCACCGATCTGCTCTGCCACCAGCATGGCAATCGGCGACGTCACCGACTTCGGCGCCATGGTCATCAGGATCATGTGTTCGGCACCAAACGACCAGCCCAGCAATACACCCATGCCGGTGGCGACGACGCCACCTATCACCAGCGTAGTAAATATCGGCCAGAACAACTGCCGAATGCGTCGCAGATTGAGGTACAACGGTACAGCCAGCGCCACGGTCGCAGGCCCGAGCAGGATGCTGAGGATCTCGGTGCTCTTGCGGTACTCGGCATAGGTCAGGCCGCAACCCACCAATACACCGATCACCAGCAGCATCGAGACCAGCACCGGTTGCAGAAAGATCCAGCGGGTTTTCTCGAACGCCGCCAGCACCAGCTGATAAGCCCCCAGCGTAATACCGATACCGAACAATGGATGATGAATCACCGACGCCCAGGCGCCGTGCCAGTCGAAGATCATTGGCCATCCTCACGATGAGCGTGACGCTTGACCATGCGCTGCATCAGCACGCCAGCGAAGGCCATGGACAGCAACAGAGACAACACCAGCGCACCGACGATGGCCCAGAAATCCGCGGCAATGTCTTTAGCGTAAACCATCACACCCACGGCGGGCGGCACCAGCAACAACGGCAGGTAACGCAGCAGACTGCTGGCCGCGAGGTTCAGCGGTTCGCCAACCTGGCCACGGCTGATCAGGAATACCAACAGCAACAGCAGGCCGACAATCGGCCCCGGCAGTATCGGTAAAAACAAGTGGTTGATGGCTGTGCCCAGCAATTGGAACAGCACCAGCCAGGTCAGGCCACGTAACAACATCCGTCATCTCCCGCCAATATCATCCCGCACAAACGGGCCGAGCATTATAAGCACGCCAACGCTATAGACCGGCATTCGCCAAAATCATGGTCAGTTGACCGGAGCCATTTGCCATGTTGATCTAAAGTGGTAATCCGGGAGGTCAAATCCCCCCACCTCAAAACTATAAAACCGATGAACCCAAGGAGAGTCTCAATGCCCTATGTTCCAGTTGCAGAGCTCAAAGATTATGTCGGCAAGGAACTCGGACGTTCCGAATGGCTCACCATCGATCAGGAGCGCATCAACCTGTTCGCCGAAGCCACAGGGGACTATCAGTTCATCCACGTCGACCCGGTCAAAGCCGCGCAAACGCCATTTGGCAGCACCATTGCACACGGTTTCCTGTCGCTGTCGCTGATCCCCAAATTGATGGAAGACATCCTGATCCTCCCTGAAGGGGCGAAGATGGTGGTCAACTACGGTCTGGATACCGTGCGTTTCATCCAGCCAGTGAAGGTCAATTCCAGGGTACGACTCAAGGTCGACATGAACGAAGTCACCGAGAAGAAACCCGGCCAATGGCTGCTCAAGGCCACCGCCACGCTTGAGATCGAAGGTTCGGACAAGCCGGCCTACATCGCCGAGCCACTGTCTCTCTGCTTCGTGTAACCCATCCCGGATGCGAAGCAGCTCACGCTGTTTCGCGCCCTCTCCTGTTTCCTGGCTATATAAGGTCAAACAGCTGCGGCATACTCGGTCGCCTAATTGCCCGGATCCCGCTATGCGCCCACTTGCACTCCTCGCTCTGACCCTATTGCTCACCGCTTGCGGCGACGGCGAATCGCTGTTGCCCCCCGACGCCCGCTTGCCGGACGGTGGACGTTATCGCGGCGAACTGGTCAACGGATTGCTGCAAGGCCAGGGCCGTATCGATTACCCGAACGGCAGCTGGTACGCCGGCGATTTCGACAAGGGCCTATGGCATGGCCAGGGCGAATGGCACGGCAGTAACGGCGAAGTCTATCGAGGGGGATTCAACCTGGGGCTGTTCGACGGCAAGGGCACGCTGACCACCAGCGGCAGCAGCTTCACCGGCAGTTTCAAAGCCGGCCGACGGGACGGCGAAGGCACCCTCAAAGAAAACGGCATGACCTACCGCGGTGAATTCAAGGCCGATCAATATTCAGGGCTCGGTCGTCTCGAACTCGAAGACGGCAGTTCGTATCAGGGCCAGTTCGCCCACGGCAAACCCAACGGCGAAGGCCAACGGAGCGACGCCAGCGGCAATCAGTTCACCGGGCATTTCGTCGACGGTCAGCTCGAAGGCAACGGGACGTTCAACAGCGCCGATGGCGATATCTATGTCGGCAGCTTCAAGAACAACCAACTGCACGGCAAGGGCCGCTACGAGAACGCCGACGGTGATGTCTGGCTCGGTCAATTCAAGGAAGGTTCGCTGAACGGCAAGGGCGAGTTGATCGGTGCCGACGGCAGCCATTACATCGGCCAGTTCAGCGACTGGCGCTTCTCCGGCCAAGGTCGATTGAACCTGCCCGACGGCAGCTTTTACATTGGTCAATTCGACGGTGACAGTTACTCGGGGCACGGCACCCTGGTGCTGACTGACGGCACGGTGCAAAACGGTACGTGGGTCAATGGCCAGCGGGTTCGCGATGCCGATGGCAAGCTGCTGCCCGATAGCCTGGAACTCGGTTTGCTGGCACAGGGCCGTTTGCTCAACGATGCACTGTCCAACGTGCCGGCTTCGACCCCAGCGGTCGAGTTGTACACCTTGACCCTGGGCGGTGACGGCAAGCAAAGCGTGTTCCTGCGCGAATCCGATTACGTCAGCAACATGCTCAGCAGCCGCTTTGGTGCGTTTGGCCAGATCCGCCTGGTGAACCATCGCGACCACCTCGTCGACCGGCCGATGGCCACCCGGGAAAACCTGCGCCGCGCCGTCGCCACCCTGGCCGAACGCAGTGGCCCGGAAGACTTGATCTTCATCTACCTGACCAGCCACGGCTCCAGCGAACACGAACTGGTGCTCGACCAGCCGCGCATGGAACTGTCCGATCTTCCGGCCGACGAACTCGCCACGGTGCTCTCTCCGCTGAAAAACCGCGACAAGATCATCGTGATTTCGTCCTGTTACTCGGGCGGCTTCATTCCGGCTCTCAAGGATGAACGCACCCTGATCATGACCGCCTCGCGCGCTGACCGCGTGTCCTTTGGCTGCTCGGAAGAAGCCAACTTCACCTACTTCGGCGACGCGCTGTTCGCCCAGGCACTGAACCAGACCGACGACCTGGAGCAAGCCTTCAAACTGGCCAGGGCCACCGTTGCGGAACGCGAGCTCGCGGACAGCTTCGAAGCCTCTGAACCGCAGATCTGGGCGCCGAAAACCGTCCTCTCTCACTGGCAGCTGCTACGCAAGCAGCAGGCACGAAAAGCGCTTCGAAGTGTCTCCTCCGACAGCAAGGATGCAAAGAGCAACTAAGCTGAAGAGTATCAAGGGGGAAACACTATGTACTTGACGCCTCAACACGTATTGCTTGCCGGAGCTACCGGGTTGACCGGTGAACATTTACTTGATCGCCTGCTCAATGAGCCCACGATCTCACGAGTATTGGCGCCCTCACGCCGGCCATTGGCCGAGCACCCCCACCTGGAAAATCCGGTCGGCGACCCAGCGGAGTTTCTGCCGCAATTGAATGGTCGCGTCGACATTGCCTACTGCTGCCTGGGCACCACTATCAAGAAAGCCGGCTCGGAAGAGGCCTTTCGTGCGGTGGACCTGGACATGGTGGTGGCGTTCGCCAAACGTGCACGGGAGCTGGGCGCACGGCACCTGATCGTGATCAGTGCCCTGGGCGCCGATCGCAGGTCCCCGATTTTCTACAACCGGGTCAAAGGCGAGATGGAATATGCATTGCGCGCACAGGACTGGCCGCAACTGACCATTTGCCGACCTTCGTTGTTGCTGGGCGAGCGTATGGAACCGCGTATGGCTGAGCAATTCGTCGGGCCCTTGTCCCGTTTGATCCCCGGCAAATACCGCGGCATCGAAGCCTGCCAACTGGCCCGTGCCATGTGGCGACTGGCGCTGGAAGAGCAGGATGGGGTGCGGATTGTGGAATCGGATGAGTTGCGCAAGTTAGGCAAATAATCCGCAGACCTGTGGCGAGGGAGCTTGCTCCCTCGCCACAAGAGCCGCTCTCAATTTTACAACCCACCCGTCGCCTGAAAACTTACCCCGATTACCGTGAGCACCGACAGCGGCAACAGCAGCGTGTCGAGCAACGCGCTGGCCGGCAGGTCGACGCCAGGGTAGCTCGGGGCTTCGGCGCCGAAGCGGTCCATGGCGCAGCAGCCGCCATTCAAGGCATACAAATCCAGACGCGTTCCCGAATACACCACCGGCGCCCCTGGCTTGGCGGCATCGAGCGTTCGCGCCGTGGCGCAGCCAGCCAATTGCAGCGCCAGCACCATTGCCAGCAGCTTATTCATCGCTGGTCAGATGATGTTCGCCCCAACGCGGCAGCATGTCCTGGGGAATGTTCAGCAGATTGAGAATTCGCGCCACGACAAAATCGATCAAGTCGTCGATGGTTTGCGGCTGATGATAAAAGCCTGGCGACGCCGGCAAAATCGTCACGCCCATGTTCGACAACTTGAGCATGTTCTCCAGATGAATGCTCGAATACGGCGTCTCACGCGGCACCAGAATCAGCTGGCGACGTTCCTTCAAGGTGACGTCGGCAGCACGCTCGATCAGGTTGTTGCAGGCTCCCGTAGCAATAGCCGACAAGGTCCCGGTGGAACACGGCACCACCACCATCGCTGCCGGCGCGCCGGAGCCCGAAGCCACTGGCGACATCCAGTCTTCCTTGCCATACACCCGAATCTGCCCGGCGGCAGCGCCGGTGTATTCGGTGAGGAAGGCCTGCATCATCTGGGTTTTCGGCGGCAACGTAACGTCAGTCTCGGTGGCCATCACCAGTTGCGCCGCCTTGGAAATCAGGAAGTGCACCTCGCGGTCTTCACGAATCAGGCAGTCCAGCAGACGCAAACCATACTGGGCGCCGGAAGCCCCGGTCATCGCCAGCGTGATGCGTTCCGGGCCGTTGTTCATTGCAGCGCCTCGGCGAGTTTGCCGTGCAGGCCGCCGAAGCCGCCGTTGCTCATGATCACCACGTGAGTGCCAGGCTGGGCCTGGCTCTTCACGCGCTCGATGATGCCTTCCAGCGAATCGCTGACGATCGACGGCACCGTGCACAACGCAGCAGTAGCCCCCAGGTCCCAACCGAGGTTGGCCGGCGCATACCAGATCACCTGATCGGCATCGACCACGCTTTCCGGCAAGCCGTCGCGGTGAGCGCCGAGTTTCATGGAATTGGAGCGCGGCTCGATGATCGCGATCAGCGGTGCATCGCCGATGCGCTTGCGCAGACCGTCGAGGGTCGTCGCAATTGCCGTCGGATGGTGCGCGAAGTCGTCATAGATGGTGATGCCACGTACTTCCGCGACTTTCTCCATCCGGCGCTTGACGCTTTTGAATGCGCTCAGTGCAGCGATGCCCATGGACGGTACAACACCGACGTGGCGCGCCGCAGCCAATGTGGCCAGGGCGTTGGCGACGTTGTGTTGGCCGGTCATGTCCCACTCGACCACACCTTGGGCGACACCTTCGAACATCACTTCAAATTTCGAACCGTCTTCGCTGAGCAGTTTGACCTGCCACTGACCACCGGCGCCGGTGGTTTGCACCGGGGTCCAGCAGCCCATTTCGATGACGCGCAGCAACGCAGGCTCGGTGGTCGGGTGGATCACCAGGCCTTCGCTCGGGATAGTCCGCACCAAATGGTGGAATTGCCGCTCGATGGCTGGCAGATCGGGGAAGATGTCGGCGTGATCGTATTCGAGGTTGTTCAGGATCGCCGTGCGCGGGCGGTAGTGAACAAACTTGGAGCGCTTGTCGAAGAACGCGCTGTCGTACTCGTCGGCTTCGATCACGAAGAATGGCGTATCACCCAGACGAGCGGACACCGAGAAGTTTTGCGGCACGCCGCCGATCAGGAAACCCGGGCTCATGCCTGCGTGTTCCAGTACCCAGGCGAGCATGCTGCTGGTGGTGGTTTTGCCATGGGTACCGGCGACGGCCAGCACCCAGCGACCTTGCAGCACGTGATCCGCCAGCCATTGCGGGCCGGAGACGTACGGCAGGCCTTTGTTCAGCACGTATTCGATAGTCGGGTTGCCGCGGGACATGGCATTACCGATCACCACTAGATCCGGCGCTGGATCAAGCTGCGCCGGGTCATAGCCTTGGGTCAACTCAATGCCCTGAGCCTCAAGCTGAGTGCTCATCGGCGGATAGACGTTGGCATCGGAGCCCGTCACGTGATGGCCCAGCTCTTTGGCCAGAACCGCCATCGAACCCATGAAAGTGCCGCAGATACCAAGAATATGAATGTGCATTAGTCGACCTCGTAAAACATGGCCGCAGGTTAGCTTAGGGTGGGAAAATTCGCACTCTTTAGGTGAAGCCCTCCCGAAACGTCGGACCGCCCCAGAGGGGAGAGGAGGAAAGGGAGCAGATCTATATCGTTTTCAAAACTTAAGTTCGACTCTGAATTTTCAGGTCGCCGTATTCCGACCAGACACCTCGGTCAGCCCCCTCTACCCCTTGGGGAGAGGGTTGGGGTGAGGGGTGGATCTAACTGGCTAACGCTCAATACCGTGCTTACGCAGTTTTCTGTAGAGGGTATTGCGGCTGACGCCCAACTGTTCCGCTGTATTAGTCATGTGCCAACGCGTCTGTTCCAGCGCATTCAGCAACGCCAACCGCTCAGCGTCATCCAGCGGATGGTCCGACGGCGCTTCAACAGCAACAAGCGGAACCGGTCGAGCCTGACGAATCATCACCGGCAAATCCTCCAGCCCGATCCGCCCACCGTCGCACAACGCCGCTAACGTGCGCAGCACATTGCGCAACTGCCGCACATTCCCCGGCCAGGCGAAGGCCAGCAACGCCTGGCGTGCCGGACCGTCGATCAATACGGTTTCCCCGCCCGCCTCTTCGGCCAGCAAAAAGTCGAGCAACTGAGACTTGTCACTGCGATCACGCAGCGCCGGCAGCGCAACTTCCAGCCCGTTGAGCCGGTAATACAAATCCTCGCGGAAGCTGCCGTCCTGCACCCGCTCCAGTAAATTACGGTGAGTGGCGCTGATGATTCGTACGTTGACCGACTCCGGCTCGCCGCCGATCGGCACTACCTGACGATCTTCCAGCACCCTTAATAGCCGGGTCTGCAACGCCAGGGGCATGTCGCCGATTTCATCGAGGAACAGAGTCCCGCCATCGGCCTGTTGCAACTTGCCGCGCATACCTTCCTTGCGCGCACCGGTAAAGCTGCCGCCGCGATAGCCAAACAGTTCGCTCTCGATCAGGCTTTCGGGGATCGCCGCGCAGTTAAGGGCGACGAAGGCTTTTTCTGCTCGCTGGCTGGCCTGATGGACGGCTTTGGCAAACGCTTCTTTGCCGGATCCGGTTTCGCCGTTGATCAGAAGCGGAACGTCCCGCTCGAACACGCGCAAGGATTTGCGGAAATCTTCTTGCAACCCCGTGTCGCTCAAACAAATGCCCGATAAGCGCGAAGGTTCGGCGATCACCGCACTTTGCACCACCGGCACCGGCACCGGAATGCTGCGTGGCTGCCCGCGCAACACCGCAAACAGACTCCGCCCGTCTCGGGTACGCAATGGCCAACTGGCGCTGGCGTTGACACTTGCGCGGCCGAGCAAGTCATCCAGCGAACAATCGAAAAACGCCTCCACCGGTTTGCCCAGCAACCCACCGCGAATATGCCCCAGCAGGTTCAACGCACTCTGGTTGACCGCACTGATCCGCCCTTCCCCGTCGAACGCCAGCAGCCCTTCGCTGAACAGTCCGACGGATTCGGCCTGAAGGTGAAAACGCAGCAGCCATTGATTGTCGAAGTAGCGCAGGAAATAGCAGCTCTCGATCATCTTCGCCGACAGATTGACCAGGGCCATGGTGTGGAACTGACTTTGACGAGAGACCTCATGGCGCGCCGAGGACACGTCGAGCACCGCCAGCAATTCGCCGTGAGGGTCGAACACCGGGCTCGCCGAGCAGGTCAGGCCGGTGTGACGGCCGCGAAAGTGCTCGTCCTGATGGATGGTCAGGGACTGACGCTCCACCAGACAGGTGCCAATACCGTTGGTGCCTTCGCAGGCTTCGCTCCAGTCAGCGCCGAGCCACAGGCCGGCGCGCTCGAAAATCTTCCGCTCGGCAGGCGCGGTGACGCAATTGAGGATCACCCCGCGGGCGTCGGTCAGCAGAACCGCGTGGCCAGCGCCGGAGAGCTGCTGATGAAGGCTGGTCATTTCGCTGCCGGCGATGTGCAGCACTTGCTGCAAGCGCTCGCGGCTTTCGAGTACGCGGCCATGTTCCAGCACTGTCGGTGCCATCGTCAGGGCGGGGTCGAGGTGATAATCCTCAAGACAGCGCAGCCAGGAACGGGCAATCGACGGGTCGCTGCCGGGACCGTGCAGGTGGGATTTGCCCTGAGTGACGGTCAGGACCTGCTGGGCATGGCGACTCAAATGGTTGTCGTGCATTTCTTATTGTTCTCCCGAGCGGCTTACCCCCTGTAGGAGCTGAGCTTGCTCGCGATGGCGTCTGTACAACCAACATCAACATTGAATGTCAGGACGCCATCGCGAGCAAGCTCAGCTCCTACAGGTTATGCAGCAGGTGCATAGTTCGCTATGACTGAGTCATATGGGCTCCGAGCATCCTCCAGCGCGACGTGCATTGCAATGCTGGCGAGACCGACCCGTCACACGTTGCGCCAGAAGCGATACAAAGTGTCACGGGGGCCGTACCGAAACCGTCACAGACGGAGTCCGCCGGTCCGACAAAAACCGCGTAAAGCCTTGATTTACCTGACCTGCAACGCAGTGGCCCGACCTTTGCTCTACGCTTATAGCAGGCGCACATGCGCTCTCCCTTATAAGCACAAAAGCCAAGGAGAAATCACCATGCGTTACGCTCACCCCGGTACTGAAGGCGCTATCGTTTCGTTCAAGAGCAAATACGGTAACTACATCGGCGGCGAGTTCGTCGCGCCTGTCAAAGGTCAGTACTTCACCAACACCTCGCCAGTGAATGGCCAACCGATTGCCGAATTCCCGCGTTCCACGGCTGAAGACATCGAAAAAGCCCTGGACGCTGCCCACGCGGCCGCTGATGCCTGGGGCGCCACGTCCGCCCAGGCTCGCTCGCTGGTGCTGCTGAAAATCGCCGACCGCATCGAACAGAACCTCGAAGTTCTGGCAATCACCGAATCTTGGGACAACGGCAAAGCCGTGCGTGAAACCCTCAACGCCGACATCCCTCTGGCGGCGGACCATTTCCGCTATTTCGCCGGTTGCATCCGCGCCCAGGAAGGCAGCGCTGCCGAAATCGACGGCAACACCGTGGCCTATCACATCCATGAACCGCTGGGCGTGGTCGGGCAGATCATCCCGTGGAACTTCCCGATCCTGATGGCCGCCTGGAAACTCGCCCCGGCCCTGGCCGCCGGTAACTGCGTGGTACTCAAGCCTGCCGAGCAAACGCCGCTGGGCATTACCGTGCTGATGGAGCTGATCGGCGACCTGCTGCCACCGGGCGTGCTGAACGTGGTGCAAGGCTTCGGTAAAGAAGCCGGCGAAGCACTGGCCACCAGCAAACGCATCGCCAAGATCGCCTTCACCGGCTCGACCCCGGTCGGCTCGCACATCATGAAATGCGCCGCCGAAAACATCATTCCGTCCACCGTGGAGCTGGGTGGCAAGTCGCCGAACATCTTCTTCGCCGACATCATGCAAGCCGAAGAAACCTTCATCGAAAAAGCCGCCGAAGGCCTGGTGCTGGCGTTCTTCAACCAGGGCGAAGTCTGCACCTGCCCTTCCCGCGCCTTGGTGCAAGAGTCGATCTACGACGACTTCATGAAAGTCGTGATGAAGAAAGTGTTGTCGATCAAACGTGGCGACCCGCTGGACACCGACACCATGGTCGGCGCCCAGGCGTCCGAGCAGCAATTCGACAAAATCCTTTCGTACCTGGAAATCGCCAAGGGCGAAGGCGCCGAGCTGCTGACCGGCGGCAAGGTGGAAAAACTCGAGGGCAACCTGGCGACCGGGTATTACATCCAGCCGACCCTGCTCAAGGGCACCAACAAAATGCGCGTGTTCCAGGAAGAAATCTTTGGCCCGGTGGTGAGCATCACCACCTTCAAGGACGAAGCCGAAGCCCTGGCCATCGCCAACGACACCGAGTTCGGCCTGGGTGCCGGCCTCTGGACCCGCGACATCAACCGCGCCTATCGCATGGGCCGCGCCATCAAGGCCGGTCGCGTGTGGACCAACTGCTACCACCTGTACCCGGCACATGCTGCGTTCGGCGGTTACAAGAAGTCCGGCGTCGGTCGTGAAACCCACAAGATGATGCTCGATCACTATCAGCAGACCAAAAACCTGCTGGTGAGCTACGACATCAATCCGTTGGGCTTCTTCTAATCCGGCGCGATACCGCGTAACGGCTATCGCGAGCAAGCTCGGCTCCTACAGGACTGTGTTGTACCTGTAGGAGCATGGCTTGCCAGCGATGGCGTCCTCAATGACACACCAAACATTGCCCTGCCGCTCTGGCACGGGCTTTGCGTGCCCGCTCTACACGAAAATTTCGTACCTGAAAGTCCAACAAATCAAAAAATAAAAAAGACAGCGAGGACTTATGACTTCTACTACACAGCTCAAACCCACACTCGGCACCCTGCATTTATGGGGCATTGCCGTCGGCCTGGTGATTTCCGGCGAGTACTTCGGCTGGAGTTACGGCTGGGGCACCGCAGGGACCCTGGGTTTCCTCGTCACCGCACTCATGGTGGCGACGATGTACACCTGCTTCATCTTCAGTTTCACCGAATTGACTACCGCGATTCCCCACGCGGGCGGGCCGTTTGCCTACAGCCGACGGGCCTTCGGTGAGAAAGGCGGACTGATCGCCGGCATCGCCACGCTGATCGAATTCGTCTTTGCCCCCCCGGCGATAGCCATGGCCATCGGCGCCTACCTCAACGTGCAATACCCGGAACTTGACCCCAAGATCGCCGCCGTTGGCGCCTATTTCGTGTTCATGGGCTTGAATATCCTCGGCGTCAGCATCGCCGCGACGTTTGAACTGGTCGTCACCGTGCTGGCGGTCGCCGAATTGCTGGTGTTCATGGGCGTCGTTGCGCCGGGCTTCAGCTTCAGTAATTTCGCGCTTAACGGCTGGTCGGGCGCCAACGAGTTCACCATGGGCTCGATTCCCGGCATCTTTGCGGCGATCCCCTTCGCGATCTGGTTTTTCCTTGCGATTGAAGGCGCGGCGATGGCGGCTGAAGAAGCCAAGGACCCGAAACGTACGATTCCCAGGGCGTATGTCAGTGGCATTCTGACCCTGGTGTTCCTGGCCATCGGCGTGATGGTGATGGCAGGCGGCGTTGGCGACTGGCGTCAACTGGCGAACATCAACGATCCGTTGCCTCAGGCAATGAAAGCCGTGGTCGGCAACAATTCGAGCTGGATGCACATGCTGGTGTGGATCGGCCTGTTCGGTCTGGTGGCGAGTTTCCACGGGATCATTCTTGGCTACTCGCGGCAGTTCTTTGCGCTGGCCCGGGCCGGTTACCTGCCACGCGGCCTGGCCAAGCTCTCGCGCTTCCAGACCCCGCACCGGGCGATCCTGGTCGGCGGCGTGATCGGCATCGCGGCGATCTACAGCGACGGCCTGGTCAATCTGCAAGGCATGACCCTGACGGCAGCAATGATCACCATGTCGGTATTCGGTGCCATCGTGATGTACATCATCAGTATGCTGAGCCTGTTCAAACTGCGTAAAACCGAGCCAAACCTTGAACGCACCTTCCGTGCGCCGGGCTATCCGATCGTGCCGGGGATTGCGCTGTTCCTGGCGGTGGTGTGCCTGGTGGCGATGGCCTGGTTCAACACACTGATCGGGTGTGTGTTCCTCGGGTTTATGGCTGCCGGTTACCTGTATTTCCAATTGACCGCCAAGCAGCGCTTCGATGCGCCGGCGGACGCGATGCTCGAAGGCGTCTGAGTTGCACCGGCGCCGGGCTGATTCCCGGCGCCTGCCCTATTGAAGTGCACGCAGTTTCCATGTGGGAGCGGGCTTGCTCGCGAAGGCGGAGTGTCATTCACCACACATGTTGAATGTCAGACTGCCTTCGCGAGCAAGTCCGCTCCCACCGGGGTTCGGCGGTGTATTTGAGTTGTTTATAGAATCAGGAGGACCCCGTCCCATGGCCGCATTTTCCCATTCCGTCGGCGCCCAGACCTATCGCTTCGACAGCCTCAAGGACGTCATGGCCAAGGCCAGTCCGGCGCGTTCCGGGGACTTTCTGGCCGGCGTCGCCGCCCTCAACGATGGCGAGCGGGTGGCCGCGCAAATGGCCCTCGCCAACATCCCGCTCAGCCACTTCCTGCAAGAAGTACTCATTCCGTACGAGGCCGATGAAGTCACCCGACTGATCATCGACACTCACGACAAACAAGCCTTCGCCGCCGTCAGCCACCTCACCGTCGGCGGCTTTCGCGACTGGCTGCTCAGCGATGCCGCCGACGAACAGAGCCTGCGCGCCCTCGCGCCAGGCCTGACTCCGGAAATGGCTGCCGCTGTGTCGAAAATCATGCGCGTGCAGGATCTGGTGCTGGTCGCGCAGAAAATCCGCGTGGTCACCCGGTTCCGCGGCACGATGGGCCTGCGCGGTCGGCTATCCACTCGCCTGCAACCCAACCACCCCACCGACGAACCCGCCGGTATCGCCGCGAGCATTCTCGACGGCCTGCTGTACGGCAACGGGGACGCGATGATCGGCATCAACCCGGCCACCGATAGCATCGCCTCCATCTGCGCCATGCTGGAAATGCTCGACGCGATCATCCAGCGCTACGAAATTCCTACACAAGCCTGCGTGCTGACGCATGTCACCACGTCCATTGAGGCCATAAATCGCGGTGTTCCGCTGGATCTGGTGTTCCAGTCGATCGCCGGCACCGAGGCGGCCAACGCCAGTTTCGGGATCAACCTGAACGTGCTGCAGGAAGGTTACGACGCCGGTTTGAGCCTGAATCGCGGCACGTTGGGGCAGAACCTGATGTATTTCGAAACCGGCCAAGGCAGCGCCCTGTCAGCCAACGCCCACCACGGCATCGATCAACAGACCTGCGAAACCCGCGCCTACGCCGTTGCGCGACATTTCAAACCGTTCCTGGTGAACACCGTCGTAGGATTCATCGGCCCGGAATACCTCTACAACGGTAAACAGATCATCCGCGCCGGTCTCGAAGACCACTTCTGCGGCAAGCTTCTGGGCGTGCCTATGGGCTGCGACATCTGTTACACCAACCACGCCGAAGCCGACCAGGACGACATGGACACCCTGCTGACCCTGTTGGGCGTGGCCGGGATCAACTTCATCATGGGCATTCCCGGCTCCGACGACATCATGCTCAACTACCAGACCACGTCGTTCCACGACGCGCTTTACGCCCGCCAGACGCTGGGCCTGAAACCTGCGCCGGAATTCGAACAATGGCTGGCGAGAATGGGCATTTTCACCCAGGCAGACGGCAAGATTCACTTCGGCGACAGCCTGCCGCCGGCCTTCCGCCAAGCAATGGGGCAACTGGGATGAGTGTTGAAATGGACAAACCACCTGCCGATCCAGAAAACCCGTTACTGGAACTGCGCCGCCTGACACCGGCACGGATTGCCTTGGGTCGAACCGGCACCAGCATGCCGACCAGTGCGCAGCTGGATTTCCAGTACGCCCACGCTCAGGCACGGGATGCGGTGCACTTGCCGTTCGATTCTGCGGGGCTCAGCGCACAACTGGCTGAACGCGGGCGTGCCAGTTTGCGGCTACACAGCGCCGCTACCGACCGGAACAGTTATTTACAACGCCCCGATCTGGGGCGAAAGCTCAGTGATGAGTCGGCTCAGACACTGCGCGATTACGCATTGGCCAATCCCGGCGGGGTCGATCTGGCCATTGTCGTTGCCGATGGGTTGTCGGCACTGGCAGTTCATCGCCATACCCTGCCGTTTCTGGCGCGGATGGAAGATCAGATTGTGAATGACGGCTGGTCCGTCTCACCGGTCATTCTGGTGGAGCAGGGTCGGGTCGCCGTAGCCGACGAGATCGGCGAACTGCTGGGTGCGAAAATGGTGGTCATCCTGATCGGCGAACGCCCTGGCCTCAGTTCCCCGGACAGCCTGGGGCTGTATTTCACCTACAATCCAAAGGTCGGGCTGACGGATGCCTATCGCAACTGCATCTCCAACGTCCGACTCGAAGGCCTGAGTTACGGCATGGCGGCACACCGTTTGCTGTATTTGATGCGCGAGGCCTGTCGGCGGCAGTTGTCAGGGGTCAATCTGAAGGACGAAGCCCAGGTTCTGACACTGGAGTCGGACGCCGGAGCGGACAAGAAAGGTAATTTCCTACTGAGCCCGTCGGATGCCTGAACCGTTTCCGCATTGCGTTTCTGATTCAGTTTCAGGCAGGATCGATGCACGGCCGCCAGGGTTTCCCGTCGCCGTCACCACGTAAGACAGCCACTTGAAGACGAGACCTACCATGCGGATTATTCAAGCGACCCTCGAACACCTGGACCTGTTGACGCCGTTATTCGTCAAATATCGCGAGTTTTATGGCTCCCTGGCTTATCCGGACTCGTCCCGGGCGTTCCTTGAAAAGCGCCTGCGTCGCAAGGAGTCGGTGATCTACCTGGCCCTGGCCGATGACGACAGCAACAAACTGATGGGTTTCTGTCAGTTGTATCCGAGCTTTTCGTCCCTTTCGCTGAAGCGCGTGTGGATCCTCAACGACATCTACGTCGCCGAAGAGGCTCGCCGCCAGTTGGTGGCCGACAACCTCATCCGCACCGCGAAAAAAATGGCCAAGGAAACCAACGCTGTACGCATGCGCGTTTCCACCAGCAGCAATAACGAAGTCGCGCGCAAAACCTACGAATCCATCGGATTCAAGGAAGACACCGAGTTCAAGAACTACGTGTTGCCGATCAGCGACGAGCTGTAAGCCGAAAAGATCGCAGCCCTTATGGGTAAGGCCCTGTGGCTGCGATCGTCTTATCGCTGCGCTCCGAAATTCCCCGCTACAAACTCAACGCGCTTTTCACTTCTCAAATCGTATAATGCCGACCTTTCCGGCTCGTAAGAAAAACTACACCCGTCTGTAGGCTTTCGCGAAGTCATCCGCACAGGCCTGCAGAGTCGGGCCGTCACCACAGGTGCTCTCCATGGATTTCAACCCGCTCGACATTATCCTGCATCTCGATGTGTACCTCGATTTGCTGGTAAACAACTACGGGACATGGATTTACGCCATTTTATTCCTGGTGATCTTCTGCGAAACCGGTCTGGTGGTGATGCCGTTCCTGCCGGGCGATTCCCTGCTGTTCATCGCTGGCGCAGTAGCCGCCGGCGGCGGCATGGACCCGGTGCTGCTGGGTGGCCTGCTGATGCTGGCGGCAATCCTTGGCGACAGCACCAACTACCTGATCGGACGAACGGCCGGCGAGCGTTTATTCAGGAACCCGAACTCGAAAATCTTCCGCCGCGACTACCTGCAACAAACCCACGACTTCTACGACAAGCACGGCGGTAAAACGGTGACGTTGGCGCGCTTCATGCCGATCATTCGCACCTTTGCACCGTTTGTCGCCGGCGTGGGCAAAATGCCTTACCCGCGCTTCTTCGGTTTCAGTGTTTTGGGCACGATCCTCTGGGTGGGCGGTCTGGTGACCCTCGGTTACTTCTTCGGCAACGTACCGTTCATCAAAAAGAACCTGTCGCTGCTGGTCGTGGGCATCATCCTGGTGTCGCTGCTACCGATGATCATCGGCATGATCCGCAGTCGCCTTGCTAACGCCGCATCCAAAACTCAATCGCACTGATTCACCATGTGGTCCCTTAGCGCCTGGCGTCGCCGGCGCATCCTGGCCAAGCATCCGGTTGCCGACGACATGTGGCAGCGGGTGCGCCATCACCTGAGTTTTCTCGATGGCATCAGCGTCGCCGAAGACCAGTGGCTGCGCGAAGCCAGCGTGCTGTTCCTCCAGGACAAACACCTGACCACCCTGCCCGGCGTCGAGCTCCACCAGGAGCAACGCCTGCTGCTCGCCGCTCAGGCGCAACTGCCGCTGCTACACTTGGGCGATCTGAACTGGTATCAGGGCTTCCATGAAATCGTCCTCTATCCTGACGACTTCCTCAGCCCCCAGCGCCATCGCGATGCCAGCGGCGTCGAACACGAATGGGACGGCGAACACAGCGGTGAAGCCTGGCAGCAAGGCCCAATCATCCTCGCCTGGCCCGGCGTGATGGCCAGTGGTGGCTGGGAAGGCTACAACTTGGTGATCCACGAACTCGCGCATAAACTCGACATGCTCAACGGCGCCGCCAACGGCCTGCCGCCGCTGCACACCGACATGCGGGTCAGCGATTGGGCCAAGGTCATGCAAGAGGCCTACGACGATCTAGATCGGCAACTGGAGCGCAATCCCGACGCTGACACCGCTATCGACCCGTACGCGGCGGAAAACCCCGCCGAGTTCTTCGCGGTCACCAGCGAATACTTCTTCAGTGCCCCGGATTTGCTGCACGAGGCGTATCCTCAGGTCTATAAGCAGCTGAAGCTGTTTTATCGTCAGGACCCTCTGGCCCGGCTGCGGCAACTTCTGGCCGAAGACCCGGTCTATCAGGCACGCGACTAGTGTCCTGTCTCACCGATACGTTGCTCTTTTGACGAGTGGCCGTTGTGGCCAGGCAAGGCGCCGCGACGAGTCATAGCTGGCTATGGCGAGGAGTGGCAACGCAGCATGACCACAACGGACGCCGTCAAAAAGCGACAGTATCGGTGAGACAGGACACCCGGGTCTCTACGACCTCTGGTACATAGCATCGGCGGCGGAATATGCCTATAATCGCCGCCACTTTTTGGTCAATCCGGCCAAGTGTTTTTGGTCAACTAACGGGGGCACCGCCCAATGAGCTACAGCAAGATTCCGGCTGGCAAAGACCTGCCGAACGACATCTACGTCGCGATCGAGATTCCGGCCAACCACGCGCCGATCAAATACGAAATCGACAAAGACAGCGATTGCCTGTTCGTTGACCGTTTCATGGCCACCCCGATGTTCTACCCGGCCAACTACGGCTTCATCCCGAACACCCTGGCTGACGACGGTGACCCCCTCGACGTGCTGGTCGTGACCCCTTACCCGGTTGCTCCAGGTTCGGTTATCCGCGCTCGCCCAATCGGCATCCTGCACATGACCGACGATGGCGGCGGCGATGCCAAAGTCATCGCAGTCCCACACGACAAGCTGTCCCAGCTGTACGTCGACGTGAAAGAATGCAGCGACCTGCCACCGCTGCTGATTCAGCAGATCGAGCACTTCTTCGCGAACTACAAAGACCTCGAAAAAGGCAAATGGGTGAAGATCGAAGGTTGGGGCGACTCAGAAGCCGCTCGCACCGAGATCATGAAGTCGGTTGCTGCCTATAAAGGCTGATAGCCGTCTCTCACGAACGGCTATAACGAAGAACCCCGGTTGATCCGGGGTTTTTTGTGGGCGTTTGAAAATCATGTTCAACAGCACATTTAACGGGCGGGCAAACCGGTTTTTTCTTGTTTAATTTTTACAAAAGACGTCTTACATCAGGACTTAAATTTCACGCCATATTTGAACGTTTTGTTGAATCAAAGCCTTATGCCGCACGGCTAGACTCGTGTTTATGAAAAAGAACAAAACCTGCGGCCCACGATTCAGAATGCTCCTGAGAGAGCTACAAATCACGACAACGAGATTTGCCGAATTCCTGGGTATTCCCGACCCTCAAACTGTCCATAACTGGTATACCCGCGGCGTTCCCGACTACCGCATGGAAGATGTCGCCAGAAGACTGTCCGTGAACACTGAATGGCTGAAAACCGGCGAAGGACCGCAAGACGCCAGGGCATTGCACCTGATCGACGCATCAGGCAATACCTTCGACGCACAGTCAATCCGGGGCACCTATCGGGTCATCGACCCAGTCGACATCGAACTACCCTTTTACAAAGAAGCGGCCACCGCCCCCGGCTCCGACAAAACCCATGTCATCAAAGACCCCAGCGAATCGATCCGCTTCCCGCGCAGCGATCTCGATTCCCTGGAAATCAACCACACCGATGCCATCTGCGCCCGCATGGTCGGCAACAGCATGGCCGAAAGAATTGAAGATGGCTCCATAGTGGCCATCGACCGCGGGCTCACGCAAATTGTCGACGGAGAGATTTACGCAATCGAGCACGACGGCATGTTGCGCATCAAATACCTGAGCCGGGTACCAGGCAACGCGATACGCATGCGCAGCCACAACAGCTCCGATTACCCGGATGAAGTCTTCAGACCCCCGCAAATCGAAGAACAACAAATAAGGGTGCTGGGATGGGTGTTCTGGTGGTCGACCCTGAATAAACGCAGGCCACCCATACCTTTTCTGTAAACCCATGACTGTGTAGCAGCTGGCGAAGCTGCTACCAGTCAGGGAATAGCTCTAGGTCGCACACCACGCTGGGAATTCCCCCAAAAAATCAGTATGCTGCGCCCCACATTTGCGCATCGACCCGCCTCGCGGCGTCAGATCGCACCGACAAGGCAGATGACTTTCTCGCCAAGTCCCACAGCCGGACGCAAGATCCGGGTGTACGTTTTGAAGGCTGGCGCGGTTTACCAAAAATGATCCAAGCCAGTCCCCGAGAAGCCGGCCACAAGCCGGCTTTTTAATGCCTGCGAAAAAGTGAGCCTCAACGATTAGCGAGCTAGATCGACATCCCGCGCTGATCCAGCTCGTCAGCCGTTGGCAAATCAGACTGAAGCAGGTTGTTCTCATGCATGAATCCAGCTGAAGCACATTTCCATTTAGTACCTGATGGTACCTGCGCTGCCTAATCGGCAAGACCTGTTAAATTCGCTCAGTCGATTTTGCTCTTGAGTTCGCCGGTGACTACCGTGTGTTGCTCCACAGCTCACGCGCCCGCTGAGCAGGCGCTAAAAAGTGAGGGGGGGATGATAGCGCTTGGGTAAAGCTTTCTATGCCAGACGGCGGAATTTATTGCGCAGGGATGTTCTGTAGGACGAAAGCCTTTCTATACACAGTGGCTTACGTTTTATCAGCGCCAACGCCTCCCTCGCGCGGGATACCTGAATGGACGTTAACTTATACTCGCCCGCCAATCAGCACAAAACCGTAGCCATCACAGGGAAGCGTCCATGTCCGTTCCAACTTACGATCAGTTCATCGAGCCCATCCTGCGGTTTCTCGCCACAAAACCCGATGGGGCACCCGCTCGGGATGCCTATGAAGCTGCAGCAAAAATGTTGCAACTGACTTTAGAGCAGCGTGAAGAACTGATCACCAGTGGGCAGACGACCTATAAAAACAGAGCGGGCTGGGCACACGATCGGCTGAAGCGTGCCGGCCTTTCCAGCAGTGCCAAACGCGGGTATTGGAAATTGACTGATGCCGGTATGGCCTATGCCAAGGTACATCCAGCCCCCATGCCAGCAGATGAAGTGGAACATTTAGCCATTGGCTATATGAATGTGAAGCTGAAGGTTGCACCGGACGCGGCACCGCTTGATGACGAAACACCTGTTGAACCTGACGCCACCTCCGCGACCGCCAGCCCGGATGATCGGCTTGAACAAGCCCTCCAGGAATTGCGTGATGCCACAGCGGCCGATCTATTGGATAACTTGTTACAGGTCAGCCCCAACCGCTTCGAAGTGATCGTACTGGATGTGCTTCATCGCCTGGGATACGGTGCTAGCCGCAATGACCTGCAGCGTGTCGGTGGGTCTGCGGATGCCGGTATTGATGGAATCATTTCGCTCGATAAGCTGGGGCTCGAGAAGGTTTATGTCCAAGCCAAGCGTTGGCAGAACACAGTGGGGCGTCCTGAGCTGCAGGCATTCTACGGGGCACTCGCCGGGCAAAAGGCTAAGCGCGGGGTGTTCATCACAACCTCTGGTTTCACGGCACACGCTGTCGACTTTGCTAAATCGGTGGATGGGATTGTGTTGGTTGATGGCACGCGACTGGTGCATCTGATGATGGATCATGAGGTGGGGGTTACGTCGCGATTGTTGCGGCTGCCGGCGTTGGATCGTGATTATTTTGATGAGGAGTGAGAGATCGGTTTTGGGCAAACCGGCCACTTCCCCTGCAACGCTTGTAGCTTAAAGTGATGGCACACTAGAATCACGAAGTGAGCCCGACTTGGAAGGTCGCGGTTAACGCGCAGAAAAGATAGGGCTAAAGCGGGTTTAGATAGTTGTGCAGGTCAAGGAGACCACGATGCCAGACGTCAGAAATATCAAGGAACAAAAACTTCTATACCACCTCACTTCGGTTGAAAACCTGGATGGCATTTTTCAGGGAGGCCTGAAGCTTCGCGCTGAACTCACCGACTTTAAAGATGTAGCTGACGGTGAGATTCTGAAAAAGCGTAAAGCCCTTGAGCTTGACAGCTATGTGCCCTTTCACTGGTTCGCTGCAAATCCATTTGACGGAAGTGTGCAACGTAACAACCCTGATGTGAAATTCGTCCTGATCTCCGTTTACAGGACTATTGCGAAACAAAACGGTTGGAAAGTCATTCCTCGCCACCCTCTGGCAAACGATTCAATCCAGTTACTCGATTACGACGAGGGTTTCGAAGCCATCGAGTGGGAGGTCATGAACAGTCGGGAGTATCATGACGCGCACTGCAAAAGCATCTGCATGGCGGAATGCTTGGCGCCTGGCGTTGTGAAACCAAACGCCTTCTTCAAAATCTTCACTCCTAACGAGGAGGTCGAAGCACTCTGCGTGGCTAAAATGCGAGCGGCCGGTGTTAATGTACTCACCGGCGCGCCGCAGCAATGACGAGATCGTGATTCTGGTCTCCAGCCTGTACCGCGTTGAACAGCTTGGCCTACCGTTTGTCTTCACAAACGCACATGCTTACCCGGATTGGACAGACTATTACAGCGATCTGGCGAATCTCGGCGAGATCGATTGGTCTATCCTTCAACGACGCGACTTCAAACGTGACCCTGATGACCCTCGAAAAATGGAGCGTTATCAGGCCGAAGCACTGATTCACCATCACCTACCGATTACAGGACTCCTTGGCATCATGTGCTACACCGATGCAATGAAAGAACGCATAGAGCAAGACGTCGCCGCTAGAGGCCTGACATTGTCCGTTCATGCGCGTCCGGGATGGTATTTCCAATGATCAGATTTACCCAAGGCAACCTTCTGGAAGCCAAAACCGAAGCCCTCGTCAATACGGTGAACACCGTGGGCGTGATGGGCAAAGGTATCGCGCTGATGTTCAAAGAACGCTTCGCGGAGAATTACCGTCTGTATTCGGCGGCCTGCAAGGCTAATGAGGTTGTGACAGGCAAGGTTCATGTAACGGCAGTCAACGAGCTCGACGGTCCTCGCTGGATCGTAAACTTCCCTACCAAACGTCACTGGCGATCGCCGTCGCAGATGGCATGGATAACCGAAGGCTTGCACGACCTGCGTCGCTTCCTGATTGAAAACGACGTGAAGTCCGTGGCAGTTCCACCGCTAGGTGCAGGCAACGGTGGTTTGAAATGGCCAGAAGTTCGCGAACAGATTGTTGATGTCCTGAGTGATCTGGATGTCGATGTGTTGGTATTCGAACCTTCCAACCAGTATCTGAATGTCGCCAAGCGTAGCGGCGTGGAAAAGCTCACGCCTGCTCGCGCACTCATTGCCGAACTGGTTCGACGATATTGGGTCTTGGGTATGGAATGCAGCCTGCTTGAGATTCAGAAACTGGCCTGGTTCCTGGAGCGTGCCATTGAGAAGCTACCAGACACTGAAAACCCACTGAATCTTAAGTTTGTTGCTCATAAATATGGGCCATATGCCAATCGGCTGGAGCATCTGCTCAATAACCTGGATGGCAGCTATTTGCATTGTGACAAGCGCATCAGTGATGCGGGTATCAGCGATGTGATCTGGTTTGACCAAGAGCGCAAAGCCTTTTTGCAAACCTATCTAAAAACAGAGGCCAAGGAGTATTCCGAAGCCTTGGAGCGCACTGCTGAGTTAATCGACGGCTTTGAGTCGCCCTTCGGCATGGAATTGCTGGCGACGGTCGATTGGCTACTGAGTCAGGAGGGGGTATCTCCGACCGTTCCTGCTGTGCGTGAAGCGTTGAAGCATTGGGATGGCGGAGCTGGTGCTGCCGCTCGCAAGAGCAGACTGTTCGAAGATTCGGCGCTTGATATCGCTCTCAAACGCCTGACATCCAGTAGTTTTAGGCCTGAAATGGCTGCCTGATAACCTCACTACCGTCGATGATTGTCCAACAACCGTTGGACAGTTAGGGAACGGCTTGTAGCACCTCAGCGAGCAAAGGTCTGTCTGGATCATCTCGACTGTTCAGCTGCCAAATTAGACGACGCCTGAACACTCCGAAATTGGTCAGCAGCCTGCTGACTAATTCTGTCTGATCGCTTTCAAGCAATTGGGCTGCAAGCTGCTGCCCAATTCAATTGTGCAAGAGCTACTTGCACAATCACCCCTCACGGATAACTAAACCCCTTAACCAACGTCAACTCCCCCACCGCCCGCATCGGCACCAGGAACGTCTCCATCTTCTCGCTCGGCGTCCCCTCCTCCGTAATCACCGTCACCTGCGCCGTCGTCAGCGGCTGAACCGCCTCCTCTTGCCCCTCATCATCACTGCGATACCCGCCCCCGAAGTAGTTCACATAGACGAGGTATTGGCCTTTGATCGGTGCCGGCATAGCAAAGATTTCCGGGCCGTAACCCGTCGTCACGTCAACATCCAGCGCCGCGCCATTGGGCGCAACTCGATCGCCGTACCAGATATGCGCCCCATCCGGCGTAATCAAATGCAGGTCGAGGTCCGTACCGTCACTGTCCCAAGCCAGTAGCACCCGCAATTTCGCCGGAGTGGCCCCGCCGCTGGCGTTGAGGAATTGCGTGCGATGCCGTTGCTGGCCATCGGGGCTGCGGACTTCGACGCTGTTGCTGCCATTGGGGAATGAGAACGGGCGATCAAAGCGGCCGGCAGGATCGATCTTCAGCGGCATGCTGACGCCGTTGACGATCAACCGGCCCGGCTCACCGGACTTGGGCGTCGCGTTGATTTGCCCGGTGATGCGCGCAGTATTGGCCTGCCCCACCGGGGTGTTCACCGAGGAGGCCGGGTAGTTGACGATCTGGCGAAAGTTTTCGCCTTCGCCTTCAGACGCGCCAGTGCGCCAGCCGCCAACGGGGGTGTCGAGTTTGGCGGTGCTTTCGATGGCGAATGCCGTCGGCCATACGCAAAAGGAGCAGAGGAACAGGAGGACCTGTGGATAACGGAGTTTCATGGCCTATTCCAGCAAGAGGTGGCGGGCGAGCCCTTCGATGTAGGTTTCATCCTGGCCGTTGGGGTGTGCTTCGAAGGCCAGGTGCAGGTATTCGTGGGTCAGGTCGAGGCGGTCTTGCAGCGACAACACGCCGCGCGCATAAATGCGCTGACGTTCGCGGTCGACATAGGGGCGGCCGAAGGCCAGGCGGCAGACGGCGAAGGTGCTGACTTCGTTGTAGCCAACCTCGTTTTCCAATCGCGGACGCCAGCCGCGGCGTTGGCTCTGCAGCCAGTCTTGCGCGCTGGGGAGTGCTTCGCAGGAAGCGACTGGATTGTCCCAGCGGCTGAGGCTGGCGCGGGGATAGGCGTGGAGCAGGATGGCGTCGTAGCGTTGGCCGGCGTTGGCTTGTTCGACGGCTTGCTGCCAGGAGAGTTTGTCCGGGCCGGGCTGGTCGGAGTGGTAGGTGACGGTGCTGCCGGCGAGGACCAGGTCGCTGGTCCAGGCGGCGATGTCGCGTGATTCGGTGGTGGCTGGACGTGGGGCGACGCGTTGCCGGCTGCTGCTGTCGTCGATGCTCAGGCAGTCGCCGTGGCGGGTGGCGTTTTGCAGCAGGTACGTGCGGATGGCGATGGCCAAAGCTTTTGCGGCTTCGGCGGGTTCGGGTCTGGCTTCGCGCTGGAGGACGCGGGCGACGTATTCTTCGCGATCCAGACGGGCGATCAGTTGGTCTTTCAGCAAAAACAGTTCGCCGTCGCTGTGGATATCGAGTTGGTTGCCATTGGTGAATTCGACGCGGTAATCGCCCAGCAAGGGGCCGGACTCAACCACACGATCCCCCGTCAGAACGCGCCCGATGGGATAGCGTGAAAACAGCCCCACCTCGACACACCGCCCAGCATCCGAAGGCCAATCCACCGGCAACACCGAAGCCAACGCCCCACCGTAGTGACGCAAGACCATTTGACTGGTCCCACGCCCACCCGCCCAAACCGGCGTGCCATCCGCCGTCCACCCGGCAAAACCGCCCTGACGCGACGAAGGGTCCTGTTCCCCCAGCCAGCTCCAGGTTTTCACCCGCAGCCGGCCACCGAGTTCGCCCACGACATTGCCGTCAGCCGCATTCAACACCACATCCAGCAACACCCGCCGCGCTTGATCCTGCGCGGGCATCCCGGCCAGCACCTTAAGCAATTCAGCCACCGATACTCGCGTAGCAGGCTGCAACGAAGGCAAGTTCAGCAACCACTCCGGCGCCTTACGTGCCTGCCAATACTCCCGCCAACCAGCATCAGAAATACCCAACCGCGCAGGCTCAAAATACAAACCGCACGACTTCACCAAGGCCTGATCGCGCTCAATCTTGCCGCCCGCCGTGCAGCAGTAAACTTCCTCTTTCGCCTGACCGCGACATTCGTAAGCCGGCTCATGGGCATTGGTATCCACCAGCCAGCCGTACACAAACAACTTCCACAAACTGCCCAACGGCGTCTGCAGATCAGCAGGCAACGGCTCGCGCGCGATCACCTGAGTCTGGCTCAAGGACAGCAACTCCCCCTTAAAGGCCAGCCGCAGCGGCGGCTCCTGCGCGGTTGCCAGCGCAGGGATCAAGCACAGCAGCCACCAGACCAGAGGTCGGGTCATGTCAGTTGACCGTGACCTGACCGAGGGCCGGTTTCTGTTCCTGGGCCTGATGCTGTGGCGCGTAGACCTGAGTGAAACGCACCGGCGGCAGGTTGAACTGGCCCTTCTGCGAGAAGCGCACCAAATGACGCAGACGCAATTCACCACTCAAGGCATCGACCGGAATGGCATAGGCCATCTGCCCCGGCTCGAAACGCGCCTTCTCCAACGCGGACGGTTCGGTGCCAGTCTTGCCCATGAGTTTGATGCCCCACGTGGTGCGCTCGACATCGGCGCCCGGTGGCAACGGCACTTCGAGCAAGCCGTAGCGCAGCGGTTTCGCGGCTTTGCTGGTGATGATCACTTCGTCCAGATACAGGCTGTCGCTGGACAACGGCTTGGCACCCACCGCTTCCAGTTTGAAGGTGAAGGCTTCGTCGCCCGGCACCAGACGCGACAGGCGACGGGTGATGGTCACGGCCATCGGATCAACCAGCGGTTGTTGGGTCTGGAAGCTCAACGCCGCTCGCAGCGGACGCTCTTGCGCACCGGTCAGCGACAGCACTGCGGGCACCGGCGCAGCACCCTGCCACGTCCAATAAATCTCCCCGGTATCACCGTACTTTTTCTTCCAGCCTTCACCCGGTGCCAGTGCGATGGTGGGCGAAGCCTGCTCGATGCTGCGTTGCAACCAGGTCAGTGCCAATGCGCGTTCCAGAGTTGATTGTTGTGGCAGCAAACGTTGTAACAACGCTTGCGCGTGAGCCTGATCGAAGGCTTGCAGCGACAGGTTCAACGCTTCGGCAAACGGCTGCGAACTGACCGCCAATCGTTGTTGCGCGTCTGGCAATTGACGACTGAAGGCGTCCGGTAGAGTCACCTTCGATTGCTTAGCCAACGAAGCCGTCAGCGCACGAGCAGCTGCCAGACCGAGCGCCGAATCCGGATCGCTCATGACGATGCTGTCTTCGCCATCGTCCATCAAGTTCGCCGCATTGCCTTCGCCCGCTTTCGACAGGTCATCCATCAAACCGCTGAGCAAGGTGTTCACCGGCAATTGCATCTGTTTGGCGAACGATAGAATCAGCGCGCGCTGCAACAGCGGCGTGTTCTTGGCCTGTTTCGAATAGACCTCCAGCACCCGCTGCCAATGCTCCGGCGGCAGGCTCAATTCCAAGGCTTTGCTAGCGTGCCAGTCGGCGTAGTAAGCGTAAGCGGTGAGGAACGCATCCGGCTCACCGTCCATGCCCCACCAGGTGAAGCTCGCCGAAGGCCCGGCCATTTGCACCAGGCGCAGACGGCTGTTCTGCATGATCAGGCGCAAGCGATCGCGGATTTGCGGATCCGACGACAAGGTCGGATACGCGATGCTCAGCGGCAGCAAACGACTGGCCGTTTGTTCGACGCCGCCGTACGGATAACTCAACAGATCGTCGAGTGCCGAGCGGAACAGCGCTTGCGGGCTGTCATCCAGACGCAGGCGAATATCCGTCGCGTCTGCTGGCAAGATCAGCGGCGTCTCACCGCTGGCCGCGTCCAGGCTTTGGTTCTGAGTCACCTGCCAACCTTCGCCGGTCGCGGTCAGCCGCACAGCCAAGGCATCGGCCGTTTTGCCATCCTGCACCAGCTCAGCCGTCCACTCGCCACTGGCCAACGCGAACGCCGGCAGCGCGATGTAGTTGATGCCGTTGTTCAGCGTCACGGGGACGCGTTGTTCGGCGCCAGCGAAATGACTCACCAGCTCAGCCTTGACCGGTTTCTCGGCCTGACTGAACGCGAACACGCCGAGATCCGGTTTGTCGCCATTGCGGAATTTGGTCGGGCCGCTCCACTTCAGGTACAGCGGTTTTTCCGAGCGTACGAATTGCTTTTTCTGCCCGACCTGACCGTCATCGGCGATGGCCCGGGCGGTGATGCGCCAGCGGGTCAGCGAGTCCGGCATCTTGAAGGTGAAACGGGTTTTGCCGTTGGCGTCAGTGATCAATTCCGGCTGCCACGCGGCAGTGTCGACGTCTTCACGACGCGGCCGCTCCAGCACTTTCACGCCGCGCTCGCTACGATTGGCTTTACCCGGCGCGCCAGGGCTGCCCGGCAATGCCACGTCGTAGCTGATGAACGACAGGCTGGCGCTGGTGCGCACGTTGTTGCGGCGCGGGTGGTAGAAAAACTGGTCGATGGTCGGCGCGACTTCCGGTTGCAACGCGTAGACCATTTCGTCCACCACGCTGACCGTCAGGTGCGCTGGAACAGGCTTGCCAGCGAACTGCGTGGTCAAGTCCACCGACACGGTATCGCCCGGCTGATACGCCTCTTTATCGGTGACGATGGCCACGTCAATCTGCGGCGCGATCACCTTGATGCCGGCGTTCTGGAAGCTGTACTGACCGCCCTTGGTGTAAAGCACGGAGAACGTCAGGTTCGGCGCAAAGTTGTCCTTCACCGGGATCCGCGCGCGGTATTGGGTCTCGCTGAGTTTTTCCATCTTCAGCCAGTCGCCGCCCTTGGACAGCAGCGCTGTGGCCTCGACCTTGTCACGCTCCAGCGACAGCAGTGCATCGCTGATCGGCTCAGGGAACGTGATCAATGCCAGGGCTTCGTCGCCAGCCTTGTACTCGGGTTTATCGAGGACAATTTCCACGGTGCCCGGCACGGCTTTGACGCCGTCGCCCGTGACCGAATGACCGGTGGCGCCCACCACGCGGCCATGGTCATCCTTCAACGTCAGGTTGTAAGTACCCGGACGGTCGAAGGCCAGGGTGAAGCCTTTGTCTTTCGCGGCAAGTTTGCCTTCACCGGTGCTCTGGTCTTCCAGGCGCACCCAGCTGTAGCTGCTCGGCGTGACCGCTTTGCTTTGCTCGCTGCCGCCTTCGTTCAAGTAGCTGAACGCAACCTTGTCGCCCACCGCGCTAAAACGCTGGGGCGCACGCAGGCTGAAACTCGCCGCGCCGCGGTCGATGAGGATTTCCTTGGTGGTCTTGACCCGATACGCCGCGCCATCGCTGGCGAACACGGTGAGCATGTAGCGACTCGGCTTCTCGGCCGCCGGCAGATCCAGCGTCGCGTTGCCCTTGGCGTCGGTGGTCAGTTCGGTGCTGGTCAGCTCAACCGGGAATTGCCCGAGGTATTGCAGTTCGTTGTCGACCATCGACAGTTGTTGGGCGCGCAGGCTCAGGCTCAACTTGGCGTTGGCCACCGGTTTACCGTCCGGGTACAGCAGCACGAGGCTGCCCTTCACGGGTTCGCCGGTGCGGTAATCCTGCTTGGCCAGGTTCAGGGAAATCTCGAAGTGCGGCTTGATGTATTCGGCGACACGGAAGGCGCTGCTGTAGGCCTGATCCTTGTAGCTGAAACGCAGTTCGTAACCGCCCGCTACCGCGTTATCCGGCAACTGGAAACGGCCTTGAGTGCCCGCCTTGGAATCGAGTTTCAGCGCCAGCGATTGCAGCGCCGTGCCGGTGGCATCGAGCACGGTCACGTTGACATCGGCAGCAGTCGGCAGTACAGAGTCGCGGGCGTTCTTGAACTCGCGACCGACAATCTTCAGCGACACCCAATCCCCCGGCCGATACAGCGGCCGGTCGGTGAAGGCATAGAGTTTGGTGTCGTAGATTTCGCTGTCGTAATAGAAGTTTTCGGAGACAAACACCCCGCCCTCTTCGTCCTCGCCAATCACGAAGGAACGCTCCGGGCTGACGTGTTTCAGACGCAGCAAACCATCGGCATCGGTAGCGCCACTGCTCATCACGCCGAGGCCATCGGTCCACAGCACATTCACCTTCGGCACCGAACTGCCTTGGTGTTTGCGCGCGGCCCACACCAGCAATTCATCACCGGCAATCTTGCTCACAGCCACGGTGTTGGAGACGAAGACCATGGTGGTCGCACGGTACTTGCCGATCAGCGCTTCCACCAGGTACAGGCCCGGTTTCAGATTGCCCAACGGGATGTACACGTTGCCCGGTGCAACGCTGACGAACTCGCTGGAAGAACCGGCCAGGTTCACGCCTTCAGGCGGCTGGATCGGTTTGGCTTGCCACAGCGGATAGCGGAATTGGCTGACCACCGGCAGGCCCGGAATCAGCGCGAATTGCGGCTGAGCATCGTAGGGCGTGGGCGCGGCCATGGCGGCGCCCATCTTCAGCTCCGGCACTTCCTCGGTGACTTGCTTGCGCGATTCGTAGGAGAACGCGCGCTGCATCACCCGACGGGATTTGCGGTACCAGTTGTCCCACAGGTACGCGAGGGTGTTCGACAGGCCTTCACCCTTGAACTGACCGTCGCTGACCACGCGGTGCAGGTTCTTCTGACGCTTGAGGAAATCCAGCGGCTTGTCGATGCGGTACACGCGAATGTCGGCGCCACCGTAAGGCTCCATGCGGAACCGGCGATAATCGCGACCCGGCGCTTCGAGGCGAACCATCGCCTGTTCGTCGCTGGCAAAACTGCTGTCGGCCAGCAGGAAAAAGCTTTCACCGGCCACCGGCGTGTAGCCGCTCGGCTCGACGGTGTCTTCGGCGTTGACCGCCGAAAACGGCAGCACCAAGACCAACAGCAGGGACAGGAAACGCAGCATGCGGGCACCGATCATTGGGAGAGAAAGTTCAGTCGATAGACGCCGATGAAGTTGGGGTTGGCTGCGTCGGGTATCCATCGGGTGTCCTTCCATGTCATGAGTTGCTGCAGGCTTGCGGAGCGCATGCCGTTGTCAGTCGGGGTGGTGGTGCCGGTGTGATAGGCGATGTAGCGGCCCATCCAGATCATCAGGTGCTGGTCGTCGCCCTGATCGAAAAACATCAGGTCGCCGGGCCGGGCTTGCGCCAGATCGCGGCCGATCAAATGGCTGTTGAACTGAATCAGTTTGATCGCGTTGACGTACGGGCCGACCTTGCCGTCGCCCTGCTGCCATTGCTGGGCGAGGCCGCGCTGGGCCTCGCTCAGTTGCAGCTCTGGCGGCAGATAACGGTTGGACAGGCCATTGCTGCGCAGCCATTTGTCGTCATGGACTTTCAGCGCTTCGTTGGCCGCGAAACGGACCAGGCCGGCGCAGTCCTGCTGATACCAGCGCGGGCTCGGGCCTTGGGTCAGTTGTTCCTGGGCGATGCGCACGAACCAGGCACGGAAGACCTGGGATTGCTGCGGATCCAGCGGTGTGGCTTCACCGGCAAATGCGCGACTGCCCAGCAACATCGCCAGCAAGCCGAGGCCTCGGATAAGTGCTGTCACAGCGCTTTCCATTCCAGCGGCAGCCACTGCCAGTGGCCGTCGGGCTCGCTGCCTTTGGGCAAGGTCAGGGCGTATTTGCCGTAGCCGCCGAGCTTGCGCAGTTTCGGGATCAGGTAGGTTTGCGCGGCGTTGTAAAACACCGGTTCCATGTCCTGCGGCAGGCTGTCGAGGGTTTCCTGTTGCATCAGTTGCGCCATCGAATCCGGGCCGAAGTAGACCGGCATCAGCAGGTCTTTCGGTACCACGTCGGCCATCGGCGGGAAGCGTTTGTCGAGGGTGCCGAGGGCTTTGTCCACGAGCTTGTCGTCGAGGGAAAACAGCAGCGTCGAACCGTGGCGCGCCAGGCTGACTTTCATGAACGCCTTGCCGGTGATCGCGTCCGGGTTCTCGGCATCCTTGGCCTTGTAAGGACCGAAACTGGAGCTGACCTGACGCTGCCATTGGTGGGTTGGGCCTTGCTGTTTCTCGATCACCGGGAACGCGTGCTCTTCGACGTTGCCTTCGTAGGCGCCGACCATCGAGCCGAACAGATTGCCCAGATCGCCGTCCAGTTTGGCGCTGTCGTCATCGTTCAAACTGGCCACCAGCAGCGGCGTGTACAACCGCGAATCAGCGTACCAGCACAGGCCAGCGGCACCGGCCATGTGTTCGGTCAGGGCCTGAGCCACCGACTCTTCGGCACCGAGTTTCACCAGCAGCGGTTTTTGTTGTTCGGCGGCGAGCGGCAAGGCGACACAGGCGCTGGCGCCCATCGGCATGGCTTGCCAGATCGGCTTGAAATCGAAGTCCGGCTGGTCCTCCAGTTCATCCATGGCCAGGAAGCTGTGCCAGCCCTTGTCGTCCATGTCGAAACGCAGCCCGGCGAAGTTCGGGATGAAACGCTGGTAACCCATGGCCAGGACGCTGGAATTGACCGACAGGCGTTGTTTCACTTCAGGCGCGCGTGGTGGCAGGCCGAAAGCTTCGGGGAACAGTTTCTGGCCGCCGAGCAATGCTTCCAGGGATTCAGTCGACACCATGCCGGGTTCTTCGACCGGACCGTGGCCGGCCTCATACAACTTGGCCGGATTGGACAGCACCACCAGTTTGTCGCCATGAGAGGCGAACAGCAGCGCTTTGCTGTGGTTGTAGGTGAGTTGATAAAGCGGCACCACATCGCCGGCAACCTTGATTTCAGCCAGTTGGGTCAGCTGCGAATCATCCAGCGCTACTTTCGCCAGCGGCTCCAGCACCTTGGCCAGACCACCGCGATCCATCACCAACAAAAAGTCTTTCAGCCGACCATCCGCCCCACGCCACAACGCCACGTCTGCCGGTTGATCGAAGAGCTGCTCGATCAGGCTGTCCTGCAACTTCAGGTCATGTTCGTAAATGATCCGCCGCAGACTGCCGATCAAGCCGAGGCGATCGGCGTGCGCTTCGTAATAGAAGACGAAATCTTCGGTCAGGGTTTCCTTGAGGAACGGCACCGCCAGCAAATCCTTGGGCAACTGGCTCAAGGAGTGGGTTTCGAGCAGACCGTCCGGGCGGCTCATGCCCAGTTTGTCGCTGGCCAACTGCGCCGGGGGCGCCTTGGGTTTGTGCATGAACCAGCCCAACCCGGCCGCGACGCCGGCCACCAGGACCAGCCCTACTACCAGAGCCGGCCAGCGGCGAGGAGTTTTGGCTGCAGGCGTTTCGGCGGCCGGAGAAACAGTGTTATCGCTCATGTTCACAAAACCCGATGTCATCCGTGGAGCGGGATGTTTAATAGTTGAAAGTCTTGACCAGCAGCAGGTCACCGATGGCCCGCAGGGGCACGATGAAGGTCTCGCGTTTTTCGTCGACGGTGTTTTCGTTGAGCACCAGGTTGATCTGCGAGGTGATCACCTCGTTCTGGTTGCTGGTCTCATCGAAGTTATAGCCGCCACTGCCAAAGTTGCCCCAATAGTTCACGTAAACCAGATAAGTGCCATGCATCGGCGCGGTCATGGTGAACATTTCCGGGCCGGGACCATCGACACCGTCCGGGTCCAGACCGCCGCCGTTGCTCATCGCCGGGCGAGCCCAGAACGCATGCTGGCCGTCGGGGGTAATGATGTGCAGGTCGAGTTCGGCTTTCGGGTCATCCCAGCCCAACACCACGCGAATCCGCGCCGGGGTGCGCAGGTTGTTGGCTTCATAGAATTGAACGCGCTTGAGGGATTGGCCTTCAGCGCTGCGTACTTCAACGCTGTTGGAGCCGGCGCCGAACGCATACGGCCGGGCGAAACGCCCCTGGTCGTCGGTGTACAGATTCAGCGGATTGCCGTTGACGGCCAGGGTGTGCGGCCCTCGCTGAGTGCCGATGGCCTTGAGTTGGCCCTGGATCATGGTGCGATTGCGCTGCACACCGCGATCGATCGGTGGCGTTGGATAGGCGACTTGAGGATATTCGCTGCGATCGAGAAGGCCGTTGTAGCGCCAGCCCCCGACCGGCTCCGACAACTCGGCCGTCGGCTCGGCCCAGGCAGCGGTCGCGCAGACGAGCCCCATCAGCAATAGAAGAAATGAACGCATGTGACGCCTCCTGCCATGCATAACGAAACCTTGCGCCCGATCCTCGGCGCGTTACAGATCCAAAAACTGCGTTTCGTCAGAAAGACCCATGACTATCGGGTCGTAGAAGGCGCGAAGATTAGCCATTCGGCGGTTTTTTAACAATCAGATACATCTATTTTTGCGGTGGAATTCACGCTGTCAGGTGGACGATGAGCCGAATAGGCGTCATATTCGGCTCACTATATGAGCCGAATATGACGCCTATTCGGCTCACCCACTCCAAGAGTACCGAGCTCATGGCATCTCACTGGATCTGGCAGCAGCCCGATTGGCCCAATTTCAACTGGCGAGCAGAGCGGTTGGGGCCGTTTTTGCGCGAGTGTGTCCAAGCCCAAGGGCGATTGATGGGCATGGCGAGTTCAGTGGGCAGTTCGCTGAGCGCTCAGAGCGAACTGGATGCACTGTTGCAGAACATCGTGACCTCATCCGCCATTGAGGGTGAGCAGCTCAATGTCGGCTCGGTTCGCTCCTCTTTGGCGCGGCGGCTGGGCCTGGAGCTGGTCGATGGCAATAATGTCAGCCAGCGCAGTGAAGGGCTGGCGCAGTTGATGCTCGACGCCACTAAGCATTTCGCTGAACCGCTGACGCTGGAGCGATTACTGGATTGGCACGAATGGCTGTTTCCCGAGCAAGAGACCGATCTCGCCGCCCGGCCGATCCGTGTCGGTGCGCTACGCGGCGATGATCCGATGCAAGTGGTGTCCGGCCGCCTCGACAGACCAACCGTTCACTTCGAAGCCCCGCCTCGTCAGGGCCTTGAGCGACAGCTCGACACCTTCCTCACCTGGTTTACCGCCAGCCGAAATCAGGCGGGACTTGATCCATTGCTGCGGGCCGGCATTGCGCACTTCTGGTTTGTCACACTGCACCCTTTCGACGATGGCAACGGTCGCCTGACGCGAACGATCACCGATCTGGCATTGGCTCAGGGTGAAGACCAAGCCATCCGTTTCTATGCCATGTCCGCAAGCATTCTCGAAGACCGGTCCGGCTATTATCGAGTGCTCGAAGCCTGCCAGAAAGCCACGCTGGATATCACCGAGTGGCTGGAATGGTTTCTGCAAACCCTGCTGCGCAGCTTGCAACAGGCCATGGCGCGGATCGAAAGTGTGCTGGGCAAGGCGCGTTTCTGGCAGGCGCACCGGGAATCAGAGCTTTCAACCGAGCAAACCAAGGTGCTGAACCGCTTGCTCGATGGTGGGGAACGAGGTTTCTCGGAGGGCATCAGTGCGGCGCAGTATCAGGCCGTGGCGAAGGTATCCAAAGCTACCGCAACCCGTCATCTGACCGATTTGTTGGAGAAAGGATGCCTCATACGTCTGCCCGGTGGTGGGCGCAGTACCCGCTATCAAATCAGCTATCCCGATGACTCAACACAGTAACCTGCTGCAACACACAACTGTGGCGAGGGGATTTATCCCCGTTGGGTCGCGAAGCGGCCCCCAGCGTCCGGCCAAACAGACCGAGTTGTCCGGATTGACGACTGCTTCGCGACCCAACGGGGATAAATCCCCTCGCCACAGGGTTGGTTTACTGGGGAAATACAGCGGTTGAGTCCCCCGCTCATTTGCCCATAACCCCCATGTCTGCTAGTGTCGCGCCGGTTTAACGTCAACCGGAAATAGCCGCCATGGCCCGCAAAAAAGCTGCACTGGATTTCGAACAATCTCTCGCCGACCTGCAAACGCTGGTAGAGCGTCTGGAGAACGGCGAATTGTCGCTGGAAGACTCGCTGACGGCTTTCGAGCAAGGCATCGGTCTGACCCGCGATTGCCAGGCGGCGCTGGCCCAGGCCGAGCAAAAGGTTCAAGTGCTGCTCGAGCGTGATGGCGAGCTGGCCGAGGAACCCTTCGACGCGGATCAGCCAGAATGATTGCAGCGTATTCGGCGACCAGCCAGGCCCGCGTCAACGCAGCACTGGAAACCCTGTTCAACGCGCCGAGCCCGGAGCTCGCGCGTCTGTACGAGGCCATGCGCTACAGCGTGATGAATGGCGGCAAACGGGTCCGCCCGCTGCTGGCCTACGCCGCGTGCGAAGCGCTGGGCGGCCAGGCTGAGCACGCCAACGGCGCAGCGTGCGCGGTGGAGCTGATTCACGCTTATTCCCTGGTGCATGACGATTTGCCGGCCATGGACGACGACGATCTGCGTCGTGGCCAGCCGACCACTCACAAAAAATTCGATGAAGCCTGCGCGATTCTGGCCGGTGACGGCTTGCAGAGCCTGGCCTTCAGCGCCCTGCTCGATCCACGCCTGAGCAACTCTGACGCTGCTCTCATCTCCGATCACCTCCGCCTGCAAATGGTCAGTGCTCTGGCATTGGCCGCAGGCCCGGCCGGTATGGTCGGCGGTCAAGCCATCGACCTTGGTTCGGTCGGTCTGAAGCTCGATCAACAAGCCCTCGAATACATGCACCGGCACAAGACCGGCGCGCTGATCGAGGTCAGCGTCAAACTCGGCGCCCTGGCCAGTGGCCGCGCGGAGAAGGACGAACTGAAGTCTTTGCAGACTTATGCACAGGCCATCGGCCTGGCGTTCCAGGTGCAGGACGACATTCTCGACGTCGAAAGCGATACCGAAACCCTCGGCAAGCGCCAAGGCGCCGACATTGCTCGCGACAAGCCGACTTATCCGGCTCTGCTCGGCCTCGACGCCGCCAAGGCTTACGCTCTGGAACTGCGTGATCAGGCCCTGCACGCGCTGCGACCGTTTGACGCGGCGGCCGAGCCTTTGCGCGATCTGGCCCGGTACATCGTCGATCGCCGCAGCTGACGGCGTATCTGCCAAAAAAAACCAACGCGTGGGCAGGGGGCGATGCATCAGGTAAACTGCCGCATCTTTTATACCTATAACGATTCGCCTGATGCCCACGACGTTTCATGAGATTCCCCGCAAGCGCCCGACCACGCCCCTGCTCGACCGTGCCAACACGCCGGACGGCCTGCGCCGGTTAGGCGAGGCCGAGCTGGAAACCCTGGCTAATGAGTTGCGCCTGGAATTGCTCTACACGGTCGGTCAGACCGGCGGGCATTTCGGTGCTGGCCTGGGCGTCATCGAGCTGACTATCGCGCTGCATTACGTCTTCGACACCCCGGACGACCGGCTGGTGTGGGACGTGGGTCATCAGGCCTATCCGCACAAAATCCTCACCGGCCGTCGCGAGCGCATGGGCACCCTGCGCCAGAAGGACGGCATTGCGGCTTTCCCGCGTCGTTCAGAGAGCGAGTACGACACCTTTGGCGTCGGCCACTCCAGCACCTCGATCAGCGCAGCGCTGGGCATGGCCATAGCCGCCCGCCTGCAAAACAGTGATCGCAAGGCAATCGCGGTGATCGGCGACGGCGCATTGACCGCTGGCATGGCCTTCGAGGCGCTGAACCATGCGCCGGAAGTGGACGCCAATATGCTGGTGATCCTCAACGATAACGACATGTCGATCTCGCGCAACGTCGGCGGGCTGTCGAACTATCTGGCGAAAATCCTTTCCAGCCGCACTTACGCGAGCATGCGTGAAGGCAGCAAAAAGGTCCTGTCGCGCCTGCCCGGCGCCTGGGAAATCGCCCGTCGCACCGAAGAATACGCCAAAGGCATGCTGGTTCCCGGCACGCTGTTTGAAGAGCTGGGCTGGAACTACATCGGCCCGATCGATGGCCACGACCTGCCGACCCTGATCGCTACCCTGCGCAACATGCGCGATCTGAAAGGCCCGCAGTTCCTGCACGTCGTCACCAAGAAAGGCAAAGGCTTCGCCCCGGCGGAAGTCGACCCGATCGGTTACCACGCGATCACCAAACTCGAACCGCTGGACGCTCCGGCCGCCGCGCCGAAGAAAGCGGGCGGACCGAAGTATTCCGGCGTATTTGGTGAATGGCTATGCGACATGGCCGCGTCTGATCCGCGTTTGGTGGGCATCACTCCCGCGATGAAGGAAGGCTCCGATCTGGTGGCCTTCAGCGAGCGTTTCCCGCTGCGCTACTTCGATGTGGCGATTGCCGAACAACACGCTGTGACCCTCGCTGCCGGCATGGCTTGCGAAGGCGCGAAACCGGTGGTGGCGATTTATTCGACGTTCCTGCAACGTGGCTACGACCAATTGATTCATGACGTCGCGGTGCAAAACCTCGACGTCCTGTTCGCCATCGACCGCGCCGGTCTGGTGGGCGAAGACGGCCCGACTCACGCGGGCAGCTTCGACCTGTCGTTCCTGCGCTGCATCCCCGGCATGCTGGTGATGACCCCGAGCGACGAAAACGAACTGCGCAAAATGCTTACCACCGGTCACCTGTTCAACGGCCCGGCGGCGGTGCGTTATCCGCGCGGCTCTGGCCCGAACGCGATGATCGAGAAAAACCTTGAGCCGATCGAAATCGGCAAGGGTGTGGTTCGTCGTCAGGGCAGCAAAGTCGCCCTGCTGGTGTTCGGCGTGCAACTGGCCGAGGCGCTGAAAGTCGCCGAGACGCTGGATGCCACCGTGGTCGACATGCGTTTCGTCAAACCGCTCGATGAAGCACTGGTTCGCGACATCGCTGGTAGCCATGAATTGCTGGTGACCATCGAAGAGAACGCGATCATGGGCGGTGCCGGTGGCGCCGTCAGCGAGTTTCTCGCCCGTGAAAACATCCTCAAGTCGATGCTGCACCTGGGCTTGCCGGACAGTTACGTCGAGCACGCCAAGCCTGCGCAAATGCTGGCCGAATGCGGACTGGATGAGGCCGGGATCGAAGCGTCGGTGCGTGAGCGTTTGCAACTGCTGAACATCTGACCTACTGGATACACGCAATACCCTGTGGGAGCGAGCCTGCTCGCGATAGCGGACTGACAGTCAACAATTCTTTGACTGACACACCGTCATCGCGAGCAGGCTCGCTCCCACATTGGTTTTTTGTGATCTTCAAATTTTGTTCGCTACAACGCGCCAACGGATTGCCCCATGAAACTCTCCCCCCTCGCCCTGACGCTGACGCTCCTGCCGGCCGGCCAACTGCTGGCCGACACCTTCGAACGCGATCAAGCCCTGAAGCTTCCCGACGTGCTGATCAGCGCCAACCGTCAGGTCGAAGCACGCAATGACAGCAGCGCCGCCAACACCGTGTTCACCCGCGAAGACATTGATCGTCTGCAACCAAGCAGCGTGACTGACTTGCTGCGTCGTGTACCGGGTGTGCAAGTCGGGCAAACCGGCGGGCGCGGCAGTCTGCCGGGGATTTACATTCGCGGCACCAAGTCGGCCCAAAGCCTGGTGCTGGTCGACGGCCAGCGCATCGGCAACGCCACCTCGGGCGACAGCAACCTGCAACACATCAACATCGAACAGGTCGAGCGCGTGGAAGTGTTGCGCGGCTCCCGCTCGGTGATTTATGGCAGCGATGCGATTGGCGGGGTGATCCAGATCTTCACCCGGCGCGGCGGCGAGCAAGGCCTGCAACCGCGAATGCACGTGAGCTTTGGCAGCCACCAGACCTGGGAACGCAGCCTCGGGCTGTCCGGCGGCGACGAGCAGACCCGATTCAACCTCGGCGCCAGCCTCGATGAAACCGCCGGCATCAATCGCACCCGCGAGTCGTATCCCAGCGATGGCGATCACGACGAGTACCGCAACCAATCGATGAGTTTGAGCCTGAGTCACGCCCTCACCGACGACATCGAAATCGGCGCCAACCTGCTGGATAACCGTGGCAAAAGTGAGTTCGACAATCCGTTCGGCCGCTTCGACATGGACACGTTCGAGTCAGTCCAGCAACAGCCCTACAGCGACTTCGCGGTGAGCAGCGTCAGCAGTTACGTCGATGCGCGGATCAATGACCTGTGGAAAACCCGCGTCGAGTTCGGCCACAGCGAAAACCGCGAGAAGACTTTGGACAAGCTCAGTGACGAACACAGCGTGTTCAACACTTACCGTGATTCGGTGAACTGGCAGAACGACCTGACCCTCGACGAGCGCAACAGCCTGATCCTCGGCGGCGACTGGTACGAGGACCGGGTCAACAGCAGCACGCCATTCGACGAGGACAGCCGCTGGAACCGTGCCGCGTTCATTCAGCATCATTACCAGGCGGACAGCTTCTCCACCGAATTGGGCCTGCGCCGCGATCAGAACCAGCAGTTCGGCGGCCAGAACAGCTGGAGCGGCACCTTCACCCTGCCGCTGAATCCGGACAACGATGTGCTGCTGACTTACAGCGAAGGCTTCCGCGCGCCGACGTTCAACGATCTGTATTACCCCGACTTCAGTAATGCGGACCTGAAACCCGAAACCTCGAAAAGCTATGAGCTGCAATGGCGCAGTCAATTGACCGACACCGCTCGCCTGGAAGCCTCGCTTTACCGTACGGACCTGGAAGACGCGATTATTTTCGGCAGTAACAACCAGCCGCAGAACGTCGCGCAGGCACGCATCAACGGTTTCGAAGCGGCGTTGAAACAGGAACTGTTCGGCTGGCAGAGCAACCTCGGCGTGGCGATCATCGACCCGCGGGATCGCGACAGCGGGCACACCCTGGCTCGGCGCGCGCGGCGGACCATGAGCCTGGATCTGGATCGGCAGTTCGACCGGCTAGGGCTCGGCGCCAGCTGGCAGGCTGTGAGCAGCAGCTATGACGATGAGAACAATCAGCAGCCGTTGGGCGGGTACGCGTTGCTGGGGTTGCGCAGCAGTTGGGAGTTGAATCGGGAGATCAAGCTTGAGCTGAAGGTCGATAACTTGCTGGACAAGGGTTACAGCCGGGCGCTGTACAGCCATGACGACAGTCAGAATGGGTATCGAGAGGAAGGTCGGGCGTGGATGTTTGGGGTGACCTGGACACCGGAATTCTAAAGACTGGCGCAGTCACCTGTGGCGAGGGGATTTATCCCCGTTCGGCTGCGAAGCAGTCGTAAACCTGTGGATGCGGTGTGACTGCAGCCATTGGGGGCCGCTTCGCAGCCCAACGGGGATAAATCCCCTCGCCACGTAAATCCCCTCACCACAGGTCACCGGTCGGGCGCAATCACCTGACATAACTTAGCCGTCGCATCGATCATCTGCCCGCTCGGCCGCTCCAGCCCCTTATCCGCTACCAACAACAATTGCCCCTGCACCACCGCTGCCACCTGCGGCCAGGCTTTCCACGCATCGAGTTGCGCCTGATCACTGGCCAGAATCACCTCGGGATTGCGCTGCAAAACCGCTTCAATACTGACCTGCGGCGCCGGCAGGGTCAGGTCGGCAAAGACGTTACGAGCCCCGCACACTTCAAGCGCATCGCTGATGATCTGCCCGCCGCCAACGGTGTACAGCGGCCGATCCCAGACCTGATAAAACACCCGCAATGGCAGCTCTCGACGATAACGCTGGCGCAACGAATCCAGCCGCTGACGCAACTTCTCGGCCAATGAAACACCACGTTCCGGACGGCCGAGTTGTGAGGCAATGGCCTCAATCTGCGCAGTGAGTTGTTCGAGGTTGTGAGGTTCAGCAACGTAGGTCGGGATGTTTAACCGCTTGAGTTGCTCACGCTGGGCCGGGCCAACGCTGCCGGGCCAGAGCAACAGCAGATCGGGCCGGAGGCTGAGCAACTGCTCCATGTCCAGCTGACCATAGCGGCCAACCGAAGGCAGGTGTTTGAGCTCGGCAGGACGCTCACCGGCATCCAGCACACCCACCAGCAGGTCGGCTGAACCCAGCTCAACAACGATTTCAGAGAGCGATGGCGCGAGGCTGACAACGCGTTCGACCGCAGCCGCCGGTCCACTGACGGCCAGCAGCAAAACCGCCAGCCAGACGGGCCGCATCAGCCGAGTTGACGCGGAATACGGTAGAGGTAAAACAGCACCAGGGTCGACAGCGCCAGCAGCATCAACGGCACGGCTTCGAGGCCGACGAACACCGCCAGCGCGCCGATCCAGGCCGGCAGGCCGGCAGCCAGGAACGCCGTGCGACGCTTGGCAGCCAAGGCGATCCAGGCAGCAGGTTCTTCTGGGGTATCGAGGGCTTTTTGAGTGGCGATCAGCGCGTGTTTGTAGCCGCCAAAGAATTTCAGGCTGACAAACATCGACGCCACACCGGCGATGAACAACGGCATCGCCAGCACCGGCAGGATCGCCTCGCTCTGGCCAAATACACCATTGATCACGAACAGCGGCACCAAGGCCAGCGCCAGGTATTGCCACCAATTGACGGACAGTCGCCGCCTGACCTGACCGCGGGTCACGCCCGGTCAGCCTCACCCTGGTGCTCGTTGCCCATCATGTGGTCGAGCTTGCTGGCCTTGGTGGCCAGGTAGAGTTTGTTGTGCGGGTTATGGCCGGTGTGCAGCGGCACGCGCTCGGCGACCACGATGCCCATGTCGGTCAAGGCTTTGACCTTGCGTGGGTTGTTGGTCATCAGACGCAGGGATTTCACGCCCAGGTGCTCCAGCATCGGCAGGCACATGGCGTAGTCGCGCTGATCGGCGGCAAAACCCAACTGTTCGTTGGCTTCAACAGTATCGGCGCCGCCATCCTGCAATTCATAGGCGCGGATCTTGTTCAGCAGGCCAATGCCGCGACCTTCCTGACGCAAGTACAGCAATACGCCACGGCCCTCACGGGCGATGGCCTGCAAGGCGGCCTCGAGTTGCGAGCCGCAGTCGCAACGCTGGCTGAACAAGGCATCGCCGGTCAGGCATTCAGAATGCAACCGGCCGAGTACCGGGGCACCATCGGCAAACTCACCCAGGCTCAGCACAACGTGCTCGCGCCCGTTTTCTTCATCGAGAAAGCCGTGCATGGTGAATTGCGCAAAAGGCGTTGGCAGCTTGGAAGCGGCGACAAAAACGACAGGCACCGGTGTGCTCCTGATCAATAAGTACTGGAGATTCGCAGACGCGGCATTGTAACAGCACGTTCCGACAGACGCTTAGGCTGAATTATGGGGCATAACAATCAAAAAGTTAGATCTCAAGCCATCACAGCCCCCCTGCGGGAGTGAGCCTGCTCGCGATTGCGGTCTGTCTTTCACCATTGATGTCGACTGATACACCGTCATCGCGAGCAGGCTCGCTCCCACAGGGTTAATCAAGCGCTGCAGGGTTCGCGCTTAGTTCGAGTCGAACGGATAGGGTTGTTTCCAGCGCTCGAAGATCGGTTTCAGCTGGCCGCTTTTCACCAGTTGCTCCATGCGTTGGTCGAACAGCGCCATCAGTGTCCGGGCCTTGGGGGTCTTGGCAAAGCACAGATACAACGGCAATTCCGCAATGTGAGTGCGACGGAACTGCGACGGATCCTTGGCCCGCTTGAGGACATAGTCGACTTCGGTCAGCGCGTCGATGTAAAAGTCGGCGCGGTTGCGGGTCAACATCGACAAAATCCCGGTACGCCGCAGTACTTCGTTATAGCGGCGTACGTTGGGCAGGTAATCCTGATAGTCGTAGCCGCGGACCCAGGCCAGTCGATAGTTGCCCAGGGTTTCCGGGGTCGGCGCGGGGTTGCTGGCCAGCCCCAGGGCATAGATGTGATCGGTATCGAAGTTCCAGCGCGGATAGAGCAGATCGCTGGACTCATCAAGATAGGAGCCGACACAGGCATCCACTTCGCCGCGCTGGGCCAGGCCCATGGAGCGCACGTAAGGTTCGCTGCGGATGTCCAGCTTGACCCCCGCTGGCTCGAAGACTTCGCGCAATACATCCCAGCCCAGACCGTGGCCATCGGCGGCGGTGTAGTCTTCCCAGTCTTCGCTGGCCAGATGAATCACCGACGGCGTTGTCACGGCATCGTCCGCCTGAACGAGCGAACTGAACACCGCAAAAACCATCGCCACCAACCAGCGCCGAGCCATCCCTAGTCCCCTGTTTCGCCACTCAGGCGAAAAACCAAACCAATCCCTGCATTCCCAGCCACGCAAACACCCCGGCCAATACATCATCGAGCATGATCCCGACGCCGCCATGCACATGCCGGTCGATCCAGCGAATCGGCCACGGCTTGAGGATGTCGAAGAAGCGGAACATCAAAAAACCCGCCAGCAACCAGTACCAACCTTCCGGCACCAGCCACAGGGTGATCCACATCCCGACCATTTCGTCCCAGACGATGCCTTCGTGGTCGTGCACCCGCAAATCGTCGGCGACCTTGCCGCACAGCCAGAAGCCAAACAGCATGGTGATGCCGAGCATCAGCCAGTAACCCCAATCGGGCAGCATCTGCCACAACGGAATAAAGGGTAGCGCAACTAACGACCCCCAGGTGCCCGGTGCTTTTGGCAAGGTGCCCGAGCCGAAGCCGAACGCCAGGAAGTGCCACGGATTGCGCCAGACCGACGGCGGTACGAATTCCGCCGGGACCTGTTTGGGATGATCTGTCACGGTGTCTCCCGAAAATGTTGATAGCCCCGGTTCTGCGGGGTGATGTCTTGTCCGTCGGCGTCAAGCAGCACTACGCCCTGCCCCGTCACAACACGGCCGACCACATGGATCGGCCAGCCATCGGCCACCAGTTTCGGTAACTCGACAGGGGGCAAGGTAAAGGCCAGCACGTAATCATCACCACCGCTCAGGGCCGCGACTTCTGCACCTGATTGACCGAGGAAGGCGACCAAAGCGTTCGACAATGGCAGCGTGTGCCGTTCAATCTGAATGCCGACCTTCGATGCCAGGGCAATATGTCCGCAGTCCGCGAGCAGCCCGTCGGAGATGTCCAGCGCCGAGGTGGCTTTGCCGCGTAGCGCCTGACCCAACGCGAGTTGCGGCTGCGGCGACCAGTAATGTGCCAGCAGCGGATCGGCGATGGTGGCTTCAGCCGTACGCTGACCGAGCACCAGCGGCAATGCCCCCGCCGCGTTACCAAGCTCACCGCCAACGCACAGCAAGTCGCCTGGCTGCGCACCACTGCGGGTCAACGCCAGACCCGCCGGCACACGACCGAACACGGTCATGGTCAGGCTCAACGGCCCTCGGGTGGTATCACCGCCCACCAGCGCCACACCGCAGCGCTGCGCCATGATGTTCAAACCACGGGCGTAGGCGTCCAGCCAATCGGCGGTCACCGTCGGCAAGGTCAGGGCAAGGGTAAAGGCAACGGGAGTGGCGCCCATGGCAGCCAGATCGCTGACGGCCACAGCCAGCGAGCGCTGACCGAGCAGAAACGGGTCGCAAGGATCTGCGAAATGCACACCGGCAACCAGTGTGTCGGTAGAAATGGCCAACTGCTCCCCGGGGGGAACAGCCAGCAAGGCGCAGTCATCGCCGATCCCGAGGGCAACGCCTTCGCCGCCCTGCGCACAGGGCGCGGCGGCGAAGAAATTGCGGATCAGCTCAAACTCGCCCATGGCATCTCCAAGCGCAGGTTAGCGCTTGAACGCCTTCACTTCAGCTTCACGCAGACGCGGGGCCAGCTTGTCGAGTACACCGTTGACGAACTTGTGGCCGTCGGTGGAACCGAAGACTTTCGCCAGCTCGATACCTTCGTTGATCACAACGCGGTACGGCACGTCGACGCGCTTGAGCAGTTCCCAGGTCGACAGGCGCAGGACGGCCAGTTCAACCGGGTCCAGCTCTTCGATGGTGATGTCCAGGCACGGCGTCAGTGCAGCGTCGATCTCAGGCTTGTGGGCCGGAACGCCATGCAGGATGTCGTGAAAGTAAGCGGCATCGACATCGCTGAAATCGTTATCGACCCGAAACTGCGCTTCGATCTCGTTCAAAGATTGCTTGGCCATGTGCCATTGGTACAGCGCCTGAGTCGCAAGCTGACGGGCTTCGCGACGCTTGACGCTTTTCGATGGCTTGCCGGCATCCGCAGGCTTTGGATCGCGCGGGTTGAAACGATCGCTTTCGTCGCTAATCACTTGGCCTCCAACTGCGCCAGCAGGCTGACCATTTCCAGAGCGGACAGGGCAGCTTCAGCACCTTTGTTACCGGCCTTGGTGCCGGAACGTTCGATGGCTTGCTCGATGGAATCAACGGTCAGCACGCCGAATGCGACTGGAACGCCGAACTCCATGGACACCTGGGACAGGCCCTTGGTGCATTCGCCAGCCACGTATTCGAAGTGCGGAGTACCGCCACGAATGACCGCGCCCAGGGCGATGATTGCCGCGTATTCGCCCTTCTGAGCGACTTTCTGCGCAACCAGCGGAATTTCGAAGGCGCCAGGTGCGCGGATGATGGTGATGTCGCTTTCGCTCACGCCGTGGCGAACCAGGGCATCAACTGCACCGCTGACCAGACTTTCAACGACGAAGCTGTTGAAACGGCCTACTACCAAAGCGTAGCGGCCTTTAGGGGCGATGAAGGTACCTTCGATGGTCTTCAGGGTCATTCGTTAGATCTCTTAAAGAGCCGGGACGCGTCTCGTACGCGTCCCTCAGTGATATTAGCCACGAATACACGGCCGGAAAAAACCGCATTGCTGCTCGACTACACCCCAGTGGCGAGGGGATTTATCCCCGTTGGGCTGCGTAGCGGCCCCTATTTTTGGACTGCTACACAGTCCAACGGAGGATAAATCCCCTCCCCACAATGGGTGAACACCAGCAATACGAATCTCCGGGTCATTATTCGGAGGGCACGTATTCTACAACTTCCAGATCGAAACCGGATATCGCATTAAATTTCATCGGCGCACTCATCAGGCGCATTTTGCGTACGCCCAGATCCCGAAGGATCTGCGAACCGGCACCCACGATGCTGTAGGTGGTCGGTTTTTTCGCCGGAACGTGCTCCACGGTTTCGCGGATATGCGCCAGCAACACATCGCCATCGAGCGGGTGACCGAGCAACAGCACCACGCCACTGCCAGCCTCGGCAACCGCGGCCATCGCGGCGCGCAGGCTCCAGCGGCCAGGTTGCTTGACCATCAACAGATCGCGCAGCGGGTCCATGTTGTGCACCCGAACCAGGGTCGGCTCTTCGGCGCACACGGTGCCCAAAGTCAGGGCCATGTGCACGTCGCCTTCCACGGAATCACGATAGGTCACCAGGTTGAATTGGCCCAGTTCGCTGTCCAGCGGCTGCTCGGCAATCCGCTGAACGGTACGTTCGTGGATCATCCGGTAGTGAATCAGGTCGGCGATGGTGCCGATCTTGATGTTGTGTTCGGCAGCAAACGCTTCCAGTTCCGCGCGGCGGGACATGGTGCCGTCGTCGTTCATCACTTCGCAGATCACGCCGCTCGGCTCGAAACCGGCCATGCGCGCCAGGTCGCACGCCGCTTCGGTGTGGCCGGCGCGAGCGAGGGTGCCGCCGGCCTGGGCCATCAGCGGGAAGATGTGGCCGGGGCTGACGATGTCTTCAGCCTTGGCTTCTTTCGCGGCGGCCGCTTGCACGGTGCGCGCACGGTCAGCAGCAGAGATGCCGGTGGTCACGCCGGTGGCTGCTTCGATGGACACAGTGAACTTGGTGCCGAAGCCGGAACCGTTGCGCGGCGCCATCAAAGGCAGCTTCAGCAGTTCGCAGCGCTCGCGGCTCATCGGCATGCAGATCAAGCCACGGGCGTGCTTGGCCATGAAGTTGATGTGTTCAGGCTGGCAGCACTCGGCGGCCATGATCAGGTCGCCTTCATTCTCGCGGTCTTCGTCATCCATGAGGATGACCATCTTGCCTTGGCGGATGTCTTCAACCAGTTCTTCGATGCTATTGAGCGCCACAAGGCACCCCCCTTCTTTCAAAATTGAGTTTCAGGAATTGAGGTAGCCGTTCTCGGCCAGAAAGCTTTCAGTAATGTTCCCGGACTTTGCTGGCTCTGCGGCCTTGTCGCCCAACAACAGGCGTTCCAGATAACGGGCAAGCAAGTCAACTTCAAGATTCACCCGGCGACCTGGCTGGTAAGACGCCATGATGGTTTCGCTCAGGGTGTGCGGAATGATGGTCAGCATGAACTCGGCGCCATCGACCGCGTTCACGGTCAGGCTGGTGCCGTCGACGGTGATCGAGCCTTTATGGGCGATGTACTTGGCCAGCTCTTTGGGCGCGCGGATGCGGAACTCCACAGCGCGAGCATTTTCGGTACGAGCAACCACTTCGCCCACGCCATCGACATGGCCGCTGACCAGATGCCCGCCGAGGCGGGTGGTCGGGGTCAGGGCTTTTTCCAGGTTCACCGGGCTGCCGCTTTTCAGATCATTCATGGCGGTGCAGTCGAGGGTTTCGCGACTGACGTCCGCCGCAAAGCCGTTGCCTGGCAACTCAACTGCTGTCAGGCACACGCCGTTGACCGCAATGCTATCGCCCAGTTTGACGTCGCTCAGGTCGAGCTTGCCGGTTTCTACGTGTACCCGCACATCTCCGCCTTTTGGGGTCAATGCACGAATACTGCCGATGGATTCGATGATGCCGGTAAACATGGAGTCCTCCTCGAGAACAGGGCCGTCGCGTGGCGCAGGCCCGGAATTATACGCTCGCTGCTGGCGAAGGAATGGCGATGACTCGCCAGTCATCGCCAACCGCGCGGATTTCGATGATTTTGAGTTCAGGCGCATCCTTCATTTGCGCGAGCGGCCAATCCAGCAACGGGCGCGCAGACGAACCTAAAAACTTGCCAGCGATGAAAATCTGAAACTCGTCCACCAGCCCTTGCTGAGCGAAAGCCCCGGCCAGACGCGGCCCCGCTTCGACCAACACTTCGTTGACTCCGCGATTGGCCAGTTCGACCAACAATTTGCGCAGGTCGACCAAGCCATCCTCGCCCGCCACAATCAAGCACTCAGGACCATGGGCGTATTGCTCCTCGATCGCCATGCACGTGGCGACCAGCGCCGGGCCAGCCTTGAAGAACGGGGCATCCAACGGCACTCGCAGACGGCCGTCGATCAACACACGCAGCGGCGGACGGCTCATGGCCAGGGCCGTTTGCTCAGGATCCAGGCCTAGTTCATCGGCACGCACGGTGAGACGGGCATTGTCCGCCAGCACCGTGTCGGCGCCGGTCAGCACCACGCTGGCCTGAGCGCGCAGGCGTTGTACCGCCGAACGCGCCGCAGGGCCGGTGATCCATTGGCTTTCGCCGCTTTCCATCGCCGTGCGACCGTCGAGGCTCATGGCCAACTTGACCCGCACGAACGGCAAGCCGTGTTCCATGCGCTTGAGGAAACCTTCATTGAGCTTGCGCGCGTCGCCTTCCAGCACGCCGCTTTCGGTAGCGATGCCAGCCTGGGCCAGGCGCTGCATGCCACGACCGGCAACCGACGGGTTCGGATCTTGCATCGCCGCGACGACCCGAGCCACACCGGCATGTACCAGCGCATCGGCACAAGGCGGCGTCCGTCCATGGTGGCTGCAAGGTTCGAGGGTCACGTAAGCGGTGGCGCCTCGAGCCTTATCACCGGCGGCACGCAGGGCGTGGACTTCGGCGTGGGGTTCGCCGGTGCGCACGTGCCAGCCTTCGCCGACAATTTGCCCGTCACGCACGATCACGCAGCCCACCCGAGGGTTGGGGTGTGTCGTGTAATGACCTTTGCGCGCCAGTTCCAGCGCGCGGGCCATGTAATGGGCGTCGAGGATGGCTTGTTCGGAAGTGGGGGTCATTCTTTCACCGGCTCTCTGGCCAGGCGATCGATCTCTTCGCGGAACTCGTTGAGGTCCTGGAAGCGCCGATACACGGAGGCGAAACGAATGTAGGCGACTTCGTCGAGCTTTTGCAGCTCGGCCATCACCAGTTCACCGACGACAAGGGATTTAACCTCTCGCTCACCGGTGGCGCGCAGTTTGTGTTTGATGTGCACCAACGACGATTCCAGGCGCTCGACACTCACCGGGCGCTTCTCCAGCGCACGCTGCATGCCGGCGCGGAGTTTTTCTTCGTCGAACGGCTGGCGGCTGCCGTCGGTTTTGATCAGGCGCGGCAACACCAGTTCGGCCGTCTCGAACGTCGTGAAACGCTCGCCGCAGGCCAGGCATTCACGCCGGCGGCGTACCTGTTCGCCCTCGGCGACCAGACGCGAGTCGATGACCTTGGTGTCGTTGGCACCGCAGAAGGGACAGTGCATGGTGGCAGGCAACAAAAAAAGGGAGGGCCATGGTAGCGCATCCCCGTGGCAAGACAAGCCATAGGGTTTGCGGTATACAGACGGGCTATAGAGCTAGATCCATGGATTTCACCTTGCTGGAGCCGAAAATGTCCCTAAGACCGCTCGTTTTGCTCAGTCTTTTCAGCCTGCTGGTGGCCTGCAGCAGCGATGCGCCCAAGCCCCAGCCGCCGACGCCAGGCCCCGCGCCACAGGCCGCGCAGAAGAAAGCCAGGGAATCGGCCAACCTCGGCCCATTGCCCGCGTATCAGCGTGAATTGAGCGGCACCCTGCAAGGCGTGCCGGCCGACGCCGAAGTCGAACTGGCGTTGCTGGTGATCGATGACAAGGGCCGCCCGCAACAATTGTTGGCCAGCTCCAGCCTGATCGGCACCAATCAGGTTCTGCCGTTTCATCTGCGATTCAATCCGGAATCCTTTCCGGTCGGTGCCCGCGTTGAACTGCGCGGCCGCGCCAGCCAGTCCGGCCAGCTAATTTTGCACCTGCCGCCGCAGATCATCACGCAGCCAACGACGCAAGTACTGGGTCAGCTGCAATTCGTCAAAGCCCCATGATTGCACCGCTCAACCTGCAACAGGCGCTAGGTGAACTGCTCGGTGACGCACAGCTGGTTGCCTGTGAATTGCCGGACACCGATCTGAAGCTTTGGCTGATCGACGGCGACAACATGGACCGCGCGTTCAGCCCGGAAGAAACCCGGCGAATTCTCCATGAGCCGCCTTATTGGAGTTTTTGCTGGGCCAGTGGGCTGGCGGTCGCCCGTTATCTCGCCCAGAACCCGCACTGGGTCGAGGGCAAACGGGTGCTGGATTTCGGCGCCGGTTCCGGGGTGGCGGGGATTGCGGCGGTAAAAGCCGGAGCGCTGGAAGTGGTGGCTTGTGACCTGGACCCGCTGGCGATTGCCGCGTGTCGGGCGAATGCCGAACTCAATGACGTACACCTTGATTACTCGACGGATTTTTTCACCGAAGCGGATCGGTTTGATCTGATTCTGGTGGCCGATGTGCTGTACGACCGGGCAAATCTGCCGTTGCTCGATGAATTCCTCAGTCGCGGGCAGCAAGCCCTGGTGGCGGATTCACGGGTGAGGGATTTTCGCCACCCGTTGTATGAACGCATCGAGATGCTGGAAGCGATGACCCTGCCCGATCTGGCCGAGCCCGAAGAGTTTCGGCATGTGAGCCTCTACCACGCCACCCGAGCCTGACCATTCCCACGCTCCGCGTGGGAATGCAGCCCGGGACGCTCCGCGTCACAAAGCGGACGCAGGGCGTCCATTGAGGCATTCCCACGCAGAGCGTGGGAACGATCGGTACTCTGGCTTCCGGCCACCCCCGCCAAGTCGTATAGTTGCCCCATTCACGCTTTCAAGAGATCCCCCATGAGTCAGGAAACGCCGTACATCTTCGACGCCACGACTGCCGATTTCGAGCAGTCGGTGATCGAGAACTCTTTCCACAAACCGGTGCTGGTGGACTTCTGGGCCGAATGGTGTGCGCCGTGCAAGGCGTTGATGCCGATGCTGCAAACCATCGCCGAGAGCTATCAGGGCGAGTTGCTGCTGGCCAAGGTCAACTGCGACGTCGAGCCGGACATCGTTTCGCGCTTCGGTATTCGTAGCTTGCCGACGGTGGTGCTGTTCAAGGACGGTCAGCCGGTGGATGGTTTTGCCGGTGCACAGCCGGAATCCGCCGTGCGCACAATGCTCGAACCTCACGTGCAAATGCCACCGCCGACGGCTGCCGATCCGTTTGAGCAAGCTCAGGCGCTGTTCGATGACAACCGCTTTGCCGATGCCGAAGCCATCCTCAAAGTGCTGTTGGGCGAAGACAACACCAATGCCAAGGCGCTGATTCTCTACGCTCGCTGCCTCACCGAACGTGGTGAGCTGGGCGAAGCGCAAATCGTGCTCGACGCGGTCAAGACCGATGAACACAAGGCCGCGCTGGCCGGCGCCAAGGCGCAGATCCAGTTTCTCGGCCAGGCCAAGGATTTGCCGGATGCGGCAGACCTGAAAGCGCGTCTGGCAAAAAACCCACAGGACGATGAAGCGGTTTATCAGCTGGCGATCCAGCAACTGGCCCGTCAGCAGTACGACGCGGCGCTGGATGGGTTGCTCAAGCTGTTCGTGCGCAATCGCAGCTACAGCGAAGGCCTGCCGCACAAGACCTTGCTGCAGGTGTTCGAACTGCTGGGCAACGATCACCCGCTGGTGACCACGTACCGTCGCAAGTTGTTTGCCGCGCTGTATTAACCCGTTCCGTAGGAGCACGGCTTGCCGGCGATGGCGATCTCAGGTACGCCATCGTCGGATCGCCGCCGGCAGCAAGCTGTGCTCCTACGCTGGCTCTTGCCAGCTGTAGAGCGGCGTATCGCCGCCGCTCGTCACTTTCACATCAGCGCAATGACGCAAACGCACCAGCAAGCGTTTGCCCGACGCCGCGCTACCGGTCAAACCTTCCAACTGATCCAGCAAATCCGGCCCGCTCAATTGCCCGGCCTTGCGCAGCAAATCCTTGGCGATCTGCCACAGCGCATCATCCTGATTGACCGGTTTTGCCGGCGCTGCACCGGCCTCCGGTTTCACCACCTGCAACTGCGCACCGAGCCGTGCCCAGTCGCCGTCATCCATCTCCAGCGTCAAATCCACCGGCCAGTCGCCGATGCTTCCGCGTATACGCAACATAAGTCTGCTCCTGCACATTTCTGGTTTGCATGCTCCCATGGGACTTGTGCAACGCCAAGCAGGCGGTCAAACTCTCTGCGCTTACGTTATAAGATTACATAACAAATTCTTCATTTTACTTTTCGGAGACCCGCCATGCGCCGTCTGCTTCTCGCTCTGCCGTTTGCCCTGTTGCCGCTGGCCATCGCCCACGCTGGCGATGAACATGATCATGAACACGGCAGCCTTGGCGCCCACGAACATGGTGTCGGTCGCCTGAACGCAGCGCTGGACGGACAGACCCTGGAGCTGGAGCTGGAAAGCCCGGCGATGAACCTGGTGGGTTTCGAACACGCCGCCACCACCGACGCCGACAAAGCCAAAGTCGCCGCGGTTCGTGCGCAACTGGAGAAACCGCAGGTTCTGTTCAACCTGCCGAAAGCCGCTGGTTGCGTGGTTGCGACTCAGGAACTGGAAAGTCCGCTGTTCGGCGACAAGCCAGATGCCGACGAAGAGGCCAAGGGCGAACATCACCACGACCACAGCGAAATCCACGCTCATTATCAATTCAGCTGCTCGGCACCGGGTGCGCTGAAAACCCTGGACCTGGCGAACATCTTCAACACCTTCCCGGCGACCCAGAAGATTCAGGTACAACTGATCAGCCCGAGCGGCCAACAAGGCGTAGAAGTGACGGCCAAGGCTGCCGCCCTGAAATTCTAAATTCACCGCAGAACCAATGTGGGAGCGAGCTTTGTGGCGAGGGGATTTATCCCCGTTGGACTGCGCAGCAGTCCCATTTTTTAGGGCCGCTTCGCGACCCAACGGGGCGGTGCGACGTTTCGCTAAATCCCCTCGCCACAAAGCTCACTCCCACAGGGGTTGGTGTTGGATGTGATATTGAGACAAGTACCCCAAAACCCATGAAATCGGCGCTATGACCCAAGCACTCATCGAACTGTCCGACCTGGGCTTCAGTTGGCCCGGTCATCCGCCGCTGCTGGATATCCCGGCGTTTCGCCTGGAACCCGGCGAAACCCTGTTCCTCAAAGGCCCCAGCGGCAGCGGCAAGACCACCCTGCTCGGCCTGCTCGGCGGTGTGCAGAAGCCCAATCGCGGCAGCATCCGATTGCTGGGCCAGAAGCTGAGCGAACTCTCAGCCGGCGCTCGTGACCGCTTCCGGGTCAATCACACTGGCTACATCTTCCAGCAGTTCAACTTGCTGCCGTTTCTTTCTGTGCGCGAGAACGTTGAGTTGCCCTGCCACTTTTCCAAACTGCGCGCCGAACGGGCGATCCAGCGTCACGGCAGCGTCGATCAGGCGGCGGCCACCCTCCTCGCCCACTTGGGTCTGAAGGACGAGAGCATCCTAAGCCGTCGCGCCGATTCGCTGTCCATCGGCCAGCAGCAACGGGTGGCCGCTGCACGCGCGTTGATCGGTCAGCCTGAATTGGTGATCGCCGACGAACCGACTTCGGCCCTGGACTACGACGCTCGCGAGAATTTCATTCGCTTGCTGTTCGCCGAATGCCGCGAAGCCGGGTCGAGCCTGCTGTTCGTCAGCCATGACCAAAGCCTGGCACCGCTGTTCGATCGCCACCTGTCGCTGGCCGATCTCAATCGCGCCGTCACCCCGTCCGAGGTCTGAGATGTATTTGTTTCGTCTAGCCATGGCCAGCCTGGCTAACCGCCGCTTCACCGCGATCCTCACCGCGTTCGCCATCGCCCTGTCGGTCTGCCTGCTGCTCGCGGTGGAGCGGGTGCGCACCGAGGCCAAGGCCAGTTTCGCCAGCACCATCAGTGGCACCGACCTGATCGTCGGCGCCCGTTCCGGCTCGGTGAACCTGTTGCTGTACTCGGTGTTCCGCATCGGTAACGCCACCAACAACATCCGCTGGGACAGCTTCGAACACTTTGCCAACAACCCGAAAGTGAAGTGGGCGATCCCGATGTCCCTCGGCGACTCCCATCGCGGTTACCGCGTGATGGGCACCACCGAGGCGTATTTCGAGCATTACCAATACGGTCATCAGCAACACCTGGAACTGGCCGACGGCCGCGCCTTCGCCGCCGACCCGTTCGAAGTGGTACTCGGTGCCGAAGTGGCCGATGCGCTGCATTACAAACTCGGCGACAAACTGGTGCTGGCCCACGGTGTGGCGGTGATCAGCCTGGTCAAGCACGACGACAAGCCGTTCACCGTGGTCGGTATCCTCAAACGCACCGGCACCCCGGTGGACCGCACGTTGCACATCAGCCTCGGCGGTATGGAAGCGATTCACATCGACTGGCATAACGGTGTGCCGGCGCGCGGCAATGGTCGGATCAGTGCCGATCAGACACGCAACATGGACCTGACGCCGCAAGCGATCACCGCGTTCATGCTCGGCCTCAACAGCAAGATTTCGACCTTCGCACTACAGCGTGAGATCAACGAATTCCGGGGTGAACCGATGCTGGCGATCCTGCCGGGCGTGGCGCTGCAAGAACTGTGGAGTTTGATGAGCACGGCGGAAAAAGCCTTGTTTGTGGTGTCGCTGTTCGTGGTGCTGACCGGACTGATTGGCATGCTCACGGCGATCCTCACCAGCCTCAACGAACGCCGTCGGGAGATGGCGATTCTGCGTTCGGTGGGCGCTCGACCGTGGCACATTGCGACGTTGCTGGTGCTGGAAGCGTTTGCCTTGGCGCTGTCGGGCGTGATTGCCGGTGTGGCGCTGTTGTATGTGGGCATCGCCTTGGCCCAAGGTTATGTGCAAGCCAATTACGGCTTGTACCTGCCGCTGGCCTGGCCGAGCGAATATGAATGGACGCTGCTCGGTGGCATCCTGATCGCCGCGTTGCTGATGGGCAGCGTGCCGGCCTGGCGTGCGTATCGCCAATCCCTGGCCGATGGCCTGTCGATCCGTTTATGAGGACGTTGAACATGCCCCGCGTTGTGCTTGCGCTGTTGATGCTGGTCGCCTTGCCCCTGTGGGCGGCCGAGCCGAAAGACCTGACCTGGTCAGAAATGATCCCACCGGACGCCGCGCCGGAAGTGCCGAACATGACGCCGCTGCACGACCTGTCACAGATGGGCAACGCGTTGGCCGCCGAGTCGGCGCCCGCGGCCAAGCAAGACATGCCCAATGCGCCGGTGGTGAAGAGTCTCGACGGTCAGAACATTCGGCTGCCGGGCTACATCGTGCCGCTGGAAGTGAGTGAAGAAGGTCGCACTACCGAGTTTCTGCTGGTGCCTTACTTCGGCGCCTGCATCCACGTGCCGCCACCGCCTTCGAATCAGATCGTGCATGTCAAAAGCGAGGTGGGTGTGAAGCTCGACGAGTTGTATCAGCCGTACTGGATCGAGGGGGCATTGCAGGTTAAAGCGTCCACCAGCGAATTGGCGGATGCCGGGTATCAGATGGAGGCCGACAAGATTTATGTGTATGAATTGCAGGAGTGAAACCGGTAGTTATGGGGTGTTTGTTAGATAGCCATCGCGAGCAGGCTCGCTCCCACATTTGATCTGTGCATCAACACAAATCCCCTGTGGGAGCGAGCCTGCTCGCGATGAGGCCCTCAAAGGTTCCACAAAAACCAGGGCCATCACTGTTTCATTGAGCTGAGTCAAAAGACCGTATCAGACGCCTCCGTACCATTGGACATCAAACATTTTTAACGTCCTTTGGAGCCCTCCATGCACAAGTCCTTGCTCAGCGCTTCGCTGTTTGCCCTCGCGCTCGCAGCACCGTTAGCCTACGCCCACGAAGCCGGCGATATCATCGTTCGTGCCGGTGCAATCACCGTCAACCCGAAAGCCGACAGCTCCAGCGTCAAGGTTGATCAAGGTCCGCTGGCCGGTACGAACCTGGGTGGCAAGGCCACCATGAGCAGCGACACGCAGCTGGGTCTGAACTTCGCTTACATGCTCGACAGCCACTGGGGGATCGAGCTGCTGGCGGCCTCGCCGTTCGAGCATGACGTGAAGCTCAAAGGCACCGCCCTGGGCGCAGCCAACGGCAAACTCGGTTCGCTGAAACACCTGCCACCGACGCTGAGCGTTGTGTACTACCCACTGGACTCGAAGTCGGCGTTCCAGCCGTATGTCGGTGCCGGTATCAACTACACCTGGATCTACGACGAGCACGTTGGCAGCGAAGCCAGCGCCAACGGCTTCAGCAATTTCAAGGCGGATAACTCCTGGGGCATGGCGTTCCAGGTCGGCGCCGATTACATGCTGACCGACACCATCATGATCAACGCCCAGGTGCGCTACATCGACATCGACACCACCGCGACCGTAGAAAACAACGCAGTGGCACAAGGCACTCGCGCCAAGGTCGATGTGGACGTAGACCCGTTCATCTACATGGTTGGCCTGGGTTACAAGTTCTAAACCCGCCACACAAAAAAAGGCGCCTCGAAAGGCGCCTTGATCGTTCCCACGCTCCGCGTGGGAATGCAGCCCGGGACGCTCCGCGTCCTATGCCGAAGCGGACGCAGAGCGTCCATTGAGGCATTCCCACGCAGAGCGTGGGAACGATCTATCAACCTCAGCGTCCCAACAACCGCGCCAGGCCGACACGCATCGGTGTCTGCTCGGGGTAGGTAAAGCGCTCCAGCAAACGCTGATTGTTCGCTCGCGAGTGGCGGATGTCACCGGAGCGCGCCGGGCTATAACTCACCGGCGGCAATGGACCGACCACCGCTTCAAGGGCTTCAAGCATTTGCTTGAGGGTCGTGGCCTGGTTCCAGCCGACATTGACCGCACCGACTTCGACCTGCGGCTTCTCGATCGCTTGCACCAGCAAGTCGACAAGGTCTTCGACATAGACGAAATCGCGAGTCTGCTCACCGTCACCGAACACAGTGATCGGCAGGCCCTTCTGTGCACGTTCGCTGAAAATGCTGATCACCCCGGAGTACGGCGAGGACGGATCCTGGCGCGGGCCGAAGATGTTGAAGAAGCGGAAAATCACCGGCTCCAGACCATGCTGACGACGGTAAAAATCGAAGTAATGCTCGCTCGCCAACTTGTCCGACGCGTAGGGCGTCAACGGTGCCTTGGGCGTGTCTTCGTCGATCGACTCGCCTTCGCCATTGTTGCCGTAGACCGCTGCACTGGACGCATACAGCACCCGCTTGACGCCGGCCTGGCGCATGGCTTCGCAGACATTCAGCGAACCAATGAAATTGCTCTGGTGAGTCTTCACCGGATCATCCACCGACGCCTGCACCGACGCCACGGCAGCAAGGTGCGCCACCGCGCTGCAACCGACCATCGCCCGCGCGACCAGCGCGGCATCGGCGACATCCCCCACGATCAGTTCGACGTCGGGATTGTCCAGTGGCAAGTTGCTGCGTTTGCCTGTGGAGAGGTCATCGAGGATGCGCACCGAATGGCCCTTGGCGAGTAACGCATCGGTGAGGTGCGAGCCGATGAAACCGGCGCCGCCGGTGATTAAAACAGGGCCGTCAGCCATGGCGATAAAACCTATCCAGTAAGCCCGGGAGTGCCGCACGCCAGGCGCGGGGCTTGATCCCGAAAGTGTGCAGAATTTTCTTGCAGGCCAGCACCGCGTGTTGCGGTTCTTCGGCGGCGTCGGGCCGGGCGGCGTGAGCCTGGGCGGTCGGCGCTTCGATGGCCAGCGGATGCAGGGCGCGTGCTTCGGTGAGGATCGCCTGCCCAAGCGCCAGCGGCGTGGTCGCCTCATGCCCGGCGTAATGATAGGTGCCCCACAGCGGCGCCGAGCAATCGAGTTGCTTGAGGACCGAGATGATCACTCGGGCGGCGTCATCCACCGGCGTCGGATTGCCCCGGCGGTCATCGGCCATCAGCAATTCTTCCGGTAGTTCGGCGCGACCGAGGAAACGCCCGAGGGTGCCGTCGGGGCTGTCATCCAGCAACCAGCCGAATCGCAGCAACACGTGTTGCGGGCAGGTGGCGCGAACGCTTTGTTCGATCCGCCACAAGGCCTGACCGCGCAGGCCCAAGGGTACCGGCTCGTCTTTTTCGCTGTAGGCCGTCGCCCGGGAACCATCGAACACCCGATAGCTCGACGGTTGCAGCAGCACGATGTTGTGATGCTGGCACAGTTCGGCCAGACGCTCGATCGCCCGTTCCTGCCCGGCCAGACGCTGTTCGCTGACCGTCTCCGCCTGAAACCAGTCGAAGTAATAGGCGAGGTTGATCAACGCGTCTGGACGAGTGTCGTCGAGCAGTTGCGTCAGGCTCGCGGCGTCCCAGCCGTCTTGCGGTGGGCGGGGGGCGAGGAAGCCGATATCTTCCTCCGCACCGAGGCGAATCAGCGCCTGCCCAAGGGCATTTCCGCCGCCCAGTAACATAAGGCGCATTCGCATAGAGTCAGCAGGCCCAGTCTGATTGAAACAATGGCTTTATCGACACCGCTCGGGGGCGATGCCGTCGATAGTTGCCGGAATCGTTGCATTTTGCGGGTTTAGTGCGCAACCGTCATCCGTAAAGTGTAGATCCCTGAGATATGCGCCGCCTGTTCAGGCCCTTTCGCGAGCAAGCCCGCTCCCACAAGGGATGTGTGGCGCATACAAATCCAATGTGGGAGCGAGCCTGCTCGCGATGAGGCCATAAGGATCGACGCAGATCCCGAGTGGTACTTGCAACTTCCCCGCCTCACCCGCATAAATCAGGACATGAATCTGCCAATCCCGACGGACAGCGCCCTGGCAGGCTTCCACCCCGCCGTCAGCGCCTGGTTCAGCAGCACCTTCCCGACGGTCACCGCCGCCCAGGCCCGGGCGTGGCCGTTGATCCGCCAGCACCGTTCGACCCTGGTCGCCGCACCCACGGGCTCCGGCAAGACCCTCACCGCGTTCCTCGCCGTCATCGACGATCTGGTCCACCGCGGCCTGGAAACTGAAGGCGGATTGCCGGATGAAACCCTGGTGGTCTACGTTTCACCGCTAAAGGCCTTGTCCAACGACATTCAGATCAACCTGCAAAACCCGCTGGCCGGCATCACCGAGCAGTTACGCGAGATGGGCCTGCCGCAATTGCAGATCAACACTGCCGTGCGCACTGGCGATACACCGCAAAAAGACCGCTCGGCGATGCGCAAGACCGCGCCGCACATTCTGGTGACCACCCCGGAATCCCTTTACGTATTGCTCGGCTCCGACTCCGGTCGACAAATGCTCAGCACCACGCGCACGGTGATCGTCGACGAAATTCACGCGATCGCCGCCAGCAAGCGCGGCAGCCACCTGGCCCTGAGCCTCGAACGACTGCAAGCGTTGTGCGCGCAACCGCTGATGCGGATCGGCCTGTCTGCCACGCAAAAACCCATTGAAGCCGTCTCGCAATTTCTGGTTGGCCGTGATCGTGAGTGCGAAATCATCGACATCGGCCACGCCCGCCCGCGGGATCTGGACATCGAGGTGCCGCCCGTGCCGTTGTCGGCGGTGATGGCCAATGACATCTGGGAACTGGTCTACGACCGCCTCGCCGCCCTCGCCCGCGAACACCGCACCACGCTGATTTTCGTCAACACCCGACGCCTCGCCGAACGCCTGAGCCGTCACTTGAGCGAACGCCTCGGCAAGGACGCGGTGGCCGCCCACCACGGCAGTCTGGCCAAGGAGTTTCGTCTCGACGCCGAACAGCGCCTCAAGCGCGGCGAGCTGCAAGTGTTGATCGCCACGGCGTCCCTGGAACTGGGGATCGATATCGGCGATGTCGACTTGGTCTGCCAGATTGCCTCGCCGCGTTCGATTGCCGGGTTTCTGCAACGGGTCGGCCGCTCCGGGCACCAGGTCGGCGGCACGCCCAAGGGCCGTTTGTTCGCCACCACCCGCGACGACCTGATCGAGTGCGCCGCCCTGCTCGACTGCGTGCGGCGTGGCGAACTCGACACCTTGCTGATCCCCAAGGCGCCGCTGGATGTACTCGCGCAACAAATCATCGCCGAGGTCAGTTGCCAGGAATGGCAGGAGCAGGCGCTGCTGGAGATGTTTCGCAACGCCTCGCCCTACAGCGAACTCGACGAAAAACATTATCAAGCGCTGCTGCAGATGCTCGCCGAAGGCTACAACGGTCGCCTGGGCATCCGCAGCGCTTACCTGCATCGCGACGCTGTAACCCGGACCCTGCGCGGTCGCCGGGGCGCCAAGCTGACGGCCGTGACCAGCGGCGGGACGATCCCGGACAACGCCGATTACAGCGTTTTACTCGAACCCCAAGGGTTGAACATCGGCAGCGTCAACGAAGACTTTGCGGTGGAAAGCATTGCCGGCGATATCTTCCAATTGGGCAACACCTCCTACCGGATTCTGCGCGTTGAAACCGGCAAGGTCCGGGTCGAAGACGCTCAAGGCCAACCGCCGACCATTCCATTCTGGCTCGGCGAAGCCCCAGGACGCAGCGCGGAACTGTCGTTCGCCGTGGCCCGCCTGCAAGCGCAACTCGATGCGCTGCTCGGCGCCACACCCGGTCACTTGCAGCCCGCGACCGACTGGCTGACCGACACCCTCGGTCTGAACTTGGCCAGTGCCGAACAATTGGTCGATTACCTGGCCCGTGCGCGCCTGACATTGGGCGCCCTGCCGTCACAAGACACGTTGCTGATGGAGCGGTTTTTCGACGAGTCCGGCGGCACGCAATTGATCATTCACACGCCGTTCGGCAGCCGCATCAACCGCGCCTGGGGCCTGGCCTTGCGCAAGCGTTTTTGCCGCACCTTCAACTTCGAATTGCAGGCCGCCGCCAGCGAAGACGCCATCGTGCTGTCGCTGTCCACCGGCCACAGTTTTGAACTCGACGATGTCTGGCGCTATCTGCACAGCAACAGCGCCGAGCACACCCTGATCCAAGCCGTGATCGAGGCCCCACTGTTCGGTGTGCGCTGGCGTTGGAATGCCGGGGTCGCGCTGGCGCTGCCACGCTACAGTGGCGGGCGCAAAGTCCCGCCGCAGATCCAGCGGATGAAAAGCGAAGACCTGATCGCCAGCGTATTTCCCGATCAGATGGCCTGCGTGGAAAACCTCGCCGGCGAACGGGAAATTCCCGACCATCCACTGGTGGAACAAACCCTCGACGATTGCCTGCACGAAGCCATGGACAGCGAAGGCTGGCTGGCGTTGTTGCGGCGCATGGAACGCGGTGACATCCGCCTGATCAGCCGCGACCTGCCAGCGCCTTCACCGCTGGCAGCGGAAATTCTCAGCGCCCGGCCCTACACCTTTCTCGACGATGCGCCGCTGGAAGAGCGCCGCACTCAGGCAGTGCTCAACCGCCGCTGGAGCGATCCACAGTCCACCGACGACCTCGGGGCGCTGGATGCTGAGGCGATTGAAGCGGTGCGCGAGGAAGCCTGGCCAACGCCCACTGGCGTCGATGAAATGCATGAGGCGTTGATGAGCCTCGCATGCATCGCCGCCGCCGAGGCCCAGGCTAATCCAGACTGGCTCGATTGGCTGAACGCCCTGGCCGACAGCGGTCGCGCCAGCCGCTTGCAAGTCAATACCGGGCAAGTTCTGTGGTTGGCACTGGAGCGGCTGACTTGCCTGAACGCGATGTATCCACACGCGATTTTGCAGCCACCGTTGCAGGCGTTGCCCGGGTTCGATGAAGTCTGGACGACGGACGAAGCGGTGCTCGAAGTGATCCGTGCGCGACTCAGCGCATTCGGTCCGCTACCGCTGAACGCGATTGCCGAACCGCTCGGACTACCGGCAACTCAAGTCACCCAGGCGTTGGCGCAACTGGAACGCGAAGGCTATGTGTTGCGCGGTCAATTCACCCCTGGCACGGCTGAGGAAGAATGGTGCGAGCGCCACCTGCTGGCGCGGATTCACCGCTACACCGTCAAGCGTCTGCGGCGGGAAATCGAGCCCGTGGCGTTGCAGGATTTCATGCGTTTCCTGTTCGACTGGCAGCATCTGTCCGCTGCAACTCAGGGTCAGGGCAACGCAGTATTGCCCGCGATAGTCGGTCAGTTCGAAGGCTACCCCGCCGCCGCTTCAGCCTGGGACAGCGATATTCTGCCGGCGCGAATAAAAGACTATTCAGCGAGTTGGCTGGATGACCTGTGTCGCAGCGGCAAACTGGTCTGGACGCGGCTGACCGCACGCAACAAAAGCGCCAGCACGGCGCTGCGCAGCACACCGATTCTGCTGCTGCCGCGCAGTCAGGTCGGATTGTGGAGCGGATTGACCGAGCAGACGCCGGTCAGCGAACTGTCACCCAAGACGCAAAAAGTTTATGAAGCTTTGAGCCAACACGGCGCGCTGTTTTTCGATGAGCTGACTCACGAGGCTCATCTGCTGCGCTCGGAACTGGAAATCGCCTTGCAGGAATTGGTCGGCGCCGGGTTGGTGAATGCCGACAGCTTTGCCGGTCTGCGAGCGCTGATCACCCCGGCCAGCAAGCGCCAGAATCGCAGCAGCCGACGCGGGCGCGGAGCGTTTGTCGGCGGGATGGACGATGCCGGGCGCTGGGCCTTGCTGCGACGCGGCGCGCAAGCTCCGGTTGTGGATGACAAACGTCCGGCACCGACGCCGACCGACACCCTTGAACATATCGCCATGACCTTGCTCCGACGCTACGGCGTGGTGTTCTGGCGCTTGCTGGAACGTGAAGCGGATTGGTTGCCGAGCTGGCGGGAATTGCTGCGCACGTTCCATCGGCTGGAAGCTCGGGGCGAGATTCGCGGCGGAAGGTTTGTCAGTGGCTTGGCCGGTGAACAGTTTGCGCTGCCCGAGGCCATACCCTTGCTGCGCGAGGTGCGGCGACGGCCGCATGACGGGAGTTTGATTGCCGTGTGCGGAGTTGATCCGCTGAACCTCGCCGGGACGCTTTTACCGGGTGCAAAAGTACCGGCATTGGCGAGTAATCGATTGGTGTATCGCGATGGGTTGCCGGCCGCTGCCGAAATTGCGGGCAAGCAGCATTTCTGGTTGGAGCTGGATCAGCAATCGACTGCCGAACTGCACAACAAATTGATCCGGCATTAGCGCTGCCAGGTCTGGCCCCTTCGCGAGCAGGCTCGCTCCCACAGGGGATTTGTGTCCGGCCCAAAAATAGTATTCAACACGGAACATTGTGGGAGCGAGCCTGCTCGCGAAGGGGCCGTCCGCCCCAACACAAATCATTGGGTTCTCGGCTGATCCGGCAGGAACACCGATGAATGCTCCGATGCAAGCCCATCGCTTTGCAGTGGCTCAACACCCTGTCTGGGCATCAAGACCTGCTGTGGATAAGTCTGCGCGAAATGCACCCACGGGCTGTTATCCACAAGCTTTTTCAAACGCTGATTGAACGCGCGACTGACCGCGTACTGCCCGCCCGACACCGTGCGGAACTGAGCCGTCAGCACCACGCCGTTAAGGTCCATCTTGTCGACACCAAACACATCCAACGACCCTTGCAGGTTGTACTTGAGGAACGCATCGTCGCGGATGGAATCCCCGGCCTCGCGGATCAACTCGATAGCCTTGTCGACATCGGTGTCATAAGTGAATTGCACCGAGAAAAACGCATAGGCGAATTGCCGCGATTGATTGGTCACGGCCTTGATCTGACCGAACGGCACCGAGTGCACAAACCCCTTGCCATCGCGCAGGCGCAAGGTGCGGATCGTCAGGCCTTCGACGGTGCCGGCGTGGCCAGAGTCGAGCACCACCCAATCGCCAATCGACAACGTGTCTTCGATGATGATGAACAATCCGGTGATCACGTCCTGCACCAGCTGCTGGGAACCGAAACCGATCGCCAGCCCCACGACTCCGGCACCGGCCAGAAAGGGTGCAACGTTGATCCCCAGGTTCGCCATGGTGGTGATGGCGCAGATCACCACCAGGACGATTTTGATCGCGTTGCGCAGCAGCGGCAGGATGGTTTTGACCCGGGTGCTGGGCTGGCGCGCCGAGCGTTTGCTGACAGGGGGTTTCAGGGCTTCCTGAATCGCCGTGTCCAACACCACCCAAACCATCCAGGTCACCAGGAAAATCAAACCGATTCGGCTCAGGGAATCACTGATCGCCCGGCCGACCGCATTGCTCACCGCAAATTCAAACAGCGACACCCCCCAGATGCGCCCCAGGACATCGATGAACACAATCGCCAGGGCGATGCGCAGCAACGCGTGCGAAAGGCTGATAAAGCGTTCTTTGTAGGCACTGCTGCGGCGCACGGCCAACTCACTGCGCGACTTGAACAGGTGATGAAGCGACGTGCTGAGAAACACCATCGCAATCAGCAACACCGTGGTAAACAGCGCACAGCGCAGGACTTTCTGGTTGTCATCGCCAATGCCGATCAGGTTGATCACCGACACCAGCACCATCAACAGAATCGGCCAGTACCAGAGCCCGGAAAAGATCCGCAGCATTTCACGCAAGGCCGGCTGGCTGAGGCGCTGGGCCAACGGCAAAATACTGATCAGATGGGCGACCGGACGGCGCATCTTGATCACCAAAATGCCAAAGGTGACCGAAGCCGCCACCCCGGTGAACACCGCGACGCTGCTGGTGAGATTGCCGCCGAGCAGGCGGGCGATCTGCGGGCTGGTCAAGCCGTCGCTCAGCGCCACGAGAAAGCCCATCAAAAACAGCGGGCGTGGGCTGTACCGACGAATAATCTGCACCGCCCGGCGCTTGTGGCCGGCGTTGAACAGCACCACCAGCGACAACAGCAACGACGCGGCGAAAATGCCGCTGCTGGTGGCATAGGCGAAACACAATGCCAGCGCCCGGCCGGCGGACACTTGCAGAAAGTGGCTGACATACAGCGTCAGCGGCAGGCTGATCAGCGCCGGAACCGTGTAGGGCAACACATACCCCAGTAATGCCTGACCGCGCTCGCGAGTCAGCAGCAGGCGGTTCTGGCACAGACGTTTGGCGAGCAGCCCGCCAAGCAACCAGAGCAGCGCGAAAACGCCAATCCACACACCGGACAACAGCAGGAAATCCCCCGCCACGCTCCAGCTTGAACGGGACGATGGATGATTGACCAGTTGATCCACCTCAACCGCTGCCCGGTCTGCCCGCAGACGCCAGGCGTCCAGCAGGTCCTCGTTGAGATCGAGTTTTCCCTGGACTTGATCAATGCTCGAACTGATGGCCCCCAGCAAACCACCCTGTACCAGCGGTTCGGGGTGGGCCAGTGGTGTCGTGGCCGTGGCCGCCGCCGGCACACCCGGCAGTGCGGCTGCCTCCAGCTCGTTGCTGCCCAGAATCAACAATGCCCCCAGTAGTATCGCGGTCTTGAACTTGAACAAACGCGGCGCTCCTGCAAAAGGGTCTGTAAGGAACTGATCGGGAAAGTGTAGGCAAGTTCGGTTATTGGGGTGAATCAAGAGGGCCACCCCTCACCCCAGCCCTCTCCCCAAAGGGGAGAGGGCTGGGGTGAGGGGTGTTCTCGGAGCTACATCGACCTGAAATATCGAGTCGAACTCAGGTTTGAAAAGCATGGAGCTCTGCTCCCTTTCCCCCTCGCCCCCTTGGGGGCGGTCCGACGTTTCGGGAGGGCTGGGGTGAGGGGGTAGCTTTTGATCTTTGCGCGAGAGGCAAATATCAAATGCCCATCCCTCTATTTTTCCACACAACCCAAACCCGGACACTGCGCTCCATCAATCAATCCACCGGAGTTGCAGCCATGCCCATTGCCTTGCTCGCGCTGACCCTCAGCGCCTTCGCCATCGGGACGACCGAGTTCGTCATCGTTGGCCTGTTACCCACCATCGGCGCCGACCTTGGCGTCAGCCTGCCGTCCGCCGGCCTGCTGGTCAGCCTCTACGCATTGGGCGTTGCCATTGGCGCCCCGGTGCTGACCGCCCTCACTGGCAAAGTCCCGCGCAAATTGCTGCTGTTGTCGCTGATGGTGCTGTTCACCCTCGGCAATCTGCTGGCCTGGAAAGCGCCGAGCTACGAGTCGCTGATCATTGCGCGGATCGTCACCGGCCTGGCCCACGGGGTGTTCTTTTCGATTGGCTCGACCATCGCCACCAGCCTCGTGCCGAAGGAGAAAGCCGCCAGCGCGATCGCCATCATGTTCACCGGCCTGACGGTGGCGCTGGTCACCGGCGTGCCACTGGGGACGTTCATTGGCCAGCATTTCGGCTGGCGTGAAACCTTCCTCGCGGTGTCTGCACTGGGGGTGATCGCGTTCATCGGCAGCCTGCTTTACGTGCCGAAAAACATTGCCCACAGCAAACCGGCTTCACTGTTGCAGCAATTGCAGGTGCTCAAGCAACCCCGTCTGCTGCTGGTATACGCCATGACCGCGGTCGGTTACGGCGGCTCGTTCATCGCGTTTACCTTCCTGGCACCGATTCTCCAGGACATTTCCGGTTTCAGCGCCAGCACCGTCAGCCTGGTGTTGTTGGTCTACGGCATCTCGGTGGCCGTCGGGAATATCTGGGGCGGCAAACTGGCGGACAAACGCGGCCCGATCAGCGCCCTGAAAATCATCTTTGCCCTGCTCGCTGCCGTGTTGTTCGTACTGACCTTTACCGCTGGCAACCCATGGCTGGCCCTGGCCACCGTGCTGGTCTGGGGTGCGGTTGCGTTCGGCAACGTGCCGGGCCTGCAGGTTTACGTGGTGCGTCAGGCCGAACATCACACCCCGCAGGCGGTGGACGTCGCGTCGGGCCTGAACATCGCCGCGTTCAACCTCGGCATTGCCGGTGGCGCGTGGGGCGGTGGCTTGATCGTTGCTCACATGGGCCTTATCCACACCGCATGGATCGGTGGTTTGGTGGTATTGGTCGCGTTGGCGCTGACCGCGTGGAGCGGTCGTCTTGATCGATTGGGTCCGGTGTATGCCGAACCCGCTGAAGGCTCACCCCGTATCGTCGCCGGTCACTGATTGCTTTTGTAGGAGCAAGGCTTGCCCGCGATGGCGGCGGCACATTCAATGTTGATGTGACTGATAAATCGACATCGCGAGCAAGCTTTGCTCCTACAAGATGCGAAAAGTGGTGTGTTGACCGTCCGTAGTCCCGTCGAAACTTTCTCGTCCGCCCCACAGTCATCAAAAGACAGGGGCAGTCCGAAAGACCATCAGACGGGAGGCGATATGGCGGCGATCCACATCGGTATTTCAGGCTGGCGCTACACGCCCTGGCGGGGGGAGTTCTACCCGAAGGGGCTGACCCACAAGCGCGAATTGCAATTCGCCTCACGGGCGGTCAACAGCATCGAAATCAATGGATCGTTTTACGCCCTGCAACGGCCCGAACGTTATGCCCAGTGGTACGCCGAAACCCCGAGGGGCTTCGTTTTCAGCGTCAAAGCCCCGCGTTTCATCACCCACATCAGGCGACTGCGGGACATCCATAAACCCTTGGCGAATTTCTTTGCGTCCGGGGTGCTGGAACTCAAGGAAAAACTCGGCCCGATCCTCTGGCAATTCCCGCCCAACTTCAAATTCGATGCCGAGTTGTTCGAGACCTTTCTCGAGCAGTTGCCCCACGACACCGAAGAGGCCGCCGCCCTCGCCCGCCAGCATGATTCGCACCTGAACGGTCACGCCAGCCTGAAGGCCTACGGAAAAAAGCCTTTGCGCCATGCCGTAGAAATCAGGAATGAGAGCTTCGTCGATCCCGCCTTCATCCGCCTGCTCAAACGCCACAATGCTGCGCTGGTGATCGCCGACACCGCCGGTAAATGGCCGTACCGCGAAGACCTCACCAGCGACTTTGTTTACCTGCGCCTGCACGGTGCCGAAGAACTCTATGCCAGCGGTTACACCCCCGAGGCGCTCAAGCGTTGGGGTGACCGGATCGAGGCTTGGTACCACGGTCAGCAACCGCCCGACCCGCAGCTGATCGCCCCCCGGCAAAAGCCCAAGACGCGCAAGTACCGTGAGGTGTTTTGCTATTTCGACAACGACATCAAAGTCCGCGCGCCCTTCGATGCCCGCCGCTTGCTGGAGCGCTTTCATCTGGATAAAGACCTCGCCACCCGCCCCGGTGAACGGGCCGCCGAAGGAGTGCTGTCATGAGCATTTCCGAACCGGTCGGCACCACCGACGAACAGCAACCCATCATCACCTCCGTGCGCCGCTTTACCGTGCTGACGGTCAACACGCACAAGGGGTTCACCGCGCTCAACCGGCGTTTCATCCTGCCGGAATTGCGCGAAGCAGTGCGCAGCGTGTCCGCCGACGTGGTGTTTTTGCAGGAAGTCCATGGCACCCACGAGCGTCATCCCCAGCGCTACAGCAATTGGCCGGCGATGCCGCAATACGAATTCCTCGCCGACACCCTGTGGCCGCAGTTTGCCTATGGGCGTAACGCGGTCTATCCGGCGGGCGATCACGGCAATGCGCTGCTGTCGAAATTCCAGATCATTCGCCACGACAACCTCGACGTCTCCATCAGCGGTCACGAGAACCGCGGCATCCTGCATTGCGTGCTGCGCCTGCCCGGTGACGGCCAGGAAGTGCATGCCATTTGTGTGCATCTGGGCCTTCGCGAAACCCACCGCACTGAACAGCTCAAGTTGCTGGCCCAGCGCCTCGAAGAACTGCCCAGCGATGCCCCGGTGATCGTTGCCGGTGACTTCAACGACTGGCGCCAGCGGGCCGACGCACTGCTCAAACCCAGCGGCCTACGGGAGGTTTTCGCCGAACTCCACGGCAAACCGGCGCGCAGTTTTCCAGCACGCTTGCCGGCGTTGCGCCTTGACCGCATCTACGTGCGCAACCTCAAGGCCAGTCAGCCGCAAGTGCTGGCCGCGCGGCCCTGGTCACACCTTTCCGACCATGCACCGCTGTCGGTGGAGATCGAGCTTTGAGCAGCCCATCGATGGATAAAACCAACGTGGAGCACTTATCCACAACCCCGCCGATTCGTGAGCCGGGCGTGGTCGACGTCGAATATGGCTGGCAAGGCAACAACCGCGTAGAGCTGCTGGAAAACGGCGAAGCGTATTTCCCTCGGGTGTTCGAGGCCATGCGTCAGGCCAAGACTGAAATCCTCCTGGAAACCTTCATTGTGTTTGAGGACAAGGTCGGTGATGAGCTGAAGGAAGTACTGATCGCCGCCGCTCAACGCGGCGTGCGAATCACCGCCAGTCTCGATGGCTTCGGCTGCGGTGAACTGAGTACGGGGTACCTCGCCGCCCTGAGCGAGGCCGGCGTGCGCATCCAGATTTTCGACCCGGCGCCCAAAACTCTGGGCATCCGCACCAACTGGTTCCGCCGCCTGCACCGCAAGATCGTGGTAGTCGATGGCACGATTGCGTTCATCGGCGGCATCAACTTTTCTGCCGACCATTTGGCTGACTTCGGCCCTGAGGCCAAACAGGATTATTCCGTTGAAGTGCAAGGCCCGGCGGTGGCCGACATCCATCACTTCGCCTTGCTGCAATGCGGTCGCCCGGCTCGCGCCAAATACTGGTGGCAACGCCGCAGACAACGGCGCTCGGAGCTGGCGTTCACCGATCATGACGGCCAGGTTCGCCTGGTGTACCGCGACAACGGCGAACATCCGACCGACATCGAAGAGGTTTACCGACAGGTTCTTCGTACTGCCCAGCGCCGGGTGGTGATCGCCAATGCCTACTTCTTTCCGGGCTATCGCCTGCTGCGCGAGATCCGCAACGCGGCGCGCCGTGGCGTCGATGTGCGCCTCATCCTGCAAGGTCAGCCCGACATGCTGGCGGCCAAACTCGCCGCGCGCATGACCTATGACTACCTGCTCAAATCCGGTGTACAGATTTACGAATATTGCGACCGTCCGCTGCACGGCAAAGTCGCGCTGGTGGATGAGGATTGGAGCACGGTCGGTTCGAGCAACCTCGACCCGTTGAGCCTGTCCTTGAACCTGGAAGCCAATGTGTTGATCCGCGATCGCGCCTTCAACCGCGACCTGTTCGAGCGCCTCGAAGACCTGAGTAACAACCATTGCAAGGTCATGTCCGCAGACAAGTCCCCGCGCGGACGGGTCTGGCACATGACCGTCGGCTTTCTGGTGTTTCACTTCCTGCGGCACTTCCCGGCCTGGGCCGGTTGGCTGCCGGCGCACAAGCCGCGCCTGAAACCCTTTTCCCATTCCGCTGGGAGTGACACCTGATGAGCCACTCTGATACACAACCCGCGACCCACGCCGAAACGCCGGGCAAATCCCGCTGGAGCCGCTGGAAACGGCCGCTGACGATGCTGTTTTTCCTGGCGTTGATCGTGCTGTTCACGATGCTTGCCCAACGCATCGAATGGGATGAAGTGTTCGACAACCTCGCAGATTTCAAGGTGCGCACGCTGATCATCGCGTCCGGTCTGACATTGTTGAGTTTTCTGGTCTACGCCTGCTTCGACCTGATCGGCCGTACCTACATTCGCCAGAACCTGACGTGGAAGCAGATCCTGCCGGTGGGGATTATCAGCTATGCCTTCAACCTCAACCTGAGCGCGTGGGTCGGCGGCATTGCCATGCGCTATCGGCTGTATTCGCGACTTGGGGTGAGCAAGGGCAACATCGCGAAAATTCTCGGGTTGAGCCTGGCGACAAACTGGTTCGGCTACATGGTAATTGCCGGTGCAGTGTTCAGCAGCGGACTGGTGCGAATGCCGCCAGGCTGGAAGCTGAGCAGCGACGCCTTGCAAGGTGTGGGGGTGTTGTTGCTGCTGGTGAGCGCGGGGTACCTGGCAGCGTGTCAGTTTTCCAGGCGACGGGAGTGGGCGATTCGCGGGGTGGAAATCGACCTGCCGTCCCTGCGCATGGCGGTGCTGCAACTGGCCCTCGGGGCGCTGAACTGGTCGCTGATGGCCGCGGTGATTTTCACCTTACTGCCGAGCAAGCTGGATTACCCACTGGTGCTTGGGGTGTTGTTGATCAGCGCGATTGCCGGGGTTATCACACACATTCCTGCCGGGCTCGGCGTGCTTGAAGCGGTGTTCGTGGCGCTGCTGCAACACGAAGTGTCCCGAGGCAGCCTGGTGGCCGGATTACTGGCGTATCGGGCGATCTACTTCATCCTGCCGCTACTGATTACCCTGGTGATGTACCTGATCGTGGAAGCCAAGGCCAAGTCGTTGCGGATTTCGAAGAAACCGAGGCATTAGCCGTCCGTTTTTTCACGATGACTGAATAATGCTCAACCGCTCGCCCACCACCATCTCGGTGATCCAGCCCACCAGAATCGAGGTGTACGCCTGCTGCGAAACGGGTTCGCTCAAGGCGTGATCGGCGCCGTCGATAATCCGGTGAGTCAGCGAGTGGGTCTGCTGACAGGCCGCGCGGTAACTCATGATGGTTGCGTGCGGTACGTAGTCGTCAGTCTCTGACTCGACCAACAGCACATCCCCGGTGAATTGCGAACAGGCATGCAGCGCGCGATTGCTGTCGGCTCGGACGATCGTGCTGCGGTAATCACGTAAATCGAGCTTGTCCAGGTCACGTTTGGGCGTGTGCCATTGATCATCGCGATATAGCGCCGGCACCCGCAGCGCCAGCCAGCGCACCGGACGCAATGAGGTCAGGATCGAGGCAAGATAACCGCCATAACTGGTGCCGACCACGGCAATCGCCGAGGTATCGAGCGCCGGGTGCGCGAGCAGGCGGTCATACGCCGCCAGCAGGTCGCGCAGGTTGTCTTCGCGCGTGACTCGATTCAGCGCAAGACCGGCCCCATCGGTGTGCCCGCGCAAGTCGAACGTCAGGCAAACGCAACCCAACCCGGCGATGCCTTTCGCCCGTTCCAGGTCCCGCTCCTGACTGCCGCCCCAACCGTGCACAAAGAGCACGCCGGGGACTTTTGATTTGGGGCTGAGAAAAGTCCCGACCATTTGCTCATCGTCGATGTCGATCTGAATGGTTTCGCTTCTAGCCGTCATAGGATTTAACCGTTACGTACTTGAGAAGAAAGTCACTGTTTTGCGCCGGCCCGCGATACACCTCGATGGCGTCCGCCGGCAGCGGCTGGTCGCTGTAGGTCTCGACCGACGACACGCGAATCGCGCGCATGCCGGGGTCGTTGACAAAGCTTTGCAAGGCGGCGACTTCGGCGCTGCTGGCACCGCCCATCCGCCAGGACTGCTCGAGCACGCCGCTGCGCGGTTTGCCGTTACTGTCCACGCCTTGGGCGATGTCGTAGTTGCGCCGCGAAGCGTAGAAACCGGGATAAGCCTCATCCGCGGCACGGTCGAACACTTGCGCCTGGCGGATCGCCAGCCGAACGTCGTCCGGCACTTCCAGTTCGAGCAGATCGTCGTAGTCACCCCGCACCACCAGCAGGTTGGACCCTCCATAAACCTGCTCGCCCTGACCGTCTTCGGTCAAGTATTGATCACCGCAATAACTCAGCACCGTGTCACCGATAAAACTCTGACCAACGCTGTGGGTGATCACGTGGTCCAGGTCCTGCTCCAGCACCACGCCTTCGGTGAACAGGGCTTTGGCCTCGGGTCTGGCGAGGATGGCATCGAACTGGTCGAGGCTTTCGATGACTTCCTGACCGCGTCCGGCGCAGGCATGAATCGGCTTGATGCGGATCGGGCCGGTGTAGAGCAGGTGTTCTGCCGCGGGCCGCGCATCGTCCATGGAAAAAACACTGAGGCCGTCGAGCACCACGCTGCGCACACGTTCGCAAAACAACGGAGACCAGCCTTGCGGAGCGCGAGCATTTTTGTTGCGCAACCCGTGACTGATGGCTTTGGTGCAGATGAAATCATACTCAACGTAACCGCCCCACAAATCCTCCGGCCCCTTGACGCCCAATTGCCGGGCGGCAGCGGCGCCCACAAGTGTCTGGGTCGGCAACAGATACAGGTCTCGCCCGTTGTGCAGTTCGGGGTCGTAACTGCCGCCGTATTTAAGCCCCAGGATCTGCGCCAGCCAACGGGCCAGCGCACGATTGGTTTCCACTTCGTGCAACGGAGCCTCGGCGTGCACGGAGTGGGCGACCACCAGTTTCTTGCGATTTGCCGGGGTCATGCGTCCCCCTTCAATCTGCGCTTGATGAATGTAGTTGAAGGGGTGCAGAGATCAGGCCAAGTCGGATCAATAACAAACGTTTTTCAAATCAGCCAGTTGCGAAAAAGATGATGGCACCCTGCCTGTTTGATTCTGCACGACAAGGGTTTCAACTCTGGCATTTTGCACGACTGACGTTCACCCCTGACTCGCTCCCACTCCAAACCGTGTCCGGTAGTCACTCGGCGCCAACCCGGTAATTTTCTTGAAGGTCGCCCGAAACGCACTCGGATCCTGATACCCCACCGTCCAGGCAATGTGATCGATGGTGCCGTTGGTGAACTCGAGCATTTCCCGGGCTTTGCCAACCCGCAAGTGCTGGCAATACTCGGTGGGTTTGAGCCCGGTTGCCGCACGAAATCGACGCAGGAACGTGCGCTCTTCCAGCCCTGCCCGCTCGGCCATCGTCGCCACCGACACATCGGTTGCTCCAGTGCTTTGCAGCCAATGCTGGACCTTGAGAATCGAAGCATCGCCATGGCTGAGAATGGGTGAAAAATTGCTGCCGCACTCACTTGCGCTGTCGCTGTGTTCCACCACCAAAAACCGCGCGGTGCTGGTGGCGATACTCGGCCCCAGCAGACGGTTGACCAGACGCAAGCCCAGTTCGGACCAGGCCATCAGCCCCGCCGTGGTGATCAGGTCGCCGTCATCAACGATGGGTGTGTCGGCCTTGAGCTTGATCGCCGGATAACGCTCGGCGAAGGTTTTGGCCGAGGTCCAGTGGGTGGTGGCGCTACGACCGTCGAGCAGGCCGCTCTCGGCCAACAGAATCGACCCCACACAAACCCCGCCAAGTGTCGCGCCATTGGCATGTTGCTGACGCAGCCAGCGAAACAGCGCCTGCGGTGCCTGGCCTTCGGAAAAACCGGCAATCGACGGCGGGATCAACACCGCCACCAACGCACCGTCCACAGCGGGATGACTGTCATAGACCCGCTCGGGCGCCTGATCGCCATCAACCTGCCAATGGCTGACCCGCAGCAACGGCAACTGCGCCGCCTGATGTTCGGCGGCAATCCGGTTCGCCACCCCGAACAAGTCCGTCAACCCATGCACCGCCGCCATCTGCGCACCGGGATAGATCAGCACACCCAGCTCGGCGATTGCCCTTTCTACATCCATTGTCAGTTTTCCCCCTTCTATTGTCGGTGCCGCCAATCCTCGGACGGCCTGCCAGAGCCAATACTCCATTCCACACCAACAAGCACTTCGAGGAAACAGTCATGGCCAAGCAAGCACTCATCGTAGTTGATATCCAAAACGACTACTTCCCCCAAGGCAAATGGCCGCTGGTCGGCGCCGACGCCGCCGCGGACAACGCTGCACGGCTGATCAAAGCCTTCCGCGACGCCGGTGATTCGGTGGTGCACATCCGCCACGAGTTCACCTCCGACGCGGCACCGTTCTTCACCCCGGGCTCCGAAGGCGCGAAGCTGCACCCCAAAGTCCTCAACCGTGCCGACGAGCCGGTCGTGCTCAAGCACTTCGTCAACTCGTTCCGCGAAACCGATCTGAAATCGATCCTCGACGAGCAAGGCATCAAAGAACTGGTGGTCGTCGGCAGCATGAGCCACATGTGCGTCGATGGCATCACCCGCGCCGCCGCCGACTTTGGCTACACCGTCACAGTGATCCACGACGCCTGTGCCTCCCGTGACCTGGAGTTCAACGGCGTCACTATCCCTGCAGCCCACGTGCACGCCGCCTTCATGTCGGCCCTGGGTTTTGCCTACGCCAGCGTGGTGTCCACTGACGAGTTCCTGGCGGCGCATCACTGATCAACGCTTGCAATCCGACATTCCCCAACAAAGAAGGCCAGTCGCGTGCGCACATGACTGGCCTTTTTTCTGAGACTTACGGCCGAAAAGCCGGATAATGGCGGCCAAATCGTCTAGCCGTTATTCTGGTAATCCCCCATGGAAATCAAGGTCAACTTTCTCGACAACCTTCGACTTGAAGCCAAGTTCGACGACTTCACGGTGGTGGCAGATCAACCTATCCGTTACAAAGGCGATGGCTCGGCACCGGGTCCGTTCGACTACTTCCTGGCTTCGTCGGCGTTGTGTGCGGCGTATTTCGTGAAGTTGTACTGCGACACTCGCAGCATCCCCACCGAAAACATCCGCTTGTCGCAGAACAACATTGTTGACCCGGAAAACCGCTACAACCAGATTTTCAAGATCCAGGTCGAGCTACCGGCAGACATCTCCGACAAGGACCGCCAGGGCATCCTGCGCTCCATCGACCGTTGCACCGTGAAAAAAGTGGTGCAAGCCGGGCCCGAGTTTGTGATCGAAGAAGTCGAAAACCTCGACGCCGATGCCCAGGCGTTGCTGATGCCTGCGTCTAATTCAGAGGCTCACACCTATATCGCCGGCAAGGATCTGCCGCTGGAGCAGACCATCGCCAACATGTCGGCCATTCTGGCGGACCTGGGCATGAAGATTGAAATCGCCTCGTGGCGCAATATCGTGCCCAACGTGTGGTCGCTGCATATCCGCGACGCGCACTCACCGATGTGCTTTACCAACGGCAAGGGTGCGACCAAGGAAGGCGCGTTGGCGTCGGCGTTGGGCGAGTTTATCGAGCGACTCAACTGCAACTTCTTCTACAACGACCAGTTCTGGGGCGAAGACATCGCCAACGCTGCGTTTGTGCATTACCCGAACGAGCGCTGGTTCAAGCCTGGCCGTAAAGATGAACTGCCGGCCGAAATACTCGACGCGCACTGCCTGAAAATTTACAACCGCGACGGCGAGCTGCGCGGTTCCCATCTGATCGATACCAACTCGGGCAATGAAGAGCGCGGCATCTGCTCGTTGCCCTACGTGCGCCAGTCGGACGGCGAGGTGGTGTACTTCCCGTCCAACCTGATTGAAAACCTGTTCCTGAGCAACGGCATGAGTGCCGGTAACACGCTGGCCGAAGCCCAAGTGCAGTGCCTGTCGGAGATCTTCGAGCGCGCGGTAAAGCGCGAAATCATCGAAGGCGAATTCGCCCTCCCGGATGTGCCGGCCAGCGTGCTGGCGAAGTACCCCGCCATACTGGCCGGTATTCAGGCGCTGGAAGAGCAGGGATTCCCCGTGTTGGTGAAGGATGCGTCCCTGGGGGGTGAATTCCCGGTGATGTGCGTCACGTTGATGAACCCGCGTACCGGCGGTGTGTTCGCCTCGTTCGGCGCGCACCCGAGCCTGGAAGTGGCGCTGGAACGCAGCCTGACCGAATTGTTGCAGGGCCGCAGCTTCGAAGGCCTCAACGACCTGCCCCAGCCGACGTTTGAAGGCCATGCGGTGACCGAGCCGAACAACTTCGTCGAGCACTTTATCGACTCCAGCGGCGTTGTGTCGTGGCGCTTCTTCAGTGCCAAATCGGATTACGAATTCGTGGAGTGGGACTTCTCCGGCCAGGGTGAAAACTCGAATACCGAGGAAGCCGCGACCTTGTTCGGCATTCTCGAAAGCATGGGCAAGGAAGTGTACATGGCGGTCTACGAGCATATCGGCGCCAAGGCGTGCCGCATCCTGGTGCCGGACTACTCGGAAATCTATCCTGCGGACGATCTGATCTGGGATAACACCAACAAAGCGCTGTTCTTCCGCGCCGATATCCTCAACCTGCATCGCCTGGACGAAGAAGAACTGCAATCGCTGGTTGAGCGTCTGGTGGAAAGTGAGCTGGACGACTACACCGACATCACCAGCCTGATCGGCATCGAATTTGACGACAATACGGCGTGGGGCCAGCTGACGATTCTTGAGTTGAAGCTGCTGATCTATCTCGCCTTGCAGCAATATGAAGAGGCGAAAGAGGCGGTAGAAATGTTCCTGCAGTACAACGACAACACGGTTGAGCGTGGTTTGTTCTACCAGGCGGTCAATGTGGTGTTGGAGATGAAGCTGGACGAAGACCTCGAACTGGAAGACTACGAGGCCAACTTCCGCCGGATGTTTGGCAACGAGCGCACGGATGCAGCGATCGGATCGGTGGACGGCAGCGTGCGTTTCCATGGCTTGACGCCGACCAGTTTGAAACTGGAGGGGCTCGACAGGCACCTGCGGTTGATCGAAAGCTACAAGAAACTGCACTCGGCACGGGCCAATGTGACCGCGTTATCCAGTTAATAGCGCCAACAAAAAAGCGAAGCCAGGTGGCTTCGCTTTTTTGTTACTGACTGGATAGCTGCTTTTTAAAACGGAATATCGTCATCAAAGCTGTCGAAATCCGGAGCCGGTTGCGGAGCAGCCTGCTGTGGAGCCGGAGCCTGACGCGATTGTTGCGGTGCTGCCGACTGCTGCGGACGCGGAGCCTGTTGGCGTGGGGCTGGAGCGGACTGCTGGTAGTTGTTGCCCCCGCCTTGTTGGTCGCCCTGCTGTGGACGGCCGCCCAACAGCTGCATGGTGCCTTGCATGTCGACCACGATTTCAGTGGTGTAACGCTTGATACCGTCTTTTTCCCACTCGCGGGTCTGCAGCTTGCCTTCGATGTAGACTTGCGAACCTTTACGCAGGTACTCGCCGGCGATTTCGGCCACTTTGCCGAACATCGACACACGGTGCCATTCGGTCTTCTCGACCTTCTGACCGGTTTGCTTGTCGGTCCACTGTTCGCTGGTCGCCAGACTCAGGTTGGTCACGGCGTTACCGTTAGGCAAGTAGCGAACTTCGGGATCCTGGCCGCAAGTGCCGACCAATATGACTTTGTTAACCCCACGGGCCATAACGTTCTCCTAGGCTACGCACGCTGCCCCGGCCGGGTTGTTCACCAGGCGCTCAAGGGTGGTGCGATCCAATAGTTCTGTGTCCAATTTGATGTAAATCGCCGCTTCATCAGCAACGATCACCGCATCTGTTACCCCTACGACGGCCTTCAGGCGCTCAACCAGACCCGCTTCGCGGATCGCCTCGGGCGACAACGGCAAGCGCAGGCTCGTGACATAAGGTGGTTCGCGCATGGTAACAGCAAAGGCCAGCCAGAGGGCAGCCAGGCCGGCGCATCCAAGGAATACAACCGACAAACCGCCATGCTGGAACAGCCAACCGCCGAGGATGCCACCGAGCGCCGAGCCAAGGAACTGGCTGGTGGAATAAACCCCCATCGCCGTGCCTTTGCCGCCTGCCGGTGAAACCTTGCTGATCAGCGATGGTAGAGAAGCTTCCAGCAAGTTGAACGCGGTAAAGAACACCACCGTTCCGATCACCAGAGCTCGCAAGCTATCGCCGAACTGCCAGAAGAATAGCTCAGTGAGCATCAGCGTCGTGACGGAACCGAGTAAAACTCGTTTCATTTTGCGTTTCTTCTCGCCGTAGATAATGAACGGGATCATGGCGAAGAAGGAAATCAGCAGCGCGGTCAGGTACACCCACCAATGCTGCTCTTTGGGCAGCCCGGCTTTTTCGACCAGCGCCAACGGCAACGCAACGAAGCTCGACATCAACATCGCGTGCAACACAAAAATGCCCAGGTCCAGACGCAGCAGGTCCGGGTGCTTGAGCGTCGGTATCAGCGCCTGGCGCGCAACACCGGACTCGCGGTGCTGCAACGGCCCGGTCGAGCGCGGCACCATGAACATCACGATCACGATGCCGAACAGCGCCATGCCGCCCGTGGCGAGGAACAATCCGGAGAGGCCGAAGGCGCGGGTCAGCAACGGTCCTACAACCATCGCGACAGCGAACGACAGACCGATCGTCATGCCAATCATGGCCATGGCTTTGGTCCGATGCTGTTCACGGGTCAGGTCTGACAGCAACGCCATCACCGCCGCGGAAATCGCCCCGGCGCCTTGCAGGATTCGTCCGGCGATCACGCCCCAGATCGAATCGGCATTGGCCGCCAGCACGCTACCGAGGGCGAAGACGATCAGCCCCAGGTAAATCACCGGACGACGGCCGATGCGGTCAGAAATGAAGCCGAAAGGAATCTGGAAGATCGCCTGGGTCAGGCCGTAAGCGCCAATCGCCAGCCCGATGAGGGCCGGGGTCGCACCTGCCAGATCCATCCCATAGGTCGCCAGAACCGGCAACACCATGAACATGCCAAGCATACGGAAGGCGAACACCAGGGCCAGACCGCTTGCCGCGCGGGTCTCACTGCCACTCATGCGTTCGCTGTGGGGATCGTGCATGGAAAAACCTCATGTGAACCGGCGGCGATTCTACCAGTCCCATCGATTGACGGGGTATATCGCGACGCTTTGACGCGCTCTGCTGACAGACTCTTCATGTAAGGCTGCAACCCGCTCATTCGATAGTGTGCATCCATCCAGTATTTGGCCGTATACTCCTACGTTTTCGACGCCCGCCGAGCGAGGCCACTTTGGACAAGATCCTGATTCGTGGGGCCCGAACCCACAACCTGAAGAACATCGACCTGACCCTGCCACGGGACAAACTGATCGTCATCACCGGCCTGTCCGGATCCGGCAAATCGTCCCTGGCGTTCGACACGCTATACGCCGAAGGCCAGCGCCGCTACGTCGAATCGTTGTCGGCGTACGCCCGGCAATTTTTGTCGATGATGGAAAAACCTGACGTCGACACCATCGAAGGATTGTCGCCAGCCATTTCCATCGAACAGAAGTCGACCTCGCACAACCCGCGTTCGACGGTCGGCACCATCACCGAAATCTACGACTACCTGCGCCTGCTGTATGCCCGCGTGGGTATTCCGCGTTGCCCGGATCACGACATTCCGCTGGAAGCGCAGACCGTCAGCCAAATGGTCGACCTGGTCCTCGCCCAACCGGAGGGCAGCAAACTCATGCTGCTGGCCCCGGTGATCCGCGAGCGTAAAGGCGAACACCTTTCGGTCTTCGAAGAACTGCGCGCCCAGGGCTTTGTGCGAGCCCGGGTCAACGGCAGGCTCTGCGAACTGGACGAGTTGCCGAAGCTGGATAAGCAGAAGAAGCACTCGATCGATGTGGTGGTCGACCGCTTCAAGGTGCGCGCCGACCTGCAACAGCGCCTGGCCGAGTCGTTCGAGACCGCGCTGAAGCTGGCAGACGGCATCGCCCTGGTCGCACCAATGGACGACGAGCCCGGCGAAGAAATCATCTTCTCCGCGCGCTTCGCCTGCCCGATCTGCGGTCATGCCATCAGCGAGCTGGAACCCAAGCTGTTCTCCTTCAACAACCCGGCTGGCGCTTGCCCGACTTGCGATGGCCTGGGGGTCAAGCAATTCTTCGACATCAAGCGATTGGTCAATGGCGAACTGACGCTCGCAGAAGGCGCGATTCGTGGCTGGGACCGGCGCAACGTCTATTACTTCCAGATGCTCGGCTCATTGGCATCCCACTACAAGTTCAGCCTCGAAGTACCCTTCAACGAACTGCCGGCCGATCAGCAGAAGTTCATCCTGCACGGCAGCGGGTCGCAGAACGTTGACTTCAAATACCTGAACGACCGTGGCGACATCGTCAAACGCTCGCACCCGTTCGAAGGCATCGTGCCGAACCTGGAACGCCGCTACCGCGAAACCGAGTCCGCCTCGGTGCGTGAAGAGCTGGCCAAGTTCCTCAGCACCCAGCCTTGCCCGGATTGCCGCGGTACTCGCCTGCGGCGTGAGGCGCGGCATGTGTGGGTGGGCGAGAAGACGCTACCGGCGGTGACTAATCTGCCGATTGGCGATGCCTGTGAATACTTCGGCGTGCTGAAGCTCACTGGCCGTCGCGGCGAAATTGCCGACAAGATTCTCAAGGAAATTCGCGAGCGACTGCAGTTCCTGGTCAACGTTGGCCTGGACTATTTGTCGCTGGATCGCAGTGCCGACACGTTGTCCGGTGGTGAAGCGCAGCGTATCCGTCTGGCCAGCCAGATCGGCGCAGGCCTGGTGGGCGTTCTGTACATTCTCGACGAACCGTCAATTGGTTTGCACCAGCGGGACAACGATCGGCTGCTCGGCACCCTCAAGCACCTGCGGGACATCGGCAACACGGTGATCGTGGTCGAGCACGACGAAGATGCGATTCGCCTGGCTGACTACGTGGTGGATATCGGTCCGGGCGCAGGTGTACACGGCGGGCACATTGTCGCCGAAGGGACGCCAGCCGAAGTCATGGCTCATCCAGATTCACTGACCGGCAAATACTTGTCGGGCCGGGTGAAGATTGCAGTCCCGGCCAAACGCACGCCGCGTAACAAGAAGTTGTCGCTGTCCCTCAAGGGCGCCCGTGGCAACAACTTGCGCAATGTCGATCTGGACATTCCAATCGGCCTGCTGACCTGTGTAACCGGCGTGTCCGGTTCGGGCAAGTCGACGCTGATCAACAACACCCTGTTCCCGCTTAGCGCTACGGCATTGAACGGTGCGACGACGCTCGAAGCGGCCGCTCACGACAGCATCAAAGGCCTGGAGCATCTTGATAAGGTTGTCGACATCGACCAGAGCCCCATCGGTCGAACGCCACGCTCCAACCCGGCGACCTACACCGGGTTGTTCACACCGATTCGCGAACTGTTCGCCGGTGTGCCGGAGTCCCGCTCCCGCGGTTATGGTCCTGGACGCTTCTCCTTCAACGTGAAGGGCGGACGTTGCGAAGCGTGTCAGGGCGATGGCCTGATCAAGGTGGAAATGCACTTCCTGCCGGACATCTATGTCCCATGCGACGTCTGCAAGAGCAAGCGCTACAACCGCGAAACCCTGGAGATCAAGTACAAGGGCAAGAACATCCACGAAACCCTCGAGATGACAATCGAGGAAGCGCGGGTGTTCTTCGACGCGGTTCCGGCCCTGGCGCGCAAGCTTCAGACGCTGATGGATGTCGGCCTGTCGTACATCAAGCTCGGGCAATCAGCGACCACGCTGTCAGGTGGCGAAGCCCAGCGGGTGAAGCTGTCCCGTGAACTGTCCAAGCGCGATACCGGCAAGACGCTGTATATCCTCGATGAGCCGACAACCGGCCTGCATTTCGCAGATATCCAGCAGCTGCTCGACGTACTGCATCGTCTGCGCGACCACGGTAATACCGTGGTGGTGATCGAGCACAACCTGGACGTGATCAAGACCGCCGACTGGTTGGTGGACCTCGGGCCGGAAGGTGGTTCCAAGGGTGGCCAGATCATTGCCGTCGGTACGCCGGAAGAAGTGTCCGAGATGAAGCAATCGCATACCGGCTTCTACCTTAAGCCGCTGCTGGCTCGCGACAAAGCCTGAATCAGGCCCACGAAAAAGCCCCTGTCACTTCATCAGTGACAGGGGCTTTTTTGTGTCTTGTGTCTGTAGGAGCAAAGCTTGCTCGCGATGGCGATTTTGAGGACGCCATCGCAGGCAAGCTGTGCTCCTACAAAGCAGAATCAGGCGTGGGATTGCAGGTAGTTCTCGAGACCGATCAACTTGATCAGCCCCATCTGCTTTTCAAGCCAGTAGGTGTGGTCTTCTTCGGTGTCATGCAATTGAACCCGCAGCATCTCGCGGCTGACATAGTCCTTGTGCTGCTCGCAGAGCTCGATGCCCTTGCAAAGAGCGGCGCGGACTTTGTATTCCAGTCGCAGGTCAGCGGCGAGCATGTCCGGCACGGTAGTGCCGACATCAAGGTCGTCCGGACGCATGCGCGGCGTGCCTTCGAGCATCAGAATCCGACGCATCAGGGCATCAGCGTGCCCGGCCTCTTCTTCCATCTCGTGGTTGATACGTTCGTAGAGCTTGGTGAAACCCCAGTCCTCATACATCCGCGAATGGACGAAATATTGATCACGCGCCGCCAATTCGCCGGTCAGCAACGTGTTGAGGTAATCGATTACGTCTGGGTGGCCTTGCATCGCCCTACATCTCCCTGCTTGAAAGTCTGTAGTCTGAACCAAGCAGACTGTTTGGTCACTCTGCCTACGCGATAAAAGCGAAGATATTCTGAGAAAAGTGGTTTAAATAACGCAAAAACCGCCCTAATGAGGGCGGTTCTGCTTCTCGTTTAGACTTCGTTAAGCTGTACGCCCAACGCCTTTGCGATTGCTTCTCCATACGCCGGGTCGGCCTTGAAGAAGTGCTGTAGTTGACGATCAACCACGTCGCCGGAAACCCCTGCCATTGCACCAGCAATGTTGTTTATCAGCAGCGTTTTCTGCGCATCGCTCATCAGACGGAACAGCGCACCCGCGTGGCTGTAGTAGTCAGTATCATCGCGATGATCGTAACGATCAGCCGCACCACTCAGCGTCAGCGCTGGCTCTGCATAGCGAGGCGCTTGTTTCGGCGATTCGATGTAGCTGTTCGGCTCGTAGTTAGGTGTCGCACCGCCATTGCTGCCAAACGCCATCGAACCGTCGCGCTGATAGCTGTTCACCGGACTGCGAGGTGCGTTCACCGGCAGCTGCTGGTGGTTGGTGCCAATGCGGTAGCGGTGAGCATCGGCGTAAGCGAACACTCGACCTTGCAGCATGCGGTCAGGCGACAAACCGACACCTGGGACCATGTTGCTCGGCCCGAACGCCGCTTGCTCGACCTCAGCAAAATAGTTCTGCGGGTTGCGGTTAAGCTCCAACTCGCCCACTTCGATCAGCGGAAACTCTTTTTGCGACCAGGTCTTGGTCACGTCAAACGGGTTCTCGTAGTGCGCTGCGGCCTGAGCCTCGGTCATGATCTGGATGCACACGCGCCATTTCGGAAAATCACCGCGCTCGATCGCGCCGAACAGATCACGCTGTGCGTAATCGGGATCGGTACCAGCTAGGCGCGCCGCATCTGCCGGAGTCAGGTTTTTGATCCCTTGCTTGGTCTTGTAGTGCCACTTCACCCAGTGACGTTCGCCATTGGCGTTAATCAGACTGTAGGTGTGGCTGCCGAAGCCGTGCATGTGACGGTAGCCATCGGGGATGCCACGGTCCGAGAACAGAATGGTGACCTGGTGCAACGCCTCAGGTGAGTGCGACCAAAAGTCCCACATCATTTGCGCGCTTTTCAGATTGCTTTGCGGCAGACGTTTCTGGGTATGAATAAAGTCCGGGAATTTCAACGGATCGCGGATGAAGAACACTGGCGTGTTGTTGCCGACGATGTCCCAGTTGCCTTCTTCGGTGTAGAACTTCAGTGCGAAACCACGTGGATCGCGCTCGGTGTCAGCCGAACCACGCTCACCGCCCACGGTGGAAAACCGCAGGAAGGTTGGGGTTTGCTTGCCGACAGACTCAAACAGTCTGGCGCTGGTGTACTCGGTGATGTCCCGAGTGACGGTGAACGTACCGTAAGCACCCGAACCTTTGGCGTGTACGCGGCGCTCAGGAATGTTTTCGCGGTTGAAGTGAGCAAGTTTCTCGATCAGGTGAAAGTCGTCGAGCAGCAGTGGGCCACGAGGACCGGCGGAACGAGAATTCTGGTTATCAGCGACAGGAGCGCCACTGGCGGTGGTAAGGGTTTTATTTGGGCTCATGCGATATCTTCCTTTGTCAGTCTTTCCTACTGCCGGCTAATCGGCTGAGACGGAGTATTGACCATCACCATGACACCATCAAATTCATTAAATTGTGAGAATCGATAGATAAATACTAATGAAGCTTTATCGCCTGGGCTTTTTGATACTTTTCGAGCGCGCACAAAAAACCGGGCACTAGGCCCGGTTCTTCGTTTCAGACTGACGTCTTACTCAGCGGATACAGCTTCACCACCGGCAGGACGATCAACCAACTCGACGTACGCCATAGGCGCGTTGTCGCCAGTGCGGAAGCCGCACTTGAGGATGCGCAGGTAGCCACCCTCACGGGTAGCGTAACGCTTGCCCAGGTCGTTGAAGAGCTTACCAACGATAGCTTTCGAACGAGTACGGTCGAAAGCCAGACGGCGGTTAGCCAGGCTGTCTGTCTTGGCCAAAGTGATCAGCGGCTCAGCAACGCGACGCAGTTCTTTAGCTTTCGGCAGTGTAGTTTTGATCAGCTCGTGCTCGAACAGCGACACTGCCATGTTTTGAAACATGGCCTTGCGGTGCGAGCTAGTGCGGCTCAGGTGACGACCACTTTTACGATGACGCATGGTTCATTCCTTACCAAACACAACGTTCGGTGATTACGACGATCAGGCAGTCGCCTTGTCGTCCTTCTTAAGACTTGCAGGCGGCCAGTTGTCGAGGCGCATGCCGAGGGACAGACCGCGGGAGGCCAGAACGTCCTTGATTTCAGTCAAGGATTTCTTGCCAAGGTTCGGAGTCTTCAACAGCTCTACTTCGGTACGCTGAATCAGGTCACCGATGTAGTAGATGTTTTCCGCCTTAAGGCAGTTAGCCGAACGTACAGTCAGTTCCAGATCGTCAACCGGGCGAAGCAGGATCGGATCGATCTCGTCTTCCTGCTCGACAACCACTGGCTCACTGTCACCTTTGAGGTCGACGAACGCAGCCAACTGCTGTTGCAGAATGGTTGCAGCGCGGCGAATAGCCTCTTCAGGATCCAGAGTACCGTTGGTTTCCAGATCAATAACCAGCTTGTCCAGGTTAGTACGCTGCTCGACACGGGCGTTTTCCACCACGTATGCGATACGGCGAACCGGGCTGAACGAAGAGTCAAGCTGCAAGCGACCGATGCTGCGGCTTTCGTCTTCATCGCTCTGACGCGAGTCTGCCGGTTCATAACCACGACCACGAGCTACGGTGAGCTTCATGTTCAGGGCGCCGTTAGACGCCAGGTTAGCGATTACGTGATCGGGGTTAACGATCTCGACATCATGATCCAGCTGAATATCGGCAGCGGTAACCACCCCCGAACCCTTCTTCGACAAGGTCAGCGTAACTTCGTCACGGCCGTGCAGCTTGATAGCCAGACCTTTAAGGTTCAACAGGATTTCAATTACGTCTTCCTGTACACCTTCGATGGCGCTGTACTCATGGAGCACACCGTCAATCTCGGCCTCGACTACTGCGCAGCCGGGCATTGAGGACAACAGGATGCGGCGCAGCGCGTTGCCCAGGGTGTGGCCAAAACCACGCTCGAGAGGCTCGAGAGTGATCTTGGCGCGGGTTGGACTGACAACCTGCACATCAATATGGCGGGGTGTCAGGAACTCATTTACCGAAATCTGCATGGATGCACCTATTTTCTAGCCCTTACTTGGAGTAGAGCTCGACAATCAGGCTTTCGTTGATGTCGGCGGACAGATCACTGCGAGCTGGAACGTTCTTGAAAACGCCCGACTTCTTCTCAGTGTCTACTTCTACCCATTCTACGCGGCCACGTTGGGCACACAGATCGAGAGCTTGGACAATGCGAAGTTGGTTCTTTGCTTTCTCGCGAATCGCGACCACGTCACCAGCACGAACCTGGTACGACGGCACGTTTACGGTCTGACCGTTAACGCTTACGGATTTGTGCGATACCAGCTGACGGGATTCGGCACGAGTAGAGCCAAAACCCATACGGTATACAACGTTGTCCAGACGGCATTCGAGCAGTTGCAACAGGTTTTCGCCAGTTGCACCTTTCTTGCCAGCAGCTTCTTTGTAGTAGCCGCTGAATTGACGCTCGAGAACGCCGTAGATACGACGGACCTTCTGCTTTTCACGCAGTTGGGTGCCGTAATCGGACTGGCGACCGCGGCGTTGGCCGTGGATACCAGGTGCTGCTTCAATGTTGCACTTCGATTCGATCGCGCGCACGCCGCTCTTCAAGAAGAGATCGGTGCCTTCGCGACGAGCGAGTTTGCATTTTGGACCAATGTAACGAGCCATTCTTTACAATCTCCTGGATTACACGCGGCGCTTCTTCGGCGGACGGCACCCGTTGTGCGGGATTGGCGTCACGTCGGTGATGCTGGCGATCTTGTAGCCACAGCCGTTCAAAGCGCGGACTGCAGATTCACGACCTGGGCCTGGACCTTTGACGTTGACGTCGAGGTTTTTCAGGCCGTATTCCAGCGCAGCTTGACCAGCACGTTCAGCAGCTACTTGAGCAGCAAACGGGGTGGACTTGCGGGAACCGCGGAAACCCGAACCACCGGAGGTAGCCCAGGAAAGAGCGTTACCTTGACGGTCGGTGATGGTCACGATTGTGTTGTTAAAAGACGCGTGGATGTGGGCGATGCCATCAACCACTGTCTTTTTGACTTTTTTACGAGGACGAGCAGCAGGTTTAGCCATGATTAATTTCCTGTCGATTCGCTGGGGCGATTACTTGCGGATCGGCTTACGCGGACCTTTACGGGTACGCGCGTTAGTCTTGGTACGCTGACCGCGTACTGGAAGACCACGACGATGACGCAGACCGCGATAGCAACCGAGGTCCATCAAACGCTTGATTTTCATGTTGATTTCGCGACGCAGGTCACCTTCAGTGGTGAACTTCGCCACTTCGCCACGCAGCTGTTCAATCTGCTCGTCGCTCAGATCTTTGATCTTTGCGGCTGGGTTTACCCCAGTCACTGCACAGATCTTCTGTGCAGTAGTGCGACCAACACCATAGATGTAGGTCAGCGAGATAACAGTATGCTTGTTATCTGGAATGTTAACGCCTGCAATACGGGCCATTCAGTGGGACTCCAATTGACAGCTACCTACGCCCCGGAAGCCAAGAAATAGGGCGCGAGATAATATCGCTGTAATAACAAATAATCAACCCGGTAGCGCACTAGCTACCGGGCTTGAAGCACAATCACACTCAGCCTTGGCGCTGTTTGTGACGCGGTTCCGCGCTGCAAATTACTCGAACAACACCTTCGCGGCGAATAATCTTGCAGTTACGGCACAGCTTTTTCACCGATGCACGAACTTTCATCACCAACTCCTCGAACCTTATGGGTACTCAGCGCAACATGCCGCTGCCGTAACCCTTCAGGTTGGCTTTCTTCATCAGGGATTCGTACTGGTGCGAAACGAGGTGCGATTGTACTTGGGACATGAAGTCCATCACAACCACGACGACGATCAGCAACGAGGTCCCGCCAAGGTAGAACGGTACGTTTGCTGCAACCACCAGGAACTGGGGCAGCAAGCACACGGCCGTCATGTAAAGAGCACCGAACATGGTCAAGCGAGTCAGAACGCCATCAATGTAGCGCGCAGACTGCTCACCTGGACGGATGCCCGGAATAAAGGCACCGGACTTCTTCAGGTTTTCCGCTACGTCTTTCGGATTGAACATCAACGCCGTATAGAAGAAGCAGAAGAAAATAATCCCTGCACTAAACAGCAGAATATTCAACGGCTGACCAGGAGCGATCGACTGCGAGATGTCCTGCAACCAGCCCATACCTTCAGACTGGCCGAACCAGGCACCCAACGAAGCCGGGAACAGCAAAATGCTGCTCGCGAAAATGGCCGGAATAACACCGGCCATGTTCACCTTCAGCGGCAAGTGGCTAGTCTGCGCAGCAAAGACCTTGCGGCCCTGCTGACGCTTGGCGTAGTGAACAGCAATACGACGCTGACCACGCTCAATGAACACCACGAAACCGATAATCGCTACTGCCAGCAAACCGATGGCAACCAGGGCGAAGATGTTGATATCACCCTGACGCGCAGACTCGAAAGACTGCCCGATCGCTCTCGGAAGACCGGCGACGATACCCGAAAAAATCAACATCGAGATACCGTTGCCAACACCACGCTCAGTAATCTGCTCACCCAGCCACATCATGAACATCGCACCAGCCACAAAAGTGGATACCGCGACGAAATGGAAGCCAAAGTCACCAGTGAACGCAACGCCCTGCCCCGCCAGACCAATGGACATGCCAATTGCCTGAACGAGAGCGAGAACGACAGTGCCGTAGCGGGTGTACTGGCTGATCTTGCGACGGCCAGCTTCACCTTCCTTCTTCAACTGTTCCAGCTGCGGGCTCACGGCGGTCATCAGCTGCATGATGATCGATGCCGAAATGTACGGCATGATCCCCAGTGCAAAGATGCTCATCCGTTCCAGCGCGCCGCCGGAAAACATGTTGAACAAGCTAAGAATGGTCCCCTCATTCTGTCGAAACAGGTCCGCGAGTCGGTCCGGGTTGATACCTGGAACCGGGATGTGTGCGCCTATTCGGTAGACGATAATCGCCAGGAACAGAAAACGCAGACGAGCCCAGAGTTCAGACATACCGCCTTTGCCGAGCGCAGAGAGAGCACCTTGCTTAGCCATTTATTCCTCGAACTTGCCGCCAGCTGCTTCGATAGCCGCACGCGCACCTTTGGTGGCGCCGATTCCCTTTCCGATGGTGACAGCGCGAGTAACTTCGCCGGACAGCATGATTTTCACACGCTGAACGTTGACGTTGATCACGTTGGCATCTTTCAAGGACTGCACGGTGACGATGTCGCCTTCCACTTTAGCCAGCTCGGACAAACGCACTTCTGCGCGATCCATGGCTTTCAGGGAAACAAAACCGAATTTCGGCAGGCGACGATGCAGCGGCTGTTGACCGCCTTCAAAGCCTGGAGCAATGGTGCCACCGGAGCGGGAGGACTGACCTTTGTGGCCACGGCCACCGGTCTTGCCCAAACCACTACCGATACCACGGCCCGGACGATGCTTTTCGCGACGGGAACCCGGCGCTGGACTCAGATCATTGAGTTTCATCGATTAACCCTCGACACGCAGCATGTAGTAAGCCTTGTTGATCATCCCGCGATTCTCGGGAGTATCAAGTACTTCTACAGTGTGACCGATGCGACGCAGACCCAGACCCTTAACGCACAATTTGTGGTTAGGGATGCGGCCGGTCATGCTTTTGATCAGCGTAACTTTTACGGTAGCCATGATCAGAAGATCTCCTTGACGCTTTTGCCACGCTTGGCGGCAATGGATTCAGGAGACTGCATAGCTTTCAAACCTTTGAAAGTGGCGTGAACCACGTTTACCGGGTTAGTCGAGCCGTAGCACTTGGCCAGAACGTTCTGAACGCCAGCAACTTCGAGGACAGCACGCATAGCGCCGCCAGCGATGATACCGGTACCTTCAGAAGCAGGCTGCATGTACACCTTCGAAGCGCCGTGACCGGACTTCATTGCGTACTGCAGAGTGGTGCCGTTCAGATCAACTTGGATCATGTTGCGGCGAGCAGCTTCCATTGCCTTCTGGATCGCAGCAGGCACTTCACGCGACTTGCCACGGCCGAAGCCAACACGCCCTTTACCATCACCAACCACGGTCAACGCGGTGAAAGTGAAGATACGGCCGCCTTTAACGGTTTTGGCTACGCGGTTAACTTGAACCAGCTTCTCGATGTAGCCTTCGTCGCGCTTTTGGTCGTTATTTGACATAACTTAGAACTCCAGCCCAGCTTCACGAGCAGCATCAGCCAGCGCCTTGACGCGGCCGTGGTACTTGAAGCCAGAGCGGTCGAAAGCCACCTGCGAGACGCCAGCGGCTTTAGCACGCGTAGCGACCAGCTGGCCAACCTTAGTGGCCGCGTCGATGTTGCCAGTGGCGCCATCACGCAGTTCTTTATCCAAAGTCGAGGCAGATGCCAGGACTTTGTTGCCGTCGGCCGAAATGACCTGGGCGTAAATGTGCTGCGACGAGCGGAACACGCAGAGACGCACGACTTCTAGTTCGTGCATTTTCAGGCGTGCTTTGCGAGCGCGACGCAGTCGAGTAACTTTTTTGTCGGTCATTTGCTATGCCCTACTTCTTCTTGGCTTCTTTACGACGGACGACTTCGTCCGCGTAGCGCACACCTTTGCCTTTGTACGGCTCTGGTGGACGGAAGTCGCGGATCTCGGCGGCCACTTGACCTACCAGCTGCTTATCGATACCCCGGATCAGGATGTCGGTTTGGCTAGGAGTCTCAGCGGTGATGCCTTCCGGCAGTTCATAATCCACTGGGTGCGAGAAGCCAAGAGCCAGGTTCAGCACTGTGCCTTTTGCTTGCGCTTTGTAACCAACACCGACCAGCTGGAGCTTGCGCTCGAAGCCTTGGCTTACGCCTTGGACCATGTTGTTTACCAACGCACGAGTGGTACCAGCCATTGCGCGAGTTTGTTGATCGCCATTGCGAGCAGCGAAACGCAGCTCACCAGCTTCTTCAACGATCTCAACGGACGAATGGATGTTCAGTTCGAGAGTGCCCTTGGCACCCTTCACCGAAAGCTGTTGGCCTGCGAATTTGACTTCGACACCGGCTGGCAGCTTAACGGGGTTCTTAGCGACGCGTGACATGCTTATCCCCCCTTAGAACACAGTGCAAAGAACTTCGCCGCCGACACCGGCAGCGCGCGCAGCACGATCCGTCATCACACCTTTGTTGGTGGAGACGATAGACACACCGAGACCGCCACGAACTTTTGGCAGATCATCGACGGACTTGTACTGACGCAGGCCTGGACGGCTAACGCGCTTCACTTCTTCGATGACCGGACGGCCTTCGAAGTATTTCAGCTCGATAGACAGCAGTGGTTTGATTTCGCTGCTGATCTGATAACCCGCAATGTAACCTTCGTCCTTCAGGACTTTGGCAACAGCTACCTTCAAAGTAGAAGATGGCATGCTTACGACGGACTTTTCAGCCATCTGGGCATTACGGATTCGAGTTAGCATGTCCGCTAACGGGTCCTGCATACTCATGGGCTAGACGCTCCTAATACAAAAAAATTAGCCTTGCGGCTACTACTTGTCGCCGAGCTCATCCATGCGGAAAAAGCACGGGCTCAGGCGAGCCGGGTATTCTAGACACACCCCACAAATGAATCAAGCCCCAAAAGGGGCTTGATTCAAGTTCAAGGTCACCGGTGGTCAGGATCTTGCGATCCCGAACACCGAGACTTTGATAGTGCTTACCAGCTGGCTTTAACCAGACCAGGTACGTCACCACGCATTGCAGCTTCACGCAGTTTGTTACGGCCAAGGCCGAACTTGCGGTAAACGCCGTGTGGACGACCGGTCAGGCGGCAGCGGTTACGCATGCGCGAGGCGCTTGCGTCACGTGGCTGCTTCTGCAGAGCTACTGTAGCTTCCCAACGCGCTTCTGGACTTGCGTTCAGATCAACGATGATAGCTTTCAGTGCTGCACGCTTTTTGGCGTACTTGGCAACCGTGAGCTGACGCTTCAGCTCGCGGTTTTTCATGCTCATCTTGGCCATTTTCCTACTCCAATCAGTTGCGGAACGGGAATTTGAAAGCACGCAACAGGGCGCGACCTTCGTCATCGTTCTTGGCAGTGGTGGTCAGGGTAATGTCCAGACCGCGGAGAGCATCGATCTTGTCGTAGTCGATTTCCGGGAAGATGATCTGCTCTTTAACGCCCATGCTGTAGTTACCACGACCATCGAAGGACTTGGCATTCAGGCCGCGGAAGTCGCGAACCCGAGGCAGGGAGATCGACAGCAGACGATCCAGGAACTCGTACATACGCTCACGGCGCAAGGTCACTTTGACGCCGATCGGCCAACCTTCACGGACTTTAAAGCCAGCGATGGATTTCCGAGCGTAGGTCACAACGACTTTCTGGCCGGTGATCTTTTCCAGGTCGGCAACAGCGTGCTCGATGACTTTTTTGTCACCGACCGCTTCGCCCAGACCCATGTTCAGGGTGATTTTTGTAACGCGTGGAACTTCCATCACGTTCGAAAGCTTAAGTTCTTCCTTAAGCTTCGGTGCGATTTCCTTCCAGTAAATCTCTTTTAGTCGTGCCATGGTCTTCTACCTAGCAGTGTTCAAGCATCAACCGCTTTTTGGGTCGACTTGAAGACACGAATTTTCTTGCCGTCTTCTACTTTGAAACCAACGCGGTCAGCCTTGTTGGTTTCGCCGTTGAAAATGGCGACGTTAGAAGCGTCCAGTGGAGCTTCTTTTTCGACGATACCGCCTTGTACGCCCGACGCCGGGTTAGGCTTGGTATGACGCTTAACCAGGTTCAGACCACCAATAACCAGACGGTTATTAGCGAGAACCTTAAGCACCTTACCGCGCTTACCTTTGTCTTTGCCGGCGATCACGATGATCTCGTCGTCACGACGAATCTTTTGCATGTCGGATCTCCTTACAGCACTTCTGGGGCGAGCGAGACGATCTTCATGAACTTCTCAGTACGAAGTTCACGGGTCACTGGCCCAAAGATACGGGTGCCGATCGGCTCTTGCTTGTTGTTCAGAAGAACAGCAGCGTTGCCATCAAAGCGGATAATGGAGCCATCAGCACGACGTACGCCGTGACGAGTGCGGACTACAACAGCAGTCATCACTTGGCCTTTTTTCACTTTACCGCGAGGAATTGCTTCCTTCACGGTAACTTTGATGATGTCACCGATACCAGCGTAACGACGATGGGAGCCACCCAGCACCTTGATGCACATAACACGGCGAGCGCCACTGTTATCGGCCACATCGAGCATGGATTGAGTCTGAATCATATAATTTCTCCGACCCCTAGTCCTTAGACTTCCACAGCGCGTTCGAGAACATCAACCAATGCCCAAGACTTGGTCTTGGCCAGCGGACGAGTTTCACGAATAGTGACTTTGTCGCCGATGTGGCACTGATTGGTTTCGTCGTGCGCGTGCAGCTTAGTCGAACGCTTAACGTATTTACCGTAGATCGGGTGCTTAACGCGACGCTCGATCAGAACGGTGATGGTTTTGTCCATCTTGTCGCTGACAACACGGCCAGTCAGCGTACGGACAGTTTTTTCGGCTTCAGCCATGATTACTTACCTGCCTGCTGGTTAAGCACAGTCTTCACGCGAGCGATGTCACGTTTAACTTGCGAGAGCAGATGAGACTGCCCCAACTGGCCAGTTGCTTTCTGCATACGCAGATTGAACTGGTCGCGCAGCAGGCCGAGCAGTTGCTCGTTCAGCTGCTGTGCGGATTTTTCACGAAGTTCATTCGCTTTCATCACATCACCGTCCGTTTAACAAAGGCGGTGGCGAGCGGCAGCTTTGCAGCAGCCAGGGCAAAAGCCTCACGCGCCAGCTCTTCAGTAACACCCTCGATTTCATACAGGACTTTGCCTGGCTGAATCTGGGCAACCCAGTACTCCACACTACCCTTACCTTTACCCATCCGAACTTCGAGTGGCTTTTTGGAAATAGGCTTGTCCGGGAATACACGGATCCAGATCTTGCCGCCACGTTTAACGTGACGGGTCAGAGCACGACGCGCTGACTCGATCTGACGAGCGGTGAGACGACCACGAGCTACAGACTTCAGCGCGAACTCGCCGAAGCTGACTTTGCTACCGCGCTGAGCCAGACCACGGTTGTGGCCTGTCATCTGCTTGCGGAACTTCGTACGCTTTGGTTGCAACATTTGGCGTACCCCTTACTTAGCAGCTTTTTTACGAGGCGCTGGTGCTTGTGGCTTCAGTTCTTCTTGGCGACCACCAATTACTTCGCCTTTGAAGATCCAAACCTTTACACCGATCACACCATAAGTGGTGTGAGCTTCGTAGTTGGCATAGTCGATGTCGGCACGCAGGGTGTGCAGTGGCACACGACCTTCGCGATACCATTCAGTACGTGCGATTTCAGCACCGCCGAGACGACCGCTCACTTGGATTTTGATGCCTTTGGCACCAATGCGCATGGCGTTCTGTACAGCGCGCTTCATAGCGCGACGGAACATTACGCGACGCTCCAGCTGCTGAGCTACGCTCTGCGCAACCAACATACCGTCGAGCTCCGGCTTGCGGATTTCTTCGATATTGATGTGCACAGGCACACCCATTTGTTTGGTCAGGTCCTGACGCAGTTTCTCAACATCTTCACCTTTCTTCCCGATAACGATACCTGGACGAGCGGTGTGGATGGTGATACGTGCAGTTTGAGCCGGACGATGGATATCGATACGGCTTACGGACGCGCTTTTTAGTTTGTCTTGGAGATACTCACGCACCTTCAGATCAGCGAACAAATAGTCCGCATAAGTCCGACCGTCTGCGTACCAGACGGAGGTGTGCTCCTTGACGATTCCCAGGCGAATGCCAATGGGATGTACTTTCTGACCCATCTCTTCGACTCCGTTACTTGTCAGCAACCTTGACAGTGATATGGCAAGACCGCTTGACGATGCGATCAGCACGGCCTTTGGCACGTGGCATGATTCGCTTCAGCGAACGCCCTTCGTTGACGAAAACGGTGCTGACTTTAAGGTCATCAACGTCTGCGCCTTCGTTATGCTCGGCGTTGGCTACGGCCGACTCCAGCACTTTCTTCATGATCTCGGCGGCTTTCTTACTGCTGAAAGCCAACAGGTTGAGCGCTTCGCCCACCTTCTTCCCGCGGATCTGGTCGGCGACCAAGCGGGCTTTCTGGGCGGAGATTCGAGCGCCCGACAACTTAGCGGCTACTTCCATCGTTCCTTACCCCTTAACGCTTGGCTTTCTTGTCTGCCACGTGCCCACGATATGTGCGGGTACCGGCAAACTCGCCCAGTTTGTGGCCGACCATGTCTTCGTTCACGAGAACTGGAACATGTTGACGACCGTTATGAACTGCAATGGTCAAACCGACCATTTGTGGCAGGATCATCGAACGACGCGACCAGGTTTTAACTGGTTTGCGATCGTTCTTTTCCGCCGCCACTTCGATCTTCTTCAGTAGGTGAAGATCAATAAAAGGACCTTTTTTCAGAGAACGTGGCACTGTCGTATCCCTCTATTTACTTGCGACGACGGACGATCATTTTGTCGGTACGCTTATTACCACGAGTCTTCGCGCCCTTAGTCGGGAAGCCCCATGGCGATACCGGATGACGACCACCAGAGGTACGACCTTCACCACCACCATGTGGGTGGTCAACCGGGTTCATGGCAACACCACGAACGGTTGGGCGAACGCCACGCCAGCGTTTGGCACCAGCTTTACCCAGCGAACGCAGGCTGTGCTCGGAGTTCGAGACCTCACCCAGAGTCGCGCGGCATTCAGCCAGCACTTTACGCATCTCACCAGAACGCAGACGCAGGGTCACGTAGACACCTTCACGAGCGATCAGCTGAGCCGAAGCACCAGCGGAACGAGCGATTTGCGCGCCTTTACCTGGCTTCAATTCGATGCCGTGTACGGTGCTACCAACTGGAATGTTACGCAGTTGCAGAGCGTTGCCCGGCTTGATCGGCGCCAAGGCACCTGCGATCAGCTGGTCACCAGCACTCACGCCTTTAGGGGCGATGATGTAGCGACGCTCGCCATCTGCGTACAGCAGCAGAGCGATGTGAGCAGTACGGTTTGGATCGTATTCAATACGCTCGACAGTGGCAGAGATGCCATCTTTGTCGTTGCGACGGAAATCGACCAGACGATAATGCTGCTTATGGCCACCACCGATGTGACGAGTGGTAATACGACCATTGTTGTTACGACCACCAGTCTTCGATTTTTTCTCGAGCAGCGGTGCGTGAGGAGCGCCTTTATGCAGCTCCTGGTTGACCACCTTGACCACAAAACGGCGGCCAGGGGAAGTCGGTTTGCATTTAACGATTGCCATGATGCACCCCTTCCTTACTCAGCACTGCTGCTGAAATCGAGATCTTGGCCTGGCTGAAGGGAGATAACTGCCTTCTTCCAGTCATTACGCTTGCCCAGACCGCGAGCAGTGCGCTTGCTCTTACCCAGAACATTCAGGGTAGTAACACGCTCTACTTTCACGCTGAACAGGCTTTCGACGGCCTTCTTGATTTCCAGCTTGGTTGCGTCAGTTGCAACCTTGAAAACGAACTGGCCTTTCTTGTCAGCCAGAACCGTAGCCTTCTCGGAAACGTGCGGGCCAAGCAGAACTTTAAATACGCGTTCCTGGTTCATCCCAGCAGCTCCTCGAATTTCTTCACGGCCGACACGGTGATCAACACCTTGTCGTATGCGATCAGACTAACTGGATCGGAACCTTGCACGTCACGTACATCAACGTGTGGCAGGTTACGAGCAGCCAGGTACAGGTTCTGATCAACCACTTCAGACACGATCAAGACGTCAGTCAGGCCCATGCCGGTCAGTTTGTTCAGCAGATCTTTGGTCTTCGGTGCATCAACAGCGAAGTCCTGAACCACAACCAGACGATCAGTACGCACCAGCTCAGCAAGGATGGAACGCATTGCTGCGCGATACATCTTCTTGTTCAGCTTCTGGGTGTGATCCTGAGGACGAGCTGCGAAAGTGGTACCGCCGCCACGCCAGATTGGGCTACGGATAGTACCGGCACGAGCACGGCCAGTACCTTTCTGACGCCATGGGCGCTTACCGCCACCACGAACGTCGGAACGGGTCTTTTGCTGCTTGCTACCTTGACGGCCGCCGGCCATGTAGGCCACGACTGCTTGGTGAACCAGCGTCTCGTTGAATTCGCCGCCAAATGTCAGTTCGGAAACTTCGATCGCTTGAGCGTCATTTACATTTAATTGCATGTCAGCTTCCCCTTAACCGCGAGCCTTGGCTGCTGGACGTACAACCAAGTTGCCGCCAGTAGCGCCAGGAACAGCGCCCTTGACCAACAACAGATTGCGTTCAGCGTCCACGCGCACTACTTCGAGGGACTGCACGGTCACGCGCTCAGCGCCCATATGACCGGACATTTTTTTGCCCTTGAATACACGACCAGGAGTCTGGCACTGGCCGATAGAGCCTGGAACGCGGTGGGATACGGAGTTACCGTGGGTATTATCTTGCCCGCGGAAATTCCAACGCTTGATCGTACCCTGGAAGCCTTTACCTTTGGATTGACCGGTTACATCAACCAGTTGACCAGCAGCGAAGATTTCAGCGTTGATCAGATCGCCGGCCTGGTACTCGCCTTCTTCAAGACGGAATTCCATTACGGTACGACCAGCGGCAACGTTCGCTTTAGCGAAGTGGCCAGCTTGAGCAGCTGTAACACGCGAAGCACGACGCTCGCCTACAGTGACTTGCACTGCACGATAGCCATCGGTCTCTTCAGTTTTGAACTGGGTGACGCGATTCGGTTCGATCTCAATGACCGTGACCGGAATGGAGACACCTTCTTCGGTGAAAATACGGGTCATACCGCATTTACGACCGACTACACCAATAGTCATGTTGTAAACCTCATGAGTGTACGGGGCTTTCACCCGCTATGGCCGCCCATTTCAGAGCGTTACACGACTAAGACCGAGTCTTAGCCGAGGCTGATCTGCACTTCCACACCGGCCGCAAGATCAAGCTTCATAAGAGCATCAACGGTTTTATCCGTCGGCTGGACGATGTCCAGAACGCGCTTATGAGTACGGATCTCATACTGGTCACGCGCGTCTTTGTTGACGTGCGGGGAGACCAGAACGGTGAACCGCTCTTTACGGGTAGGCAGTGGAATTGGACCACGCACTTGAGCACCAGTACGTTTCGCGGTTTCCACGATTTCCTGGGTGGATTGGTCGATCAGGCGATGGTCAAAAGCCTTCAACCTGATACGGATTTGCTGATTTTGCATTGGATTTCAGACTCCGGCTGCTATTCCCAGCGAGCGCAATACGCCCGTTAAAAGGAGGCGCAATTCTATAGACGGGCTACTACAGTGTCAACCCAATAAAAAAGCCCCCGCTAGGCGGGGGCTTTTTCAAGTCATCACTTATTAAGCGATGATTTTGGCTACGACGCCAGCGCCGACGGTACGACCGCCTTCACGAATAGCGAAACGCAGACCATCTTCCATTGCGATGGTTTTGATCAGGGTGACAACCATTTTGATGTTGTCGCCTGGCATTACCATTTCAACGCCTTCCGGCAGTTCGCAGTTACCGGTCACGTCAGTGGTCCGGAAGTAGAACTGTGGACGGTAGCCTTTGAAGAACGGAGTGTGGCGACCGCCTTCTTCTTTGCTCAACACATACACTTCAGCTTCGAAGGTAGTGTGCGGCTTAACCGAACCTGGCTTGACCAGAACCTGGCCACGCTCAACGTCGTCACGCTTGGTGCCGCGCAGCAGCACGCCGCAGTTCTCGCCAGCACGACCTTCGTCGAGCAGCTTACGGAACATTTCAACACCGGTGCAGGTGGTGACGGTAGTGTCACGCAGACCAACGATTTCCAGTGGATCCTGAACCTTGACGATACCGCGCTCGATACGGCCAGTTACAACAGTACCGCGACCGGAGATCGAGAATACGTCTTCGATTGGCATCAGGAACGGCTTGTCGATAACACGAACTGGATCTGGGATGTAGCTGTCCAGAGTTTCTACCAGACGCTTAACAGCGGTGGTACCCATTTCGTTGTCGTCTTGGCCGTTCAGGGCCATCAGAGCCGAACCAATGATGATCGGAGTGTCGTCACCTGGGAAGTCGTAAGTGCTCAGCAGATCGCGCACTTCCATCTCAACCAGTTCCAGCAGCTCAGCGTCGTCAACCATGTCAGCCTTGTTCAGGAAGACAACGATGTACGGAACGCCAACCTGACGGGACAGCAGGATGTGCTCACGGGTTTGTGGCATCGGACCATCAGCGGCCGAGCAAACCAGGATAGCGCCGTCCATCTGGGCAGCACCGGTGATCATGTTCTTCACATAGTCAGCGTGACCTGGGCAGTCAACGTGAGCGTAGTGACGGATCGCCGAGTTGTATTCAACGTGTGCGGTGTTGATGGTGATACCGCGAGCCTTTTCTTCCGGAGCGCTATCGATTTTGTCGAAAGCAACAACAGCCGAACCGAAAACTTCGGAGCAGACGCGAGTCAGAGCAGCGGTCAGCGTGGTTTTACCGTGGTCGACGTGACCGATGGTGCCAACGTTGACGTGCGGGAGGGTACGGTCAAATTTTTCTTTAGCCACGACAATTAACTCCTAGCCTAAAGGGGCTGATTCAGCCTTGTTTTTTGGTAACGGTTTCGACGATGTGCGACGGAGCCGTATTGTATTTTTTGAATTCCATAGAGTAGCTTGCGCGACCTTGGGACATGGAACGAACGTCGGTTGCGTAACCGAACATTTCACCCAACGGAACCTCGGCGCGAATCACTTTGCCGGAAACCGTGTCTTCCATACCCAGGATCATGCCGCGACGACGGTTAAGGTCGCCCATCACGTCACCCATATAGTCTTCAGGCGTAACAACCTCTACCGCCATGATCGGCTCAAGCAACTCACCACCGCCCTTCTGGGCCAGTTGCTTGGTCGCCATGGAAGCAGCCACCTTAAACGCCATCTCGTTCGAGTCGACGTCGTGGTAGGAACCATCAAACACGGTAGCCTTCAGGCCGATCAGCGGATAGCCGGCGACAACGCCGTTCTTCATCTGCTCTTCGATACCCTTCTGGATAGCCGGGATGTATTCCTTAGGAACCACACCACCCACTACTTCGTTCAGGAATTGCAGACCTTCCTGACCTTCGTCAGCAGGAGCAAAACGAATCCAGCAGTGACCGAACTGGCCACGACCGCCGGATTGGCGAACGAACTTGCCCTCAATTTCGCAGCTCTTCGTGATGCGCTCACGGTACGAAACTTGAGGCTTACCGATGTTGGCTTCGACGTTGAACTCACGGCGCATCCGGTCAACCAGGATGTCCAGGTGCAACTCGCCCATGCCGGAGATGATCGTTTGACCAGTCTCTTCATCAGTCTTGACGCGGAAAGACGGGTCTTCCTGAGCAAGTTTGCCCAGAGCGATACCCATTTTTTCCTGGTCGTCCTTGGTCTTAGGCTCTACGGCAACCGAAATAACCGGCTCCGGGAAGTCCATGCGAACCAGGATAATTGGCTTGTCAGCGTTGCACAAAGTTTCACCAGTGGTGACGTCCTTCATGCCGATCAAGGCCGCGATGTCACCAGCGCGTACTTCCTTGATTTCTTCACGGGCGTTTGCGTGCATTTGCACCATACGACCCACGCGCTCTTTTTTGCCTTTAACCGAGTTGATCACGCCGTCGCCGGAGGCCAACACGCCCGAGTAAACTCGAACAAAGGTCAAGGTACCCACGAATGGGTCGGTAGCGATCTTGAACGCCAGAGCCGAGAACGGCTCGCTGTCGTCTGCGTGACGCTCCATTTCCTTGGTCTCGTCATCCGGGTCAGTACCCTTGATGGCAGGAATGTCGGTAGGAGCAGGCAGGTAGTCGATAACGGCGTCGAGAACCAGGGGAACACCCTTGTTCTTGAAGGAAGAACCGCAAACAGCCAGAACGATCTCGCCAGCGATAGTACGCTGACGCAGAGCGGCCTTGATTTCCGCGTTGGTGAGTTCTTCACCTTCGAGGTACTTGTTCATCAGCTCTTCGCTGGCTTCGGCCGCAGCCTCAACCATGTTGCCGCGCCACTCGTCAGCCAGTTCCTGCAGTTCAGCAGGGATAGGCTTGCGAACTGGAACCATGCCTTTGTCAGCGTCATTCCAGTAAACAGCTTCCATGGCGATCAGATCGATCTGACCCTGGAAGTTGTCTTCGGAACCGATAGCCAACTGGATTGGCACCGGAGTGTGACCCAGACGCTGCTTGATCTGACCGATCACGCGCAGGAAGTTTGCACCAGCACGGTCCATCTTGTTTACGTAAACAAGACGTGGAACGCCGTATTTGTTGGCTTGACGCCATACGGTTTCCGACTGAGGCTCAACACCCGAGGTGCCACAGAACACAACGACCGCGCCATCGAGTACACGCAGGGAACGCTCAACTTCAATAGTGAAGTCTACGTGGCCTGGGGTATCAATAACGTTGAAGCGGTATTGGTCTTTGTGCTGCTTCTCGGAACCCTGCCAGAAGGCGGTAATAGCAGCAGAAGTAATGGTAATACCACGCTCCTGCTCCTGCACCATCCAGTCGGTGGTCGCGGCGCCATCATGCACCTCGCCCATCTTGTGACTTTTGCCAGTGTAAAAAAGGACGCGCTCGGTGGTGGTGGTCTTACCAGCATCCACGTGAGCAACGATACCAATGTTACGGTAGCGATTAATCGGTGTAGTACGAGCCATAAAGCCCTCGCAAAATTAGTGACGCTAAAATTAGAAGCGGTAGTGCGAGAAAGCCTTGTTGGCTTCAGCCATGCGGTGCACGTCTTCACGCTTCTTAACTGCAGCACCTTTACCTTCGGCAGCGTCCAACAGTTCGCCAGCCAAACGCAGAGCCATAGACTTCTCGCCGCGCTTGCGGGCGAAGTCTACCAACCAGCGCATTGCCAGGGCGTTACGACGGGACGGACGAACTTCAACCGGAACCTGGTAAGTAGCACCGCCTACACGGCGCGACTTTACTTCGACCAGCGGAGCGATGGCGTCGAGAGCTTTCTCGAAGATTTCCAGGGGGTCGCTGTTCTTGCGTTCTTTAACCTTCTCCAGCGCGCCATAAACGATACGCTCGGCAACGGCTTTCTTGCCGCTTTCCATTACGTGGTTCATGAACTTGGCCAGAATTTGGCTTCCGTATTTTGGATCGTCAAGCACTTCGCGCTTGGCTGCTACGCGTCTTCTTGGCATGGATAAGCCCTCAAACGGTCTTCAGGTTCGCTCGGAATCGGTGCCCTTTCGGGACGCCTCCGACCTTACTCTTATCGACTCAGAAAAATAGAAAATCAGTTTTTACAAAAAGCCACTACTACTTAGGCTTCTTGGTACCGTACTTCGAACGACCCTGGTTACGACCTTTAACGCCGGAAGTATCCAAAGAACCGCGTACGGTGTGGTAACGAACACCTGGCAAGTCTTTTACACGACCGCCGCGGATCAGTACCACGCTGTGCTCTTGCAGGTTGTGGCCTTCACCGCCGATGTACGAGGAAACCTCGAAACCGTTGGTCAGACGCACACGGCATACTTTACGCAGTGCCGAGTTAGGTTTTTTCGGCGTGGTGGTATACACACGGGTGCATACGCCACGACGTTGCGGGCAGTTCTGCAGCGCAGGCACGTCGGATTTCTCGACGATACGCTTACGCGGCTGACGTACCAGCTGGTTGATAGTTGCCATCTACTAGCTCCACTGTTGTCTTGCGACGCTATTGTCTTGCAAGAAAAGCAAAATGGCAGGAACGAATTCCCGCCAAATTTAGGGGTACAAGAGTCTAAAGAGGTTCTTGCCCCCAGTCAAGGCAAGGCCCCGACCTCCCCACTCATCCAACCTCGACAAATTGTCTCGATTCGATGAACGGAATGGCCAGGGCCTTACGCTCATTTACCGCAGAACTCAGTTACCGCTCGAGTTCAGCGCTTCGGTCAGTGCAGCTTCCACTTCACTGGCGCTTACACGCAACGGTTTGTCAGCATCACGGCGGCGCTTGCGCTCGCTGTGATAAGCCAGACCGGTACCAGCCGGGATCAGACGACCCACGACCACGTTTTCTTTCAGGCCGCGCAGGTAATCGCGCTTGCCGGTTACCGCCGCTTCGGTCAGTACGCGAGTGGTTTCCTGGAAGGAAGCCGCCGAGATGAACGATTCGGTGGACAACGACGCCTTGGTGATACCCAACAGCACGCGAGTGAACTTGGAAACGAATTTCTCGTCGCCAGCCAAACGCTCGTTCTCTACCAGAACGTGAGTCAACTCCATCTGGTCGCCCTTGATGAAAGTCGAGTCGCCAGATTCAGCGATTTCAACCTTACGCAACATCTGACGCAGGATGGTCTCGATGTGCTTGTCGTTGATCTTCACGCCTTGCAGGCGATAAACGTCCTGGATCTCGTTTACGATGTACTTGGCCAGCGCACTCACACCCAGCAGACGCAGGATGTCGTGTGGATCGCTCGGGCCGTCGGAGATAACTTCGCCGCGGTTTACCTGTTCGCCTTCGAAGACGTTCAGGTGACGCCACTTCGGAATCAGCTCTTCGTACGGATCGGAGCCATCGTTCGGAGTGATAACCAGACGGCGCTTGCCCTTGGTCTCTTTACCGAACGCGATGGTGCCGCTGACTTCAGCCAGAATCGAGGCTTCTTTCGGACGACGTGCTTCGAACAAGTCGGCAACACGCGGCAGACCACCAGTGATGTCACGGGTCTTCGAAGTCTCTTGCGGGATACGAGCGATAACATCACCGATCGCAATCTTCGCGCCATCCGCTACACCAACCAGGGCGTTAGCAGGCAGGAAGTACTGAGCAATTACGTCAGTACCCGGCAGCAAGAGATCCTTGCCGTTGTCATCAACCATCTTCACTGCAGGACGAATATCTTTACCGGCAGCTGGACGGTCTTTGGCGTCGAGTACTTCAATGTTGGTCATACCGGTCAATTCGTCAGTCTGACGCTTGATCGTGATGCCTTCTTCCATGCCCACGTAGGTCACGGTACCTTTCATTTCGGTAACGATTGGGTGAGTGTGCGGATCCCACTTGGCCACGATTGCGCCAGCGTCGACCTTGTCACCTTCTTTAACCGAAATCACAGCACCGTACGGCAGCTTGTAACGCTCGCGCTCACGACCGAAGTCATCAGCGATTGCCAGCTCACCGGAACGGGACACAGCAACCAGGCAACCATCCACTCGCTCAACGTGCTTCAGGTTATGCAGACGGACGGTACCGCCATTCTTCACCTGAACGCTGTCGGCTGCGGAGGTCCGGCTTGCCGCACCACCGATGTGGAACGTACGCATGGTCAGCTGGGTACCCGGCTCACCGATGGACTGGGCAGCGATAACGCCGACCGCTTCACCGATGTTCACCTGGTGACCACGAGCCAAGTCACGGCCGTAGCACTTGGCGCAAATGCCGTAGCGGGTTTCGCAGCTGATCGGCGAACGCACGATCACTTCGTCGATGCTGTTCAGCTCGATGAACTCGACCCACTTCTCGTCTACCAGCGTGCCGGCAGGAACGATGATTTCTTCGGTACCTGGCTTGAACACGTCACGGGCAATAACACGACCCAATACGCGCTCACCCAGCGGCTCCACAACGTCACCGCCTTCAATGTGCGGAGTCATTACCAGGCCATGTTCGGTGCCGCAATCGATCTCGGTTACTACCAGATCCTGCGCCACGTCTACCAGACGACGAGTCAGGTAACCGGAGTTCGCAGTTTTCAACGCGGTATCCGCCAAACCTTTACGAGCACCGTGAGTGGAGATGAAGTACTGAAGTACGCTCAAACCTTCACGGAAGTTCGCAGTAATCGGCGTTTCGATGATGGAACCGTCCGGCTTGGCCATCAGGCCACGCATACCGGCGAGCTGACGGATCTGCGCAGCAGAACCCCGTGCGCCCGAATCGGCCATCATGTACATCGAGTTGAAAGACTCTTGGTCGACTTCGACGCCGTGGCGGTCGATGACTTTCTCTTTCGAGAGGTTGGCCATCATTGCCTTGGAAACTTCGTCGTTCGCCTTGGACCAAAGGTCGATCACTTTGTTGTACTTCTCGCCCTGGGTTACCAGGCCGGAGGCGTACTGACTTTCGATCTCTTTCACTTCATCAGTAGCAGCATTGATGATGCGGGCTTTTTCATCCGGGATAACGAAGTCGTTAACACCGATGGAAACGCCGGAAATGGTCGAATAGGCAAAACCGGTGTACATCAACTGGTCAGCGAAGATCACGGTCTCTTTCAAACCAACCACACGGTAGCACTGGTTGATCAGCTTGGAGATCGCCTTTTTCTTCATCGGCTGGTTGACGACGTCGTACGACAGGCCAGGCGGAACAACCTGGAACAACAGCGCACGGCCGACAGTGGTGTCGACGATACGGGTGTTCTTGACGCTGCCACCATCACGATCGTTGACGGTTTCGTTGATCCGCACTTTGACTTTAGCGTGCAGTGCGGCTTCGCCGGCACGGAACACACGGTCAACTTCTTGCAGATCCGCAAACACACGACCTTCGCCCTTGGCGTTGATCGCTTCACGAGTCATGTAGTACAGACCCAATACAACGTCCTGCGACGGAACGATGATTGGCTCACCGTTGGCTGGCGACAGAATGTTGTTGGTCGACATCATCAACGCACGCGCTTCCAACTGGGCTTCCAGTGTCAGCGGTACGTGCACGGCCATTTGGTCGCCGTCGAAGTCGGCGTTGTACGCAGCACAGACCAGAGGGTGCAGCTGGATAGCCTTACCTTCGATCAGTACCGGTTCAAACGCCTGGATACCCAGACGGTGAAGGGTCGGTGCACGGTTGAGGAGAACCGGGTGTTCACGGATCACTTCAGCGAGAACGTCCCAAACTTCTGGCAGCTCGCGCTCAACCATCTTCTTGGCAGCTTTGATGGTGGTAGCGAGACCACGCATTTCCAGCTTGCCGAAAATGAACGGCTTGAACAGCTCGAGAGCCATTTTCTTCGGCAGACCGCACTGGTGCAGACGCAGGGTCGGACCTACGGTAATTACCGAACGACCGGAGTAGTCAACACGCTTACCGAGCAAGTTCTGACGGAAACGACCCTGCTTACCCTTGATCATGTCAGCCAGGGATTTCAGAGGACGCTTGTTGGAACCAGTGATAGCGCGGCCACGACGACCGTTATCGAGCAGTGCATCGACAGCTTCCTGCAACATACGCTTTTCGTTGCGCACGATGATGTCCGGAGCGGACAGATCAAGCAGGCGCTTCAAGCGGTTGTTACGGTTGATCACTCGACGATACAGATCGTTGAGGTCGGAAGTCGCGAAGCGACCGCCATCCAGCGGGACCAGTGGACGCAGATCTGGCGGCAGAACCGGCAGAACGGTCAGCACCATCCATTCTGGAAGGTTGCCGGAACCCTGGAAGGCTTCCATCAACTTCAGACGCTTGGACAGCTTCTTGATTTTGGTTTCGGAGTTGGTTTGCGGAATTTCTTCACGCAGACGGCCAATCTCGTGTTCCAGATCGATAGCGTGCAGCAGTTCACGGACAGCTTCGGCACCCATGCGGGCATCGAAATCGTCGCCGAACTCTTCCAGCGCTTCGAAGTACTGCTCATCGTTGAGCAGCTGACCTTTTTCAAGGGTGGTCATGCCTGGATCGATAACGACATAGCTCTCGAAGTAGAGAACGCGTTCGATATCACGCAAGGTCATGTCCATCAGCAAGCCGATACGCGACGGCAGCGACTTCAGGAACCAGATGTGGGCAACCGGGGAAGCCAGTTCGATGTGCGCCATGCGCTCACGACGAACTTTGGCCAGCGCGACTTCAACGCCGCACTTCTCGCAGATCACACCGCGGTGCTTCAAGCGCTTGTACTTACCGCACAGGCACTCGTAATCCTTTACCGGGCCAAAGATCTTGGCGCAGAACAGGCCGTCACGCTCAGGTTTGAACGTACGGTAGTTGATGGTTTCCGGCTTTTTAACTTCACCGAACGACCACGAACGGATCATCTCAGGCGATGCCAATCCAATACGGATGGCGTCGAACTCTTCGACTTGACCCTGGTTTTTCAGCAAATTCAGTAGGTCTTTCAAGGCCTTTCCTCCTGGCGGAGCAGAGAGCGGGCAATCCTGCCCCGCTCTCGATTCGCGTCACGTGTTATTCGGTTTCCAGATCGATATCGATGCCGAGGGAACGAATTTCCTTGATCAACACGTTGAAGGACTCGGGCATGCCCGGCTCCATACGGTGATCGCCATCCACGATGTTTTTGTACATCTTGGTACGGCCGTTCACATCGTCCGACTTCACTGTGAGCATTTCTTGCAGAGTGTAAGCAGCACCGTATGCTTCCAGTGCCCAGACCTCCATCTCCCCGAAACGCTGACCACCGAACTGCGCCTTACCACCCAGCGGCTGCTGGGTAACCAGGCTGTACGAACCGGTAGAACGAGCGTGCATCTTGTCGTCTACCAAGTGGTTCAGCTTCAGCATGTACATGTAGCCAACAGTAACCGGGCGCTCGAACTTGTTGCCGGTACGGCCGTCGGTCAGCTGCATCTGGCCGCTTTCTGGCAGGTCTGCCAGTTTCAGCATGGCCTTGATTTCGCTTTCCTTGGCGCCGTCGAACACTGGAGTGGCCATTGGAACGCCGCCACGCAGGTTCTTCGCCAGATCCAGGATTTCCTGGTCGGAGAAGCTATCCAGATCTTCGTTACGACCGCCGATCTGGTTGTAGATCTCGTCGAGGAATTTACGAAGCTCAGCGACTTTGCGCTGTTCTTCGATCATCCGGTTGATCTTCTCGCCCAGACCTTTGGCCGCGAGGCCCAGGTGGGTTTCAAGGATCTGACCAACGTTCATACGCGAAGGTACGCCCAACGGGTTGAGGACGACGTCGACCGGGGTGCCATTGGCATCGTGCGGCATATCTTCAACCGGCATGATCACGGAGACCACACCTTTGTTACCGTGACGACCGGCCATCTTGTCGCCCGGTTGGATGCGGCGACGGATTGCCAGGTAAACCTTGACGATTTTCAGCACGCCTGGAGCCAGGTCATCGCCCTGCTGCAGTTTGCGCTTCTTGTCTTCGAACTTGTCGTCCAGCAGACGGCGGCGATCAACGATGTAGGCCTGAGCCTTCTCGAGCTGCTCGTTCAGAGCATCTTCAGCCATGCGCAGTTTGAACCACTGACCATGCTCAAGACCGTCGAGAACTTCGTCGGTGATTTCCTGACCTTTCTTCAGACCGGCGCCGCCTTCGGCTTTGTGGCCGACCAGAGCGGAACGCAGACGTTCGAAAGTTGCGCCTTCGACGATACGGAACTCTTCGTTCAGGTCCTTGCGGATCTCGTCGAGCTGAGTCTTCTCGATCGACAGTGCGCGAGCATCACGCTCAACGCCGTCGCGGGTGAAGACCTGTACGTCGATGACGGTACCCTTGGTGCCGGTAGGCACACGCAGGGAGGTGTCTTTAACGTCGCTGGCTTTTTCACCGAAGATGGCACGCAGCAGTTTTTCTTCCGGAGTCAGTTGGGTCTCGCCTTTCGGAGTGACCTTACCAACCAGGATGTCGCCTGCGCCAACTTCAGCACCTACGTAAACGATACCGGCTTCGTCCAGCTTGTTCAGTGCAGCTTCACCCACGTTCGGGATGTCTGCAGTGATTTCCTCTGGCCCAAGCTTGGTGTCACGTGCCACACAGGTCAGTTCCTGAATGTGGATCGTGGTAAAGCGGTCTTCTTGAACAACTCGTTCCGACAGGCAGATGGAGTCTTCGAAGTTGTAACCGTTCCAGGCCATGAACGCGATGCGCATGTTCTGACCCAGCGCCAGTTCACCCATGTCGGTGGACGGGCCGTCAGCCATGATGTCGCTACGCTGAACCCGATCACCTTTACGCACCAGCGGACGCTGGTTGATGCAGGTGTTCTGGTTGGAGCGGGTGTATTTGGTCAGGTTGTAGATGTCGACACCAGCTTCACCGGTTTCAACTTCATCATCAGCAACACGAACCACGATACGGCTGGCGTCGACGGAATCGATAACGCCACCACGACGAGCCACGACGCAAACGCCGGAGTCACGAGCTACGTTACGCTCCATGCCAGTACCGACCAGCGGCTTGTCAGCGCGCAGAGTTGGTACAGCTTGACGCTGCATGTTCGAACCCATCAACGCACGGTTGGCGTCATCGTGCTCGAGGAACGGGATCAGCGACGCTGCAACCGAAACTACCTGCTTCGGAGAAACGTCCATCAAGGTGACGTCTTCCGGCGCCTTGACGGTGAACTCGTTCAAGTGACGAACAGCTACCAGCTCGTCGATCAGCATCTTCTTGTCGTTCATCGTGGCCGAAGCCTGAGCGATCACGTGATCAGCTTCTTCGATGGCGGACAGGAACACGATCTCGTCGGTGACCAGAGCGTCTTTCACCACACGGTATGGGCTTTCGAGGAAGCCGTACTGGTTGGTGCGCGCATAAGCGGCCAGGGAGTTGATCAGACCGATGTTCGGACCTTCCGGCGTTTCAATCGGGCATACACGACCGTAGTGAGTCGGGTGTACGTCACGAACTTCAAAGCCAGCACGTTCACGAGTCAAACCGCCAGGGCCGAGTGCAGAAACACGACGCTTGTGGGTGATCTCGGACAGCGGGTTGTTCTGGTCCATGAACTGGGAAAGCTGGCTGGAACCGAAGAACTCTTTCACCGCCGCAGCCACTGGCTTGGCGTTGATCAGGTCTTGCGGCATCAGGCCTTCGCTTTCAGCCATCGACAGACGCTCTTTGACCGCACGCTCAACACGTACCAGGCCAACGCGGAACTGGTTCTCGGCCATTTCGCCTACGCAGCGAACACGACGGTTACCCAGGTGGTCGATGTCATCGACGATGCCTTTACCGTTACGGATGTCGACCAGAGTCTTCAGCACAGCAACGATGTCTTCTTTGCACAACACGCCCGAACCTTCGATCTCGGTACGACCGATACGACGGTTGAACTTCATCCGGCCGACCGCAGACAGGTCATAGCGCTCAGGACTGAAGAACAGGTTGTTGAACAGAGTTTCGGCAGCGTCTTTGGTTGGCGGCTCGCCTGGACGCATCATGCGATAGATCTCGACCAGCGCTTCCAATTGGTTGCTGGTGGAGTCGATCTTCAGCGTGTCGGAAACGAACGGACCGCAGTCGATATCGTTGGTGTACAGAGTTTCGATGCGAACAACCTGGGACTTGGCGATTTTTGCCAGGATCTCGGTGTTCAGCTCAGTGTTGCACTCTGCCAGGATTTCGCCGGTTGCCGGATGCACGATGACCTTGGCGGTAGTGCGACCCAGGACGTAGTCCAGAGGCACTTGCAGCTCTTTGATCCCGGCTTTTTCCAGCTGGTTGATGTGGCGAGCAGTGATACGACGACCTTGCTCGACAATAACCTTGCCTTTGTCATCCAGGATATCCAGGACAGCAATTTCACCACGCAGGCGGTGCGGCACCAGTTCCAGGCTGAGGTTTTCACCTTGCACGTGGAAGACGTTGGTGGTGTAGAACGCGTCGAGCACTTCTTCAGTGGTATAGCCGAGCGCGCGCAGCAGTACCGATGCAGGCAGCTTGCGACGACGGTCGATACGCACGAATACGCAGTCTTTCGGGTCGAACTCGAAGTCCAACCACGAACCGCGGTAAGGAATGATACGCGCCGAGTACAACAGTTTGCCGGAGCTGTGCGTCTTGCCACGGTCGTGGTCGAAGAACACGCCCGGGGAACGGTGCAGCTGGGAAACGATTACACGCTCGGTACCGTTGATTACAAAGGTACCGTTCTCAGTCATCAGGGGGATTTCACCCATGTAGACTTCTTGCTCTTTGATGTCCTTGATCGCTTTGTTCGACGATTCTTTGTCGAAAATGATCAGGCGCACTTTTACCCGCAAAGGTACGGCGTAAGTTACACCGCGCAATACGCATTCTTTGACATCAAATGCCGGTTCGCCCAGGCGATAACCGACGTACTCCAGCGCAGCATTGCCGGAGTAGCTGATGATCGGGAAAACGGATTTGAAGGCCGCATGCAGGCCCACGTCGCGGAACTGATCTTTAGTCGCTCCCGCTTGCAAGAATTCACGATACGAATCCAGCTGGATGGCCAGGAGGTACGGCACATCCATGACGTCCGGCAACTTGCTAAAGTCCTTGCGGATACGTTTTTTCTCAGTATATGAGTAAGCCATCAGCGTTCCCCAGCTTGGTCACCTGCTTGTTTGGCCCCTCCCGACGGGAGCAGCCAGAAAATCGTGCAAACCCCATGGTTTGCGCCACCGCATCGGGTGGTTACAGCTCGTTATCAGCACCGACCCAGTCGGCTGCCAATAACGGAAAAAGGCCGGTGGCAAGAGCCACCAGCCATCAGCCTTTCGCTTAACGCTCGGGCTGGAGACGCAAAGTCGATGCTTACTTCAGCTCGACTTTAGCGCCTGCTTCTTCCAGAGTGGCTTTTGCTTTGTCAGCTGCGTCTTTCGAAACAGCTTCCAGAACAACGCCAGGAGCGCCGTCAACTACAGCCTTGGCTTCTTTCAGGCCCAGACCGGTCAGTTCACGTACTGCCTTGATCACGTTAACTTTCTTCTCGCCAGCTTCCAGCAGCATGACGTTGAATTCAGTTTGTTCTTCAACAACGGCAGCGACAGCAGCTGGACCAGCGGAAGCAGCGGCAGCGGAAACGCCGAACTTCTCTTCCATGGCCTTGATCAGCTCAACGATTTCCAGAACGGATTTTTCGCCGATTGCTTCGATGATTTGGTCGTTAGTCAGAGACATGACTATAAATTCCTGTATTGGGGTGACAGCCTACGCGGCCATCGAAATAAACAATAAACGCTGAAAGGAGTCGCTCAGCCTTAGGCTGCGGCAGCTTCTTTCTGGTCGCGAAGAGCCGCCAGAGTACGAGCCAATTTGCTGGTTGCGCCTTGAATCACGCTCATCAGCTGAGAAATTGCTTCGTCACGGGTCGGCAGGCTTGCCAGTACGTCGATCTGATTAGCTGCGAGGAACTTGCCCTCGAACGCAGCTGCCTTGATCTCGAACTTATCCTGACCTTTTGCGAACTCTTTGAAGATACGAGCAGCAGCGCCCGGATGATCTTTGGAGAATGCAATCAAGGTCGGGCCAGTGAACACGTCGTTGAGCACGTCATATTGAGTGCCAGCAACGGCGCGCTTGAGCAGAGTGTTACGTACAACACGTACGTAAACGCCAGCTTCACGAGCCTCTTTACGGAGTCCGGTCATAGCGCCTACTGTTACGCCACGGGCATCAGCCACGACAGCGGACAGAGCAACTTGGGCAGCCTTGTTGACTTCAGCGACGATGGCCTTCTTGTCTTCAAGTTTAATTGCCACGGGAAAAACTCCTGCTTGTTACCGTTTCATCCAACCGAGGCCAGATGTCGTTTTGGTGTCTGATTCGGTAAGGAACCGGGAGCACCATCTGCGTAGGCTTGAGGTTTAAGACTTGCGTCGCCTACGGTCTTGGATAGCCCCCGCCAGGCAGGGACCCCAATCTTTCAATTGGCGCAATCGCTTGCGCCAACCTGTGTCTTACGCGTCGAGCGAACCTTGGTCGATGACCAGGCCTGGACCCATGGTGGTGCTCAGGGTAACGCGCTTGACGTAAATACCTTTCGAGGAAGCTGGCTTGATACGCTTCAGATCAGCGATCAGGGCTTCAACGTTTTCCTTCAGCTTGACGGCATCGAAGCCGACTTTGCCAACGGAGGTGTGGATGATGCCGTTTTTGTCGGTGCGATAACGAACCTGACCAGCCTTGGCGTTTTTAACCGCGGTAGCTACGTCTGGCGTTACAGTGCCGACTTTAGGGTTAGGCATCAGGCCGCGCGGGCCCAGGATCTGACCCAACTGACCAACAACGCGCATTGCATCCGGGGATGCGATAACTACGTCATAGTTCAGGTCGCCGCCTTTCATTTCGGCAGCCAGATCGTCCATACCTACACGGTCAGCGCCGGCAGCCAAAGCGGCCTCAGCAGCTGGACCCTGGGTGAACACTGCAACGCGAACGGTCTTGCCAGTGCCGTGTGGCAGCACAGTAGCGCTACGAACGACCTGGTCGGATTTACGCGGATCAACACCCAAGTTTACAGCAACGTCAAACGACTCGCTGAACTTGACAGTCGACAGCTCAGCCAGCAGAGCAGCAGCGTCTACAAAGTTGTAGGACTTGCCTGCTTCGATTTTGCCGGCGATAGCCTTTTGACGCTTGGTCAACTTAGCCATTACACACCCTCCACGTTAAGGCCCATGCTACGAGCAGAACCGGCGATAGTACGCACGGCCGCGTCCATATCAGCTGCAGTCAGATCCGCGTTTTTGGTTTTCGCGATTTCTTCCAGCTGAGCACGGGTAACGGTGCCAACCTTAACGGTGTTCGGACGAGCGGAACCGCTAGTCAGACCAGCAGCTTTCTTCAGCAGAACCGAAGCAGGTGTGGATTTGGTTTCGAAAGTGAAGCTACGGTCGCTGTAGACAGTGATGATCACTGGAGTCGGCAGACCTGGTTCAATACCCTGAGTACGGGCGTTGAAAGCCTTGCAGAATTCCATGATGTTCACGCCGTGCTGACCCAGAGCAGGACCAACAGGTGGGCTTGGGTTAGCCTGAGCGGCCTTCACTTGCAGCTTGATGTAAGCGGTAATCTTCTTGGCCATGAGGCACTCCAATTACGGGTTCGAACGCCTCGAAAGGCTCCCCGGTTACTTGCGCGTTTATCCCAGTGACGACAAAACCCCACAGCCTAGGGCTGCGGGGTTGGGATGCTTGCTCAGCTAGACTTTTTCGACCTGGCTGAACTCTAGCTCTACCGGAGTAGAGCGACCGAAAATGAGCACTGCCACTTGGATCCGGCTCTTCTCGTAGTTAACTTCTTCGACCGTGCCAGTAAAGTCGGCAAACGGACCGTCATTGACACGTACCGATTCACCTGGCTCGAACAACGTCTTCGGCTTCGGCTTGTCGCTACCATCAGCAACACGACGCAGAATCGCTTCCGCCTCTTTATCTGTGATAGGTGCAGGCTTATCAGCAGTACCGCCAATAAAACCCATCACCCGAGGAGTATCCTTGACCAAGTGCCAAGTACCCTCATTCATGTCCATCTGAACCAGCACATAACCTGGGAAGAACTTGCGCTCGCTTTTGCGTTTCTGGCCATTACGCATTTCAACCACTTCTTCAGTGGGAACCAGAATTTCGCCAAAGCCATCTTCCATGCCAGCCAGCTTTACGCGCTCTACCAACGAGCGCATGACATGCTTCTCGTAACCGGAGTAAGCATGCACAACGTACCAACGCTTAGCCACGGGACACCCTTAGCCGACAATCAAGGAAACAAGCCAGCCGAGCAGGGAATCAAGCCCCCACAACAGCAACGCCATAACCAGAACAACAGCCACAACGATCAACGTGGTCTGCGTGGTTTCTTGGCGAGTTGGCCATACGACTTTACGAATCTCGGTGCGAGCTTCCTTAACCAGTACAAAGAAAGACTTGCCCTTGACTGTCTGCAGGCCTACAAAGGCAGCTACAGCAGCAATGGCGAGCAAAGCAAGTACGCGGTACAGGATCGGCGAAGCAGAGTAATACTGATTGCCAACAACGCCAACAACCACCAAAGCAACTACTACTAGCCACTTGAGCAGATCGAAGCGAGAGCCTTGAGCTTCAGCTTTAGGAGTCATCTATGAAGATCCTGTGAAAAGAAAGCCAGATACACCAAGTGAATCTGGCAGGTCAGGAGGGAATCGAACCCCCAACCTACGGTTTTGGAGACCGTCGCTCTGCCAATTGAGCTACTGACCTAAAACAAAATCAGGCCGACCATTATGCCGGCCCGAAAAAGACATTACAACAATTTACTCGATAACCTTAGCAACGACACCAGCGCCGACGGTACGACCGCCCTCACGAATGGCGAAACGCAGACCATCTTCCATTGCGATGGTTTTGATCAGAGTGACAGTCATCTGAACGTTGTCACCCGGCATCACCATTTCAACGCCTTCTGGCAATTCGCAGTTACCGGTCACGTCCGTGGTACGGAAGTAGAACTGTGGACGGTAACCCTTGAAGAACGGAGTATGACGACCGCCTTCTTCCTTGCTCAGAACGTAAACCTCTGCAGTGAACTTGGTATGAGGCTTGACAGTGCCCGGCTTGACCAGAACCTGGCCACGCTCAACATCATCACGCTTAGTACCACGCAGCAATACGCCGCAGTTCTCGCCAGCACGACCTTCGTCGAGCAGCTTGCGAAACATCTCAACACCAGTGCAAGTAGTTTTGACAGTGTCACGAAGACCAACAATCTCAACTTCTTCCTGAATGCGGACAATGCCACGCTCAACACGACCAGTCACAACAGTACCGCGACCGGAGATCGAGAAAACATCCTCGATCGGCATCAGGAACGGCTTATCAATAGCTCGCTCAGGCTGCGGAATGTAGCTATCCAGAGTCTCGACCAACTTCTTGACGGCAGTAGTACCCATCTCGTTGTCGTCTTGACCATTCAGCGCCATCAGCGCCGAACCAATGATGATTGGAGTGTCATCACCCGGGAAATCGTAAGTACTCAGCAGGTCGCGTACCTCCATCTCAACCAGCTCAAGCAACTCCGCGTCATCAACCATGTCAGCCTTGTTCAGGAAGACAACAATGTACGGAACGCCAACCTGGCGGGACAGAAGGATGTGCTCACGAGTTTGCGGCATCGGACCATCAGCGGCCGAGCAAACCAGAATCGCGCCATCCATCTGAGCAGCACCGGTAATCATGTTTTTTACGTAATCAGCGTGACCTGGACAGTCAACGTGTGCGTAGTGACGCACGGCCGAATCGTACTCAACGTGAGCGGTGTTGATGGTGATACCACGAGCTTTTTCTTCAGGGGCGCTATCGATCTTGTCGAAGTCAACCTTTGCCGAACCGAAAACTTCGGAGCAGACGCGGGTCAAAGCAGCAGTCAGAGTAGTTTTACCGTGATCGACGTGACCAATGGTACCAACGTTGACGTGCGGCTTATTACGTTCGAACTTTTCCTTAGCCATCAAAATCACCCCTAGGAGAAGAATTGAGCAGGTCAAACAAGCCATTAAAACAAAGGCAGATATTTTCATATCTGCCTTGTTATATGGAGCTCTTGAGCGGATTTGAACCGCTGACCTCACCCTTACCAAGGGTGTGCTCTACCAACTGAGCTACAAGAGCGTAACGCTATGCAGGATCTGCAAACTTGGAGCGGGTAGCGGGAATCGAACCCGCATCATCAGCTTGGAAGGCTGAGGTTCTACCACTAAACTATACCCGCGGAGCTTGCAGCTCTCGCTAAAAATGGTGGAGGGGGAAGGATTCGAACCTTCGAAGTCGTAGACGTCAGATTTACAGTCTGATCCCTTTGGCCGCTCGGGAACCCCTCCTAAGCGAGCCGGCATTCTATATCATGCCAGCCTTCTGTCAAGCATTTTCTCATTAAAAACCTGAGGTTAGCTGCGTTGACGTCACTTTACGGCGTTAACCATTAAAGGTCTTCACTGCGAAGCGGGCGCCATTCTATGCAAACTAATCGGCGGGTGCAACCCCTCCGCACGGCATTATTTTATGTTTTAACTCATTGAATTCTCTAGAAAGGTTTTTCAGCTGCGAGTCATCTAGCCAACGCCGGCTTTCTGGTGCCACACGCACCCAGTAACCATCAGACCCTGGAGGAGCCCTCAGCAAGGACTCGAACTTGATTTCCATGCCACTCAATCGCCGCTCAACCGCCTGAGCTGCCTCCTGACGAGTAAAGCCGCCAAGATAGAGGCATCCATCGTCTGCCTGGACAGGCTTTCCTTTATCACGAGCCGCGTCAGTCGTCTCACTCAACAAGCGAATATCCTGCTGCGCCCCCCGATACAAATTCAAAGGGGTTACATCCTTCGCACGCAGAGGAGCCTCTTGTTGGTGCCAGATGTAATAGAACACATTGAGAACAAGCAGCAGCAGAAACAACCAACGCATAAAAACCTCAGGACAAGGGGCACGCCATCGCCAAACCTACAAACACCAGATCAGGAACTACCCTGGCCTCAGGCACGATCCCGGAAACCAGGTCTGCATCTCCTCCAGTGAGAAATACAACAAAATCATCCCCCCAATAGCTACGCGCCAACTCTAGCTGCGTCAGGACAAAGCCTCTCAGCATCAACGAGCACCCCCGCTCGACCGCTTCGACAGTTGTCCGACCAGGAACGAGACTTTCCAGAGCGCGCTCGGCGGCTAGATCACCATAACGAATTCTACGAGTATGGGTACGCAATTGGTTTCGCATCAGCGGCATACCCGGACATATAAACCCTCCGAGATGCTCTCCATTCCTGGAGATGAAGTCCGCAGTAACCGCCGTACCAAAATCAAGCACAAGACAAGCACCTGAGGCCAGATGGAATCCCCCGAGCATCGCCAGCCAACGGTCGAGCCCTAACCGCTCGAACTCCTCATAGCCATTACGAACTCCGGACATTTCCCGGGACGGCGCCGCGCATACCACCGACACACCAAAAGCTTCTGTCAGCAGAGAAATCAGGGCACTGGTTTCTTCGGCAGTCCTGACACTGACCAACCGACAAAACTTGAGAGCGAGCCCCTTGAGCGCTTTCAAACTCTCCAACAACGCGAGGTCCGAATCAACGACCCCCTCGCCGACCACCCGCCGAACATCCGCGCCAAGCACACGCCACTTGATAAAACTGTTTCCGCAGTCGAGCTCAAGAATCATCACGCAACCTCAGACTGAGCTCACCACCACTAAAGACTTTTTCCACACCACCCACCTTCAAGCGTAGAGCACCTTGACTATCAATACCCAGCACTTCGCCTTCTATGTGGTTAACGCCTGCGATCAACGACACGGCTCGCCCCCGCCAGAGATGATTTTGCTCCCACTCTGCCTGGATAGCTGAAAATCCGTCGACTTGATGACGACACAGATATGCCTGGAGCATCGCACCCAACTCCCCGACCAAGTGACTCCGATCAAACACCTTGCCCGACTCTAGCCGCATGGACGTCCATTGCTGATCAACCTCATCGGTAATCTGCATGTTCACATTAATTCCCACACCCAGCACAACGTGACACACATCGGCAGGATCCCCCACCAACTCGAGCAATATCCCGGCAATCTTCTTCTGACCCACCAGAACATCGTTGGGCCACTTCAATCCAACCCCCGAAATACCAAGCTCTCGCAAGGCCTGCATGACGGCGAGCCCAACAACCAGACTCAAGCCTTCCAGCTGACGCATTCCACCGTCAATACGCAGCACGAGACTGTAATAGATGTTTTCCGCGAATGGGCTCGCCCACTTTCGTCCACGCCGCCCGCGACCTGCGGTTTGCCGTTCCGCGAGCACCAGAAAGGGCGCCGCTTGACCCCGCTCTATGGCGCGCAAAGCCTCGGCATTAGTGGAGTCAATTGAATCGAAGACCAGGATGGGCCAATCACAAGAAGGCGCCTGCTCTCTTATCTCGACAGGATCAAGCAGCGTCAATGGCGCAGCCAGTTGATAGCCGCGCCCCCGCACCTTATGAATGGATAATCCCAGCTCAGCTTCTAAATGCTGAAGCTGCTTCCAAACGGCACTACGACTGACACCCAAGGCGACGCCCAAGGCCTGACCCGAATGGAATCGGCCATCTTTAAGAAGCTTTAACAATGTCAGCATGCAAGTCTCGCCTCACAATGAGGCCCGCATGATAGCCATGCCCCGCGCCATTGCATAGAAACCCTACAGGTCAGTTTTCCTGCGGACAAAACAAAACCCCTACCTGCATACGCAGATAGGGGTTTCGGAATTTAATCTTGACGATGACCTACTCTCACATGGGGAAACCCCACACTACCATCGGCGATGCATCGTTTCACTG
>NZ_JACVBJ010000007.1:0-592158 GCF_014852295.1 Pseudomonas sp. PDM10 | reverse complement strand
GCGAAGAAATCCGCGCGGTGGAAAACGGCACCCTGGACAAGGACGACAACCCGCTGAAAAACGCCCCGCACACCGCGGCGGAAATCGTCGGCGAGTGGACGCATCCGTATAGCCGTGAGCAGGCGGTTTACCCACTCGGAACCTTGATCGACGCCAAATATTGGCCGCCCGTAGGTCGGGTCGACAACGTGTTCGGCGATCGCAACCTGATCTGCGCCTGCCCGTCGATCGCCGACTACCAGGACGCCTAAAAACAACACCCCCCTGTAGGAGCAAAGCTTGCTCGCGATAGCCGTTACACGGTCTATCTGATGAACCGCGTCATCGTTCATCGCGAGCAAGCTTTGCTCCTACAGGTCAGCCAATCCAGAGAACAAAAAGAGGACTCCACCATGTTCAGCAAGCACGACCAGATCAAAGGCTACGACGACGAACTGCTGGCAGCGATGAACGCCGAAGACGCACGCCAAGAACACCACATCGAGCTGATCGCTTCGGAAAACTACACCAGCCAACGGGTGATGGAAGCGCAAGGCAGCGGCCTGACCAACAAGTACGCCGAAGGCTATCCGGGCAAGCGCTATTACGGCGGCTGCGAACACGTCGATGTGGTCGAACAATTGGCCATCGACCGCGCCAAACAGCTGTTCGGCGCCGATTACGCCAACGTCCAGCCGCACTCCGGCAGCCAAGCCAACGCAGCGGTCTATCTGGCGTTGCTGCAAGCTGGCGATACCGTGCTGGGCATGAGCCTGGCCCACGGCGGTCACTTGACCCACGGCGCCAAAGTCAGTTTCTCCGGCAAGTTGTATAACGCCGTTCAGTACGGCATCGACACCGCGACCGGGCTGATCGATTACGACGAAGTCGAACGCCTGGCCGTCGAGCACCAGCCGAAAATGATCATCGCCGGCTTCTCTGCTTACTCGAAAACCCTGGACTTCCCACGTTTCCGGGCGATTGCCGACAAGGTCGGCGCTTATCTGTTTGTCGATATGGCCCACGTTGCCGGGCTGGTAGCGACCGGTCTGTACCCGAACCCGATTCCCTTTGCCGATGTCGTCACTACCACGACCCACAAGACCCTGCGCGGTCCGCGTGGCGGCCTGATCCTGGCCAAGGCCAATCCGGAACTGGAGAAAAAACTCAACGCTGCGGTGTTCCCCGGCGGTCAGGGTGGCCCGTTGATGCACGTGATCGCGGCCAAGGCTGTGTGCTTCAAAGAAGCGCTGGAGCCAGCCTTCAAGACCTATCAGGCGCAAGTGATCCGCAACGCTCAGGCGATGGCAAAAGTCTTTATTGATCGAGGCTACGACGTGGTGTCGGGCGGTACCGACAACCATCTGTTCCTGGTCAGCCTGATTCGTCAGGGCCTGACCGGCAAAGACGCCGACGCCGCCCTCGGTCGTGCCGGTATCACCGTGAACAAGAACGCCGTACCGAACGATCCGCAATCGCCGTTCGTGACCTCGGGCCTGCGCATCGGCACGCCGGCGATCACCAGCCGTGGTTTCAAGGAAACCCAGAGCATCGAGCTGGCGGGCTGGATCTGCGACATCCTCGATCACCTCGGCGATGCCGATGTCGAGGCCCACGTCGCCAGCCAGGCTGCCGCGATGTGCAGTGATTTCCCGGTCTACCGCGACTGATTGCTCGACACTATCCCTGTGGGAGTGAGCCTGCTCGCGATTGGGGAGTGACAGTCGACATCAATGTTGAATGTTTAACCGCTATCGCGAGCAGGCTCGCTCCCACAGGTTCCGATGCGATCTCGCCTCCCCCACTCGAACAGAAGAACACTACACATGAGCGTACTTGTGGAATCGACCGGCAAAGTGCCGGTAAAAATGGAAGTCGGGGTCAAACTGCGCGGTGCGGAAAAGGTCGCGCGGATTCCGGTGAAGATCATCCCGACCGATGAGTTCCCACGCAAACCCGACTGGATTCGCGTGCGCATACCGATCTCCCCCGAGGTCGACCGGATCAAACAGCTGCTGCGCAAACACAAGCTGCACAGCGTCTGTGAAGAAGCTTCCTGCCCGAACCTCGGCGAGTGTTTTTCCGGAGGCACGGCGACTTTCATGATCATGGGTGACATCTGCACCCGCCGTTGCCCGTTCTGCGATGTCGGCCACGGCCGGCCGAAACCGCTGGATGCCGACGAGCCGATGAACCTCGCCGTGGCCATCGCCGACCTGCGCCTCAAGTACGTGGTGATCACCTCGGTGGACCGCGACGACTTGCGCGACGGCGGCGCCCAGCATTTCGTCGATTGCCTGCGCGAAATCCGCACGCTGTCGCCGGGCGTGCAACTGGAAACCCTGGTGCCGGATTACCGTGGCCGCATGGACCTCGCCCTGGCGATCACCGCCACTGAACCACCCGATGTGTTCAACCATAATCTGGAGACCGTCCCGCGCCTGTACAAAGCCGCGCGGCCGGGTTCGGATTTCGAGTGGTCACTGGATTTGCTGCAGAAATTCAAGCTAATGGTCCCGCATGTACCGACCAAATCCGGCCTGATGCTGGGCCTTGGCGAGACCGACGAGGAAGTCATCGAAGTCATGCAGCGCATGCGTGAGCACGATGTCGACATGCTCACCCTCGGCCAATACCTGCAACCGTCGCGCAGCCACTTGCCGGTCCAGCGTTTCGTGCACCCGGACGTGTTCGCCTGGTTCGCCGAGGAAGGTACGCGGATGGGCTTCAAGAACGTTGCCTCCGGTCCGCTGGTGCGCTCGTCCTACCATGCTGACCAACAAGTTCAGGGGCAACGTCAGGCATTTTGAAGTTGCTCACGCAGGAACTCGATGAAGCGCTGGGTTTTCGCCGGCAGCAACCGCGTCTCGGTGAGGGCATACACCGAGATCGGCGAAGCGTGCCACTGCGGCAAGACCTGGCGTAGTGTGCCATTGGCAACGTCTTGTGCAGCGATGCCTTCCCCCAGTAATGCGATACCCAGATCCAGCGTCGCCAGGCGTCGAATCATGCCCACGCTGTTGAGTTCGAATCGCCCGCCCACCTCAACCTCTACGTCCTCATCACCGCTGGAGAGTATCCAGCGGTCAGCCCGCGTTCCACGCAGTCGCAGGCATTCGTGGTTCGTCAGATCCGTGGGATGAACAGGGTCACCGGCCAGTTCGAGATAACGGGGTGAGGCGTAAAGACCGCGGCGCAAACTGGCGAGCTTGCGGGCGATCAGGTTCGAATTGGCCGGCTCGCCCATGCGAATGACCACATCGACCGGCTCACTCACCAGATCGACCTGACGCGGGGTCAGATCAAAGTCGAAGCTGATGCCGGGATAAAGCCGCGCAAACTGCGCAATCAGCGGCGCCAGGTAAATATTGGCGAAATCCACCGGTAGCGAAGCCCGCAATACACCGGTGGGCCGAGCAAGCATTTCGCCCAACTGCTCGTGCGCGAGCCGGGCCTCCTCGACGATCCGTTTGCAGCGATCAAAGTAAATCTGCCCCGCCTCGGTCAGCTCGATCTTGCGGGTTGTGCGATGCAGAAGCCTTAGGCCGATTTCTTTCTCGAGGCCACTGATCCGGCGCGACAGTGTTGAGTTCGGCATGCCCAAGGCTTCGGCCGCCCGGCGGAAACTGCGCGCCTTCACAACCTCGACGAACAGCGCCATGTCGTTGAGAAACTCCAAGGTCATTGCTCCATCAGTGGAATAGTCATTTCATTTTTACCCGGTTTATCCCGGATTCGGATTGATCAATGATAGCCACATCGATTACTGAGGAGCACCGCAATGAATTCTCTTTTTTCCCAAGTCCAGATCAGTCGCTACACCCTGTCCAACCGCATGGTCATGGCCCCGATGACACGTTCGCGTTCCGATGAGGCCGGCGTGCCCAGCGAACTGGTTGCGACTTACTACGCACAGCGTGCCAGCGCCGGCCTGATCATCAGTGAAGGTGTGTTCCCCGTTGCGATGGGCAAGGGCTATGTCCGCACCCCAGGCATTGAAACCGCCGAGCAGGTCGCCGCCTGGAAGCACGTCACCGAGGCGGTGCATGCTCGCGGCGGACGGATCTTCATGCAGTTGATGCACTGCGGACGCATTTCCCATCCTTCGCTGCTGCCCAATGGCGCCCAGCCACAGGCGCCCTCCGCGATCAAACCCGCCGGCCAAACCTGGACCGCCACGGGCCTTCAGGACTTTGTCACGCCACAGGCGCTGAGCGTGGTTGAAATTGCCGCGGTTATCGAGGGCTACCGCCAAGCGGCGCGCCTGGCCATCGAAGCCGGTTTCGACGGTGTCGAGGTGCACGCCGCATCGGGGTATCTGCCGGAACAGTTTCTCTCCACGGGCAGCAATCAGCGCACGGATGAGTACGGTGGATCGGTTGAAAACCGTGTTCGTTTTGTACTGGACGTGCTGTCCGCCATCTCGACGGAAATCGGTGGTGACCGGGTGGGTCTCAAGATCTCGCCTGAGATGAACTTCAACGACATCGTCGATGCCAACCCGCAAGAAACCTACACCTATTTGGTCGAACAGCTGCACGGGCTGAATCTGGTTTATCTGCACGTTGCCCTGTTTGGCGCCAGCGTCGACTACCACGCGTTGCTGCGCCCACTGTTCGATGGCCGCTACCTGATCGGTGGCGGACTCGATCAGCGCTCCGCCGAAACCCTGATAGCCGAGGGCCGGGCCGATGCCGCCGTGTTTGGCAGCGCCTTCCTTGCCAACCCCGACCTGCCTGAACGCTTTCGTACAGGCGCCGAGCTTAATACTCCGGACAAGGACACGTTCTACGCACCGGGCGCGCAAGGGTATATCGATTACCCGGCCATGAGCCCGGCACAGAGCGCCTGAGGAGATTGCCATGACGACCGTCGCACGTTTGCAGCGCATGAATCACGGCAGTCAGTTCCGGGCCTTCAGTCTGCGTGGAAATCAGTTCGCCAAACCTATCGACCCCTTCCTCGCGGTCGATCATGCCTGGATCAGCGGGCCGACGTTTCCACCGCACCCGCATGCCGGTTTCTCGGCCGTGTCCTATCTGTTTCTTGATTCCGAAACCGGGATTGATAACCGCGACGCGCTGGGCAACCGCAACCTGATTCAACCCGGTGGGCTGCACTGGACGGCGGCGGGTAAAGGGGTGGTGCACGAGGAGGTGCCGGCCGAGCCGGGCAAGACCGTGCACATGCTGCAAATCTTCATCAACTTGCCGCAGGAGCGCCAAGCGGACGCTCCGTTTGCACTCAGCCTCGAAGCCCAGGATGTGCCCGTGGTGCGGTTGCCAGGGGTCAAGGTGCGCGTACCACTGGGCCGTTTCGCCCAGATGTCGTCGCCCTTGTCGGTACCCACCGAAGTGACCGTGCTGGACATCTCGCTCGAGGACGGCGCTGAAGTCAGCGTCCCGATCCCCGAAGGTCACGTGGCGTTCGTGATGCCGATTGACGGCGAAGTGTGGGTCGACGGCCTCCCCTTCAACCTCATCGAACTCTCGCTGCCGGTGAATCTCCCGCTGCGTGACGATCGCGCAGTCAGGTTGAGCGCCCCCCAGGGCAACGCCAAAGCAGTGCTGTTTTCTGGCGTCCCGTTGAATCAACCCGTGTATTGGCAAGGACCGCTGGCGCTTGCCTCTCAGCCCGCGCTGGCCGAAGCCATTGATGGCTACCAGCGCGGGGCGTTCGGAACGCTGCAACCTCGTTGAATGATCGAAACAGTCCCATACCCTGGGGCGTCAGTGCCCCGACTTTACTGCCAGGAGAATCATCATGACGTACGAAAAATTCAGTGCCGACAATGCCGCCCTGCTGTTGATTGATCACCAGGTGGGGACGATGGGGTGGGTGAAATCCATTCCGTTCGAAGAGCTCAAACGCAACGCGTTGATGCTGGCCAAGGCGGCGAGCATTCTGAAACTTCCGGTGGTCCTGACCTCCAGCATGGAGGAGCACGCTCAGGGGCCTCTGCTGAGCGAACTGGAACAGATCCTGCCCGCCGAGTTCGCTTCCCGCATCCAACGTCTGGGGATCGTCAACGCCATGGACGATGAACACTTCGCCGCGGCCGTCAAAGCGACGGGCCGGAAAAAGCTCATCATTGCCGGTGTCACCAACGACGTCTGCACGGTCTACCCGGCGCTGAGTCTGGTGCGTGACGGGTATGACGTTCAGGTGGTGGCCGATGGAGGTGGCTCACCGACCGTCATGGCCGATGACATCGCCCTGCGCCGGATGGATAAGGGCGGCGTGACGCTGACCACCACCAACCAGCTGATTGCAGAACTCGCCGGCAGCTGGGCGACACCGCGAGGGAGTCAGTTGGTGCAAGTGCTGATGACGGCGCTTCAAGGCTAGTGACTGTGTGTGCGATTGGCAGAATGGCGATGGGCTGTTCTGCCGCTCTTCGATTGGCGCAACACCGCTCGCAGTCAACCTGATCAAGGCGTTGAGCGTTGGTGAACCGCGCGTCCTTACGACTGGATTCGATTCCCCTTGAAAGCCTCACGCCGTGCGTTGCGTTCTTCGATGTAGGCGGCGCTCGGCTCGCTGATCAGCTCTTCACGGCGCAAGAGTTCGCCGCACTGTTCGCAAAGCGGCCCTAGCCCGGCGGGTTGGCCACAGGTTTTGTGGGTATAAACGACCGCCAACTCCTCCTCCGGCGACTTGCACCAGGTTTCACCCCAGGCTCGTAGCGCAAGGACGACCGAATAGAAGGCCTGCCCTTTCGGGGTGAGGTGATATTCGTAGCGTGGCGGCCGCTCGTTGTAAGGACGGCGTGCGACGAGTCCGTCAGCCTCCATACTCTTCAGGCGTGCGGCGATCATTTGCGGAGTTCCTCCGGTCTGCGCCTGGATCTCGTCGAATCGATGGCTCCCCATGAACAACTCACGCAGGACCAGTACGGTCCAGCGGTCCCCCACGACCGCCTCAGCCCGCGCAATCGGGCACAGGGTTTGCGCAGCACTTGTGTTTACCGACATAAGGACTTGCCTCTTTTGCAGTTGCTATGATTATCATATCTAAAGCGTGCCTGGGCAAGCCCTCGGCGCGAGTCATCCAAAATCCCTGGAGAAAACCGCCATGCCCAAAGCCATTTATCCCCTTAACAGAACCGCGTACCTGCTGGTCGATCCTTACAATGATTTCCTGTCGGAAGGCGGAAAGGTCTACCCCTTGATCGAGCCGATTGCCGAGCAAGTCGGCCTGCTCGACAATCTGCGCGCCCTCGACCGCGTCGTGCGTGCACTGGATATTCCGGTGGTCATCGTACCGCACCGCCGTTGGGAGCAAGGCGACTACGAAGGCTGGGATCATCCAAGCCCTACCCAGTGCAAGGTCATGCACATGCATCACTTCGCACGCGGAGAATGGGGCGGCGAATGGCACCCCGATTTCGCGCCAAAGGATGGCGACATCGTCGTTCAGGAACATTGGGGCTCGAGCGGCTTTGCCAATACCGACCTTGATTTTCGCCTCAAGCAGAAAGGCATCACGCACGTGATCATCGTTGGCCTGCTGGCGAATACCTGCATCGAGGCAACCGCGCGCTACGCCGTGGAACTCGGTTACCACGTCACACTGGTGCGTGATGCGACCGCTGCCTTCAAACCGGAAATGATGCATGCCGCGCATGAACTCAACGGTCCCACGTTCGCCCACGCCATTGTGGCGACGGACGAGCTGATCGCGTCCCTGGCGCAGCAGGGGTAACACACATGAAATTGACTGGACACCTCATTATCGGCGCAAACGAAGTCCCGGCCACTGAAGGGACGATGAAGGCGCTCAACCCCGCAACCAACCAGTTGATCGAGCCGGATTTCGCATTCGGTGGCGTGGCGGAAGTCGACCAGGCGGCGACGCTCGCCGACGAAGCATTCGACCATTACAGCCATACCTCGCTTACCCGGCGCGCGGCGTTCCTGGAAAGCATTGCCGACAATCTCGACGCTGTCCGTCATGAGCTTGCCGCACGGGCCGCGCTCGAAACGGGCCTGCCTGAGGCTCAGCTTGAGGGCGAAGCGGCAAAAGCCGCCACCCAGTTTCGCCAATTCGCGGAGGTCGTACGCAAAGGACGCTTCCTCCAGTTGGCCATCGATCCGGCACAGCCACATCGTCAACCCCGCCCACGCATGGATCATCGACTTCAGAAAATGGCGATCGGCCCGGTGGCTATTTTCGGTGCGAGCAATTTTCCCATTTCGTATTCGGTCGCAGGTGGCGATACCGCTTCGGCGTTGGCAGCCGGCGCGACCGTCATCGTGAAGGCGCATAACGCCCATCCAGGCGCATCAGAAATTCAGGCACGTGCCATCCGCAAGGCGGTGCAAGAGAACGGACTGCCCGAGGGTGTTTTCTCGATGGTACGTGGCAGCGGCAACACGATTGGCGAAGCCCTGGTCGATCATCCGTTGATCAAGGCCGTGACGTTCACCGGCTCGGAGCATGGCGGCATGGCGCTGTACCGGCGTGCGCAGCAACGCCCCGACCCCATTCCCGTGTTCACCGAGATGACCAGCGTCAACCCCACGTTCATCCTGCCCCATGCGCTGGCCGCACGTGGAGCGCAAATCGGTGATGGCTTTATCGAGCGCATGCTGGTCAATGTGGGGCAAGCCTGCCTCAGGCCTGCCCTCCTCTTCGCCATTAAAGGGGCTGGCTATGAAGCGCTGCGCGCCGCCATGGTCAAGCGCGTCACCGAAGCATCGGCGCGCACCATGCTGACGCCGGGTATTCATGCGTCCTACTCGAGCGGCCTCGCGGCAATGGAGAGCGTTGGTGCAAATCGCGTCGCCGAAGGCTCGCCAGCCAACGCTGATTTTGATGGCCAGTCGGTGTTGCATGAGGTCGACGGCCAACGTTTCCTGACCGAAACGGTACTTGCGCAAGAAGTATTCGGTCCTTCAGCACTGCTGGTGAACGTCGAGGATGAGGATGAACTGCTCGCCGTCGTTCGCTCGCTCAAGGGCCAGCTCAGCGCCGCCATGCATCTTGAAGAGCACGATATGCCACTGGCTCATCGCTTGCTGCCGGTCCTGGAGCGGCGTACCGGGCGAATAGTGGTCAACGCCTTCGCGCATCCTCAGGAGGTGTCTTTCGCCACCATCCACGGTGGACCGTTTCCGGCCACGTCGGACAGCCGCTTCACCTCGGTGGGCATGACGTCGATTGAACGCTTTTTGCGCCCGGTGTCCTACCAGGGTTTTCCTGATGCGCTATTGCCTGAGTCATTGCGCGAGTTCGATCCCTTGGGGCTGCCTCGCCTCGTCGACGGCCAATAAAAGCCATCCTTGAAGCAGTCTTTGCCAACCCGCCCGGTGGCGCCCGCTCGTTGAGCGGGACCGCCGGATAAGTTCGCGGACTCAGCCCTTGGCCGCCATCGCGGTGACTTCCACGCGCATGCCTTCAACCGCCAGGGAGGCCACGCCAACGGCAGCCCGAACCGGCCAGGGCTTGGCGAAGAAACGCTGGTAGACCTCGTTGAAGGCGGCGCGGTCGGCCATGTCGGTAAGGTAGATGGTCAGGTGCAGAACCCGGTCCATGGAACTGCCGGCGTGCTCCAGCGCAACCTTGAGCGCCTGCAGGGTGCATTCGCTTTGCAGGGCGATGTCACCCAATTCCAGACTGCCATCGGCGCGGGTGGGGATCTGAGTGGAGACCAGCAAGCCGCCGAAACCGGCGACATCGGAGGAGATGGATTGCGGATCGGGGTCGGGAAGAAAGGTGATGTCGTGGTTTGCCATGGTGTCTCTTGTTTGAGGGGGGTAAAGGGGCTGTCGAGTATATAGCGGCTGGAAAACCCAGTGTGGAGCGCCCCGTTTGATAGCGATATCTTCAGGCTTGAGACACCAATGCTTGTGTAGCCAAAACACCCCAGGGAAAGCTCATTCCAGTAACGAGACCAGGCGCGGCTCAATTGAGCTCTCAAACACCTCAAGCAGAGCCAGCGTCACCGGCAGCTTGAAGCGCCGGCGTCCCGCGCTGCCGGGATTGAGGTAGAGCTGCTCGCCGCGCCATTCTATGCGGGGCTTGTGCGAATGGCCGGTGATCACCAGCTTGATGCCGGCATCAAGTACGGCTGGGAGATCGGCACTGTCGTGTACCAGCAAGGTCTGCCATCCGTTCAGGTCGAAACATAGGCTGTCGGCGAGATTTTCCGCCCAGGGGGCGTCCAGGTCATTGTTGCCGCGGACCACGTGCAGCGGGGCTATTGACGCCAGTTGATCGAGAATTTCGGGATTACCGATGTCGCCCGCATGAATAATCCGTTCACAACCCTGCAGTGCAGCAAGGGCTTCGGCGCGGAGCAAGCCATGGGTATCGGAAATCACGCCCACTTTCATGCAAGGCTCCAGACCCGGTTCATGCATCGGTACCTATTCCTCAAAGCGACCCGTGGCGTCACGATCGTGCTCGTATCGTCTCGTGAGCGGAAACGGCGGCAACCAGGACTCGCGACGCACGATCCAGCTTTCGTAGGTTGGCATCAGTTGGTCTGGGGCATCCAGGGATCCCAGGTTCACTTCGATTTCGTCGTCGGTGCGGGCAAAAACGGACGAGCCGCAGCGGGGACAGAAAAACCGTCCGGCGTAGTCGCGTGTTTCACCTTCGATCGTCACCGCACTTTGAGGGAATATCGCGGATGCATGAAAAAGCGCCCCATGATGCTTGCGGCAGTCGAGACAGTGACAAAGGCCGACCCGATACGGGAGTCCCGACGCCTCAATCCGGACGTTGCCGCACAGGCACCCCCCCGTGAATCGCTGCATGCTGCGTCTCCTCTGAAATCAAGCAGTCGGAACGTGATGAAGCCTATACCCAGCGTGCCCCGTTCGCCAGAAGGGCAAAAACCCTATGGGCAAACCGGATTGCAGCACTCTATGATTGAACCCCATGACCACCACGCCTGCGATCCGCCAACCCTGCCCGCCCGGCGCCTGCGACTGCGGGCGTGACCCGCTGCTGGAAACACCGGGGGCGGACGTGCGCATCCTGTTTCTGACCCGTTCAGAGGAAAAACGCCTGATCGAACGCCTGGAGAACCTCCAGAGCCTGAGTGATCTGGAACGTCTGCAACAGCGGATGTATGAGCAGTTGGGCATCCGCGTCGACATCGCCCCCGGTTTCAACGAAGTACGCACCATGCGCGGTATCGGTATCAACCTTGGCGAACAACCGGGGCTATGCCGCAAAACCCGTCAGTCGATCCCGGCCGCGATTCGTCGCGCACTGGAGAAGCGCCCGGAGATTGCCTACGCGCTGCTCAACGCCAACGACCTGTTGCGCGATGCGTGACGTCCTCCAAGCACCTGCAAAACTTGTTGCCATGCAACGAAACAGGATCAGCGGTCATACGCAGAGTCTTGGCCGCTGCTATGCCTTCTCATGGGAGCAGTGGTTTCAAGCCAGTCAGGGATGAAGCTGGACACTCAAGCGTGACCGTGGTCCCGGCACCCGCCAGGTGTGCGCGAAGAGCAACAGGTGCCAATCCGTAGCAGGAGGTGGCCGATGTTATTCATAGTCAGTTGGTCTATCAGTTCGGCAAATCGTAACAGCGCGATCGAGCGTTTCCTCAAGACCGGGGGGGCTCCACCCGCTGGTGTCAAAATGCTGGGACGCTGGCACGCCATCGGTGGTGCGTCCGGTTTTGGCGTGGCAGAGGCCGGTGATCCGGCAGCCATTCAGAAGTGGGTGCTGGAATGGAGCGACCTCATGACCATGGAAGTCCAGGCGGCACTGACCGATGAACAGATAGCGCCGCTGCTGGCGGCCGCTGTCGGCAAGCAATAGTCGTTGGGGCGGCGAGCCCGGCTCGCCGCCTCATGCCCTCCCCCCGCGATTCGAACAACACATTCCCTATAATCGATCCAGGCACAGGTTGAGGACTTCGCCCTGGTTGAAATGTCAGCGATCATCTGAATCCACGATCGCAGCGACGGCCAATTCAAATACAAGGACCAGGATTGGGGCTTCGGCGCGAATGTGGGGGGCATCTATGCCCCGCAACCCGGCACCCGCATCGGCCTGGCCTACACCAGCAAGGTCGATCTGGAGTTAGAGAATGGGCTGGACGTCAAAGGCGACGGGCCCGCTCTGAATCGTCTGGACGGCCTGAACACCCAACTCGACATGACCGTGCCGCAAACTGCAACGCTGAGCCTGTTCCAGCAACTCGACCCGCAATGGACCCTGCTGGCCTCGGTCAATTGGCAGGACTGGTCAGAGTTTGGCGACATCGCGGTGCAAGTCGATACCACCGCGTTTGGCGCTCAATCGACGACGGTCGACGCCCATTTCAAAGACACCTGGCAACTGGCACTCGGCGCGCAGTATCAAGCCACGCCGCAACTGTTATGGAACGTCGGTGTAGCGTATGACAGCAGCGCCGTTTCGGACGCAAACCGAATTTTTACCGTGCCAATGGGAGAATCCTGGCGCATTGCGGCCGGAGCCACCTATGCTCTGAACAAGGTCACCGACATCAATGTCAGCTGGGCCATGGTTTGGTTGGGCGATATGCCGGTGGACCAGACCAGGTCCACGTCGGGTATTCGAACTTCCGGTCAGTTCGACAATGCCTGGATTCAAGCCGTGACCGGCAATATGACCTGGCGTTTCTGATGCCCTGCTACCGAAAAAAATGACTTAACCCATGGAGCAAACACCACTATGAATCTGTCCCGAAAACTGTTTATTGGCGCTGCGCTGACCAGTCTGCTGCTCGGCGGTTGCACCTCGAAAGTCACCGAGCGTGAGCAGTATTCCGGCTTCCTGTCCAACTACAACAACTTGCAGCAGGTCACCACCACCAGTGGCGAAACCGCCATGCGCTGGGTGAGCCCGTCCTGGAATCCAGATGCCTATAACACCGTGGCGTTCAATAAGCTGGAGCTTTACCCGGCGCCCAAGCCCACTGAGCGGGTTAACAAGCAAACCCTGGACGAGTTGCAGAGCTACATGACCAGTAAGGCCAAAGGTGTGCTGGGTCAGAAATATCGGGTGGTATCGAGCGCAAAATCAGCGCCAGCGGGTTCAAAAACCTTGATCATGCGCGCGGCGATCACCGGGGTGACTGCCGAAAACGAAGGCATGAAGTGGTATGAAGTGGTGCCGGTTGCCGCCGTCGTGGGGGGTGTTTCCGCTGCCAGTGGTCACCGCGATCAGGACACTACCCTGTTCATCGAGGCCGAGTTTATCGACGCCAGCAACAACCAGACCGTGGCCAAAGTCGTGCGCAAAGTCTTTGGCACCACACTGGAAAATGCCAGCCAGAAGATCACCACCAAGGATTTCAAAGTGGCGATCGACAAGCTGACCAGTGACCTACAGGCATTTATCAAATAGCTTGTTGCAGGAGCACGGCTTGCCGGCGATGGCGCCCTTGAGAACGCCATCGCCGGCAAGCCGTGCTCCTGCAAGGGCGTACATGGCTATTTTTTCATCCCGACCCGCCGCCGCATCTCGGCGGTGATCGACTGCCGGGTTTTCTTCAAATCCTTCCACGGCTCGTCGCCGACTTCGGCCAAGCGCTCATGCAGGGTGTGGATGTTCCACTGATTGCCGCCCTTGAGCTCGGCCACCTCCTCGCGAAAGATCGGTACCGACACCGGCAGCCCTTCACGGGTGCGCACGGCGTAGGCGCAGATGGTCGTGGCACCGAGGCCGTTGCGCAGGTAATCGATGAAGATCCGCCCGACCCGGTTCTTCGGCCCCGACACGGCGGAAAAACGCTCCGGCAGCAACTTGGCCATATGGCTGACAATCGCGTGGCTGAAGTCTTTCACCTCATCCCAACCCAGCTTGCGAGTCAGGGGCACCACCAGGTGAATCCCCTTGCCGCCGCTGGTCTTGAGAAACGCCTTGAGCCCCAGTTCGTCGAGTACCGAGAGGGTCAGTTGGGTGGCTTCGACCATGCTTTTCCAGGGCAGCGCCGGGTCCGGGTCGAGGTCGAGGACGAAGCGATCGGGTTTGTCGAGGTTGTCCGAGGTGGCGTTCCAGGTGTGCAACTCGACGGTACTCATTTGCACGGCGCCGATCAGGGCCTCAGCGTTGTTGATGATCATCACCGGTTGGCCGGTGAGTGCCTTGTCCAGGGTGGTGATCCCCGGAATGGCCAGGCGCTCGGCGTTCTTCTGGAAAAACAGTTCGCCGGCGATGCCGTCCGGGGCGCGCACCAGCGCCACGGGCCGGTCCTTGAGCTCGGGCAAAATCCATTCGGCAACGCTGGCGTAATACTCCGCCAGTTGCACTTTGGTGGTGCCGCTGCTGGCGTCGATCACCCGGTCCGGGTGAGTGATGCGCACCTTGCCCTCGCCCAGGCCGATTTGTGAGGGCGCGGGCGCGGCTTTCTTTTTGTCAGGGGTGGAAGTTTTTCCGGCAGTGGTTTTTTTCGCGGCGGAAGTCTTCACGGCTTTCGGACGCTCCTCGGTAATGTCTTCGGCAGGTTTGTCGTCACGCAGGCCATGGAACACCGCATGACGGACTGAACCTTCTTTGGTCATTTCGGCAAAAGCGACCTCCGCCAGCAGCGTGGGCTTGAGCCAGTGCACACCCTTGGCGTCAAAACCGCTCGGCGGGTTGACCACTGAACTCTTTTTGCTCTGCAACGGTTTCAGTTGCTCGTAAATGCGCTTGAGCGTCGTCTCGTTGAACCCGGTGCCGACCTTGCCCGCGTAACGCAACTCGCCGCTGTCGCGGTCATGCAGTCCCAGCAGCAGCGCACCGAAGGCATTGCGCGAGCCTTTCGGGTCGGTGAAACCGACAACCACAAATTCCTGCCGATGCTTGCACTTGAGCTTGATCCAGTCTCTGCTGCGCCGCGACACGTAAGGCGTGCCCAGACGCTTGCCGATAAGCCCTTCCATCTGCATTTGGCAGGCGCTGTTGAGCAGCGCTTCCGGTTCTTCGCTAAAGGCATCGGAGAAGCGCAGCAGCGGATCTTTGTTGGAGTTGAGTACGGTCGACAGCGCGGCCCTTCGCTCCTCGACCGGCACCTCGCGCAGGTCCACACCGTTGAGGTAAGGCATGTCGAACAGGTAGTAGACGATGTTGCCGCTGCGCCCCGAGTCGAAGGCGTTTTGCAAGGCCTGGAAGTCCGGCACGCCCTGCTCGTCGGCGACCACCATTTCCCCGTCGAGCCAGGCGGATTCGAGACCCAGCGCCGCCAACGCCTCGGCTTGTCTGGGCAGTTTGTGGGTCCAGTCGTGGCCGTTGCGGGTGAACAGTTTGACCTCGTCGTGGTCGATGCGGGCCATGATCCGATAGCCATCGAACTTGATCTCATAGCTCCACTCGCCGCCCGGGGCCTTTTCGACCAGCGTCGCCAGTTCCGGTTTGAGCAGCTCCGGCAATTTGGCTTTGCGGGCGCCCGTCAATGGCGCCGATTTTTCCTCGCGCGCCGGGGCGGCGGTTTTTTTGACGGCTTTGGGTTTGGCAGCGGTCTTCGGCTTTTCGGCAACGATGGTCCGGTCACTGAGCACGCTGTCGGGCTCGGCGGCGACCACGTCGTAATCGCTTTCGGGTTTGGCCGCGCCGTCCTGATGCTTGATCAGAAACCATTGCTCCTGCTTGCCTGGCAGGTGCGTGCGCACCAGGTTCCACAGGCCGCCAAGCTTCTCGCCCTTTAGCTCGAATTTGAGCTTGCCCTTGGCGTACGCCTCGGCCGGATCGTCCTGAGGAATCCACACCCCACGGTCCCAGACGATCACGTCGCCGGCACCATAATGCCCTTCGGGAATGCGGCCCTCGAAGGTGGCGTAATCCATCGGATGGTCCTCGACATGGACCGCCAGGCGCTTGACCTTGGGGTCCAGTGACGGGCCTTTGGGCACCGCCCAGCTTTTCAGCGCGCCATCGAGTTCCAGGCGAAAGTCGTAATGCAGGCGCGAGGCGTCGTGCTTCTGGATGCAGAACTGCAAGGCATGGTCTTTCGCGGTTTTTTTGCCCGAACGTTTACCGGCAGCCGGTTCAGAGGTCGCCGAGAAATCGCGCATGCGATTGTAATCGTCCAGGCTTCTGGTCATGGCGCACCTGCTGACGAGCTCACGGTGCCCCCGATGCCGGGGCCGATACGCGTGACAATCAGGGCAACGACGGCAATGCGTTCCACCCGCTGATAGCCAGGGGTCAACAGTTCTTCACCGAACACGTCGGGGTCGATTTCGTGGTAGGTCCAGCCAAACATCGGCGATTCCAGACGCGGCGTCACCGCATCCAGAAACGGGTCGAGGCCATCGATCATCGCCACGCCGGTGTACAGCACCAGCGAACCACCGGGGGCCAACCGATACAGGGCTTGCTCGACAATGCGCAACGACAATTGCGCGCCGAGCGCCCCGCCGCCATGTCGGTAAGCACGCTCGGCCGGGTCGGCCATGTAGGGCGGATTGGCGACGATCAGGTCGAATTGGCCGTCGACGTCCTGCAACACGTCGCTGGCTTCGATGCTGACGTTAGCCACCTCGGCGAGGGCGACGTTGACCGCCGTCATGCGTAACGCCAACGGGTTGATGTCCACCGCCAGGACTTCCGCTTCTCGGCGTGCGCGGGCAATCACAATCGCCCCGACGCCCGCGCCGCAACCGATGTCCACGGCGCGCCTGATCGGCGCGAAGCTCTGTTGCAGATGGGCGTGAATCAGCTGAGCAAAACGGTAGGTGTCGGGGCCGAAAAACACCGCGTCAGCGGCATCAGTGGGGTAACCCGAATGCACGAACAACAGGTCATCGAGGCTTGACCAGCGCACATGACTTTTCAGTCGACCATTGCATTCATCGAGGACGCCTGCCTGTTGCAACTGCCGCTGCTCATCCACCGACAACAGACCGGGCTCAAACGGCCGCGACCAGCCGAAGACTTCACGCAGGGTCCGGGCGCTTTGCCCGAAGGAGCGATCATTGACCCGCTGATGGGTCAGCGGCGTTGGCGTGATGAAACGGTAACCGTCGGCCTGCAAGCGGCGCCCCAGCTGCAACAACGCCAGATCGGCGGCGCCAAGGTGTTCTTCCTGATTCATTAAGGGCTCCCTATCGAAAACGGATGTGAGTTCGATGAACCGTCGCGTGGCCATCAGGCCAGCGGGGTGGGCGTGCCGATGGGCGGACAACCACGGAATCAAGACCTGCATTTGCTCGTCGGCGGCAAGCCCTTTAAGTGTAGCGTGCAGGCTTATCCGCTGAATCAGCACGTCTCTACATCAGCAGAGCGACACCCCCGGAAGAAAATTCCATCGGCGTTGAAATCGCCCGGACAGACGGGCTTGTGGCGCGGCCCCGGCGCCAGATCAAGTGAATATACTCAGCGGGTATGGACTCATCCTTCGGAGAGCAATCATGCGAACGATTCATGTCATCGAGACCGGAAAAAAAACCGACCCGGTCAATGTCGTGGGTGAGACCATCACCATTCTTGCAGGTGGAGATCTGAGCAAACCTTTTGAAATGCATATCCAGGAAGGCGTGCAAGGCGGCGGGCCACCCGCGCATTTTCATCCTTGGGACGAAGCGTTCTATGTGATTGACGGGCAGGTGGAAGTGACGATTGCGGGCAAGGCCACCACTGTTCTCCCCGGGGGGTATGTGCATATTCCCGGTGGGACTATTCATGCTTACAAGAACATCAGTGCGACGGCGAAGATGATCGGCGTGGTGTCTGATCCGCGCGGTGGTCAGTTCTTTGCCGCGCTGGATCAGCTCAAAGTGCCGCAGGATTTACCGCAGATACTGGCAATCGCCGAGAGCTTCGGCGTTACGTTTCTGCTGCCAAAAGCCCCTGCCCCCCTGTAAGGGCCAGCGCTCTCGTTGATCGTTCCCACGCTCTGCGTGGGAATGCCTCTCGGGACGCTCCGCGTTCCTTTCACAATGCCTGCGTCACACCCGGCCTATCAGGGCTGCATTCAGGCCACGCCACCTTTGGCCTGTTGCTCCAGATGCACTTGCAGGTCTGGATCGATATTCAGCGCCGCCGCCAGTTCATCCAGATAGCTACGTTCGGCGTCCTGCTGATCGTCCACCAGCATCACACTGGCCAGGTACATCTCCGCCGCCATGCCGGAATCCGTGGCCGACTGCGCCACATCGGCGGCGTCCAGCGGCCGCGCGACTTCGTCATCCAGCCATTGCTGGAGCTCTGGGTCATCCGTATGGCGGCCGATTTCGCTGCTGATCATCTGCTTCTCGGCGTCATCAATCCGGCCATCGGCCTTCGCCGCCGCAATCAATGCACGGAGGATCGCATGGCTGTGGTCCTCGACTTCCGGGCCGGACAACAGGTCGACAGTGCGCGGTGCCTGTTGCGGCGCCGAGGCCTGGCTGCGTTGCCAGGCTTGATAGGCCTGGAATGCCATCATTCCGAGCGAAGCCAGCGCCGCGTAGTTCGTGCCGCCACCCGAGCGGGTCTGGGTCGAACCGCCCATGGTTGCGCCACCGCCCAGCAGACCACCGAGCAAACCACCCAGGCCACCGCCCCCGACGCTTGAACCGGCGCCACTGCCCAACAGGCCGCCGAGCAATCCACCGAGACCGCCGAGACCACCTTGGGCCGACGCGTCACCGCCCCGCTGTTGCGACATTGAGCCTTGGCCGGCCCTGAGTAATTGTTCGAGCAGATCGCTGGTGTTCATGACGATGTCCTCATCGGTTGGAGTGATCCAGTCAGGCAACGATAGTCTTCGCCGGCAAATGCGCCATCACCGTTTGGCTGACCCTGATGACCATCGGCTGCGAGTGTTCTACCCTCGCAGACCCAAAGCCCACAGGATCACCGAACACATGGACCGCCATCTGATTGTCGTCAGCGACGTCATCGAACCTGAAGTCGAGCACGTACTCAGCGCCGGGCTGAGTGCCTTCAATGATCAGATGACCGGCCTCAACGACCGCCAGTCGCTGGCTGTCACGGTCCGCAATCCGGATACCCATCAGGTGCTGGGCGGTATTACCGGGCGTACGTCGCTCGGTCTGTTGTTTCTCGATTTGTTCTATTTGCCCGAGTCACTGCGCGGCTCAGGGCTCGGTTCTCGACTGCTCAACGCGTACGAGGAAGAAGGCCGGCGTCGCGGATGCCGCTCGGCGGTGCTCTATACCCTCAGTTTTCAGGCCCCGCAGTTCTATGAAAAACACGGCTGGCAGCGCTTCGGCGAAGTACCCTGCGACCCGCCAGGCACGAGTCGGGTGTTCATGAGCAAGGCGCTGTGAATGAGCCTGTCTGCAGCCGATCCATCCGCTGATCACTGCGCTTGAGTAAAACGTATCGCCCTGCGCCGATGTTTCATTTAATACCCCCGGATTTATCCGGGGTATTTTTTTGCGGCCCAGCTAAGATTTACTGATGGTGAACCTTATCCCCGGATTCCCGGTCGATACATGCAACCTGACTAGGTTTGCCGACACCCCCATTGAAGGGGTGATAACAGGCTTGCTTCACTTTCTGGAGAACGCCCCCGTGATATCGACCCTACACATCGCCAGGCTAAAAGCATGGGGCGCCCATGGTTTTACCGCCACCGGCGTGGTCACCGCCTTCCTCGCGACCCTCGCCCTGCTGGAAAACCAGGCCACAAACTGCCTGCTGTGGCTGGGCGTCGCCCTGATCGTCGATGGGCTGGATGGCGCGTTGGCACGCAAGGTCAATGTCCAGTCGGTACTGCCAAGTTTCGATGGCTCGATCCTCGATCTGGTCATCGACTACCTGACGTACGTGTTTATCCCCGCGCTGTTCATTTATCGTTACATCCCCTTGCCGGACTACACGCTGCTGCTGTCCGTGTCGTTGATTCTGGTCTCGTCGCTGTTTTGCTTCTGCAACGTCAACATGAAGAGCAAAGACAACTACTTCCAGGGCTTCCCCGCCGCGTGGAACGTGGTAGCCCTGTGCCTGTACATCATCGCCCCGTCGCCGTGGATCACTTTGCTCACCATCATCGGCCTGGCGCTGTTGACCGTGACCCGGATGAAGTTCCTCCACCCGTTCCGCGTGCGCAAGTTCATGCCGATCAACATCGCCGTGACGGCCATCTGGCTGCTGTGCAGCTTGTCGCTGGTGGTCAACCATCCGGTGATCAACCCGATGGTGATGGGGCTTTGGCTGCTGATGTCGGCTTACTTCCTGGGGATCTGCATCTGGCGCACGGCGCTGGAGTGGTTCGAAAACTCGCGGTAATAAAGGAAGGCAGAGCATGCCCATCCATATCGTGCGCCTCGGCTCACCGCGCGCTGCCAATGAAGGCCTGCGCCTGGGCACGGTGCGTCGCCCGCCGCGTGGCGTGCCAAAAGCCGAGTTTGCCAGTCGGGATTTTTATGACGTGTGGCAGCCGCTGCTGTCTCCCAGCGCCGAGCTGGTCGCAGAAGCCAAAGCGGCGGAGGACGACAAGGCGTGGGAAGCCTTCAAGCGCAAGTTCAAAACCGAAATGAACCACCCGGCGCCCAGCCAATTGCTCGATTTGTTGGCGGCGTTGTCCCACCAGACGTCACTGGCCATTGGCTGTTATTGCGAAGAGGAAGCGCATTGCCATCGGTCGGTATTGCGGGAGTTGTTAAAGGCGCGAGGGGCGCAGATCATCTAGTGGCTGCCGTCATTGAGCTGCTCTCCCCTCCAGATCTACTCTTCAATCAACCTGCAACCCCACCTTGACGTTGCTCATGGATACCAGCGTCTCGAACCGCCAGCACCAGCACCAGCACCAGCACCAGCACAAAGTCCCACTCCCCGGCCACGTAGTAACACTTCGGTTCTGCAACGCCAGCACATCTGGCTGCAACGAAAAGAAGGTGTGGCAGGAGGTTATCAACTTGTCAGTAGAATGGGCTGACATTCAAAGCAGGTAGGAGTCGATCCATGCGCATCGCCTTGCTGTCAGACATCCACTTGTCCGTCAACGCGTTACCTTTTCCCGATGTAGATGCCGACATTGTCGTTCTCGCCGGAGACATCGCTCGTCCGGCTGCGGCCATTGAGTGGGCCAAATCGTGCCCTCTTCCGGTCGTGTACGTGGCAGGGAATCACGAGTTTTATGGCAGTGACCTGATTTCTACCTACGAACACTTGAACAGGTTGTCGCAAGGGACACAGATCCACGTATTGGAACGCTCGGAGTATCTCCACAACGGCGTGCGTTTTTTGGGTTGCACCCTGTGGTCTGACTATCGTCTTTTCGATTCTGCAGAGGATCGGGCACAGGGCGTCGATCTGGCGACGAAGCTCATGCGGGACTTCACCCACATAAAAATCTCGCCCGATTTTCCAGACCTGTTCAGCCCGGCAGTTTCCCAACTGGTTTTTTTGCAGACAGTCGCCTGGCTGGAAGACTGCTTCACCCGCGACAGAACGACGCCCACGGTGGTGGTTTCGCATTTCGCACCGACACGGTTGAGCATAAGCCCGCTGTTTGAGAACTCGCCGATTAACGCGAGTTTTGTTTCAGACCTCGAAGACCGGATCAACGTCTGGCAACCGGCGCTTTGGCTACATGGCCATACCCATGGGAGCTTTGACTACGCGGTGGGCAAAACCCGGGTCATTTGCAATGCCCGGGGTTATGCAAAAAATGGCGTTAATGAAAACCCGGAATTCAATGGCTCATACGTAATTGACCTGGATATCTGAGGCAACACGGCCCTGCTTCCTGCAAGCCGGATCCAGAAAACCGAGCAAGGCCTGGCGGGTGTCATGCAAGGCCGCCGGGTGTTCCATATCGAGGAAATGCCCGGTGTTTTTGATGGTATGGAAGCAGGACTGAGGGGCATGATCGGCAAAAATCCGGGCGTCTTCTACCGAGGTGTACTCATCCCATTCGCCGTTGACAAACAGCAGCGGGATTTCGATCGCATTGGCACAGGCGACATAGCAATGGGTGTCTTGGGTCAGCACCTCATTGACGTGGAAATGCATCTGCCGGTACTCGTGCTCGGCCAGGCTGCTGACATGACGGTCATTAAAGCGTTTGAACAGCGATGGCAGGTGCTTGCCGATCGTGCTGTTGATCAAGCGACTGACATTGTGACGGTCACACGCCTGGAGATGGTTCAGGCCGCGCTCCAGGTAATCGCGCATCGGCGCATTGACCCGTGCGGCGAATGAACTGATCACCGCTTTCTCGATTCGTCGCGGCTGCTGGGCCAGCGCCAACAAGGTAGCCGCACCGCCCCAGGAAAAGGACAGTACATGGTGTACACAAAAGTGTTCGATCAATTCCAGCAGAATCGCTGCCTCGTCTTCCTTTCGGATCGGTTGGCCGTGGAGGTTGTGTTGCTTCGACTGACCGGCGTAGGGCTGGTCGTAGAGGACTACATTGAATCGTGGTTGCAGGTAACGCACCGTTTGAGCAAAGGATGCTGTTGTTGCCAATGAGCCGTTGACCAGAATGATGGTCTTGTTAGCGGCGCTGTTGAGATAGTGCTCGGTATAAACCTTGTACTTCCCGCAGATCTCGACGATGGCAGTTTTCGGCATCATGTTACTTTTCCTTGTACCAATTTGAACTAAGCGCACAGCATGACGGTGCCCGGATGGCCTCCGTGACCACCTAGTCACGGTTTGACCATTGGTTCAGAGTTAAGCAGGGATTTCCCCGTCTGCAAGAACCCGGACGAGTTAGTTCGGATGCCGTCGCGCCGGGACGGCACAAAAAAAAACCGATGCCCCTAAAGGCCTCGGCTGTTTTTTTGGTCTGTTTTCGAAAGGCAGTTGATCACCTCCGGCCGCCATCAATCGCTGGACGGTCGATTGCACAACGTCAGGTGGTATTGCCGTTTGAGTTGACGTTGCGCAATAGCACGGCAGTGGTCAACGAGCGCCGAAAGATTCAGCCCATCGGTTGCCGGTGAGAGGTTTGAGGGCTACTTGCGCTGTCGTTCTTCATACCACTGCATGAGCGCTTCGGCGCTTACCGGTCGGCAGCATTGCTACTTGACCAGTCGCTTTTCCTTGGAAGGCCTGTAGCCGAAGTACGAGCTGTAACACTTGCTGAAATGGCTGGGCGATACAAAGCCACAAGCCACCAATACGTCCACCTGGGACAGTTCGGTGTGCTGGAGCAGCCGACGCGCTTCGGTGATCCGCAATTCCATGTAATAGCGTTGCGGCGTTGTGCCCAGTTGCTCCTTGAACAAGCGCTCGAGTTGTCGACGCGAACGGCCGGCGTAAACCGCCAACTGCTCCAGTTCCAGAGGCTCTTCGAGGTTGGCATCCATCAGCTTCACCACTTCGCGTAATGGCGCGCTCACACAGATATTTTCAGTCGGTTTTATCCGCCGATAACGCGACTCCTCGAAAGCCAGGATGTCTTCAATCCCCTCGACGAGGGCTTTGTCGTGCAAGCTTTTGATCCAATCCAGCGCCATGTGGAACGCCCCCGAGGGACTCGAGGCCGTGAGCCGGTCTCGATCGATGACGTAGGGCTCACTGGTGACATGCGTCGCCTTGGAGATTTCCGCGAGCGCGGGGCGATGTTCGGGGTGAATCGCGCAACGATATCCGTCCAGCAAGCCTGCCCTCCCCAGGAACCATGCGCCATTCCACAACCCGGCCAGAATGACGCCCTGGTCTGATGCAGCCCTCAACAGGGAGATGAGTTCATCCGTCGCTTTGAGTTCTGTCCTGTAGCCGCCGCAAATGACCAGAAGGTCCAGGTCCTGGATCGTTGAGCCAACGAAACGGCTATCCGGGCGAATGACCAGGCCCAGGTCACTGATGACTTCCTCATCGGTCAAGCCGAACGTTCGGGAAGAGAACAACCCGGGTCGCAGAAGATTCGCGGTGACTATCGTATCCAGTGCTTGCGTGAATGCGGGCAGCGAGAAATGCTCAAGCAGCAGAAATCCTGCCCGGACCACTTGAGCCTTCTCGTTGGGGTTCTCATTCAGATAGCGGAGATTTTTCCCCTTCATGCCTCCGCTAAATTGACGTCGCTCGATCAATGTTCGGCCTGCTCGGTTACGTTACCCAACAGGTCGCTGGGTGCGTTGATAAACCTCAATGCTAACTGTAGAAGTTTCAAAACCACTAGCGCCATTTTGCGCCTAAACGATGGCGGGATACCCATCGACACTATCGGGCCAACGAGTCAGCACCTCGAAGCCGTCGTCAGTGACCGCGACCATATGTTCCCACTGAGCCGAGAGTGAGTGATCCTTGGTGACCACGGTCCAGCCATCGGCCAGGGTTTTCACATGGCGTTTGCCAGCGTTCAACATGGGTTCAATGGTGAAGATCATGCCGGCTTTCAGTTTCAGGCCCTGGCCTGGGAAGCCGTAGTGAAGGACCTGCGGTTCATCGTGATAAATCTTGCCAATACCGTGACCGCAGTATTCGCGCACGACGCTGAACCCGTCTCTTTCGGCCACCTTCTGAATGGCATGGCCAATGTCACCCAGCGTAGCGCCGGGGCGGACGACGCGAATACCGGCGCACATCGCTTCATAGGTCGTCTCTGCCAGACGTCGGGCCTCCGGGCCGGGCTCACCCACGAAGTACATGCGGCTGGTGTCGCCGTACCAACCGTCCTTGATCACGGCAATGTCGATATTGACGATGTCGCCATCCTTGAGTGGCGTGGCCGAAGGAATGCCATGACAGACCACTTGGTTGACCGATGCACACACGGTTTTCGGGAAGCCGTGATAGCCGACATTGCCCGGAATGGCTTTCTGCACGTTGACGATGTAGTCGTGACAGAGCCGGTCAAGTTCGTCGGTGGTGACCCCCGCTTTGACATGCGGAACAATCATGGCCAGGACCTCGGCGGCCAGCGCGCCCGCAGCGCGAGACATGGCTATTTCTGCCGGGGTATTGAGCTTTACATTGGCCTTCATGGCTTGGCTCCTGATGCAGCATCAACCTGGGCGCTTTGCGAAAGATCGGCGAGTACGCACAGCTGTTTTACATCGAGGCCGCCCGCCAGTTCGGCACGAATCAGCACGCGGCAGAGGTCGCTGTGGTCCAGGTTGGGATATAACTCCGCAAGCATCCCGATGCGCATCCAGTGCTCGGCTTGGGCGTTGATCGAGCGACTCAACGCATCGCTGGCGACGCGCAGATTCTCGTGCATGGCTTCTGAAATTTTTACGATACCCACTGCTCAATCCAATATGAAATGTATATGGATCGTATATTAATCGGTAGTCGTGTGAAATTGCAATTTCACGATTTACAGCCATGACTGAAGCATAAAAAGTCACTGGGTGACTTGAAGCCCGACTTCAATAGCTGAGGGAATGAAGTGCTGAGCAATCATCGTTTGTACCCCTTCTCGATGATGCTCAGAATTCGTGGCGCAGACGTTAGCCGTTGTTCTTCCAATTGATCGAGTCAGTACCTGTCAGAAAGAGCGCGATTCACCCTTTCACACCGCACCATTCGACTCAGGAGATAACAATGAATAAAACCATTTCTCGTCGTAGCGGAGGTCAGATTTTGGTGGATGCCTTACGCATCCATGGCGTTAAAAGAGCTTTTTGTGTTCCGGGAGAAAGCTACCTCGCGGTGCTCGATGCATTGCATGACGTGCAAGAAGAAATCGAGCTGGTGGTGTGCCGCCAGGAAGGTGGGGCGGCCTATATGGCAGAAGCCTACGGCAAGCTCACGGGAGAGCCAGGCATCTGCTTCGTGACCCGAGGCCCGGGTGCAACGAACGCTTCGGTTGGCGTTCACACGGCGTTCCAGGATTCATCGCCGATGATTCTGTTCATTGGCCAGGTCGCTCGCGATCAGCAGTATCGCGAAGCCTTTCAGGAAGTTGATTTTCGCCAGATGTTTGGCCCCTTGGCAAAATGGGTCGTGCAAATAGACGACACCCGCAGAATCCCCGAACTGATCAGCCAGGCGTTCCACCGAGCGGTCAATGGCAGGCCTGGACCTGTAGTGGTCGCCCTACCGGAAGACATGTTGACCGAAATGGCGGAAGTCAGTGACGCCGGGCCTTTCAAGCGCGTATTGATGACCCCCGCTGCCGAGCAAATGGCCGCCATGCAGCCACTGCTTGAGCAATCAGAGCGTCCATTGATGGTGCTGGGTGGCAGCGGTTGGGACACCGAGTCAGTGCACGACATCCGGCTTTTTGCTGAACAGCAAAACATCCCGGTTGCGGCCTCCTTTCGCTGCCAGGACCTGTTCGACAACCGACACCCGAACTATGTCGGCGATCTTGGTTTCGCCGCGTCAGCGCAACTGTCCTCAGCGGTAAAAAACGCCGACCTGCTGCTGGTCGTGGGCTCCAGAATGGGTGAGGTTTCAACGGGCGGCTATGCGGCCCTGGACATCCCGGTACCGAAGCAAACCTTGATCCATGTTCATCAAGGCATCGAGGAACTGGGGCGGGTTTACCAACCTGCGTTAGCGATCAACAGCAGCATGTCGACCTTTGCCCAGTCAGCCGCAAAGCTTCCAGCGGTGACCAGCCCGGTAAAGAGTGAATGGACGCGCACCCTCAACAAAAGCTACCGCGAAAATCTGCAACACTCGCCCTCCCCTGGCGATGTGCAAATGGCCGAAATCATTGAGTGGTTGAATCGCAGACTTCCAGACGACGCGATCCTGACCAATGGCGCCGGAAACTATGCCGTCTGGCTTCAACGCTTCTATCAGTTCCGCCAATACCGCACTCAGTTAGGCCCAACCAATGGTTCCATGGGCTACGGCGTTCCTGCGGCGGTGGCCGCCAAACTGACATGCCCGGATCGAGTGGTGGTTTCGTTTTCCGGGGATGGCTGCTTCTTGATGAACGGTCAGGAGATAGCGACCGCAGCGCAATATGGCGCCCATGTGATTTTCGTTGTGATCAACAATGGAATGTACGGAACCATCAGAATGCACCAGGAACGCAACTACCCTGGACGCGTGTCAGGCACTGAATTGCACAACCCGGATTTCGCCGCACTGGCCCAAGCCTATGGACTGCATGGCGAGGTGGTCACCGCCACGGCGGAATTTGCCCCGGCGTTTGAACGCTGCCTGGGTATGTCCCGGCCATCCTTGATTGAGGTCAGAGTCGACCCTGAAGCATTGACCCCGCGGCTTAGCCTGACTCAGATCAGAGAGCAATCAAGCAAGAAGTAACCCGTTTCTTCCGTTTTGGGCGCCTGATTCACGATGTACAAGGCGCCTTTTTTTGAGCTTGTGACTCATCAGTTCATCGACCTGTCCCACCTACAACAGCAGTCGATCAATGGCCTGAACAGCATGCATCCGCAACGACAAACCCTGCACAACGAACTGCACGCGCGTCCGTCACTGTATTTCGACGAACCGGCCCATGTGTTTCATCTGGCCTTCCTTGGCGGGGAGCCGGAGTGCAATGCGCTGCTGGAGCGCTGCTGCCCTGCTCCGATCGATCCTCATGCCGCCCAGGGCATCACCCAACTCGATGGCCACGCCCTGAAATGGGAACGCCACGCCGAGTTTTTCACCCTGACCCTGGTGGTCACTTCATCCTGCGATGACCTGTCCTGGACATCGCTGCCCGAGGTGCTGGCGCAAAAGGTCGAAGCGCATTTGCCGCAGCTGATCAACTCGGTGCAGATCGTCGTGCGTGGCGAAGCCGGCCTGGACCTCGCCGGCTACGGTTTCAAGGACCCGTGCGGTTCCTGCGTGGGCGGTGGCGATGCGGTGGTCTGGAGCGATTTCCGTCTCAGCGAGGAGGGCAACAACCACATCCTGTTCATCAACCGGCGCCTCAACGCTTACCGCCAAGGGCGGATGATCCGTCGTCTGCTGGAAATCGAGACCTACCGCATGATGGCCTCGCTGTCGTTGACCATGGCCAAGACCTTGAGCGCGCAACTCGATATCTTTGACAAGACCTTGGTCACCCTCTCCGAGCGCAACGCCGACGCCGACAGCGGCAACGCGAAAGCCCTGCTGGCGGACATCTCCAACCTGTCAGCCCAAGTGGTCAGCAGTACCGCGAAAACCCGCCACCGCTTCAGTGCCACCCAGGCCTATGCCCAACTCGTGTACGAGCGCCTGGGCGAATTGCGGGAAAGTCACGTCGGCGATTGCCAGCGTCTCGGGGTGTTCATCGAACGCCGTTTCAAACCCACCGTCAGGTACTGCACCGCCACCGAACAACGCCTGGAGCACCTGGCGAAAAGCGTGGCCAATCTGGGCGACCTGTTGCAAGCCCGGGTTCAGGTGGAAATGGAAGAACAGAACTCGGAAATTCTCAAAAGCCTGAACGCCCGCGCCGACGCTCAGATCAAGATCCAGCGCGCCGTGGAAGGTCTGTCGATTATCGCCATTACTTACTACCTGCTGAACCTGCTCAAGCTTGGCTACTCAGGGTTGCACCTGCTCGGCGCCGAGGTGGCCCCACGAGAGGCGATGCTGGCGATGACGCCCCTCGCGATCGCGATCCTTGCGCTGATTATTTTCCGCATCAAGAAAGTCAAAGAGCACTGATACGGTGAATCGCCGGGGGGAGTTGTCGTGTTTTCGTCCAGCCGTCCTTAGTCCGCGCCCGAAGTAATTAACGGAGTGACGACGTCAGTGCTTGAAGGAGAGACATTAAGAAAGGCATTCCAGATCTCGTAAGCATCGTGATGCCGTTTGGTCGCCTCTTCCCATTCTGGTCCTGAAACACATTTGGAAGAGACCAGCGTCATCATGCCCATCGTTGCGGCGTCCAGTTCGATCAGGAAAGCGTGAGACTGGATTCTGAAATCTTCGACCGATGGCATTACGTGTTCCCCCGGCGGATTACACCGCCATTAAGTAGCGACTGCTCCTCGGACGGTGGAGTACCGCCCGGCGGGAAAATTCAGGCGGTCTGACCGCCGGTAGGTTTCATGGCCCAAGCTGATCGACGCCGACAAAAAATCTCGAACTCAAGCCACGGCGTCGAATCCAATGTTCAGGTCAATGGAGATCAGCGATATGAACAACGATGACAGTGTTAACGACGTCGAACCAGAAGCAACGTCAAACGCCCCGCCCACCGATACGTCTGGCAAGCCCGTCAACGTCGATCAGACCAATACGCCCTCTCCAACTCGAACCAAAGAGCTGGAGGCTGAGGAACTCCGTCGAAAAATAGCGGAGATAGAACGCAAAGTGGCGGACGGCAACTAGCGGGACGCCGAGGGCTGTGACGCTATAGTCTTGAAGACACGCCGTTCCTTCACTACTGTAATTTGCATTGACATTGGACCGGGCTTGACCGGGTTCCGGTGCTACGCTTTCATTTCCTCGAATAGAGAAAGAAGCGATGTCCGCCGCCCCCTCAATCCCCAGACTTTCACGACTGTAGCCATGAAACGGATCCTGATCGGTGGTATCACCGTAGCGATTATCGGCACGATGACCTATGGATTTTTCCAATGGAAAATCGTCGAAAGCCAAAAACACGATTTGCTGTGCGGGCAGGCCAAGCAGACGCTCCAAGGCGTGGAAATCCGGGCGCGGGCGTTGGCTGCCGGACTGTCCGTAGAAGCCTATGGCAAGGCTGAAGAAGACGAAGTCGCAACCCTCATTGGTGCGCTCGACGCCGCCAAGAGCGACGCGGAGGTCGATTCGGTCATAGAGGCTCACGCTGCCACCATAGAAGCACAGGATGCGGCTATTGACGCTCAGGTGGATACCCGAGGCGATCAGACATTCCTCGAACAACGACTGGTGAAACAGCGGATACCGGTCGACGTTAAACAAGAACTGCAACGCGCCGCAAAGGCCGTTAGTGTCATGTGCAGTTAGTGTTCATTCAATAGTGCCCTCCCCCACGGCCCCAAGTAATAGTTCTGGATATCCTCGCGCCCGGTCAACGCATCCGGCACCAGCACCAGCACCAGCACGAACCTCAGCCGGCACCCGGTTTACGGACGGAAGGTTGATCATGGTCAATACTTAGAGCCTGGATGTACGTCGCACGAGCCGCACGTCGGGCGGCTAATCCACGGGAGGTTCGTCATGTCTGGTCAATCCCGCTTCATGCTGGTTGCATCACCGCTGATGGAGCACAGCCCCGCTTTCGACAGGGCCGCTGCACTGGCCAAGGCCGAAGACGCCGCGCTGCACATCGTCGCCTTCGATTACCTTGAAGGCCTGGCGACCGCCAGTCTGGTCAACGAAAAAGCCCTGGAACAGATGCGCGTGGGCTACGTCGAGCGCCACCGCCAATGGCTTGAGGAACAGGCCCGCCCCTTGCGCAAGATCGGGGTCCATGTCACCACCGAAGTGGCCTGGGTCGAACGCCCGTTGGAGGAAATCCTGATTCACCTCAAAGAGCAGCCGATGGATGTGCTGATCAAGGCGCTGGAGCACGAATCGCTGTTGTCACGGCTGATGTTTACCCCGCTCGATGTGCACTTGTTGCGAGAATGCCCGGTGCCGCTGCATTTCGTCAGCCACGCCGTGCACGCCTTGCCGAAAAAGATCGTCGCGGCGGTCGACCCCTTTCATCGCGATGACCATTACAAAACCTTCAACGACCGGATCCTCCACGAGGCGGCGAAACTGGCGAGCGCCTGTAATGCCGAGCTCGATCTGGTCTACGCCTATGACCTTTCATCCATCAGCGCCGACGAATTCGGCTTCGACAACGGTTCGGCGTTCTTCTCGTCGGGCAAGGCCAGGACCGTATTCGATTACCAGGAAGATGCCTTCAACGACCTGGCCGAGCGCAATGGCATCGCGCCGGAGCAGCGACACATGATCATGGGCAACCCGGCCAAGGTCCTCACCCGCTATGTCGATGCCTATGACATTGACGTGATTGTCATGGGCCGGATCGGTCATCGCGGCATGGGCCGGCTGATCGGCAGTACGGTGGAGCATCTGCTGTACAAAATGCCGTGCAGCGTTTGGGTGGTGTACACCGAGCGGCTGGATGAATAATTCCCCCCGACCAAACACCACAAACCCTGTGGGAGTGAGCCTGCTCGCGATGGCGGACTTTCAGTCAACATCAATGTTGAATGTAAGGCCCTCATCGCGAGCAGGCTCACTCCCACCGGGGTTTTGTGTTGCCAGGTCAACGCCGGGTGATCACCACCTCCAGGTATTCACTCGGCACCACCAGCGATTTTTCTCCTGCTCTGTTCATGCGGTTGATCAGTTCGGTCAGGTCGTTTTCCAGCGCTTGGGCGCCTTCAGGAGGCAGCGCTGCAAAGGCTTTGTGGACCGGGCCGTACCAGGTGCGGAACGTGTCGATGAAATGCGCGGCCGAGCGGTAACGGAAGTTGAAGGTCTTGCGCGCCACCTGGAGTAGAAAGTCACGTTCGTCGAACTGCGTGTTCAGCCAGGCTTCGGTGCCCCACTGCGAAGGCGGTTGAGCGCCCGGCGGTGGCGGCAGGTGGCGGCCGAGGGTCTTGAACATCTGGCCGACAAACCCTTCGGGCGTCCAGTTGGCGAGGCCAATCCGCCCTCCGGGGCGACAAACCCGCGCCAGTTCCGCCGCCGCCTTGGGCTGATCCGGGGTAAACATCACACCGAAGGTCGAAAGCACGGCATCGAAGCTGGCATCCTCGAACGGCAAGGCTTCAGCGTCAGCCACTTGAAACATCACGTCCAGGCGTTCTGCCCTGGCTCGGTCTTCGCCGCGTTCCAGCAGCGCGGCCACATAGTCGGTCGACGTGACGTGGCAACCACGGCGCGCGGCAGCGAGCGTCGCGTTACCGTTGCCGGCGGCCACGTCGAGCACGCGTTCATCGCAAAGCAGGTCGCAGGCCTCGGCCAGTTGCTCGCCAACGATCTGCAAGGTGGTGCCGATCACCGCATAGTCGCCGCTGGCCCAAGAGGCCATCTGACGGTTTTTCAAGGCAGTAAGATCAATGGGTGTACTCATGGATTCTTTCTCTGGCGGAGTTGGATCACTGAGCAGGAACCGGCGGACGCTTACTCCGCCGTCGTGGGATCGATAATGCTCATGACCTGGGACACGCTGTTGGCAGGGAAACCACCCTGCCTGGCGTGTTCCCGGATGAGCTCCGCGTTCGGCGCGATGTACACGCAGTAGAGCTTGTCACCGGTGACGTAACTCTGAAGCCACTGCACCTCTGGCAGATCGCGCAACACCTTGCACGATTTTTGCGAGACGGCTTTCAAATCCCTTTCTGACAGTGTTCCAGCACCTGGAATCTCGCGTTCTATAACGAACTTAGGCATGGCAACCTCTCATTCTTGTTATTGATGACAGGGTCGGCTGACCCTGTGTGCCAACTATCGCGCCGAGCAACGCTGGCGTCCTGTCCGATCGTCGGCTAACCCTGCCCGATCGTCCGGAGATTTCACGCTGTGCGGCGACAGGCTCACAATCAAGCTCACCACCCAAAGCAGCCGCCCACACGGGAAAGCCACCATGGACGCCCTGTCTCAGACGCTGCGCGTCGTCCGCCTGGTCGGCGCGATTTTCATCAATGCCAGGTTCACTGCCCCCTGGTGCTACCAATCGCCGAGCGCCGACACGGCGGCGCCGTTTCTGGAACCCGGCGCCGAACGCGTGGTGATCTTCCACTTGATCACCGAAGGCGAGTGTTATGTCGAACTGGGTGATGATCCGCCGCTCCTGCTGACGGCCGGCGATGTGGTGGTTTTCCCGCAGGGAGATGCCCATCGCATGAGCTCACAACCTGGGCTCGCGCCGGCCACCGGTGCACGGCTGGACGTGGTGCTGGCACGCCGTCCACGGCAATTGAGCTATGGCGGTGGCGGCGCGGTAACGCGGTTGGTGTGCGGCTATCTGGCCTGCGATACCCGTCTGGCCGGCATGTTGCTGACCGGGTTACCCGCGGTGGTCCGGGTCAATGTGCGCGGCTCGAATGCCGGTATCTGGCTGGAATCGTCGGTCCGTTATGCGCTGGCCGAAGCGCGCTCGCCCCGCCCCGGCGGCGAAGGTGTGCTGGCGAAACTGGCCGAGGTGTTGTTCATCGAGGTGCTGCGCCTGTACATGCACGAACAGGGCGAAGGTCGTACCGGTTGGCTGGCGGGTGTGGGCGACCGGATCGTTGGCGCCGCCCTCAACGCGTTGCACAAAAAACCGTGTCACGCCTGGACGCTGGATGAACTGGCGCGTACTGCCGGTACGTCAAGATCGGTGTTGGCGGAGCGCTTCCAGCAACTGGTGGGGAGTTCGCCGATGCAGTACCTGACGCAATGGCGGATGTTGCTGGCGGCTAACCTGTTACGCAGCAGTAACAGCTCGTTGATGCGGATTGCCGAAGAGGTGGGCTACCAGACCGACACGGCGTTCAGTCGGGCCTTTCGCCGAGAGTATGGAGCGCCACCGGCGGCGTGGCGGCGCAGTCAGGAGAAAAAACCAATGGCCCACGGCGCGCAGCCTGTGAGCCATTGATTTGAAGGTTTATGCGGCGGGAGCTTTAGCCTCTTCCAGCAACTGCTGAATCACTTTCTCCTGAGTCTCGTAGCGGCCTTCACCAAAGTGGGTGTAACGCACCTGACCCTTGGCGTCGATCAGGTAGTGAGCCGGCCAATACTGGTTGTCGAAATTGCGCCAGATCGCGTAGTTGTTGTCGATGGCCACCGGGTAGGTGATGCCGAGCTTTTTCACCTGATCCTTGACGTTGTCGATGATGCGCTCGAAACCGTATTCAGGGGTGTGGACGCCGATCACCACCAGGCCATCCTTCTCGTATTTCTTCGCCCAATCCTTCACGTACGGCAAGGTGTGCTGGCAGTTGATGCAGTCGTAGGTCCAGAAATCCACCAGCACCACTTTGCCTTTCAGGGACTCGTTGGTCAGGGCTGGCGAGTTAAGCCATTCGACCGCACCGGACAGCGACGGCATGGCGCCTTGGGCATTGTCCATGGACGAGTCTGCGCTGACCTTGCTGACCAAGTAATCGACAACCTTCGGCACGGTTTCCAATAGCCCTTTCTCGATGCTGCTGACGCCTTCGGATGAAGTGCCGGCCAGCAGTGTTTTGTCGGCACCGGTGGAAATCACCGCCGCAGCCGCCAGCACCGCAACACCCGTACCACGACGCAGCCAACCGGTGACCGGAATCGATGCTTTCAGGCGATTGACCAGGCCGCGACCGGCGAAGATCAAGGTGCCCAGGGACAATGCGCTGCCCAGGCCGTACGCCACCAGTAACAGGCTGGTTTGAGCGTTTGCGCCTTGCAGCATGGCGCCCGTGAGGATGACCCCGAGGATCGGTCCGGCGCACGGTGCCCAGAGCAGGCCGGTGGCAACGCCGATCATGATCGAACTCAACGGGCCGGACATTTTGCGGGTGTCCGGATCGAGACGGTTGCCCAGCGCCACGAAGGGACGGGCCAGCCAGTCACCGACACGGGCGGAAATCAGCGACAGGGCGAACAGCACCATCACGATCAGCGCTACGTGACGGCCGGTGTTGTTGGCGTGTATTACCCACTCGCTGCTGACCACGGCCAGGCTGGAAATCAGGGCGAAGGTCAGGACCATGCCGCCGAGGGTGAGCAGGATCGAGGATCGTGTGCGTTTAACACCGGCGAACAGGAACGGCACGACCGGGAGGATGCAAGGGCTGAGGACGGTCAATATGCCGCCCAGGAAAGCGATGAGAAACATGGATGTCACCTTGAAAATGGTGGTTAGGATTCGAAATCCACCCCTCACCCTAACCCTCTCCCCAGAGGGGCGAGGGGACTGACCGAGTGGTTTGGTAGAAATTCTGCGACTTGAAAGTCCGAGTCGAACTCAGATTTTGAGAAGCATGGAGATCTGCCCCCTTTCCCCTTCCCCACTAGGGCGAGGGGACTGACCGAGTGGTTTGGTAGAAATTCTGCGACCTGAAAGTCCGAGTCGAACTCAGATTTTGAAAAACATGGAGATCTGCCCCCTTTCCCCTTCCCCACTGGGGCAAGGGGACTGACCGAGTGGTTTGGTAGAAATTCTGCGACCTGAAAGTCCGAGTCGAACTCAGATTTTGAAAAGCATGGAGATCTGCCCCCTTTCCCCCTCTCCCCCGTGGGGAGAGGGCTGGGGTGAGGGGTGGCTCTCACGGACACCCTCAAGCAGTCTGGTTATCCAGCAACTGTCCCTGCGGAGTCCGGCTACCGCCGTTCTCTACCAAAAAGGCGTTCCCGCCCGTCTCCCCCACCGGCGTCAGCTGAAAGCAAGTCGCGCTACCACAGCTTTTCTGTTCAACAGCAGCGTTGGCATGGGCAGCGGCGCCAGCCGCGGAGAAGGCAATGGCAGTCAAATAGCGGGTAACGTTGTTCATGATGGGCTTCCTGTTTCAAATGGGATGGGCCATGGGTCAGCGCAGGACTCAGTTGTCCGAGTTGCAGGCATCAGCCAATTTGCGATAGTCCAGAACCTGGGTTTTGTTATGGGAATCCAGGTAAGTCAGCTGGGCATCCACAACCCCACAGGAAGGCGAGGCGTCCTGTTTCAGCGACACCACTTTCTTGATGTCCAGGTGCGTGCCATAGGTGTAGGTTTTAGCGGAAACATCGGCTTCGGCGCGGGCCGACAAGGTGCAGATGTTCAGGGCGGCAAACAGGCAAGCGGCGTAGACGGCTTTGGTGTTCATGGTGGTTTCCTCAAGGCTTCGATAGGTCAATCGTTTAGTGGGCCGAGGCGGTTTGATTTGCCTCGATGGAACCTATTAGAAGCCCGCGAGGTATCCCGACTGTGTCGGGAACAGGCGCGGGTAAATCGGTACGTATCAGAACCGGGCCGGGATACAGAGCGATACAAAAGCCCTGAAAATGAGTGTTTTTGCGTCCACGTGTATCCGCCGACAGGCCAGATACACTGCAATACAAAGGACTGCGGGCGAGCGGGCCAAGGCTCGATAGACTGCGCGACATCCCCCATCTACAGAGGCCTGGCCAAATGGAACACGTCGATCACATTCTCATCGTGGACGATGACCGCGAGATCCGGGAACTGGTAGGCAACTACCTCAAGAAAAACGGCCTGCGCACCACCGTCGTGGCGGATGGACGGCAAATGCGCAGCTTCCTGGAATCCACGCCGGTGGACCTGATCGTGCTCGACATCATGATGCCGGGCGACGATGGCCTGATGCTGTGCCGTGAGTTGCGCGCCGGCAAACACAAAGCCACGCCGGTGCTGATGCTCACCGCGCGCAACGATGAAACCGACCGCATCATCGGCCTGGAAATGGGCGCCGACGATTACCTGGTCAAGCCATTCGCCGCCCGTGAATTGCTCGCCCGAATCAACGCCGTGCTGCGCCGCACACGGATGCTGCCGCCCAACCTGGTGGTCACCGAAAGCGGTCGTTTGCTGGCCTTCGGCCGCTGGCGCCTGGACACCTCGGCCCGGCACCTGCTCGATGAGGACGGCACGATGATCGCGCTCAGTGGCGCGGAATATCGGTTGCTGCGGGTATTCCTCGATCACCCTCAGCGGGTACTCAATCGCGATCAATTGCTGAACCTGACCCAAGGCCGCGATGCCGACCTGTTCGACCGCTCCATCGACTTGCTGGTCAGCCGCTTGCGCCAGCGCTTGCTGGACGATGCCCGCGAACCGGCCTACATCAAAACCGTGCGCAGCGAAGGCTATGTGTTTTCGCTGCCGGTGGAAGTCCTCGGGGCGCCCTCATGAACCTCTCGATGCACTGGCCTCGCACGCTCGCCTCGCGGCTGTCGCTGATCTTCCTGATCGGCTTGATTCTCGCGCAGGTGCTGTCTTTCGGCGCGCAGTACTACGAGCGCTACCAAAGCACGAAGAACACCATGCTGGGCAATCTGGAAACCGACGTCTCGACCTCCATCGCCATCCTCGACCGCTTGCCGGCCGAAGAACGCATGAGCTGGCTGCAACAACTGGATCGACGCAACTACCGCTATTTGTTGAACGAAGGCTCGCCGGGCGTGCCCATGAGCGATTCACCGATGGCGATGACGTCGATCAAAGAGGCCATCGGCAAGGATTACCCGATGACGATGACCGACATCCCCGGGCCGGAAAAACATTATCAGGTCCACCTGAAACTGGCGGACGGCAGCCCGGTGACCATCGACATTCGGCCCTCGATGGTGCCGTTGTCGCCGTGGCTGCCCATCGTGTTGCTGGGGCAACTGGCACTGATGCTCATCTGCACCTGGCTGGCCGTGAGAATCGCCATCCGCCCTCTCACCCGCCTGGCTCAGGCGGTGGAGACCCTGGACCCCAACACCCACGCGGTGCACCTGGACGAAAAAGGCCCGACCGAAGTCGCGCATGCCGCCAAAGCGTTCAATTCGATGCAGGCGCGCATCGCCGCTTACCTCAAGGAGCGCATGCAACTGCTGGCGGCGATTTCCCACGATCTGCAAACCCCGATCACCCGCATGAAACTGCGCGCCGAATTCATGGACGACTCCGCCGAGAAAGACAAACTCTGGAATGACCTTGGCGAGATAGAACACCTGGTGCGCGAAGGCGTGGCCTATGCCCGCAGCGTTCATGGCGCCACCGAAGAAAGTCGCCGCACCAATCTGGATTCGTTCCTCGACAGCCTGGTGTTCGACTATCAGGACATGGGCAAAGACGTGCAGCTGGGCGGTAAAAGCGACGCGGTGATCAACACCCGGCCGCACGCCTTGCGGCGAGTGCTCGTGAACCTGACGGACAACGCACTGAAGTTCGCTGGCGCCGCCGAGTTGTGGGTGGAAGCGAAGGCTGACGGCAGTTTGTCGGTGAAGGTGATGGACCGCGGGCCAGGGATTGCCGAGGAGGAATTGGCCCAGGTGATGGAACCGTTTTATCGCGTGGAGAATTCGCGTAACCGCAGTACCGGCGGGACCGGGTTAGGGTTGGCGATTGCACAGCAGTTGGCGTTGGCGATCGGGGGATCGTTGACGTTGAGTAATCGTGAGGGGGGTGGGTTGTGCGCGGAGCTTAAATTGCCGGCTCAGGCTCAGTAGCTGATCGTTCCCACGCTCTGCGTGGGAATGCAGCCCGGGACGCTCCGCGTCCCTTTCGAGAGCTGGAACGCGGAGCGTCCCTAGAGGCATTCCCACGCAGAGCGTGGGAACGATCAGTTCAGGGTCAGGCTGGGTAGTTGGCGCGCAGGGCTTCGAGGCCGCCCTGGTAAATCCCGGCAAACAAATCCTCAACCTCTTTATTGCTCACACCGACAGGCGTAAACCGCCCGGACCACGTCACTCGCGCACCCTGCCCCTGCGCTTCAACACTGATAGTCGCCAGATAGTCAGTCGCCGGAAACGGCGCCTGCAAAATCGAATAGCTGTAAGTCTTCCCGGCGTTATCAAACGCCTCCAACCGCTCAACCACCACCGCCCCGTCCGCCGTTTGCAGGCTACGCACCCGGCCGCCTTCACTCAGCTCGCTTTTGGGAATAAACGGCAGCCAGTCCGGCAGCGTATTAAAGCCGCCAATCAATTGCCAAACCTGGTCGGTGGTCGCCGGGATATCAATAAACGCTGATGCTGTAGCCATGAAAATATTCTCTCTCAATCAATAAGGTTCAAATCGCCATGCTGTCGACGACGCCGCCGTCGACCCGCAAAGCTGCACCAGTCGTGGCCGAAGACAGCGGCGAGGCGATATAAGCCACCAGATTCGCGACCTCCTCGACATCCGCCACGCGCTGGATGATCGAGGTCGGCCGAGCCTTGCGCACGAAGGCGTCGGCTTCTTCCCGAACGCTGCGCCCCGATTTGTCAGTGGCGTCTTTGAGCATCTGCTCCAGGCCATCGGTCAACGTCGGGCCAGGCAGGATCGCATTAACCGTCACCCCGGTGCCCGTCAGCCGTTTGGCCAAACCATGGGACACCGCCAGGTTGGCGCTTTTGGTCACGCCGTAGTTGAGCATGTCGGCCGGGATCGCGATCCCGGATTCCGAGGACAGGAAGATCACCCGACCCCAGCCCTGCTTGACCATGTCCGGCACGTAATGGCGGGACAGGCGCACGCCAGAGATTACGTTGACCTCATAAAAACGCGTCCACTCGCTGTCCGGCGTGTCGAAGAAATCCACGTCGTTGAAGATCCCGAGGTTGTTCACCAGGATGTCCGCCCGTGGTTCGGCGGCGAACAACAACTCGGCACCTTCGGCCGTGCCGAGGTCTGCGGTCAGGCCACGCAACTGCGCGTCCGGCACGCTCTGGCGAATGCTTGCCAGCGCCTGTTCGACCTTGGCCGTCTCGCGGCCGATCACCACCACCGTGGCGCCGGATTCGGCCAGCGCCTTGCTGATGCCCAGGCCAATGCCGGCGGTGCTGCCGCTGACAATGGCGAGTTTTCCACTCAGATCGATTTTCATGCTCAACCTCCAATGATCGGCAATGGCGCACGTTCGGACACCAGTTTCGCCTCGCGCATCGCCTGCCAGAAAGCAGCGGGAATGACGGCCGACATCGCGGCAACGTCTTCAGCAATCCGGTCGGGACGGCTGGAGCCTGGAATCACTGCCGCCACGGCCGGGTTAGCCAGGGAGAATTGCAACGCAGCAGCCTTGATGTCGACACCATGGGCGGCAGCGATGCGTTTGATCTGCTCGACTTTATTGATGATCGCCGGGCTGGCTTTCTGGTATTCGAAGTGTGTTCCACCGGCCAGAATGCCCGAGCTGTAAGGACCACCGACCACAATCTCGACGTTCTGCGCCAGCGCGGCGTCCATCAAGCGTTGCAAGGCACGATCGTGATCGAGCAGCGTGTAGCGACCGGCCAGCAGAAAGCCGTCCGGCTGGGCTTCGGTCAGATCCAGGGTCAGCTCGCACGGCTCAACCTTGTTCACGCCCAGGCCCCAGCCCTTGATCACGCCCTCTTCGCGCAAACGGGTCAGCACCTTGAAGGCGCCGGTGCGGGCCTGGTTGAAGTATTCCAGCCATTGATCACCGTAGAAGTCCTGGGCGATGTCATGCACCCAGACGATGTCCAGACGATCGGTTTGCAGGCGCTTGAGGCTGTCTTCGATGGAACGCATCGTGGCGTCGGCGCTGTAGTCGTTGACAATCTTGTTCGGGCGGCCGTGTTCGAATACTCCGCTTTTTTCGCCCAAGTCACGGGCCGCGGCGTCTTCGACTTCATCGAGAATCACTCGGCCAACTTTGCTGCTGAGTACATAGTCGTCGCGGTTGTACTGGGCCAACGCGGTGCCCAGGCGAATTTCCGACAGGCCCGAACCGTAAAACGGTGCGGTGTCAAAGTAACGCACGCCGGCATCCCAGGCGGCGTGGACGGTAGCCAGCGCCTCGTCTTCAGGAATGGCGCGGAACATGTTGCCCAATGGGGCGGTGCCGAAACCGAGGGCGCCAGGTAGTTTGTCTTTCAAGCTCATGGGGTTTTCCTCTTGAGTGTCAGGGGTCAGCAGAGGTGACCGTTGAGCAGATCCTAGATTGCGATGATCAGACCGTCCAAGACATAATAAGCAGCACTTGAGTCCCTATAGGTCTTACATGATCGACATCCGCCAATTGCGCTACTTCGTCGCCGTCGCCGAAGAAGAACACGTCGGTCGCGCCGCCGAACGCCTGCACATTTCCCAGTCGCCCTTGAGCCGACAGATCGCCCAGCTCGAAGAGCGCCTGGGGCTGACCCTGTTCGAACGCAGCCAGCAACGCATTCGCCTGACCCGCGACGGCCAGACTTTCCTGGCCGAAACCCGCGCCCTGCTGACCCACGCCAATCGCCTGGAATCCCTGGGCAAGCGCCTCGGTCGCGGTGAAGAAGGCGGCTTGTGCATCGGCTACATCGAAAACGCCATGCACGCCGGCGTCTTGCCCAATGCCTTGCGGGTACTGCGGGTCGACCGGCCGAACGTGCACGTCGCGCTGTACAACCTCAATTCCGCCGAACAACTCGAAGGCCTGCGTCAGCGTAGTCTGGATATCGCCCTGGTCAGCGAACCGCCCGTCGCCGACGACCCAGACCTGCTGGGTTTTCAGGTGCTGGACGATCCGATGCTACTGGCCCTGCCCGAACATCATCCTTTGGCGAACAACCCAACACTGACCCCGGCAGACCTGGCCGATCAGGAATGGATCGGCGTGCAACCGCGCCAGAACGCCGCCAGCCGCGACGACTTCGTCAGCGCCTGCATCCGCGCCGGTTTCACCCCGGACATTCGCATGGAAGCCACTGAACCTTTCACCGCGTTGGGATTGGTGGCGTCGGGGCTGGGCATCGCCATGATCCAGAAAGGCCTGAGCCGCAACGCACCACCCGGCGTGGTGCTGCGGGAAGTGCCATGGATTTCCTTCACCACGCCGCTGTGGGCCGCGTGGCACCGGATCAATTTGCGACCGCTGGTGGAAACGTTCAGGAAAGTGCTGACAGAATCCGGCCCGGGTCACCCCCAGACTGATGTGTAACAACATTTTGGGAAGCGTCTGACATCAATTCCTATGCACCCTTGGTAGCGTTGCACCGAACCCGGCTCCAGGACGTCCTGTTGTGATCTGGCCATGGAAGGCCTTTCACGCGTGTTGCATCAACGTCCCGGAGCCTGTGCCACGTCACAGGACAAGGAATCATGGATGTTCGACGCTAACCCTCACTCCCGTTTCAGCCTCACGATCAAAGACATTGAACATGACCTTCAGGTGCTCAAATTCACCGGCAAGGAGTTCATCAGCCAGCCTTACGCCTTTGAAATCGAACTGGTCAGCGACAGGCAGGACCTGAACCAGGACAGCTTGTTGAACAAACAAGCCTTCCTCGCCTTCAACGATGCTGGCAACGGCATTCATGGGCAAATTCATTGCGTGGGCAAAGGCAGCCTCGGTAATCGCCTGACCCGTTATACCGTGACCCTGGTGCCTCGATTGGCGTATCTCGACCACCGCAACAATCGCCGCATTTTTCAGAAAATGACCGTCCCGCAAATCATTGCGCAGGTACTGGAAGGCCACGGCATCAATCGTGATTTTCACCAGTTTCAGGTGGGCGGCGACTCTCCGGACCGAGAGTATTGCGTTCAGTACGACGAGTCGGATCGCCAGTTCATAGAACGCCTATGCCAAGAAGAAGGCCTGCACTACCACTTCCAGCACAGCCGCGAAAAACATGTGTTGGTGTTTGGTGACGACCAGACCGTTTTTCCCAGGCTCGACCGTCCAACGCGCTATAAGCATGACAATGGCATGGTCGCCGAAACGCCTGTGATCAGCCACTTTGACGTGCAAGTGAAAGCAGGTACCAGCCGCACCACTCGCCGCGATTATGACTTCAACAAAGCGCGTATCTTGCTGGAGGCCGAGAGCAGGTCTGATATGTCCAGGACTCAGCCGGATCTGGAGGATTACCAGTACCCCGGCCGTTTTTCCCAACGTGATCGCGGCAAGCTGTTGAGTCGACGCGCACTTGAGCGTCACCGCGCCGAGTGCCGTGTGGCGCGGGGTAAAAGCGATCAACCCGCGTTGCTCTCCGGGCACTTCCTGCCGCTGTCCGAACATCCGGACGAAGAATGGAACGACCTGTGGTTGCTGACCGAAATCGAGCATGAAGGGGCGCAACCGCAGGTCCTGCAACAGTACGCGACCTACACCGGCACCGGCGATCAAAATGGCTTTCAGGGTTATCGCAACCAATTCCTCGCCACGCCTTGGGATGTGATCTACCGCTCGTCGCTGACCCATGACAAACCACGCATCGCCGGCAATCAGAGCGCAGTGGTCACCGGCCCTAAAGGCGAGGAAATCCACTGCGACGACTACGGTCGGGTCAAGGTGCAGTTCTTCTGGGATCGCGAAGGCCGTCACGACGATAAAAGCAGTTGTTGGCTGCGGGTCTCCTCCCTCCTGGCCGGTAATGCCTTTGGCGGCGTCGCCGTGCCGAGAGTCGGCATGGAGGTCCAGGTCAGTTTTCAGGAAGGCGACCCCGATCATCCCGAAATCATTGGATGCCTCGCCAACAGTGCCAACCCGGTGCCCTACGAATTACCTGCAAATAAAACCCGTAGCGTATTCCGCTCCCGCAGTTCGCCGGACAGCACGGGATTCAACGAACTGCATGTTGAAGACCGCGCCGGTCAGGAGTTGATTTACCTTCGCGCCCAGCGGGACATGGAACAGCGGATAGAGAACGACAGCCGAATGGAGATCGGCAACGAGCAGTGCACCACCGTCAAGGGCGACAGTTTTACCGTGCTGCAAGCCACCGAACATCGAACAACCACCGGTGACCGGCACATACAGCTCAAGGCCAACGATTATCTGCAAGTTGCCGGCAACAGCCACACCCACGTTGATCAAACGCTTGCGCTTAGCGCCAGCCGGGTAGTTGTTATTGAAGCCGACCTAATCATTCTGAAGGCCGGGACCAGGTTCTCGATCGAAGCCGGTGGTGAACATTTACAGGTAGGCGGCGGCGGAATATTCGGCAGCAGCGAACTCCAGATCGGTGGTACTCCAATGCGAGTGCCAGCCGTTTCAGTCGCTGCGCCTCGGTCAGTTGACGGCTTGTCTGTACCACCTGAACTGCCGCCTATGCTCGCGTCGTCCCAGCCCGCACTGATGGCGGCAAGCAACGCGCTGGCGGCGGACTTTTGCCCGATCTGCGAAGCCTGCCGTGATGGCGTCTGCCTGACGGAAGGAGCGGCCGCATGATCAACGTACTCCCCCGCCAATGGATGAACGAACAACGCCGCTCGGGCCATGAGTTGTGCCTGGTGCTGGACTCGCAGAACGAACGCGAAACCCGTCAGCTGTTGTTGAAGGCCAGCGGACATGACCAGTACTTGAGCGTCAACAACGGCACGACCCTCGCGAATCTGGCCGATGCCGGTCCGTTCATCTTCACGCTGGATCCGTCCGGCGACAGACGCCTCGATGACCTGCTGGATCATCCAGAACGCAACTGGGGCTGGCTCGCGAGCGTGGAAAAAGGTGCCTTGCGCCAACTGGTCAGTCACTGGCAAGAGCGGTTGATTGTCGGGACGCGCCCCTATCAGGCGCTGTACCGCTTTCACGACAATCGAGTCTTGAGTCGGGCACTGCAACATTTGCCGGTCGAAGCGTATCCGGCCTTACTCGGGCCGGCGATCAGCGTGTGCTACTGGGACGGCACAGCCTGGAAAACAACGCTTAACCCCGCCCCCGGCACGCATCCGGTGCCGGACAACCCCCTCTGGTTGCGCACACCCCTGCCTCAACCACAGGCCTCTGAAATTCGCCGGCTCAACGCCCACCGTTACTTGTTGGCCGAGCACGTGGAGGCCTACGCCAAGCTCGCCGAAGTGCATGACCCTGACGCGTGGTTGCGTGAGCGCTTGGCCCTGGCGGATGCATGGGGCTGGTTGGAGCCGCAGCAGTTGGAATTTCTATTGATTCAGAGTTTGCAGGCGCCAGGTTTTACGTTGTCACCGCAGTGGGAGGTGCGGGGTGATGAGAGTCCGGTGGAGCACTTTGAACGAGTGCGGCTGTTGGTGGTTTTTTGGCGGGGGGATGTGTCGATATGAGTGGGTTCCCGGTGTACACCAGAGAGAAAAACATGAAGAAATCAATACAAAACCAATGCCGTTTCCTGATCGCCGCAGTCTTGCTTTCAACCTGCATCTCCACCTGGGCGGCGCCGACGGGACGGGCGCAAGCCACCCCACCAAACGAGACAGAGCTACTGCGCGAGGCACAACGCCTGGACGACGAGGGATCGTGGGCGGAGGCCACTATCACGGCCCGCATGGCCATGGAGGCAGGCCGCGAGAGTACCGCCATTAATTACGTGGACCTCGACGCTGGAGACCTGCTCGTCAACCTCTTGTACAAGCAGGGAAGATACGTCGAAACACGTAAAGCCGCCGAAGAGCGGATTGCTTATTGGGAACTAAAAGAAGTGTCCTTCGGTAGAACGGGCAGGCGCGATCCCCGCATCTTGCGAATGCTTGCCATGGCCATCGAGGCAAGCATGATGGCGGGCGAAAGAACAGAGGTGGCACGCTTGCAGGAAAAGCTGTTCGAGATCGCCAGCCCGTACCCAGATTCATGGCACTTGGCGCCGGACGAACCGCGTCTGCGCTACAAGCTGGCTGACTTCTCGATGCCGCTGATGCTGGGGCAGTGGAAGCTCGTGAACTTCGATCCAGTGGATAGTCGGGAATACGGAATGTACGCACGCTATACACAGATGTTGGATGGCAGTGAAATGACCGCCGAGATTTTTCTGTCTTATGAGGAACTACAGCGCGCGCAGAGCGCTGCGCAACGGCAGGAATGGATCGAATCGTACCAGAGGTTCCCCACTGCACCAGCGTTTGCTTTGCCAATGCCCGACCTACCCTTCGACGGCTTGCCATCCGTCAAAGTAGAAAGGAAATGGGGATGCAAGAGCGAGACATGCGTCGGTGTCCACTGGATAACGCTACATGGCGACTGGAAACTGGATGTCGATATAACTTTCCATTCGCCAGACAGGGCTAAGGTAGCGGAGCAATTGCGTCAGTTATTCGCGGCGCTGAAATGGCCGAGCGCACCCGTTCTGTTCCGCGATCGCACAATGGCTGAACAAATTCGTGAGATGGATTCACACTGGAAGGTCCCTGGAGGCTGGTCCAAGGCCGCCGAGCTGGCAGAACAGGCACTCCCCGATGCCTTCTTTCGAGAGGAGATCGCTCGCGTTAACGCTTACCTCGGCGTGGCGCAGTACCGACGCGGCGACCTCGACGCTGCCAGCAGGTCGCTGGGGTTGGCCCTGTCTGGCTGGGAGTATGTTCCTTTCTTTGGAACACTCTATGAAGTGGTGGTGGATTTCGCTGCAGATCTAGCCTATCGCCAGGGCAGAGATCCTGAGGCCATCGCCTGGAATCGGGATCTAATTGATTGGCAGGACGATACGTTCGACTGGGGCGTCCCCAGTGATGAGAATGCATTGGTTCATAATTGGAATGGCGTCAAAATCCCTTTGCGTGTAGGTGACTACCGATTGAGGTTGGGCACTGCAAACCGTTTCTTCTATGAAAATCTGCAAACGCATGCACAAATCGGCCTTGCAGTGGGCTCACCTCAGGCAAATGACGATGAGCTTGAAGCGTTACTGCGCGCCTTCATGACGAAAAATTTGCGACTTTTTGCAGGAGAGATACGCAAAACAAATTTCTCGCCCAAAAACGTCGGAAGAACAGGACATCATTTCTCCAAAAAGGCCAGTAACGAAAAGCCGCTGGTCACCGGCCGCAAATGGGAGTTCGAAGTGACGAAACTCCCGGACGACGAAGGCGCATCCGCTGAAAAGCCTATTGCGGCCTTCCAAGGGAAAACACCAAGAAAAATGATGTTTTGGATCGTGGCCCGCGATAAGCACCGGTCGATATTGCGAGCGCCCATCACAGACGGAGACCAATCCGAGACGGCGGCAAATGAGATTGCGCAAGCGCTGACGTGGTAAAGCAGGACGACGCGCCGCTAGCTTTTATGGCGAGGGGGCCGCCACGTTGTAGGAGTCGGAAGGAAAGCTACTCGGCTCAATTCATCTGCCCGAGCGGCGCTAATAAGGACGTTACCCTATGAAACCAACAAATTTACAGACGAAGTCGCTGCTTAGAATTTCGGCCCTAGGATTCGCACTCGCGGCGTCTGCTAGTTTCGCCCAACAGACTGAGACATTCACTTTCACCGCCGATTTACCTTCCAACTTTGCCTATAAGGCTATCGCGGAGTATGTGCCGGCCAAAGGCGAAACCTGCACCGTGCCGGGGGGCAGGAATACGGCCGTTGGGTACAACATGAAGTGGCGTGAAAGTTACACGCCGAACTCTGAAATTGCCATCTATCGGACGGTAAGCGGCTGTCTGCTGGTCATATCGCGCATCAAGCTGGACATCAATTCCTCTTACGGCAAAGAACGAGGCGATTTCGGTGGAGATTTCGCCACAGTCGTAATCACCAATGAGCTGGAGGAAAAGTACAAAAGCAGCTTCAACGAAGCTGGCGAGAGTACTTTTTATGGCCACTGTCAGTGGCTGTTCCGCACCTCGGGTAAGCCTCGCATCCTCCGCAAAATTCTTGACTGCAAGTCAGCTGAGGCAAATGGCGAGCTGGACCGAGGCCATCCCTTTTCGGCTTACACCCTCGATCAGCTTCCAGGTAAGACCGTGAAGATGAAGATCAAGTTGGCCGGTACGGAACGGCCGGCCATTAAAGATACTTGGGTCAAGGTACCTGACGGCTGGAAGCGCTGTATGGGCGATAACTTTGAAGACCAATACGCGTTTTGCTTCGGAAATCACGAAGATTTCAGCACGTTTCAAATGGTCGATGGACGCACCTGCACTATTTATCCGGGCTGCACCGAATAAGGAATATTGACATGACATCATTGGAAAAAGAGATGGAGTCACGGTTGAGCAATCGCGTGCTTGCCTGCCCGAAACAAGTCAAAAATACTAGTTTCCAGTTGGTTGACGAATCCGGATCAGGTGAACCGTACGCTGGATTGGCTTTTACAGCGATCGACTCGGAAGGTCTTAGCTATAGTGGCCACCTGGACATAACTGGGAAGGCCACAATTACAAATCACTTTGCGGGGCCTGCGGCAATTCTGCTCAACCAACAGTACGAAGGTCCCGAAAAAAACTATGCGTATTTACAGGCCAGGCCTCATTACGGCTTAAAAATCACCGAACTCCAAGTTCGCGCCGAGCAAACACACTACCTGAATAAGGACTCAACTCGCACTAAAGAGAACCCCGCGAAAGCGTGCGCGGACGAGTTTTATCAAATCGAAGTACGCCACCTGGTCGAACATGCTTCACACCTGCCGCCTGAGGTCTACCGTCATTATCCGCATAGCCCGAATCGGGCCAGAATCATGGGTGAACATGGGAAGCTCGGCATTGCACTAATGCCGCTCAAACATACCGTACTGGAAGTACGGCCTTTGCGAGCGTTGCGGCCCATGTTGTCGACCAGCCCCGAGTTTTGTGCGTTGAATCTCTACCAGCTCGCGCTAATGGCTACCCTTAGCTACTGCCCGTTTGGCATGAAACCTGAAAAACGCCCCATCGAAACAGGTCCAGTGTCATTCCCTCTCCAACCCAGCGTTGGAAACTGGTTTGGGGATGCATTGGCGAAGTCCGATGAACTCTGGCGTGTCGATGCGGCGCAAACCAAAGCTTTCTACCCGCTGTATGAGGATGTTCCGTACTCCAAGCGACTGGAAATCGTGCCATTCGATCCAGACCTTTATAACGTCAACAAGCCTCATCAAAGTGCCGATCAGGAAGACCCTGAGAAAATTCACTTTCTTGATGACAGAGTACTTGGTGCTAAGGCGACCGACACCCAGGCCTTCATTACCCACAATGACGAACTGATCTTGATCGCGGTACGTGGCACCTACGAACTTATCGCGGATGGGCTGCGCGATGCCGATGCGTTCCAAGTACCGTTTGAAGGCACCGACAGCAAAGTGCATCGAGGTTTTTACGAATCCGCACAGATTGCCTACGAATTCACCGTTAAATACCTTGAAAAATTTTATACCGGGCAAAAGCTCATCATCTGCGGCCACAGCCTCGGTGGCGCAGTTGCATTGATACTCTCGGAAATGCTGCGTCGCAGAACTGAGGACTACACCCTCCAGCTCTACACCTACGGCGCCCCCCGCGCGGGCGATGCCAACTTCGTCGCAGGCGCGAAGGACCTGGTGCATCACCGCATCGTCAACCACAACGACCCGGTGCCGAGCGTGCCAGGCACCTGGATGGACACCAAGGCCGGTGTGTTCGGGGCGGGGTTGGCCTTGACGTTTGCCAACGTGCCGGCCGGTCTGTCGGTGTTCTTTGCGGGCATCACGAACTGGACGGGCGAGCCCTACGATCACCATGGCAAGTTGCAGCACTTCATGCCGGTAGAGTTTGAGCGTGGGAAAAAGTCCGCGATCCTGTGGGAACCCGGCTGCGACACCATCACCCAACATGCGGCATGCTCCTTGGCGATTCAGCAGAAAAACGGGCTGCCACATCGGCCGCCTTTGCTGGCGCAGATCCTCCAGGCCGGGAATCATTTGATGACCAGTGGGTATGTTCCGGCGTGTTGGGCGGTTCTGCTGCGGTGGAAGCAGGCGCACGATGAGAAACTGACGCGGATCGCTGATAGCGAGTTTAATTGGGTCGAGGGCTCACTGGCACTAATCACCAGTCAGCTGCGTGAGATAGAACGTGATTTAAGAGGGCGTTCGCAGGCTTACGCTCGCACCCAGGAGAACAACATCCGCGCACTCAGCCTTGAAAAAAGCAAGATTGAGACCACAGTCGCACGCCTGAAAAGCATTCATCCTCAGAGGATTAGCGCACAAGCGCTTTACGGATCGCTGTCAGAACAGCCCGAGGAGCTGACGAAAAACGTCGATCGTTGGCTGGCGCATCCTGAGAACAAGGTCAAGAACCCACTGGCCATGGCGCCGGTGGACCCGGATCAGGACGCGCTGATGGGTTCGATCTATGGGCATACCATCGGGGCGCCGTATACGCTGGATATCGATTCGATCTGTTAAACATTCCCTTGTTTAAAAGCTTTCCAGGTTACTTCGCGAAAGCTACAGCGCCTTGCGTCATTGCCTACAGTTACGCCAGAATCCGCCGGCTTGTGCGCCTTGGGCCTGGGTTCTATCGTTTGCCGGTCGCTGCCAATTCAGCGTCCGGATTTGACCGTCCGAGTCAATCAAGGCGTGCACATGCCCAAGAGAAGTTCAGGCTTTTTGCGGTGGCTGTGCGCGGGACACCTCCGGGTGTGCCGGATACCTTGATTTCCGGTCGGTCAACCCGCGTACAGCTGCCACCTTATTCGTTTGACCGCGGACGGTCGCAGCTCCACTAATCAAGGAGCACCACTATGTTCAAAGCCACACCCAATCCCCCGGAAACCGACGATGTTTCCCCCTACGCTTCCCTCGACTCCAAAAAACTCCACGAAGCCGCCGATCGCGCCCTCGACCACTACCTCAAACTGGCTGCCCACATCAAAGCCACGCCACGCACACCCAGCACCCTGTTCATCGTCAATCCAGAGCTCGATACCGAAACCTTGCTGGCCCATGCGTGCGAATCGCTGGCCTCGGCCAATGTCATGACCATGAATCTGGCGGATCATATGGACGGGCCGAGTCGCCACTCCCTGCTGGGCATTGCGCAAGTCATCATGCTGGGTGAACTCGCGGTAAATCGGGTGCTGGATCAACTCGACCCGCCGGAGTAGCCCCTAACCCCGTGGCGAGGAGCTTGCCTCATCGCCACGGGTTTGGTGCTTTACTGAAAAGACCCCGAAATCCTGCGAGTAACCCCGCATGAACCGCAACGACCTGCGCCGCGTCGACATGAACCTGCTGGTGATTTTCGAAACCCTGATGTTCGAAAAGAACCTGACCCGGGCCGGGGAGAAGCTGTTTCTCGGTCAGCCCGCCGTCAGTGCCTCACTGGCCAAGTTGCGCGACCTGTTCGACGACCCGCTGCTGGTGCGTAACGGTCGGGTGCTGGAGCCGACCCAGCGCGCATTGGCGATCCTCAAGGAATTGCAGCCGGCGATGGACACCATCTCCGGCGCGGTCAGCCGGGCCAAGGATTTCGACCCGTCCACCAGCCGCGATGTGTTTCGCATCGGCCTGTCCGACGACGCCGAGTTCGGCCTGTTTCCGCCGCTGCTCAAGCAAATACGCGAAGAGGCGCAGAACGTTGTGGTGGTGGTGCGGCGGGTGAATTTCCTGCTGATGTCGTCGATGCTGGCCAGCGGGGAAATTTCCGTCGGGATCAGCTACACCACGGAACTGCCGGCCAACGCCAAGCGCAAGAAGTTGCGTGACCTGAGCGTGAAGATCCTGCGTGGCGACAATCGCCCCGGCACCCTGACCCTGGATGAATACTGCGAACGTCCGCATGCGCTGGTGTCGTTTTCCGGGGATTTGACCGGGGCCATCGACAACGACCTCGCACGTATCGGCCGCTCACGCCGGGTGGTGCTGGCGGTGCCGCAGTTCGCCGGCCTGCGCGCCTTGCTGGCCGGCACCGATATGCTGGCCACGGTGCCGGACTACGCGGCGTGCGCGCTGATTGAAGGCAGCAGTCAGCTGCGGGCCGACGACCCGCCGTTTGACATCGTGCTGTCCGAACTGTCCATGGTCTGGAACGGGGTCAACGATAACGATCCGGCAGAACGTTGGTTGCGCTCGCGAATAGCCCAACACATGTCGGCGCCGCTGCCGGGGCATTAATCGATTGGAAAGCAGCGGGGTCGGTCTCGCGCAGGTATACCGGCAGATCAGTGACCGGTGGCATGACCGGGATCTCGAAATACATCTGGATCACCCAGCCGCGGTGATAACTGGCGTGGTTGACCACATGCATCAGTATCGCGCCGGCGCTCATGATGCCGCTTTCCCCCGAGACAAAGCTAAACTCCACGGGTTTATCCAGCGAGGCATCGGTCTGCCGTTCGCTCCAGTCGCAGTACCAGTGATCGATGTCCTTTTGCGCCAGGCGCAGCTCGGCGAGTTCGGGGTGCAGCAGATCGTGTGAAGTTTTAAAGCCGTGCCCTCGGCCTTCGAGGTGGGCTCGCCAGATGCAGTCCACCACGTAGATGTGGTTCAGGGTGCCGATCATGTTCTTGAACACCGACACGCGCTCTTTATTGACCTCACCCGGTGGCAGTGCGGCCAGGCTGTCAAAGAGGCGTTGATTGGCCCAGCGTTTGTAATCGGCAAGCATGCGGGCAGTGCGTACGTTAATCATCGCAGGTCTCCCTTGTGATGGGCGCACTGCCAAGCATAGCCCTCAGGGCGAGCGGCATTGCAAACGCTGATTACCGGTCACTTCGCGACCTGTGTAGCAGCTGCGTTGTGGTGAGGGGATTTATCCCCGTTCGGCTGCGAAGCAGTCGTAAAACCTGAATGCACGATCTATCTGATACACCGCGTTGTCTAATTTCACGACTGCTTCGCAGCCGAACGGGGATAAATCCCCTCGCCACAAAGCAGCCTGCTACACCGGTCGCGGTGTGGCTAATATCGTCGTTACCCGATCGGCCAACGCCAGGCAACTGGTCAACCCTGGTGACTCGATTCCGAACAGGTTCACCAGCCCCGGCACACCATGCTCGGCCGGGCCACTGATGACAAAGTCAGCCGCCGGTTCGGTCGGCCCGGTGATTTTCGGGCGGATTCCGCTGTAAGCCGGTTGCAGGCTGTTATCGGGCAATCCCGGCCAGTAGCGCCGGATCGCCTCGTAGAAGCCATCGGCTCGGCGTGGATCCACACGATAATCGACCTGATCGACCCATTCGACGTCCGGCCCGAAGCGCGCCTGGCCGCCCAGATCCAGCGTCATGTGCACGCCCAGCCCCGCACTTTCCGGGGCCGGATACACCAGATGCCGGAACGGCGCCCGACCGCTGAAACTGAAATAGCTGCCCTTGCATAGCCGGGCAGTTGGAACGTGCTGCGACGGCAAGCCTTCAATCCGGCTCGCCACCTCAGGCGCAAACAATCCGGCGCAATTGATCAACTCACGGCAGCTCAAGGTCATCGGTTGGGCACCGCCCATCTGCAGTTCGAAACCTTGCTCGGTGCAACGGGCCGACGCCAACGGCGTATGAAAAACCAGCGACGTGCCGCTGGCCTCCGCATCCGCCTGAAGCGCCAGCATCAGGGCATGGGAATCGACGATCCCGGTGGACGGCGACCAGAGCGCAGCGACGCAGGACACTGCCGGTTCAAGCTCCCGCGCCTGTTCGGCGTCCAGCCATTGCAGGTCATCGACGCCATTGCGCCGGCCCTGCTCCAGCAACTTCTGCAAGGCCGCGCACTGAGCGTCATCCGTGGCGACGATCAGCTTGCCCAGGCGCCGATAACCGACGCCGCGCTCATCGCAAAAGGCGTAAAGGCGTTGCTTGCCCTCCACGCACACTTGCGCCTTGAGGCTGCCGCTCGGGTAGTAAATGCCGGCGTGGATCACTTCCGAATTGCGCGAGCTGATGCCCACCCCAATGCCCTCGCCCGCCTCGACCAGGATCACGTCCCGCCCGCTGCGGGCCAGGGCTCTGGCGACCGCCAGCCCGACCACTCCGGCCCCGACCACCACGCATTCGATATCGACGCTCACCTGCCCTCCGCTCCTTTCACGCCAGCCCTCGTTCCCGATAATCGATCAGGCTGGAGAATATCGCCAGCAGCATGGCCATGACCACGAAGAAGATCAGCACCAGGAAGTACGACCCGGTGAACTGCACGATCAGCCCGATCAGGATCGGCACGATCACCCCGGCCATGTTCCCGCAGAAGTTCATGGTGCCGGCCAATACGCCGGTTTTCGAGGTGCCGCCGAGGATCGACGGAATGCACCAGTACATGCCGCACCAGCGAATGAAAAACATCGCCACGCAGAGCAAGCCGATCGCTTTGCTGGCCTCGCTCGCATACGCCACCGCCAGCATGCACAGGGCCGCCACCAGCGCCGAACCGCTGAACATGCTACGCATCACCAGATTGGGCGAAGCGCCGCTGGACTTCCATTTATCCCCCAGATAACCGCCGACCAGCTCGCCGACAAAACCGCACATGAAGATCAGGAACGTCGCCCCGCCCATGCTCGAAATGTTCAGGCCGTGGGTCTGGTGCAGGTAGCTCGGCATCCAGGTCAACAAACCGTAGAACACACTGAGAATGCAGCAATAACCGGCGAACATCGCCAGCACCGAACGATCCTTGAGCAGCTCCGTGAAAGGAACACTGGTGACCGCTCCGGGTTGGCTGACTTTGGTATTGCCCTCGGTGATGTGCGCCAGTTCCGCAGCATTCACCCCAGGGTGTTCGCTGGGATGGTTGCGGATGTATTTCCAGGCCAGCACGCCGGCGAGCATGGTGCCGATGCCGGCGATCACGAAGGCGATACGCCAGGAGTCGAACCAGCCGATCAGGCCGGCAATGATGATCGCGCCGAAGGCACTGCCCAGCGGTGCACCGCCATCGACCAGCACTGCGCCGCGTCCGCGTTCGTTAGGGGTCAGCCAGGCGCCATTGAGCTTGGCACCGGCGGGCATGATCGGCGACTCGGCAATGCCCAGGCCCATGCGGGTGATCAGCAGCGTGATCCAGTTGTGCGCGCCGGCGGCCAGAGCCTGAAAGGCGCCCCAGGCGACGGTCGCGATGACGATCACACGGCGGGTCTGGAAACGATCCAGCAGCATGCCACCGGGAATCTGCATCAACGCGTAGGACCAGAAAAACGCGCTGAGCATCAAGCCTTCCAGCGCTGGCGGAATCTGGAACTCACTGGAAATCAGCGGCAAGGCCACCGACAGCGAAGCGCGGTCGATGTAGTTGATCGCGGTCAGCAGCAACATGATGAGGAAGATCCGCCAGCGCACGCTGGTCGGGCGCTCGGTGGCAGACGCAGCGGTCAGCCGCAGGGTTTCGGCACTCGGAATGTTCATGAGGGGCGCTCTTATTGTTGTGGATGCAAGCGACCCAATACCTGTCAGCCAAGGTTCTGAACACCGCAATCCCTGTGGGAGCGAACTGTGGTGAGGGGATTTATCCCCGTTGGGTCGCGAAGCGGCCCCCGCGTCCGTTCAGACAGACCGGTTTGTCCGGATTGACGACTGCTTCGCAGCCGAACGGGGATAAATCCCCTCACCACAGTTCGCTCCCACAGGTTCTGCGTCTTGGCTGACTGACATTGGGCAAGCCACCTCACTCTAATCACGCACCCGACAGCTGAATAATGAGGGGATCTGATTGGGGGATCACCGAATGTCATCCCCCCAAAAAATCAGAACGTACCGGGGTAACTACCACCGTCCAGCAACAGGTTTTGCCCGGTGAGGAAACCGGCGTGGGCGCTGCAGATGAACGCGCAATAGGCGCCGAACTCGTCGGGCTGACCGAAACGCTGGGCCGGCACGTGCTGGCGGCGCTGCTCGCTGATGCTCTCGACCGTGGTGCTGTTGGCTTCGGCGGCGGCACTCAGGGTTTTGTGCAGGCGCTCAGTCTCGAACGGGCCTGGCAGCAGGTTGTTGATGGTGACGTTATGCCCGGCCAGACGCGACTGACGCGCGAGCCCGGCGATGAAACCGGTCAGCCCGCTGCGGGCGCCGTTGGACAGGCCCAGCACATCGATCGGCGCCTTCACCGCGCCAGAGGTGATGTTGACGATGCGCCCGAACCCGCGCTCGGCCATGCCATCGACGCAGGCCTTGATCAGCTCGATGGGCGTGAGCATGTTGGCGTCCAGCGCTTTCAACCAGTCTTCGCGCTGCCAGTCACGGAAGTCACCCGGCGGCGGACCGCCAGCGTTATTGACCAGAATGTCCACCTGCGGACACGCCGCCAACACCTGCTCACGCACCGCAGGCGTGCTGATGTCCCCAGCCACCGTGCGCACTTCGATGCTCGGTGCCAGGTTGCGCAATTCTTCGGCCGCGGCCTGCAAGGTTTCATTGCCACGAGCGTTGATCACCAGATTGACGCCCTCCTTCGCCAAGGCTCGCGCACAGGCCAGCCCCAGCCCTTTGCTTGCGGCGCAGACGATGGCCCAGCGACCCGAAATAGCCAAATCCATGATGGTGCTCCTGTTGGTTGTGAGTTGAGGAAGACTGCGTGCGTTTAGGGTGAGGACGTGGTGTTTCTGGACGTCGCACCAGGCTTCGGAACCAGCCCTCACCCTAGCCCTCTCCCGGGGGGAGAGAGGACTGATCGCGGTGTTTGTCCGGAATATTGCGACCTGAGATATCAAGTCGAACTCGCGGTTTGAAAAGCATGGAGATCGGCTCCCTTTCCCCCTCTCCCCCGTGGGGAGAGGGATGGGCGGGCGGCGTTCCGATGAGGGGTGGATCTTGAAGCCGGCACACCCCTTCCGACAAGTGATGACAAACAGTGATCCCCAGATCAGACCTTTTCATTATCAGCCGCCACCCGCGCTTATTACTGTCTCCAGACCAATAAGAACCGGAGACACACATGAACCCGTTCCAGTTTTACTTCCCCACGACCCTGAAAAGCGGCAACGGCCTGGTGCGTCAGGCCGGTGCGCTGCTCAAGCCGCATGTTCGAAAAAAACTGCTGGTGGTCACCGACGAAGGGCTGATGGCGTCGGGCGTGATGGAAGGTTTTTTCGCCTCGTTGGCCGACAGTGACATTCACTACGAAGTGTTCTCCGGCGTAGAACCCAACCCCACCACCGACGTGCTGGAACGCGCCGTGGCGTTCCTGAAAAACCACGACTGCGATTCGGTAATCGGCGTCGGGGGCGGCAGCAGCATCGACACCGCCAAAGGTGTGGCGGCCATGGCCACCAACCCCGGCAACATCCTCGACTACGAAGGCTACGACAAACTGCTGCACCCGCCTCTGCCGGTCTTTGCCATTCCAACCACCTCCGGCACCGGCAGCGAATGCACGGCCTCCACGGTCTTCACCAACACCAAAACCCTGTTCAAGACCGTGATCATCAGCCCGGCGCTTTTTCCGAAACTGGCAATTCTCGACGCCGAACTGACGCTCAAACTGCCGCCATCGATCACCGCGGCCACGGGCATGGACGCGTTGACTCACGCCATCGAATCCTACGTGTCGAAGCAGGCCAACCCGGTCAGCCAGGCCCTGGCGCTGCAAGCGATCAAGATGATCTGCACCCACCTGCCGAAAGCGTTTTTCTGCGGCTCCGACCTGCACGCACGGGAACAGATGCTGCTCGGTTCGTTCCTCGCCGGCGTCGCGTTCGCTCAATCGAAACTGGGCAACGTGCACGCGATCTCCCACACCTTCGGCGGCGTGTTCAACATTCCCCATGGCATCGCCAACGCGACGCTGCTGCCCTACGTCATCGAATACAACCTGGCGGCCTGCCCAGAGCTGTTTCGTGAAATCGCCATGGCCATGGGCGAGAACGTCGATGGCCTGAGCGTTGCCCGCGCCGGGTACAAAGTGGTGGAACACGTGGTGGCGTTGAACAAGGCCATCGGCATTCCCGACAACATCAAGGACCTGGGCGTGAACCTCGACTACATGCCGCAAATGGTCAGCGACTCGATGCGCAGCGGCAACGTGCTGGTCAATCCACGCCTGACCACCGCCGCCGACATCGAACGAATCATCAGCAACGCCTGGCACGGCATTCACTCCTGAAGAGACGACACCCATGTTTTACGAAATGCGCACCTACACGATTCAAATCGGAAAAATGCAGACCTACCTCAAGCACTTCGAGGAAACCGGCCTGCCGGTGATCTCCCGCTACACCACGTTGGTGGGCTGGTGGTACACCGAAATCGGCGAGCTGAATCAGGTCATCCACATCTGGGCCTACGAGAGTCTCGATGACCGGATCAAGAAGCGCGCGGCGCTGTATCAAGACCCGGACTGGCTTGAAGGCTTCGTGCCGAAGGCGTTCCCGATGCTGGAAAAGATGGAATCGAAACTGCTGATCGCAGCCGACTTCTCCCCGATCAAATAATCCCCAGCCGACACCTTCCTCTGTAGGAGCAAGGCTTGCCCGCGATGGCGGAGTGTCAGTCGACATCATCGTTGCTGACTCACCGCCATCGCGGGCAAGCCTTGCTCCTACAGGGGTGGTTGCGGCTGCCAAACCCAAGGACAACCTCATGTGCGACCACAATTCCAATAACACCGCCGCTGACCGTTCTCCCGATATCAAAGCCTTGCTCGAAGGCCTGCCGACCAACTGGGGCAAATGGGGGCCGGACGATGAGGTCGGCGCCCTGAATTACCTGCAAAGTGCAGAAATCCTTCGGGGTATCGCCTCGGTCCGCCAGGGCAAGACCTTCACCCTGCAAGTGCAGATCGGCCACCCCAAAGGCGAACCGTTGTGGCCCGGCCGACGTCCGTCGATGCGGGTCAACGTGCTGGACAAGGGCCATTTCCTGGCCGGCAAAAGCCACTTCGACGGCCATGTGGAATACGCCGACGACGTGATCTTCATGCACCTGCAAGGCTCGACCCAATACGACGCCCTCGGCCACGTCTGGCACGACAACAAACTGTGGAATGGCTACGACGCCATGAGCACCATCGGCAGCATGGACAAGGCCAGCATCCTGCCGATTGCCGAGCGCGGGATTGTCGGGCGTGCGGTACTGATCGACATGGCCCGCTATCGCGGCAAGTCAGTGCTGGACAAGGGCGAAACCTTCAATCACCTGGACCTGCTGGCCGCAGCCAAAGCCCAGGGCATCGAGATCCAGAAGCGCGACATCCTGATCATCCGCACGGGTTGGATCGGTTCGTTCTATGAGCGCGAGCCGGAGGAGTTCTACAAGGACTTCGCCGAGCCGGGACTGACCTTCAGCCCCGAGCTGGTGGAATGGTTTCACCAGATGGAAATCCCCAACCTGGTGACCGACACCATGGCCAACGAAGTGGCTGTCGACCCCGCCTCAGGCGTGCTGATTCCGCTGCACAATGCCTTGATGCGCAACCTCGGCGTGACCTTCACCGAAGTGGCGATGCTTGATGCTCTGGCAAGTGATTGCGCTGAAGACGGCCAGTGGCAGTTTCTCTATACCGCGGCGCCGTTGAAGGTCGTTGGCGGCACGGGTGCACCGGTCAATCCGATCGTGATCAAGTAATCAGGTCCTGCTGCAATTCGTTGATCAGCAAGGTCGCCGCCGGGGAAAGATCGGCGCCGGCCCGGCTGATCACGCCGTAAGGCTCGATCAATGCACGCATCGACACGGGCAGTTTCACCAGCAAATCGTGTTGTTCGCAGAACCTGGCCACTTCCACCGGGATCACCGCTAACAAGGTCGGATCCTGTTGCACCAATAAAATGGTGGCAAAAATCGACGAGGTTTCCAGCGGATACCGGGGAGTTCCCAGCCCTGCCTCATTCAACTCACGTTCCAGGGTCTGACGCATCGGCATGTCCTTGGGATAGACCACCCAGCGGTACTCGCTCAACTGCGACAGCTGCAAAGACTCGGCGCTGGCCAGCGGATGGTCCTTGCTGGCGACCACCGCCAAGGGTTCTTCACTCAGTTCGATGAAGTCATAGGCATCCGAACGCTGGCCGACGCTGGTGCGACAAATCGCCAAGTCCAGCCGTCCCTGATCCAGCAACCCGAGCAACGTGGCGCTGGTGTTTTCCACCAGTTCCACCGACAGCTCCGGCTGCTTGAGGCGCAACTCGGTCAGGGCACGGGTCAGCAACGGCACCGCCCCCATGATCACCCCCACCGAGAGCCGCCCGCCCTGGCCTTGCATGATGCTGAGCATTTCTTCGCGAAGGTGCTCGACATCGCTGTAGATCAGCCGCGCATAACGAATCATGCAACGGCCCATTTCGTTGGCCACCAGACCTTTGGGCTGGCGTTCGAACAGCGGCATGCCGAGCAACGATTCAACTTCACCCAACGCCTTGGTGGCGCCGGACTGGGAAATCGAAATCTTCTCGGCAGCCTTGTGCAACGAGCCGCGCTCATCCAGTGCGATCAGCAAACGCAGTTGTTTGAGGCGCAAGCGTGCAGCGATGCTGCAAAGGGAAGGAACCATGTCCGTGTGTTCTCGATTCAAGGAACGTTGTTTTTCAGCGAATGGCGACCGGGTTGATGTTGACCTGGGTCGAGCCCTTGTACAGCGGCTGGCCCAGCACGAACATGAACTATTTTTTTTCAGTATCTACGGCCTGGGCGGCGCTGAAGGTGAAGAGCAAGGTGTTGTAGCCGCTTATGACGTAACACCGAGTGTCTTTAAACAGTCGTCAGTAAACATGTTTTTGCACTGCGCCAGATCCGACGCCATCGCGAGCAGGCTCACTCCCACAGGGACCGGTGTCGGCCACAAATCTTGTGAACAACATAAAACCAATGTGGGTGTGAGCCTGCTCGCGATGACGGTCGCTCATCCAGCATCCATCTAACTGGCCTACCCCATCTCTAGGGTTTGGCGATTGCGATACGCCAAACCTTGTTCCCGACATCATCGGCCACCAACAACGCGCCGCTCTGGTCAAGCGTGACGCCCACCGGACGCCCTTGCGCTTCGCCGTCGGCATTGAGGAAATCAGTCAGGAAGTCCACCGGCAGCCCCGAGGGTTTGCCGTCGCTGAAGGGAATGAACACCACTTTGTAACCGGCCTGGGGGTTACGGTTCCAAGAGCCATGTTCACCGACAAAAACCCCATTGGCGAAATTGGCGGGCATGCCTCGGGCATCAGAGAACGTCAGGCCTAACGGTGCGACGTGGGTACCCAGCGCATAATCCGGCGCGATCGCCTTGGCCACCCGGTCCGGACGCGGCGGCTCGACACGGGTGTCAACATGGGCGCCGTAATAGCTCCACGGCCAGCCGTAGAACGCACCGTCCTGCACCGACGTCAGGTAATCCGGCACAAGGTCGCTGCCGATTTCGTCGCGCTCGTTGACCACCGTCCACAATTGGCTCGAACCGGGCTTCCAGGCCAGTCCGTTGGGGTTGCGCAGGCCGCTGGCAAACAGACGTTTGCTGCCGCTTTTAACGTCTACCTCCCAAATCGCTGCGCGCCCTTCTTCCGCATCGAGGCCGTTCTCGCCGACGTTACTGTTGGAACCCACCGTGACGTACAGCTTGGTCCCTTCAGGGTTGGCGATGACATTCTTGGTCCAGTGGTGATTAATGCCTGCGGGCAGATCGGTCACTTTCACCGGCGTCGCATTCACCTCGGTCTGACCCGCGTTGTACGGCACCTTGACCAGTGCATCGGCATTGGCAATAAACAATTCATTGCCCACCAACGCCATGCCAAACGGCGAAGCGAGGCCAGTCATGAAGACCTTCCGCACTTCCGCGTGGCCATCACCGTCGGCATCGCGCAACAAGGTAATGCGATTGGCGCTGGGTGCATCAGCGCCGATACGGCCCATCACAACACCCATGACGGTGCGTTTTGCCCAGGCGATCGGCCCGGTGCCACCGTCAGTCGCGCCTTCCGGCATCGGCGGGTGGTTGCTCTCGGCAACCAGGACATCGCCGTTGGGCAGCGTGTACACCCAGCGCGGGTGATAGAGGTTTTCGGCCAGCGCGGTCACTTTAAAACCGGCAGGTGCCTTGGGCATGTCATTACCGGCCCAGCCGATCGCTTTGGACACTTTTAACGTGGGGATCAACGAGGTGGTGGGTTCAGGCAATTGCGGGGACGGACCGACGCTGGCCTGAGGCGGCAATTTGGACGACTCGCCACACGCGGTGAGCAGCACAGCAGTGGTCATCAAGAGCGCAAGTCGGTTGGACACATTCATTGTTCTAACCTCGCAACGGCCATCCGTGGGCCAATTATTGGGCAGGCAAAATCCCGCGAAGTATCCCGGCGCGGGCCCGTTTCAAACACCGCGCCTGTCGCAAATCAAATTTGCCTGAAACGCACGAATGCGCGCCTCCAAAGCCGGGCACTATCGCAAGCGCCTGTTTCAACCGGCCCCGAGCTCAAACGGGGTTCAACAACGCCTCTCGCAGCAGCCTGGCCGCCGGCGAGTCCGGCACGCCTTTGCGCGAAACCAGTTCATACGGTTCGCTGCGCGAGGTGATGGGCAGCGGCAGCGTGGTGGTGAAACCGTAGCCGGAGCAGAACTTCGCCACGTCGGTCGACACCAACGCGACGAGGGTCGGGTTTTCCTGAAGCAGCGACAAGGTGGCAAACGCCGATGTGGTTTCCAGCAGGTGCACCGGGAAACGCAGGTCAGCCTCGTGAAACTCGCGCTCCAGCAGCAAACGCATCGGCATGTTGGCGCGATAGACCACCCAGCGGTAATCCACCAGGTCTTTCAGCGACAGCTGCCGGGCATAGGCGAACGGGTGCTGAGTGCTGGCGATTACCGCCAGGGTTTCTTCGACGAAGGTGGCGCTCTCATACAAGTAGGGCGTGGTGCTGATGGTCGTGCGGCAGATCGCGAGATCCAGGCGCCCGGCGTCCAGCTGGCTGAGCAGTGCGGCGCTGGTGTCCTCGACGATCTCGATGGACAGCTTCGGGTGGTCGGCGATCACCCGGCTGATCGCGGTGGTCAGCAGCGGGACGGCGCCCATGATGGTGCCGACGGACACACGTCCGCCCTCGCCGCTCATGATGCCGATGATCTCCTCGCGCAGATGGGCGAGGTCGGTCTGGATCAAGCGTGCGTAACGGATGACCGAGCGTCCGGCATCGTTCGGCTCAAGCCCACGGTTAGTACGGGTGAACAGCGAAGTGCCGAAGGTGGTTTCAATTTCTTGCAGGGCTTTACTGGCGCCGGGCTGGGTCAGCGCGACCTGTTTGGCCGCGCCCAGCAAGGAGCCGTGTTCATCAAGGGCTATCAACAAGCGCAGCTGCTTGATGTGCAGGCGGGACATGATCGAATTGAGTGAGGGCGTCATCAGGGTTAACTAAAAGTTATAGAGGTATCGAAAGTTGTCAGTATCGAGGCTCGCCACGACGGCCCTATAGTCCACCCCACAACCAGGCAATGCAATGGGTTTGACCAGATAGCGAAAGCCTTCCTGCCGCAGACCGATTGCAACAATAACAATCCTGTATAACTTGTGGTGAATCATGTCCCTCATCAATTACGTCACCAAGATCCAGTTCGGCTACGACAGCCTGCAGCATCTCGCCGCCGAAGCCGAGCGCGCGGGCATTACCCGGCCGCTGATTGTCACCGACATCGGCGTGCGCAATGCCGGCATCGTCGACAAGGTCATCGCGGCCCTCGGCGCCAGCCTGCCTCCTTCGATTTTCGACGCCACTCCGTCCAATCCCAACGAACACGCGGTACGTGAAGCCGTGGCGCAATACCACCTCGGCGAGTGCAACGGCATCATCGCGGTCGGCGGTGGTTCTTCCATCGATCTGGCCAAAGGCGTCGCTGTCTGCGCCACGCACGACGGTCCTCTGCACAGCTTTGCGGTGATCGAAGGCGGGCTGGATCGCATCACCTCTGCCACCGCGCCGCTGATTGCCATTCCCACCACGGCGGGCACTGGCAGCGAAGTCGGTCGAGGCGCCATCCTGATCCTCGACGATGGTCGCAAGGTGGGCGTAATCTCGCCTTATGTGGTACCTCGCGTGGCCATCTGCGACCCGGAACTGACCCTGGGCCTGCCACCGATGCTGACTGCCGCCACCGGCATGGACGCGATCGCTCATTGCATCGAGACGTTCATGGCGCCGGCCTTCAACCCGGCGGCGGATGGCATCGCCCTCGACGGCCTGTGGCGTGCCTGGGAACACATCGAGCGCGCCACCGCCGAACCCGGTGATCGCGAAGCGCGGATGAACATGATGAGCGCGTCGATGCAAGGCGCACTCGCGTTTCAGAAGGGATTGGGCTGCGTGCACAGCCTGTCCCACGCCTTGGGCGGCATCAATCCGAAGCTGCACCACGGCACCTTGAACGCCATCTTTCTGCCCGCGGTCGTGGACTTCAACGCCAACGCCCCGACCGTTCGCGACGAACGCAAGCTCGAACGCCTGCGCCATGCCATGGGCCTTGAGGCCGGCGCCAATATCGGTACGGCCATCGAGGACATGACCCGCCGTCTGGGCCTGCCGACCCGCCTGAGCGAAATCGGCGTCGATGAAAGCCTGTTCGCCGGCATCGTCGAAGGCGCCTTGCACGATCACAGCCACAAGACCAACCCCCGCGAAGCGTCGTCCGCGGACTACCTGTCGATGCTTGCGCAGTCTTTGTAAACCGCCGCTATCCAACAACAATAAATCAGGAGGCAGCCGCAGCGTCGAACGAGATTCGACGGCAGCGGAACAATCATGAAGCCCACCGTCCTTATCGACCGGCAAGACAGCCTTGCCACCGTCACCCTCAGCCACCCGGGGAAAATGAACGCCCTGACCTTGTCCATGTGGCAGGACCTGGGTGATGTCATGACCGAATTGTCCGCCGACGCCAGCGTGCGCTGCGTCGTGTTGCGCGGTGCCGGCGAGCAAGCCTTCGCCGCCGGCGCCGATGTCAGCGAGTTTCCGACCGTACGCGCCAACGCAGCACAGGCCCGGATCTATGCCGAGATCACCTCGGCGGCCATGCGTGCCGTCGTGGACTGCCCGCACCCGGTGATCGCGATGATCCATGGCGTGTGTGTCGGCGGCGGCCTGGAAATCGCCGCACTCTGCGACCTGCGTATCTGCGGCACCTCCAGTCGTTTCGGCGCACCGGTCGGCAAGCTGGGGCTGGTCATGTCCTATGACGAAATGGCCGGTCTGGTGGCGCTGGCCGGACGCTCGACCACCCTGGAGATTCTTCTTGAAGGCCGCATTCTCGACGCCCATGACGCCTACGTAAAAAACCTCGTGACCCGCGTCGTACCCGATGCCGAGGTCGAGTCCGAAACCCTCGCCACCGCCAGGCGCATCGTCAACGGAGCGCCCCTCGTCGCCCGCTGGCATCGCCAGGCCGCACGCCAGCTTGAGGCCGGCGTTGCCCCCAGCGTCGAGCAGATTGACGCGAGTTACTTCTGCTACGACACCGAAGATTTTCAGATCGGTCTGAACGCTTTCATCGAGAAAGCCAAACCACAATTCAAGGGGAAATAACATGGGACCGCTGACAGGAATGCGCGTGGTAGAACTGGCTCACATCATGTCCGGCCCGGTGTGCGGAATGATGCTGGCCGACATGGGCGCCGACGTGGTGAAGGTCGAGAAAGTCCCGGGCGGTGATGATTCGCGCCGCTTCTCACCGATCATGGCCAGCGGTGAATCCGCCTCGTTCATGGTGGTGAACCGCAACAAGCGCGGCATTGGCCTGAACCTGAAAACCGAGGGCGGGCGCGACGTGTTGCGCCGCCTGTTGATGGACGCCGATGTGGTCACGGAAAACTTCCGTGCCGGCACCATGGAGAAATTCGGCCTGGGCTATGAAACGCTGAAAACCCTCAATCCAGGGCTGATCTACTGCGCGATCTCCGGCTACGGCCGCAGTGGCCCGTTTGGCGAAAAAGGCGGCTTCGACCTGATCGCCCAGGGCATGAGCGGCATGATGAGCATGACCGGTGAAGCCGGGCGCGAGCCGGTCAAGGCCGGTTCGCCAGTGGCCGACATCAACTCCGGCATCCTCGCCGCCCTCGGCATCTGCGCCGCTTACGCCGCCAAACAGAAAACCGGCCTGGGGCAGATGGTCGATACCTCGCTGTTCGAAGCCGGTCTGCAACAGATGTACTGGCCGGCGGCGGCGTATTTCGCCGATGGCACCATCCTGCCGAAGATGGGTTCGGCCAACTCCACCAGCGCGCCGTATCAGGTGTTCCGCACCGCAGACGGCTGGATCAACATTGGCGCCGCCAACCAGGCCAACTACGAACGGCTGGTCGAGGCGCTCGCCGTGCCACAACTCAAAGCCGACCCACGCTTCGCCAGCAACGCGTTGCGCATGGAGCACCGCCTGGCCCTGGTGGAAATCCTCAACGAAGTCCTGGTCGCGCGCACCACGGATGAATGGATGGTGCTGTTCGACAGCCTCGGCCTGCCTGCCGGGCCGGTACTCGATATCGCCGCGGCACTGGCTCATCCGCAAACCGAAGCACGCGGCATGATCGTCGAGACTCAACACCCGACCGAAGGCCGGGTTCGCGGCATGGGCCTGCCGATTCACTTCTCCGACATGGACAACGCCGCACCGCCGGCCAGCCGGCATGCCCCGCTGCTCGGTGAACACACCCGCGAAGTGCTGAAAGAAAGCGGCTACGCGGAAGATGAAATCGACGAACTGATTCGAACCCAGGCCGTGGTGGCACTGGCATAACGCACAAAAACTGTGGGAGCGAGCCTGCTCGCGATGAGGCCGTGTCAGGCGACATAAGTATCGACTGATACGCCGCCATCGCGAGCAGGCTCACTCCCACAAGGAGCAGCGTTCGCTTTAACGGTCCGCTGTTTTTTAGAACAACTACAAAAACAATAAGGTGAACATCATGAGCCGTATCTTGACCGAAGCTGTCAGCCGTCGATCATTCCTGGTATCTGCCGGCGTCACCGTCGGTGGCGCATTCGCCGCCAACCTGCTGCCCTCCAGCGTCTTCGCCGCGACCAAACCCATCGTGTTGCGCTACACCAGCAGCCTGCCCGACACCCACCCCCTGAACATCCAGATGAAGGCGGCTTCACTGGCCATCAAGGCCGAAACCAACGGCGCCGTGGACCTGCAGGTGTACGCCAACGGCGCCATGGGCGGCGATACCGACATGCTGTCCCAGGTGCGTGCCGGGGCCATCGATTTCATTCCATTGCCAGGCGCGATTCTCTCCACACTGGTGCCGGCCATGTCGATCGAAAGCATGCCGTTCGCGTTCAAGGACTACGACAGTGTCTGGGCCGCGCTGGACGGCAAGCTGGGCGAATACGTACGCGCCAAGACCGAGAAGGTCGGCCTGATCCCGATGGAGAAAGTCTGGAACAACGGCTTCCGCCAGATCACCAGTTCGACGCGGCCGATCTACACGCCGCAAGACCTGGCCGGTTTCAAACTGCGGGTGCTGGTCAGCCCGTTGTGGACCTCCATGTTCAGCGCCCTGGGCGCCTCCCCTACCGGCATCAGCATCAACGAGACCTACTCGGCATTGCAGACCAAAGTGGTCGACGGCCAGGAAAACCCACTGGTGGTGGTCGAAGCCGCGCGCTTCTATGAAGTGCAGAAATACTGCTCCATGACCGACCACATCTGGGGCGGTTTCTGGATCGTCGCCTCGGGCAAGACCTTCCCCAAACTGCCGGCGGATGTGCAGGAAATCGTTTCCCGGCAAATCAACGCCGCCGCGCTGGTTCAGCGTCAACAGGTGATCGATCTCAACTCCAGCCTGGAGCCGTCCCTGACCGCCCATGGCATCACCTTCAACAAAGTCGACCGTTCATTGTTCCGCACTGAGTTGCAGTCCAAAGGCTTCTACACCCAATGGAAAGAAAAGTACGGCAATGAAGCCTGGAGCTTATTGGAGCAGTACGCGGGTCAACTGTCCTAAGCCGGAGACAAGGTCATGAAAAACGAAATACCAATGACGGATGTTTCTCCCGCTGAAGGACTCAGCACGCGCCCCACCACGTTTCGTCTCGGTCGCGCCTTGGACACCGGGCTGCGCTGGCTGACCGAGGGCAGCGCGGCGTTGCTGGTGGTGGTCGAAGTCACGCTGCTGTTTTGCAATGTGTTCTCGCGCTACGTGCTCAACCAACCCATCGTCTGGGGCGACGAACTGGCCTCGCTGCTGTTTCTCTGGCTGGCGATGCTCGGTTCAGTGGTGGCGATGCGTCGAGGCGAGCACATGCGCCTGACCTCGTTCATCGGGCGGCTGCCGCTGGAAAAACGCGCCTTTGTCGACACCTTGGGTGCGGTGATCGTCATCGCGTTCATTGGGTTGCTGTTCACCCCGGCCTGGGAATACGTCAGCGACGAGTGGATCATCACCACCGCCGCCCTTGAAATCCCCAACGCCTTTCGCGTGTCTGCCATCGCGGTCGGTCTGAGCCTGATGCTGATGACCTGTGTCGCGCGTCTGCTGACCAGCGCCCGGTTGATCGACTTCTCCGTGTCGGTGGCGATGCTGGCTTCCCTGGCCGCGTTGTTGTGGGTGGCTGAAGGCTGGATGTTGCTGATGGGTAACTGGAACCTGATCATTTTCTTCATGATCGGCGTGATGGCGATGATCGTGATCGGCGTGCCGATCATGGTGGCGTTCGGCCTGGCCACGGTGGCTTATCTGTCGACCATGACCGGTACGCCCTTGACCCTGGTGGTGGGCCGGATGGACGAAGGCATGGCGAGCCTGATCTTGCTGGCCATTCCGTTGTTTGTGTTTTTGGGGGCACTGATCGAGGCCATGGGTATGGCCCGCGCGATGATCCGCTTCCTCTGCTCGTTGATCGGCCATGTCCGTGGCGGCCTGTCATATGTGTTGATCGGGGCCATCTACCTGATCTCCGGCATTTCCGGTTCCAAGGCTGCCGACATGGCGGCCATCGCACCGGCGCTGTTTCCGGAAATGAAGAAACGCGGTGAGGATGAAAACGAACTGGTGGCGATGCTCAATGCCTCCGGGGCGATGTCGGAAACCATTCCGCCGAGCCTGGTACTGATCACCATCGGCTCGGTGACCGGTGTGTCGATTTCCGCCCTGTTCACCGGTGGTTTCATGCCGGCGGTGGTGGGTGCCATCGCCATGGCGGCGGTGATCTGGTGGAAAAACCGCAAAGGCGAGGCCTCCACCGGTAAACGCGCGTCAGGCAAGGAAATCGGCCACTCGCTGCTGGTGGCATTACCGGCACTGGCCCTGCCCTTCGTGATCCGCACCGCGGTGGTTGAAGGGGTCGCGACCGCCACCGAAGTCGCCGCCATCGGCGTGGCCTACACCTTTGTCGTCGGCTTGCTGTGCTACCGCTGCTTTGACTGGCGCCGGCTGTATCCGATCCTGGTCAGCACCGCCTCGCTGTCCGGCGCGATCCTGATCATCATCGGCAGCGCCACCGCCATGGCCTGGGCATTGACCCAGTCAGGCTTCTCCCACCAGTTGGCGCAGGTGATGTCGACGGTGCCGGGTGGCGCGATGGGCTTCCTGATCATCTCCGCCGTGGCGTTCATCCTCCTGGGCAGTTTTCTGGAAGGCATCCCGGCCATCGTGCTGTTCGGACCGCTGCTGTTTCCGATTGCCAAGGCCATGGGCATCAACGACGTGCATTACGCCATGGTCGCGATCTTCGCCATGGGCCTGGGTTTGTTCGCACCACCGTTTGGCGTGGGTTTCTACGCCGCCTGCGCAATCGCCAAGGTCGACCCCAGCGGCGCCATGCGTCGGGTCTGGCCGTATCTCGGCGCACTCATTGTCGCCCTGGGCGTGCTGATCGCCGTGCCCTGGATTTCCATCGGTTTCCTGCCCAACGCCTGAATCACTTTTTACGAGGTTTCTCATGAATTTCTCCACACTCGAAGCCGGCACCGCCACCGAACGCCGACTGGTCATCGACAAGCAACGCACCATCTCGTTTCTGGGCGAGGACTTGCGCATCTACGCCACGCCCCGGTTGGTGGATGACATCGAACAGACCTGCCTTGATTACCTGCTCACCTTCCTCGATGAGGGCGAAAACACCGTCGGTGCGGCCGTCGACATCCGCCACGTCGGCGCCACGTTGCTCGGCATGTCGGTCAGCATCGTCGCCACGGTCACCCGGATCGAGGGTCGCAGCGTCACCTTCAACGTCGAAGTACGCGATGACGTCGAGCTGGTGGCCACGGCGGCGCATACCCGGGTGGTGGTGAACGTGGCCAAACTGCGCAGCCGCGTTCAGGCCAAGGCCGAGGCGGCCGCCGCAGGAGACGTCGAAGACGGCGTGCTCAGCCCTTCCCAATTCGCCGCGTCGCGCTGAGCAAGGGACGAAGTCATGATCACGCTGCACGAACGCAACGGCTTGCCGAACCTTGCGGCCGAGGATGCGCTACCGATTGTCGATGCTCACCACCACTTGTGGGACCTGGGCAACGGTCGTTATCCCTGGCTGCAGGACGACTATCACGAGGATTTTTTCCTCGGCGACTATCACAGCCTGTGCCGTGATTTCCTGCCGGAAAACTTTCTCGCCCTGACCGAAAGACAACGGTTGGTGGGAACGGTGCATGTCGAGGCCGAACGTGCTCGCGATGAGCAAGTCGCCGAGACACGCTGGCTGGAACAGGTGAATGCCCGTTACGGCTTCCCGAATGCCATCGTTGCCCACGCCTGGTTCGACCGTGAGGACAGCGCGGACATTCTCGCGGCTCAGGCCGCCAGGCCACTGGTGAAAGGCATACGCTCCAAACCGGTGACTTCGGCATCGCCTGACGTGTCGATTGCCGGCGCCAAGGGCACCATGCAGGACCCGAAATGGCTGGAAGGCTTTTCGCGTCTGGCTGAGTACGGTCTGTCGTGGGACCTGCGCGTGCCGCCGTGGCACCTGGTCGAGGCCGCCGAAGTGGCGGCGATGTTTCCGCAGATCCAGATCGCCCTCAATCACACCGGTTTCGCCTGGGATCGCAGCCCGCACGGCATGACCCGCTGGCGCAAGGGCCTGGAAGCACTGGCCTTGCAACCCAACGTGCACATCAAGCTGTCGGAGTTCGGGCTGAAAGACTCGCCCTGGAACTACGACGACAACCGGATCGTGGTGCTGACCGCATTGGAGATCTTCGGTCCCGAGCGCTGCATGTTCGCCAGCAATTTCCCGGTCGCCGGGTTGCGCGCGTCCTACGACACGATTGCCGATGGCGTGGCCGCGATGCTCGCGCCACGGGGGCGTGCCGTGCAGGAAGCGGTGTTCGCCGGCAATGCACAACGCTTTTATCGTCTGGAGGAACAGCATGGATAACCCCTCCGTGATCGACTGGCGCGCGCGCTTTCTGGCCAGCGGCGAGGATGCGGACTTGCCCATCGTCGACGCTCATCAACATTATTTCGACATCGAACAGCATTACTACCCGTGGCTGAACGACCGTCCGTTGCGACCGTTTCGTTATGGAGATTACTCGTCGATCTGCCGCAACTTTCTGCCTGAGGACTATCGCCGGCTGACGGGCAAGCATCGCATCGTGCAGACCGTCGTCATCGAGGGTGAATGGGACCCTGCGACGCCCGCCGATGAGGTGAGGTTTGTCGAATCACTGGCACAAAATGAACCGACCCTGGCGGCGATGGTGGCGCAGGTTTGGCTTGATCGTGAAGACGCATCGGACCTCTTGCGCCTGTACGGCGATCATCCGCTGGTGCGCGGCGTGCGCCACAAACCTGCGGTCACTAGCCTTGAAGCCTGGCGCGAAGATTTCGTCGCGCCCGGCTCCATGCGCGACCCTCGTTGGCGCGAGGGCTACGCACAACTGGCTGAAAACGGTCTGCATTTCGAGTTGCAGGCGCCCTGGTGGCATCTGGCGGAAGCGGCCGAGCTGGCCAGGGACTTTCCCGACGTGACCATTGTGGTCAATCACACGGCGCTGCCGGCGGATCGTTCGCAAGAAGGGTTGGCTGGCTGGCGTGAAAACCTCGCGTTGCTGGCACGGGAGCCGAACGTTGCCCTGAAGATTTCCGGCATTTGCATCCCCGGCGAAGCGTGGCCCGTCGAGTCGAACCGCGTGGTGGTGAACGACGCGATTTCGATTATCGATGTCAGCCGCTGTGCGTTTGCCAGCAATTACCCGGTCGACGGCGTCGTGAATGGCATGAGCGAGATCTTCGACGGCTTCAAAACGATTGTCAGCGACCGCTCCCTGACGGATCGGCTCGCCCTGTTTCATGACAACGCCCGACGCATTTACCGGCTCACTTGACCCTCATTTGAACAGCCCTTCAGGAGTTCCCATGTTTGAAGTTTCAGGCCACAACTACATCGCTGGCGCTCGTTCGGCAAAAGGTTCGAGCACCTTGCAAAGCCACGACGCCAGTACCGGCGAAGCACTGCCGTGTCGCTTCCATCAGGCGACCGTGGATGAAGTGAATGCGGCCGCAGAAGCGGCGGCCACGGCTTACCCGATCTTTCGCAATCTTTCATCCGCCCGACGCGCTCAGTTTTTGGAGGCGATTGCCACTGAGCTTGAGGCGCTGGACGACGCGTTCATCGCCCTGGTGTGCCGGGAAACTGCCCTGCCCGCCGGCCGTATTCAAGGTGAGCGGGCACGCACCAGCGGCCAGATGCGCCTGTTCGCCACGATGCTGCGTCGCGGCGATTTCTACGGCGCCCGCATCGATCGTGCGCTACCCGACCGTCAACCGTTGCCCCGCCCTGACCTGCGCCAGTACCGCACCGGGCTCGGTCCGGTCGCCGTGTTCGGTGCCAGCAACTTCCCACTGGCCTTCTCGACCGCTGGCGGCGACACCGCCTCTGCCCTCGCCGCGGGCTGCCCGGTGGTGTTCAAAGCCCACAGCGGTCACATGGCAACCGCCGATTACGTCGCCGATGCGATCACTCGCGCGGCCAGAAAAACCGGAATGCCTGATGGCGTGTTCAGCATGCTCTACGGCAGCGTCGGTGAAGCATTGGTCAAGCATCCGGCGATTCAGGCGGTGGGGTTCACCGGGTCATTGCGTGGCGGTCGGGCCTTGTGTGACATGGCGGCGGCCCGTCCTCAACCGATTCCGGTGTTCGCCGAGATGAGCAGCATCAACCCGGTCTTGTTGATGCCAGAAGCACTCAAGGCGCGCGGTGACAAGATCGCTGCCGAGCTGAGCGCTTCCGTGGTGTTGGGTGCGGGTCAGTTCTGCACCAATCCCGGTTTGGTTTTGGGCATTCGTTCGCCAGAGTTCACTGCCTTCCTCGAACGTTTTGCCGGTTTGATGGGGGAGCAATCGGCGCAAACGATGCTCAATGTCGGCGCGCTGAAAAGCTATTGCCACGGTCTGGACAATCTTCACGCACACCCCGGCATGACGCACCTGGCCGGCGCCGCACAACAGGGCAATCAGGCGCAGCCGCAAGTGTTCAAGGCCGATGTCAGCCTGCTGATTCATGGTGATGAGTTGCTTCAGGAAGAGGTCTTCGGCCCGACCACCATTGTGGTGGAGGTCGCCGATCACGCCGAATTGCTCCAGGCACTGCACGGTTTGCGCGGCCAGTTGACCGCTACCCTGATTGTCGAAGATTCGGATCTCAGCACCCTGAACGAAGTGCTGGCCCTGCTGGAACAGAAAGTCGGGCGCGTGCTGTTCAACGGTTATCCAACCGGCGTGGAAGTCTGCGATGCCATGGTTCACGGCGGACCGTACCCGGCCACTTCGGATGCTCGCGGAACATCGGTCGGAACGTTGGCGATTGATCGTTTCCTGCGTCCCGTTTGTTATCAGAACTGCCCCGACAGCTTGCTACCGGACGCCCTGAAGAACGCCAACCCGCTGGGCATTGCCCGACTGGTTGACGGTGTCAGCAGCCGTGATGCGCTGTAAGTCACCGAACTAACACCCACCGTTAATAACAACTCCGTCGCCTATCGAAAAATAGGCGCCGGACACGCTCGCCTCCAAAAACGCTGTAACCCACAACAACAAAAACAGAGGAAGTCTCATGCACGTTCAACTTCACCCGAAACACCGCTTTTGCAAATTGATGCTGGCCGTGACCGCCGCCGTGATGATCAACACCGCAGGCGCCCAACTGGCCGTTGCCGAAACCACTCCCGCCGCGACGACAGCCCCTATGCAATGTGTCACTGAAGCCACACCGCGCTACACCAAAACCCCCACCGGTTACCTCATGGTGCTGCGCATGGGCGACAACGCGTTCAAGGAACTGACCAAACTGGCCATCGCCGAGAAGATCCCCAGCGCGTCCATCAGCGGCATCGGCTTCGGCAACGTGAAGTTCGGTTTCTGGAACAAGGACAAAAAGGACTTCGACGCCAAGACCTTGAACAGTGTCGAGATGGCCAGCGTCACCGGCTCGGTGGCGTGGAAAAACGATCAGCCTTCGATCCATATGCACGGCGTCGCCGGTGACGCCACGTTTCAAGCGTACGGCGGCCACATCCTCGACTTCGAAGTCACCACCGGTTCGATGGAAATCACTGTGATCGTGCACCAGCGTCGTCTGGAACGCGGGATTGACCCGTGCATCGGCGCCAACGTGTTGGGTATTTAAGCCAGGCGAATAACGCTCCCGCAGGCATCGAACGTTGCCGGCACCCGCTACTGCGGGAGCCACCCTCCCAAATTCAAACTACAAAAATAAAGGGGCGATTCAGATGAGCAAGAAGAAAACGGCGGTGACGTTTGCATTGAGTGCCATTGCACTCAGCACCCAGGCGCACGCCGACTTCCTGAGTGACAGCAAAGCCACTCTGGGGATGAGAAATTTCTACTTCAATAACGACAACCGCGACGGCACCGCCGCGCCTTCGAAAACCGAAGAGTGGGCGCAGGGCTTCATGCTCGATTACAAGTCGGGCTACACCGATGGCACGGTTGGTTTTGGTGTCGATGCACTGGGCCTGATGGGGATTACGCTGGACAGCGGCAAGGGACGGCACATCGGCAGCTCGATGATTCCTTCAGAGAGTGATAACCGCGCTGTCGATGAATGGAGCCGGTTGGGGTTGACCGGTAAAGTCAAAGTCTCGAAAACCGAACTGCGCCTGGGCACGCTGATGCCCAAACTTCCAATCCTTGTCTCCAACGACGGCCGTCTGCTGCCGCAGACCTTCGAAGGTGGCCAGATCACGTCAGGCGAGTTCAAGGACTTGACCCTCACGGGAGGCCGAATCGAACACGCAACAGGACGGGGCTCAAGCGATCAAACGGGGTTGGCCGCCACGGGCGGCACCCGCGAAAGCAACGCGTTCGACTTCGCCGGCGGCGACTGGAAAATCACCAAGGACCTGACCGCCCAGTATTACTACGCCAACCTCGACAACTACTACACCCAGCAGTTTTTCGGCCTGATCCACACACTGGCGATCGCGGAAGGTCAATCGCTGAAAACCGATTTGCGCTACTTCAAGACCGATTCATCCGGTGAAAACAGCTCGGGCACTTCAGGCTACAAAATCAGCGGCTACACCCAAGGCAATGATGGCGAGATCGACAATCGGACCTGGAGCGCCGCGCTGATTTACACGGTGGGTGGCCATGGCCTCACAGCGGGCTATCAAAGCGTTTCCAGCGGCAGCAACTTCACGCAGCTCAATCAGGGCGGCCTGGCCAACAAGGGGGCTGGCGGCTCCAGCGTTTACCTGTACACCGACCGTCTGATTCAAACCTTCACCCGCGCGGGGGAACGCACAGCCTTCGGTCAATACGCCTATGACTTTGCCGCCATGGGGGTGCCCGGACTGAAAGCGTCGGTCATGTACCTCAGTGGTGACGACATCAAGACGACCTCTGGCGACACCCAGAAGGAATGGGAGCGGGACATAGCGCTGGACTACGTGATTCAGTCCGGTTCGCTTAAAGGTGTCGGATTCGGATGGCGTAACGGCAAGTCCAACAGCGAGGCGTCCCGTGACCAGGATCAGAATCGCTTGATCGTGAGCTACAGCATCCCGCTGCTGTAGGAACAAAGCTTGCTCCGGGCGGCGATCCGACGATGGCGTCGGCACACTCAACATCAATGTGACCGACCCACCGCCTTCGCGAGCAAGCCCGCTCCCACATAGGACCTCCGGTGGCCGCAGAATGTGTGATCAACCCAATTCCCTGTGGGAGTGAGCCTGCTCGCGATGGCGTTGGCACACGCAATATCAAGGTGACTGACCCACCGCAATCGCGAGCAGGCTCACTCCCACATTGAATCTCGGATGGCCGCAGAACTTGTGATCAATTTAATTCCCTGTGGGAGCGGGCTTGCTCGCGAAAGCGTCGGCACATTCAACATCAAGGTGACTGACCCACCGCTATCGCGAGCAGGCTCACTCCCACATTGAATCTCGGGTGGCCGCAGGATTTGTGATCAATTCAATTCCCTGTGGGAGTGAGCCTGCTCGCGATGGCGTCGGCACACTCAACATCAAGGTGACTGACCCACCGCAATCGCGAGCAGGCTCACTCCCACATTGAATCTCGGATGGCCGCAGAATGTGTGATCAATTCAATTCCCTGTGGGAGTGAGCCTGCTCGCGATGGCGTCGGCACACGCAATATCAAGGTGACTGACCCACCGCTATCGCGAGCAGGCTCACTCCCACATTGAATCTCGGATGGCTGCAGAATGTGTGATCAACTCAATTCCCTGTGGGAGTGAGCCTGCTCGCGATGGCGTCGGCACACGCAATATCAAGGTGACTGACCCACCGCTATCGCGAGCAGGCTCACTCCCACATTGAATCTAGGGTGGCTGCAGAACTTGTGATCAATTTAATTCCCTGTGGGAGCGGGCTTGCTCGCGAAAGCGTCGGCACATTCGACATCAAGGTGACTGACATACCGCTATCGCGAGCAGGCTCACTCCAACATTGGTCCTCTGGTGAACGTCGGATGTGTGATCAACTTAATTCCCTGTGGGAGCGAGCGCGGTTATCACATTGAATTCGACTTGCAAGACACCTTGCTCAACCGCCCCTGCTGCCCGGTGGAGCTCGGTTCGTTCAACGACCCGGCCAATCCAAAGCGTTTCGAGTATCTGGAACGTCACGTGCGCCGCGTCATGGGCCTGACAGACCTGGTCGCGCGCAAATGGCTCGGCTTCCGCCCTTCCCTGCTCGCTCCGGCCCGCGCTTGCGGTGAAGCCAAGCTGGCTGATCCGGCGTTGTTGGTGGAGATCATCGTGTGTGCAGCGAGGGACTGAGTTTTTTTTCAGAGGCAGGCATTGGACTGATCACGCATCGATTGGGAACTCCTGACGACCGCCGCGCATCCAAGACTATGAGGTACTTCCTTTTTTTGCTTCATGCTTTCCGAGGACACCGTTATGCGCCGTCTGATTATCATCTCTTCCCTTTTGCTGTGTTTACCCTTCGGCTCCGCTATGGCCAAAGTGGATGCGGGCGATGTCGCCACGTCAGCCGGGGTTTCCGCATCGCTGTACTCGACCTTCAAGGATGACAAACGGGTGATTCCGGCCCGAGATGACGCCTCCAGCTTCGTCGCCAGTGGCGGCGCGATTCGTGGTGTTTATCTGGAGTCGTACTTAAAGCAGATTCGTCAGGAACATCCCGGCCTCAACGCCAGCGACGAAGACCTGGCCAGAGCAATCCTCGTTCAGGAAGGCGTAGCTGCAGGTCAATAAAGGCTGAAAAAGTAGCGGTGGGGCTCGCAGCACCCGGATAGCGTTTGCAGCCCTACCTTGCTTCAGCACTCGTGGATAGTCGCGCCCAACCCGCCACCAGTTGCGCGCTGATGCTCACGCCGCCGCACACCACAATCACTACATCATGGGCCTCGGCAATCGCCGGATGGTCCAGGTAGCCAATCGCCAACGAAACGCCGCACGCCGGTTCGACCAACTGACGCAGGTCATTGGCATAACGCACCACACCCATGATCGCCTCGTCGTCGCTGAGCACGACACATTCATGCGGAAAATCGAGGATGTGCTGCACCGGCCAAGCGGCTACCTGAGCAGCGCCAAGCGAAGTGGCAACGGTGTCGATCCGCGGCAGTCTGACCGGATGCCCGGCAGCGATCGCGGCGGCAAAAGATGCCGCCCCCTGGGTTTCGCAAGCAATGATCCGGCAGTCCATGCGGTCATGGCGAATCAACCCGGTAAGAATGCCCGCCAGCAGACCACCCCCCCCTACCGACGTCACCACGGCATCGACCTGAGGACAATCTTCGAGGATTTCATCGACCATCGTGCTGTGCCCTTCCCACAGCACCGGGTGATCGAAGGCAGGCACGTATTCGGTGTCCGCGCCCTGCGCGAGTTCTTTGGCCCGTAGATTGGCTTCGTCCCAGACCTTGCCATGGACGATCACCTCGGCACCGGTTTTCCTGATCCGTGCGCGGGTGGTTTCCGGCGTGGTGTTCGGCACCACAATGCAGGCTTTCAACCCCAGGCTGGCGGCAGCCACGGCGGTGGCGAACCCGGCATTACCGCCGGAAGGACAGACGACTTTGCGTTTGCCCTGCGCCTTTGCCTGACTGCACAAAAGACCCATGCCGCGCAATTTGAACGAACCGCTGGGTTGCAGGTTTTCCAGCTTGAGCCAGATCCGCCGGGCCGGCGTCGACAGGCCCGGGTGCAGAATCAGCGGCGTTCTGATGTGAAGCATGGGGGTGCTCCTCAAGGGTGAACGGTCCTTATCCAAGCTTAGTTCACCCTGCCCGGAGGCTACCGATTCAGCGATAACGCGGTGCGGCCGTGGAGTTGCCGAACAGGCCTGAAAGCGTCTGGCGCTGGGCTTCGTAGGCGTCCCACTGGTCGCCTTGGTGCAGGCCCGGAATGGTCACCACTTCGCCTTGCGCCAAGCCAGTCAACGCGGCATCGACCATGTCCTGGGCAGACATCACGATCTCTTGCGGTAGGTTTTCCACCGGGTTGCCGGCCTCGCTCCAGAAGTCGGTGGCGGTGGCACCGGGCAAGACGGCCTGGATGCGAATGCCTTTGTCGGCCAACTCATGGTGCATCGATTGGCTCAGGCCGAGGACAAACGCCTTGGTCCCGCCATACACGCCGTTGAGAATTTCCGGGGCGATGGCCACGATCGAGGAGATATTGATCACCGTCCCGGTGCCGCGAGCGACGAAGCCTGGCGCCACTGCGTAAGCCAGGCGCATCAAAGCGGTCACGTTGAGGGTGATCATGTCTTCCATGTCATCCACCGGGCTGCCGAGCAGCGGCATGACAGCGCCGACCCCGGCGTTGTTGACCAACAGGGTGATACTGGCGTCAGAGCGTAGAATTTCTTCGACCCGCCGCACGTCGGCCTTGTCTTTCAAATCGGCGGCGACCACTTCCACGGCGCGACCGGTTTCGTTACTCAGGTGGTTGGCCAGGGCGTTCAGTTTCGCCTGGCTGCGGGCGACCAGAATCAGGTCGTAACCTTGCCGGGCGAGACGGTCGGCATACACCGCGCCGATGCCCGAAGAAGCGCCCGTGATCAGTGCGGTGCCTTTGGATGAGAGAGCCATGTCGATTTCCTTCACAGTGAGGCGATAAGGTCGCCGGGTGTGAACCGTTATAAAGGGTCTAACGCTCGTCTCAAATGACGTTTAAAGTACGTTTTTCGGACATGACCTTTTGAGGACATCTCGATGACTTCCGTGGCGTTTGTAGTGTTTGAAGGGTTCCAGTCCATGGCGCTGGCGGCCATGCCGGTGTTCGAGTACGCCAACTTCAGCGCTGGCGAAGCGCTTTATGACGTCAGCGTATTGTCCGAAGACGGACGCACATTGCGCGCTTCTGGCGGGCTGAGCGTCGGCACCGAGGCCTTTGGTGAGCGGGTGTTCGACACGGTGATTGTGGTGGGCGGCGATGCCATCCTCGAGCAGGCACCCGAGGGCGTGCTGACTTACCTGCGCGACAGCGTTAAAACCGCCCGGCGCACGGCGTCGATCTGCTCCGGGGCGTTCGTCCTGGCCCAGGCGGGATTGCTCGATGGACGACGCGTCACCACCCATTGGGCTTATGCACGGGAGCTGCAAGCGCGATTTCCATCGATCAAGGTCGAAGAAGACCGCATCTACGTCGTCGACGGTTCGATCTGGACTTCTGCCGGGATGACCGCCGGCATCGACCTGGCGCTGGCCATGGTGGAAAAGGATCATGGCGCCGCACTGGCCCGTTCCGTGGCGCAGAAACTGGTGATGTACCACCGCCGCGCGGGCGGCCAGTCGCAGCACTCGGCGCTGTTGGAACTGGAAGCGAAATCCGACCGTATTCAAACCGTCCTTGGTTATGCGCGAGAACACCTCACCGAGACGTTGTCGGTGGAGCAACTGGCGGACGTCGCACGCCTCAGTCCTCGGCAATTCAGCCGGGCCTTTCGGGCGGAAACGGGTCAGTCACCGGCCAAAGCCATCGAGAACCTGCGTCTGGAAACGGCACGGCAGATGCTGGAGCGCGGGCGCCTGACCCTCGATCAGATCGCCGAAGAGTCGGGTTTCAGCGACTGTCGCCGCATGCGCGAAGCCTTCCTTCGGGCGTTCGGACAGCCGCCGCAGGTGATTCGGCGTAATGCCAGGGCCGGGTTGAACGCGCGAGGGGCGCCGGGCCTCTAAACTGAACAGAATCAGCATGAGGTGCTTATGAAAATCTCGGCCAAACTGGCGTTTTTCGCCATTGTTTCCACCCTCGCCTACCTTGGGCTCGCGGTGTGGGGGCTTGGCGGGTTCTCGGCGTTTTTCTCTCATGCACCGCTGGTGGTCATCGTGCTTGCCACGTTGGTAATGGCCATCGCGTCCTTGTTCACCGAGGTCAACCTGAGTTCCGGCGAACGGGAAGACCGGGCCAATCGTTGGGTGCTGCCGGCGTTCGGGGTGATTGGTTTATTGAGCGGATACCTGCCGGCCTACACCGACCGGATCGATTTCTGGACCTTTGGCGGCGAAGGGGTGCGCTGGCTCGGGGCATTGCTGTTCATCATCGGCGGCACGTTGCGCCTGTGGCCGGTATTTGTGCTGGGCAAGCGTTTCAGTGGGCTGGTGGCGATTCAGCCGGGACACATGCTGGTCACCGACGGGATTTATCGCACCTTGCGCAACCCCAGTTATCTGGGACTGATGATCACTGCCGTGGGCTGGGCACTGGCTTTTCGCTCCGGCGTTGGCCTGTTGCTGGCCGCGCTGACGCTAATCCCGCTGATCGCCCGCATTCACTCCGAAGAAGCGCTGTTGAGGACGCAGTTCGGCAGTGAATACGAGGCTTACTGCGCCCGCAGTTGGCGGTTGATTCCCGGGGTTTACTGAAACAACACAACCCTAATGTGGGAGCGAGCCTGCTCGCGATAGCGATCTTTCAGTCACATCAATGCTGAATGTGCTGACGCCATCGCGAGCAGGCTCGCTCCCACATTAGATCTTCGTTAGTCGGATGAGACCGTCAGCGTCTGTGCGGGCCTCGACCGAGTTGTAGCTGGCTAATGTGCCATGCGCGGTCTGGAGCGGATGGTCGTGGGTCGCAGTCACCACGATCAGGCCTGCGCCCGCCGTCTCGGCGGCGAGGATGCCTACGGTGGCATCTTCAAAAATCAGGCAATCGGCCGGTTCAACGCCCAAGCGCTTGGCCGCCAGTCGATAGCCCGCGGGATCGGGCTTTCCGGCACTGACGTCTTCGGCAGTGACCATCACCGAAGGCTCTGGAATACCCGCCGCCACCATCCGCCGCAACGCCAATGCTTTCGGCGCCGAGGTGACGATCGCCCATTGGTTGGCGGGCAGCGACTTGAGGAAACTCGCCGCGCCAGGCACTTCGATGATCCCCTCGACATCCTCGATTTCCGCCTCGGTGATGAACGCCGCTTCAGCTTCGGCATCCACCCCGGGCAAGGCCAGACGATTGATGGTGTCGATGGCGCGAACGCCATGGATGGTGGGCAGGAATGAGATGACATCGACGCCGTGGCGCAAGGCCCAGGCCGCCCAGATCCGTTCGGCAGCGGCGATGGAGTTGAGGACGGTGCCGTCCATATCAAACAGAAAAGCGCGATACGGGGTGTTGAAGACAGATTCTTGAGCAGACAAGGGGGAGCTTCCTCTCGCAAGTGCCAGGCGGGTTCGCCGAACAATGTAGCATTTGCGAGGAGCTGCCGAACGCGGCTCGAGCCTTCGGCAACTCCTGCAGAGGATGTCCTTGCTAAGCGGAACGCGGTGCTTCAACAGGCGGGGTGCCGTCGTGAAACATCGTTTTCAGTTGAGCACGCAGTTCCGGTGAGTCGGTGTGCTTGTGAACACTGACCGCATGCTGTGCGGCGGCCTCGAGCAGTTCGTTTTCAGAGTCTGCGGACAGTGCGACCGAGCATTTGGCATCACTTGGAAACTCGCGGCAGTCGATGTATTTACGCGCCATGATCTTCTCCTCCCTACGACGAAAGGCAGGCCGTGGCCTGCGTGAACGATCACTCGACGCGCACCCCAGACATCAAACACGATTGCAGGTCGCACCGAGTGTGCCGACTCTTGAAGTATAGGCCCGCCACAACGCGCATCGTCACAGGCTGTAGTGGTTTAGTTCTACAGGGTACTTTTTGACTTCAAGGCACCTTCCACACAGTCCAGCAACTGCCCGAGCGCCCACGGTTTCTTGATGAATGCCACCGAATGCCTGACCCCGGAGCTTTCCGGCGTTTCAAAACCGGACATGATCATGATCGGTTTTTCGGGCCAGCGGTCGCCAAACAGATTAGCCAGGTCCGCGCCGTTGAGTTTGCCTGGCATGCTGATGTCCGTGAGCAACAAGCCCACCTGTTGTGCATGCAATTCCAGATATTCCGATGCGGCGTCTGCACTGACATGCGGTTCAACCACAAACCCTTCCTCCTGAAGAATTTCGCAGAGAAACTCCAGGATCAACGGGTCGTCCTCAACCACAAGAATCAACCCGCCAGTGAGATGTTCGCCCGCCGTCGATATTGGTCTCATGACTGTGTCACTCCCTGATTGTCAAAATGATTTCGCGGGCTCAAATCCGCTACCTATCAGGTATGAGCAGCGGACTTCGCGGAAATTCATTTTTGATACAACCGGGCGATGAATCAGGCGCCTATACAGCGCTGTATAGGCGCCTGCAACCAGGGTGTGGCCTTGCAGGAGGGGATTTTGATCAGTACGACGGTGCGTCTTTTTTCATGGTGTCCTTGGACATCGCGTCCTTCTTCATTCCATCCTTGCTCATGGCGTCCTTGGACATGGTGTCTTTCTTCATCGCGTCCTTACTCATGGAATCCTTGGACATGGCGTCCTTTTTCATCGTGTCTTTGTGCATCGCGTCTTTGAACATTGAATCCTTGCTCATGCTGTCGTTGCTCATGCCGTTAGTGGTTGTTGCATCGGCGGCAAACACGCCAGCGGCGCCAAACGCCAGGCACATGGACAGTACGGTGGTCGCTAACTTTTTCATGATGGAACTCCTTGAAGCACAGGTTGCGAATGAGCGCAGCGGGCGCTGCGCAGTGAAGTGGCCAGGCGCCATCAGCTGCCACCGAACCAGTTGTAGCCCTGGTCTTCCCAGTAGCCACCCGGATAGGTGTTGGTGACGAAAAGCGCCTGAATATGTTTGGGATTCTTGTAGCCCAGCTTGGTAGGCATGCGCAGCTTCATCGGGAAGCCGTACTGGCGAGGCAGCACCGCGCCGTCATAGGTCAGCGTCAACAAGGTTTGCGAATGCAATGCGGTGGCCATGTCGATGCTGGTGTAGTAGTCGTCCGCGCATTTGAAGCCGACATATTTGGCATCCGTGTCGGCACCGATCCGTCTCAGGAAGTCGCTGAACCGCACGCCGCCCCACCGCCCGATCGCGCTCCAGCCTTCGACGCAGATGTGTCGGGTAATCTGTTCGGTCTGGGCCATGGCGCGCAGTTCTTCGAGCCGCCAGCTGCGCTTGTCGGCGACCATGCCGGTCACTTCCAGTCGATAACTCTCTTCCTCCACCGTCGGCGCCTCGTCGATGCCGTAAAAGGCATTGAACGGAAATGGCCGGGTGATCATTGACTCGGGATAAGTCGGTGCCAGAGCGTTGGGATTGAACAGCCAGCCCTGCACCCGATCGTTGAAGCGGGACATGGAGGACAACGCGGTTTCGACGCTCTCGTTGTCGGTAAGGTTGCAGCCGGACAACATGGCCACGCCGCCGAGGGTCAGGCCACGCAACAGGAACGAGCGTCGTGAGCGGTCCTCGATCTGCGGGGCGAGAATCTTTCTGGCGTCTGTCAGGATGGACGACTCGTCCAGGCCTGAGCCTTGAATGCGCTTTTTCATACGACCTCCTTGCGACCGACAATCATGGCCCACAATGTTTTGGGAACCAGCGCGACCATCACCAGATGAACCGCGACAAAGGCCACCAACAGCGACATCGCGATGAAATGCACGTGCCGCGCGCCTTCGTAGCCGCCCAGCAGTTCACGCAACAGCGGAAACTGGACGGACTTCCACAACACCAGCCCGGAAATCACCAGCAGCGTGATGTCGACCATCACGAACAGGTACGCCACCCGTTGCACCTGGTTGTAATGACTCAGATCGGCATGCCCCAATCGGCCCCGCAATGCCGCCCACAGGTCATGCAGGACACCTTTAGGCGAAACCGGGAAAAAGCGCCGTTTCAGACGACCGCTGACGAGGTTGATGATCAGGTAGACAAGGCCATTGATGACCAGGAACCACATCGCCGCGAAATGCCATTGCAATGCGCCGCCGAGCCAGCCACCCAAGGTGATCGTTTTGGGAAAACTGAAATCGTACAGCGGGGAAGCGTTATAGATTCGCCAACCGCTGGTCACCATGACCAGCACCGCCAGGGCGTTCAGCCAATGGGTCAGCCGTAGCCAGCGGGGATGGCTGCTGACCGTAGGTGGAGCAGGTAGCTGCGACATGATGGGCTCCTGGCGGTTGATCGTTGGAGCCGATTATGCAAGCCGACAGATCGCCAAATCCTCACGTAAAGTTAAATTAAACGTGATAACTACCCCCCTATAACCTGTGGGAGTGAGCCGGCTCTCGATGGCGGTGGGTCAGTCAACACCTATGTTGAATGTAATGCCGCTATCGCGAGCAGGCTCGCTCCCACAGTTTTTTGGCGTGGTCCGCCCTTGGCTCAATTGTGGTTAAAATGCCGCCCCAACAAATTGCTGGCCCTGCCCGATGAACGCTGACGCCCTCTCCACCCTCCACGACCATTTACTGACGGCCCTGGCCACTGCCCCCGCCGAAACCCGCCGGCTGTTCCACGGCCGTGGCCGGTGCTGGCCGGGGCTGGAGCAATTGACCGTCGACTGGTTGCAGGGCGTGGTGCTGGTGTCGCTGTTCAAGGAACCCGAAGCGTCGCAGCTGGAAGCGTTGAAACACGAGCTGATGGACCTCACGCAATCGCCGGCGTGGACGCAATCCGGCGCGCATACGCTCTTGCTGCAACATCGCTACCTGCTGCAAAGCACCACCGAGTGGCTGTTGGGGGACGCGATCGACGAGATGACGATCACCGAGGGCGGCCTGCATTACCGGGTGGACCTGGGCCGCAAACAGAACACCGGCCTGTTCCTCGACATGCGTTACGGCCGCGATTGGGTGCGGGCCAATGCCCAGGGCAAGCGCGTGCTGAATCTGTTCGCCTACACCTGCGGGTTCTCGGTAGCGGCCATCGAAGGGGGGGCGACGCACGTGGTCAATCTGGACATGTCCAGCCCGGCCCTGAGCCGTGGCCGCGACAATCACCGGCTCAACGGCCACGACCTGAGCAAGGTGACGTTTCTCGGTCATGACCTGTTCAAATCCTGGGGCAAAGTGATCGGCAAGGGCCCTTACGACCTGGTAATCATCGACCCACCGTCCTTTCAGAAAGGCAGTTTTCTGCTGACCAAGGACTACCAGCGCGTGCTGCGCCGACTGCCGGAATTGCTCAGCCCTCAGGGCACGGTGCTGGCGTGCATGAACGATCCGGCGTTTGGTGCGGACTTCCTCATCGACGGCGTCACCCGCGAAGCACCGAGCCTGCGGTTCGAGCAACGGCTGGACAATCCGCCGGAATTTCCCGATGCCGATGTTGAATGCGGGTTGAAGGCTTTGGTGTTCAGGCTGGAGGATTGAGTTCTGTTTTCTGTGGGAGCGAGCCTGCTCGCGAAGGCGTCGTATCAACCGACATCAGTATTGAATGTGCCGGCCTCTTCGTCAGATCGCCGCCCGGAGCCGGCTCCCACAGGAGACTTGCAGTACTCCCCCCAGTCAACGCGGCTGCAACACCAACGCAAACAACTCACCATGCCCATTCACATTGAGCTTGTGATAGAGATTGCGCCGGTGCACCTTCACCGTCTCCGGGGAAATGCCCATCTGCTGGGCGATGGCCTTGCTTGAGAAGCCCTGAAGAATCAGGCGCGCCGTTTCGATTTCCCGTACTGACAGGCGCGCGTCGAAACGATCCAGCAGGGTCGCCAGATCTCCGGCCACCGCCTCGGTGGCCGGTCCTTCCGGGGGCATCAATTGCAGGTGACGGCGCATCGCCGCCAGCACCCAATCGCGCACGCAAAGCAGGCGGCCCTGTTCCTCCAGCGTGAATCGCGTCGAGCGTCCCAACGACAAACCGAGCACGGCGCCCTCGACGTTGACCATGAACTGCAACTCGTCACCGCCCACCACCGTGCGGAAATAGCTCAGGTAATACTCGCTCTGCTGGAACTGGTCGGGGGCCACCGATTCGAGGCTGTGCAAGCCGTCGGCAATGCCGGCACAAGCGGCCTGATAAAACGGATCGAGCAGGTACATGCCGGCGCTGTAGTCCGCCAGTTCTTCATGCTCGGCAGCACCGTCCTTTGAGTCGAAGTCGATCAGCAGACGCGGCACCCGCCCGGCCCGCATGACCGCAACCAACGCGTTGTCCATCGGCACCAGCAGCCGCAGCGTGTCGACCAGCGCACGCCAGAACCCGTCCTGCCCCAAGGCACCAAATACCCGCGCCAGCCCCTGGTGCACCGGTAACTCTTTCAACAACGCGTCCACGCCATACCCCTTTCGAGTAACCCATGATGGGAATGGGTGAGTCCACTCCCGGCCGATACGCTGCAAGCACCTGATCATCACCGGCCTGCAGCAGGCCAGGAGTGCCGCATCATGAGTCGTCACCGCTCGTATATCAATCTTGGACTGGGCGCCTGTCTGTCGGTCTCGCTATCGGCGGTTGCCGCCGACGGCCCGACGGTTCACGTCTACAACTGGTATGACTACATAGGTCCCACGACCCTGCAGGATTTCAAGCGTGACACCGGGATCGCGCCGGTCTACGACACCTTCGACAGCGCCGAAGTGCTGGAGGGCAAATTGCTCACCAGCCGCAGCGGATACGACGTGGTGGTGGCCAGCAACTTCAGCTTGCCGACCCTGATCAAGGCCGGCGCCCTTGCACCTCTGCCCCACGCTCAGATGCCCGACTTCAAAAACATGGACGCTGACCTGCTGGCGAAACTGGCCCACAACGATCCAGGCAACCAGTACGCCGTGCCGTATCTGTGGGGCACCAACGGCATCGGCTACAACATCGACAAGGTCCGCGCCGCGCTGGGCGACAAGGCGCCGGTGGATTCCTGGGACCTGGTGTTCAACGAAGCGAACCTGGCCAAGCTCGGTCAGTGTGGCGTGGCCATGCTCGACTCGCCGGCCGAGATGCTGCCGGTCGCCCTGCACTACCTCGGTCTGCCACCCAACAGCACCAACCCCGAAGACTACAAAAAGGCCGAGGCTCTGCTGCTCAAGCTGCGCCCGCACATTGCCTACTTCAACTCGTCCAAGTTCATCAGCGACCTGGCCAACGGCAACATCTGCGTGGCGGTGGGTTGGTCCGGCGCGATGCTGGAAGCCAAGAACACTGCCGAGCAGGCGAACAACGGCGTGAAGATCGCCTACAGCTTGCCGAAGGAAGGCGCGCCGGTGTGGTTCGACACGTTGGTATTGCTCAAGGACGCGCCGCACCCGGAACAGGGTTTGGCCTTCATCGACTACCTGATGCGCCCTGAAGTCATCGCGCCGGTCAGTGATCACCTCTCCTACCCCAACGGCAACCGCAGCGCGACGCCGCTGGTGGCCGAAGCGACCCGCAACAATCCGGCCGTGTATCCGTCCGCCGAAGCCATGGCCACGTTATTCACCCTTCAGCCTCTGCCGCCCGCCACCGAGCGCGTGCGGACGCGGATCTGGAGCAAAGTCAAAAACGGTCAGTAACTCCAGATACCCGTCAGCCAAACGCAATCCAATGTGGGAGCGAGCCTGCTCGCGATGAGGCCATCACCTTTAACACTGATGGCGACTGACCCAACGCTATCGCGAGCAGGCTCGCTCCCACAGGTTTCGCGCCCAACCTGACCCACTTTTTCTGCCATGAGACGAGAGAAACGATGAAACCACGTGCCCGCGACCTGAACATCCAGTTCGGCCAACTGCAACCCGGTCCGCTCAACGCCATCACCGATGTGCCTGGCGTACGGGTCGGCCACAGCAATGTGCGAGGACGCACGGCGAACGGCCGCGACATCCTGACCGGCGTCACAGTGATCGAACCGCGTGCCGGTTCCACCAGCCTGCAACCGTGCTTTGCCGGCGTCCATGTGCTCAATGGCAACGGTGATGCGACCGGCCTTGAGTGGATTCGCGAAGCAGGCCTTTTGACCAGCCCGATCGCCTTCACCAACACCCACAGCCTGGGTGTGGTGCGCGATGCGCTGGTGACGCTGGATCGCCAGAACCAGCCCGATGACGGGCGACTCTACTGGAACATGCCAGTGGTGCTGGAAACCTTTGACGGTCTGCTCAACGACATCAACGGTTTCCATGTGAAGCCAGAGCATGTGGACGAAGCCCTGCGCACGGCGGTGGGTGGTCCGGTGATCGAAGGCGCCGTCGGCGGCGGCAGCGGCATGATCTGCCACGAATTCAAGGGCGGAATCGGCACCGCTTCGCGGCGTCTGAACAGTGCTCAGGGCGGCTGGACCGTCGGCGCCATCGTCCAGGCCAACCATGGCATCCGCAACGAACTGCGCGTCGACGGCTACCCGGTCGGGCGTTACATGGAAAAGGCCGACTCGCCGTTCCTCAAGGCGTCCTTGCCGCATCCGGGCATGGGCTCGATTGTCGTCTGCCTGGCCACCGATGCGCCGTTGCTGCCGCACCAGTGCACGCGCCTCGCGCAGCGCGCCAGCCTCGGCCTGGCCCGCACCGGCGGCGGCAATGAAGACCACAGCGGAGACATCTTCATCGCCTTCGCCACCGGCAACCAGCACGTGCCGCCGGCCGCTTACGAGAGCAAGCGTGCGCCGACCACCGACAACCTGAGCATGGTCAACAACGACCACATCAGCGAGTTGTTCCTGGCCGCCACCGAGGCGGTGGAGGAAGCGATCATCAATGCCTTGCTGGCCTCCGACACCGCCGAGGGCAATGGCCATGCGGTGCCGGGACTGGACGCCGGGACGCTGCTCAACGCCTTGCGTCGAGCCGGGTGGCCAGGGGATTCGACTAGCGGTACTTGAGCGCCAACCCCCAACTTTCTACGATGATTCTACGCAGCCGCTTGTTGACTCAAGCCGTTGCGTAAGTGGTGAGTGAAATGAACCCCTACCAAGCTCACCACTTGTTTCATGCGCATCTTGAGCCTCGAGGGCTCTTCTTCCTCCCCATCAAAGAGCTTTGAGGCTCTTTTTTATCTGCACGATTTCCAGACAAGAAAAAGCCCGGCATTTGGCCGTAATACTGTTCACTTAAGCGCGGCGTCCACATTTGTGGCGAGGGGATTTATCCCCGTTGGGCTGCGAAGCGGCCCCAGCGTCTTTTCAGACAGACTAAGTTGTCTGGATTACGACTGCTTCGCAGCCGAACGGGGCGGTGCGACGTTTCGCTAAATCCCCTCGCCACAGGTTCTAGCTCGACTGAAGAATGTCTTAAGTGAACAGCATTACGGCATTTGGCCGGGCTTTGCGCTATCTAAAAGACAATAAAAATCCCTTGTGGGAGCGGGCTTGCTCGCGAAGAGGGAGTGTCAGTCGACATAATTGTTGCCTGACCCACCGCCTTCGTCGGAACGCCGCCCGGAGCAAGCCCGCTCCCACAGTTAACCGAGTTCACCCAGGCGCTCGCGGACAAATTCATTGGCTTTGCGCGTCATCTGGTCCAGATGCCGGTCACGCTGTTTTTCCGCATCGAGCATCGCGCGTTTGCCGTGTTTTTGCAGCAGATAGGTATGAATCTGCCGTACCTCCAGCGAGCTGTAGATCGGCGCCACGTCCAGCAGAGCCATCAAGCCGTCGCTGCCGTGATCGCGGGTGTTCATCAGCACTTGAGTCGCGCGCACGCCCACCACCTGAAACCCCATGGCCTCAAAATACGGCACCTTGGCCACCGCGCACGTCAGTTCGGCATGCGGGTAGCGGCCGACCATTTCCTGCAGCATCCGCCGGGCAATACCTTGGCGCCGATGGCTGGCACTCACCGCCATATACGCGACACCGCATGCATCGGGATCGTCCTTGACCGGCAGGTACAGCAGGAAGCCGATGACCTTCTCCGGATCGTCTTCGTCGGTCGCGACGAGCAACTCCACCGCAATCCCTTTCGCCCCGTTCAACGCCTCCAGATAGAGGTGAACCTCGTAGCCGATCGCGTACTGGTACACGTTGTACAACAGGTTGCTCGGCGCGATAGCGACCATGCTGATGTCGGTCAGGTAATCGACCACCATCTGCAGGATCTGGCTATTGATGTGCTCGGGGCACGGGGTTTTGAAATGGGTGATCTGGGGCATTCGTGGCTCTGACTCTGGGGCGGACGTGAAGAGTGTGTTCGCGGGCGTGCCTATCATAACGTGCCGGGACAGCGTGCGCCGCAGCATGATCGTTCCCACGCTCTGCGTGGGAATGCAGCCCGGGACGCTCCGCGTCCCTTCCGGAGCCGAACGCAGAGCGTCCGTTGAGGCATTCCCACGCGGGAGCGTGGGAACGATCGTCGACCGTCACTTATGAGCCAGCCTCATGACTCGCGATACCCCTTAATGATCGTTCCCACGCTCTGCGTGGGAATGCAGCCCGGGACGCTCCGCGTCCCTTCTGGAGCCGAACGCAGAGCGTCCGTTGAGGCATTCCCACGCGGGAGCGTGGGAACGATCGTCGACCGTCACTGATGAGCCAGCCTCATGACTCGCGATACCCCTTAATGATCGTTCCCACGCTCTGCGTGGGAATGCAGCCCGGGACGCTCCGCGTCCCTTCCGGAGCCGAACGCAGAGCGTCCGTTGAGGCATTCCCACGCGGGAGCGTGGGAACGATCGTCGACCGTCACTGATGAACCAGCCTCCTGACTCGCGATGGCCGAGTTACCGCTGCGGCGCAACCATCCGAAACCGGATATTGATCTTGTCCGAGACAACACCGTCGGCCCATTCGCCTTCACCGATTTTGAAGTCGCTGCGCTTGAGGGTTAACTGGCCATCGAAAATCCCGATGGCGTTCTCGGCCTTCAAGAGTACCGGCACCTCCACTTCATGGGTGATACCCCTGAGCGTGAGTTTGCCGGTGATCGAGTAACGGTTGTTGCCCAGCACTTTCACGCCGGTCGATTCAAACGTCGCCACTGGATACGTTGCCGTGTCGAACCAGGCTGGTTTTTGCAGTTCGCTGTTGGCGTCGCTGCTTCCGGCGTCGATGCTGTCGAGCTGGATGGTGAGCGCGGCCCGGCCTGCCGACGGGTGCGCCGTGTCGAAATCAAGCGTGGCCTCGAACTTGTGGAACGTACCGTACACCCGCGAAGAGAACTGTTTATACGTGAAGGAAATCGTACTGGCGGTTTCATTGACCTGCGTGTATTCGACCGCCTGGACACAAGGCAACGCGCCGAATGCAAGGGCGGCCACCAGCACGGCGCAGGTCGGGAATCGGTGTTTCATGGGGCTCTCCGGTTGGGCTCCCGTCATGAGCTGAGGTGCCGCACACGTGAGCCAGCAATAGGTGGACTAAAGCAAACAAACGCCGTTAATTCCACCGGCGGCTCAGACTTCCGACCACCTGTCGGCCCACGCCAATGGCCGCCCCGATAGGACCGCTGCCAGGGTGTTTAATGACAGTCCCAACACACCGCATCGGGAGACCGGCCATGAAATTCGTCATCATCGGAGGAAGCGGGCTGATCGGCAGCAAAGTCTGCAAGAACCTACAGGATCTGGGGCATGAAGTCATATCAGCGTCACCGAGTACCGGCATCAACGTCATCACCGGCGAAGGCCTGGCGGACGCGCTCAAGGGCGCCGACGTGGTGGTCGACGTGGCCAACTCCCCTTCATTCGAGGATCACGCGGCGTTGCATTTCTTTGAGACCGCCGGGCATAACCTGTTCGCTGCCGAGAAGGTAGCCGGCACCAAACACCATGTTGCCCTGTCCGTCGTGGGCACCGAACGGATGCTCGACAGTGGTTACTTCCGGGCCAAAATGGCCCAGGAAAAACTCATCAAGGCCTCGGGTGTTCCCTACACCATCCTGCGAGCCACGCAGTTCTTCGAATTCATTGGTGCCATTGCTTACTCAGGTCGCGAGGACGGCAACACCATCCATTTATCCTCCGCCGCCCTGCAACCGGTGGCCTCGGTGGATGTCGCCGCAGCACTGACGGCTATCGCTCAACAAGCGCCGATCAATCAGACCGTGGAAGTGGCAGGTCCCGATCGCCGCCCCATCGTCGAGTTCGTGAGTGAGTACCTGAAACACACCAACGACCCGCGCGAAGCCGTCCCGGATGACACGGTTCCTTACTTCGGCGCCCCGATCAATGACAAGTCCCTCACCCCCGGCGATAACCCCATTGTTGGAGCGACCCGGTTTGAAGACTGGCTAGAGATCGCGCATCCCTCTTGAGTCACCAGTGCTGAGCGGCGCTGGACTCTCGCTGCCACGCCCGCTGCAACAGCTTGATGACCTCGGCATCCGAGGTCTGGGTAAAGTCCATGTACCAACGGCTGATCGACATCAGCCAGTCGGGAATGATCGGGCATATCAGCTCATCCACCTCACTGCGCAGCGCTTCCGCCGTCTCAATCGGCGCCACCGGCACGGCGACGACGATGCGAGACGGCGCTTGCGCACGCACCGCGTGGATCGCCGCCAACATCGAGGCGCCCGTCGCCAGGCCGTCGTCGATCAGGATCACCACCTGATCCTTGAGTTGCACAGGCGCGCGTGTTCCCCGGTAAACCTTCTCGCGACGCAATAACTCCCGGGTTTCCCGTGCGACCACCTCATCGAACGTGGCCGGGTCAATCGGGTGAACCCGAAGTGCGTGCTCATTGAGGATTTGGATGCCGCCGCTGGCGATGGCGCCCATGGCGAACTCTTGATGAGACGGAACGCCCAGCTTGCGCACCAGCATCAGGTCCAGACGAACGTCCAGTGCAGCGGCCACTTCATAAGCGACCGGCACACCGCCACGGGGCAAGGCGAGGATGATGACATCGGGGCGATGCGCGTACTTGAGCAGCGGTTCCACCAGACGTCGCCCGGCAGCGGCTCGGTCCTGCAGGAGGGTGGGCGATGAGGGACTCATTTGAAAACCTCCTCAGGCGATCACGCCTGTCGGTTCGCATCACACGGTCACTCATGGATTGTCGATCTGACGGTGGCGGACATCAAGCTTGGCCATAGCGCTCCTGCCCTTTATCAAGTGCCCTCAGCCTTCGACATTCGCCGCGAGCGCAAACCAGATGCAAACTTCGAATCCATCCGTTCGACCTGTCGCTGGCGATACCAGCCTTATTTTCGCGTTGACACCCTGCACAATGGTTTTGGCAATCGCCAACCCCAACCCTGACCCGCTGGTTTCACTGTTACCCCGCACAAAGCGCTCGGTAAGGCGCCGCAACACCGGCTCGGGCACCGCCGGGCCACCATTGACCACCCGCAGCATCGCTTGGTCGGTGAGGCTGACTTCGACCGGTTGATCCGCCGCGCCGTACTTGAGCGCGTTCTCGATCAAGTTGCGCAACAGGATGGCGAAGGCGTCCGGATCAATCGCCGAATACACACTGGCCTGGGTTGGCAGGTGCAACTCGATCCGGTGCCCACTGTTGTGGTTCCACTCATCGACCACATGGGCCAGCAACGGAATGAGGTCCTGAGGCGTTTCGGACAACAGCCCCCCCCCCTCGGCCTTGGCCAGTTGCATGAGTTTTTCCGAGAGCCGCGTCAGTTCGCGCAACGAGTTTTCGATTTTAGCCGCGCGTAACCGCAACGGGCCTTCGGGCGCTTCGTGATGCAAACGCTGGACCTGTGCCAGGGTCGCAGCCAGTGGCGTGCGCAGTTCATGGGCGCTGTTGGCCGTAAAGCTGCGCTCGGCCTCCAAAGCCTTGCGCAAGCGCTCCAGCAGATGATTGACCGCCTCGGCCAGCGGGCCGATTTCAGCTGGCAATCGCGCCACGTTGATCGGCGACAGATCACCCACGCCGCGCGCCTCCACGGCACGCCGATAGGCCAATACACTGCGCAGGCTGAGGCGTACAAACATCCAGGTGCCAAACAGGCTGATGGGAATCAGCGCCAGCAATGGCAACAACAAGGCAAGCAACGCTTCCCGCGCGGCTTCACGGCGATGTTTCAGAGGTTCGGCGATTTCGATGAACACCGTCTCACGCAGCGCACTGGCGCCGTACAGACGGTATTTTTTAGTAGTTGAAAAGCCTTCGACCGGTTGTTTGTTGAAGATCTTCGGGTTGGCGTCGTGGGACTGCATCAGGATCTCGCCCTTGGCATCGCGCACCAGATACGTCAGGTATTCATTGTGCATTTTCAGGGTGGCGACATGCTGCGCTTCACGGGGTTTTTCCCGGTTGCTGATTTCCAGCACGGCCAAGGGCAAGATGCGCTGCGCAGTCTCTTCCAGCGCACTGTCGAACGCCTCGTTCAATTCATGTTGCACCACCAACCAGGCGCCGACGGTCGCCGCCAGCCAAAGCAGGGTCGTGCCTAACGTCAACCCCAGGCCGAGACGTTTTTGCAGGCTTGACGGCGGCTTCATGCGGACATCAACCGATAGCCCATGCCGCGCACGGTTTCAATCAGGTCGCGCCCGAGTTTTTTACGCAGACGGCTGATATAGACCTCGATGGTATTGCTCTCGATTTCGGCACCGAAGGCATACAACCGTTCTTCCAGCTGCGACTTGGACAGCAACGCGCTGGGGCGCTGCACAAACGCCTCGAACAGCGCCCACTCCCGCGCGGTGAGATCCACCGTCGCACCGGCCCGCTGCACCGTACGGGCACTCATGTCGATCTGCAAATCACCGAGCTTGATCTGCGGATTGGGATTGCCGCTATAACGCCGAGCCACCGCCGCCACACGGGCCGAGAGCTCAAACAGGTCGAACGGTTTGACCAGGTAGTCGTCGGCGCCGGCATTGAGGCCAGCGATACGATCGGAAATCTGATCCTGGGCAGTCAGGATAATCACCGGGGTCACGTCCCCTGCCAAGCGTTGCTGACGCAAAAAATCCAGCCCACGACCGTCCGGGAGCATCAGGTCCAGCAGGATCAGGTCATAAGGCGTGGTGCGTACGCTGTTGCGCGCATGGTCCAGGCGCTGCACCCAATCGACTGCGTGGCCGTCATCGGCGATCTGTTCGCGCACCGCCTCCCCCAACCCTTGTGCGTCCTCGACCAATAAAACCCGCATCTGGCACCTCCTGTGATGGTTGTCGTGCAGCACCTTAAACGCCTTACCTGACGTGAATCTGAAGATTCAGCTGGTTGTCAGGAATGCACCTTAGGGTATGCCACAGACGCCGATCTCGGCAGGAGACAGATCATGAAATCAGGTTTTATTGCCCATGCCGCGCTGTTGAGTCTGCTACTCAGCGGCTATGCCCTGGCCGATGACGACTGCAGCGACCCGGTGAGCGACTGGCAACCGCGCGAAACCTTGCGTCAGCAGGTAGAGCGGCAGTACGGCTGGAGCGTGCAGCGGATCAAGGTCGACGACGGTTGTTACGAGCTCAAGGGGTTGGACCGCAAAGGCAATGCCATCGAAGCCAGCTATTCACCGGCATCGCTGCGCCTGCACACACTCGAGATCCATTTCCGGGACGACGGCGATGCCAGGGACTACCTCGGCACTCCGCTCACCGAATGACGCCTCACCTGTCGATGAGTTTTTCCTGCGCTTCAGGTTGCTGTCAGCAAGCAGGTCCAGGCTCTCGACCTAACGATCAAAAGGACACCGCCATGAAAAAGATCATCGCAGCAACTTGCCTCGTCGGCGCCATTGCCCTGCCGGGGCTGGCCCAGGCCCGTGAAGTAACCTTGACCACACAGCTCAAGGACTACAGCGGCAATGATGCCTACCTGGCGATCTACGTCACCGACGCCAATGGCCAATACCAGAAAACCCTCTGGGTGGCCGGCAAGAAGGCCAAATATTACAAGCACCTGGGCGACTGGGCCCGTGGCAGCGGGATGAGCCCAAGCGAGTTTGACGGGGTCAGCGGCGCCAGTGTCGGCAGTGGACGCACGCTGAAAGTCAGCGTCGAACTGGCAGACACCCTGATTGATGCCGGGTATCAGATCCGCATCGACAGCGCCGTCGAGGACAAACGTGACGCCCGCGCCGATGTCAGCGTGCCCCTGACGTCCAAGGGCGCAGGCAAGCCGGCGACCGGCAGTACCTACGTCGACGCCTTTACTTACGATCTGTAGCACCCGCCATTACTGGAGGCTGAACATGCTTCGTCAGTTCCATTCCCTACCTGGCCTGATCGCTGCCCTGTTGGTCATGTTGTTGGCCATCAGCGGCGCGATCCTGTCTGTCGACCCGGCCCTGGAACGCCTGCACAGCACGTCCACTCCCGCCGGACAACTCAACGTCGGCCAACTGGCCGGGCGCGTTGCCAACCACTTCCCGGGCGTGGAGCAGATTCAGCGCTCAGCGTCCGGCACGGTGATCGTCTACTACAACCAGAACGGCCAGGCCGGGGCACAAAAGGTCGACCCACTGACCGGCCAAGGCCTCGCACCTTACGAGCCCTCCGCGTTCTCACGTTGGGTGAAAGAGCTGCACCGCTCGATGTTCCTTGGCACGCCAGGTCATGGAGTGTCAGGTGTCGGCGCGCTGTTCATGCTGATGCTGTCGGTGTCCGGTGCGCTATTGCTGGCCCGGCGCCTGGGCGGCTGGCGCAACCTGCTGCGGCCACTGCGGGGCACCTTCAGCCAGCGCTGGCATGCTGAAGTCGGGCGACTGGCCTTGCTCGGGCTGCTGCTGTCGGCATTGACCGGGCTCTACATGTCCGCCACCACCTTTGGTTTGATCGCCGACGGCAGTCAAAGTGAACCCGCCTTCCCCGCCCACGTCAGCGCCGGCCCGGCCTTGCCGGTGGCGAAGCTGCAAGCCTTGCAGGCCACCGACCTGAACGACCTGCGCGAGCTGGTCTACCCCAGCCCCAATAATGCGCAAGACGTGTTTTCCCTGCGCACGGCCCAGGGCGACGGCTACGTGGATCAGGCCAGCGGCGCTTTGCTGTCCTATCAAGCCCACGACTCGATGCACAACCTCTACGAATTGATCTATCAGCTGCACACCGGCGAAGGCCTCTGGTGGCTGGGCCTGCCGCTGGGGCTCTGCGCCCTCTGCGTGCCGTTGATGAGCGTGACCGGCATCCTGTTGTGGTGGCGCCGCCGCAAGGCTGGCCCGAACATCCGCCACAACAGCCCTGCCCACTCAGCCGACAGCGTGATTCTGGTGGGTAGCGAAAACAACAGCACCTGGGGTTTCGCCAAAACCTTGCACGACGCCTTGCACCAGAATGGCCATCAGGTGCATAGCGCGGCGATGAATGAATGGGTCGGCGATTACCGCAATGCCCAACGGGTGTTCATCCTCACCGCGACCCACGGTGACGGCGATGCGCCGGCCTCGGCTTCGCAGTTCCTGGCCCGGCTGGGCAAAACCGGCCTCAAGCCCGGCCTGCCCTTTGCGGTGCTGGGCCTGGGCGACCGCCAGTTTGCGCAGTTCTGTCAGTACGCCCATCAGGTACAGGACGCACTGTTGCAGGCAGGTGGCTCGCCGTTACTGGGCCTCGAAACCATCAACCGCCAGTCCTCTCAGGAATTTGCGCGCTGGGGCCACGCGTTGGGCGAAGTGTTGGGGCAGGACCTGACGCTGGTTCACACCCCGCAGCAGCCGCGTACCCATCAATTGCAGCTGACAGAGCGGATTGCCTATGGCGAACAGGTGAATGCGCCGACCCACATACTGCGCTTCAAAGCCGCCGGCGAGTTGCCGGGCTTTCTGGCCGGTGACCTGGTCGGGATTCTGCCCCCAGGCAGCCCGATCCCGCGTTTCTACTCACTGGCCAGCGGCTCGCAGGATGGCGTGCTGGAGATCTGCGTGCGTAAACACAACGGCGGCATGTGCTCGGAATTCCTTCATGGCCTGAACATCGGCGCGCAGATCGAAGCCTTTATCCAGCCCAACCCGCAATTTCGCCCGGCATCGGGCACGCACCCGGTGATCCTGATCGGCGCCGGTACCGGCATCGGTCCTCTGGCCGGTTTTATCCGCAACAACAAGGCCCGACACCCGATGCACTTGTATTGGGGCGGGCGCAACCCGGCCTCGGATTTCCTCTATGAACCGGAGCTCAACCAATACTTGTCGGACCGACGCCTCACGGCACTGCGCGCCGCCTTCTCTCAGGTTCAGGACCGCAGCTACGTGCAAGACCGACTGATCAGCGATGCCCTTGCCTTGCGCCGACTGATTGAAAAAGGTGCCCAGGTGCTGGTGTGCGGCAGCCGCGAAATGGCCAAAGGCGTGATGCAGGCCCTCGATGAAGTGTTGGCACCTCTCAACCTGAGTGTGCTGACGCTCAAGGCACAAGGACGCTACCGTGAAGACGTCTACTGAGTTGCAGCGCTATAGCCTGAACGGCGAAACCATGGGCACCCGCTACACCGCCCTGTTTTATGCCGGGGCCGGGATCGATACCGACGACGTTGGCCATCGCCTGGCGCGCGCCGTGGCCCGGGTGGACCAGCAAATGTCCACCTGGAAACCCGACTCGGACCTCAACCGCCTCAACGCTGCCCCCGAGCAGGAATGGGTGGCCGTGCCCAGGGAACTGGCCACGGTGCTGTCTGCTGCACTGCGTGTCAGTCAGCAATCCGGCGGCGCCTTCGACATCGCTGTCGGTGATCTGGTTAACGCCTGGGGATTCGGCCCTGGGGAACAGACAGTCACCGAGCAAGCGATCGGCACGATTGCGCCCGGCGCCCGGCTGTCAGCCAGCGCCGCGTTGGTGGTTGACCCGCAACGCAATCAGGTGCGCAAGCGCGTGCCGCTGAACCTTGATTTGAGTGGCATCGCCAAAGGTTTTGGCGTGGATGAACTGGCGCGTTGCCTGGAGGGCATGGGCATCACCCGCTACCTGGTCGGCATCGATGGCGAGATGCGCGCCCGGGGCGTCAAGCCTGACGGCCAATGCTGGGTCGTGGCCCTGGAAAAGCCCAACCGGGGCGTGCGTGAAGTCATGGGCGTGATGGAACTTGGCGATGCCGCTATCGCGACCTCCGGGGACTATCGACATTGGGTGGACGTGGCCGGTCAGTCCTATGCTCATACGATGAACCCGGCCACCGGCGCACCGCTGTGCAACCCGCTCGCCGCCGTCACCGTGGTGGCGGCCTCGTGCATGCTCGCCGATGCCTGGGCCACGGCGCTGATGGTCCTGGGCGAAACCGAGGGCCCGCGCCTGGCTCAGGAGCGCGGGATGGACGCGTTGTTCGTGCTGCGCGAGGGTGAACAGTTCAAAGAAATATCCATTGTCGGCGGCCAGTTGCAGGCGCAGATTGAAACCCGCTGACGCCATTTGCCGGACCGCTCGAGACCCGTCCGATTTAAACCGCCCAATGACAGGGAGTCCCGTTAAACAATGAAATTCATGCACAGGCACACCGAGGCCCACCGAAGCGATCGTATCGGCTGGCTGCGCGCCGCCGTCCTGGGCGCCAACGACGGGATTGTCTCTACCGCCAGCCTGCTGATCGGCGTCGCGGCCGCCAACGCCAGTCACGCCACGTTGCTGGTCACCGGTATGGCAGGGTTGATGGCCGGTGCCATGTCCATGGCCGCTGGCGAGTACATTTCCGTACACTCCCAGGCCGATACCGAGCGCGCCGATCTGTCCCGGGAACGGGCAGAACTGGCGAGCGACCCGAAAGCCGAACACATCGAACTCGCCAACATCTACATGCATCGCGGCGTATCACCCGAACTGGCGCATCAAGTGGCCGATCAATTGATGGCCCATGACGCATTGGGCTCTCACGCCCGGGACGAGCTGGGCATCAGCGCCACCCTCACCGCCAAACCCTTGCAGGCCGCCCTGGCCTCCGCCGCCAGTTTCGTGGTGGGTGCCGCGTTGCCTCTGGCGGTGACGTTTGTCGCGCCGGAGCACAGCGTGGTGCCCTGGATATCGGGCATGTCATTAGTGTTTCTCGGGACGTTGGGCGCCATTGCCGCCAAGGCAGGCGGGGCCAAGATCCTGACCGGCGCCTGGCGGGTGACATTCTGGGGGGCTCTGGCCATGGGAATTACGGCACTGGTGGGGCACGTGTTTGGCGCAGTGGTCTAGCGGGGGCGCTGTATGGCGAGCCGTCGATCATCGTGCTGGATGAGCCGAACGCCAACCTCGACGATGCCGGGGAAAAAGGTTTGCAGCACCTCTACAGCGCCCGCTCGGACAACTCGGGTTTCTCAATCAGGAGCGGGTCGGGCCGGCCAAACTTCGGCTGGCTGCCGATGCCGGTGCGGTGAGGGATGACGATATCGCCTGTGCCAATGCTTACCTGGGGTCGAAGTTGTCGTTTTGAGATGCACTGAACGTTTTTCTTAGATAACTCGCAGACGCCGGGCATAAATGTTCGAACTGGGCTGTCTGCTTGATAGCGCCAGGCGCCTCCTGCCTGTCGAACCGTTCGTAGCCATTGGCGGCGAAAAAACCGGCAGCCCCTTGCGTCAACAAGTGCAGTCGGAGTACGCCTTGCGAGGCCGCACACTGCTCCAGTGCAAGCAGCACTTGTTTGCCCAAACCTTTTCCACGACGCTCATCACACACCACCATGGAGCGAAGCAACATGTCGGGAGCCGAACCCTCCAGCCCTCCAAAAGCCACCCATTTCCCCGCCACTTCGAAACGGTAAAACTGCCGGTCTGGTTCACTGACATCGTCGCAGGGCAAATTCGCTCGGGTCAGCGCATCACGGAGCTGATCCAAACTGTTATCGTCTACTTTAATCATCTGCATGTTCAGCACCGCTACCTCCCGCCCGCCTACACCAACCGCTCGATCTTCTGATGCTGCCAAACCATCTTGTAATACGCCGTCTGCAACACCAGCATCCCCAGGTACGCCACCGGAAACGCCATCCACACACCCTGCAACCCGAAGTGCCCGTCCAGCACATACGCCACCGGCAACTGCACCCCGACCACACAAAAAATCGAAATCGCCATCGGCACCAGCACCGAGCCGCTGGCGCGCATGATGCCGCCGACAATCGCCTGGAAGCCGAACACCAACAGACTCCACAGCATGATGTGCAACAGATGCTCCGCCTTCGCCCGAGTGGAATCATCCGTGAGGAACAACCCCAGCAACCAGTGCGACAACAGATAACCCAACACCACCAACCCACCGGTCAGGCACACATTGATCAACAGCCCCGTGCGCAGAATCGGCCCCATGCGCTCAAGCCGCCCTGCCCCAATCGCCTGAGCGCCGAGGATCGACGCCGTGATCGCAATCGACAGCGCCGGAAACTGCACGTAATTGACGATCTGCGTCACCGCCCCATACGCCGCCGTCGCCTGCGAACCGTGCTGATTCACCAGCGCCAGAATCACCAGCTCCGACACCGACAACACCACCATCTGCAACCCGGTCGGCAACCCGATGCGCAACACCTTGCCGAGAATCACCAGGTCTAGCCGCATCGCCGCAAACATCTCCCGATCCGGCGCCAACGGATGTCCCTTGCGAATCAACCGCCACGCCAGCCACCCCATCGCCGACAAATTACCCGCCAACCCCGCATACGCCGCACTCTGAATCCCCATCATCGGCAACCCGAACCAACCCCGAATCAACGCCGGCGTCAGCGCCAACCCGATACACGTCGACACCACCAACGCAATCAGCGGCGACACCGTATCGCTCACCCCGCGCAGCAGTTGGGTAAAGAGCACGTAAACCAGCAGCGACGGCATGATCCACATCATCACGTGAGCGTAGGACACGGCATCGTCGATAACGTCGGCCGGTGTGCCCAAACCTTCCAGGGCTGGCCTTGCGAATACGCTGCCGAGTACTGCCGCTGACAGACCGATCATTGCGCCTAACAGCAAGGTTGTGCCGGCGATGGTTTTCACCAGATGCGGCTCACGCGCGCCCCAGGCTTGGCCGATGAGCACACCGGCACCCGCGCCGAGGCCGATGACCAGGGCGATGAAGAAGAAGACGATGGGGAACATGCCGGACACGGCAGCCAGGGCTTGGGTGCCGAGCATTTGGCCGATGTAGATGCTGTTGATGGTGCCCGACATGGATTGGAGGAAATTGGAGAGGACCATGGGGGCGAGGAAAAGGAGGTAGGTTTTCCAGAGGGGGTGTTGGGTGGCGGGGGTTTGCATTGAGGGTCCGTCTCGGGGGTGGGCTCGTGTTTTGGAAATTCTACGCTAGGGGACTGGGCACCACCCGATTCGATTTCGAAGATTTTGGTAGCGTGAGTAATGTCTGGTTTCGGCCAAAAGCAGACATCGGGGTAGCGCAATTCGACGCACGCCCACAGACTACTCATCAATCCATAACGCAGTTAAGGCAGTTTATTGATGCCCTCACCACTCGACACAACCATTTCCATTCCCCTTTCGCCGGACGAAGCGGTCGTGCTGTTTGAGTTTATCCGTCGTTTCAGTGATACCGATAATTTGGCAATTGAAGACAAAGCTGAGCAAAGGGCCCTATGGAACCTATGCTGCGTATTTGAAAAACACCTGAACCTTCCAATGGAAGGCAACTACGCAGAGATATTGCGTATGGCACGAGACAGGCTCAGGGATGAATGAATGGCAGCAGCGGGTCGTTTTCAGCCCTTCGCGACCTGCAGGAGAAGACCCAAAGCGATCACTTGAAAGTAAATACCCGGCAAGAGTATTTATTTTATGTATTTCGTATAGTCTTAATTTTTGGTTAGATTTTTCTTTTGACTGGTTTTGCTATGTCACATGAACCTTGTTCCATTGAGGTTTTAGCTGGGATCTGAGAAGCATATTCTGGGTTGGCAGGCTCTACTCTAAATAATCGCGATAATGATAGATTGCTTCTGTTTATTGTATACGTATATGTGAATTTCACTCCTCCCCCGATGTCGGACTGTTGATACGTAATGTCATTTGTTGAGTAAAACCCTTCGGCGTTGAATGCTCCGCCAGCTTCATTTGTTTGTGTGATTTTTCCGGTGTCCTCATCGGCTTTTACCGTGAATTTTATAACGCCTTCAGAGTGCTTTATAACGCAATCCAAATAAACGGGCGACGCCATTACATATGACGTTAGTGTTAGCGAGGCGAGCAATAATAAAATATTGATTTTATTCATGAGCTTAACCTCCGGATTGATTGCCTGTGGTCGTGGCGATTAGTTAGTTGTTGAGTTATAAGGGTTTTGGTCCTCATTGAAGGTAAAGTTAATTACCGTACCGTTACGGATCAGCACCTCCAGAGTTTTCTGGGTACCAGTGGTGGTGACTTTCATCGTGACGATATAGCTCTGTGCATGAGCAGAACCATTGGCGTAGGTGTACACCCACTTTTCATCAGTATCGTTGACAGGGCTTTTGGTGAAGGGATCGCCAAAAAGGGCTTTAAGCTCAGTTGTTGTCGTCTTTCCCTTAACGATGCTGGTTACTTTTTCAGATGGAAAGTCCTTACCGCTTGTGTAGTGCGAGGTTGCGCACCCATTGAGCGCCAAGCTCATCACCAATACTGCCATTGCCTTTCTCATATCTTTCCCTGATGAGGTGATTTTTCACAGCATACGCTCAGCCGAATCCAAAAGGCCACTACAATAGCGCACGTCTAATGGACGAGCTGCCCATGTTTCTGTAGACAGCTTTGAACGGCTACTTTTGGCCGATAGCAGTCGCTTACGGATGCGTTGTAACGGTCCTAGGACCACCATAAAAATTCCTACATAAACCTCGGAATCCGTAACCTTCCCCGCCGTTCCGACGAAGCTTATAGTTCGTCGCGTCGCCTAAATGGCGAATCGGGTTTGGCGACCTGATCGATCGGTATGCAAAAGCGGTGTGCTTTAATGCAGACGCTTTTGCATGCCCGCAAAGCTGTTTTTATGGCAGCTGTGCGCGGGAGACCTTCGGGTCTGCCGGTTTCCCGATCCCGGTTCGCCAACCTGCGTACAGCTGCCACCCATTCGTTTGGCGACGATTGAGGGGCAGTCACCTTTGATTTGATCGGAGTTTCATCTATGGAAAGATACATGCCCCTCACCGGAATCGACCTGATCCCGGCCTCCCTGCTCATCGACACCCAAGCCCCACTCGACGTCTTGCAAGCCATGGCCGATTACCGCATCCGCACAGTCACGCAGGTGCTGGAAAACATCGCCTACCGCGGCGAACTCGGTTGCGACACGGTGGTGCTGTCGGACTTCTCCAAACTGCTGGCCATTCCGTTACGCGACGGCTGTGACTTGATGGACGTGATCGGCCGGCGCTTACGGGCGGAGGTGAAGGAGTAAGTAGAAACGGGCGCCTCAATGGGCGCCCGTTTTTTTTGCAGTTGGGGTCTGTGCGTGAACGCGGCTGGCGTATCCATTCGGGCCCCCATTTGATCGAAGGCACTTCACAAAAATATGTGAAATAAAATGTGAAGATAATTCTTGATTACAAAGGCTCATAAACCCTTGGAGCCCAGTAAATTAGCGCTTGTTCATCAAGTCAGTATGTGAAATAAAATGTGAAGCCTTTCATACGGTACAAACCGCTATGTCCCTGATTACCTCAAAATCCTGGCTCGACCCGATTCTCCCGGACGCATTGCCTCCTTCAATCATTGCTCTCGCGGACGCGCTGCCCAGAAAGACACAATTCCTGGCCGGACGCCTGCCGTCTGAAACCGCTGCACGCCTCGGTCGTCTGCTGCAAATCACCAATACGTACTACTCGAACCTGATCGAAGGGCAATACACCGAGCCCGCCGAGATGCAAAAAGCGCAAGCGGCACCGGTCAAAGATCGCAAACAGCTTAAAAATCTGGCGGTTGAACAGATGGCGGTGCAAGCGTTGCTCGAACGGGTGTTGCGCCAGCGCGCGCCGTTTGCCTGGGGTGACATGTTCGCACCTGAGCTTGTAAGCACAGCACACAAACGGCTTTTTAGCGGTGCAAGTGACGCGGAACGGGCACTGTCAGATGGCTCGATCATGCAGCCCGGTATCCTGCGGTCGGTAACAGGTCAGAACGTTGTCGTTGGCAATCATGATGCGCCGGACGCTTGTGCTGTAGACGGAATGCTGCGACACCTTCAGGCCGGCTTCGGCCGACAGACAGACTCCCGCCGTCAGCTTATTTCTGCGCTTGCCTACCATCACCGCCTCGCTTGGGTTCACCCCTTTGCAGACGGGAATGGTCGGGTTGCTCGGTTGGTCACTCATCTTCAGTTGGTGAGTTTGGGGTTGAAGCCAACGTTATGGTCACTGTCTCGCGGCCTTGCAAGGCAACACCGGAATTACTACACCGCCCTGACCATGGCCGACCGCCGAAGAGAAGGCGATCTGGACGGACGCGGCCAGCTGTCTCAGCGACGCTATTTCGAATTCATCGAGTTCATGTTGCAGGTTTGTCACGACCAGGTCGATTACATGACCGCCGCAGTGGACCCGTCTCAGCTTCGAGAGCGCGTGATACACGCGTTTCACTACAACGAAAAACTTATAAAACAAGGCATTCGCCCGGAAAGTGCGCCAGCAATCATTGCGCTAATCACCCAAGGAAGCCTGCCGCGCAACGAAATAAAGACCTTCACCGGCCTCACACCACGCCCGGCAATCGATGAGCTTTCGCGGCTAATCAAAGTCGGCCTGGTGGAAAGCCGAACGCCTAAATCCCGGTTCGTCACGCCCGGCCTGCCCGCTTGGTTTGCTCAAGATATTTTTCCGGATTTGCATCGACGGTTTCAGTAATTGGAATGAATGAACTCCAAAATAAGCTGAGTGACCGCCGGACACCCATTAGCCGGTCTCCCGCCTGATAACGTAAGCTGGGGTGTACGGATGCTCACGTTGAAACCCCACATGGAAGACTAAGATTGACTCGAATTATTGAAATTCTGATGTACACCTTAAAGCCAGGATCGGGATTGGACTTTCATCAAATAATGCAGAATGTAAGTGTGCCGCTTCACCTGGAAGCAGGCATAGATGTCGTTTCTTATGGCAGCTCATTACATGACTGTGACAGCTATCACCTGATTCGCTCCTATGAAAGCGAGAGCCATCGCCAAGTATCTCAAGATGCTTTTTACGCAAGCACTGCCTGGAAACAGGGCCCGAGAGAAGACATTATCAGTCGGATTGAAATCAGCACATCGACCGTTATGGCGCTCGATCAAGACGTGATTGATGCCATCAGAGCTTCTGTAGATCTATCTAGAGCCGAAGCTCGATCCGCGTAGCTGACATCGACAAAGGCAGACCCCCTAGCCTTAAACGCGGGGATCAGGAAGATGTGTTGGCCGGACGGTTACGGAGGTAAAAATGATGCGAAGGATTATCGCAACGGGCGCGCTCTTGCTGGCCTTGGGCGGGTGCGCGACATCACCTATGCGGGTTTCTGAAGCGCGGCCAGTGCCGGCCAGCGGGATGTACGCGATCAAAAGCCAGGGTACGCAAGATCCGGGACGCCTGACCATTTTCCGTGATGACGGGTTTGACGGTGCGGGATGTGATGTCGTGTTCTACATCGATGGTCAGCGCGCAGCCAAGATAGGTCCCGGTCAAAAGGCCTCTTTCGTTTTGCCTGCCGGGAAAGTGAATCTCGGTGCCGGGCTCGCCGAGTCTGGATTATGTGCGGGTGTCGCGATCAAAACTGTTGCGGCCAACATCAGGCCAAGGAAAGAAGTGATTTATCGAATCAACTGGGATACGCAGGGTTTCAATTTAGACCCCTACGTTGAGTATGGACGTTGAGCCCTGACAGGCTAATGCCCGCAGATGGCTCAGGCTAAACAAGAGTCACTTGGTCTGATTCGATGGATAAAGACCTGCAAGCCGCGCGATCACAACACCCACGTAAAAGACGCCTGAAAATTCTTCGACCATCACCAGGGAGCGGGCGTGGTTGGTCAACGGGATAACATCACCGTAACCGGTGGTCGTGAGCGTCGTGAGGCTAAAATAGATCAGTTTGAAGAAAGTGCCGGGCTGTCCGAAGTCGAGGTGGTTAGGGCCGAATGAGCCAGCGCTGGATATCTCGAGCAAGGCAAAGACGAAGGACCAAACAAAGGCCAGCATGATGTAACCCGCAAGCGCGCCATGCAGCTTGTCCGCTGTAATTGGCCCGCGCATGAGAATATAGCGAAGCACTCCGCTAAACGAGACAGCAAGAGACGCCACATAGGACATCCCGGCAAGTTCAAGAATCGCGATACTCTCAGCCCACAATGCCGTCCATTGAAGGCCAACCCCAAGCAACGCCAGACCCAGTTTCAGGATGAACCCCCGCCGAGTCTGCCTGGTGGCGAAAGCGCCCACGAGCAGCACGATTGAAAACAGAATGCCGAGCAACGTACGAGAAAACAGACCTTCCTCAAGAAAGGGAAACAGGAGGATCAATCCTAGTAAGAGCAGCAATAGATAGGTGCAGGGCCCTCGCCCTATTACCATCTGCGCTAAATCCTCTTCAGATTCGGCTTTATCTTGCGGATTGGCCATACCGGTTTCCCTGAGATTGAAATAGCGCTCGAGACCTAACCCGCACGGTTGAAATCTGACCTGGCGTTAGAGGCGTCGGCAGTGAAATTCTAGTCGCGAATGCAGGTAAGAGGAGACGTTCAACCAGACCCTTGAAACGACAATCAAGCCCTGCGCTTAGAGCAGTACTCCACAATCAGCTGAGTGACCGCCGCCACAATCGCCTGATCCGCATCAGGCGAGCTGAACAGCCGACATTGCGCATCCGGCAATTCCGGCAACCCTTGTTCTGCCCCAATAACCGCCAATCCTTGCCCCAACTGACTGAGTGGCATGGGCGCTACCGCGAAGCCTGCCAGGGCCGCCGCCCGCAACCCGGCGGTGCTGCTGCACAACATGGCCATGCGTTGGGCGATTCCCGCCTGCGCCAGCCTTGTCAGCGCGGCTTCGCGATAAGGGCACGGCTCGGGGAACAGAGCCAGCGGCAACGGCGTAGGTAACCGGGCGACGGGTTGCGCCGACCAGGCCCACACCAGCGGTTCTTGCCATAGCAACAGCCCCGTTTCGCTGGTTTCGCACAGCGAACCGATGACCACTTCCAGATGCCCTTGCTTCATCAGCGCCAGCAACGTACCCGGAATGTTCACCTGCACTTCGATCTTCATCCCGGGGTACTGCGCTGCGAAATCCTGAACCGTGCGCAGCAATCGAGACTCGACAAAATCTTCGGACACGCCGATCCGCAACCGCCCGTGAAACGGCGTGCGTGTCAGGTCTGTCCAGGCATCACGGTTCAGCGCGAGGATCGTGCGCGCATAAGAGACCAGGCGCTCGCCATCGGCCGTCAATTGCTGGGAACGGGTGGTGCGCGTCAACAGGGGTTTACCAATCTGTTCTTCCAATCGCCGCACGTGGCCACTGACCGCAGACTGAGTCAGGTGCAGCTTTTGGGCGGCACGGCTGAAGCCGTCTTCATCGACGACGGCGACAAATGTCTTGAGCAGCAGCGCATCGAACATAGTTTTATACGTGATCAATTGAATTAGAATTTACGATTTATATTTCAAATTCAACTATGTTGCAATGCTCACACCTGCCCTGCCCCCTCATCATTCAAGGTGTGCCATGACGACTCTTCTTCATATTCAGTGTTCTCCACGCAAGCAGCGTTCGGCTTCCCTTGAAGTCGCCCGCAGTTTCATTGCGCGTTATCAAGCCAACACCCCGGACACCGAAATCATCACCCTCGACCTCTGGAACATGGCGCTGCCGGAATTCGATGAGCTGGCCATGGAAGCCAAATACGCCGGGCTCAATGGCACGCCGTTGACCGCCGCACAACAAGACCCCTGGAACACGTTAAAAGAGTTGGCCAGTCACCTGCACCGCGCGGATGTACTGGTGATGTCCGTACCGCTGTGGAATTTCAGCATCCCGTACAAACTCAAGCACTTCATCGACCTGGTATCGCAGAAAGACATCCTGTTCAGCGTTGACCCGGAACGCGGTCTGGAAGGCATGCTGCACAACACACTCGCCGTGGTGATGTACGCCCGCGGCCTGGATTTTTCGGCGCAGTCGAGCACACCGGCGGAGCGCTTCGACTTCCAGAAGCCCTATGTGGAAGCCTGGCTGAAATTTATCGGCGTCACGGATGTGCATTCGGTGATTGTGGAGAAAACCATCCTGGGGGAAGACGTTGATCGGCGCGCGCGTGAGGACGCGACTCAGCAGGCCACGCGCTTGGCAGACAGTGTGTCGCTGACGCTTCAGGCCCCCCGGTTGCACATCGATTCCGCACGATAGGCTGCGGACCACGGACCACGAGGTCTGCGTCAATGGAGTGCAATAGCCTGATGCAGCAGGGGCGCCTGGTTCGGCCGGTGACGGAGGAGCTTACGCTTGCCGGACAATATCAACCGAGATCTCCACCGCCGCAATCGTGCCTCTGTTCTCAAGCCAGTGCGTGGTGTTCCTGTCCTCGGGCCAGCCCACTCCCGGCCCATAATCCGTGGCGACTCCATTTCGATGGTCAGTGATCGTTCCTTGCAGAATGTAGACGGTGCCGGGTCTGTCGATATGGTTGTGAATCGGCCCGAAGACGCCGCCGGGCTCGATGGTCACCCTGCGCATCCTGAGTTGGCGCCCTGCCATACCCTCGATCTCGGGACCCAGGTCAATCGCTGCAAGTAACGTCACCGTAACGCCTTTGGTCTCAGGTGCCGCCTGTTCGTTGCTCATTGCACGCTCCCCTCTGTATGTACAAGGCTTAACTAGAAGTAGAGACCCTAAAAGGGGTGATCAGGCGGGAGGCGACAAAGGGTCAAATTTGAGAGCAACTTCCACATTCGATTCCGAAATGGGTTTACAAGGTGTCACAGCCGACCAGATTCGATCGGACATTCATCGCTAAAGGATGAACATACCCTGGCTCTGCCAGTTTTCTTTGCCTCGTAAAGTTGCTTGTCCGCAGCCACTATCAACGCTTGGAATTCAAGGACAGCAGTGGGCACCAATGTTGCGACACCTAGAGAAATAGTCACCACACGATCTACATCAGAACCAGAATGCTCGATACCCAGCGACCGGATATTGCGCTGCATTTTTTCTGCAAGTTCGACTGCTCCGCGAAGATCTGTATTGGGCAGAATGCAGGCAAACTCTTCGCCACCATACCGAGCGACCAGGTCATAGGGGCGTCTAACCGTTTCAGATAACGCCTGGGCAACGGATTTCAGACATCCATCGCCAGCCAGATGCCCATATCGGTCGTTGTAGCGTTTGAAATAGTCGACATCCACCAAAATGAGCGACAGCGGCTTTTGCTCTCGAAAGCACTGGCGCCAATCCGCTAATAGGTCCTCATCGAATTTGCGTCGATTGGCCACTCCCGTAAGGCCATCCATCAACGCCATGGAGCGCAGCAGATCGTTCTGTAGCTTCAGGGTCAGATGTGTTCGCACACGTGCTCTGACAATCGTGGGATTGATTGGTTTGCTGATGAAGTCCACCGCGCCTAGCTCCAGACCTCGCACCTCATCTGATTCCTGCCGCTGTGCGGTAATGAAGATGATAGGGATGCCTTGAGTCGCGGGATCAGCCTTGAGCCGACGGCATACTTCATGCCCGTCCATGCCCTCCATGACCACGTCCAGCAGAATCAGATCAGGTAGCAGGGTCCGACATAGGCTGATCGCCTGCTCACCGAGTGTGGCCATGAACACATCACAGTCCTCGCGGAACAGCTCATGGAGTACACGGATATTAGTCGGTTGGTCGTCGACGATGAGGAGTCTTGGACGGTTATGGAGATGCGGCAACCAGGTTTCCATCGATTGTTCCATCAGGCAGATCTCAAAAGGTCACGACCCATCGGCATCGCAGCGGAAAAGTCGAGCGACTGCACCAGGACAACCAGTTCGTCGAACTGTGGGCGCAGGGATGGCGGCGTTTTTGATGCTAATGCGTCTGCCAGCTCTATGGCTTGAAGGTTACCCGCCTCCAGCAACAGCAAAATCTCTTTAAGGGATTCTTTCCATTGCGTCGGCTCCATTGCTTCCTCGCCTGCACTGATCTTTGCTCGTGGGCTCTGACCAAAGTCGACATTCATCTGCTCAAGGCTTTGTTGCAGTAACCTGCTCAATTCGTCAAACCAAGTTGCGTCAGCAAAGATGCTCGCTACAGACTCTGCATCTGCGGATTTCAGCTTTTGCTCCAGGTCGCCGGCCAGCAGCGACATCGCCTTGGCACCCATGGTCCCGCTGCTGCCTTTAATTGTATGAAGCACGAAAGCTGCCCCCGATGCGTCTTGCCGCTGGATCTGATCGTGTAACCGGACAAGCTGTTTTTCTAGCTCGGGACCAAAGTTACGCAGCACGTTGCGGATCAAATCGAGGTCACAACCAAAGCGGCTAATGATCGATTCACGAGGCTCGATGACGCCTTCTTCTGTATTGGCTTGCCCCACAGCTAGAGATGCTTGGCTATCCTCGCGGCCCACTTGAAAGAGTAGCGTTACGACTAGTTGCTCCAGGTCTATGGGTTTGCCGACATGCTCATTCATCCCCGCAGCAAGACAGGCCTCACGGTCGGTATTGGAGGCATTTGCGGTCATCGCCACTATCGGCAGCGTTGCAAAACGTGGATTCGATCGAATGCGACGGGTCGCCTCCAAGCCATCAATATCCGGCATCTGGATATCCATCAACACGGCGTCGAAGGACACATTCTCGGTCATCACCCTGCTCACACCTTCCAGCCCACCTTCAGCCAGCGTCACCTGAGCACCTTCCTCTGTCAGTAACTCATCTGCGACCTGCCGATTAAGCATGTTGTCTTCCACCACCAATAGCCGCAGCCCGGCCAGACGCCGCGGCCTTTCAACAGTTGACCTGGACGGGAGTGACTGCGCAATGCCTTTGCCGTTGAGTGCTCGCTGAACAGCATCGGCTAACTGCTTGGGAGTGACAGGCTTGGTGAGAAACCCCACGAAGGGCGCGTCTCCCATCTCGTTTGCGTCGGCCAGCACTTCACGGCCGTAAGCGGTAATCATAATGACCATTGGAGGCGGTACGCCGTTGCCCTGCTGACGGATCAATTGCGCAGCGCTCAGCCCATCCATATCGGACATCCGCCAGTCCATCAGTACCACGTCGTAGGCTTCGCCTCTCGCCTGGGCGTTCTTCACCCATTCCACTGCTTGCGTGCCGCCACTCACGTGGTCGGCCTTCCACCCCAATGCATGAACCGTTCGCAACAGCAATTCACCGGCCATGGCGTTGTCGTCGGCTACCAGTATCCGTATGGACACATCGACTCCAGGACTGTCAGGTCTCAGCCGCGCATTCGGCGCTACATCCAGGGTGATATCGAACCAGAAGCGACTTCCCACACCCTGCTGGCTCTCCACTTGAAGTTCACCGCCCATCAAGCTGACCAACCGCTTGCAGATCACCAAACCCAGACCGGTACCGCCAAAGCGGCGGGTGGTTGAAGCCTCGGCCTGAGTGAATCCTTCAAAAATGCATTGAAGCTGCTCCGGGCTGATACCGATACCCGTATCAGAAACGGCGATGCGCAGGCTCACAGAGTTTTCCGTGCGCATCAGTTGCTCGACGCTGACCACGATCTGACCTTCCATGGTGAACTTGAGGGCGTTACCCGCCAGGTTGATCAGCACCTGTTGCAGCCGCAGGCTATCGCCTATCAGGTCGTTGGGTAGATTGGAGTCCAGATCGAACATGACCTCGACCTCTTTCTGGCCCTGATTACCTGCCAGCACAACGGCGAGATCACGCATGAGTGGTTCGAGTTCGAACGGGTGCACATCCAGTTGTAGCTTGCCGGCCTCAATTTTGGAGTAATCAAGGATGTCATTGAGCAAACCCAGCAGTGATTTCGCAGCGGTCTGCGCTTTGGTCACATAGTCGAGTTGACGACCATTCAGATCGGTGTTCTGCACCAACTGCAACATGCCCAGCACAGCGTTCATCGGCGTGCGTATTTCGTGGCTCATGTTGGCCAGGAACGACGATTTGGCCGCGCTCGCAGTATCGGCCTGTTCCTTGGCGTACAGTAGATGTGATTCCAGCTCGCGCTGGGAGGTGATGTCCCGATTGATACCCGTCACGCGCAGGGGCGTACCGTTGGGACTGCGTTCGACCTGCGCGCCTGCCTGTATAAAGCGGATTTGGCCGTCCGGGCGAACGACACGGAAAACTGTGTCGTACACACCATTCCCCTCTACGGCGGCATTCAGCTTTGCAGCCGTAGCCACAGCATCCTCGGGGTGAATACGCGCGTACCAGTGTTGATAACTCAGACCAGTATTGCGCAACGTCAGTGGCTGACCGTAGATCTCGAACATGCGGTCATTCCACTGCAAGTTATTGTCCGCCAACGTCCAGGACCAAATGCCCAGTTCGGCGACCTCAGCAGCCATCACTAACTGGTCGTGCACCGCCATCAGTTCACTACGTTGTTTCTGCGTCGTCTCCAGGCTTGCAGCCAGCTCCTTTTCTGCCGCTTTCCGTTCGGTGATGTCTACCGCGATGCCCAGGTAACCGCTCAAATTCCCATCGTCATCGCGCATGGAGGTGACCACCAGCGTGACAGGAAACCGCGAGCCGTCCTTACGTATGTAAGTCCACTCACGTGTTTCTGCGCCTTCAAGCTCAGGTTTATGGGTAAACACGCGGAAACCATCGATTATCTGTGCGTACTCCTCACTCAGTTCAATGCCACGAGCAGCGACTTCCTTTGGTTCATGGATAAGCGCTGGGGTGTTTTTACCCAGTAACTCCTCGGCGTCATAACCCAACAAATGCTCCGCGCCTTTGTTGAACACACGAATAACGCCATCGAGATCCGTCGCAATGATCGAAACCTCAGTGGCCGAGCGCAGCACAGTGCCCAACAACAGATTGAGGTGTCGCAACTCGGAAGTTCGTTGCGCAACCTGCTCCTCCAGGCTGGAGTTGAGTTCGAGAATTCGGGCCTCTGCGGCTTTTTTCGCCGAGATATCCCTTAATGTCTTGGAAGCTCCAACGACGCGACCACCTTCGCCATAAATGGGTGAGATGTTGGCGGAGACATCGATCAGCCGCCCATCTTTGTGATGGCGTTGGGTATCAAAGCTGGCGATACGCTCACCCGCCCTGATGCGCGCAAGGATATGAGCTTCCTCAGCGACAAGCTCCTCAGGAACAACCAGGTGGGCCAATGTCTGGCCGACTGCCTCCTCGGCGGTATAGCCAAACAGATGTTCGGCCCCCTTATTCCAGTTGGTAACTACGCCATTGAGCGTTTTTCCAATGATGCCATCGGCCGAGCTTTCGACGATGGCGGCAAGCCTCGCCTGCTCGGCGAATATCTGCCGTCGGCGTTGACGACTGACACTCACGACACCCGCCAGAGTCGCCAGAAGAAGAGTGAGCAGACCACCCATCAACAGGACGACCTTTGGTGAAACCTGATGCAGGCGCTGGATGAACAACGGATGCGCGCCGAGCTCGATTTGCCATCGCCTCCCGTATACCTCGCGCTCCGACTGGTGGGTCATCAGCGTTTCACCGCTGGCCGAGTTGTCGGTGCTTTCATAAAACAGGTTCTCTTGCCCTGGGACAGTGATATCCCTCAACCGCAGATGCACCGTCTCATTTTCTATGCGCAGGCCTCTGAGTACCTCCTCTGTCTGCAACACAATATAGGTCCAGCCAAAAGCTGCTGTTTCTCGATGAGCAGCGGTCGCCGGAGTCACACCGCCGCGAAAGATGGGCATCAAAATCAGGAAAGACTGCTGCGGTTTTGCCATGCCCTGTACCAGAGTGATGGGCGCTGTGATCCGTGCCACACCGTTGTGTATCGCGGATTGGGCAGCCTCTCGCCGTGATGTTTCCGAAGCTATGTCCAAGCCAATTGCAGGCTGGTTACCTTCAAACGGTACAACATACTGGACAACGTAACGCTCGCCTGAATGCGGTGAGAATTGACGAATGGAGAAATCAGCTTTGCCGTCAGCCCGAGCGCGTTTGAGAAACTCGCTTTCATCCTGCTCCGGTACACGCCTGATAAAGCCCAAGGCACGTGCGCCGGGGAACTCGGAAGCGAGATCGTTCGGATGGTGATATTGGTCAAAAACTTCGCGGCTGATGCCATGCTCACCCGCTGTCAGTACGGCGCCCCGAACGCCTCGCAATCCGTATTGGTAAAGATTGAGGCGAGTTAAAACCAACTCTGCGGCTTCCTCGGTAGCCGCCGCGACCGCCTCTTGAGCCTGCTGTTCGTTGACGCGCTCAAGGATCCAGGCGCCCAGAATACTTGCCCCTAACCCTGCTGCCAGAGTGATGGCTACTCCCCAGCTCAATGCAAAAAACCTATGTTTTCTCACTCGCATTGTCCCATTACAGAAGGTCTTCAAGCCTTCAATATTAAAGTTCGAACCCCTGTTGGGGGCGTCTGCAACTTAGTTCGCATGCATCACATTAACCTTGAGCCCCAAGGATAAAAATGAGCAGATTTGAGCAAAGGGAACAGGACGGCAATAAAGATAACCTTGCATGATCTGGCAGCCTTGCCCCAGAAGCGCATCCGCCTGCTCCTGGGTTTCTACGCCTTCGGCCACCAACTCAAGGCCGAGTGCCTGACCTAACTTTATGATCGCCTCTATGATCGCCGAATCGCTTTTGTCGGTGAGCATATCTCGTACAAAGCTCTGATCTATTTTCAGAACGTCAATTGGGAAACGTTTGAGATAAGCCAGGCTCGAATAACCTGTGCCAAAATCGTCGATCGAAATGCGGACCCCTAACGTCTTGAGATGAAAGAGGGTTTCTCGGGCGTTATCGATGTCTCTTGCCAGCACCCCTTCGGTAATCTCCAACTCCAGGAATTGTGCTTCTAGTCCAGATTCGACCAGGATGCCTTTCACCATGTCCAGGAAGGACTCCTCGCGAAATTGCACGACGGAGATATTAACGCTAATGGAAATGTCATGGCCCAGTTCACGAAGCGCTCTCGCGTCCTGGCAGGCCTGGAGCAGAACGTACTTGCCAATGGGGATGATCAGCCCTGTTTCTTCTGCCAGAGGAATGAAATCGACAGGCGAGACCAAAACACCGTCATGATTGCGCCATCGGATCAGCGCCTCCATCCCAATGATCCGGTTATGTCGGGCATCGACCTTCGCCTGGTAAAAGACCTCAAAAACGCCATCTTCCAAAGCAGTGCGCATATGGCGCTCAAGCAAGTGCCTGGCACGCATGCTGCTCTCGATATGCGGAGAAAAAAAACAATAGCGATTGCGACCTGAAAGCTTCGCCTGGTACATAGCCGAGTCGGCATGCCGATAAAGTGATTCCAGATCATCGCTGTCCTCAGGGAACACGCTGATGCCGATGCTTGCGGAAAGGTCGTATCGGTTTGCCTGGATTGAAAAAGGACTGGCGATTGTTGCGAGCAACCTTTCAGCGAAGTCGCCCACGGCGTCGAAACCTATCACCTCTGGCAGAAGGAGGATGAACTCGTCTCCTCCTTGCCTGCTGAGGGTATCCACTGCGCGCAAGGATCGCGATAGTCGCGATGCAACCTCTTGCAACACCAAGTCGCCGACCGAGTGCCCCATCGAATCGTTGACCACTTTGAAGTTGTCCAAATCAAGTAACAGCATCGCCACACAACCATGGCTGCGACGGGCCTTTTGTAAAGCCTGCTCGGTACGATCCTGCAACAGTATTCGGTTGGGTAGACCAGTCAATGCATCGTGATTGGCGAGCCTCTTGGCCTCATTGCGCAAGGCGATATGAGCCTTGATATGGGCTCTGGCTACTGGAATATTCAGCGGCTTTTGAATGAAGTCCACTCCGCCGCACTCAAGAGCGCGAAGCTCATTTTCTGTATGCGTATGAGAGCTTACAAAAATGACCGCTGCATCCAAAAGCTCCGGATCGGATTTCAGCGCCCGGCAGACCTCGAAGCCGCTCATTCCTGGCATTTCTATGTCGAGCAAAACCACATCGGGCCTGCATAGACGCGCAATCTCTAGCGCCTCCTGACCACTTTGGGCGACATAGACTTCGGCTAAATCTCGCACTGCGGTGCTCAGAATTCTTAGGTCAGTGACTTGGTCGTCAACTATCAGCAGGACTGGTTTGAGACTAAACGTTTTGTCGCTCATTCCATTGTTCCTCGCAAATCCCTTGCATTTAATAACAAGCAATCCTAGACCAGCTTTTCTGCGGTGGGGTGCCCAGTCTGCGTTCCCGAATGCGCTCAGGCCAGGCCCGCCAATCGTTGAAGTCTTTCGAGGTCCGCTTGAGGCTCGCCATTTTTCATAGCAGCCCCAAGGCGCATGACCACTTGCTCGCCGCGTACCTGCATGGGAGGCAACGCATAGATCGCACCTATCAACTCACGCAGTGCCTGAGGGAGTCCCGCTTTACCAAATCCAGAAGTGGGAGGGCCAGGGGCATAGGGTGGATGAAGAAGTACTCACCCATGCCCTGCGGGATTGCGCCGGCCCTTTTGCCATCAAGTTGAAAGCCTCCCAGGGATCATCATCCAGAATCATCACGCGCATTCGGTCACCGCACTGGATTGATGCACGATTTCGCAAGGCTTTGCGGCCCGGGTTTGTTCGACGACGAAGTAGAGGTCGCTGGCGTCAGGAAATGCGGTTGTGAGTGAGCAATCGGGATTGAGTCACGGCGATATCCATTTCAATTTGGGGGGTAAAAAGGTTCGCAACCGAATCTATTCCTCACCGGCGAACTATACAAGCAAGCAAACAGCTCGCAGGTAAATAGGCTGGTGGGGGGTAATGCGTAAATGCTGCGATAGCGAAATTGCTCGGGCGGTTCCGACCTGCGCTCGCTGATCCTGCTCCCCAAATTTCGCTAGATTCAAAAGGTGATTCCGTCAACGCCAGCTGAAGCCCCTCAACCGCAGAAAGCACCGAAATAGCCGGGGTAATCATGATGTCGGCGACGGACCCTCTATATTGGGTCGACTCCAGCACTTCGCGACAGGCAGCAATCGGCTGTGGATTCAACCGGTCGCCATCGTCTCCTATGGGTCGGATAGCGACGGTCTATTTTAGATCATCGATGTCCCGCCATAAGCGGTCGCCCCAATCACACCACTCATACGGACTGGAGAGAAATGTCATTCTCTCGGACGAGTCGCTCAACGAAGAATTCCATATGCCCTCTCGGGACAGTCAGCAAAGGCCAAGTGTCGACCTTTAAAGCGATATCCTGAAATGCTTGGGCGCACTTGGAACGCGGAAAGTGTTCGTAGACTGCTCGCTGCTTCTGCACTGCCCTACGCGCACATTCATCGTACGGAACCGCTCCCACATACTGCAGGGATACGTCGAGGAAGTGATCGGTGATCTTGGTCAATTTAGCGAACAGGGCGCGACCTTCCTGCGGGCTCTGCGCCATATTGACCAGCACCCGGAAACGGTCCATTCCGTAATCACGATTAAGCAGTTTGATCAGTACATATGCATCGGTGATCGAGGTTGGTTCATCGCAGACCACCAGCAGGACTTCGTGGGCCGCCCGGACAAGACTGACCACCGACGCGCCGATGCCCGCAGCTGTGTCAATCACCAGCACATCGAGACTGTCACCGATTTCACTGAAGGCCTGGATCAGGCCGGCGTGCTGAGCCGGAGACAAATGCACCATGCTCTGGATGCCTGAAGCCGCGGGGACGATTCGCACCCCGCCCGGACCGCGCACAAGTACATCGGATAGCTCACAGCGACCTTCGATTAAATCGGCAAGCGTGTACTGCCGGGATAGCCCCAACAGAACATCGATATTCGCCAAGCCAAGATCGCCATCAAGCAATACGACTCGCCTTCCAAGTTTCGCCAGCGCCAATGAAAGATTCACTGCCACAGTCGTCTTGCCGACGCCGCCCTTTCCGCCGGTCACAGCGATAACTTGTACAGAACGCACACCATCCATGTTATTGATTCCCTTCCATGTGCAACAGGTGCGAGTAGTCGCTAGCTATTCCTAGATACACAATGGTAGCTGAAAAGTTAGACTAATGGTCCCTGGCTGTATAACCGGATCACCAGAAACGCTGCAACCCACTACATTGCAATCACACGAACCAGAACTGCCACTGCCACTGCCACTGCCACTGCAACGATGCCTTTATCCGCCAAGGTACCGCCTATGCCGGATTCAGACCTACTCCCTTCCTGCTATTCAAGATCAACGAACATCAACTCGCCCTGGAGGCTGCCATCATAGAGCCCCGCTTTGGGTCGAGCAGCGCGACGCGACCGAGGTTGTTGGAAGTGTGCGCAGCACGCTGCAAACGATCGACAAAAATGAAGAATTCATCAAGATTACGCTCACGATGCTCATGACCCCAGAGTGATCGCTCACGGGCAGTAATCGGCCGAGGCTGGTAAAACCGTTTTAGAGCGGGCTTGACGGTCTGAATCAAAACAAAAATCCCATTCCTACGTTTCCTGCCTCTCATGACAGGTAGAAATCGGCCGATTCTGTTGAAAAAGTCGGCCTTAGTTTCCATGGCAAAAAAATAAGCGCCTGCGACTGAAATCCAGAATTTTCGCAGAGGCATTCGGACTGAGATTTCACGTAGCAGCGTGCTAAAAGTCGCTTTCACCGATCAATTTTTCGGCAGTTTGAGAAAGCCGACTTTTTCAACAGAATCGGGCGATATGGGCCATTCATGAGTGGCCGCTTTTGCCGGGGAACGGATGACCAGTCAGTTGCTTTCATTCGCGGTTTCACAGGACGAAGTGCCTGGAGGACTAATCAAAATCCTGTTTCGCTCGACATTTGGGGTAGGCGCTGCAGCCCCAGAATCGCTCTCCTGCTCTATCGCCTGTCTTACGGATACGAATTTCGAAAGCGCTTCCACAACGCGGGCAACGGCGTTTCGCGAAAGGGTTGTTTCTCTGTTTCAGGCGTTGTACATGCTCGTAGTGGGTAGCGAGCGTACTGTCCCTCTTCCCGCTCTCCAGTGCCTTCACCATTACACTCACCTGCGCTTCGTTAAACACAGGCTGCTGAAAGGACTTGATATAGCGGATGCAGCTGACGCCTTGAGTGACATTGTCCGGCATGACGGTCTTGAAGCTGCCGCCGCCGACGAAGGCGATTACAGAATGAATGTGCTCGGGCGGAACGCTGAGCAGCGCTTCTAGCGCCTTCAAGTGCTTGTAATTCTGCCGCAGCGGGTTCTGGAACCTGAAGCGATGCCGGAAGATCTGCTGTGTCCACTGGGCCTGGCACTCACCTCCAAAGATCCAGCCTCGCATGTTTTTGGTCTCCAGCACGAAAATGCCAAAAGGCGACAGGAACACATGATCAATCTGGGTAGTGCCATCGGGCGTATCCAGTGTGACGTTGTGCAACCGGCGGTAGACCTGGCCATCCAACCGATAGTGGGCGAATGCCCGCACCAGCAGCTCACCGAACCAGCCTTTGAACCAGGGGGTCTTGATGATGATGACTACGACCAACAATGGCAGCAGCCACTTCAGTAAGTCGAACAGTGGCTGGAGCATCACAAAAATATTCATCGCTCTCCTTTGCGTGGCGAAGGTATGTCAGGACGCCAGGCTACGCCTTCACCCTTTTTGTACCTTTCTAGCTTAGGCGAGGTAACTGACGTCTGTTTTCGGCCTTAAGCATTGGGGCTTTGCACAAGCAAAGCCATTTTAGCTCGTGCCTCATCCATGGCTTTGGCCCAGCATTGCAGGGTTAGGCAATGCTTATTGATGGTTTCGTAGCTTTCCTCAAGGAAACCATCCGCCGCCTGGCAGCCTGATTCAGACCAGAGATCGAAATGCTCAATGAAGTGGTGGACTAGCTTATTGCGCAGGTCGACCAGTTCCTTGATGGCGACCTTCGTTGCCTCATAGTGCTCGGCTGGCATTTCCAACTGGTGTCGATAGCTGAGCCAGATCTGGTCACCGGCATCGGCTTGCGTCTGTGATTCTTCATTTTGGGGCGATTGGGTCAGAAAGCTTTCGGTCAGCATCCCGACCAACGTGCCCATGGTCTTTTTCTGGGCTCGTGCGATCTTCTGCTCACGGATGATCGGCAGCCGATCCGCGGGACCGCTCAACTCGCCATGCGCGACTATCGCTTTCAGCTGTCGTTCGTATTGTTGCAAGCGCAAAAGGCAGCGTCCGAGCTTGCGCTGCACTATAGGTTGAAGGTCAGGTACACCATCCGAGGGGATGGTAGTGATTTCACTCATGAATAACGACTCAGGCATAAGTGGTAGAGCTGGAGCGATTCACTGCAATACGACTGCCCTGCGAGGAGAGCTTGCAACGCGTAAATCGGACGCTTTTCAAGCTCAGTGTAGTTGAGCCAATCCGCCAAGACTTTTTCAACAGAATCGGCCAGAAGGAGTCACTGGACACCTCTGCCATCAGTCGCTAGCCTCAGCCGTCACTGACATTTAGGTGTCTCACAATCTCTTCACATACAGCCAAAAGTCAGGAGCCGGCACACCTATGGCCTACGAACTTCATATTGTCAGACCAATGGAAATAGCTCTTGAAGAATGGCAATCACTTTGCGCAAGTGATCCATCGATGAAGCTAGAAAACGAGTTTGCTCGCAGAAATCCCGTCACCGGTGAAACCATTGTTTCCAGCGGGAAAAACTCAGCAATTTGGACGTCTCCACTAACACAGCAACAGTATCTCTTTGATTATCGCAGGGGGATGATTTCTTTCGTCTACAGCGATGCGGCAATCATTAAGGCCAAGGAAATTGCGAAAGTACTCGCAGCCAGTGTTGAAGGAGATGAAGGTGAGGCATATTGAAAATAGCTTGATGACGGATGCTCTCTAGCTTCCTCTCAGCGGATTTCACCTGCTAGCTGCCGACAGGCCGCTATGGGTCGGTTTCAACCGGTCATGGAAGGCACAAACCGGCCAGAAGCAGTCACCCAACGGGCTGACACAGTTACCTACGATCTTATCGAGTAACGTGGCTTAATTAGTTCCTCGATCTGCCTTAGTCAAAGACTGCTCCTGATGCTGCGGACAACGGATGTTCTGGTATTCGGGCTGTATCACGCACGGAAGATTCCGCGGCGATGCCTCTTCCGAAGGTTAACCATTTTTTTAACAAACGGAGTCACCTACATGGAAGTCATCAATCAGTTGCAACCCGCAGAGTGTGCGGGCATGGAGGACATCCGACGCGAAATCGATGCCCTTGATCAGGTCGTTATCAAGCTGTTGGGCAAGCGTTTTCACTACGTGCTGGCTGCCTCGAAGTTCAAGACCTCGGCGACTTCGGTGCGTGCTCCGGAGCGTTTCAAGGCCATGCTGGCGACACGTCGCGAGTGGGCCGAGGTCGAGGGCCTGAGCCCGGATGCAATCGAGAAGATGTACATCGACCTGGTAAACCACTTCATTGCTGAAGAGATGAAACACTGGGTGGCTCATCAATCCGAAACCTGATTCTGGTGTCCGGACTTTCCGCTTTGGGTTGTGGGTTCCGCTCAGTCGCGACATGCAGAAAACGGCCAAATGAAGACATTCGCCGAGCTACATGCAAGCACCCAGCAAGACCGGTCCCCTCTTCTTGTTGCCCGCCAAAACAACAAAGCCCAGCACCAGACCGGGTTTCAAGATGAGCGTGGAACGCTTATCAAGTATTCATTGAAAGGATGAGCACGATGAGCCGCACCAGCCATATCTGCCTGATGGCGACCTATAACGAGTGGATGAACGCAAAGATTTATGAGGCAGCCAGAAGCCTGCCAGATGAAGAGCTCTCAGTGGACAGGAAAGCATTTTTTGGTTCAATTCTCGGGACGTTGAACCACTTGGTGGCCGGTGACACTCTCTGGTTAAAGCGATTCGCCAAGCATCCAGCGAACCACTTGGCTCTGGGACCAGTTATGCAGCTTCCTGCCCTCAAAAGCCTCGACCAGTTGCTGTTCTCAAATATTCGAGAACTTTCGGCACATCGAGCGTGGCTCGATCAGAAAATTGTCGAGTGGTCTCGCTCCATTGCAGAGTCGGATCTAGATCACACCCTCAATTACACAAGCATGAAGGGAGTACCGGCTGACAGGAGCTTTTATGGTTTGGTCATGCATTTCTTCAACCATCAAACGCACCACCGCGGACAAGTTACTACCTTGCTTTCACAAGCGGGTGTCGACATAGGTGATACGGATCTGGTCGTCCTCATTCCATCCGAGTCCCGCACAAGTAGAAAAGCACCCTGAACGATTTAGCCAATCTGTTGCGTCGACCGGTTGAATCCACAGCCAGGAGCGGACATTCCAGGTCCTCTAGCTTTACCCCTCAAAATTGAAGCCTCTCTTTCCTGCCTGAGGTTGTAAATGATCTCTGCGCCTTCCAACCTTGCATAGGTATAGGGGGTATGCCTATCATGCTCAGCACATAGGTAGGGGGGGTATCCCATGGGTCATATCGCAGCAAATAAAGACGATCTTCTCAAACGCGTAAAACGTATTGCCGGACAAATCCAGGCCGTTGAACGGGCATTGGAATCGGATCTCGATTGCGCCAAAACACTGCACCTTGTTGCCGCCACTCGTGGGGCTATCAACGGCTTGATGGAGGAAATCATCGAAGAGCATGCCCGGGAGCATGTTGCGAACCCTGCGCTCAGCGAAGAAGAGCGTAACAAAGGCGTCGAAGAGCTTCTTGAAGCCATTCGCCGTTACTCCAAGTGAGCGCGTCCAGGGACACACTCAGGATGAGCAGCACCCACATCAACCACTCACATGACCATGTGTTCCTTGGCTCAGCGCACGACGAAAATGCCAAGCGTACGCTTTGGGTTGTGGCACTGACCGTTGTGATGATGATTGGCGAGATCACCGCCGGCTATATAACTGGCTCGATGGCGTTACTGGCCGATGGCTTTCATATGGCGACCCATGCCGGCGCATTGGGCATCGCGGCGGCCGCCTACGGATACGCAAAACGTCATGCTTTCAGCCAGCGCTACAGTTTCGGTACCGGAAAGGTTGGAGACTTGGGCGGGTTCGCCTCGGCGCTGATTCTCGGCATGGTCTCCCTGGGCATTGGCGTTGAGTCTGTCATGCGCCTCTTGCAGCCGACGGAAGTTCAGTTCGGCACCGCTACGCTCATCGCGATTGCCGGTTTGGTCGTCAACATTGTCAGCGCCCTTCTGCTGGGTCACGGGCACAGTCATGGGCACGATCATGATGATCATGGCCATGCCCATCACGGGAACGACAACAACCTGAAATCGGCCTACGTCCACGTCATCGCGGACGCGCTGACTTCGGTTCTGGCCATTGCTGCGCTGCTCGCCGGCCAGTATCTGGGTTGGGTTTGGCTGGACCCGGTCATGGGCATCGTCGGCGCCATCGTTATCGCGCGTTGGGCATGGACCTTGATGGGGGTTACAGCAGGTGTATTGCTGGATCAGACCGATGCGCACGTTGCCGAGGAAATCCGCGAACTGGTCGAGAAACCGGGGGATGCCACCATCACGGACTTGCACGTCTGGCGTGTTGGACCGCAAGCGCATGCAGCCATCGTCAGCGTCCTGGGTGAGGCCACTGCTAGCGCCGACAGCATTCGTGAACGTCTCAAACCGGTTCACGAAGTCAGTCATCTGACGGTCGAGTTTCGACTGGCATGATTGCGCGCCTCAATCGCCTGACTCAATCACGTGTGGCCAAAGGTAACTGACAATGGCTAAAGAAATCGAAAACCCCTGCATCTCCGTTTGCCAGCTGAGTGGTGATCTGTGTGTGAGTTGCGGGCGAAGCAAGGAAGACATCAGAAAGTGGAAACGCATGAAGCGGCCTGAAAAAATGGCCGCTGTGCAAAGGGCGAATGTGCGCTTGAAAGGACTGAAGAAAACACACGGATAGTCACTTGCCCTGGATGACCGCTTCGGGTCAAGAACGGCGCTCCGAGAGCGCCCCTCTTGGCCCCGCCAACCCACATAACCCTCAAAGCAACGTTTAAATGGCAGACTCTCCTTCACTTGATCGTTTCGGAGACCACCATGCTTCGCGCATTTGAACAAAGACTCGACCCCTTCCCGCCCGACGAAGTCCCTCCGCCACCCGAAGGCCTGGCTCGGTTCCTTTGGGCGTGCACACGGGGCGCCCGCGGCTATATTCTCGCGTTTGCGCTGCTCAGTGCCGGTGTGTCGATCTACGAAGCCTGGCTGTTTTCTTTCCTTGGTCAGGTCGTGGATCTGCTCTCGACCTGGCAAGCCGGTGGTGATGCGGCGGCGCAGGAAAGTCGCGTGTTGTGGGGCATGGGCATCGTCATGGTGGCGAGCATCGGGCTGGTGGCGTTGCGTACCATGGTGCAGCACCAGATATTGGCGATTAATCTGCCGTTGCGGCTGCGTTGGGACTTCCACCGCCTGATGCTGCGGCAAAGCCTTTCGTTCTTTTCCGATGAGTTCTCCGGCCGGGTCACCACCAAGGTGATGCAGACTGCGCTGGCCGTGCGCGACGTGCTGTTCACCCTTATCGAGATCGCACCCGGCATCGGGGTGTATTTCATCGCGATCATCGCGCTGGCCGGCGGCTTCGCACTGAAACTGATGCTGCCTTTCATTGCCTGGATCGTGTTGTTCGGGCTGGCCATGCTGTACTTCGTGCCCCGCTTGGGGAAGGTCGGACAGGAACAGGCCCATGCGCGCTCCTCGATGACCGGACGTATCTCAGACGCCTACACCAACATCACGACAGTGAAACTGTTCTCCCATTCCAATCGTGAAGCGCACTTCGCACGCGCGGCCATGGAGGATTTCAAGCGGACCGGTTATCGCCAGATGCGCCTGGTCAGCCAATTCGAGATCGTTAACCAGGCGTTGGTGGTGGCGTTGATCATGGCAGCCGGCGGTTATGCACTTTGGCTGTGGCACCTGGGCGAAGTCGGCACCGGTGCCGTGGCGGCGATTACCGCCATGGCGTTGCGTATCAATGGCATGTCGCACTGGATCATGTGGCAAATGACTTCGCTGTTCGAGAGCATCGGCACCGTGCAGGATGGCATGACAACCCTGACCCGTGGCCCCAAGGTGCAGGATGTGCCGAACGCAGGCGTGCTGGTGACCTCCGGCGGCGCGGTAACCTTCGACAATGTGAGCTTCAACTACAGTGGCGAACGCCAGGTGCTCGATGGCTTGAGCCTGAACATTCGCCCGGGCGAAAAAATCGGCCTGGTCGGCCGCTCCGGCGCGGGCAAATCCACGCTCATCAACTTGCTGCTGCGCTTCTATGATGTCGACAGCGGGCAGATTCGCATTGACGGGCAAGACATTGCGCACGTGACACAAGACAGTCTGCGTAGCGCCATCGGCATGGTCACCCAGGATACTTCCCTGCTGCACCGCTCCATTCGCGACAACATCGCCTACGGCCGACCCGATGCAAGCGACGCACAAATCCGCAGTGCCGCGGCCAATGCCCAGGCCGATGAGTTCATCAGCCAACTGAGCGACCGGCAAGGTCACACCGGCTACGACACCTTGGTGGGCGAGCGCGGCATCAAGCTGTCGGGCGGCCAGCGCCAGCGCGTCGCGATTGCCCGGGTGATGCTCAAGAACGCCCCGATCCTGCTACTTGACGAGGCTACCAGCGCGCTGGATTCGGAAGTCGAAGTGGCCATTCAGGAAAGCCTCGATGAAATGATGAAGGGCAAAACCGTCATCGCCATCGCCCATCGGCTGTCCACGATTGCGGCGATGGATCGACTGATTGTCATGGATGACGGACGCATCATCGAACAGGGCACCCACACCGAATTGCTCGCCAGGAACGGCCTCTATGCGCGGCTGTGGCACCATCAGAGTGGCGGGTTCCTGGGTGAGGACCTGGGGGTGACCGAGGTTATGGATCAGGAATGAGCGTGACCGGCCCAGGATGATCTGCAAGCGGCGGCTTTGAGTCCGGTTGCAGCCAGGCCGATCTGCCCCTCGATCAGGCGGACTTCAGGGAAAAACGCGAAGCCGGGCGATTCAAGCCGTAATGCTCGCGCAGCGTACTGCCCGAGTATTCACTGCGGAACAGGCCACGCTTTCGCAGTATCGGCAGCACTTCATCGAGGAACACTTCAAAGCCTTCGGGGAACGCTGGCGGCATCACGTTGAAACCATCGGCGGCACCACGGCGGAACCACTGCTCGATCAAGTCGGCAATCTGCACCGGCGTACCGACCGGCACCCAATGCCCACGAGCCCCCGCCAGGCGATTGATCAGTTGGCGCAGCGTCGGTTTCTCGCGGTCGACAATGTCGATGATCAATTTGAAACGGCTTGACTGGCTTTCGCTGCTGTCGAAGTTGATCAGGTGGCGCGGGAACGGTGCATCCAGATCGTGCCCGGTCAGGTCGACGCCCAACAGGCGGCGTAGCTGACCTAACGAGATGTGCGGCAGCACCAGTTCGTTGAGCTCCTCGAACTTGCGCTGGGCTTCGGCTTCGGTGCTACCGATGTAGGGGCTGATGCCCGGGAGAATTTTCAGCTGGCGAGGATCGCGCCCCGCCGCCTTCGCCCGAGCACGGATATCGTTGGCGAATTCAGTCGCGCTTTGCAGGGTCTGGTGCGCGGTGAAAATCGCTTCGGCATGCCTGGACGCGAAATCACGGCCATCTTCAGAAGACCCAGCCTGCACCTGCACCGGCCGCCCCTGTGGTGAGCGCGGAGAGTTGAACGGGCCCTTTACTTTGTAGTGGGTACCCACATGGTTGATCGCATGCACCTTGTCACCATCGGCAAACACCCCGGCTGTCTTGTCCAGCACCAGCGCATCGTCCTCCCAGCTGTCCCACAGGTCACCGACCACCTGCACGAATTCTTCGGCCTGAGCGTAGCGGTCAGAGGCCGAGGGATGTTTGTCCAGACCAAAATTGGCGGCTGCGGCGGCCATGGAAGTGGTCACGATGTTCCAGCCGGCGCGGCCCTTGCTGAGGTGGTCCAGCGCACTGAATGAGCGGGCCAGATTGTAGGGTTCGCTGTAGGTCGTGCTGGCCGTGGCGATCAGGCCTATGCGTTGGGTCACTGCGGCAATCGCTGCCAGCCAGGTGATGGGCTCGAAACGAATGCGCAAACCCTCATGCCCGCTTTCAGCCAGTGACGGCGAATCGGCGAAGAAAATCGCATCGAGTTTCTCGCGTTCAGCGCGCAGTGCCAGTTGCTGGTAATAGCCGATATCCATGGACAATTCCGGCACCGACTGCGGGTGACGCCAGGCCGCTTCGTGATGGCCGTTCGGATAGATGAATAAGTTGAGGCTGAGCTGGCGTTCGGACATTTCCCGTTCCCTGAAAAAATTGAGTGTGATCAAGCCTGCGCGCGACGTCAGGCGCGGAGTCTCAGTGCAGCTCGGCAAAATCGCTCAGCACATCGTCGCGCAGGGCAATGAAGCGGCTGTCACTGCGGTTGCGTGAACGCGGCAGATCGATGTCGAGGATGCGCCGGATGCGGCCGGGGTTGGGCTGCATTACCACCACGCGGTCACCCAGGAATACCGCCTCATCAACATCGTGGGTGACCAGGATCATGGTGATTTTTTCCTTGAGCCAGATGTTTTGCAGCTCGCCCTGCAGCCGCGCACGGGTCAAGGCATCAAGGGCCCCGAGCGGTTCATCCAGTAGCAGCACACTCGGACGATTGACCAACCCGCGCGCTATGGCCACGCGTTGTGCCATGCCGCCGGATAGCTGATGAGGGTAGGCATCGATAAAGTCTTGCAAGCCGACCAGTTCAATGTGCTCGCGCACGGTGTCGCGTTTCTGCCCCGCGCTCTGGGGTGAGTTCTTGAGGCCGACAGCGACGTTCTGCTCCACATTGAGCCAGGGGAACAAGCGGTGATCCTGAAATACGATGCCACGTTCCAGGCCAGTGCCTTCGATGGGTTTGCCATCCAGCAGGATGCGCCCGTCGTATTCTTCGTCCAGTCCAAGAATCAGTCGCAACAGCGTGGATTTGCCGCAGCCGCTGGCACCGACGATGCTGATGAACTCCCCCGGAGCGATGTCGAGGTGGATGTTGTCGAGTACTTGTAATTGAGTCGAACTGCCCGGTCGGGAAGCGAAACGCTTGCTGATGTTTTCCAGGGTCAGGCTGTTGTTGAGCATGTTGCAATCCTTTTGAAAGTGCCAATCAACGAGGAGCGATGCCGTACAGGCGCTGCATTCGCCGCTCAAGTGTCCGGGCCAATGCGTTGAGGCCCCAGCCCACCAGGCCGATAACCACCATTCCAAATAACACCAGGTCCATCATGAAATGTTCGCTGCCATCAATCAGCGTGTTGCCGATCCCCTCCCCCGATACCAGCAGGTATTCGGCACCGATGGTCGCCAGCCAGGAGTAGACCAGCGCCAGGTAAATCCCCGTGAAAATCGACGGTAAGGCGGCGGGAAGCATGACTCCGACGATGGTTTGCCAACGGCTGAAGCGGTATACCCGCGCCACTTCCAACAGGTTGGGTGGGACATTGCGTAAACCGTCGCAGGTATTCACCACCACCGGCACCAGCGCTGCCAGTGACAGGAACACCACCTTGGCCACATCGCCCAGGCCGAACCACACCGAGATCAACGGGATCCAGGCGAACAGAGAAATTTGTTTGAAGGTATTGAAACTCGGACCGACAAGACGCTGGAAATACCGCGACAGGCCCAGCAGGCAACCCAATACCAGGCCGAGCGTGGTGCCGATAAAAAAGCCACTGAGGTTACGCGCCAGGCTGGCAGAAATGGCCCGCCAGAATTTGCCCGAGGCAATTTGATCCCAGGCCGTGGTGGCGACTTTTTCCGGCGAAACGAGCAAGCCCGATTGGCTCCAGCCCTGGCTCGAAGCCAGCCACCACACGGCAATGGCGGCAATGGGCAAGACCCATCCGCGATATCGGCGGTGACGGCTACCGACTGACATGATCGCACTCATGACAGTCGCCCCCCGGCCGTTGGCCGACCGCGACTCAAGCGTTGTTCCAGGTAGTCGAAACCACGGTCTATCAACAGGCCGAGAGCACCGACCACCACAACGGCCGCCATCACCAGGTCCAGTTGAAACAGCTGGCGCCCATAGACAATCAGGTAACCCAGCCCCTCACTCGATGCCACCAACTCAACCACGACCAGCGATAACCAGGCTTTGGTGAAACCCAGACGCAAACCCGTAAACAGCGTCGGGATGGCCGCTGGCAAGACGATGGCGGTGACGCTTTGCCGACGACTGAAGCCGTAGGCCCGGCCGACTTCCAACAGCCCCTTGGGCGCCTGGTGGAAAGCCTGCAACGTACACAGCGTGATCGGCACCATGGCCGCCTTGGCAATCAGCACATACTTGAGCGTCTCGCCGATGCCGAACAACAGCAAGGCAAACGGCAACCAGCCCAGTACCGGTATTTGCACCAACGCGTTGAAGGTGGGTAAAAGATAATCCTCTACCGTTCTGGAAAGGCCAATGGCCAAGCCCAGCGCTATGCCGACGAATGCACCCAACGCAAATCCGACGACCACCCGTTGCAAGCTGGCGGAAGCGTTCAGCCACAGGTCACCGGAGGTGACCAGGTCCGACAGGGTTTGATAAACGTAGGCTGGCGGTGGCAGCACCTGCTCTGAAAGCCAACCGCGTTCCACCCCCAGGTACCATAAGCCGAACAACACCAGCGGCAGCAGCCAGGGCAAGGCTTTATCACCCAGATTGAAGGACCAGGCTGACGTGCGCTGCACCTCTACCTTGCGTGCTGAACGGGCCGGTGACGGTGGCAAGCGTTTGACGTTGTCGCTCGGTAATGCCGGCGTCGCGTACGGCTCTAATCTGACGGTCTGTGCCCTGGCCATTTGCCTAGCTCCCTTCCTTGGTCGCGGCCGCTACTGCATTGCCAGCCGGCTGTTTGCCATCCGGACCGTAGGGCGTCCAGTAGTGTTCAAGCCCCTTGGTTTTCAGGGATTTTTGCAAGTAGCTCGTCTCGAACCAGCCATCGATGCTGACGGGGCGACGGATGAGTTTTTCTTCCTTGGCCTGGTCCGCCACAGCCTGATAGCGACCAAGCAAAAAGTTGTCGACCAGAGGCGAGGCTTTGTCCCTGAGGCTTACGCCGGTGAAGTCGGCGCGGAGTGATTCTGCGGGTTCATTACTCTTGGCCCATTCAGTGAAGACAGCCTCACGATGGCTGTCATCCGAAGTCCATTTCGCCGCATCCACCAGCGTATCGACAACCTTTTGCACGTTGTCCGGATGTTCTTTCTCATAGGCCCCCCGAACCACCAGTGCAGTCTGCCGGGTGTAGCGCACATCCTGAGTGGGGTTGTCATAAACGATGTCGATCAGTCCTTGATCGCGAAGCTTGAACAATTCGCGACCGCCAAAGGCGGCATCGACGCCATTGGATACCAATGCGGCCTGAGTGCTTCCGGTATCGAGGTTGATGACCTTGATATCGCGCTCGGTCAGACCATGCGCCGCCAAAAGATTGATCGTCACCAGATGGCCGTTGGTTCCACGAAAGACCGCCACCTTTTTACCTTTCAGATCTTCGATGCTTTTGATCTCAGAGCCCTTGGGAACGGCCAGGTAAAGGTTGGCACGTACACCCAGTGCGGCCAGCAGTTTGGTGTCCAGCCCATTGGAACGCCCGACGACCGCGGGCAGATCGCCCTGGTAGGCGAAATCAAGTTGCTGGTTCGACAAGGCTTCGTTTACCGCGGGGCCAGCCCCCTTGAAAAAGAACCATTGCACCTCGGTACCGGTTCCAGCGAAGGCCTTTTCCAGCAGTTGCTGATTGCGCACGATGCCCAAGGTCGAGCCACTGAACGTTACCGGGTCACCGCCGCCGGCCGTCGCGACACCAATGCGCAATACGTCGGCCTGCGCCAGGGGTATTGCAAGCAGCGCAGCCAATACTGCAGCGATGCGACCTTTGTGAAACAGGGGGATACCTTTGAGTTCCATATAGAAACCTTCCTTGTGTCGATGAGACTCGTTTGTTACGCAGCGAGGTGTTTTTTATCGGCTTCGGTTTTCGGCGAGCGGGTATCCGGGCTTGGCTTGAGCGCTTGGCTCAAGCGACCGTCAACGCCAACCGGCACATCACCGTCGATGGTGGTTCGGCGCACGATTCGTTGGGCATCGCCATAGTCGTTAATCGCGATGTGCTGCGTGGCGCGGTTGTCCCAGATCACCACGTCACCCTCCTGCCAGCGCCAGCGCACGGTGTTGTCGACATGGGTAATACGATCGTGGAACAAGCGAATAAGTTGTTTCGAATCGCTATGGCTGACGCCCTGAATCTGTTTGACAAAGTGCCCCAACAACAAACTTCTTTCGCCCGACTCTGGATGCACTCGCACCAAAGGGTGTTCGGTCTCATAGACTTCGGCGGTGAACTGTTCGCGATAACGTTTGATGCCCGACTCGTCCGTATTACGGGGCGCCGCGTAGTCATATACGTTGGTGTGCAACGCACGCAAACTGTCTGCCAGTTGTTTTAATGGCTCGGGCAAGTCGGTGTAAGCCGCTGCGGTATTGGCCCACACCGTGTCACCGCCATACGGTGGAATAACCACACCGCGCAAAATGGAAATCTTCGGATAATTAGCAACAAAGGTCACATCGGTGTGCCAGGAATTGGCTCGGGTTTCCTTGGCGTCCAGGTGCAGGATGGCGGCACTTTGCTCGGCGGAACGTACGGTCGGATGCGGTACCTGATCACCGAAACGCCGGGAAAAAGCTTCGTGCTCGGCGTCATCCAGATGTTGGTCGCGAAAGAACAGCACTTTATATTTCAGAAGCGCCTGGTTAATAACTTCGAATTGCTCAGCGCTGATGTTTCCACCCAATTTCACCCCTTCCAGTTGCGCACCGATTCGACCAGCAACGGGTTTGATTTGAATTGTCATCGAGCCACTTCCTGTCTCACGAGTTGTTGTGGGACCAATCATAAAGACATAAAAGCAGCTGTGACTAATCACCATTTATTCTAAAGATAGAAGATCGAACCTATAACTAAGCCCCTATAAAAATGAGTTAGCAGATATAAGCGACCGGTTATTAGCTCATAACTTTTTATGTTGTGTTGCATCGACCATCTATCGCATAGATGGTATAATCGCAGACGGTTTATTACAGGGGCGTATAAATGACCGTCGAAAGCTACGACCAACTCGCGATCTTCTCGGCCGTGGCCCAAGAGCGTAGTTTCACCCGCGCGGCGGCCAGGCTCGGCATGTCTCAACCGGCCTTGAGCCGGGCCATGCGCCAGCTGGAGGAGCGATTGGGGGTCAGGTTGCTTGCTCGCACCACTCGAAGTGTCTCCCCCACCGAAGCTGGCGAACATCTGCTGCGGGTTATCGCCCCCCGGTTTGAAGAAATCGACAGTGAACTGGCGTTGCTCAGCGAGTTCCGCGACAAACCGGCCGGCAAATTACGCATCACGGCAGGTGAGCACTCGGCGATCACGTTGTTGCATCCGGTGCTGGCGAAGCTGCTGCCCGATAATCCCGATCTGAATATCGAAATCATCGTCGACTATGGCCTTACCGACATCGTGGCGGAGGGTTTCGACGCCGGCGTACGGCTGGGCCAGCAAGTGGCCAAGGACATGATCGCCATGCGCATCGGCCCTGACATGCGCATGGCGGTGGTGGGCTCCCCGGCCTATTTCACCCGATATCCCAGGCCGGTCATCCCGAGTGATCTCATGGTGCACAACTGCATCACCCTGCGTATGCCGACTTACGGCGGCCTGTTCCTCTGGGAGTTCGAAAAAGACGGGCAAGAACTGAAAGTGCGGGTCGAAGGCCAGCTGGTATTCAACAACATCGCCATGCGCCTGGAGGCGGCCCTTCAGGGACTGGGACTGGCCTATATGCCGGAGGACCTGGTGCTGGAGCATGTAGCGCAAGGTCGGTTGGTTCACGTGCTCAAAGACTGGTGCGAACCGTTCGCTGGCTACCACCTCTATTATCCGAGCCGGCGCCAGAGTTCACCGGCCTTCACCTTGCTGCGCGAAGCCCTGCGCTATTTGGGTTGATCAGCCTGGACGCGATCCAGCGCTTCACCGGCACGCTTGGCCGCAGCGGCATCACCTTGCTCAGCCAGCAGCTGAACCAGCTGACGTAACTGCGCTGCCGTCAGGCCGACCCGCAGGCTGGCAGCCATGTGCGAGCGCAGTTGCGACTCGACACCGGGAGTGACGGCCAAAGCAGCGACGGTGGCCAGCTCACGACTTTGCCAGTCCAGGTTATCGCGCTCGAAGATGTCGCCGAACAGATGCGCCTGCAAGTACTGGTTGATGACCGGAACGAAGTCGAACAACGGGCCCTGGACCGGCGCACCGGCGATTCGCGTCTGATTGGCTTTGCCCGCCGCCAGGAGTTCATCGCCGACAGGAATGACCCGACCGGGCTCACGCCCCGGATCGTCCTGAATGCCACGTTGCTTGCGTGCCTCGACCACGTTCATCAGCTCGCCAAGCGCATTGAGACTGCGTGGAAAACCGCTGTAGGCGTAGAGTTGCACCAGAATTTCCTTCGCCTCGCTGACCGTCAGGCCCGCATCCAGCCCCTGATTCAACGCGGCATTGAGCCCGGACATGTTGCTCGTGGCCATGGCGGCGGCCATCAACGGGATGGCCTGTTGCTTGGCGGACAGCGTCTCGGACACCGGTTGGCTCGCAGGCTCGGCTTTCGGTGCCACCGAACCTTGGGCGTTGTATTGCTCGTCGGTCACTTTCTCCAGCCATTGCACACTCTTGCCATCCACCGACCCCGTCACGGCGAGGTGCGTCATGGCGCTCGCCGGAGCGGCGCCATGCCAGTGCTTGACGCCCGGAGGACAGACGATGACGTCGCCGGGGTGGATTTCCTGCATCGGCTTGCCCCATTCCTGGACCCGCCCCACACCAGAAGTCACTACCAATCGCTGTCCTGCGGGGTGGGTATGCCAGGCCGAGCGAGCGCCCGGTTCGAAACTGACATAAGCGCCGGAAGCATTAATCTCGTCCGTGACGGGAAACAAAGGATCGACGCGGACTCGCCCGGTGAAATAGTCCGCAGGTCCCGCAACCGCAGCCTGAGTGCCCGCCCGGCTGATCTGCTGCTCGGTCCGGCGGGATTCACTGGCATTGTCTGCACCGGCGGCGTCGGCGAAGGGGGCCGCGGCACACACCGCGATGCCTATCAAAGTGTTCTTCATGAGGACGTATCCCTTCAAGTCAGAGCGTTCTGGCGTAAAACGCGGTCAACTGGTCCATGGCGACGTCCACATACGCAGGCACCCAGTAGGTTTCGATATGGGTCGCGCCATCGATGGTGAACAGTGTTTTGTCCTGGGTGCCGGTGGCTTTGGCATAGGCTTGTTGCGACATGTACAGGCTGTCGGCCTTGCTGCCAGCGATCATCAGCAATGGCTGGTCGATCAGCTCGATCTGATCCGTGGCATCGAAGCTCATCAGGTCCATCAAGCTGCTCTGGGTATAACGGAAAGTCGAGTTAGGGTGAGCGTGGGTCTTGCCGTAGTACTCGAAGCCCTGTCGATACAGATCAAACGGCAGCTTGACGATCTGTTCATCAGTCAGCCTGGCATCACCGACGTAGAGGACTTCTCCCCCCGCCGCTTCCTGGGCCCGGGCCGCCGACGCTTGCTGCAAGCGTTCCTGAATCGTCGACAGCTGCGAATCCTGGTAGCCATTACGGCGAACCAACCCAGAGTTGAACATGCTCAAGGTCGCAATTGACTGGAAGCGCTTGTCGGTTTGCGCCGCCGCCAATGAATAACCGCCACCGCCGCAAATACCGAGCAAGCCCAGGCGCTTGCTGTCGACGCCGGGATAGCGGGCAATGAAATCAGCCATGCCATGGATGTCTTCAATGCGATGCGTCGGTTTGTCCACATTGCGCGGCTCACCCCCACTGGCCCCTTGATACGCCGCATCCGCCGTGATCGTGATGTAGCCCTGATCCGCCAGACGCTGGGCATACAGGCCCGCGACCTGTTCCTTCACCCCACCATTGGGGTGCGCCACGACGACGACCGGGTATTTTTTCGCCGCATCATAGTTCGCCGGGGTGTATAAGTTGGCGGCAATGTCCAGACCGTTGAGTTTGTAGGTGACCGGGTGGATGTTGACCTTGCCCGGTTCGTTCTTGGTCAGCGCGCCACCGTAGGTCAACGTGAATGGGTTCTGCTTGTAGTCCGCCGCCTCGGCTTCGACGCCCGACATTCCGATCATGGCAGCCATCAACGTGGCCTTCAGCGTAGTTCGCATCATTAGGCATACTCCTGACATTTCAAGTGTGTGAGAGGGCTGGCCGATATCGCCGCGCTCCTGGTCAATCCAGATTTTTTTCAGCGAGAAACTGCGAAACCAGATCAGCGATCTCGACGTTGTTCATGTCCGAAAAAGGAAAGTGACTATTGCCCTTGATACCGATCTCCGGCAGGTGTACGAGCCTGACGTCACCGCCATGGCGATTCACCGTATCGCGCCACAGGCGCGCCATCTCGAGCCGCGCGCGCCAGCTGTCCTGGGCCGGCAACCGAACCGGTTGGTCGGGGATGTTGTCGCCGTAGAAAATAACGATGGGGATGTTGGTCAGTGCTTTGAACTGTTCCGCCGATACGGCCTGACCCGAGAGCGTGTCGAACGCGCTGGCAATCGGTGCGGGCACCTCACCCTCTGGAAACACGAAGCTGCTGCCCGGCTCGAATGCCACGATGGCTCGCACGTTACGGCTCTTGATCGCCGTCAGCCAACCGGGGCCGCCGCCCTGAGAATGTGTGAACAAGATGGCCGGCCCGGTCTTTTCCAATAGCGCGGAAACGCCATTGGAGACGACCTCAATGTCGTAAGGCCCGGTGTTGGGCGTCATCGACCGAAAGAACTGCTCAAGGGCTGCCGGCCCACGAGGAAACTGGCTGTCCTTGAAACTTTCGGGCCACAGGCCGATGCGGAATTGGTTGAACCACAGCTGCTCGTCCGGCACCGGTTTGATCGTCGTTTCAACCAGGCTGCGTCCCGCATCGCCACGGCGCGGCTGGTCGATCAGGTACGTGGAGAATCCTCGCCGCAGGAAAATGTTCTGGAACCCTTCACGGCCATCGGCCGTTGTCTCCCAGGACTTCGCGGACTGCCCCGCGCCATGCAGCATGAGAATCGGCAGCGGACGAGCGTCGACGGGAACCTGATAGAACGCATACACATGGTCGCCATGATAGGTCTGGCCATCAGGCATCAACGGTTTGTAGGGGTCGAAGGTTCCCGGTTGGGTGATCAATCCACCGCCGGCGATGAGGCTGCCCTGATCCTTGATGATCAGCGGGGCGTGATCGTCAGCGCTGACCAACGCACTGGCACCCAGTGCGAAACAAAGGCTGCCGGCCTTTGCAGCAGCGGGCATGTTTTGGCGGATGAATTTCTGAATCATGGCTTGCTCTCGATTTGATTTCGCCGAGAAGCAAATTACCTTTCAACGATTAATCGATAAACCGCGCTAATCACATAGCACTAATACCAAATTCACATAAGTACGATGCCTGTCCTTGGTAACAGACAACAATCGGTCAAAAACCGCCGATCAGGGTATGTACCAAAAAGACGGCGATTCAATTAGCGCTATCAAGCAACGTCAAACAAGCAACGTCAAAAATCCAGTCAATTAGCGAACTCCTCACGCCTGGAATTTTTTCATGGCACGAAGTGTAAAGTGCAAAAGGTGTCCTAGACTACACACTTAAATGGTCTGATTTCATAAATGCTGCACCGCTGTAACTACTGGGTTTTTATATGAATTCAGACATTTCAGACGCAGTACTGCCTTTATAGAATGCCCCCTATCGACCCAAGAGCGGGATGCCAATATGAATAGTAGTTCCGTAGCGGGCTCTCGATACAGCGTACTTGATGGATGGCGCGGCATAAGCATCTTGCTTGTCCTGGCGTGCCATCTGCTACCACTTAGCCCAAAGGCCTGGCAATTTAATGCCGCCGCAGGCGTTATGGGAATGGCTATATTTTTTACGCTATCAGGTTTCCTGATAACAAATTTTCTGCTCAACAACAGCAGTGTCGTTGATTTTTTAATCCGCAGAATCTTTCGGATTGTGCCGCTCGCCTGGTTGTACATGCTCATTGCGTTACCTGTCATGAACAGCACTTCGGATGTCTACATCGCAAACTTCCTGTTCGTTGCCAACTGGCCGCCCATGTGGCTTGGCAGTGTAAACGGCCACCTATGGAGTTTGTGCCTGGAGGTCCAGTTTTATTTCGCCATCGCTTTGCTGGTCGTTCTGATGAGAAACAAGTGGGTATTGATGATTCCTGCTCTCTGCATCGCCGTCACGATGTACCGGGTCATGAATGAAGTGCATGTCGCAATCAACACTTATTACCGCATTGATGAAATACTTTCCGGATGCATACTGGCACTGATATACAACAACAGACTGGGCAACATCCGTGACAAACTTCCGACACAAACATGGATCACGCAACTATTTTTATTACTCCTGTTTGTCTTGTCCTGTCATCCCGACGCGGGCTTCATGAATTATTTCCGCCCCTATCTTGCCGCAGCAATGGTGGGGAGTACGTTACTCAATAGTCAGACACGCGCTGCCCAGCTTCTGAATAATCGCGCTCTATTTTATATCGCCACTATTTCGTACGCTCTCTACGTTGTTCATCCGCTGCTAATAGATACTTGGCTGGGTAGCGGAGACACCGTTATAAAATATTTGAAGCGCCCTTTGTTGTTCGCCGCCATTTTTATCACCGCGCATATCTCGACCTTCTATTATGAAAAATGGTGGATTGCTTTTGGTAAGAAACTTTCCAAGAAAGTCGCTAGCCAACCTGTTACATCGGCCGGTTGAATCCACCGTCGTTTGCGGGCCTTCACGATAGGCTGCCGTTACTTGTTAAGGCGCAGAGCGTCGAAAGCATCTCGCGCCTGGCAGGCGGTATAGGTCATTTGCGCGGCGACCAGACCGGCCAGACCAAAAGTACGGGTCAACCCGAACTTGGCGAAACCTTCGGGAATCGGAATGGACTTGGCGATTGCGTCAGCCAGAACCTCGCCCGCCACCGTCGTGGGCGCCATGCCATGACCACCAAAACCTACGGCGTGCCAGACGCCAGCATCATCTTGGCCAATCTGGGCCATTTGATGCCGGCCATAACTCATCAACCCGCCCCAGGAATACTGGATTTTTACACCTTCCAGCTGGGGATAGACGGTTAAAAGATCTGTTTTGAGCAGACTGGCGATCGCTTCCGGGCTCCGATTGAGCACCGAAATCCGCCCTCCCCACAGTAGCCTGCTGTCGCGAAGCGGTCGGTAGTAATCGAAAGCGAACCGCGTGTCGTAAACGGCTGATTCACAGTCAATAACATCTTTCAAACGGGCCCCGAGCGGTTCGGTTGCAACGACATAGGTGGCAATGGGTAGCACAGCACGTTCGACCGGGCGATAGACGCCGCGCGCGTATCCGCCACAGGAAAAAATGACATGCTCGGCATGCACTTCCCCGCCTTCGGTGTTCACAACATATTTCTTTCCACGCCTCTCGATGTTCAGGGCGGATGATTGCTCATGGATACGCACACCGAATTCAGCCACCGTGCGAGCAATGCCGTACACGTACTTGAGAGGGTGAAAGTGGAAAGCGTTGCGCTCCAACAGGCCGCCGAAATAGCGCTCCGTCTTGAGTATCTCTTTCAACTGGCCTGGCGGCAGGTATTCCCAGTCAACCCCATAGACATCGCTCATCAGTTTTCGCGGTGTTTCAAGTCTTGACGGGTCGTTGAACCAATTAGCCAGAATCACCCCCTGGTCAACCAGGTCACAATCGATAGCGTATTGTTTGATTCGATTACGGATCAACTCAACGGCATCAAGCGTCAGCCGGTAAAGGCGCTGTGCCTCTTCAACGCCAAGGGTGGCGAGAAGGTCAGCGTTTCCCAGGCTGTAGCCTCCGAAGACGAAGCCGCCATTACGCCCCGAAGCACCATGACCGAGGCGATGAGATTCCAGAACAACGACGTCGTTGATACCACGCTCCGCCAACCCGAGTGCGGTCGACAGGCCTGCCAGGCCACCACCGAGGATGCACACTTTAGTATCGATACGACCCGATTGGGCGGGGTAGTGGGTGATGTCGGCCGTGGTTTCATAATAGGTTTGCTGGTAATCAGTGCTCATAAATTCATGTGGCCTCGACGGCGTTTTTATTCAATCGCCTGATTGCAAAAGAAAGTCCTGGACGTAGGGCACAAGTCACCGCCCCCCTTGCACCGATAGAAACGGAGCGTAGACGCAGAAAGGATGGCTTTCCAACCGCCAAAAACACCGCTAATGTAATAATTACTACAAAATAAATAGCACTCTCTACATGAAAAACTGGCTGACACTGATTCTCGCTTTACCCACCGCGAATGCCACCGAACGCATGCGAGCCTGGCGTGCTCTGAAAGCCTCAGGTGCGGCGGTTTTGCGCGATGGTGCCTATCTGTTGCCTGATACCGGTGTCTGTCGTGAAGCGCTGGCGTCTGTCGAGCGCGACATCCTTTCTATCAATGGCACTGTTTACATCCTGCCTGTGGTCGATCCGCAGGGTGAGCGCTTTGTCGAGTTGTTCGACCGTAGCGATGACTACAGCAAGCTACGCGCAGAGATTGAAGCGTGCCGTGGGCAGCTCAATCCTGAAAACGCGTTGGCCATCACCAAACACATTCGCAAGTTGCGCAAAAACTACGATCAACTCTCCAACATCGATTATTTTCCAGGCAAGCCCAAGGAGCAGATTGATTCAGCGTTGCAGGAGCTTGAGACGGCTGCCAGCAGAGCGTTGTCTGCGGATGAACCCCATAGCCGCGACGAGCCGATAACGGCACTCAACCGTGGCGACTATCAACGTCGTGTCTGGGCAACGCGCAAGCGTCCGTGGGTTGACCGTCTGGCTTGTGCCTGGTTGATTAGGCGCTTCATTGATCCTCAAGCCCGGATCCTCTGGCTGAATACTCCACATGACTGTCCGGCAGACGCGCTAGGCTTTGACTTTGATGATGCGACCTTCAGTCATGTCGGCAATCGCGTGACCTTCGAAACCCTGCAAGCCCGTTTTGAGCTTCAAGAGCCCGGCCTGAACCGCATCGCGGCCTTGGTGCACTATCTCGATATCGGCGGCATTCAGCCTTTGGAGGCGGCCGGCATCGAGCGCGTGCTGGCAGGACTACGCGAAACCATTCCCCATGACGACCACTTGCTGGCTGCTGCGAGCGCCATCTTCGACGGCCTGCTCGCCGAGTTTGTGAAAGAGGAACAACCCAATGAGTAAGGTTTTGCCATCAACGGTTGAAGGGGATCTATCGAGGCCGGAGGCCGTCAGCTTGCGTGAAGCACTCTGGTTCTGGTTGAAGCTCGGCTTCATCAGTTTCGGCGGGCCCGCAGGACAGATTTCGATCATGCATCAGGAACTGGTAGAACGTCGGCGCTGGATCTCCGAACGACGCTTTCTCCATGCGCTCAACTATTGCATGTTGCTGCCTGGGCCAGAGGCTCAGCAATTGGCGACTTACATCGGCTGGCTGATGCATCGGACCTGGGGCGCAGTGATCGCCGGCGTGCTGTTTGTGCTGCCCTCACTGTTCATCCTGATCGCTTTATCGTGGATGTACATCGCGTTCGGCGAAGTGCCCGTGGTGGCTGGCCTCTTCTATGGGATCAAGCCCGCCGTGACGGCCATCGTGGTGCAGGCGGCACATAGAATCGGCTCTCGGGCGCTGAAGAATAATTGGCTGTGGGCGATAGCAGCCGCTTCATTTGCCGCGATCTTCGCGTTCAATGTTCCTTTCCCGCTGATCGTATTGGGGGCAGCGTTAATCGGCTATGTCGGAGGGCGTCTGGCACCTGAAAAGTTCAGAACCGGGGGCCATGGCGCTGCCAAAAAGTCCTACGGCCCAGCCTTGATCGATGACGACACTCCATCCCCGGAACATGCCAGGTTCAGCGGGTTCAAGTTGGCATCGCTCGCCCTGATTGGCGCCGTGCTCTGGGCTTTGCCGATGGGTATTTTGATTGTCCTCTTTGGTTGGGAAGGCACCCTGACCCAGATGGGCTGGTTCTTTACCAAGGCCGCGTTGCTGACTTTTGGCGGGGCCTATGCAGTCCTCCCGTATGTCTATCAAGGTGCGGTCGGTCACTATGGCTGGCTTACTCCGACCCAGATGATCGACGGTTTGGCACTGGGGGAAACCACACCAGGCCCGCTGATCATGGTGGTGGCCTTCGTCGGATTTGTTGGAGCGTACGTCTCACAAGTGTTCGGCGCCGATCATGTATTTCTGGCCGGCGCTGTCGCAGCCACCCTGGTGACATGGTTCACTTTCCTGCCCTCGTTCCTGTTCATCCTTGCCGGTGGCCCACTGGTGGAATCGACTCACAACGAACTCAAATTCACGGCACCGCTTACCGCAATCACAGCGGCGGTGGTTGGAGTGATCCTCAATCTGGCATGTTTTTTCGGCTATCACGTGCTGTGGCCGCGGGGCTTCAGCGGCAACCTCGACTGGCCTTCTGCACTGATCGCCATTTTGGCGGCAATTGCCTTGTTCCGCTTCAAACGGGGCGTCATACAGGTGCTGATGGCTTGCGCGCTTGTCGGCCTGGCCGTGCATCTGCTGCGCTAGAGAGGATGTGATCGGCCGACGCTTGCGGGCGCAGGCGGTGAAATAAACGAAAACGGGCGCCTTGTCGGGCGCCCGTTTTGTTTTGGGGTTCGTGCTGCGCGGCTTGGTTGCTTGCAGCCTTTCACCCACTGCCGAACGATGCAGGGCATCGCAGCAAGCAGCTAAGCTTTATCAGGAAGCCTTCGCGAAACCCGGAAAAGTCAGGAGGCAAACAATGAGCAAACAACCTCAACCCCGGAGCCGCTCCAACCCCCAACCCAGATCTCGCCCGGTAGTGCCTGCCCTGCCGAGTAAGACAGGCACCCCGTCCGGGGGCTTGCGCGGTAGCTACCCACCGAAGAAGTCCAATTGAGCTCAAGCGTGCGGCTGGCTGTGCAGCTGAGTCTGTTGTACTTCCCTATCAGCCGTTATGACTGATCAGTGCGATTTTTTCGATACCGATGTCCCGGCTTTGCTCAACCCTTTCGTGTTGTGATCGCCAGGCGTCGTGGCCGAGATTGCACTGGCTTTGGTCACACCGTGAGTATCTTTGGAATGGGCGATGCCTGAAGTCGCTTGGCCATGACCGCGATCACTATTACGATCATTGCCGTAGTGGTTTCCGCTTACACCATGGTCGCGAACAGCCTTGCCGGCATGATCGCTGCTCAGGCCATTGCCGCGCCCGTTACTGTTAGCACCGCCGGAGTGATCTGAACCACTGTGACCGCTGCCTATGCCGCCGCCGTGGCCGCCGCCGTGGCCGCCGCCGTTACCACCTCCGTTGCCTCCCCCATTACCACCACCGTTACCGCCACCACCACCACCACCACCACCACCACCACCACCACCACCACCACCACCACCACCATCTTTCGCATAGGCGGAGTTCATGATGGACAGGTCAGCAGGGAGTAATGGGGCGGCTGCCAGCATCAGGGCGCAGGTCATTACAGCAATGAGACTCTTATTTTTTAAAAGCATGATGGCTTCCATAGGGTTGATATCGCGATTGTTATGACGCTTTAAGCCCCAGACAGTTCAAGTCCTGCGACCGACGGATGTAATGCGTTCGGGATCGTCGCGCCACAGGTCTGCCCCGCCCTGTTCAACCACGAGCCACCCTGCTTGCTCGCCGGGTCGAGCGGAACTTGAAGTGGATAACCACCGGTCGAGAGGGAAATGTCTCGATGCTCACGAACCGGCGCACGTCCCACATGAGCAGGCCTGCGTCGAGTTCGTCATCGCGAAGGCGACTGCCGCGAAGTGTGCGAGGCCGCCAGAGCTCACGCCGTGACGATCGTGTGCGGCATCAATGAATGCGACCGGCTAAAAGGGAGGCGGCACGCTCTACAACAGCGTAGTCGTTATCGGCACGAACGGGGAAATACTCAACCGCCACCGCAAGCTGATGAAGCCAATCCCAAGCGCATGATGCTTGGATGGATTACCCAAGTTGAAGGATGTCCCCAACGAATTAGGCGGATCGGGCATCAGCATGGATGAATAGCGCCGGTTGCCACCTGTTCGGCAGCAACTCGGCAATTTCATGGGCAGCCGTTTCAGAACAGCCTTCAAATAGGCATATGGATCATGCCCATTAATCAAAAGCACCGTTGAGCACTTCATAGATGAGCCCGGTTGCCAGCGCGACCAATATCAAGTCGGTGCCAACTTGCTGCCATTCATACCCATCATAATGAGGCAGCCTGCCGATCAACCGACCGTCCAGTTTTTTGGCAATACCGGGGGGAAGCGGCTTGCCTCGCGCGAGGTTCTTTTGGATGCCGGGGGGCAATGCAGGGCCGGGGCTCCAGTAGTCCCGATACCCGCCAATAACCCCAAGAACGCTTGCGTGATTGATGCTTGGGCCATTCTCCCAATCGCCGCCTCCGGAGTTTTTACCTTTGCCTCCCTGGTTGCCATGAACCTGGCTGTTTTGCGGATGCCCCTTGCCGTTTCCCTGGCCCTTTCCATTACCAGGGTCGGCCAATGCAGTCACTGAACCGGAAACCAGCGCAAGGCATGTAATAGCTGCAATCAACGAGCGAGATTTGAGCATGAGTCGTTCCTTCAATGGCGGGACATCTCTCTGCAATTTAGACGCTATCGACGATGTGGGTTCCATTTCTTCACATCGACACCCAAGCACTACTGCGCGTCACTTCAGCATTATTTGCCTCTATTTCTGACATTGTTTCCCGTGTTCACCGTCGAGCACGGGAGGCGTGATGGCAAACAGCTACTCTCTTCACGGTTTCTCATGTAGGCCCCGACGTGCCGGAATAACCTGGTTTTTCCGGCTCAATTACATGGAGTAAAAGTGAATGCCTTTGCCCCCTCGTTTTCTTGCCCACTACCGCAAGGCCGACCGAATCATGCTGGGTGCCAGCAATGGCTGTACTTAGCCAGGCTGCGTGTACGGGAGATAGCTGGCGGGGGAACGTGTAACAAATTAAGTCACGAACGTTTACCTACAGCGCAGATCCTTATACGATGAAGTCCGCATATACTGCTCTCCATCAGGCAGAGTAAACCATGGTTATATTTGACAAATCGGGCTTAACAAATTGTGTTTTTATGGTCAAGCAAATCTTGTGCAGACACCTTAGCGAAAGCTGTAGACATGTTCAATTATTCCTACAATAAAATGCTATATCATTGGGCGTCTGAACGATGAATAACACTAACTTTCTGGCTGACAACTCTAAAACCTTCAGCATAGTTATTGTCAATTACAAAACACCAGAAATCACCAAGATATGCTTGGACTTATTGCACCAGCATGTGGCCAGCCACAACATCCCAGTATGGGTAGTTGACAACTATTCCGCCGATGAAAGCACTGAGTATTTACGTACGCTTGACTGGATCAATTTAATCGAACGTTCTGTTTCCGAACCAGAACCCGGGCATGTCGCGCATGGCAAAGCACTTGACCTGGTTTTGGAGCGAGTTGAAACTGATTATTTATTTCTAATGCACACCGATACATTTGTTTTCGATAAAAATGTTTTTCCGATGATGCTGAATAAATGCTTAAAAAACCAAAAAGTCGTAGCCGTCGGCTGTGTTGAGCAATTAAACCGCGGCACCACGAGAACGCTTTGGCGCTTTAGCTCACGCCTGTTCAAACACCATTTCAGGCACCTGAAAATCTCCATGGGATTACGTTCCAGAGAACCAAAACCGTACAGAGAAGTCTACTTGAAGAGCTTCTGTACATTATGGAACTGCAAACTTATCAAACAGCACAACATGCATTTTTTGATGGATGAACGCGTGCCAGGTTACACCCTCCAAGACCGCATGACCGAACTTGGCTATGTCGTTGAAATGTTATCACCGCGTAAAATCTTCAGTTATCTGGATCACATGCAGTCTGGCACTGTCGCCGCGGCTGGCGGCTATGGAAAGACTCATAGACGAACCAAAATGTACAACGATATTCTTAAGCGTCTGAAAAAAGAAGACAGCAAAAGTTAAGCGATGAAGAGACACAACGAGCAGTGCGCTGGACGCTGCTTGAAATCACCAAAACGTCTTTATATCAAGTTATTGGAGCGGTAATGGCACCCAACACTCAAGCACTACCCATGACCCTCTCCCCGGAGCTTGATTTCGACCAGAACGCCGCCAGCGCCTTGGGTTCGTCATTGGCCAGTGGCTATGTTCAGGCGACGCCATTTCCGCACATCGTCATCGATAATTTCCTGGATGAAGCGCTGATTGCAAGTATCTGCTCGCACTTCCCAACTGAACCCACCAACAACGAAATGCTGTATGAGCGCGGCTATAAAGGTCAACTAAAACGTCAAATCAGCCCCAACGAATGCACCCCCTATTTGAAGACTATCTTCAATGCCTTCAACTCAGCCCCCATGCTGCAGTTTCTTGAGAAGCTCACAGGTATTGAAGGCTTGATACCCGACCCCTACTTTACTGGTGGCGGCCTGCATGAAACGAAAAGTGGTGGCTTCCTGGGGGTACACTCGGACTTCAGACTCAACAAAAAGCTTAAGGTTGAACGCCGACTGAATATCATCATTTATCTAAATGAAGACTGGCGAGAGGAATATGGCGGCAACCTTGAACTTTGGGATGTCGGGATGAAGACCTGCCTTAAGAAAGTCCTGCCCATTTACAATCGCTGTGTCATTTTCAACACAGACAAAGACAGCAATCATGGGCATCCAGAGCCTTTAACAACTCCAGAGCACATCACCCGTAGGTCTATTGCGCTTTACTACTACACCGCAGGAACCATGGTGATCGATCCTGCACAAAGAAATAAAACCCACTACAAACCAAGGCCCAAAGATCGTTTAAGCCTAAAGTACTACCTGGCTAAACTGATCAAGAAAAAAAACTAGACTACGAAAGCAGCCATTGCGCGCCATTCAGGGAAGATCATGGACATTCGATTGACGGAAGCCAAAGACTGGATGTTTTTGAAGCAAGTCCGTCTCGCTGCGCTGTTGGACACGCCGACAGCGTTTGGTGTGAGTTACCAAGAGGCCGCTCAATACAGTGACGAGCAGTGGAAAGAACGCGCCTCGTCAGCGGCCGGACCGGAATTCTGGCTGGCCATCAAGGACAGCAAACCGGTGGGAATGATCGGTGCCGGGGTCAGTCAAGCGAATCGCTATAACCTGATCGGAATGTGGGTAGAACCCGCTGCACGGGGTTCTGGCGTGGCAGCTCAGCTTGTCGAGGCGGTAAAATCTCGCGCGATCGGCAAAGGGCATGATCGCGTTTTTCTGGATGTCTCCCCGGACAATGCAAGAGCCTCCCACTTCTACCTAAAGCAGGGTTTCTCTTTCATCGACGAATGGGAACCTTTGGCCAGTCATCCGCATATCAGGGTTCAGACCATGCTGTGGACTGTACGGAACTGATTAATCAGACGTGGCTGACCTCTCAGCACGCCCACGTTTGCCCGAGCGTCTCCAGACCGGACTTTTGCAGATCCTGTGGGCTCATTACAATACGGAACTTGCAGGTGGCGTTGAAGTTGAGAAAAAAGGGCTCTGCCAATGCGGGGATGTCGGAGGGGTCTTGTACGTCGACCACAAAAATCCCACCACGCTTGCCATCTTGCTCGGTAAAGTACGCCGCCTCCGGTTTGATGCTGGCCAGGATGCGTTCAACAACCTCACCCACCTTCCCGGCTTTGACAAGGGTATTGAAGGGTTCATTAGGGCACTCGACCATCAGTAACATCCTCATCATTCAATCCTCTGTTCAACGTGCAACGCTGCAGTGTCATAGAAGAATAGCCAAGCGTGAGCCAGCCCTCGTGCCGGGTTACGAGTGGTCATGAAACATAGCGATTTCGGGCTGCTAAAAGCACTAAACCACGTATCATCCTGGCCGAATCGACTTCAGGCTTGTCGCACTAACAAGTGGGCCAAAGCGGTCAATTACGCTCCATTTCGTCTACCCTCACAACGCGCCATGCAGCAACCAGCTTGCGCTTGGCGGATCGACATTTTTGCCTTAATGCACCGGAGAATTTTCATGCTCAACCGTACCCTGGCATTGGCTGTCGGCGTGACGCTGTCTTTTTGTACCCTGTTGGCGCAGGCCGCCGACACCCTGAAAGTCAGTGCGATTCCCGATGAAGCCCCGACCGAACTGCTGCGCAAGTTCAAGCCGCTGGGCGCCTACCTGGAACAACAATTGGGCATGAAGGTCGAGTTCGTTCCCGTGAGCGACTATCCGGCCGTGGTCGAGGCGCTGGCCACCGACCGAATCGATATGGCCTGGCTGGGCGGCTTCACGTTCGTGCAGGCGCGCCTGAAAACCGGCAATGCCATTCCGCTTGTACAGCGCGAACAGGACGCCCAGTTCACCAGCAAATTCATTACCGCCGACCCGGCCGTCAAGTCCCTTGCCGATCTCAAGGGCAAGACCTTCGCCTTCGGCTCGGTGTCCTCCACGTCGGGCAGTCTCATGCCGCGCTATTTCATGCTGAAGGACGGCATCAAACCAGAAACCTACTTCAGTCGCGTGGGCTATTCCGGCGCGCATGACGCCACTGTCGCCTGGGTCCAGGCCGGCAAGGTCGACGCCGGGGTACTGAACGCCAGCGTGTGGGAAAAACTGGTCGCCGCCGGCAAGGTCGACACCACCAAGGTCAAAGTGTTTGCGACCACCCCGGCCTACTTCGACTACAACTGGACCGTGCGCGGGACCCTCGACCCGGCACTGGCAGCCAAGATCAAGGCAGCCTTCCTGGCGCTCGATCCGGCGAACCCGAAGGACAAGGAGATTCTGGATCTGCAGGCTGCCAGCCGATTCATCGAAACCAAACCCGAGAACTACAAGGGTATCGAGGAAGCCGCACGCGCTGCCGACCTGCTCAAATGACGTTGCATCTGACCCAGGTCAACCTTACCCACGCCAACGGCGTCCAGGCGTTGCGTGGGGTGGACTTGCACATCGGTGCCAGCGAACAGGTCGCTATCATCGGTCCGTCCGGCGCGGGCAAGTCGAGCCTGCTCAACCTGCTGGCCACCGCCCTGCGTCCGGACAACGGTGAGCTGCAGGTGCTCGGCGAGCGCGCCTGGCAGCTGTCTGCCCGTCAGCGTCAGCGTCTTCGCGCGCGCATCGGCCTGATCCATCAAGCGCCCCCGCTGCCACCGCGCCAGCGCGTGGTCACTGCGGTTCTGGCTGGAAAGCTGGGTCAGTGGGGCCTGGGCAAAAGTCTGCTGAACTTGCTGCGTCCGGTGGATGTTCCGGGCGCACGTGCGGCGTTGGCCAGACTGGACCTCAGCGACAAGTTGTTCGCGCATTGTCAGCAACTGTCTGGTGGACAGCTACAGCGTGTGGGCATTGCCCGCGTGTTGTATCAAGCGCCCGAGGTGTTGCTGGCCGATGAGCCGGTCTCGGCCATGGACCCGGTGTTGGCCGAGCACACGCTGTCGGTACTCTGCCGCCATGCCCGGAAGCACAACGTCACCCTGGTCGCCAGCCTGCATGCGGTGGAGCTGGCCCTGGCGCACTTTTCGCGCATCATCGGCTTGCGTGATGGACAGATCCTGTTCGACCTTGCGGCCAGCGAAGTCGACCGCGAGTTGCTCGATAAGCTCTACGCCAACGAACAACTGCAATCCCCACCGATTACTCCGGCGCCCTTGAGTGTGCAGATTCCCCGATGCTGACCCGTGATACCCGAGATCCGGCCACCCGGCCCCGCCTGCTGCTCACCTTACTGGCCCTTGCTTTGCTGTGGCCAGGCATCCACTTCAGCGAGCTGGACCTCAGTGTTCTGATGGCGAGTGACAGTCAGAGCGAGATGGGCCGGTTTGTCTCAGCCTTCTGGCCACCGGCCCATGGCGAGGAATTCATTGAGCTGTTAGTGCAAGCCACCTTGCAGACCCTGGCCATCGCCACGGCCGGCATGGCGCTGGCGTTGCTGTTGGCCGTCCCCGCCAGCCTGCTGGCCAGTCGGGCTCTGTCGCTGTCTGCTGCCTCCCGCGCCGGCCACCCGAGCTATTGGGGCCAACTGCTGCGTTGGCCGGTACGCGGTTTACTGATCTTCCTGCGCAGCGTGCCGGAAATCGTCTGGGCGCTTTTGTTTGTGCGCGCCGTCGGCCTCGGCCCGACGGCCGGCGTGCTGGCCATTGCCATTACCTACAGCGGCATGTTGGGCAAGGTCTACGCGGAAATTTTCGAGTCGATCGACCAGCGCCCGGCCCACGCGCTATTGCAAGCTGGCAGCGGTCGTCTCGCGGCCTTTTTCTACGGGATCCTGCCCAATGTCGCTGCCGAGCTGCTGTCGTACACGGTGTACCGCTGGGAGTGCGCAATCCGCGCCTCGGTGGTGATGGGCTTCGTCGGCGCCGGCGGTCTGGGCCAGCAAATGGACCTGTCGTTGCGCATGTTCGCCGGCGGTGAAGTAGCCAGTTTGTTACTGACGTTTCTCGTCCTGGTACTGCTCGCCGATCAACTCAGCCGTCTGCTGCGCTGGAGGCTGGCATGAATCGCCTGATCAACCTGGTGCTGCTCCTGTGTATCGGCGCAACGGTGGTCGCCTCGTTCATCTACTTGGGCATCGACCTCGGCGAACTCGGTGGCAGCAGCAACCTGAAGCAGATGGGCGCTTATGCGCAGCGTTTTCTCAGCCCGGACTTGAGCGCGGGCCATCTGCAAGCCATCGGCCACGGCGCTGTGGAAACCATCGCCATGTCCGCCCTTGGCACCCTGCTTGCGGCGGTATTCGGTCTGCTGTTGGCATTGCCCGCGGCCGGGCGCTTCGGCTGGCCTCTGCAAAGCGCGTCGCGCCTTGTGCTCAACGCCTTGCGCGCGGTTCCGGAACTGGTGTGGGCTGCGCTGATGGTCCTGGCCGCCGGGCTCGGCCCCAATGCCGGCACCCTGGCCCTGGCCTTGCACACCACCGGTGTGCTCGGTCGGCTGTTCGCCGAAGCACTGGAAAACACCCCACCCGAACCGGCCGAAGCCATCCGCTTGCAGGGCGGCAATGCCGTATGGGCGTTCTGCTACGGATCACTGCCCAACCTGTTGCCTCAACTACTGGCCTACATCCTGTACCGCTGGGAAAACAATATCCGCATGGCCAGTGTGCTCGGCTTCGTCGGCGCCGGTGGTTTGGGGCAAATGCTCTATGTCAGCCTCAGCCTGTTCCAGGAAGCTCAAGCCAGCACGGTCATTCTGGCGATGTTGTTGCTGGTATTAGCCGTCGACACCTTGAGCAGCTGGAGCCGTCAACGCTGGGTCAAGGCCTGACGGTTTCGCAGAACCGGATGGCAAAGCGTTGATCCAGACTAAGCCTCACGCTACGGTTCGCGCTGCGGGTACTTTCGCGTATTTCGAGAGACCGATCTTGATGCCAACCAGGATGGGCGCGGCGACTACAAAAAGCAGAGCAACAGCGATGAACGCTGTGTCGAAGGCAATCACAGTCGCCTGACCTGACACGACCCGGCCCAGGAGGTTCACCGCTGCCCGGCCGGCGGCCGCTGCATCTATCCCTTTCATCGACAGCATGGCTGTCGTGGTCGTCAGCCGTTCGATGACCGCAGTTCCTCCCGGGGTGACATTGGCGCTGAGGACCAGGTCATTGGCGAAGACGTTATGGTCGATCAGTGTCTGGAGCCCTGCGACGCCCATCAGACCACCCAACTGGCGCCCCGTATTGAACAGACCAATACCGAAGGCAAGATTTCGGCTGTTGAGGTCGCTGAAAGCGATCAGCGTGATCGATAGAAACAGGAAGCCAAGGCCCAGACCGCGCAACAGGATGGCGGCCATCATGTCGTCCGTGCCGCTTTCGCTGGTCGAACCGGACAGCATCCACATCGCACCCATGATCATCAGGATTCCAAACGGCACTGTGGCGACCGGCGGAACGCGGCGGACCTGCATGAGATAAGCCGATATGAGCAGCCCGCCGATAAAAAAACCGCCACTGGGCAACAGGAGCAGACCGGCATCAGTAGGCGTGAATGCGAGGACCGACAGGGCGAACGCCGGGATCAGGAACGCGCTGCCGAACAAGGCGGCGCCGGCAACAAAACTGACGATAAAGGCGAAGCAAAAATCGCTCGATTTGAACAGGGTGAAGTCGAACAGACCTTGGCCCTTGGCCAACACTTGTTGGCCGAGAAATGCCAGCAGCGCGGCTGTGCCGATAACGCTCAGCCAGAGAATGCGTGGCTCTTCGAACCAGTCCCATCGGCTGCCCTGGCTGAGAACGTAAGTGAAGCAGAACAGCGTGGCAGCGATCAGCGCGAAGCCGACCCAGTCAAATGGACGGTGCCGGACCTTGGCTGGCATCGGGCCGTCTGCGATCAACAGAAGTCCGCTCGCCGCCAGGGCCACCGGAACAACGCCGAAAAAAATCCACGTCCAGGACTGGCTATCGATCAACCAACCTTGAAGGGCCGGGGCAAGCGTCGCGGACGCGACAACGGCGCCCATGGCAAACAGGGCTTGAAGGATGGGTTGGCGAGATCGCGCAAAGGAGCGAAATATGATCGCCTGCCCCCCGACCAGCAGAGTGCCGCCAGCGAAGCCTTGAATAACTCGAAGCGCGATCAGCAGGTCCAGCCGTGCCGTGATGGCGGCAATGCCGCATGCCATGCCCATGGCCAGGGTTGAGCCGATGATCACATGACGTGGATTAAAACGCTTCAGCAGCCAAGGCGCGGTCATGAACCCGATCAGCTTGAGCGCGGTGTAGCCGATATCCAGCCAGGCGAATTCATCAGGCGTTGCATAGGTGTCGCCGATAATGTCGCCGCGTCCGAGTGACAGAACGGTGCTGGCGATCGCCTCCGTCAGCGTGGCAAGCACGATGCCCATCATGAGCAAAACACCGGTCATAACGCTGGTGTTGCACCGCGTAGCGCTGGCATCCGCGTTCATGATCCCTCCCCGTGCGCAACTTCGACGCGGGCGGACAGGCCCGGCACGATGCGGCCCGGCAACGGGTTGTGGACAAGCCGGATCTTCACCGGAACGCGCTGCACGACACGCACAAAGTTGCCGGTCGCGTTGTCGGTGGGGAGCAGACTGAACGCCGACCCGCTACCCGGTGCAAAGCTGTCGACCACGCCTTCCAGTGCCCCGCTGGGGTAGCCGTCGACCGTGATGCGCACGCGCTGACCGGGGCGGATTTGTTCGAGCTGGGTTTCCTTGAAATTCGCCACGACCCATACGTCGTTGACCGGCACGATATCGAGCAAGGCAACGCCTGTCGTAACGAAGCGGCCGATGCGAACCTGACGGTTACCGACCACGCCATCAACCGGCGCGCGTACCACGGTGCTGTCAAGATCGATCTGGGCGAGATCGCGTGCGGCCTGCGCCTGCGTCACCGCAGCAACGGCAGCTTCGCGCTCCGCTACGAGGACGGCGATGCGTTGCTGTTGCGCCTCGACCGTCGCGGAAGCGCCGGATACCGTCGCCTCGGCCCTCAATCGCGCCGCATCGCTTTCATCGACGAGGGCTTGGCTGACCGCGTTGCTGAGAATCAGTTTGCGGCTGCGATCATTGGTTTTGTTCGCCAGATTCATCTCGGCCACGCCCGAGCGTTTCTGGGCTTCGGCCTGGCGAATCAGGGCACGCTGAAGCTGGGTTTCTGCATCGACATGGGTCAGGCGCGCCTGGGCAGCACTGACGTTGGCCACGGCTTGCGCCAGCCGTGCGCGATAGTCCCGGTCATCGATACGGAACAGGACGTCACCGGCCCGGACGGTTTGGTTGTCCTCGACCTCGACCGCAGTGACATAACCGGCAACCTTTGCCGCGAGCGAGGTGACATCGCCGCGCACATAAGCGTTATCGGTGGAGGTCGCACCGCTCGAAAGCACTATGGCCCATCCGCCAGCCAGGACCACCACGGCACCGATGCACAGCAGGATGCCGATCTTCTTTCTCTTGCCTTGCCGTGCCACCACGACAGGGATCTCGGCGCTTGCGCCGGTGGCAATGGCGGCCTTGTCCTGAAGCGCGTTCATGTTGTCTTTTCCTGTTCAATGCCTGGGACTACAGCAGCCACGGGCGGCAGTGACCTGCCGCCCGGCTGTCGAGCATTCATGAGCGCGTGATTGGCTCACTTTTTGATCGGTGTCACGAGCGTCGTTTCATCGCTGTCGAGGACGAACACGGCCAACAGGCGTGCGGGTTGGGTGTCGCTGGCGTTGGCGCTGACTTCGTGCACGGAGCCCGGCTCCTCTACGAAGTTTTCGCCGACCTTGTAGATCTTTTCCGGCTGGCCTTTGACTTTGATGCGAAACGAGCCCTCCAGAACCGTTGCATAGATGAAGGCCGTTTTCGGATGGGTGTGGGACGGCGACGCGGCGCCCGGCCCGTACTCGACGACGACGCCCTTCATGCTCTTGCCAGGGATGTTGGGAATGGGACGGTCAAACACGACCGTCACCTTGCCGGGGGGCGGCTCAGCGGCCGACACTGCGCTGATCGACAGCACTGCAAAGGCAGCGGCCAAGAGGTATCGGGCAAACATGACAAATCTCCTTCGTGGGTGTGTGATGTGACGACGAGCCCCGTTACCCGGCCGTCGACTGAGCGAGCCAGTCTTCGAAGCGGATCGCGCCCAGGCGCGCGTTCTTGCCGGCGGTCAGCGATTGATCGTCGAGCACATCGCCGAAGTAGCGCGCGTTCACGTCCGGCACGACCTTACGGTTGTCCTGGTTTACCCGCAGAAAGCGCCTGGCCAGATCGTCGAGGGGCATGGCTTCAGGACCTGCGACTTCGACCGTGCCATTGACCGGCGCTGCCAGCGCGACATCGGTCAGCGCCGCCACCACGTCGACGGCCGCTATCGGCTGGATCAGCGCTGGCGAAATGCGAATCTCCTCGCCAACGGCGAACGACTGGACAATGCCGCCAACAAATTCGAAGAACTGCGTGGCACGCAGGAGGGTGTAAGGAATGCCGGACGCCTTGATAAGGTTTTCCTGCGCGACCTTGGCCCGAAAATAGCCGTTCTCGGGAAGCCGTTCGCTACCGACGATCGACAGGGCAACGTGATGACGAACACCGGCCGCAGCTTCCGCAGCCAACAGGTTACGGCTCGACGTTTCGAAGAAATCGAGGACGGCCTGGTCTTCCCACGACGGCGCGTTCGCCACGTCGACGACCACCTCAGCGCCATCCATTGCTTGGGCCAGGCCCTCGCGGGTGATGCTGTTCACGCCCGTACTGGGGGAGGCGGCGAGCACGTCATGGCCGCGCTCGCGGAGGTTCTGCACAAGTTTCGATCCAATGAGGCCGGTGCCTCCGATGACGACGATCTTCATGGGGGTCTCTCCTACGCTTCTCGGCAGCAACCATTGCTGTCGATGTAGAAAGAGAGTGCCTGCGCGTGTGAGGGAAGTCCTTGTGTCGGCCTTGAGTTTGTCTTCAGGCAAGCTTGGTTTTTCGTCCAGGGAACAGGCAGGCGACGGGCATCCCCTGCGGACGGTGCAGCGGATCAAACGCTGCCGTATTATCGACACCTCGTACTAATCGCCAGCTCGGACACGGAGTCGAGGGCGCTCGACCAGGGGATATCCGCCTTGCCATTCGTGTTTGAAGACTACGTGCTCGATCAGGAGCGCCGGGAACTGACCTTGCGCGGTCAAGTCGTGGCCGTCGGGCCACAGGCCTTCGATCTATTGCTGCAGCTCATCAGCAACCGTGATCGCGTCGTCAGCAAGGACGACCTGCTCAAGGCGGTATGGAACGGCCGGATCGTCTCGGAATCGACGATCACCAGCCACATCAATGCGGTACGCAAGGCCATCGGCGATAGCGGCGAGGAACAGCGACTGGTGCGCACAGTCGCTCGCAAGGGCTACCGCTTTGTAGGCGAGATCAAGGTCGACGAGATCGACGGAGGCCGACAGCCTGACGGGCCTGGCACCGGCGAAACTGCTTCCGTGGACCCGACGCCAACACCGCCCTCCTCGCTTGTCCTCCCGGACAAACCCTCCATTACCGTCCTGCCCTTCCACAACCTGAGCGGCGACCCGGAGCAGGAGTATTTCGCCGACGGCATGGTCGAGGACATCATCGCCGCCCTGTCGCGAATCCGCTGGCTGTTCGTCATCGCCCGCAATTCGAGCTTCACCTACAAGGGCCGTGCGGTGGACGTCAAAGGCGTCGGCCAGGAACTCGGCGTGCGCTACGTGCTGGAAGGCAGCGTGCGCAAGTCCGGAAACAAAGTACGCATCACCGGGCAGCTCATCGACGCAACAAACGGGACGCACATCTGGGCGGAGCGCTTTGAAGGTCAGCTCGACGACATCTTTGAACTGCAGGATCAAATCGCCGAAAGCGTCGTCGGCGCCATCTCGCCGCAGCTGGAACGGGCGGAAATCGAGCGCGCCAAGCGCAAACCGACGGAAAGCCTGGACGCCTACGACTATTACCTGCGCGGCATGGCGAAACTGCACAGCGGCACCCGGGAAGCCGTCGATATAGCACTGCCGTTGTTCTACAAGGCCATCGAGCTCGACCCGGAATTTGCATCGGCCTATGGCATGGCAGCCTGGTGTCACTTCTGGCGCAAGTTAAATGGCTGGATGAGTGATCGGACTCGAGAGATCGCCGAAGGCATACGGCTTGCGCGGCTGGCGGTGTCGCTCGGCCGAGATGATGCCGTGGCGCTGACGCGAGGCGGACATGCGCTTGCCCATCTTGCCGGCGATGTCGATGGCGGCATTGCCCTGCTCGACAGGGCACGCCTGCTCAATCCCAACCTCGCTCCCGCCTGGTACCTGGGCGGTGTCCTGCGTGCACTGCGCGGTGAAACAGACGAAGCGATCGAGCATTTGAGCCATGCCGTTCGCTTGAGTCCGCTGGATCCGGAAATGTTCAGGATGCAGGTGGGAATGGCGCTCGCGTATTTCTTCGCCGGGCGCTTCGACGTCGCTTCGGCCTGGGCGGAGAAAGCGCTGGGGAACCTGCCCACCCTCCTGCCCTCGGTTGCCCTGATGGCGGCCAGTCATGCACTCACCGGGCAAATGGACAAAGCGAAGCAGGCGATACAGCGCCTGCACGAGCTGGAACCCTCGTTGCACGTCTCCAACCTGAAGGACTGGCTGCCCATCCAACGGCCCGAGGATCTCGCGCGGCTCGCAGAGGGACTGCGGCTGGCCGGCTTGCCCGAGTGACCGCGTCCGATTGCAGCGTTAAGATCCGACGGTTTGGTTCACATTTCTGAGGATGACCACGGTATGTCCAGGCTCGACACCTCCCTGCAAGACTCCGCCGCACCTGAAGGCGTTTGTTATGGCTGCGGCAGCAGTAATCCCCACGGGCTTCACATCAAGAGCGTCTGGCATGAAGACGGCGTGCATGTCATGGCCGAACACATGCCCGATGCCAAGTATTGCGGCTGGCCGGATCTGGTTTACGGCGGGCTGATAGCGATGCTGGTTGACTGCCATTCAAACTGGACGGCGATGGCTTATCACTACCGCGCGGAACACCGCGAAGTCGGGAGTCTCCCGCGCATCAATTGCGTCACCGGCAACCTCGGCATCAAGTTCATCAAACCGACACCGATGGGTGTCCCACTGACCCTGCGCGCGAAAGTCGAAGGTGAGGTCGGACGCAAAACTCGCGTCATCTGTGAGGTCTATGCGGGGGATGTGCTGACGGCTATTGGAGACTCCGTTTTTGTTCGTGTGGATACTGAGCAACTGGCTGCGGTTGCTCATAGCCGGTAGGTTGCTTCCGTCCAGGCACCGCCCATTGGCGGTTGCACGTTCATAGAAATCTCTTCAGATCGCGACGCAATGGACCTGACGGTATCGGGGATTCAGTCGATATCGACGTTCAAGGCGATGTCCCAAGTGCCGGCGCCGTTTTTCGCCAGGCCGATCATCATCAGGCCGAGCGCCTCGAGCGTCTGGGCCATGTGCAGGCCGCCGACATCCAACGGGCGCAGCCCGAGACTCTCGATGAACGTCGAGACGCGCGCCTTGGCCTCCGGATCGTCGGCGGCGATGAACGCGTCGAGGCGCCCGCCCTTAGCAAGGACGTGGCCGAAGAGGGTGTTGAACGCTTTCACGACATGCGCGCTGGCGGGGGCGATCTTGGCGATCTCCTGCGCACCAGAACTGCCGGCGGGAGAGACGAGGCCCGTGAGGTCCGGGGAGGCCGTGTTGGTGATGTCGATGATCACCTTGCCGTCGAGCGCGTCCCCGTAATCGGCCACCACCGACGCCGCACCGGTGTACGGCACGGCGAGGATGACGATGTCGCCGGCCGGAGTGGCCCCGTACGTCCCGGTGGTCGCTCCGGCTGCGAGCTTGTCGGCCAGTGCCTGCGCCTTGGCGGGGTCGCGGCTGACCACCTCAACGGTGTATCCAGCTTTGGCAGTACGACCGGCGATCGCCGCGGCCATGCCTCCTGAACCGATGATGCTGATAGTGCTCATGTGCAGTTTTCTCGTGAATTGGAGTATTGCTCGTTGTCTCAACGGCATCCCACGATTGATATCCCGTGTGCGCCGAGCTGCGTGCGTCATTCCTCATGCCATCCCCGGGTCGACAGCATCGTTACCCGAACGGATCACGCATCGCGACATGCTGTCCGCCGGGCCCGTTGCGCCCGGCGCCCTCCTCAACTCAGGCGGCCGGGAAGTAGTGGCCGTTGTCCAGGTCCTCGAACAGGCCGGGCTGAACAGGCTCCCAACCGAGGGTCTGGCGGGTGATCAGGTTGGACGCCGGGAGGTCCAGCGTGACCAGATTCGCGAGGAACCCGAAGTATCCCGGCAGCATCAGGACGTCCGCGGGAATACTCACGGCCGGCACGCCCAGACGGCTGCCAATGGCCTCGGCGATCTCACGGAACCGGATGCCCTCACTCTCGACCCCGTGCCAATATTTGCCAGCCTCACCCTTCTCCAGCGCCAGGCGGAACAAGATGGCGAGGTCACGGGCGTGCACGGCCGGCCACAGGTTCGCGCCTTCTCCCGGGTAACCGATCACGCCCTTTTCCTTCGCCAGCCCGATCAACAATGGAAGGAAGGCGACGTCGGTCGTGCTGTGCGCGATCGTAGGAATCCGCACGATCGACGACCGCACGCCGCGCTCTGCGAGGCCGATCACGGTGGTTTCGACGACGTTGCGAACCCGCAAGGTCCCCTTGTACGCATCGCCACCGGGAAGTGACGGGTCTTCCTCGGTGGCTGGTCGGCCCAGGTTTTCCCAACCCGGCGCGCCGATGCTCCCCGACACGACCAGCGGCTTGCCGCTTCCAGCCAGCGCTTCGCCGTACGCAAGCATGATCTGGAGTTCCGCAGCGGCCACGGCGTCGATCCCGCCAGTGGAAAGCAGGTCTTGCCGGTGCGCAACGTGGATAACGCCGTCTGACTCCGACGCTGCCGCCTTAAGCCCCTCGAGGTCGGAAATATCCCCGCGACGCACCTTGGCGCCGAGTGCGGTCAGCGCAGCCGCGGACTTGTCGGACCGGGCCAGGCCGGTGACCTCGTGGCCGGCGGCGATGAGCTCAGGGATGATGTACGAACCGATATGGCCGGTTCCGCCAGTGACTAAAACGTGCATGTTATGACTCCATAGGCGTGATGTGATGCGAGAAATGGTGATACGAGAACGCTCAGCCGAGATGGCTGACGCCGATCGAGAAGTTGGTGTGCTTGACGAAGTGTGCAATGAGGCCCAGCGAAAGCAGGCAGGCATGCTCCAGCGTTCGCGCCTTGAGCAGCGGCCCGGTGTCCATCGGGCACAGTCCGAGGCGATCCGGCGAACTCATTCAACGTACGATCCATGCTGGTCGCTTCACTTGCAAAAAGCAAGTGATCAACTGAGTTTTACTTGCAACATGCAAGCGATGCTAAGATCTCGCCATGAAAACACCATCTAAAGAAGACGTTCGGTCCCATTGCGCGGTGAACTACGGCCTGGAGATTTTCGGCGACCGATGGTCGCTCTTGATCATTCGCGACATCGTTTTTGTGGGTAAGAAGACGTATGGCCAGTTCCTGAAATCGGAAGAGGGAATCGCGACCAATGTTCTTGCTTCCCGACTGGCCTTTCTTGAGGCGCAAGGGATTCTCTCGAAAGCGCCCAGCCCCGATGACAGGCGCAAGGACTTTTACACGTTGACCGAGAAGGGCCTGGACCTCATTCCGATTGTGATCAGCATTGTGCTCTGGAGCGCAAAGCATGATTCGAAGTCGTACGTGCGGCGCCGCGAGGAGTTTGTTGCTCGATTAAGTCAAAACCCCATGCAGGTGAGTGAGGAAGTGAAGGCGCTGGTCCGCAATGGCGGGTGCATCTTTCCTGAGAGCGGGGGATGAACAAAGCGGCAAACGCGCCCTGTCACGGCGCACAAACCAGGTGCACACACCACCGCCTGCAGGACGCTTGAGGGAGGACAAGCCTCTGCATCAGCGCAGCCAAGGCAACGTCGAGTGGCGCCAGGCCCAAGATCAATGCATCAACCTTTTTGTGGGCCGTCTCGGTACTTAGCGCCTGGCGTTCGCGACCATCCTTGAGGCCCGCGCCAGTGCTTGCGTGTCCATCAGTCGAACTTGACCAAGTCCTTGAAGATCAGTTGACCCCAACTATTTCCGCGCGCCTGCACAAGCAGTCCACCTTCCGAAAGCCCGCCCAGTTTGATCGGCGAGAAACCGAGATTTTCTGCAAGCGCACCAATCTCCGCTGCGGCGCCGTCATCGTCGCTCGCCAGGAACACGACTCTCCTGCCACCCTGTACAGCCGGATCCTGGCCAAGGACGGCGGCGCCCAAATGGTTGAAGCCTTTGACCAGCCGTGCACCAGTAAAGGCCTGCGCGACGACCCTGGAAGAAGGCTCTCCTCCCAGTTCCTCAGGGGACACGCCGTAGGCATTGGTCACGTCGATGATGGTCTTTCCCTTCCAGGTCGGCAGCACCTTCGCGACATCAAGGTGCGACTCGAAACGGACAGCCAGAAAGACGATGTCCGCCTTGACCGCGTCCGCCAGTTTCTTGGGAATGATCTGGGGGCCGATGGCGGCCGTGGCGGAAGCAAAGCTTTGCGGGTCGCGCGTGGTTGCGACGGATACTTCGATGCCATTGCGGGCAAACGCCTTGGCCAGGGCCTGGCCGATATTGCCGAAGCCGATAATTGCGTAGCTCATATATTCTCCTGAGGTTTACCGAGTTCTACGGCGCTCCGAATAATCCAATGGAGCGCCTGGGCGCAGGGCGTCAGAGTTGCGCAAGACCGCCGTCAACGGCGACTTCGCTGGCGGTCATGAAGCTACTGTCCGGCGACGCGAGAAAGGCGGCCACGGCCCCGATCTCCGCCGGATCAGCCATGCGCTGAAGCGGGGTCATCGCGGCGTAGGCCTTCTGGCCCTCCTCGCCCAGCGCTTCCTTCGCGAGTTCGGTCGCCGTCGCCCCGGGCGACAGCACGTTTACCCGGATGCCCGTGCCTTTCAGGTCCTCCGCCCAGGTCCGCGCAAGGTTGCGCACTGCCGCCTTACTCGCGCTGTAGGCGCTCATTCCCGGGGCGCCCGTGGTGCCGGCGCTCGACCCGGTCAGGATGATCGAACCGCCCTGCCCCATCAGCGGCAGCGCCTTCTGGACTGTGAAGATCGTCCCCTTCACGTTGGTGTCGAAGGTTTCGTCAATGTGCTCGGCGGTGATCTTGCCGAGCGCAAGCTGACTTCCCGCCCCGGCATTGGCGAAGACGATGTCGAGGGTTCCGCGCTCGGCCTTCACCGCCGCGTAAAGTCGGTCTAGGTCGGCCAGATCGGAGACAGAGCCCTTCACCGCGCGGGCATTGGGCCCGAGTTCGGCTACAGCGGCATCGAGCGCTTCCTGCCGGCGACCGAAGATGAAGACGAAGGCGCCCTCCTCGATGAAGCGTTTTGCGGCGGCGCGGCCGATGCCGGTAGCGCCACCGGTAATGACAGCGGTCTTTCCATTCAGTCGGGTCATGTCGTGCATCCTTCGTTGGAGTTGTACCCAAGCAGGGAATTGCTTGCTTGAGACGAGGATGCATCGCTGATAACCTAAGGACAAGTATGCACCTTTTGGTAAGTATCAAAAAATGACGACGACTTCTGAAATCTGTGACACCGGTTGCGGGCTCAACGCCACGCTGCGCATCATCTCAGGCAAGTGGAAACCGCTGGTCTTGTTTTTCCTGCGCGGCGGCCCGAAGCGCTACGGCGAGCTCAAGCGTTTGATCCCGGGCGTCAGCGACAAAGTGCTGATCCAGCAATTGAAGGATCTGGAAGCCGATCACGTGCTGACGCGGACCGACTACAAGGAAGTGCCACCTCGCGTGGACTACGCGCTGACCCCGCTCGGTCGCAGCCTGGCTGAAGCGATTGTGCCGCTGTGCACCTGGGGAACCGAGAACGCGGCGGAAATGGCAAGCATCTTCGCCAAGCGGGACGCTTTGCCCTAGCAGAATGCTGAAGAATCGCTGAGTTGGACGACTGCGCATTCGTGGGTGGGCGGCAGGTCGAATTCCTCGGGATCAGACCGTCAGGATGCGCGGTTTTGGCGCTCTGGCCATGTTTGGGTTGAAGCGATAGCCGAAGGTTTGCTTCTGGCCGTTTTCTGCCCTTCGCAACAGACTGCAATCGGCCAGCAGCGGACGCTGAAGTAACATCACACCGATGAAAAACGCTTTCGATAATCACTTGGCCCCACTCCGAGACGCCGCATAAATGCCCTTCTGAACCCATCCGTATTGGCATAGCCGACTGTATCGGCCAAGCGTTTGAGTGATACGTCCGAGTCTTCGATTAGCCGTCTGGCCGCATCGATGCGCGCCAGTTCGACAAATTCGGCCGGGGTCGAACCAGCTTCGGCCTTAAAGGTACGGGCGAAGTTGCGCTCGCTCATACCGGCGCGAGCGGCCAGGGTGGGTACGCTCAAGTCGGACTTCAGGTGCTCCACAACATAATCCTGCACGTCTCTGATTACGCTGCGTTCGGCGGTTTGTGCCGCCAATTGCGCGCTGAACTGCGATTGCCCACCAGGCCGTTTGAAGAACATCACCATTTCACGGGCAACGCTGAGCGCCAGGTCTCTGCCATGGTCTTCTTCGACCAGCGCCAAAGCCAGGTCCATGCCCGCCGTGACCCCCGCCGAGGTGTAGACATTGCCATCCTTGATATAGATGCTGTCCGGATCAACAAGAGTTTGCGGGTGTTCCTTCGCGAGTTTTGCGCTGGAATTCCAGTGAGTGGTGACATGGCGTCCGTCGAGCAGGCCAGCGGCGGCCAGCAGAAAAGCACCGCTACAGACCGAACCGATCCGGCGTACGGATTTCGCCTGCCGACGTAGCCAATCTTGCAGTGCAGGGTCATGCGCAATTTCGTCGATGTGTGGACTGCCGGCCACGAGCAAGGTGTCGATCTTGCCTTTATAAGTTTCGAAGGTTTCGTCGATGCCAAGCTTTAAACCGCTTGAGCCTTTGATCACCCCCTTGCAAGTACCGATCACTTCGACCCGATAGGCGCGTGGATTGCCCAGTTGTCTAGCTGCTTCGGCGAAGACGTCGGCAGGTCCGACGACGTCCAACAGCTGCACGCGGGGGAATGCCAAGAGGGTTATGCGCATGATGTCTGTCCTCGTCGAATCGTTGGCTGAATAAGTCGTTTAATGACTATTTCAGCCAAAAGTTATTTGGCTGAAAATAGCTCCAACAGCAAATTCAGTCAAACGGGAGACTGCCATGAACACTGCATATACCCCCACCGTCGCTGCTGCTCAATTGGTACAAACCAGCACGACGTCCATCAAAAACCTGCCTGTCAATCTGTTCGGCTCAGTCATGGGCCTGGCCGGTCTGGGCCTGGCATGGCGCTTGAGTGGTCAGTATTACGGCGTCGGCGGCGTGTTGGGTGAAGCGATTGGTGCGCTGGCCGGCATGGTATTCGTGCTGCTGACCCTGGGTTACCTGACCAAATGGGCAAAACATCCAGGAGCGGTAAAGGCCGAGTTCAACCATCCGATTGCGAGCAACTTTTTTGGCACCGTCACTATTGCGCTGTTGCTGCTTTCGGCAGTCGCGGCGCCCCACAACGAATTGCTCGGACAGGCGCTCTGGATACTGGGCAGCGCACTGACGGTATTGCTCGCAGGTCTCGTGGTTTCCCGTCTGTTGTCGGGCAATCAGGATTCATTGAATGCCGTACCTGCCTGGCTGATTCCGGGTGTTGCCACCCTCGATATCGCGGTAACCGGTGCGCACATACCAATGGTCTGGGCTACTGAGTTCAATCTGTTTGCCCTCGCGGTGGGTGCGGTACTGGCACTGGTTTTCTTCACCCGGATTTTTTCACGGCTGGTGCATGAGACAACGTTGGCCAAAGGCATGGTGCCTTCGCTGATGGTCCTGATTGCCCCCTTTGAAGTCGGTTTCCTGGCATACACCAACGTGTTCGGCGAGATCGACCGGTTTGCCAGCGTATTGTTCTACTTCGGCCTGTTTCTGTTCGTGGTGTTGAGCTTCAAAGTGTTCCGTCGCGATGTGCCCTTTGCCCCTTCATGGTGGGCAATCAGCTTTCCCATCGCGGCCCTGAGCAATGCCGCGCTTAAATATGCACATGCCCAGGACAACACCGTGCTAATGGTAATCGCTGCTGTAATTCTGCTTTTTCTCACCGTGGCACTGACCGTGTTGTTGGTGAAAACCCTGATCAGCCTGTTCAGCGGCAAACTGTTGGCCAGCTGACCATTTACCTCCCTTTGGCGAGCCTTAACCGGCTCGCTTTTTTTTGCCCACACAGGTTTCATCGAATGACTTACAACACATCTTGGTTACTGCTGATCGTTGCCGGATTCCTGGAGATTTTCTTTGCAGTCGGGTTGAAATCTGCAAACGGTCTTGAACGGCCATGGCTGCTGCTGGGCACGATCGTAACGTTGGCGGGCAGTTTGTGCTTGTTGACGATAGCGTTGCGGGTGCTGCCCGTAGGAACCGCCTATGCGGTCTGGACCGGTATCGGCGCTGCCGGCACAGCCATCGTCGGAATGTATTGGATGGGTGATGCGGTATCGCTCTGGAAACTTGTCTGGATCGGCATGATCCTGCTGAGCGTCGCCGGACTACGCTGGGCAGCTTAAACAGAGCAAATACTTAATTTAATCGATTAACAGCCCCATCTTCAGTCCAGTGAAGAATTGGGAACATAGGCTAAGTGAGTCGCTTAGGGTTTGTAGACGCCGCCAAACGTTTACTGATCTCCGATTCTTGCCAGTGCTCACAGTCTGCTTCGGGTCGTTTTCTGCCCTTCGCAACAGACTGGAATCGGCCAAAAGCGGACATGGAGCGCCAACGAAAGCTCAGTATCACTATCCGTTGTATAGGCACTTTCCTGAAGAATAGGAAAGCGGGCCTCCTGCAAATTCACAAAGGAGACCCAGCTCCACGATCGCACCAGGCTAAGTCCCGCCATACGAGACACTGGACTGATATTTATGACTCATCTGACTAAAATGGCCTTCACCTCCAGCAGATGTTTGCGTAACCGGTCTGCATAATCCTCGGCGACAGCAGCCTGAACGCTAGCGCGATTGGCCAGTGCATGACGCCACTCTGCAATGCGAACAAGTCCATCGAACAATGGATGACCTGGTTCGAACCCTAGTATGTCGAAGTAGCGGAAAACTGGAGTAACGGCTATATCCACCATGCAGAGCTTCGCACCAGCGAAGTAATTACCGTCCGATTTTTCAAGTTCGAATCGCTCTAGTTTGCCTCTCAACGCTGCTGATTTGCTAAGCGCTGTCTGCTGATCCGCTGCATTCAAATATCCCCACGCATCCGCGAGCATGGCAGTGGCGAATTCGATCCAGGCACGGTGTTGAGCACGGGTGATTGCATATTCCGGGTGCAAAGCAGGCTCCGGATACACCTCTTCGATGAATTCATAGATTGCCACGCTCTCAAAGAGCACGTTCGCACCCTCGTCGCCTTTTTGCACCTTTAGAAGTGGGACTTTGCCCGTTGGAGACATGGCCAGAAACCAGTCGGGCCTGACCTTCAGATCCACATCAATGCGCTGAAATGGAACCTGCTTTTCGAGGAGTAAAATGGCCACTCGCTGAACAAACGGACAAAGCTCGTGGCTAACGAGCGTGAGCTGTGATTGCGACATTTGAATACCCACTGTTATTTCGACAACTCCCGCTTCCGGGCAGGAAGCGGGATGTACAGACTCGAAGGCGTGCCTATCTCGTTAAAGCGAGCGCCCACCATCAACAATAATTTCTGTTCCCAACGTCCAACGAGACTCGTCCGACGCGAGGTACACCACCGCCTTAGCTACTTCTTCAGGCGTGCCAAAACGGCCAAATGGGATAGTCGCAGCAATATCTTTGTTGACCTGCTCGCGGTAGGCATCGGGAATACCCGCCTTGTCGTACAGCGGCGTGTCGATCGGCCCAGGGCTGACCGCATTTACTCGAACACCACGCGGTAGAAGCTCGCTAGAGAGCGTTTTCGACATGTTTAGAAAAGCCGCCTTTGTTGCGGCATAAATGGATGAACGCGCGGCGCCCAGGTGCGCACTGATCGAGGTGTTAAGAACCACCGATGCAGGGTTTGAGAAGACCGGCAGCAGTGCTTGCAGGAGGAAGTAAGGGCCTTTGACATTGATGTCGAAGGAGCGATCAAACATCTCCTCGTTCCAGTCTTCGATTGGCTTCCAGACGGATACGCCAGCATTGAGGAAGGCAACGTCGAGCTGCCCGTAATGAGACTGAACAGCCTGCGCCAGCTCCTTCTGGGCTGCGACACTAGCTGAGTCGGCTCGCAGCACCAGGACTTCGCTACCTAAAATAGCTTGAGCATTTGCCATGGACTCAGGATTAACACCTGTGACGATCACGCGTGCGCCTTCGGCGAGAAATTGCTTGGCGGTTTCCAGACCGATGCCGCTTGTACCGCCAGTGATGAGGGTACGCTTGCCTTGTAAACGGGACATGTAAATTTTCTCTCTTTTGGGGCGGCCAGCCGGACGACTGACCTTCTGAGAGCAACTATGTATTCATGCCAGCACGCTGATAAGATGGGCAAATAGAATAGATCTCATGCAAAATCCGCATGAAAAGGGGCGTGATGGACCGGTTGTTACTGATGAGCTGTTTTGTACGCGCTGTCGAGACAGGTAGTTTTTCTGCTGCGGGACGTGATCTAGGACTAGGGCAACCGAGCGTCAGTCGTTACGTCGCTGCTCTTGAAGACCATTTGCAAACCAGGCTGCTTCACCGATCCACACGAAAGCTGATGCTCACGCCCGAGGGTGAACGGTACTACGCAGATGCGCGGCGTATTCTGGACTCAGTGGAACAGTCAGAGTCCTCACTGAGAGGGAACGTAGCGCCGTCTGGATTACTGCGCGTCGCTTGCCCGACCGCATTGGCTCACACCTTCATCGTACCGCACGTCGCGAGCTTTCTAGGGCGTTATCCCGAACTGTCGCTCGATCTTCAAATCAATGATCGCTACGTCAATTTAGTCGACGAGGGGGCAGAACTCGCGATTCGTATTGGGCACCTGGAGGACAGTGCAATGCGAGCCCGGCCACTAGCGTGGTTCGAGCGTGTGTGCGTTGCCAGCCGTGCGTACCTAGAGAAACGTGGCTCTCCCTCTTCGCCTGATGACCTGAAGGAACACGACTGCCTCATTTATACCCTCCTATCCACTGGAACCAACTGGCGGTTTAAGGATACTGATGTCCCGATCTCCGGACGACTGCGTGTCAACTCGCCTGAGGCGATACGTGAGTACGTGAATGCAGGATTGGGAATCGCGCAGGGGCCTCAATGGCTTTATGAGGAAGGGCTGAGAAGTGGCAATCTTCAATTGCTGCTTAACGAATACGTGGCGCCACCCGTCCCGATCCAAATCGTATATTTAGCGAATCGGCTGCTGCCCCAGCGAGCCATCGTTTTCATGGATTTTATGGCGGATGTTTTTGCTGCATTCCATGAGCGCCCTGAATAGCCTCCTGGCCCACGGCCAGGGTGCGAGCGGAGAATCATCAGCATAGCGGCCCCTTGGGCGAAAATCGCTGCACACTCACCATTCTTGCTCGTCAACGGGGCTTTAAGTAGTCACGCCGGACTGCAGGGCTTGCCTCTCAAAAGTGTCCTGATTTATTGCCAACGCCGATTCGATACATCTCTAAATCAAAGGTGCAACGCTCATCTCATGCGGTTAAGAAAACGGGGGCAGATTTATTTGGATCACCGACCGCTTCTGGCCGCTTTCTGCCTGTCGCCACCAACCGCAATAGGTATCTGTCCAGCGAGACAAATCGCCAACCTACACTCCAAGCCCCCCGTCTTTGTACGGCGCCGAGCGAGTAGAAAAACGTGGTTTTCGCGTCCCAAAGAGGTCCCTACAAACGAACGACCAACCTGAACTTTCCCTTCGTTAATCTCCGCGCCAGATGGCACTTTTAAACACCGCTATATTGATACACCGTCGCACTCCAATACTGGCTGCCGTTACGTTTTTGGCGAACCCATCCATCGGCCATCAGTTGTTTGGCGATCATTCGATTCATAAAGCCATGACCGAGCAGCAGAACCGGTCCTTCGTTGGCAAGGGACTGAAGTCGTCGAGCTGCCGTGCTGGCGCGCATCCTCGCAGTTCCGGCGGATTCGACGTTACGTGAGTAACCGCACAACCATAAGACTCGAAGGATAAATGCCCAGGTAAACGACGATAGCCGTGGCAGTTTCCAGTGACCATAAGGCAGTTGCGCTTCACAGAAAAGCGCGTCGACAAGGGCGGGCTTCAGGCCAAGAGCCTGGACGGAGGTCAGCGCACGAGGCGCGCGGCTTGAGACAATCACCTTGGCGGTTGCGGCGAGCTGCATGCTGGCATCCGGGACGGGTTGGTTGGTAATTTCGGACCGGTTGTATTGCTCGATCCAGTCTTTCATATCGAGCGCTGACATTTTGTCGGTTGCGACCAGTTTTGGCTGGCCGTGACGCATCAGGATTATTTCCCTCCTCACGGTATGTTTACGTCCTTGTTCAGGTGTGCGGTCAATGTGGAAGGAGTGCGGTTCCGGGAACTTAAGGTGTGACTCTCAAACCAATCGTGATCGCGGTACCACGCCACCGTGTCGGTGATTGTCAGCTCTAGCGGCCGGAAACTCAGGCCAAGCTCCTGTTCACTCTTGCTGTGGTTGAAACAGGTGCGGTCCTTCTCTCGTACCAACAGGCGCAACGTGGCCATGCTCAGCAGAATGGGCTTGCTGGTAATACGCGCATACATCTCCTGCACAGCCGCCAACATGTATAGAAAGGGGAGCGGTAGTTGTCGAACGGGGGTCTTGACGCCCGCTATACGTCCAAGCATAGGCACCAGCTCACGCATTGTCATATGCCGGCCCGCCGCGAGATAGCGCTCACCTCGCCGCCCATGTTTGGCTGCGGCAATCAGCGCCAATGCCACATCGCGGGCATCGACAACGGAGAAACTACCGGGGATCAGTCCGGGCAGTTTGCCGAGCACGACATCGTTAACCAACTGTCCCGAGGAGGTGGGGCCCATGTCGGCTGGGCCCCACATCCAGCCAGGCAGGACCATGCAGGCATGCATCTCGGGATGGACCTCCAGGAACGACAAGACGGCACGGTCGGCGAGAATCTTGCTACGGTAGTAGTCATCCGCATCGGCATCGGCCCGCAGACATGTCTCATCGATGGACGTGCCAGGTGCGCCGTCGAGCACAGCAATGGAAGACGTATGGATGAACCGTCGTATACCGGCGCGGTAGGCCTGGTTTAGTAGGCGCCGCGTACCAGACACATTAATCTTTTCGAGTTCCTTCCAGTGGCTGCCGCCCTTGTAGTTGTCGCGAAAGAACGCCGCGGTGTGAAACACCGTATCGCAGCCTTGCAGCGACGCTGCGAATGCATCGACATCGGCCATGTCCCCAACGACCAGTTCCACACCCGGCAAATTGTTGAACTGCTGTTCACCTTTGGCTCTTGAACGGACCAGTGTTTTGACCGCGTAGCCACGAGCGACCAATTCACGCACCAGGTTGTTGCCCAACAAGCCGGTTGCGCCGGTAACGAATGCGCTGTGCATGGCTCAACCCTCCGCTGGATAGGCTAACGGCATCAGCACCGCACTGTCGAAGAAGGCCTCTTCACGGATGGCCAGCCCGTCTCTGAAGGTGAAGTGTGCGGCGTAGTGCGCGGTAATATGGCGTCCATGAGGTGGAATCACCCGGCCTGGTAGCACCAAGGGTGCGGCGAATGTGCCGGTCAGGAAGGCTGTCAGCACCAAACGATCGTTACCGACGGCGAATGGGCTGAAAATCACTTGGGCATCGGGGAGCGCTTCGAGCAATGCGATCTCTCGTTTACGCATGGCTTCGCGACCGGTTTGTATCCCCATGCTGTCGAGGTAGATGAAGTCTTCGTCAACCAGCGCAAGCATCGCCTCCACATCACGGCGATTGAAGGCACTGGCGGCGCGTTCCGCATAGTCGTTGGGGCCAATAGTCATACAGTCCATTCCATTCGTCTTCGAGGGCTTGTAGATATACCTTTGAGGCCTCTCCCGAAAAACAGCGACTACTGCATAATGGATTTGCACATATGCAGACCAGGGAGGATATGACGCATGGCGTTGCAAGCAAATTGGGACGATCTTCGTCTGTTGTTGGCAGTCTCGCGGCGTGGCAGCTTTCTTCAAGCTGGCCAGATGCTGGGTATTGCGGCGTCTACTGTGTCCCGCCGGTTGACCCAACTTGAGAACGCCCTGGGCGAGCTACTCGTCGAGCGGGGCGTTGAAGGATGCTGGTTGACCTCGCGCGGCCAATCCCTCGTGGAAGTTGCCCTAGCGGCGGAGGCGGGCTTGAGGCGTCAAACCGTTACTGACATGTCCGGGCTACACACAGAGCTATTTGGCAGTGTCCTGGTCAGTGCAGGAGAGGGATTTTCGTCTTGCGTGCTGGAGGCTGCGAGTCGCTTCACCTCTCTTCACCCGCGTTGCTCGGTGGAGTTGATGGCAACAGCCGACTTTCACAAGATTGTCCGCGGCGTGGCAGACATTGCTGTACGCACAGCTCATCTAGGCGAACCGTCGCTGATTTATCGACCAATAGGCAGGCTCGCTTACGGTGTCTTCGCCGATGCAGGTTATCTGAAACGGTATCCAGGGGTGACTCCGGCCACTGCGGTTAATATTGCCTTGCTTCCTCCGCTGGACATGTTGCCGCAAATGCGTGCGGCAAAGGCCGCGGGTCTGGAACGCGCGCAGATCAGCGTGAATTCGTTCGCGGTTCAGCTCGAATCGGTGAGGCGAGGAATGGGTGTGGCGGTACTGCCCCGTATTCTGGCGAAGGACCTGATCGAGCTGTTCCCGGATCTCCAACTTCCAGATATGGAAGTCTATCTGGTGACCCGGCCTCAGGCATTGAAACAGGCTCACATTAAATGTTTTTTTGCCATCCTGGAGCAGGTGCTGCTCGAAGCCCTTTCCATAGAAAATGTGGAAGGTTGCCTCTTGGGGGGGCGACCTGAAATGGGTGCATGGGGGCGCTAGACAAAAACAGAAATCGGGATGAGGGTGTGAGTTCATTCAGCGATGCGTTCTGGTTTTTTATGAGCGCGAACCACGTCGTAGCGAGATGTGACCAGGCACGTACACCACAGTGTTCGTGTCGTTGGCCAATGCGGGGTTATGACGCCTTAAGCAACGCTACGTATTCAGCAGCATTGGTTTCGTGCGAACGTGGCGCTACCCCAGTGAGAGTATGTGCGTCGTCGGTTGCGGCAGCTGTCCAGTTTGATCGACAGCTCTACTACCCTGACAACCATGCCAGATCGCCTCACTCACCTGCTGGGTTCCTGGCTGCTGGAGGACATAGGAAGTTAGTAACCTAACGTCGGGCTTAGTTAAACGTGGTGAATGTAGTGTTGGGGAGCGGCTGACCGCTTCTGGCCGAGGCTGTGTAAAAACGTTTTTCAGCGCGACAGGTATTCAAAACCGGACTGGAAATCGCGCTTCTACGCAAACCCCTGGAGAGCCTCAACAGTTCAAGAGGTCCAGCATACCCCCGCTGTTCTGGCTGAGCGCTAGAACCGACGACAGGAGGATCATTGCCAGCGTCGATAGTCACCATCACCTCAATGAAGTTCTCATAAAAAATCCGCGGCGTAACATCAGCTCCAGACCCAACAACTACACCCCGGAGCACACCATCATGAAACGCCAAATCCTTCTCAGCATCGCTTTCTCGGTTTTTGCAGTTAACGCTTTCGCCGCTACTTCTGTTCACCCGGTTGTCGCTGAAGGCGGCTCGGATCGACTGATTGAAAGTCGTGTGGCTGAAGGTGGTTCGGATCGTCTGATCGAAAACCGCGTCGCTGAAGGTGGCTCCGATCGTCTGATCGAGAACCGCGTCGCTGAAGGTGGTTCGGATCGTCTGATCGAAAACCGCGTCGCCGAAGGTGGTTCCGACCGTCTGATCGAGAACCGCGTCGCTGAAGGTGGCTCGGACCGTCTGATCGAAAACCGCGTCGCTGAAGGTGGTTCCGACCGTCTGATCGAAAACCGCGCTGCATAAATGAATAGCTTTACCGAAGCACTCAACGAAAAGCCCGGCCTGACAAGCCTAATGCTGTTCACTTAAGCGCGAGTGTCCACATTTGTGGCGAGGGAATTTATCCCCGTTCGGCTGCGAAGCAGTCGTAATCCAGACAACTTAGTCAATCTGAAAAGACACTGGGGCCGCTTCGCAGCCCAACGGGGCGGTGCGACGTTTCGCTAAATCCCCTCGCCACAGGTTCTTGTTCGACTGAAGAATGTCTTAAGTGAACAGCATTGGGCCTGACAAGCCGGGCTTTTTCGTGCACAAAATAAATCGATCCCTGCTTAATGCCTCCGCCGCACCTGTGATACATAACACCTGATTGTGAGTCCCGTTCCCAATGAGGTTTGCCGATGCCCCGCTCCCCACATGTACCGCAACTGCTGATCTGCGCCGTCCTCGGTTTATTCGCCAGCAGCGCACAGGCCAGTGCGCCCTCCCCGGCGCCCGATAGCTTGCAACCGCTGCTGGTGACGTTGAACGAACGCCTGAGCATTGCTGATCTTGTGGCGCTGACCAAGTGGGACAGTGGCAAACCGATCCAGGACAGTGCCCGGGAAGCGCAGGTCATCGCCAACGCCAGGAAGCTGGCCGTCGAGCGCAAACTGAAGCCGGACGAAGTAGCCGAATTGATCGCCGCACAGATTGAAGCCAACAAGCTGGTGCAGTACGGGCTGGTGGCCCAATGGCGAGCGGCCGGCAAGGCGCCTGACACGCCGCGGCCGGACCTCGCCAATCAAATCCGGCCACAGCTCGATGAGTTGCAAAACCGCCTGTTGCAGCAATACGCCGCCTTCGCGCCCTATCGCAAAGACCCGCAATGCGCGGACTGGCTAGCCAAAGAACGATCCCGCCTGATCAAGGACAGTCTGCATGGTCAGGCACTGATACGCGCCACCGGGGAGCTGTGTGTCGCTGGTCAGTGACTGAGCAGCTTTAAAGCGGTCTCTAAAAAGAAGCCCAGCCTGATCAGCCTAATGCTGTTCACTTAAGCGCGAGCCTCCACATTTGTGGCGAGGGGATTTATCCCCGTTCGGCTGCGAAGAAGTCGTAATCCAGACAACTTAGTTAGTCTGAAAAGACACTGGGGCTGCTTCGCAGCCCAACGGGGATAAATCCCCTCGCCACAGGTTCTTATTCGACTGAAGAATGTCTTAAGTGAACAGAATTTGGCCTGATCAGCCGGGCTTCTTTTTTTGTGAGCTACTTTTAGTGCACCCGCAGGGTCGCAAGTCGGCCTTGGCGGCACTCTTGAATGTCTCACGGCCAACCATCGGAGCTGAAATGTCTGAACTGAAACTGCACCCCAAAGCCGCAGAATCCCTGAACCAGTGGCACGACATGATCAGCAAGGGGGACTTGAGTGCCTTGCCCGGTTTGCTGGACCCACAGGCGATATTCCGCTCCCCGATGGCTCACACGCCTTACCCGGGTGCAGCCGTGGTATCGATGATTCTCAACACGGTCATCGAGGTATTTGAGAATTTTGTCTACCACCGGGAACTGTCGACCGCAGACGGGTTGAGCGTCGTCCTGGAGTTCAGCGCCAACGTCAGCGGGAAAGCGTTAAAGGGCATCGACATGATCCGGTTCAACGAACAAGGAAAAATCGTTGAGTTTGAGGTGATGGTCCGTCCCTTGAGTGGCCTGCAAGCCTTGGGCGAGCAAATGGGGCAACGCCTTGGCGCTTACCTGGCGGCCAGCAAAGCCTGAAGACGTTGCATCGCCTTGCACGATGCCTCTGTTCCCCGCTTGGTGTTAAATAGAGCGCGAAAAGCAGCGCAACGAGAACACCGATGAACACCCATTTTGAGATTAGTGATGTCCCTGAGCCCAACATTCATCGCGTCGCCCATCAGCAGACGGTGGTAACAGCATGATCGAGGTCACCGAAGTTTCCATTGCCGAACTGCGGGCTGCGCTCGAATCGGGTCGAACCACTGCGGTTGAGCTGGTCCAGGCCTATCTCGCCAGGATCGATGCCTATGACGGACCCGACACGCCCACCGCCCTCAATGCGGTAGTGGTTCGAAACCCCGAGGCGCTGAACGAGGCGCAGGCATCCGATGCTCGTCGGGCCAAGGGCGAGACGCTGGGTCCGCTCGATGGCATTCCCTATACGGCCAAGGACAGTTACCTGGTGAAGGGGCTCACCGCCGCCTCCGGCAGTCCCGCCTTCGCCAACCTGATTGCCTATCGCGATGCGTTCACGATCGAACGGCTTCGCGCTGCCGGCGCGATTTGCCTGGGCAAAACCAACATGCCGCCGATGGCAAACGGCGGCATGCAGCGCGGGGTCTATGGTCGTGCGGAAAGCCCGTACAACGCTGACTATCTCACCGCCCCCTTCGCCTCGGGCTCATCGAACGGCGCCGGTACGGCAACGGCCGCCAGCTTCGCGGCATTCGGTCTTGCGGAAGAAACCTGGTCGAGCGGGCGCGGTCCTGCATCGAACAATGGTCTGTGTGCCTATACGCCTTCGCGCGGGGTCATTTCGGTGCGCGGCAACTGGCCGTTGACGCCGACGATGGACGTTGTCGTGCCGTTTGCCAGATCCATGGCCGACCTGCTCGAGGTCCTTGACGTGGTGGTGGCGGATGATCCCGACACCCGTGGCGATCTGTGGCGGATGCAACCCTGGGTGCCGATTCCAAGTGTCGCCTCGGTGCGCCCCGCTTCCTATGCCGAGTTGGCCGTGAAGTCCGATGCACTGGCAGGAAAGCGCTTCGGCGTGCCGCGCATGTACATCAACGCGGATCCCGAAGCGGGTACCAGCGATGCGCCTGGCATTGGCGGTCCGACGGGGCGGCGAATCATCACCCGCCCATCCGTGATCGGGCTCTGGGAAGAGGCTCGCAAAGCACTCGAAGCCGCTGGCGCCGAAGTCATCGAGGTCGATTTCCCGCTGGTCTCCAATTGCGAAGGTGATCGCCCGGGCGCGCCGACCGTATTTACGCGGGGCCTGGTGTCCAAAGCGTTCCTGCATCATGAATTGTGGGATCTGTCGGCGTGGGCGTTCGATGATTTTCTGCGGGCCAATGGTGATCCCAAATTGAACCGCCTCGCCGATGTCGACGGACCGCTGATTTTCCCCCACGACCCGGGCACGCTCCCCAACCGGGAGGACGAACTTGCCGCAGGCATGGACGAGTACGTGAAGATGGCCGAACGCGGCATTACCCCGTGGGACCAGATCACCACGCTGCCCGACGGACTGCGCGGACTTGAACAGACGCGTCGGATCGATCTTGAGATCTGGATGGATCGGTTGAGGCTCGATGCGGTGCTGTTTCCGACGGTGGCCGACGTGGGGCCGGCGAATGCCGATGTCGATCCGAAGTCTGCGGATATCGCGTGGAGCAACGGCATCTGGGTCGCCAACGGCAACCTCGCTATCCGGCACCTGGGCGTTCCCACGGTCACAGTGCCGATGGGTGTCATGCCGGACATCGGCATGCCCGTCGGGCTGACATTTGCCGGTCGTGCCTATGACGATTCGACGCTGCTGCGCCTGGCTTCGGCGTTCGAGTCGATCGGAACAAAACGATTGATCCCGCCTCGCACCCCACCCTTGCCAGTTGGTAAACAATAGAACGGCCGGGATTGGCGTGTTACACGCGCCAATCCCGTCCACTGGTTGACCGTCGTCCCCCGGGATTCAGCGCCGCTGAAACGTCTGAAGGTACGCCAACAGGTTGTCGATCTTTTCCGGGTCGCTGAGGCCCCAGAAAATCATGCGGGTGCCGGGCACCACTTTTTTTGGCGCTTCGAGGTACGCGGTCAGCGTTTCGCGGGTCCAGACAATGCCGGCTGATTTCATCGCATCAGAGTATTGGTAATCCGTGGTGCTGCCCGAAGGGCGTCCAAAAATGCCATTGAGTTGCGGCCCGAATGAACCGCGCGCCGACTCCCCGACCTGATGGCAGCCACCGCATATCCGCTTGAACAGTGTTGCACCCGCCTCAGCATCGCCGGCCGCGTGTGCGTGTGCGCTGAACACCCCTGCATTGAGCATCAGGGCGAAGGTGAGTACGGCGGTTTTCTGCATGTCCTGCTCCCAATCATCTGTGGCTTGGCGCCAGCGAATCAACTCGCACCCGCTTGAAACTTCTTCCTGTAAGCCGCTGGCAGCAAACCCACTCGTTGGCGGAACAGTCTACGGAACGAATTGCCGTCTTCGTAGCCCACGGCGTAAGTGATGCTGTCGAGTGTCATGCGGGTGGACTCAAGCAGCTGCTTGGCCTTCTCCAGACGCAGGGTTTGCAGGTAGGTAATCGGCGTGTAACCGGTGGCCTCCTTGAAACGCCTTTTGAAGTTCCTGACGCCGAACCCGAATCGCTGGGCGACCTCATCAATCAGCAGCGGCTGTTCGAAGTGTTCCTCCAGCCAGTGTTGAACCCGCAGGATGTCGCCATCCCCATGGTTCTTCGGCAATGACCACATCACGTACACCGATTGCTCGCTGCGCACAGCGTCGACCAACAAGTATTTGCCGCACTTTTGCGCCAGTTCCAGTGAAGCGAACCGGCGCACAAGGTGCAGTAAAAGATCCATGGAGGCACTCGCGCCCCCGCAAGTGATCACGCGATTGTCCTCGCAGAGGATCTGCGTCTCCTCCAGACAGACCTCGGCATACCGACGACGAAACAGGTCGGCAAAGGCCCAGTGCGTGGTGGCACGAACGCCCTCCAGCAGGCCCGTTTCGGCCAGCATGAACGCCGCCGTGCACATCGACGCCACCACGGCACCCTGCGCATGCTGTTGACGCAGCCACGGTCCATACGCTGAAAAGGCCGGCAAGGCGTCCTTCAGGGTGAAGAGGAATCCGGGGATCAGCACCAGATCGGTTCGCGGGATCTCGGCGGTGGACAGGTCCACGCGCAACGCCTGCCCTCCCCACGCAGCGACATCATCGCCATCAAGCGAGGCGATGACCACTTCGAAAGGCGCGCCGGCGGTGTCTGCGAACAGGTTGGCGGCGCTGAGCACTTCCAGGGCCATCGTGGCGCTGGCGGCGGAACATTGATCCGCCAGTAAAAGCGTGACGTGCATAAATAATCCTATTGCGCTTTTCGCATGAAAAAAGTCATTTGCGCACCTACCTTACCCGATCCTTCCGCCCTAAAGTGCACCGGTCATTCAATCATCGGCGTACTTATGAATCTCTGGTTCCGACTTTTCCTCATGCTGTTTCGTCGTCCGTGGCGCAAGCCGGTTGACGCCTTGGCCACCACCGTCGTCCACATGCGCGTCTGGCCACTTGATCTCGACCTCAACCGGCACGTTACCAATGGCCGCTATTTCACCCTGGCCGATATAGGACGCATGGACTACGTGTTGCGCAGCGGTGCATTCCGGGTGGCGTTGCGCAATAAGGCCGTGCCGATCGTTGGGGACACCTGGGGCAAGTTTCGTCGTGAGCTGAAACTGTTCGAAGCATTCGAGATTCACACCAGGATGCTCGGCTGGGACAACAAGTGGAGCTTTATGGAGCACCGCTTCGTGAGCAAGGGACGCGTGGTCGGCGTCGTGGTGATGCGGGGTCTGTTCCGCTCTGCCAAAGGCACGGTTGCACCCGGCGAGTACGCCCGGGAGCTGGGATTGGCAGAACAGTCGCCGCCAATGCCGACGTGGCTGACAGACTGGTCGCAAAGCTGCAACGACATGAGCCGTGAGCTTCGAGAAGAAGAAGGTCAGCCTGCCCGACGCCCGCAGACCGTCGCGTAATGCTGTTCACTTAAGACATTCTTCAGTCGAGCTAGAACCTGTGGCGAGGGGATTTATCCCCGTTCGGCTGCGAAGCAGTCGTAATCCAGACAACTTAGTCTGTCTGAAAAGACGCTGGGGCCGCTTCGCAGCCCAACGGGGATAAATCCCCTCGCCACAAATGTGGACGCCGCGCTTAAGTGAACAGTATTACGGACAGTCGCGAAGGCGCGCTCGAGCGTTGGCAACGTTACGGCACCGATCCGGTCAGTTTGCTCAGCACCTGGGAGCTGGCGCAGATCGAGCGTTTGCTGACGGAACTCAAAACCGCGGTTTGACCGCCTTCCACTCCGGCTTGTAACGCTGCATCTGTTTCACGTCGTCGCGCTGACGAATGCCGCAAGACAGGTACTGGTCGTGCAGCTTGCCCAGTTGATCGTGATCCAGCTCCAGGCCCAACCCGGGCGCGCGGGTGATCTTGACGCAGCCATCGACGATGGGGATTTTGCCGCCCTTGATCACTTCTTCATCCGGTTCCTGCCACGGGTAATGCGTGTCGCAGGCGTAATCCAGATTGGGCACCGCGGCGGCGACATGCGCCATCGCCATCAGGCTGATGCCCAAGTGCGAGTTGGAATGCATGGATACGCCAAGGCCAAAGGTGTCGCACATTTTCGCCAGCGCCTGGGTGTCGCGCAGACCGCCCCAGTAGTGGTGGTCGGCGAGGACGATCTGCACGCTGTTCAACGCGACACTGCGGCGGAACTCATCGAAGTCGGTAACCACCATGTTGGTCGCCAGCGGCAGGCCGGTGCGCTTGTGCAGTTCGGACATGCCGTCGAGGCCCGGCGTCGGGTCTTCGTAATATTGCAGGTCATCGCCCAGCAGTTCGGCCATGCGAATCGAAGTTTCCAGCGACCAGTTGCCGTTCGGGTCGATGCGTAACGGGTAACCGGGGAACGCCTTTTTCAGCGCCTTGATGCACGACACTTCGTGCTCCGGCGGCAGCGTGCCGGCCTTGAGCTTGATGCTCTTGAAACCGTTGGCCTCGATCATGCGTCGTGCCTGGGCGACGATCTGTTCTTCGTTCAGGGCTTCGCCCCAACTGTCGGGTTTGTAGGGTGAGTCGACGTGCTGGGCGTACTTGAAGAACAGGTAGGCGCTGAACGGAATCTCGTCGCGAATCGCACCGCCCAGCAAGTCCACCAACGGCACGTTCAACGAGTGGGCCTGCAAATCCAGGAACGCCACTTCGAACGCCGAATACGCATTGCTCACTGCTTTGCTGGCATGGGAGCCCGGCGCCAGTTCCGCACCGGCAATGCTCACCGGTTTGTTCGCCGCCACCGTGGCCTGCACGATGCGGCGCAGTTGATTGAGGTTGAACGGATCGAGGCCGATCAGTTGATCTTGCAGTTGCTGCTGGATCAACAGCGCCGGGGCGTCGCCGTAGCTTTCACCCAGGCCAATGTAGCCGTTGTCGCTTTCAATCTCGATGATCGAGCGCAGCGCAAAGGGTTCGTGGATACCACTGGCATTGAGCAGCGGCGGATCACGGAAGGCGATGGGGGTGACGGTGACTCGTTTGATTTTCAAGAGGCTGCTCCCTTTGAACCTGAACTCAAGGCTTGATGACTGATGGATTTTTCAGACGTTGCGACGTCGCCGCGCGGTGCCGTGCGGGCGAAAAAAATCACCACGGCCGCGACCAGTGACGTGGCCGCCAAACCGTAGAGGCCACCTTCGATGGAGCCAGTTTTTTGCTCCAGGAAACCGAACGCCGTCGGGGCAACGAAGCCACCGAGGTTGCCGATGGAGTTGATCAACGCGATCACGGCGGCGGCGATGCGAGCGTCCAGATAGCCTTGCGGAATCGGCCAGAACAATGCCGAGGCGGCCTTGAAACCAATGGCGGCAAAACAGATGGCGACGAAGGCAAAGATCGGCCCGCCAGTGGTGGACATGAACATGCCGAACGCGGCGATTACCAGGGTCAAGGCCACCCAGGCTTGCTGGTGTTTCCATTTGCTGGCCATGGCGGCGAAGCCATACATCGCGATGATCGAAATGATCCACGGAATCGAGTTGAACAGGCCCACCTGAAAGTCGCCGAGGTTGCCCATTTTCTTGATCATGCTCGGCAGCCAGAACGTGGCGCCGTAGATGGTCAGGGCGATGGAAAAGTAGATGAAGCAGAACAGCGCGATCTGCTTGTCGGCCAGCAGCTTGAACATCGACGGCTTGACCGTCTGTGTGGCTTCGCGGGCCTGTTGTTCCAGGGCGATGGCGTCAACCAGTGCGTCCTTTTCTTCGGCACTCAGCCATTTCGCCTCGCGCGGATGGGATTGCAGCCAGAACCAGACAAATCCGCAAAGCACGATCGAGGCAAAGCCTTCAATCAGGAACATCCACTGCCAGCCATGCAGGCTGAAACCGCTGACATTCAACAGCGCGCCGGAGACGGGACCGGAGATCACCGAGGCAATGGCCGAACCGCTGAGGAAAATCGCCATGGCCTTGCCGCGCTCGGTCGACGGCAGCCATTGGGTGAAGTAATAAATGATGCCGGGGAAGAAGCCTGCTTCGGCGGCACCGAGGACAAAACGCAGCACGTAGAAGCTGGTTTCGCCACGCACAAACGCCATCGCCATTGCTGCCGCGCCCCAGGTGAACATGATGCGCGTCAGCCAGGCACGAGCGCCGTAGCGTTGCAGCAGCATGTTGGAGGGGACTTCGAAGATCGCGTAACCGATAAAGAACAACCCAGCGCCCAGGCCATAGGCGGCTGCGCCAATGCCGAGGTCGGTTTCCATGTGGCTGCGCACGAAGCCGATGTTGACCCGGTCGATGTAGTTGACGATGAACATCACCACGAACAGCGGCAGCACATGGCGCTTCACCTTGGCCGCAGCGCGGGCGAGTAAATTCGGGTCCGGCGGACTCTGGACGGTATTCAAGGGGCAACTCCCAATCATTGTTTTTTTAGGGACAGGCCGATGATGGACGCAGGTATTGATCCCGTCTAATCTAACTTGGCATTCGATTGATACCTGGATTAGATCAATGTTCGAACTGACTCAACTGCGCTGTTTCACTACGGTGGCGACTGAACTTAATTTCCGCCGTGCCGCCGAACGGTTGAACATGACCCAACCGCCCCTCAGTCGACAGATTCAACTGCTGGAACATCACCTGGGTGTCGAACTGTTCACCCGCACCACCCGCAGCGTCGCCCTGACCGCCGCCGGCCGCGCCTTCTTCATCGAAGCGCAGAACCTGCTGGAGCGCGCCCAGCAAGCCGCCGTCACCGCCCGCCGTTTTGCCGAGGGCGACATCGGCTCGGTCAACATCAGCTTCGTCGGCAGCGCGGTGTATGAATTCCTGCCCAAGGTCATCGCCGAGGCGAGGCTCAAACAGCCGCATGTGAAAATCGACCTGATGGAGATGAACACCTACCAGCAGCATGAAGCACTGCGTGCGCGGCGTATCGATTTGGGCATCGTTCGCGCGCCGTTGCTGGAGCCGGGATACGCCACCGAATGCCTGGTGCGTGAACCGTTTGTATTGGCGGTGCCGAGCAGTCATCGGCTGGCGAGCGCCGAAACCGTGTCGGTCAAAGACCTCGATGCGCAGCCTTTCCTGATGTACTCCCACGCCGCCTACCCGCCGTTCAACGAACTGCTGACCGGCATGCTCCGCTCTGCCCGCGTCGCTCCGGAATACGTGCAATGGCTCGGTTCATCATTGACCATCCTGGCCTTGGTCAACGCCGGCATGGGCCTGGCCCTGGTGCCTCGCTGCGCCACCAGTGTGGTGTTCAAGAACGTGGTATTTCGCGATATCGATTTGGGCGAAGGTGTGCAGAGCGAGCTGCATTTGATCTGGCGCGAGAACAATGACAACCCGGCATTTGCGATGTTGCTGGAGGGCATTCGAAGGGCTGTGCGAGAGGGATGGGGCGTTTGAGTTTGTCCGGTCGGATCTGCCCATCAAGTGAAGTGGTCGGGAAGGAACCGGGTGGCGCAAAACGCCAGCGTGACGCAAGGCCACTGACTTCGCGACTTACGCAATTCTTGTAGCAGCAGGCTTCGCCAGCTGCTACAGATTTGAGCGTCGCGATTATCCAAACTCCAGCAACGAAAAAGCCCGGCTAAACCGTAATGCTGTTCACTTAAGCCCCAGCCCAACATTTGTGGCGAGGGGATTTATCGGAATGCCGCACCACCCCGTTCGGCTGCGAAGCAGTCGTAAATCCGCGAGACTCAGTCTGCTTGAATGGACGCTGGGGGCCGCTTCGCGACCCAACGGGGATAAATCCCCTCGCCACAGGTTTCTCCGATTCAAGACTCTCTTAAGTGAACAGCATGCGGCTAAACCGGGCTTTTTCGCGTCAACAGGCAGAACTCTGCGCTTACTGAACGTTCTTCAGCTTGACCACATCACCAGAGATTTTAGTGGTGTAACCGGTCAGGACCCAGGCCCAGAACCAGTTTTCCTGCACCTGGGTGTTGATCATCGCGTCACCGCCCTTGGCTTTGATCGCCGCGTTCTGAGCGCGAACAAAACGGTTGTTCTGCTGGATCGGGATCACGCCGAACAGCAGCAGGCCAGTGGCGCTCGCTTCGCTGTGGCCCAGGACGGTGTATTGGCTGCTTTCATAATGCTGGGTGTTCATCGGCGTGCCGGTGCAACCCGCCAGAACCAGACCGAACAGGGCAACGGCGACAACTTTACTGAGGTACTTCACTGAAAAACTCCATGAGATGTTGCCCGGGATCCATCTCTCGGGCGGCGCACACTTTAACGGATATGATGGCTAATTGGTATCGCATCCGAGCACGGGCAACTATCGGCCAAAAGCAGCTTTTGACAACGAACCCGGCCGTTGCACAGAGGTCAAACCAACTGACGGCATCGCAACGGATCAAAGCCCTTGGGCTTGATTCATTCAAAAGCGAAGCTTTGTAATTCACACACATCAGGGTGCGCCGGATAACGTTCAGTAGGTTCGGATCCTGTCTGGTGCAGGCGCTGACTGCTGCTCCCATCCCCTGCTCCCTTACCGGAGTACGAAAATGACTCAGTCAATGCGCTTCTTCCTCTCAATCTTCCTCGCGACAGCATCGTTAGCATCAGCGAGCCTCCTCAACTATGCAGGTGCGGCAACCGCCGAGGACCTGAATGCCGACTCCAAGCAAGCGTTGCAAACGCTTTACAAGGCCTCACCCGTTGCCAAAGACATTTCGCAGAAAGCCAAAGCAGTGCTGGTCTTCCCGAAAATCATCAAGGCCGGCCTGGTGTTTGGTGGCAGCTATGGCGAAGGCGTGCTGATGAAGGGTTCGCAAGTAGAGAATTATTACAACTCCGTAACCGGGTCCTGGGGACTGCAGGCAGGCGCCCAGTCGTATGGCTACGCGGTGTTCCTGATGACCGACAAAGCCGTGGACTATCTACGTAAAACCAAGGGTTGGGAAGTCGGCGTAGGGCCCACCGTTGTATTGGTTGATGAAGGGGTGGCGAAGAATCTGTCCAGCACGACAGTGAAGCACGATGCCTACGCGTTCATTTTCGACCAGCAGGGGTTAATGGCCGGGATCAGCATTGAAGGAACCAAGATTTCCCTGATCAAGCGCTGAAAGCTTGCCCTTCAAGGGGGCGAGGTGAATCTTCTAACCAGATTAAAGGTGCAGTACCTTGTGTTTGTAACACCCACGTTTCGCAATCCATTCAGGTTGAGAGGTGGAACTCATGAACAACATCATCTACATCGTCGGGGCAGTTGTGATTGTCTTGGTGATCCTGTCGTTTCTCGGGCTTACATAGAATCGATGACCGTCTCGTATTGGCAAGGCTGTGCCCCGCATCGCGAGGCACAGCCTGCTCGCGCCTGACCTGTTTGGCCTTTGGAAACTCAACCGTTTGCGCCGTGATCCACAGGGCGACTTGGCGGACACAGGTCCAGAGGGCAGGATCGTATTCAGGGCAAAGGCTTATTAAGCCGCCCATCAAGGGCAAAAGGTTCTTGCAGCACCAACTCGTACAACCCACTAGCCAATTGCGGGTTCATCAACAAATTCCAGCTATGCCGCGAGACACTAGAAGGGACCAGCACAAAAGGATGCTGACTCAACAGCTCGGCGCCGAACTGTTGCTGGCTGCGACTTGGAGTACCCGGTACCAGCCAATTAGGGTTGGCAATGCTATCGGGCTGCACCACATAAATCCTGGACGGGTCCAACACCCGGGCCTGCGTAAGACAATGGGGCTTGCAATCCAGCGCATCGAAATCTTTATGCACCGCCACCTCAAGGATGGCCGTAGAGGCGTCCAGCGCTGCATAAACCGTGGCCATACCTTTAGGGTTCCAGCGCCCACCCACCTTTTCAGCCCCCACGCCCAAATGCCAGGTGGGAGCATACTCAGCAGGATCAAGGCGCCAGAAATGAATCTCACTGCTCAAAGGGTCTTTGGCCATCAATAGACCCCATACTCAATACGCGTCAGAAAGTCAGTCACCAACTCATACCCGACCGAATTTGAAATCAGGTCGATCGGTATCTCACCATCCAGGCCCCGTGCAGGTTTGACTATCCACTGCTCGGCGAGCTCACGCGAACCCAGCACATCCGTTGCCTTTTCCAACACCTCGGCATAGTTGAGCGCTCGCGTGCTTTGCTCCGCGGTCAAAGCCTCATTGGGCGTTTTCAGTCGCCGCGCGAGCGTACGATCAGACGCGCCAACGATTTTCGACAACACGCCACATTGCTTATACACCGTGCTGTTTTCGATCATATCCAGCACCGACTGCAGCGGAAAACCGTGTTTAACAGCCCTGTAAATCTCCATACGATCATCGCTAGTTTTTCCAGAAAGCAAGACCGCAACCATCGGTGGCACGCGACTCGAACCCGGCGTTGTCACCATCGCCGTATGCTCGCCATGACTTAAGACGGTGACTGCAGCCTTAGGGGCGCGTGGCTTGACCTTGCCTTTTTGGCTGGCATCTTTAACAACCTCATCGACTACAACATCTTTCTTCTTGGCGCTCATGGCAGCCTCCGCCGCTCTGTCATCTGGCATCAACTATAGTGCCAAATGGCAGAAAGACCTAATCCAACAACGCTTGCCTAAAACACACCGCTGTAGGAGCAAAGCTTGCTCGCGATGAACGATTACGCCGTATCCCAGGCCTGACACAAAACCCAATCACCGGCTAGCAGCGGCAACAAACACCGCGAACCTGTGGCGAGGGAGCTTGCTCCCGCTCGACTGCGCAGCAGTCGCAAAATCGCATTGTTGTCAGTATTTTTGGGCCGCTACGCAGCCCAGCGGGAGCAAGCTCCCTCGCCACAATTGATCACTCGACCCTGGGTTCCTGTTAACTCACTGGCAGGGCTTTTAACGCTTAGAACGCCTTGCTGGCACTGGCAACCACCGTGGCGGAGCACAAATCACCATAGCCGTACCAGCTCGTGCATTCGCTTTTCGACAGGTTGGTATCAATGTAGCTAAGGCCCCAGGTCACACCCACGAAGTCACGGGTCAACTTGGCTTCCCACTCGGTGTAGGCATTACGGCTGTCGCCGCTGGCGGACCAGAAAGCCGGGTCTTTGACATCGTTGCGACCTACGCGCAGGTCCAGGCCGATATCGGCCGGCAATGCGATTTTGTAGCTGAGGTAGGTGTAAAGGGTGTCCTGATCCTCGCCAAACAAGTTCGGCGTATCGTTTGAGTAGTTGGCGCCGAGCTTCACGCCATATACGTCAAGGATGGCGTAGACCTCGCTCATGTTGAATTGGCCTTCCTTTGGATAGTCGTACTTGATGTACCCCAGGTCGAGGCTGATGGCCTCGGTCGCCTGCCAGTAGTAGCCCGCGTAATACTCGAGTTCCTGCCGGGTCTTGAACTCGCCGCCGAAATCGACGTTCGAGGTCCAGGCGCCCACGTACAGGCCGCTGCTGTGCATTAGCGTGGCGCCGGCCTGAGCCGCCGGGTCACCCAGGGTTTGCGAAATGCCACGGGAGCGGTAATCGCTGAAGACTCCCAGGGTCATGTCCAGATTGAAGTCATCGTTGAGTGTCAGTGCCTGGGTGGTCAGGGGTGCCAATACAAGCGTGGCGAGGGTCAATACTGAGCGTGCGTTCATACAAGTCTCTTATTGTTATGGAGGTGCGGGTTATTTCAGGCATGGCGATGCCGAGCTCCTCGTCATGCGAGGAGCCAGGCGTCTGTTGCGGGGTGCGGGTGAGCGGAGGGTCAGGAAGCGGGCGCGTACACCTCTTTGCCGGCGAAGAAGGTCTTCAGGACCTTGGTGTCGAACAGTTCGTCGTCGCTGACTTTGAAGACATCACGGTCGAGGATGATCAGGTCGGCCTGTTTGCCGGGGGTCAGCGAACCAATCTGCTGCTCCAGGCGCAGGGCTTTGGCGGCATTGAGCGTGTAGGCGTAGAACATGGTCTGGCGATCGATGCTTTCCTTGGCATTCAACACGCCCAATGGCCCTTTACGCGTACTGGCCTGAGCGATGGCGTTCCATGGATTGGGGCTGGACACCGGCCAGTCACTGCCACCGGCGATGACCGCACCGGCGTTATGCAGGGACTTGGCGGGATACTGATAACCGTAAGCAAACGCGCTGATATAGGGTTTGACGAGTTCGACGGTGTAACTCTCGCCGGTGGCCCACAGCAATTGCATGGAAGCGATCACGCCAAGTTGCTTGAAGCGCGCAAACTCTTTGGGGTTGACCAGTTGCAGGTGGCTGATGCTATGGGCCACCGGTGTCGGATTGAGTTTGCGCGCATAGGCAAAACCATTGAGCGACTCACGCACCGCACGGTCGCCGACCGCGTGCATGTGCACAATCCAGTCGCGCTTCTCCGCTGCCACCACCAACTCACCGAAGTGCGCGGGGTCGATCAGCAGTTGACCGTTTTTATGGCTGTTCTTGAAAGGAACGATGACCGCGGCGGTCTGCCCCGGAAACTCCAGAACGCCATCGGCGAATACCTTGATCCCAGGGAAACTCAGGTTAGGCACACCCTCGAATTTCTTCATCACCTTGGCCAGTACTTCCAGGTCGGCCGGTCGGCTTTTCGGGTTGGCCAACAGCAGCGCGGCGACGTGGGCATTGAGCTCGCCCTTCTCTGCCAGTTCGCGGTAAAGCGGCAGCACGCCGTAACTCTGCTCGGTTGCCTTGAAATCGAACAGCGAATCGCCGCTGCCGGCGTTCGCCGCCGCGTCCATCCAGGCGGTGACGCCGTATTGATTGTTGACCTTCACCGCCTCGCGGGCGGCCTTCAACATGATCTCGTCGCTGGGCGCGGGGATCTGGCTGCGTATCAGGTCCCAGCGCGACTCGGCAAAATAGCCGTTGGGGGTGAAGTCCGCGTCGTGCCCCACATAGCTGCGATCCTGTTCCGACAGACCTTTTACCAGCGCCGCGTCGATCTTCAGGCGCTTGAGCATGGCGTTGTTGGCCCAGCCGGTGTGCCCGTCGATCCCGCTGAGGACCACCGGTTGATCCGCCCAGCGTCCCTGATTGAAGCGCTGGCCCAGCTCCCGGCTCTTGTCCCAATACGCCGAACTGACCCCGGCGATACTGATCACGTCACCGGCCCGCGCAATGCCCGCCTGATCCTGTTCGATGATCCACTGTTCAAGCTCCGGCAGCGGTTTGACTTCATCCAGCAGGTTGGCGCCCATGCTGTCCAAGGCTGCAACCACCGGGTGACTGTGGGTATCAATCATTCCCGGCATCAGCACCTTGCCCGCCAGATCGATCCGTTGCGTGTGGGTGTCGGCCAGGGCGTTGATTTGAGCATTACTGCCCACTTTGAGGATCTTGCCGTCTTGCACGGCCACTGCCTGGACCAGTCCCTGACCGGGCTCGGCGGTGAAGACCTTGCCGTTGAACAACACAAGGTCAGCGGCGGCCATGGCCTGCACCGAAGAAAAAGCCAGGGCTGCGGCCAACAGGTTTGGAATAAATCGCTGCATCGGAACACTCTCTTTTTTTATTGGGCTGGGCGGGCGGCTGATGCCTGGGACAATGCCTTCGGATCAAAGCCAACGAACGGCGCCTTGGCCCACACGACCCGGCCGCCCACGATCGTCAGCAGCACGTTATTGCGGGCCAACTCCTCCTCGGGCACCTGCATGAAGTTCTTGTCCAGAACGATCAGGTCCGCAAACTTGCCCACCTCGACCGAACCGACGACAGCGTCCAGGTTCAGTTGCTCGGCAGCGTTGATGGTGATGGTGCGCAGCACTTCAGTGCGCGACAGCGCCGGGTCGGCATTCAGCCTGCCCGCATACTTGGGGCCGTAGCTGTGCGGGTTCAGCGGATCGCCTGAGCGGGTGACACCGATCTTCAGCGCCAGGAACTCGTCGAGCGGGTCGACCGGCCAGTCGCTGCCATACGCCACGCGGCCGCCGGCACGGGCGATGCTGCCGGAGGGCTCCATGCGGGCAAATCGCGCTGCCCCTAAATGTTCGTTGGTGCCGTCGACCGTGGACGGTGCCTGCTGGGCCCACTGGAAGGACATGTTGGCGGTCACGTCGAGCGCTTTGAAGCGCGCATAGTCGGCAGGGTCCACCGACTCGTTGTGAGTAATGGCTGGGCGGAAGCCATTGCCGGGCAGTTGCTGGCGCACGTATTCGATGCCGTTCAGTGAGTCACGCACCGCACGGTCTCCGGTGGCGTGAAGGTGCGGATCGAGGCCGGCCTGAACGGCCTTCAGCAGCAGCGGATTGAGCACTTGCGGCGGGAAGTAAAGCTCGCCGGTGTTCTTGCCGGGTGTCCACTTCGGCGCCGTATCGGTGCCGGCATTGCGCAGGTACGGTGTCAACATGGCACCCGTGTCCGCCGGCGCGTTGATGATGCCGTCCATGAACAGTTTGACGTGGCGCATGCTCACGCCCGGCGCCGGTTTCGCTTCGCCCTGGTCGTAGGTGGTGGCCAGTGCCTTGGCCTCGGCGATGGTTTTGTCCGGGTCGGCAGCGGCGGCGGCCGGGTCGAGTTTGATCGCCAACAACGCCCGGGCCGTCAGCTCACCCGACTGCTGCAGAGTCGTAAACGCTTTGCCGTTTTCCGGCCCCGACAAGGCATCGAAGAAACTGGTGATGCCTTGCTGGCGCATGGCGTCGAGCGCTGCGCGGGTCTGATTGAGTTTCTCAGCATCGGTGGCGGGCGGCACCACGGCGGCCATGGCCTCGGCGGCTCCGTCTTCGCAGATGCCGTTCGGGTTGCCGGCGCTGTCGCGCATGTACTTGCCATCACCGGGATTGGCCGTGTGCTTGTTGATGCCGGCGACCGCCAGGCCGCGGGAGTTGGTCAGCACCGTATGGAAGTCGGTGGAACGGACTTGAATTGGGCGATTGGTCTTGAGCGCGTCCAGTGTCGACTTGTCGGCGTCGCCGTCCAGTCCGGTCATGCCAATGCGGTCCCAGCTGCCCACTTCGAGCCAGACATCGGGGCCTTTGCCCTTGTCGGCATCCAGGCACGCCTGAATGGTTTCCTGGAAAACCTTGCGGGTCATCGTCTGATACTTCAGGTCGCACAAGGTCATGGCGCGGCCGCCATCCCCCGGATGCATGTGCGCATCAACGAAGCCCGGCATCAGCATGCGCCCCGCCAGATCGATCAGCTGTGTCTGCGTGCCGATGTAAGAGGCAGCCCCGGCATCGCTGCCGACATAAACAATCTTCCCGCCCGTGACGGCGATCGCCTGCTGCACGGAATTCTTTCCGTCGACGGTGTAGACATAGCCGTTGCGCATGACCATGTCGGCGCCTGTCGAAGCGTGTGTCTGACACCCCACCAGCGCCACACTGGAAAATGCCGTTGTCGCGGCAACGGCGATAAATAGCCTGGAAAATTTCAACTGCCTCACCTCTATTTTTATAGTTTTGGAAGTGGCCCGAACGGACGGTCGCAAGCCCCTGATATGCAGGGCATACCCTATAGAGCGCGGCGGTCGGATGGACCTCCACAAATGAGGAGGGGTAAGGCAAATACCGGTCAGCGAAGCAGCAACACATACTTTGTAGCAGCTGCCTTGTGGTGAGGGGATTTATCCCCGTTCGGCTGCGAAGCAGTCGTAAAATCTGAACGCACGGTCTATTTGATGCACTGCGTCGTCTGAATTCACGACTGCTTCGCAGCCGAACGGGGATAAATCCCCTCGCCACAGGGCATTTGCCACAAGGTATGTGTTGTGCGCGGCTTAATGACGACGTGCAGTTTGCGCAGGCGAGGTCGATGAGCGCAGGACAGAACCCAGCTCCACTTTGCTCTTCACGCCGAGCTGCAAATAGCAGTTGCGCAGATAGGTGCGCACTGTGGCCGGACTCAGTGCAAGGATTTTGGCAATTTCCTTATAGGAATGGCCGGCGGCGAACAGCATCGCCGCCGTGCGCTCGCGTGGCGCCAACACCACTCCGCGCGCCTGCATTTCGAGTGACAGAATGACGTGCTCGGCGTTGGGGCTAAGCGTCATCGCAGTGCGACCCAGGCGAATCACGCAGGGCGCCTTTTGCAGTTGTGCGATGACATCAACGGGAAGCATTGAACCGCTCCACCCAGGCAATTCACGCTGAATCGCGGCGCACAGACTTGCGCCCACATACAGCAGACTGCCGTCCATACGAGCGACCCCGAAGTCACTCGCCCCGTTGCCCGTGTCGCAGCGAATCATGTCTTGCACCTGAAAGCGCCACAACTGCAACAGATGGTCGCAGAACGCCGAAAACAATCCGTCCTCGCTGTCATTGAAAGCCTGTGCATGAAGGCCTCGGTAGAGACAAACGAAGAACACTAAGCCGCTTTCAGGGAGCTCGAACGTGATGCACATCAGGTGGTAGAGATCGTGCCGCCGTGCGAAGTCGTTCACCTCCTCGCAGGGATCGGTGAACCCACTGTCACGCACCACTTCCCCGGGTTGACTCAAGGTCTCCTGGGAAAATCGGTCGCTGACCGCCACTTTGTGCCATTCAACGGCAAACGACTCGGGCAGATTGATCCGCCCGTGCATCCAGCTTTGAGGAGTACTGGCGTCTGACGTCGACATCTCGCCCCACCATGCCGAAGCGAAGGGCACCAGTTGGCGGAAGGCCTGCAAGCCGTCGGCGATGAATTGGGAGGCGCCGCGGTCCCGAGCAAGCCGCCCCAGGTGCAACACACAACGATTGAACGCCTTTAGCGTTGCCAGCGACGTGTTGGCGCCGACCTCATCACCCTCCTCCATTGTTTTTATCCTGTTTACTACATGGCGTATTTTTTCGACGATGCCATAGGCGCGGTTATGGCGTCCAGCGAGCGAACGGATCGCCCCTCGCTGTCGTACGGTTTACTCCGGCTGTCAGCAAGATGACTCAAATACGCTAATTGCGCTAAACCGCCCCTAGGGCCGGCACAACACCATCTAATCTGAATAGAGCACGACCACAAACAAGCCTCTAGCCTCTTGATACAGGGGAAACGGGATGACCGGAAAAACAGCGCGCCCATGTTCGTCATGGATCCTGCCCTCCCTGCTCGCCATCAACCTGGCACTGACAGCGGGATGTTCAGGCAAAGCTGCGACGGCTCACTATGCGGTCTCAAGCCTGGGCGACAGCTGCTATGCAAAAGCGCTCCCCACTGTCGGCGAGGGCGGCCTGGCCTGGGGCTCCACCTTGAACATGGCTCGCAAAAAATCCGTGGATAATTGCATACGCTATGCCGGCCGATCCGGTGGCACGCCGGATACCTGCAAAGTGGTGTTGGCGGAGTGCAAAAATTAATAGAGCGGCAGTGACGCGGGCCGTTCGGTTCGCGGTCAACCGACTGACCGAACGCCAGTCGGTCATTTGATAGCTACCCCGTTACCGAGGATTTTGGCACACCGACACTGCCCGCCTTACCGGCGACTGCAAGTGCCACGCAACAAGCCAGTAACGAGAATGCGGCGAATGCACCCATCACATGAAGATAAGGCAACACGTGATTCCAGGCCCGAGCCACCCCAAGGAAAGCGGCGAATAGCCAACCGCTCATGGAAAGCGCACCCAACAAGGCGAGCCGCATGCGGCCTGCACTGCGCAGTGCGACGAATGGAGCCTTTTGCAGCAACGGGAAGCCGATTCGATGCAGTAATGCACCATTGAGGCTAAGCAGCGTGACGACCGTGACCTTGGCCCAGAGTTTCTGATTGAGCAGATACGCGTCGCCTTCATTGAGATAACCCTCAAGCACCAGCAACAGTCCGCTTGCCCAAAGGGCCAGCAGTGCGAGGCTGACGATCCTCTGAGTTTCATCAAGGTACTCAAGCCTGGCCTGGTCCAGTATTTCCTTGCGCCAACTCCAAAGCTTGTGATCCGCCTGCAACACCCTCCCCAGGGCAATACACGTAGCGAGCAGATGACCGTATACGAGAAGCATTTTGAGCATTGCCTTGACCTTATTATTGTTTTGGCGCTGCGTTCCCTGCTTCGCTGAACTGAAAACGAATGATACAAATTTGCAATTGCATTTTCAAGATGAGCATTCATTCACAGGCTGGTACTGACCGTGATCTGTTTTGGTTTGCCTAATACATATGGATAGCCGTATATTCGGACAACCACATGTATTGAAGACGCTTCCATGCTGAACCCTGCCGCCGTATTCAAATGCCTGTCCGACGAAACTCGCACGCGGGCCACCTTGCTGATCACCCGTGAGGGAGAGTTATGCGTCTGCGAACTGGTCTGCGCCCTGAACGACAGTCAGCCGAAAATCTCCCGCCACCTCGCGCAGCTCCGGGCATGTGGCCTGCTGCTGGACCGCCGTCAGGGTCAGTGGGTGTATTACCGGCTCAACCCCGAACTGCCCAAGTGGGTTCGCACCATTCTTGAGACAACCCTGGAAGCCAACGCCGACTGGCTTGAGGAAAACAGCGCCCGACTCGAAGCGATGGGCGACCGCCCTCTCAACACTGCCGCCTGCTGCTGATCCACCACCTTATCTACCCTGGCCTTGCGCCTGCCCGCCTGAAAAGAGGAGTCGCCATGCGCGTTCTGTTCATGTGTACCGCCAATAGCTGTCGCAGCATTTTGTCCGAAGCGATGTTCAATCATCTCGCCCCGCAAGGCTTCCAGGCGATCAGCGCCGGCAGCTTCCCCAAAGGACAGGTGCTGCCGCGCAGCCTGACCACGTTGCAAGAGGCCGGGATTGCGATCGACGGGTTAAGCAGCAAAGGCAACGACGCCTTCGAGGCCAACCCGCCGGACATTGTCATCACCGTGTGCGACAAGGCCGCCGGTGAGGCCTGCCCGGTCTACTTCGGGCCGGCGTTGAAAGCCCATTGGGGATTGGAGGATCCATCAGAGGTGAACGGTGACGAAACGGTCGTCGCCGCTGCATTCCACTCGACGCTTGCGCGCATCGAAACACGCTGCCGGGCGTTCCTCGCCCTGCCCTTCGCCCAACTGGATCGCGATGCACTGAAGCGCGAACTCGACCGCATCAGCACACTGTAACGGGAGCCCCCATGACCCACTCACTGCCTAATCTCGACGCCTCATTGATTCAGCCCATTGCCGGTGACGACGACCAACACAAACCACGAATCCTGTTGCTGTACGGGTCGACCCGCGCACGGTCATTCAGTCGGCTGCTGGTCGAAGAAGCCGCCTGTCTGCTCGAACACTTCGGTGCGCAGACGCGGATCTTCAATCCATCGGGACTACCGCTACCGGATGACGCCCCCAGCGATCACCCGAAAGTTCAGGAATTGCTGGAGCTGATGCAATGGTCTGAAGGACAGGTCTGGTGTTCACCCGAGCGCCACGGCTCAATGTCTGCCGTATTCAAGGCCCAGATTGACTGGGTGCCGCTGGCCCTGGGCGCCGTTCGCCCGACCCAAGGGAAAACGCTCGCCGTCATGCAGGTCAGCGGCGGTTCCCAATCCTTTAACGTGGTGAATCAACTTCGCGTGCTGGGACGCTGGATGCGGATGTTCACGATCCCTAATCAATCTTCCGTGCCGAAGGCCTATCTGGAGTTTGACGAAGGCAACCGCATGAAACCGTCCGCGCTGTATGACCGGGTGGTAGATGTCATGGAAGAACTGGTGAAGTTCACGTTACTGCTGCGCGAGCGCCCGGATCTGGTTGACCGCTATTCCGAACGCAAGGAGTCGGCGGAGGAACTGACTCAGCGTGTGAATCAACGCTCGATTTGAATTCTGCGTCGTCCGAGCCATCCTTTTATCCAACCCACAACGCCGGTCACCGACATGCCCACCCCAGAATCCACCCTCCTGCAAAGTTGGCACCACAACGCCCAGTCCTGGATCGACGCCATCCGCACCGGCGCCATAGAAAGCCGCCTCAAGGTCACCGACCAGGCCATCCTGCTGGCGGTGCTGGGCCGCCAGCCCGAGCGCGTGCTCGACTTGGGCTGCGGCGAGGGCTGGCTGTTGCGCGCGCTGGCTGAACGGGGCATCAAAGCGGTCGGTGTGGATGGCGATGCGACGCTGGTCGAGGCGGCGCGGGCGGCGGGCTCTTCGCCAGTGCATGTGGCGAGCTATGAAGAGTTGGTGGAGGCGAAGGTGGAGATCGGCCGCGACTACGACCTGATCTGCGCCAACTTCGCCCTGCTGCACCAGGACATCATCCCTCTGCTCACCGCCATGAACGCCCTGCTCGCCCCTGGTGGCGCGCTGGTAATCCAGACGCTGCATCCATGGACCGCAGCGGCGGGCGACTATCAGGATGGCTGGCGGGAAGAGACCTTTGCCGGGTTCAAGGGCCAGTGGCAAACCATGCCGTGGTACTTTCGCACCTTGTCCAGTTGGCTCAATGCGCTGGACATGGCCGGTTTTCAGCTGGCCGCCCTGCAGGAGCCGCAGCACCCGCAAAGTCCTGTGCCGCAGTCATTGCTGCTGGTGGCCGAGCAGCGGGGGTAAGTGCAATCGATCTCTTCAGTAATTCCCCTCCCGCCCCCACCGCCTGACCTCAGCCTGTATGGCATAGGCCGGCGCCTCCACAGCATTGAAATCCTGTGTATACCGCTGGGCAAATCCTTCTACCCCCCATTCCTGATACTGCTGCACATGCTTTAGTTCGTGAGCCCAAAGCGCAATGTCCTGCTCTGCAGTTTGAGCGTCCCGGAAGAGGATGATGTCGATCAGCGTCACGGCACCGACATCAGGATTTTGCAGCATGGCCGTGGCGGCGTTGAATTGGCCGTTGTCGCTCACTTTGTAGCGCGCAGTATCGAGGACGCTGGGGTCGTACCAGCGCAGCAGTTGTTCGCGGATGTGCGGTGGAATGGGTTGGATGCCGGTGCCGGCTGCGTCAGCGCGGGCTTGGGTCAGCCACATCGCCAGGGCCGGTGCCGCGATCTGGTGGATGTCATCAGACACCAGGCCTGGCAGGCAGATGCAGCCGTTCAGGCACACTTGTGTCTCGCCGGCCGGGCAGACGTTGGTCTGGGCTGGCACTTCAAGCGTCAGGCAAAGAACAAACAGCGCCACCAGGCGCGTGATGATGGACGGCATTGGGCGCTCCAGAGACGGACGCAGCTCGAACAGTGGGTCCCGATTGATCGACGATCCGCATGGCTTTAGCGTAGTCCCAAACCAAGCGCCCCCAAAATGCACGATTCAGGACCATCGTGGCACGCCCGTGCTCGTGCGCCTGTCAGAATCCAGGTGACGGACAATCGCTTCGACGTCTTCGAGGTATGGAGAAGCGATACAACGCTTATCACGCTCATCGGTCTTACTCATTTCATCCCCCTTTTGCCGGATTGAATTTCTAGCGCCAATCCAGATAACGAAACAGTTCCTCCTCCTGATCAAAGTGCAGTCGCACAAGGGTATCCAGACGAATCAGCTGATGCTGAATCTCATCAGCAGATGCCGTTGCGGGGTCGGAACTGAAGTCGCTACTCATGCGCGCCAGTAAATGGATAAGACGAAAAATCTCCCGGTGAGCATGGCTCATAGCCGACATCGGGTCCTCGCCCGGCATGCTTCGCGTCAGCAGCGGGTACAGTGTGTTTTCATCTTCATGTTCATGCTGTGCCAGTGATGTTTGCAGCTTGTCGACCAGTTCCTGCAAGTCGGTCTGTGCTTGCGCAAGTGGGCGCTGGGCAAAGTCGCTGGCCAGTTGGTGCAGATCGCTCAATACGGTGGAGAGTTGCTGGTGTTCGTCCTGCAGGCGATCGATATGCTCTGCGGCAAGCTTTCGTTTTTTCTGCCCCCACAACGGCCCCAGAGCCCGCAAGGCGTTAAGGATAATCACCACGTCGATGCCCTCCTGCACCACGGCGCCAATCAGCGGCGGCAAGTAACCGATGGCCGCCACCGCCATGGCCAGCAACGACATCCCCATGCCGACCAACACACCCTGGCGAGCGATGTAGCGGGTGCGTCGGGCAATGTCCAGCGCCTCGACCAGACGGTCCAGACGATCCACCAACAGCACAACACCAGCGGCTTGTGCAGAAGCAGTGGCACCGCTGGCCCCCATGGCCACGCCGACATTCGCCGCCGCCAGCGCGGGGGCGTCGTTAATGCCATCGCCGACCATCAATGTGCTAGTGCGCAGGCAACCTTGCTGTACAGCACGCACTTTATCCTCAGGGGTCAACCCGGCACGCAGCTCGTCAATCCCGGCAGACAGCGCAATCATCTCGGCGGTTTCCAGGCGATCGCCTGTGAGCATGACGATCTTTTCGATGCCCCTATTGCGCAGTCGACGCAGAGTCTGTGGAGTTTCGCGCCGAACCTTGTCCGAGAAAACCAGCAGGCCCGCGAGTTTGCCATCCACGTCGATGAAGCTTCCACTGCACGCCAGGTAATCCATGTGGCGCAGCATGGCGGCGGCCCAGTCAGTTTCAGGGGTGTCTTTGTGAGCAAAAGACAACGTGCCGAAACGCACCTGCACGCCATCGACCTGCCCACAAAGTCCAGAGCCTGGGTTTTCTTCTACGTCCTGTGGGACGCTGAGAGGCAATTGACGCTGATGCGCCGCTTCAACAATTGCCTGGGAGACAGGATGCGTCGAGGCCTGCGCGAGTGAAGCAGCCAGGCCAAGCAAATATTGCGGATCGGCCAGCCCATTCACCTCAACCGACTGCAGACGGGCGTGGCCGCTGGTCAGCGTGCCGGTCTTGTCGAGGAACACCTGCTTGACTCCGGCCAACGCTTCCAGGGTCACGCCGTCCTTGATCAGGATCCCGCGCCGCGCGGCTCTCGAAATACCCGACATGAAGGAGATCGGTACCGCCAGAATCAAAGGACAAGGTGTGGCCACCACCAGAACCGCCAGCGCTCGCAAAGGATCACCACTCAAATGCCAAGCGAATCCGGCAAGCAACAACGTCAATGGGATGAAGAACAATGCATAGCGGTCGGCCAGGCGCACGAAAGGTGCGCGCGAACGACGTGCCTCCTCGGCCAGCCGCACGATGCCGGCATAGGTACTCTGCGCGGCCGTTCGCGTAGCGATTAGCAGGATGGGCGCACCGACATTGGAAACGCCGCTGGGCAGTTGCTCGCCCTCTCGACGGGTGACGGGCAACGACTCACCACTGAGCGCCGATTCGTCGAGAATGGCCGCAGGACTCAGCAGGCGACCATCGACCGGTATCACCTCTCCCAACCGCACCAGCAATGTTTGATTTAGCTGGACCTGCTCAACGGGGATCTCGCGCAAGCCACCCTCCTCCTGCAACCAGGCAAAACGTGGCGCCCGGTCGATGAGCGCACGAAGCTCGCGGTCGGCGCGTTGCTTGGTGAAAAATTCCAGGGTGCGTCCGGTCGCCAGCATCAAGGCAATCACCGCCGCCACCAGTGTCTGCTCAAAGACCAAGGCGGCAGTGATCGACAGCAGCGCGATCAGGTCGACACCGGCCTCGCGCCGGGCCAGGCGCCTGACGATTTCAACGAGCAGCACTGCGGACATCACCAGACTTCCTGCGGCCCAGCACCTCGAGGCCCAATCAGGTGCTTGCGCAACATACGCAATGCCGCCGGCCAGCAGCGTCAGTGCGGTGAGCAGCAACAGAACGGGGTCCAGCCACTTACTGAGCATCGAAGTGAGTTCCTTAAAAAAGCGATTTGCAGGCCTCGCCGTAAAAACATCTGTCGCTCATCGAGGTTGAGCTTAGGACTTGAATGTCTTTCGTGTCCGCCGGGGCGCCGCAATTTCGGCGTTGGATACAACAGAAGTCACGGTGGTGCCCGTGCAAACCAGGTGTTTGCCTTCTTTCTGATCTAAATCAATCAGGCGTTGGACGGACATGTAGAAATTAGAGTCAGCATTCGCACCATCGCCTTCGATGAGTGCAGAAACTCTCGTTTCGTGGAGGCTCCCATGGCTACGCACCTGCAAGGCACCCAGCCGGTCATCCCGCCGACTGCCCACCCACTTGCAGGCAGTTTGCGAAAGGTGGAACCCAAACGCTTGTCCTTGAGCCTGCTGATTGCCCTGGTGGTCGGTTCGATGATTGGCAGCGGCATTTTCAGCCTGCCGCAAAACATGGCGGCCAGCGCGGGTGCCGGGGCGATCCTGATTGGTTGGCTGATCACCGGCGTCGGCATGCTGTCGCTGGCACTGGTCTATCAGACCTTGTCCAACCGCCAACCGGCGCTGGACAACGGCGTGTTCGCCTACGCCCGCGCCTTGGGTGGCGAATACCTCAGCTTCAATTCAGCCTGGGGCTACTGGATCAGCGCCTGGATCGGCAACGTCAGCTACCTGGTGATTTTGTTCGCGGCCCTGAGTTATTTCTTCCCGCTGTTCGGTGAAGGCAATAACAAAGCAGCGATTGCCGGCGCGTCCGTGGTGTTGTGGTCGTTGCACTGGATGATCCTCAGAGGGATGCGCACCGCGGCCCGGGCCAACGCGTTGACCACGGTAGCCAAGATCGTACCGTTGCTGCTGTTTATCGGTCTGGTGATCGCGGCCTTCCAGCGTGAAACCTTCACTGTCGATTTCTGGGGCTCGCCCGCGCTGGGCAGCACCCTCGATCAAGTGAAAAGCACCATGCTGGTCACCGTTTGGGTGTTCATCGGGATCGAAGGCGCCAACGTGTTCTCCGCCCGCGCCGCAGAACGCGCCAATGTCGGCCGCGCCACGGTCATCGGCTTTGTCATCACCCTGTTGCTGTTGATTGCCGTGTCGTTGCTCTCGCTGGGCATTCTCAGACAACCTGAACTGGCCGCCCTGAAAAACCCTTCGATGGCCGGTGTGCTTCAGGCTGCCGCCGGGCCGTGGGGCGCGGTGCTGATCAGCATCGGCTTGATCATTTCGGTGGGTGGCGCCCTGCTCGCCTGGACGCTGCTGGCGGCGGAATCGGTGTTCACACCGGCCAAGGAAAAGGTCATGCCAGGCGCGCTTGCCGTGGAAAACACCCAAGGTGTACCGGCCAATGCGCTGTGGATCACCAACGGCTGCATTCAACTGTTCCTGTTACTGACGTTGTATTCGAGCGCCAGTTACCTCGCGCTGATTTCCCTGGCCACCTCAATGATTCTGCTGCCGTACCTGTTCAGCGGTCTGTATGCGCTGAAACTGACCTGGCAGGGCCAGACCTATGCCGGCCACCGCGCCCTGCAACTACGCGATATGGCCATCGCCTCGGTCGCCACGCTGTATTGCCTGTGGCTGCTGTATGCCGCCGGGCCTAAATACATGTTGCTCAGCGCTTTGCTCTACGCCCCCGGTTCATTGATTTACCTGGTCACTATGAAGACTCGTCAGGGGCAACCGCTCAGCGGCCCCGAGACGGGACTGTTGATCATCATCTGGGTGGCGGCGGCCTTCGCCGGCTGGATGTTGTGGTCCGGGACACTGTCCTTGTAGGGGCCAGTGTGGCGTGTTTGTTCTGTCGTGGTGGGCCGCCAAACGGGTGTTTGCGATCCATCTCTATTACCCAAGAGGAGGAATCAAAATGAGCAACAGCGAAAAAAAAGTGCCGGTTCATAGCGACGACAAAGCCAGTCAGCATCCAGTGGTAACAGACCTCTGGCGCCCCTTGGAAAAACTTCGGCAACAGGTCGATCACCTGTTCGAAGACTTCAATCGCGGCTCTGGGCTGTCGCCATTCGGTCGCGGGCTGTTCGATGTCGAGCCGCTCTGGCGTCGGGAACTGATCGCTCACAGCCTGCCTGCCGTGGACATCACCGAGAAAGACAAAAGCTTCGAAATCACAGCTGAGCTGCCCGGCATGGATCAGAAAAACATTGAGATCAAACTGTCCAACGGCAGCCTGATCATCAAAGGTGAAAAGAAAGAGGACAAGGAGGAAAAAAGGAAGGGCTATCACCTCAGCGAGCGACACTACGGTTCCTTCGAGCGGGTGTTCAACCTGCCCAAAGGGGTCGATGCCGATAAGATCGACGCGAGTTTCAGCAAAGGCGTGCTGAGCATCTCGCTGCCGAAAAAGCCCGAAGCCATGAAAGCGGATAAGGTCGTGCCGATCAAAGGCGAGTGAACCCCAGACCGCCCTGCCCCTTGCCGGGAAACCGGCGGGGGCTTTTTTTTCATTGAATCAGCCGATCTTGCGACCTTGTCATTGGTTTCAGTTCAAGCTCATTACAGACACCTCGGAGACCACTATTTTTTGGCCCCGAGTGTCGCCATGTAATGAGCGACAGATTCGGCATCCGCATCAGACAGTGCGTGAGCAATCTGCTTCGTCAGGTCACCCCGGGGACGCTGGTTGGCTTGTTGAAAAACCTTGATCTGGCGAATCATATAATCGGCATGTTGACCCGCCAGGCGGGGAATCTCGCCACTGCCCTGACCGTCAGCACCATGGCACGAACTGCACTGCGCGATGCCCGCACCAGGCGAGCCCTGGCGAAAGATCAATTCACCGCGGGCATCAGGCGTGTCGGCATCCGCCTTCATGGGGCTCTGACTTGAAAAATAGTCGGCCAGCTCGGCAATCTGGGTCTCTGTCAGATGGGTAAAACCCCACATGTACTGAGTCCCGGCTTTATCGTTGCGTGCATGGCTCTTGAAGTCAGCCAGCTGCAACTTCAGGTACTCTTTTTGCTGCCCGGCCAACTTGGGAAACGTTGGCGAGATGGATTCCCCTGTCAGCCCATGGCATTGGGCGCAAACCTGGTCCGCCATGGCGATACCGGACATGGGCGAGGTTGTTTGCGATGTCTCTTCGCTCGTACGGGTACAGCCCATGAGCGCTGCTACGCAGAGGGCAAGAGTAAGATGTGATCGGTTGAAAGAACTCTTCATGCCAAATGCTTCCATGATCTACGCCCCTGTGTTCAGCGGATCAATACGCGTCCTTCACTTACCGTTCAATGCCCTGCCCTGATGACCGCCCTAGGCTGGAGCCTAGCTAGACGCAGACCATTTACAAGGTCAAAGGAAAATGAGCCTTCCAAGCCTGCATTCGGAATAACGCCCATCGCGTCAGGTCATATTCAGCAGCCAACGAATACTGGATCCCGGTACCTACGCTTAAGGCATCGCGCTCTTTATTGACGAATCTCAATTGTTCGTCTGGTTCAAGGTGTAGGAATAATCAAACAGGTGACGAAGCGACACAAAGGTTTGCGCAAACACAATGTGTCGAGCCCCTGCCGATTGATTTCGGGCGGTTGAGCGCAAGCGCAATACCGCTGGCGGTAACCCACCCTTATGGGGATGACGGTCATGAACACACCCTCCCAAGACATGCTGGATAAACTGTATGGCTCACCTCGGCACATTGACCAGGCCGCCATCGCACCTCTTCTGCGCCAATACGCTGAGCCTCTGCCGGCGCTGGATTCATCCGCGTTTGGTGAAATGTTCGATCGCTACGCGGATGCGCGCGTGGTGATGATCGGTGAGGCCAGTCATGGCACCAGTGATTTTTATCGAACCCGGGCGGCGATTACCCAAAGGCTGATCGAGCGGCACGGGTTCAATATCGTGGCGGTTGAAGCAGACTGGCCGGACGCCGGCCACGTCGACCAGTACGTCCGGGGGTTGGCGCATTCCGCGTGGAAGCGCCACATTTTCAGCCGGTTCCCGACCTGGATGTGGCGCAACAGCGAGGTAAAGGCATTCACCCACTGGCTGCATCAGTACAATCACCAGCACGCCGCTGACCGTCGCGTTGAGTTTCGCGGCCTGGATGTCTATAGCTTGCGCAACTCCATTCATGAAGTGCTGGCCTATTTGGACCGGGTCGACCCGCCTCTGGCCCATGAAGCCCGGCGGCGCTATGGCTGCTTGACCCCGTGGCAGGATGATCCCGCGCTGTATGGCCACTTCGTCGAACGTGGCGGTGTGATGCCCTGTGAACAAGCGGTGATCGAACAGCTCAACGCCATGCTGGCCGAACAACTGGCGGGGCTCATCCAGAACGACGAGGCGTTCTTCAATGCGGCGCAAAACGCCCGCGTGGTGCAGGCGGCGGAGCAGTATTACCGGGCGATTTATCGAGGGTCGACCGCCTCGTGGAACCTGCGTGACCGGCACATGTTCGACACACTACGGGCCCTCCTTGAGCACCGGGGCCCGCAAGCCAAAGCTGTGGTCTGGGCGCACAATTCTCATATCGGCAACGCGGCCGCCACGGAAATGGGCTGGAAGGGCCAATTCAACATCGGTCAGCTGTGCCGCAGCGCCTATGGACGCGATGTCGTTCTGATCGGTATGAGCACCGACCGTGGCCAGGTGGCTGCGGCCGATGACTGGGACGGTGACATGCTGATCAAGGACATCCGGCCCTCTCGCCCGGACAGTTGGGAGCATCAGTTCCTCAAGGCGGGTGTGCCGGCGTCATTGACCGACTGGCGAGACCCAACGCGCAAAGAGCTGCGCCGGGTGTTGTCCAAACCGTTGCTGGAACGGGCCATCGGGGTGATTTACCGCCCCGAAACCGAGCGTGGCAGTCACTACTTCGAAGCAATGCTGGCCGAACAGTTCGATGCCATGATCTGGATTGAACAGACCCAACCCGTAACAGCACTGGCGCTGCCGAAAAGCCAGAAACTCGAACCGGAAGACGAAACCTATCCGTTTGGCGTGTGAGGCCGATCAAGCGTTTTCAGTCGGGGCCGTGCAGATGCTTCTCGAACCAGTCGCCAGCGAGTCTGGCGACTTCCTCAAGGGCCCCCGGTTCTTCAAAAAGATGGGTAGCGCCCGCCACGATCTCCAGATGCTGCTCACACCGCAAGGCATGACAGCTTTGGTCATTCAGTTCGAGTACCACCGGGTCCTGGGCGCCAACGATCTGCAGAGTGGGCGCCCTCACCTGCGACAATGCCGCACCCGCCAGGTCGGTACGCCCTCCTCGGCTAACCACCGCATGCACCACCTCCGGGCGCACGGCCGCCGCCAACAACGCCGCCGCCGCACCGGTGCTGGCGCCGAACAGACCGATTCGTAGCGAGTGCAATTCCACGTCGCGACCGACCCAGTCGATGACCTCCACCAGTCGCCTGGCGAGCAAGGCGATATCGAAACGTAGCTCCCGGGTGAGGTTGTCCAGGCGTTGCTCTGGCTCCGTGAGCAGGTCGAACAGCAGCGACGCCAGCCCCCTGCTGGCCAGCGACTCTGCAACATACTGATTACGCGGGCTTGTACGACCACTGCCGCTGCCATGCACGAAGACCACCAGAGCGCTGGCGTTGGTCGGCAGACGCAAATCGGCTGATAACTCAACGTCCCTCAGGTCCAGCTGTCGATATTGCGACTCAGTCATCGACGTTCCCCTGAGTCGAGGCGCTGGTGGCAGACTCTCGCTGCCAGGACCGCATCAATAAATCTATGACCTCTTCGTCTGAAGTCTGGGGAAATCTCAAGTACCAATAACCGATCGACATCATCCACTCGGGAATCAGTGGGCAGATCACCTCATTGACTTCACTGCGCAGTGCCTCCACCGTTTCCAGCGGCGCAACCGGCACGGCGACGACGATGCGAGACGGTGCTTGTATCCGCACGGCGTGGATTGCCGCCATCATCGAGGCCCCGGTTGCCAGGCCATCGTCGATCAGGATCACCACCTGATCCTTCAGTCGCACGGGAGGGCGGGTTCCGCGGTACACCTGCTCACGACGCAACAGCTCCTGTGTTTCGCGCGCGAGCACGGCATCGAACGCGGCCGGGGTAATGGGGTGCGCCCGCAAGGCGTCTTCATTAATGATTTGTATACCACCACTGGCAATGGCGCCCATGGCGAACTCCGGCTGGGACGGAACGCCCAGCTTTCGGACCAGCATCAGGTCCAGGCGCACGTCCAGGGCCTTGGCCACTTCATAGGCGACCGGAACGCCGCCACGGGGCAAGGCGAGGACGATGACATCGGGTCGATGGGCGTATTTGAGCAACGGTTCCACCAGACGTCGACCGGCTTCTGCCCGGTCCTCCAATGTGGTTTGCAATGAGGGGCTTTGACTCATGAAAAACCTCCTCAGGCAATGACGCCTGTCGTTTCGTTACAACATGGCCTTGTCCGTTCTAGACCGCCAGAACACTGCAAGGCACCTGGTACAGAATATGTTCGGTCGTGCTGCCCAGCAGCTTCTCCAGGCCGTGGTACTGGACTCTGCCCATCACGATCACATCCACCTGCTGCTCGTTGGCAAAATCGCTCAACGCCGAGACCGGGTGTCCGAGAACGAAATGCCGGCGGTCAGAGGGTACGCCGTACAGACCGGCCAGTTTGATGAACGATTGTTCCTCGGTTGTGCGCAACTCTTTGGTGATGTCTGAAAGCGCGAGACCACCCATGTCCGCCAGATACACCCCCGAAAGATCGCAGGCATACAGCAGGTGCAACTCGGCATCACACTGCAACGCCAGGTTGGTGGCTTGTTGAATGATCCGCTCATTCAGTTCGCTGTTTGCAGGCTCGGTGCCCGAAGCGTCAACCGCCGCCACGACCTTGCGTGGCAAGGCATGACCGCCGCCGCCCACCAGATAGACCGGTATCGGGCAGTGGCGCAACAAATGCCAGTCCAGCGGGGTGAAGAATGCGCGTTTGAGCGCTGATTCGTGCTGCACTTCCTTGATCAACAGGTCGGGCTGCAGTTCCTTGACGTGATCCAGGATGTCTTGCTCCATGTCATCAGCCCAAGCCACCTCGGTGGTCACCTCGATCCCTCTGCCACGCAGAAGTTTGGACTGGTCCTCCAGCCAATCGCGATGGTCCTGCAGGTAACGCGCCCGAGCCTTTTCCCGGTCGCCTTCTTCGAGCAGCGACAACAGTTTCAACGCAGGAATCAACGTCGCAATATGCAAACGTGCACCGCTGGCCTTGGCGAGCGCTGCTGCATGGTCGATTGCCGGAGAATGGCGCAGGGCCAGGTGGATGATGAGTAACAACTGTTGATACTGGCTCATGGTCTGACTCCAGGCAGAGGGCTTCAACGCCTGCCGTTGGCCTCGTAGGGCTCAGCCGTTGCGTCCACGCCGGACCAAGCACCAGCGTTGATTCAGGTTGCTCCTCTGGAAAGTGCCTGACGTTGATAAATATCAACTACCGGCGTGAGCCCCCGTAAGAGGAGCAGCCTTTCATTCCACCGTACTTGATCACTATCAATCGGAGCGGGCCTTACCTTCTCACACTGCCGAAAAGTCCGCAGATGGCGTAGAGGCGAGAGTGAACAACCTGCAAAACGAGGTCATTGCCTTTCTCTCCAGACCGTCCAGCTATGGCACGTCAAACCAGCCAGTGGAGCGTATCGAGACCCCACACTCTTCGATGGCATCGAGTTCAGTGAGCGGCTTGCCTGCATTGATGTGCTCTACGACCTGGCTTTTGTGCTGATGGACCTGCAACACCATGGCCTGAACAGGTTAGGTGCGCGTCTGTTGTCCCGTTACATCAACCACTGCGTTTGGAAGGAAGATTGCAAACCCTTGGCGTTTTTCCTTTCTTTGCGGGCTGCCACGCGCTGCTTCTCCCTCGCGGGTGCAGCGCTACGTCATGCCGATCCGGCCAAGCGATACGAAAAAAAAGAAAAAGCTGTGCAATTGATGCACCAGGCACTGAATTACCTGCACGGCGAAAACCCGCAGCTCAGTCACCTGGCGTTGATCGAGACGTCCTCGTATACGTGAGCGTTACCCCTTTCACAGCCATCACTCAGGGAACGGTGGCTGGCCAGGTGATTCCTTTTCCGGAATATCAGTCATGGTCGCCTCGGTCAGCAGCAAGATACTGGCGACTGAAACAGCATTTTCGAGGGCAATACGCACCACCTTGGTCGGATCAATGATGCCGGCTTCATACATGTCGACATAGCAATTGGCGGACGCATCGAAGCCAATGTTCCCAGGTTCCGCAAGCATCCGTGCAACCACGACGCCGGCATCCACTGCCGAATTTTCAGCGATGAGTCTGGCCGGCGCTTCCAGCGCCCGGCGAAGAATCTGCAAGCCGGTCCTGGCATCACCCTCATAGCGGGCCTCTTCGGCGGCGATAATCGGGACGGCCTTGAGCAGCGCAAGACCCCCCCCCGGAACAATGCCTTCGGCGATCGCCGCCCGGGTCGCTGAGATAGCATCATCCAGTGCATCCTTGCGCGCCTTCATTTCGGCTTCGGAAGGCGCTCCGACCCGGATCACCGCGACACCACCAGACAGCCTGGCCAGTCGTTCCTGGAGCTTTTCACGGTCGTAGTCGCTGGTGGTGCTGTCTACTTGCGCACGGATCTGCTGCAAACGCGCCTCAATGGCCTCGTGTGTACCGGCGCCCCCGATCAGCGCCGTGCTGTCTTTTTGCACCACGACTCGATGTGCACGTCCCAACTGGTTCAGTTCCACCTGTTCGAGGGTGACGCCCAGGTCGTTGGAAACCACCGTTGCCCCGGTCAGAACGGCCATGTCCTGAAGCATTTCCTTGCGCCGATCCCCAAAGCCTGGCGCCTTGATTGCCACCGCTCGCAGAACACCTCTTATCTGGTTGACGACCAGCGTGGTCAACGCCTCACCTTCGATGTCGTCTGCGATCAACACCAGCGGTTGCCCGCTTTTGGCAACGAGTTCGAGCAAGGGCAGTAAGTCTTTGAGTGCACCGATCTTATGGTCACAGAGCAACAAGTAGGCGTCATCGAGTTCGACCTGCATCTTCTCGGCATCGGTGACGAAATAGGGTGAGACATAACCCCGGTCAAACCGCATGCCTTCCATGACTTCGACCACTGTTTCGGTGGTCTTGGACTCCTCGACACTGACGACGCCTTCAACGCCGACCTTTTCCAGGGCGTCTGCCACCAGCTGACCGATGACGGCATCGTTATGCGCCGACAGCGTGGCGACCTGGGCCTTTTCCTTGGGCGTGCTGACCGGGCGCGACTGGGCGGCGAGGGATTCCACGACCAACAACAGCCCACGATCCAGGCCGCGCTTGAGGTCGATCGCACTGGCACCCGCAACGACGTTGCGGATGCCATCGGCCAGGATTGCATGGGCCAGCACCGTTGACGTACTGGTCCCGTCCCCTACCGCATCGCCTGTGCGCTCGGCCGCCTGACGCAGCATTTGCGCGCCCAGGTTTTCCTCGGGGTCGAGCAGGTCAATGCGTTTGGCGATCGTGACACCATCATTGCAAACCGTCGGATTGCCCCACTTATTCTGGATCAATACCGATTTTGATTTCGGCCCCAGCGTCACGCGCACGGCATCCGCCAACTGTGTGGCGCCACTCAGGATTTTCTCGCGAGCTGCAGCACGAAACACGATTTTAGTGTGAGCCATCAGGGTGCTCTCCTGGCCAGTTTTACAACAAGTACGTTTTCTCAGCTTCTATGAACTGGCCCGTGCGACGTTGACTTTTATCAACAAACTCACAACGCCACCGCGCCCCAAATCGCCCAAAGAATGCGCGCACCCTCGGGATGACCGACTGTCAGTTCACGTCCCGGAATTGACAACGATCAATTCGCGCAGCAAGAAACCGAGTCCAAATGACGGTGTGTGTTCAGCAGGCTGAAAGGAGAAGGGATCTGTTTTTCGGTCACGGTTTCACGGTTATAGGTGAGTTTTTTTCCCATTTGATGCGCGAGGAAAAAAGCCATGGACAAGTTTCAGCAAAGTCAAAAAAGCAAGCTGTTCAAAACATCCACTCATGATCCGTATTGCTTGCAGCGGGTTGCGGGTTGAGGGTTCAGCCATCTGCCCGCAGTGTGACGCGGTCTATCAAGCCGGGAACCGGGCTTGGAAACACCCTGAAAAACGACTGGACACGTGACGAATAGAACCGGGCGCGGTTGTCTCAATATGGAAAGTTGAGGGGGACCAGGACACCCAGCTCACCTTCTTGTGCTTCCAGAAGGAGTACGACCATGGTCATCAATGAATCAGCCATGCCGCATTCAGCCAACCTTGAATCGAGCAGCCGCAGCAGGGCGTTGTTTTTTGAAGCCGACCGTTTGAACGATCAAGCCTACGCACTGTTGAACGAGCCCGTTTCGACGCAAACCATCCATAAGTTTTCTGACGCGAAAAAACGGGCGGATGAAAAATACCGACAAGCCTGGCAGGAATGGTTGCATACCAGGGACAAGAACAACCGATGACAGCACGTGAATGCTTGTGCCACGCCCTCCCCATCATCCAGAGACAGGCGTGACGGATCTGCGATGGCGCTTCGAACGCTGACGACGGTAGAAAATACGCTTCACACATTCAGCTGACACCATGTACACCAGGCTGATCGTCAACACCGGCAAAGTGGCGGCCATCGGCTCATTGGCCGACATTGAAGGCCTCGTCAACGGCGCCGCTGGCACTCAGGTCAGTACAGCCGAGGAAGGTATCCGTTTTCACTCACCTCAAGACGGCTTCCATCCCCGCTCGCCAGGACCGGTTTACTGGGTCAGCTCAACACTGTCGCGATACTCCGGCACCGAGACCGACCACCCCAGCTCCAGGCTGATACGTCGACGCAGCACATCCGAGGCATTGGGTTCGCCGTGCACCACGTAAGTGTGTTTCGGCGGCTGCTTGAACCCGCGCAGCCATTGCATGATTTCATCGGCGTCGGCGTGCGCGGACAGGGTTTCCATCGGCACCACCTCAGCCCTGATCGGCACATCCTTGCCGTGAATGCGCACCGAAGGCGCGCCCGCGACAATTTGCGCGCCACGGGTACCGCCGGCCTGGAAACCAGGTACGAGTAACGTATTGATCGGGTTGGGGGCCAGCGCCTTGAGGTGGTGGATCACACGCCCCCCCGTGGCCATGCCGCTGGCAGCAATAATCACCGCCGGGGTGCGCTGCTGATCCAGCTTGATCGAGTCTGCGGTGGTGCGCACGAACTGCGCGATGTGACACATGCCTTCGCATTCTTCGGGGGACAAACGGTGCTCGCTGCGAAAACGCTGGTACAAACTTGTGACGTCGGTGGCCATCGGGCTGTTGAGATAGATCGGCACATCGGGAATCGCGTGTCGTTGTTTCAGCCGATACAGGTGGTACATCAACAGTTGGGCGCGCCCTACTGCGAACGACGGAACCAAGGTGATGCCATGACGCAGCGTGGTGCGGGTGATGACTTCAGCCAATTGCGCCTCCGGCGACTCGACTGGATGCTTGCGATCACCATAGGTCGATTCCACGAGCAGATAATCAGCCTGCTCGACGGTTTCTGGCGCGAACATCAATGGATCATCCGGCCGCCCCAGATCCCCTGAACAGACCAGCGTGATGCCATCGGCGATCACCTCCACCGTAGCCGCGCCCAATATATGCCCCGCGCAACGAAGCTGGATGGTCATGCCTGGGACAATTTCGACCCTGTGATGCAACTCCACGGGCCGTAACAGTTTCAGTGCCCGTTCGGCATCTTGCTCGGTATAAAGCGGCAACGCCGGGTTGTGCCGGGAGAAACCATGCCGGTTGGCGAACTCGGCGGCCTCTTCCTGCAAGCGGCCGCTGTCCAATAGCAGAATCCTCACCAGTTCACAGGTGGCGGGCGTGGCATACACCGGCCCACGGTAACCGCTACGCACCAAGACGGGCAGGTAGCCGCTGTGATCCAGATGGGCATGGGTCAGGACGATAGCGTCGAGGTTCTCAACCGGAAGCTGGAACGGGTCCCAGTTATGCAACCGCAGTTGTTTATAGCCCTGGAACAGGCCGCAATCGATCAGTACGTGTTGGTCGCGGTGTTCCAGCAGGTATTTGCTGCCGGTGACCGTGCCTGCTGCACCGAGAAATGTCATTCGCATGGCCGCCTCCTTGAACATTCATGGGAGCGCTATTGATCGCTCCTTTTGGCGCAAGAGCCGTTGATTTTTATCAACGACGGGTGCGACCGGGTCGTCGTTTCAGTCAACCCAAGGCAATGGCTTGACGATCGTCAAGCTGCACGGGGCCCTGTTCAGTACGCTCTCGGCAGTACTGCCGATCAACCTGTCGATCCCGTGGTGATAGACCGTACCCAGCACCACCATGTCGAATGCATTCTGTTGGGCGAAAAGTCCGATCACCTTGTGGGGAATGCCGGTCAGTAGATGCTGGCATTTTTTTTCAATGCCATAGCGTTCGACAAGTACCTCAAAAGCTTCCTCCTGGGCATCGTTGACTGCGTCTCTCAAACTGTCATCCAGACTCGGTGTCGGCACACTCCTCGTCGCGTCGCCCATCACCGACCAGTTGTTGACATTCAACACGTGCAAGGCGGCGTCACAGGAGGCCGCCAACGTTGAGGCGAGGTCGAGAATCCGGTCATTGAGCCCTTGGGTCAGTTCCTCCAGATGGGACAGATCGATGGTCGCGAGAATTTTCAACGGTTTGGGATTTTTGGCTTCAGTAACCAGATGCAAGGGGGCCGGACAGTTGCGCAGCAACAGCCAGTCCAGAGGACGATGGAATGCGCGATCGAGTGCCGGTACGTGCTGGGTGTCTTTGATCACCAGATCCGCATGGAAGTCATTGACGTACTCAAGGATATTCGCCGGGGTGGATTTGGCCCAGACAACCTCTGTGGTTACCGGCAACCCGATGCATCGTTGAAACCGGGCTTGTTGCTCCAGCCAGTGTCGATGCACCTGCAAGTAGCCCTCCCGTGCCTGGGCCATCGCATCGTGATCAAACAGCCCGGCCACCGCCAGCGCCTGCACATAGTCGAACGCGACGATGTGCAACAAGGCTCCAGTGGTACAGGCCAGTGCATGCGCCCGGTCAAACGCCGGGGTGCGGGTCATTTCGGTGGGGGCAATCAATAGGATACGTTTAAGTTTCAACATCATAGACCTCGTCCTTGGAACGCGTTACCTGGCGGACTGCAAACCCGACTTCCTGTCAGGAATTCGTACAATCGCTCGTTACTTGCGAGTCGCCTTATTGGTCATCCGACTGGCGCGCACCTTCTCTTCATCGGCCGTGCGTAGCGCCTGACTGGCCGTTGCCTGCGCCTGTTCCGCCTTCATGTAGGCCTCATCGGCCCTGAGCCTCGCCGTTGCGGCATTGTTTTCGGCGGCCTCCAATCGGGCGTCGAATTCCTGAGTGCGCTGATGACTGCAACCGGCAGTCGCTGCCAACAGAACGCTCAGCAATACAAAGGGCAAGCGCTTATTCATGACTTTTTCCTCTTGGTCTATCTCAACTGGAAAAGCTTCAGATCGTTGCCCCAAGTATCTGACTCCATCACCTGCACACTCTGATTTTTGTCAACTAATGGCCCGCTGGCGATTAATGAGGAACTCACTGAAGCCTTGTTGATTTAGCTCAATGTCTTGGCGCCGTTCGGGCGTAAAAAAAACCAACCGGGCGCGTGCGACCCATCAATTGCGCATCAAACAGAGGACACCGTCATGAGCGACTTGAGTCTGCGTAAGACCATTTTGGAAGAGCTTGAATTCAAGCCTGAAATCGACGCTGCCCACATTGGCGTTGCCGTGGACAATGGCGTTGTCACCCTCTCCGGTCACGTCAACAGCTATGCACAGAAAGTCAGTGCAGAGCGCGCGGTAAAAGGCATCAAAGGGGTGCGCGCTGTGGCCGAAGAAATCCAGGTCAGGCTGGAGAAAGGGGCCGGCACAGCGGACGACACCATCGCGAGCCGCGCCTTGAACATCATCAAATGGAGTGCCGACGTTCCCGACGGTGAGATTAAAGTTATCGTGCAGAACGGGCGGATCACCCTTGAAGGCGAAGTGGACTGGCAGTACCAGAAAGAAGCCGCCGAGCGCGCTGTGCGCAAGTTGTCCGGCGTCGTCGGTGTGGACAATCGACTCACCCTCGTCCCCCGAGTGGATGTGGTCGATATCCAGCATCGCATTGAAGAAGCCCTCAAGCGCAACGCCGAAGTCGACGCCAAGGAGATTCACGTCAGGGTCGATGGGGATGTGGTGAGGCTGGAAGGCAAAGTTCATTTGTGGCGCGAGCGCCGAATAGCGGAACGGGCGGCCTGGTCGGTGCCCGGGGTGAGGGAGGTGGAGGACCGTTTGCTGCTTGCTTGAGCCGATCACCCGGGAACCTGCGATCTGCCTGTTCGACCCATGCCTCCTTTCTGAGCGAAGGTCATGAAAAAAAATCACCAATGGAACCTGTCTTACTTCGCGATCGCGTTTGTCGTACTCACCCTCGTTCAATTTCTGTTTATTGATCGTCGTGTCGTGCAGAGCATTCCATACAGTCAGTTTCTGCAATTGCTGAACGAGCAAAAGGTCAGCGATTTACGGGTCGAGAAGGATCAGATCAGCGGCAAACTGCAGGAACCCATTGACGGGCACAACCTGTTCTCCACCGTGCGGGTCGATCCGGCGCTGGCGACGGATCTCGCGCAATCGGGTGTCGGCTTTACCGGGGTTAACGAAAATACCTTTTTGAATGGACTGCTGGGCTGGCTGCTGCCGTTTTTCCTGATCATGGTGATCTGGCATTTTCTGTTTCGCGCCATGGCGGAAAAACAAGGCATAGGCGGGTTGATGAACATCGGCAAGTCTCGGGCCAAGGTGTTCGTCCAGCGCGATACCGGGGTGACCTTCGCCGATGTCGCGGGTATCGATGAAGCCAAGGCCGAATTGGTAGAAATCGTCTCTTTTCTCAAGGACAAGGCCAAATACGCACGCTTGGGGGCGCACATTCCCAAGGGCACGTTGTTGGTCGGTCCGCCGGGAACCGGCAAAACCCTGGTGGCCAAAGCCATCGCGGGTGAAGCCGGTGTGCCGTTTTTCTCGATCTCTGGATCGGAATTTGTCGAAATGTTCGTTGGCGTGGGTGCCGCCCGTGTGCACGACTTGTTCGAGCAAGCGCGGCAGGCGGCGCCCTGCATCATCTTCATCGACGAACTGGATGCGCTGGGCAAAATGCGAGGCGTTGGCACATTTGGCGGCAATGACGAAAAGGAGCAAACCCTCAACCAGTTACTGGCAGAACTGGACGGATTCGATCCCCGTGAGGGCGTTGTATTACTGGCCGCGACCAATCGGCCAGAGATCCTGGACCCGGCGCTGCTGCGAGCCGGCCGGATCGACCGTCAGGTGCTGATTGATCGCCCGGACCGTAAAGGCCGGCAAGCGATCCTCAAGGTCCATCTTCAAAAAATCACTGTGGAGCCGGGGCTGGATGGCGAGCGTATTGCCGACATCACCACGGGCTTCACGGGCGCTGATCTGGCAAACCTGGTCAACGAAGCGGCAATCGTGGCCACTCGTCGTGGCGCCGAAGCGGTCAGCCTGAATGACTTCACGGCGGCAGTGGAACGTATCGTCGCGGGGGTTGAACGCAAGAGCAGCGTGCTACATCCCGACGAGCGCCAGGTAGTGGCGTATCACGAAATGGGGCATGCCCTGGCCGCCAGTAGCCTGCCCGCCATGGACCCCGTCCATAAAGTCTCAATTGTGCCCCGCTCCATTGGCTCTCTGGGCTATACGCTGCAGCGACCGACCGAAGATCACTTCCTCATCAGTTGCCAAATGCTCAAGGACCGGATCGTGGTGCTGATGGCCGGACGCGCCGCCGAATACCTTGCTTATGGCCAGATTTCTACCGGGGCTGCCGATGACCTGGCCCGCGCCACTGATATCGCCCGACAATTGATCACCCGGTTTGGCATGAGTACCGAACTCGGACAGTCGGTGCTGGAGCGGCAAAGCGCGACTTATCTGGGCGAACGTATGCAGGGCGTTGGCGAGAAAGACTATTCGGAACAAACGGCCAGGGAAGTTGACCTGGGTATTCGTGCCCTGCTCGATGAAGCCTTTGGGCGGGCAAAGGCCCTGCTCGCCAGTCGCCGTGGAGATCTGGACGCTGGTGCACACCTGTTGGTGGAGAAAGAAACCCTGACGCCCGAAGAGTTTCCACCGCTCATGCCGATCAAACCCGCCCCGCTATCCACCCCACTGACCGTGACGCCACCCTGAGGAGCGTGTCCTGTTGTCACCCCTTAGTGCGGAACACCGCGCATCCGCTACCGCCGGAGGTTCGCCATGCTGGCAGTCACCTTGATCAACACACTGGTGGTCATCATCGCCGTGGTGATCCACTACGAATGCCTGTTACGTCTGAACGATTGGCTGCCGCGGCTCAAGCTTTGGAGCCGTTTCAGGATTGTCGTCGGGGTGTTCGGCGCCCTGCTGGCCCACGCGTTAGAAGTCTGGTGCTTCGCGCTGGTCTATTACCTGATGGTGCGCTCCGGCGAATGGGGCGGCCTGACCGGCAACTTCGATGGTTCGCTGCTGGACTGCGTCTATTTTTCCTTCACGACCTACACGACGATCGGTTTCGGCGATATTTCACCCGTGGGTAATCTCAAGTACCTGACCGGCCTGGAAGCGCTGACTGGTCTAGTGCTCATAACCTGGACGGCCTCGTTTCTATTTCTCGAAATGCAGAAATACTGGAAGAGCAAATAGCACGCGCAGGCATCGGACGCTCTCTGCCAGATCCGCCTGGCGGTCTGGCATAAACGGCCTGAGTCTCTTCAGACTCAGACCGCCAGGACGCTGCAAGGCACCTGATACAAAATATGCTCGGTTGTGCTGCCCAGAAGCTTGTCCACTCCATGGGACTGGACTTTGCCCATCACAATCACATCCACTTGATGATCGTGGGCGAACTCGCTCAGCGCCGTGACGGGGTTTCCTAAAATGAAATGTCGATGATCAGAGGCCACACCATACCGGCCGGCCAACTTGAGGAAAGACTTCTCCAGGTCTCGGCGTAGCGCTTTGGTGAGGTCAGCCAGCGTCAGCCCTCCCATGTCCGCCAGAAAGGCGGCGGAAATGTCGCAGGCGTACAGCAAATGCAACTCGGCATTACATTGCATGGCCAAAGCGGTAGCTTGCTGGATAATCCGCTCGTTCAACTCGTTGTCTGGCCCTTCGGTGTCCGACACTTCGACCGCCGCCACAATTTTACGCGGCAACACGAAGCCGCTTCCGCTCACCAGATAAACCGGTACCGGACAGTGGCGCAACAAATGCCAATCCAGAGGCGTGAAAAAGGCGCGCTTGAGCGCTGATTCATGCTGAACTTCCTTGATCAAAAGATCGGGTTGCATTTCCAAGACGTGATCAAGAATGTCCTGCCGCAGGTCATCAGCCCAATCCACCTCTGCGGTCACGTCCAGCCCCCTGCCACGCAGATTAGTTGTCTGAGCGTTCAGCCAATCGCGATGGTCCTGCAGGTAACGCTCCCGAGCCTTTTCCCGTTCGCCCTGTTCGAGCAGCGACAACATTTTCAACGAAGGAATCCAGGCAGCAATGTGCAAACTCGCGCCGCTGGCCTTGGCCAGAGCGGCAGCATGGTTGATTGCCTGGGAATGGCGCAGGGCCGGGTTGATGATCAGTAACAACCGCTGATACTGGCTCATGATCTGTCTCCAGTCAGGTGGGTATTCGGCGCCGCGCGGCCCTGTCGGACCTCAGCGACCCGCCACTGGCGTCCATTGCCAGTTCAGTACTTCGGGCATGTCCTGCCCGTGCTCAATGAGGTAAAGCTTGTGTTTCTCCATGGTCGACCAATAGCGCGACCGTGCGGTTTGCAGCTGATCGTGCAACCGGGGCACGCGCTCGATGACGTCCAGCGCCAATTGATAGCGATCCAGGTTGTTGATCACCGCCATGTCGAACGGTGTTGTGGTCGCGCCCTCCTCCTTGAAGCCACGGACGTGGAAATTCTCGTGATTGTTGCGTTTGTACAACAGTCGGTGGATCAGTGCAGGGTAGCCATGGAAGGCGAAGATCACCGGTTTGTCGACGGTAAACAATTCATCGAACGCACTGTCCGGTAAGCCATGGGGATGCTGGTAAGAGGGCTGCAGCACCATCAAGTCCATGACATTGACCACCCTCACCCGCAGATCCGGCACGTACTCACGCAACAGGGTCACGGCGGCCAGGGTTTCCAGGGTCGGGACGTCACCGGCGCAGGCCATGACCACGTCCGGGTCTTGATCATCCTGGCACGCCCAGTCCCATCGACCGATGCCCGTCTGGCAATGACCGATGGCGGCATCGATATCCAGCCACTGCCATTCCGGTTGCTTGCCGGCGACGATGACATTGATGTAGTTGCGGCTGCGCAAGCAGTGATCGGCGACCGATAGCAGGCAATTGGCATCGGGCGGCAGGTAGATCCGCACCACGTCCGACTTTTTATTCGCCACCAGATCGATGAACCCCGGGTCCTGGTGGGAGAAACCGTTATGGTCCTGGCGCCAGACATGGGACGTCAGCAAATAATTGAGCGAAGCCACGGGTTTTCGCCACGGCACCTCGGCAGCGGTTTTCAGCCATTTGGCATGCTGATTGACCATCGAATCGACGATATGAATGAACGCCTCGTAACAGGACAGCAAACCATGGCGGCCTGTCAGCAAATAGCCTTCGAGCCAACCCTCGCACACCTGTTCACTGAGGATTTCCATCACTCGGCCATCGGCTGCCAGGTTGAGATCATCGGGCTCCAGCGGTTCCATCCATGCCTTGGCACTGACCTCATAGACTGCATCCAGTCGGTTTGAAGCGGTTTCATCCGGGCCGAACAGACGAAAGTTGCTGGCACCCAGACTGTTTTTCATCACGTCGCGCAAAAACGTACCCAACACCCGTGTGGCCTCGGCGCGCAGGCTGCCAGGCACCTCGAGTTTCACCGCATAGTCGGCAAATCGCGGCAGGCCCAGCGGCTGCAATAACAACCCTCCGTTAGCGTGGGGATTGGCGCTCATGCGCCGGTGCCCGGTGGGGGCCAACGCGGCGATCTCTGGCAGCAAGGCGCCATTGGCATCAAACAGTTCGTCGGGACGATAGCTTTTGAGCCATTCCTCCAATTGCCGCAGATGAATCGGCTGCTGGAAATCGGCCAGCGGCACTTGATGCGCGCGCCAGGTGCCTTCGACGCGATGGCCATCGACGAATTTCGGGCCGGTCCAGCCTTTGGGCGTGCGCAATATCAGCATTGGCCAAAGCGGACGTTCTGGCGCTCCGGACTGCCGAGACTGGCGCGCTTCGCGCTGAATCTCGCGGATTTTCAGCACCATCGTATCCAGAGTCCGGGCCAGGGCCTGGTGCACCTGCGCCGGATCATCGCCTTCAACAAAATACGGATCGTAACCATAGCCATACATCAGCGCTGACAGTTCATCCTCACTGATTCTGGACAGCACCGTGGGGTTGGCGATTTTGTAGCCGTTGAGGTGCAGTATCGGCAATACCGCCCCGTCACGCACCGGGTTGAGGAATTTGTTGGAATGCCAACTGGCGGCCAGCGTACCGGTTTCGGCCTCGCCATCACCGATCACGCAGGCGACGATCAGGTCAGGGTTATCAAACGCGGCCCCGTAGGCATGGGCCAGGCTATAGCCCAGTTCGCCGCCTTCATGGATCGAGCCCGGAATCTGCGCCGAGACATGGCTGGAGATCCCGTATGGCCAGGAAAACTGCCGAAACAGGCGAACCAGACCGTTGGTGTTGCGTTCCACCGATGGACAAAATTCGGTATAGGTGCCTTCCAGGTAGGTCTGCGCGACAACCGCTGGCCCACCATGACCGGGACCGGCGACGAAGAGCATGTTCAAGTCGTACTGGTTGATCAGTCGATTGAGGTGCGTGTAGATCAGGTTAAGCCCCGGCGTCGTGCCCCAATGACCCAGCAACCGCGGTTTGATGTGCGCCAGGGTTAGCGGTTGCTTCAGCAGCGGGTTGTCCTTGAGGTAAATCTGCCCGACGGCCAGATAATTGGAGGCCCGCCAATAGGCATCCAGCCCTTCCAGTTGCTCATCACTCAGAAAATCGCTCATGAAGTTCTCCCCAACGGTCCGACCTACCGATAGTCATTCGTGGATTCTGGGAGTCTGAAACGCTCAAGACTTGATTTACATCAAGTCTCACCGCCGCCGATCAAGTTGAATGGCGTGGGACGCTATGAACATCGACCCACAGGATGCGGGTTTTCCCCGTTCGTCGATTACCCCGGCAAACGCCCGAATGAGGTGCGCGCCCCAAAGCCCCCCATCTATGCTTAGAACATCCCTAGATGGCGTCCCCTCTCATGCCTGAAACTCGCCCACTTCAAGTTCATTACCTCAAGGCCGCGTGCTCCAACTGCAGCGTGTTGGAGTTGTGCCTGCCGATTGGCTTGAGCGGCGCGGAAGTCGAGCGACTGGATACGCTGATCGTGCAGCGCTTCAAGGTTAAAAAGGGGGCCGCGTTGTACCGCACAGGTGATCCATTGCGCTCGCTGTACGCCGTGCGTATCGGCTCGTTCAAAACCAGTGTGCTCTCGGTGGATGGTCGTGAACAGGTCACGGGTTTTCACATACCCGGCGAGATGCTCGGTCTGGACGCCATCAGCGCCGATGAGCATGCCTGCAATGCGTTTGCCCTTGAGGACAGCGAAGTCTGCCCCATCCACTTTGCGCAACTGGAGAAACTCGCGCAAAGCCTGCCGTCGCTGCAACACAACCTTAACAGGCTCCTGAGCCGTGAAATCGTGCGTGATCACAGCATGTTGATGCTCATGGGCAATATGAACTCGGATGAGCGGCTGGCGGCTTTTCTGCTGAACCTGTCGCAACGTTTCAGTATCCGTGGCTATTCCTCCAAGGAATTCGTGCTGAAAATGCGTCGTGAAGAAATCGGCTCCTACCTGGGGCTGCGACTGGAAACCATCTGCCGTGGTATTGCGCACCTGCGGGATCAGGGACTGGTAGAAATATCGGGCCGAGACGTCAAAATCCAGAACATGGAAGGGCTCAAGCAACTGGTCGCGGGCTGTCATCGCTCCCCACGCTGACACCCGCACGTCTGGAGAATCCTCATGCGTGCCATGGTTCTGCATATTCCCGGCCAGCCGTTGCAACGGGAAGAGCGCCCCATCCCGACACCCGGCCCATACCAACTGCTAATCAAAGTCCTGGCTTGCGGCGTGTGCCGCACCGACCTGCACCTGGTGGACGGTGAATTACCACAAGCGGTACTGCCGCGGGTGCCGGGACATGAAATCATCGGTGAAGTCACCGCAGTGGGCGCCGAAGTTACACCCGACTGGATCGGCCAGCGGGTGGGCGTTCCCTGGCTTGGCTGGACCTGCGGCCAGTGCCTGTTCTGCCGCTCGGGCCGGGAGAATCTGTGTGATCAAGCGCAGTTCACCGGTTGTCATCTGGACGGTGGTTACGCCGAATACACCGTTGCCGACAGGCGTTTCTGTTTCCCTATTCCCGAGGTGCTCTCGGACATTCAAGCGGCACCGCTGCTGTGTGCCGGGCTGATCGGCTTTCGGGCCCTGCAAATGGCCAAAGGCGCACGCCACCTGGGCCTTTATGGTTTCGGGGCAGCGGCACATTTGGCCATTCAGGTGGCGCGCGGTCGAGGGCAGCAGGTGTATGCCTTCACCCGACCGGATGACAACGAAGGTCAGGCCTATGCCCGATCACTGGGCGCCCAATGGGCCGGCCCTTCGGATCAGCCTCCGCCACACCTGCTCGATGCCAGCCTGATTTTCGCCCCCGTAGGCGCGCTGGTGCCGGCGGCGCTGGCCGTCACAGTCAAGGGCGGCTGTGTGATTTGCGCCGGTATTCATATGAGCGATATCCCCGCTTTTCCTTACCGCCTGCTGTGGGGCGAGCGCAGCGTCCGTTCGGTGGCCAACCTGACCCGCGAAGACGGCACGAGGTTTTTTGAAGAGTTGCAGCGCACTCCCGTGCACTGCGACATCACCCGTTTTGCTCTGGACGACGCCAATCAGGCACTGGCGTACTTGAGGGCAGGTCGGTTCAATGGCGCGATCGTGCTCACTCCCTGATGCGCGACCTGACCGCCAGAATACTGCCCGGCACCGAATACAGCGCCCGTTCGGTATTGCTGCCGATCAAGCGGTCGATCCCCACCCGGTGCACCGTGCCCATCACCACCACATCGGCCAGGTATTGCTCGACAAACTCACTGATCACCGGCACCGGCAGGCCCATGACGAAATGCCGACGCTCCGGTGGAACGCCGTAACGATCGGCCAGGGTGACGAAGGCCAGATGCAGGGATTCACGCAGCTCCTCAACGTAGTCCACGCTCCAGCCACCGCCGACCAGCGGCGCATCGCCATTGAAGGCTGGCGACAAGTCATAGGCGTAAAGCAGGTGCAGCGGCGCGTCGCATTGCAAGGCCAGTGCGTTGGCGGTCTGAATGATCGTGTCGTTCAGGCCACTGATCTGGGTTGAGGGGTCGAACGGGTCCACCGCGGCGACGACCCGGTGCGGCAAACCGTAACGGGCCTGATTGACCAGGTGCACGGGGATCGGGCATTCGCGCAGCAAGTGGCAATCGAGCGGAGTGATGAACACCCGCTTGAGCGCTGGCTCCAGGGTGACATCCTTGATCAGCAGGTCGGGCTTGAGGTCTTCGACCGCGTTCAATATATCCAGCAGCGGATGGGTCGTGAACACGACTTTGACCGTCACCTCCAGCCCCAGGCCACTGAGTCGCTCGAGCTCTTCGGCCTCCCAGCGGCGATAGCGGCGCAGATAGCGCTGATACCCTGCGTCGTCGATTTTCTCTTCCCACACATGCACGATCGGCGCGGGTTCGACAAAAGCACGCACCTCCAGCACGGCGCCACTCGCCTTGGCCAGCGCGACGGCACGCAGCATGGCTGGGGACTGATGCAGGGTTTGGTCGGCGATCAGCAACAAACGTTGATATTGACCCATCACACACCTCAGCTCGACACCGGTCATTAAGCGCCGGAGGTTCCAAGATGCGCTCGTTGCCCCCTCCCCCAGGTTGATTTACATCAAACACGCGTAAATGAATGCCACGTTACGTCTCTCTGATCCAGATCAGATTCTGACGCCGGCGGCAGCGTAGAAAGGAACGAACCGCGGAATTTGTCACCGCGCGCCAATCTTTCAAACCGGATGGAGGACCACCCCATGCTCACTGTCAAAGACCACAATGATCGGGCCGCTGCCGCCTACGCCGCGGTGACCGGACAATACTGGATTGAAGCGCTCAAGGATGGTCGTCACGTGCTGATCCGGCCGCTGGCGGAAAAAGACCGCGAGCGTGAATACGCTTTTATCAAACGGCTGTCACCCGAGTCCCGGCACATGCGTTTTCTTGGGCAAATCAACGAGCCCGGCGCCGCCATGCTCAATCAGTTGATGGACACCGACAACAAACAGCGCATGGCCTATATCGCGCTAGTCCACGAAAACGGCCAGTTGATCGAGATTGGCGTCAGCCGCTATGCGGCCACAGCCGAACATGAATGTGAATGCGCCGTAACGGTCGCCGATGAATGGAAGCACCTGGGGCTTGGCACGTTACTGATGGAGCATCTGATCAAGTCCGCCCGCAAGAACGGTTTTCGTCAGATGTATTCGGTGGACGCCTCCAGCAACGCGCAGATGCGCGACCTGGCCAAGGCCTTGGGTTTCGAGAGGCATAATGATCCTGATGACAGCCGTCAGGTCATTCATCGTCTTTACCTGTAAAAAAATCGCCCCGCAATGTTCCGGCCAACGGTTCATTGCGGGGCGATTCAAGCGCTCAGGATTGCAGCATCTTGCCCGGTTTTATCGCCAGCACACTGCATGGCGCCCGATGCAGGAGTTGTTCGGCGGTGGTCCCCAGTAGCTTGTTCAACCCCTTGTGCTGCACCGTCCCCATTACGATGACATCGGTGCGGTGGTCGGTGGCGAAATCACAAATACTCGACACTGGTGCGCCCTCGATGAAGTGCCGACATTCCGGTGGCACGCCGTGACGCTCTGCCAGGGCCGCAAATGCCTCGGCCTGAGCCACGCCCAACGCTTCATAAACCCCGACGGCCAGCGGCAGCGCACCGAATCCCATGTCCTGCGCATACACGGCCGTCCAGTCAAAGGCATGCAGCAGTTCCAGCCGGGCATCGCACTGTTCAGCCAGCTTGGTCGCAGCGTCGATAATCTGGTCGTTGAACACATGGTCCTGGTCTTCGCTGCGCAACACATCGACGATGGCCAGCACGTTGCGGGGGCGTGGGTTGAGGGCATTGGTCACCAGATGCACCGGCACCGGACAATCGCGCAGCAACTGCCAGTCCAGCGGCGTAAAAAACACCCGTTTCAATGCCGATTCTTCCTGGGCATCCTTGACGATCAGCGCCAGCGGCATCTCGTTGACGAAGTGCAGGATTTCCTCATAAGGATGTTGTACCCACACCACCTCACTGGTGACCTCGACCCCGTGTTTGTTCATCAGGCCGGCTTGCTCCGCGAGCCATTGCCGATGGGTTTGCAAATACCCGTCCCGGGCCAGGCTGATTTGTTCAGGGGCGAACAGGCCAGCCACCGCCAGGGCCTGCAAATAATCGAACGCCACAATATGCAACGGCAGTTGCATGGCGAGCGCCAACGCGGCGGCCCGGTCGAACGCGGGCGTGCGAGTCATGGCTGAGGGGGCTATTAACAGTAAACGCTGAATCTGCGACATGGGGCACCTCGGCACGCGGCCATCTGGATGAAGTGAACAGGCATCCAGATTGAGCGTTCCTGTCTGGGACGACTTGATCTTTATCAGGAACTAACCGCATGTCGGACGGTTTTTTCCGTTCCCCGCCTGTTTGACAAAAATCAATCCTGCCTCCCCGGCCAGCGGCAGGATGAGCCTAAGGTTTCACTGCCCAAACGCACCGTTGCCATTGAGCGCAAGCGTTTCTGGATTACCCACGGGAGATTTGTCATGTCTGAGCAATTACGTTTGATGCTGGTCGTCTCGCCCTTGATGGAAAACAGCCCCGCGTTCGACCGGGCCGCAGCGTTGGCCAAGGCTTCGGGTGCGGCACTGCATATTGTGGCGTTCGACTACCTGGAAGGGTTGGCAACGGCCGGCATGGTCAACGAACAAGCGCTGGAGCAGATGCGACTCGGGTATGTCGAGCGCCATCGCCAATGGCTGGAAGAGCAGGCCCGTCCCTTACGAAAAATCGGAGTGCACGTCACCACTGAAGTGATCTGGGTGGAAAGACCCTTGCAGGAAATCCTCATTCACCTCAAAGAACAGCCGATGACCGCACTGATCAAGGCACTCGAATACGAATCGCTGCTATCACGCCTGATGTTCACGCCCCTCGATATCCATTTACTGCGCGAATGCCCCGTGCCTTTGCATTTTGTCAGTCACGTGCGGCACCCCCTGCCACGCAAGATTGTCGCCGCAGTTGACCCTTTCCATCGCGATAACCAATACGAAGGTTTCAACGACCGGATTCTGCGCGAGGCCGCAAAACTGGCGAGCGCCTGTAACGCGACGCTGGATGTGATCTATGCCCATGACCTGTCTTCCATCAGCACCGACGAATTCGGCTTCGACAACGCCTCTGCATTCTTTTCCTCAGGTACCGCCAAGACGCTGTTCGATGCACAAAGCGATGCCTTCCGCGAGCTGGCCGAGCGCAATGGTGTTCCTCCGGAGAACCAGCACGTGATCATGGGCAATCCGGCCAAGGTTCTCTCCAGTTACGCGGATGCCTATGACATCGACGTCATCGTCATGGGCCGGGTCGGCCATCGGGGCATTGGTCGATTGGTCGGCAGTACGGTGGAACATCTGCTGTACAAAATGCCGTGCAGCGTATGGGTGATTTCACCGGAAGAACTGGCTGAGTGAAAGAAGCCCACGAATCAGAAAGAACGAGATGCGGGGCCGCAAATGGATGGGTGCGAGGTATTTTCTGACGCGAAAGCTGGCCGGGTTAAGTTCAACCGAAGGCGTAATGCTGTTCACTTAAGCGCGGCGCTCACATTTGTGGCGAGGGGATTTATCCCCTCGCCACAGGCTCTAGCTCGACTGAAGAATGTCTTAAGTGAACAGCATTGAACCGAAGGCGGGGCTTTTGATCGGGCTGGCGTCACTTCATATCGGTTACATCGCGGTATGGAAAATCTGCTCGATCTCGTCCTGATTGGCAGGACGCGGATTGGTAAAGCCGCAGGCATCCTTCATGGCATTGGTTGCCAGGATCGGGATGTCGTCGGCCTTGGCGCCCAGTTCGGCGAGGCCGCTCGGAATACCGACATCCGAAGACAGTTTACGGATGGCGGTGATGGCCGCGGCGGCGCCATTTTCCGCATCCAGATGCTGGGTGTCGACCCCCATTGCATTGGCGATGTCTTTAAACCGGGCCGGGCATACGCTGGCGTTGAAGCTGGCGACATGGGGCAGCAGGATCGCATTACAGACGCCGTGAGGCAGGTCGTAGAAACCACCCAGTTGGTGCGCCATGGCGTGGACATAACCCAGCGAAGCATTGTTGAAGGCCATGCCGGCAAGAAATTGCGCGTAAGCCATATTTTCCCGGGCGGTCATGTCGTCACCCTGGGCAACGGCAGTGCGCAGGTTGGCCGAGATCAATTCCACGGCCTTGAGTGCGCAGGCATCAGTGATCGGCGTTGCCGCAGTCGACACGTAAGCTTCGATAGCGTGGGTCAGCGCGTCCATGCCGGTGGCGGCGGTCAGGCCTTTGGGCATGCCTGCCATCAGCGAAGGATCGTTGACCGACAACAGTGGGGTGACGTTACGGTCGACGATGGCCATTTTCACGTGCCGGACTTCGTCGGTAATGATGCAGAAACGGGTCATTTCACTCGCCGTGCCAGCGGTGGTATTGATCGCGATCAACGGCATCTGTGGCTTGGCGGATTGATCCACGCCTTCGTAATCACTGATGTGCCCGCCGTTGGTGGCGCACAGGGCAATGCCCTTGGCGCAGTCATGGGGTGAACCGCCGCCCAGGGAAATAATGAAATCACAGTCGCTGCGCCCCAGCAGCTCAAGACCTTTCTCGACATTGCTGACCGTCGGATTCGGTTTGGCGCCATCAAACAGGGTGGAGTTGATGTCCTGCTGGTCCAGAAGGCTGGCTACCTTGGCGGCCACGCCGGCTTTGGCCAGGCCTGCATCAGTGACGATCAAGGCTTTACGGAAACCATATTTGCGGATGGCGAGCATCGCTTCGTCGAGACTGCCAATGCCCATCATGTTCACGGATGGAATGAAGAAAGTGCTGCTCATGATAAATCCTCTTTTACTCTGGAAACCCGGAAATCAGGTGAGGTCTTCTACTCATATCGCAGGCTGTGAGGCGGGTCTGATTGTCGTCATTGACGAGCTCAGCGGGAGACGTGCTGCATCAAGTGTTCAGGCGAACAGTGTTTTAAGATGCAGAGGTGGATGGGCCATCGCAGCCGGTATCTTTTGATCATGGGATTGAGCCTAAACCTGTGACGCCAGACTGGAATGATCCTTTAGCTTTCATTGGCACCTCCTTTAGTACTGAGAGGTCATGCGCACCGCCAAGTCCGGCGCGAGATCTGTGGAAGCCGGGCTTGCCCCAATGTCAGTCGGTTAAGGATGTTCAGGTGAACTTCACACCTGTGGCGAGGAAGCTTGCTCCCGCTGGGGCGCGCAGCGGCGTTTCTTGGCTTTGCGAGATTGGGTAGATGACTTGGTCGGACGCATGCGGATCAATCGACAGGCTGAAATCGGCCAAGAGCAGACTGTGGACAGGTAGCCGCTGATGTCTCTACGCTGGTCGATCCAGTGACAGCACAGCGGTAAAAAGGAGTAGGCATGTTGGAAGTTGTCATTGATCGAGATAGCGTGCATGCAGGAGACGATATGCACAGTCATGAAACGTCAATTAACGTCGAAGCCACCGCAACGCTAAGTGTGTTGTTAGATAAGGTGCAAACCTTGGGCTACTTGCCAGGCATCAGGGGTGGCGAGGCTACCTGGATAATTTGTACGTCTGAAAACCCAATAGGCGTTTTAGCTCAGCAATGGTCAGAGCCAAAACTGACGGTGCCCGCCGACAGTATGGTAAGTGAATATTTCGCAGGCATCGAACCTCGCCTTTTGTTCAGATATTGGTGCCAGAAAAATCCAGATCAGGTTTTCGACCATATCAAGGTCGGTAATGAGCCACCTCCAGTTTATTAGTGGTCAATGGCAACCCTAGCTGTAGTCCTGGACTCGAGGTCCGCTTGGGGTCGTTTTCAGTCGGTCACGACAGGCAGAAAACGGCCAAGAGCCGCCAGTCGACTTCCCTTAAATAAGCGCTAAGCAAGGTAAATTTCGCGATGAAAAGCTGGATAGCTAATACGAAAATTAATGCCCTGTTAGGGGCTAGCTCTCAAAAAATTGATGGCGTGAAGGTTAGGCGGACCCTTATAGAGTACTGCGACAGGTATCAAAAGATTTATCCTTTTGCAATTCTGGAAGAGCCACTTGAACTCCTGAAAAACAATGTAAATTCAGATGATAAATATAGGGAAATGCGAGCACTGCTTAGGGTTGCGACTGAAGAATACTGCATTAGTTTAAACGAGATAGCCGATGCTCTTCTTGACCTGATAGACACTCGTGTCCTTACTACGGACCAAGCAAAAAAAATTATCAATCACGTTTTCGAAGCATTTTCCTGCAATGAAAGCCCCGAAGATTTCATTCCAAGAGAGGATGCCTATTTGTGCAAAAATCTGTTTGCGATTACCTCCAACTAGCAAATGGTTGAAACCGCTCGCCTTGCTCGCTAGGACGGGCCCGATTGGGGTGACTAGTTACTCGCCTCGGGACATTTTTGGGCCTTTGATGACCGGCCGCTTCTGGCCGTAAACACCCTTTCGCGAAGGGCTGCTATGGGTCGATTTCGGCAAGAATCATATGCGCTTCAGGACAGCTTACAGTCACTTGCACTCATCACGACTGATGTAACCGGCATCATGTCTCGGCCTAAATAGTTATAGCGGTAGGTTCCGCCAAGTCTCATAACGCGCAAAATCTGCGGTTGGGTACAAATTGCGGCCAGTGTCGACCTGAAATACTGGTAGGTTTTAAGCGTGTTGAATTCAGCCGCATCCGCTTTTACCAATCGCACCCAATAGGTGAACTGTCTCCCGGAGCCGGAAACGTCGTACAGTTCCATCCCATCATTCAGCTTTTCCGGGAGCTTGGCCTTCATCGGTCCAATAGCCTTGTAAAAGATCTGCGCAAACAGATCATCCAGCGTCATGCCCGAGGCCGCTAACTCGTCCAGCAGGGGCTGAGTACTAGCATCCGCGGCAGCGCCTTCTGGCATTTTTGTCTTAACAGACTCGACTTTCGGCACCACAGCGGCACATCCCGTAACCATCAATGACATGGCAACTGCCACGATGCGAATTATCCTGGGCAATTTTTTCACAATCCTTGAAATTCAAAGTGCATGATCTTATCGCAAACGGCCATTAGCCATCACGCTGAGCGAGTATGAAAGCGGGATGGGCTTTCTGTTTTTGCGTCAGCTCAGCCTTGGGCGACCGGCAGAAATGGGTCGATTTCGGTCGGTCGTGACAGACAGAAAACGGCCAAAAGCTGAAGTAGCCTGTTTGGGGGGCAGACATTCAAGATCTGGCCTAACCCGGCGCTACGCGGTTTTTTAGTCCGGCGCCCATATCGATCAATACGTTAAGACCCGGGCTTTAGATGCGTCTAAGTGTCAGCGAAACATCTTCCCTCGTTTCCGCGACCCCAAATACTCCAACGGTAGCGTGGCGTCTTAAGCGCAAGAGCCAGCGATCCGTCGCGATGGAATTTGTGCGACTTCGCACATTACTCGGTTTTCTGATCTGGCTCAAAGTATCTACCGTCCCTGGGCGTAGTGTTTGCAATAACGTTTCGTAAACACGCCTGAAATGGGGTGCTCATCCTTCACGTTTTTCAGTGTGTTTTTGAGATGTTTTTGCCTTTTTCATACTTCAAAGGGTGTCCGATGAAAACCTCATATTTCGTAGCAACGACAATCCTCGCCGCAGGCTTGTCTGCCGTTGCATCTCCTGCCAACTCGCAGACACTCGAAAAAGTTGCCGATAATAACAAAATCACCGTGTCTTACCGGGAGGCATCGGTACCTTTCAGCTACTTGATCAGTCCTACCGAAGCCGTGGGTTTCTCAGTCGATTTAACCGATGCCATCGTTGATGATGTGCGCAGGAAGCTCGACAAACCGAACTTAGAAGTGGCTTACATTCCTGTGTCTTCGCAAACCCGCATTCCGTTGCTTGTCAACGGCACATACGATCTGGAGTGCGGTTCGACCACCAACAACGCTGCGCGTGGCAAGGACGTGGCTTTTGCAATTAGCCATTTCTACACCGGCACGCGCCTGTTGACCAAGAAGACCTCAGGCATAAAGAACTACGCCGATCTCGCAAAAAAGACTGTCGCCAGCACGGTCGGCAGCACGAACGAGAAGGTCCTCCGCCAATACAGTACCGACAACAATTTAGATGTACAGGTCGTCTTGGGTAAAGACTATGACGACTCCTTGGCGCTGGTTGAAAATGATCGTGCCGTAGCGTTTGCCATGGACGATATCCTGCTTTATGGCCTCATGGCGAACTCCAAAAATCCCGGTTCGCTCGAAGTCGTGGGTGATGCGCTGCAAGTCGAACCCTATGGCTGCATGCTTCGCAAAGATGATCCCGAGTTCAAGCAATTGGTCGATGGCACCATAACCCGTCTCATGGAGTCGGGCGAATTCGCAAGGCTATACACCAAGTGGTTTGAATCACCGATTCCTCCAAAAGGAACGAATCTGAATATGCCGATGAGCGAGCAGCTCAAAGCCAATCTCAAGGCGCGCAGTGACAAACCAGTGCTGTAAAGCTTAACGAGTAACTGAGCAAATGACATATAGAAGAAAAAGGACTCCGCTAGGAGGTATGGATCACGATTGATTACTCCGCCGGAGTACGTACATGGATTGCCTGATATGTGGAAACAAGCTTGCTCGTATTGCGTCTTCTGGCGTATGGATGGAGTTTCATTGTCCTGAGTGTGGTTCCGGTCGCGTAACCATGGAGCTTCTTAGCTTAATGATGCTGATGCGAGCTCGGTTTGATGTGTCGCTGAGCCGAAAATGGCTTGCAGAACAACGGAAGTTCGACCCGCTCCCTATTATGCAAACCTCAGATCTCCCATTTTTGACAATCCACTGACTTACTGACTCATTCACTGAGTGCTGTTGGCCGTATTCCGCTTGTGACCAAGGCCGCAGTCGGCCATGAGCGGACATTGACCTGGGACTGCTACCGGCCAGAGCAGTCATTCGTGTTGGCGTTCAATAACGACGCTTTTATCTATGACGCCGCAAAACCGAATAGATTTATCCAGCTGGCGAGACGCTCATTTTCACTATGAGTGCCAAACGAATGCAGATGAGCTACTACAATCCTTAGAACTCCGGGGCCTGACAGAAAGCGAACGAATGTGGATGAAACACAAACTCTACCTCGTCTGGCTGATTCGGTTCGCATCCGCTTCGCTCATCATCGTAACCTGCGGTGCAGGCGCAGAAGATCTCGAACCAAGGTCCTACGCCAATACGCCGGTCGGTATCAATTTCCTGCTCATGGGCTATAGCGATCTGCATGGCAACGTAACGGCCAACCCCTCAATCCCGCTTCAGGACGCCAAGCTCAACATCAAGACGGTCGTGTTTGCCTTTGCCAGGTCCCTGGACGTCTGGGGCCGCTCCGGGAAGTTCGATATTGTCGTGCCTGAGGCAAGATTGACCGGCTCCGCCCTGTTCGACGGTGAACTCAAGGAGCGTAATGTGACCGGGTTGATCGATCCGAGATTCCGCTTCTCGGTCAACCTGTATGGCGCCCCGGCGCTGTCCCTGGCTGAATTCCCCGGCTATCAACAGGATGTGATTATCGGCACCAGCCTGGCGATCACGCCCCCCCTCGGGCAGTACGACGAGAACAAGCTGGTAAATCTGGGTAACAATCGCTGGTCATTCAAACCCGAGCTCGGGATTTCCAAGCGCCTGGGGCCAGTGACCCTGGAATTATCCGGCGCGGGCACCTTTTACACCGACAATAATGAGTTCCTCGGCAACCACACACTCTCCCAGAACCCGATTTACCAGGTACAGGGGCATCTAATCTATGCCTTTAACAATGGAGTTTGGGTTGCGCTGGATACGACCTACTTCACTGGCGGAAGTAGTTCAGTCGATGGAGTCGGTAATCACGACTACCAGGAAAACACACGTTACGGATGCACTCTGACGCTGCCATTGGACCGAAACCATTCACTAAAGCTGAGTGCGAGTAATGGCGGACATACCCGCACGGGCAGCGAATACGACGCCATTGGAATAGTCTGGCAGTATCGCTTCGGCGGCGGGTTGTGAAACTTGGGACTTGCTTTAAATACCCTTCATTGATCCGAGCTTTCCCAACGTCATAAGTCGTTGACGGCAGGGGTAGTCACCCAGCCGGCCTCCAAGCCTCCGGGCAGCATTTGCCCAACTTCTTCTCCAACCTCCGAGTCAATCAGCTTGTTTAGCTTGGCGTTCATGGTCATGAGGAGTCGGCGTTATTTGTCGGATCCAGCGCGAGGATTAGCTCGGCAGCATTACCGAATGTGGCATTGAGTAGCCCACCCACGCTCTCGCCCAGATGTGCGGCCAATTGCTCGGTGGCGCATCCCAGCCAGCCTGCCAGCGGCAAGATGGCGAGCGCACGTCAAGTAACCGACCTGATGATGCCAGCCACTCGACAGAAGTCGAAAATCAATCCCGAGCAATCTTGTCATTTACCAAGGCTTAGGGCAGGGTCGATACCACTGAGATCTCTGTCAAAGGAGTCACCCCATGTCAAAGCTATATCCCAGTATCGATCCCGAGGGGCTGGTCGAGTACTCAGTGGTCTACACCGACCGCTCGCTCAACCACATGTCGCAGTCATTTCAAGACGTGATGAAGAACATTTCCAGGACTCTGAAACAGGTCTACAACGCCCAGGCTGTTGCGGTGGTCCCGGGCAGCGGCACATTCGGCATGGAAGCGGTGGCGCGACAGTTTGCCACCGACCAGCAATGCCTGGTGATACGCAACGGCTGGTTCAGTTATCGCTGGAGCCAGATCCTTGAGATGGGCAACATCCCGGCGGCCACCACGGTGCTGAAAGCCCGACCGGTCGACACGGGTCGCCAGGCTGCCTACGCCCCACCCCCTCTGGACGAAGTGCTGGCAGCCATTCAGGCGCAGAAGCCGCAGATTGTCTTCGCTCCCCACGTTGAAACCTCATCAGGGATTATCCTGCCCGACGAGTACCTGCGGGCCGTCGGCGACGCCGTGCATGCGGTAGGTGGCCTGTTCGTGCTGGACTGCATCGCCTCAGGCACGCTTTGGGTTGATATGCACAAATGCGCAGTCGACCTGCTGATCAGCGCACCGCAGAAAGGCTGGAGCGCCTCCCCTTGCTGCGCCCTGGTGATGCTCAGCTCTTTGGCCCTCGAGCGCATCGAACACACGCATAGCAGCAGCTTCGCCTGCGACCTGAAAAAGTGGCTTCAGATCATGCAGGCCTACGAACAGGGCGGACATGCCTACCATGCGACCATGCCCAGCGATGCCCTCGCGCGATTCAACGAAGTGATGAAAGAGACGCAAGCCTACGGTTTCGACAAGGTCCGCGGCGAACAACAGGCTCTGGGCGATCGGGTGCGCGCAATGTTGACCGGCAAAGGCATCAAAAGCGTGGCCGCAGCCGGCTTTCAGGCCCCTGGCGTGGTGGTGAGCTACACCGATGATGCCGACATCAAGAGCGGTAAGAAATTTGCCAACCACGGCCTGCAGATCGCCGCCGGAGTGCCGTTGCAATGCGACGAGCCGGCCGACTTCCAGACCTTCCGCATCGGTCTGTTCGGGCTCGAAAAGCTGCACAATATCGAGCGCACGGTCAGCACCCTCGAACAGGCACTGGACGAGGTGATGGTTAACTAAGCCCTCATCTTGCCCGCAGCACGTGCGCCCTTCAGCGCTATCAGAAAAGGTTTCCAACGAAGCCTTTCACGGGGCGTGATGATTGGCGGCTGTATGACTTGGATCGACCCAAAGCTGACGATGGCGACAGGCAGAAATCGATCAGATAGCGACCACGCCCCCTGACTACCCCATCCCAGTCCTCCCTCAACGTGGAGCACAAAAAACCGGCCAAAAGGACACTCAGAAACTCAACCGTGCACCAGGTAGGCTCCTGACGGAACCCGATATCGCAGCTTCTTGCATTTGCCGGGTTTGGGCTGATGCCCGGGCGGGCGATCAGGAAACCAGATTCGGCATTTCCCCGGAGGCGGCCAATGGCCGCGGGGAATCTCAATCTCATCGTACGCGGGCTCTGGCACGACGGAAGCCACTGGCAATTCTCCTTCGGGCCCTGGCCCGCCAGCCGTCGGCGAATCCGATACCCTCTGCGCCTGTGCGCTAGCGAAGTTGCCAGCGTTGGCTTGTTCAGCAGCGGCCATTTCTGCCTCGCGGCGCTTTTGGACCTCCTCTTTGAGCCCCTCCTGGACTGCGACCAGGTCCTCTTTGGCGTTGGGTGAAGTACTTGAAGCCTTGGCCTGCTGCGCCGCCTGGATCAATTGGAAGTTGCGGTTGCGTAACTCGACGTTGCGACCAACCCGCATGTTCGAGCGCGCCGCCAACGTTTCAGCCTGCTCGTACTGCCCCTGCTGAAGACGCAACACACCAAGGTAATGCAGCGTCGCGGGATTGTTCGGCTGGATATGCAGGGCACGTTCCAGCGTGGCAGCGGCTTGGTCCAACTGGCCATTTTCATACTGCCCAGAGGCGGTTTCGATTAGCGTGGTTGATGCGCTGTTACTTTGCGAGGGCGCCTTTCGCTCGGCAGCAACCGAGCAAAGCGACACGACGGCGCAGAACGCCAGGATAAGACCCGGCAGAAAACTCTTGGTTGGCATCAAGGGGCGGACTCGGCGGATCTAGGACGGCACTGCCGCAAAGCAGGCCACCAGCGCTGCTCGGCGTCGCCGATACAGGGCCCCTGTTGACCTGGCCATTACCCCGAAGTTCCCGCTGCAACGGGCACATCGGCACCGGATCTTCTCATGCGGATTGTCTGCGCCAGGTGCCAGGTGATGTGCCGAACTGGCGTTTAAATGCGCGGCTGAACGCTGCTTCGGATTCGTAGCCCACTGCAAAGCCGATTTGCGCCACATTCCCGCGACCTTCGCGCAGGTGTTGAGCCGCCACGTGCATACGCCAAAGCGTCAGGTATTGCATCGGTGGCTGTCCGACCAATGCCGTGAATCGCTCCGCGAATACCGAGCGCGACATGCCCACTTCAAGCGCCAGGGCTTCTGCCGTCCAGCCCTCGGTTGGACGAGCATGGAGCAGCGCCAATGCGCGCCCGATATGCGGATCTCGCAAACCCGCCAGCCACCCGCGCCGTTCAGCGGGGAGGTTCGCGACATACTGGCTGACGGCTTCGACGAACAGCAACTCGGATAGCTTGGCGATGACCGTTGCCGAGCCGACGCGCCCCGCCGCGATCTCACTGACAGCGAAACGGAATGAGCTTTCAATCCAGGCCCCCGAAGCCGTCGTGCGGACATCTAGCTTCAATAAGGATGGCAGCGACGAAAGCAACGGACTGAACGGTGTTTCAGAGCCGAGGAATCCGCACAATAACTGTGTGATCTCGCCGCCCCCGCCGTACTTGATTCGTGAAATGCCGCCGACTTCCGGCGGCTGAATAACTTCGCGCGCCGACATGGGCGCAATGCTCAGATCACTGCCAAAAGTATGAACGTCATTGCGAGGCAGCAGAATGAGTTCGCCTGCCCGCACGTCGAGGGTGGCGCCATCGTCGATTCGCAACTGCATGTGCCCCGCCGCGACAAAATGCGACGCAATGACATGTCGAGGTGCCGCCAGGAACGGTTTGCAATCGTCTGCAGAGATTCTTCCGCTGATGCACCAGGGCGCAGTGAGCTCCGCCTCGAGGAAGACCCCTCCAGACAGCCGAATCACACGCAAGACATCAGAAAGCGCATCCAACAATTGCCAGCCCTCCTTTCCGGAGTCCGGAGCATGTAATCAGGCGCACTGGTCATTCGCCGCCTGAACTGCGAGGCCTAGATTAGCACCAACGTGGACTCAGTGATCGAGACGCTCCCCAGACACTTCACCAATGGTCATTGCCCCCGCGTTAACCGTAATTGGCCCATTCCAACTCGACCACGCAAGCCGGAGATCAATATGAACACCGCAGCTACCCTACCCCGCTCAGATTCAGGCAACGCCGACCGTTATGCTCAAATCGTCAGATCATCGAAGAAAGCGGAATGGCAGATCGATCGTGATTTGCTACAGGACCGTAGCTTCGACTTCTCGCGAAAATTCTTGCCCGACGGACTATCGCGGATCGACCGCCTGACCTTTCTCACCGCGGACGAGGCGCGCCTGCTCAGCCAGATTCAGGGCCGAACCTATGCGTATATCTTTGGCCTGGTCGAGCGTTTTATCAGTGCCAAAATGCTCGATCAAGGCCGGGCCCATGTGTTTGACGATCAGCTCGCACTCGAAGCGCTGGTGCGCTTTTCCAACGATGAGATCAAGCATCAGGAACTGTTCCGGCGCATTGAGACGATGATGAGTACGCAATTGCCGGCGGGATATCGTCAGGTTGCCGATCCAAACGATGTGGCGCGCGCGGTACTGGCGGCCAGCACCTGGTCGGTGCTGGCGCTGACCTGCCATATCGAGCTGTTTGTTCAGACGCACTACGTGCAAAGCATCGCCCCGCGCGAGGAGTTGTGCCCACTGTTCAAGGATGTCTTCAAATTTCACTGGAAGGATGAAAGCCGGCACGTCGTACTCGATGAACTGGAGTGGGAGGCGGAGCACGCGAAACTCTCCCCGGCCGACCGCGACCAGGCAGTGACCGATCTGATTGCGCTGGTGGCCGCCGTCGACGCCATCCTGCAGGCACAATCGGCATCCGATGCCGACTACTTCATTCGAAATGCGTCACGATCGTTCAGTGTCGATGAGACAGCGCAAATCAACGCCTGCGTGCTGAGCGCCTACCGCTGGCAATACATCATCTCGGGCGTGCAGCACCCACACTTTGGCCAGCTGCTTACGCGCATGACAACACCTACACAGATGTCCAGGATTCAGACCGCACTGGCACCCATCATGAGCAATTGATCGACAGGTGGCGACCGACCGCGCGTCGGTCGCACAACGCTGGGATGACGTACTGAAAATGATTGATTGAGGATGGCAGCCATGACGATTCCGATGTGGATGCTGCTTGGATTTGCAACCTGGACTTTACTGTTGTTGATGGCAACCGTCGGGGTGTATCGCTGGGTCAGAATCTTGTTCTCGAGTGTTCCGATTGCTTCTTTCCGAAGCGATCAGCTCGAAGGCGAGGATTGGTATCGGCGCGGGACACGAGCACACGCGAACTGTGTGGAGAATCTGCCTGTCTTTGGCGTCATCGTGTTGGTGATTTCAGCCCTGGGTGTCGACGGCCTTGCGGTGAACTACTTGTCCATCATCGTACTGATCGCTCGTGTGTGCCAGTCGCTGGTTCACGTATCCCATGTGCAAACCGATACGTTCGTGGCGGTTCGATTTACCTTCTTTTGCGTGCAGTTGGTCTGTTTTCTCGCACTCATTGTGATAGCCGCTTGTTACGGCGCCTGAATACTCAAATAGAGGGATGAATTCAGGCCTGGTCCTGCCAATCAACATTTCGTTCGGACGCGCCCCTGGCAAGTCAGAGGTTAGATTCGATCCAGACTATCTTCGGCGCGACCGGTTGAAAACGGCTGTCGATTCACGCCCCGCCGGCGACAAGTCTCACTCTGTGGCAGTCAGACGGTCCAAGTTTTCGACCGCTTGATGAGCGAACATCAATTGGCATCAGAGACTGTCCGGATTCGTTGTCCAACAGCACAGAACGTGTCTCTTGCGGCTTGAACAGGAAGCGTTCGCCCCACTGCCTCATACTGACCACAACCGGAAAGATCTCCCGTCCTTTGTCCGTTAGGACGTACTCCTTGTAGGCGCTTCCATCCGACGCCGGTCGAACGTCGAATACACCGACTTCAACCAACGTTTTTAGTCGCGATGCCAGAATATTTTTGGCCACGCCCAAGCTCTTTTGAAACTCGCTGAATCGGCGAATGTCGTCAAATGCGTCGCGGATAATCATGAGCGACCAGCGATCCCCAATTGCCTCCAGTGTTCTTGCTACCGGGCATTCGCTGCTTTGCGGTGAAGTGCCTTTGACCATCGTATTTACCTTTTGAATAAGGGTGCCAAGTCTGTCGATAAATCTGGATCAATGTGGTTGCAAATTGAAACCTAGCTCAGCAATAATTAAAACCAGTTCTTAATTGAAACCAGTTTAACGCCATGGAGGCGTGCATGACAGCAGATGCCGACTCAACCACCGAACGTTTCTCCAGGCGGCCTTCGGGATTGCCGCATACGGATATCGGAGAAAGCAGCAGGATCGACCGGTCTCCGGGGCTTTCTTCCTCGCTCACGTTATTGTTTTCCGTCACCTGCGCACTTGCAGTAGCCAACGTTTATTTTGCCCAACCCTTGCTCGCCTCAATGGCTGAGAGCCTGGGCGTCACCTCAGGATTGATCGGGGTCGTGGTGACGGCCACTCAGGTTGGATACGCGCTGGGGTTGCTGTTCATCGTACCGCTGGGCGATATGGTCAACCGTAAACGGCTGATTTTGACTCAAGTGACGCTGTCTGCAATTGCGCTGGCGGCAGTCGGCGCATCACAGCAATGGCTGGCCCTGCTGGGAGCCATGAGCATGATGGGCTTACTGGCAGTGGTCGTTCAGGTGCTTGTGGCATATGCCGCCGTGTTGGCAACGCCATCACAACGTGGACAGGCAGTGGGAACCGTAACCAGCGGAGTTGTCCTGGGCATTCTTCTGGCGCGGTTTACCTCTGGGCTGATCGCAGATCTAGCGGGCTGGCGCGCCGTTTATTTCGTTTCATCAGGATTGATGCTGACCATCGCGGCGGTGCTCTGGAAATTGCTTCCTGCCGCAGTGTCGCCGCGCAATCAACACGCCTACCAAGCTCTCATCCGGTCGTTCTTCAAGCTGTTCATGACCGAGCCGGTTTTGCGTATCAGGGGCCTGTTGGCCTTACTGATCTTTGCCGCTTTTTCCGTGCTATGGACATCCATGGTGCTGCCGTTGAGCGCTCCGCCGCTGTCGCTTTCACACACTGCCATCGGCATGTTCGGCTTGGCTGGCGTCGCCGGTGCCCTTGCTGCCAGAAGAGCCGGTCGCTGGGCCGATCAAGGTTTGGGACAAAGAGTCACCGGCATTTCGCTGGGGCTCCTGACGCTTTCCTGGTTGCCCATCACTTTTGCCGAGACGTCCCTGATAGCACTGCTCTGCGGAGTGGTCTTGCTCGACTTCGCGGTGCAAGCAGTACACGTCACCAACCAGAGCCTCATTTTTGCTGCTCGACCCGACGCCCAAAGTCGCATGGTCGGCGCATACATGTGCTTCTACTCGGTCGGTAGCGCGCTGGGGGCGGCAGCCGCGACCCAGGTTTATGCGCTCTGGGGCTGGATGGCAGTAAGCCTGCTGGGCGCCTTGATCAGCGCTACAGCTTTGGCGCTGTGGGTTCTCACAAGACATTTCTCAACGACCATTCAAGGAAGATCAGTATGAAAGCCGGGCACCTGCTACTCGCAATCTTGATTACTGCCATATGGGGCGTGAATTTCTCGGTTATCAAACTGGGCCTCACCACCGTTGACCCGCTCATTCTTGCTGGCATTCGCTTCACGCTTTGCGCACTTCCAGCGATCTTTTTCATTCCGAAACCTGATGTGCAGTGGCGCTACATCATTGGTTACGGTCTGGTCTTCGGTATCGGACTTTGGGGCATCGTTAACCTTGGCATCAAGTCTGGTCTTTCAGCAGGCATCGCTTCGTTGGTGCTTCAGTTCAGCGCGTTTTTCACCATCCTGCTGGGCTCATGGATTTTCAAGGAAGCGATTTCCCGCTACCAACTTGCGGGTATAGGTATCGCCTCCTGTGGCTTGTTGAGCATCATCTCAATTGTTGATGGGACAGTAACGACGGCCGGGCTGATCCTGGTGCTGCTGGGAGCGGTCGCCTGGAGTGTGGCCAACGTGATCAACAAAAAGGCCAAGACCACCCAGGTCTTCGCTTTCCTGGTGTGGTCCAGCGCGTTTTCGCCCATCCCTCTTTTCGCGCTTGATTACGCTGTTAACGGCTCGACGGGTTACAGCGCATTGGTGAATCAACTCGACTACCGCGCCGTCCTGTCGATCCTGTTCCAGGTATACCCCAATACACTGTTCGGCTACTGGGTGTGGAATTCACTTCTGAAACGATATCCAGTGTCTACCGTCGCGCCATTGTCGTTATTGGTGCCGGTATTCGGCCTGCTCGGTTCAGTCATGATTTTTAATGAGACCCTGTCACTTAACAAAATCGTTGCAGTCGTTTTCATCGTGTCGGGTCTTGGCGTCGGCTTATACGGACAGCGCGTCCTCAGTACGTTGTTCAAGCGATCTGGCCGATGCCCATCGTGATGTAACAGCACGGGCTGGAGACCTTCTGAACACTGCAGAAGGGACATCGAGATAACAAACCTCTAAGGGTGCCGAATACTGAAGCCATTGGCTATTTAAGCAGCGGCTCCCTAGAACTTTTCCCTATTAATCTGTCTATGTGGATAGGCACATTCGTTCGGTAAGCGCGAACCCGCAGGCTTCGCGCAGCCAGATGGCCACACGTCCAATTGTCAATCAGAGGTTGCCTTCTCTCATGAAATTCCATGACCCACGGATGGTGCTCTTCGCCCTGTTCGCGTTCGCGGCAGTTGGCTCGGCATCAGCAACACAGATGAAGACCTCAACCCCTGTTTTCCCAACTGAAGTCGCAGCCGTTCAGGCTCCTGTCCAGGCCGCCGGCAACCCTTGGCCGACCTTGGCCAGTATGGCCGGAAAGCAGCCAGGGTCGTTGCTTGCCCATGACGACCGATACTGGCATGACGGCCGCTGGCACAATCGCAGAGACGATTGGCGCCGAGACGACTGGCGCAGAGATAATTGGCGTAGAGAGCAAGCCCGCCGAGAAGCTGAACGTCGCGATTGGGAGCGCCACCAGGATCGGGCCATGCGGCACCGCTACGAGGACGATCACCGCTACTATCGTCGCTAGTGCGAAGCCACGGGAATCCAGACTCGCTCATCCCGCCGCCCTGCCATACTGTTCAACATGACTCGTGCAACCTTCCGCTTCTACGAGGAGCTCAACGATTTCCTGCCGGCCGAACGGCGGCGGCAGTCCTTCACCTGCGAGTGCGCGCGAGGGGCGACGGTCAAGCACATGATCGAGGCGCTCGGGATCCCGCACACGGAGGTCGAGCTGGTGCTGCTCAACGGCGAGTCGGTGGGCCTGGAGCGGATGATCTTCGACGGTGACCGGCTGGCGGTGTATCCCAAGTTCGAAGCGCTGGACATCAGCCCGCTGCTCAAGGTTCGTGCGCAACCTTTACGGGTGCTGCGCTTCGTCGCTGATGCGCACCTGGGCGGGCTGGCCAGCCTGCTGCGCATGAGCGGCTTCGACACCCTCTACGACAATGGCTTCGAGGATGGCGAGATCGCCGAGATCGCTGCGCAGCAAGGACGCATCGTACTGACTCGCGACCGCGAACTGCTCAAGCGGCGGATCATCAGCCACGGCTGTTACGTGCATGCCCTGAAACCGTCGCTGCAGCTGCGCGAATTGTACGAACGCCTCGACCTGGCGCGTAGCGCGCGGCCATTCAGCCTGTGCCTTCATTGCAACCTGCCGCTGCACGAGATCAGCCCGGAACTGGCCCGGTTGCAGGTGCCGCCACGCGTGGGCGCCCTCTATTCGCACTTCCTGCGCTGCGACGCCTGCCAACGGATTTACTGGGAGGGTTCGCACTGGCGCGGCATGTGTGCCCTGCTGGCACCTCTGCTGAACCGATAACCGAGCGCATGGGATCGGCTGCGGGAAAAGCGCCTCACAAACCCTGGATCAGCCTCAAGCCAGCAGTTCGGTGATCCACCGGGCCTGCCGGGCGATGTCTTGCACTTTCTCCTCGGGCACGGCCTGCCGCGCATGGGCGAATTGGGTCAGGGTCTTCTGCTTCTCGCGCAGGATGCGCTGCCACTTGATCAGGAACGCCGGGCTGCGCGCCTGCATCTGCAGCGGGCCGAAGTAAAGCTCCTCGGCGGTGTACATCACCGGCCCGGCGCGCTCGGCGACGATGATTTCGTAGTCGAAGCGATTTTCCCGCAGCAGTTCCTCGCAAAGGATGCGGTAGCCATTCTCCATCAGCCATTGGCGCAGTGGCTGCTCGCCGCCGTTGGGCTGCAGAATCAGGCGTTCCTGGCCGCTCAGGCGCGCCTTGCCGCTGTCGAGGATGTCGCGGATCGTCTCGCCGCCCATGCCGCAGATACTGATCGCGGTGATCCCGTCTCCCGGCTCGATCGCCGCCAGGCCACTGGCCAGGCGCACGCTGATCCGCTGGTCCAGGCCGTTTTCGCGCACGGTGCGTTCGGCCGAGTGGAACGGCGTCAAGGCCACCTCGCCGGCCACCGCCGCCGCGATGGCGCCACGGCGCATCAACGCCACCGGCAGGTAGCCGTGATCCGAGCCGATATCGGCCAGGCGCGCATCTGCGGGCACATGCGCCGCCACGCGCTCCAGGCGCTGGGACAATGTCTGTTCGTTCAACTGCAGTTCCTTTTCACCACGAACGTCCGGCACCGTTGGCCAGATCGGGACGCGATTCTGTCGAGCAACGCCGTGCATTTCAAATTTATATGACCAGGGCCATGACTCGCATCAGCCAGCACAAAAAAAGCCCCGCCACCGAAAGCGGTGCGGGGCAAAAAATTGGTTGGTTGCGGCCAACCAAAGGAGCTCGATGAAAAGCGTCTACGGGCAGAGTCAGATGCAATCCTGTGCGGCGCGCTCAAAACTCGAAGGCAGGAAGTTCGAGGCCAGCAAATGCCGCTCGTAGATGAACACCTTGCCGCCGCTCCCGGCCTTGTAGGCTTCCAGCACGTTGTCCGCCGAGACTTTGCTCGGCACCACGATCCGGTAGCTGCGCTGGGTCTGCGAGACAGTCGGGTTCAACGCTTTGCCCTGCAATTTCGGTACGACACAGTCGGCGAATTGCGCAGGGGTCTTGTTGGTCTGCAAGGTCAGGGTCGGATCGTTCGGCGCGGAGGCACAACCGGCGAACAACAAAGAGGCAAACGCCATGACGGGCGCGAATAAAGGACGCATCGGTTTCATCCTGAAAATAAAGTTCGATGGCGGCGATTTTCCGCTGATTGCCGACAAAGAAGAACTTGCGTTTCGTAATGGTCACTATTACTTCTAGCAATAGTTGCGCGCCGTGTAGACGGACCCACACTCAATCACGACTGGAAATAATTAATGAGGATCTCTCCTTGAGAACTTTTGACCTGATCCGCGACGCCGTTTTGCCCGACTTCCGTGAGCGGGTGGCCGAGTACCTGATCCAGTACGAAACCGTACTGTTGTGCGAAAACGCACCCGACCCGGAGCTTGCGCGGGCCACTGCCAATCAGTTGCGGGGGTATCTGCGGGGATTGAACACCACACGGGTGTTGGGCATGGCGGATTGGGAGGAGCTGGATCGGCGAGTGGTGAACACGTGGCTTTAGCGCCCGACCAGCGAAGTTTCCAACAACGCCTCCAAACTCATCGGCTTGGCAAAATAATAACCCTGGGCCTGCCCTGCACCCATCTCGCGCAGCAAGACCAGCGTCGCTTCATCTTCGACCCCTTCGGCCACCACGCTGAGGTCCAGCGATTCGGCCATCCGCACAATCGCCCGGACGATCGCGCGACTGCGTGGACTGGTGGTCAGTTCGAGGATGAACGACTTGTCGATCTTCAAGCCGCTGAAGCGGTATTGATGCACATAGCTCAGGGATGAAAATCCTGCACCGAAGTCATCGAGTACCACCGACATGCCGTTGTCGGCCAATTGCTGCATGGTCAGTCGGGCAATGGCTGGCTCAGCCACCAGCGCACCTTCGGTCAACTCCAGGCAGATCCGTGATGGCTCGACCCGGTGCCGGGCCAACAGCGCAAGCACATCGCTGGCGAAGTCCGGACGCGCCATGCTGTAACTGGAGCAATTGACGTGCACCGCAGGCCAATTGGCGTGCTGGGGCTGTGCGAGGATCACTGCAATGCTGTTGAGCATGTACAGGTCCAGTCGACCGATCAGACGCAAACCTTCGACATCCGGCAAAAACTCGCCCGGCGCGATCACCCGGCCGCCCGGTTGATGCCAGCGGATCAGCGCTTCAAGGGCCAACAGTTCGCCGCTTTCGACGCTGACAATCGGCTGGAAATACGGCAGCAGTTCGTCGGTACGTTTGAGCGCGTTGCGTAAGGCCCCTTCCCGCTCAACCTGGTCCGAGACCTCACGGCGCACTTCCTGATTGAACACCGCGTAGCTGTCACGCCCGGCACTCTTGACCCGGTACATCGCCGCATCGGCGTCGCGCAGCAAGTCGGCTGGTTCGTGATGGAACTGACTGTCGGCGCTGACAATACCGATACTGCAGGACGAAAACACTTCATGACCATTGATGGAAAACGGCAGGTCGAACGCCACCAGGATCCGTTCGGCGATTTCGATCACCACGTCCAGCGGCGCCTCGGGGACGAGCACTGAAAACTCATCGCCGCCCAGGCGCGCCAGCATGTCGGTGTCGCGCAGACACCCGCGTAAACGGTGGGCGGCCTGCATCAGCAGCAGGTCGCCAAAATGATGACCGAGGCTGTCGTTCACCATCTTGAAACGGTCGAGGTCGATGAACATCACCGCCAGGTGCCCGCCTTCGCTGCCGAACCGCGACCAGGCCAGATTGAGGCGCTGTTGCAGGTAGGTACGATTCGGTAGCCCGGTCAGCGCATCGTGGGAGTTTTCGTGTTGCAACTTGGCATTGGCGTGATCGAGCTCGCGAGTGCGGTTCTGCACCCTGGCTTCCAGCATGAGGTTGGCAGCATGGATCGCTTCGGCGGCGGTGCGTCGCGACAACGCGGTGTCGATGTGCCGCGACACGAATGTCAGCAGTTCCTGGTCCCGCAGGGTATAGCGCACCTGCGAGGTATAACTTTGCACCGCCAGCACGCCACGCACCACATCGCCATCGAACAATGGAATGCCCAGCCAGGAATAGGCTTTGACAGACTCATGGGCCATTGCGATTTCACCGTGCGCAGCCAATCGGTCAGCTTCGCCTGCATCAATCAGGCAAGGTCGGCGCTGACGGATAACGTACTCGGTCAAGCCCCGGCGCCCACGCCGCGCCTCCGGGCAGGTTGTCTGCCGCTCATCGACGTAATACGGAAAGGTCACTTCACTGGTCGCGTCGTCGAACAGTGCAATGTAGAAGTTCCGCGCGAACAGCAGATCACCGACGATGCCATGCAACGTTTGAAACAACTCAGCCATGTCGCCAGGCTGGCTCGACAGTTCAGCGATCTGGAACAGCGCGCTCTGCAGATGTTCGGCGCGCTGTCGTTCTGCCACTTCCTGCCTCAATGCATCGTTGACGGCTGAAAGCTCCAGGGTGCGACGCATCACCGTCTCTTCCAGATCCTCGCGGTGCAGAATCCGGTCCAGCGCCATGGCCACGTGGCGGGCCACCACCAGAAACAACGCGCGGTCTTCAGCGCTGTAAGTACGAGAAACGTCGTAGACCTGCATCGCAAGCATGCCAAACACGTCATCCGAGGCATTTTTCAACGGTGCGCCCATCCAGAACTCGGGACGATCACCCACGCAGTAGAAACGATTCTCGGCCTGAGCCGCGAGAATGCCGGCGGCGTCGATCAGCAACGGCTGGCCACTGGTCAATACCTGGCCGGTCAACGACAAGTGCGAAGGGTCAAGGTATTCGTAATGCTGGGACTCCACGGCATCAACGTCGATGATGTCGACGTAATACGGGTAGTCAATCTTTCCACTGTGCGGGTCATACAGTGCGAGATAAAAGTTCTCGGCGTCGATCAGACTAGCCAGCAGCTGGTGAACCCCCACCAGAAACACTGACCGGTCGCGGGTCGAACTGGCCAGGTAGGTAATTTCATACAACACACGCTGAGTAATCTGCGCACGGGCCAGGGTATTGGTCTGTACCTCAATGCCCAGGCGCTGGGCAAACTCGGCGAGCGCCGGCTCCGCGGCATTGTTGGCTGGCGCGAGTAGCCAACCCAGCACCGTTTCGCCTCTGCCGGTCGGCCAGCGGTGCAGGTGCCGGGTCAGGCAAAAGGCTTCAAATTCTTCATTCGCAACGATTGACGGCCACTGCACCCTCGGGTCGCCCTGCCCGACCAAATGCATTTGTTCGCCGGCGCGGTAAACCACCCACGCGGTGGTATGGGCCCAATTACGCGCTGAATCCAGTAAATGTTCGAGGGTGTTCTCGTTACCAGCGCAGGCCATTGCGACCGTATCCCACTTCCCGTCGGGTTGAGATGCGACAACGTCGCAATCGTTCGATTGCCGCGGGGAGTGTGTCAATGGACAAAAACTCATCAGCGCTCCCAGAGCCAGAACTGGCGATACTCACTTACTGAACGCAAACAATGTGCCAGTGATCCTCCCGTTTAAAGCGTATAGAGGTTTTTTTCAATAGTTTTATTCGCTAAGTGCCAACAAGGGACGGACAACGAGTGACTCGTTACTTGTTGTACTGGTCGCTGATCGCCGTGCAGTTTCAGACGCGGATTTCGCTGGTCGGCATCACGTCGATCCGCGCCACGGGTCCCGTCAAGTGTGCCAAGTCTGCGTTGTGCTCGGTGATGATGTCTTCGGCGGCGAGGTTGCCGTTGTCGACAGTGGAATGCGCGTCGGCGGCGAGCACGACGTCATAGCCCAGCTTCAGGGCCTGGCGGACAGTGGCGTTGACGCAATAGTCGGTTTGCAGCCCGCAGATGATCAGGCGGTCGGCGCCCAAATCCTGCAATTGGGCTTGCAAGTGGGTCCGGTAGAACGAGTCTCGATTGGTTTTTCGCACGCGAAGGTCTTGCGGCGACGTCTTCAGGCTTTCGGCCAGTTGCCAGCCTTCGGAACCGTATTGCAGCTGGTCGCCCTGTTCTTCGTGCTGGATGAGGATGACCGGGATGCCTGCTTCGCGAGCCTTGGCACTGAGGCCGTTGATGTTCTCGATAACGCGCTTGATCTCAAAACATTCGTATTCGCCAGTGCACAAGGCACGCTGGACATCGATGATCAGCAGTGCGGTAGCCATGAGCTTCCTTCCTTGATAGGTCGGTGAATCGGCAACGAATATCGAATCCGTTCCCCTTTTAACGTGTAGGGATCGGGGGCCACCCTCAAGAATGTGGATGGCCCCAGATCTGCCTCAATAACCGAGCGACAACCCGGTGTTTCGACGTGGATCGTTCGCCCCATAGAAGCGGTTTTTGCCCACCGGTTTGCCTTCCAGCGAAGGCGCGCCGACCAGAATTGCCGCCACATGGTTGGCATCCTGTGGCCCGGCAAACTTGTGCCCCCAACTTTCGAGCATCTTCACCGTATCAGGGCTGGTAGTGAAGGTCTCAAGGTTGGTCTCTTCCGGCAACCACTGCTGGTGGAAACGCGGTGCATCGACCGCTTCCTGGATGTTCATCCCGTAGTCGATCACGTTGAGCATAGTCAGTAAGGTCGCGGTGATGATACGACTGCCGCCGGGGGTCCCGACGACCATCACCACTTTGCCGTCCTTGGTGACGATGGTCGGGCTCATGGACGACAGCGGTGCCTTGCCGGGAGCGATGGCGTTGGCCTCCCCTTGCACCAGACCGTACATGTTCGGCACGCCGATTTTCGAGGTGAAGTCATCCATTTCGTCGTTGAGGATGACCCCGGTTTTGCTGGCCATGACGCCGGCGCCGAACCAGTCGTTCAAGGTGTAGGTCACCGAGACCGCGTTGCCCCATTTATCGACGATGGAGTAATGGGTGGTGTTGCTGCCTTCGTGTGGCGCTACGCCGGGTTTGAGCTCGCGGGACACACCGGCTTTTTGCGGATCGATGGCGGTGCGGATTTTGGTGGCGTAGTTTTTATCCAGCAGATGGGCGATCGGGTTCTTCACGAAATCCGGGTCGCCCAGGTAACTGTTGCGGTCTACGTAGGCGTGACGCATCGCTTCGATCTGGTAGTGCATGCCCTGGGCCGAGTGATAGCCCAGGTCTTTCATCGGATAGCCTTCGAGAATGTTCATGATCTCGCAAATCACCACGCCGCCAGAGCTGGGCGGCGGTGCCGAGACCACATGGTAGCCGCGGTAATCGCATTCAATCGGGGCCAGTTCGCGGGTCTTGTATTTGTCGAGGTCGGCCTGAGTGATGATGCCTTTGTTGGCCTGACTGGAGGTAACGATGGCATCGGCCACCCAGCCTTTATAGAAGCCGTCGGCGCCGTTCTCGGAGATTTCCCGCAGGGTCTTGCCGAGGTCTTTTTGCACCAGTTTCTGACCGACTTGCATCGGCTCGCCGTTGCTCAGGAAGATCGCACCGGAATCCTTGATGTCCTTCTTGAACACGTCAGTGGCGTATTCCAGCAATTCGACATCGCCCTGCTCCAGCACAAAACCGTCTTCGGCGAGCTTGATGGCCGGGGCGATCACTTCCTTGCGCGGTTTGGTGCCGTACTTCTTCAGCGCCAGTTCCATGCCCGACACGGTGCCCGGCACGCCAACGGCCAGATGGCCACGGGTGCTCAGGTCAGGGACGACGTTGCCCTCCTTGTCGAGGTACATGTTTGCAGTAGCGGCTAGCGGGGCTTTTTCGCGGAAGTCGAGGAAGGTCTTGCGCCCGTCCGCCAACTGAATGGTCATGAAACCGCCGCCACCCAGGTTGCCCGCCGCGGGATAAACCACCGCCAGCGCATAACCGACCGCTACCGCGGCGTCGACGGCGTTACCGCCGTTCTTGAGCACATCGACGCCCACGTGACTGGCCAGATGCTGGGCGGTAACAACCATGCCGTTTTCGGCCGCGACCGGCGCCACGGAGGCCGCGTAAGCACTGAGGCAGCTGAGCGCCAATGAGGTCGCAATCAGCGATTTGGCAAAAGGTTCGAACTTCATGAGTCGGTCTCTTTTTGTTTTTAGGCTCTGTACAAAAACAGAGGGAAGGCTTCAAGAGCAGAGGCAAGTATGGCTGGGATTGCGTATTGCGCCTCCCCGTCGAGGCAGTATGCTTGGCCTCTGCTCAGCACCTTTACGGAGTCCACCGGCATGAGTTACACCTTCATCACTCTCGTATCTCCGGTGGGTGAGTTGAAGCTGGTCGCGAACGGCTCACGACTGGCAGCCATCCTCTGGGAAAACGACAAGCCCGGCCGGGTGCGGCTTGGGCCGATGAGTGAAGCGCCGGATAATCCGATCCTGATGCGCACCGCTCAGCAGCTGCGGGAATACTTTGCGGGCAGGCGCAATCGTTTCGACCTGGATCTGGATTTTGCCGGGACGGAATTTCAGAAGAAGGTCTGGGCAGCGCTGCTGACCATTCCGTTTGGCGAGACCCGCAGCTATAGCGAAATAGCCCGGCAGATCGGCAACCCCAGTGCAGTGAGGGCGGTGGGCGCTGCGAATGGCAAGAACCCGATTTCGATTGTTGCGCCGTGTCATCGGGTAATTGGCGCTTCGGGGAAACTCACCGGATTCGCCGGTGGGCTTGAGGCGAAGGAGCAGCTGCTGACGCTGGAAGGATGCGAATGGTCAGGGGCCGGCAGGACAGGCGATTTGTTCTGACGTGACAAGCCCCCGCGCCACAGGGGACACAGGGGACACAGGGGACACAGGGGACACAGCTTAAGCGGTGAAGATGTTTTTCATCGCCGCATACTGCAGCAACATGATGGTCTTCGCATCGCAGATTTCCCCGCGATAAAACGCCTCAAGCGCGTCGTCGAATTTCCATTCCAGCACTTCCAGCTCCTCGGTCTCCTCCTCCAGTCCGCCGCCCTCGCTGACCTTGGAAGCGGCATCGTACTCAGCGATGAAGAAGTGCAGCTTTTCGGTCACCGAGCCGGGGCTCATGTAGGCCTCAAACACCTTGTGCACATGGTGCACGCGATAACCGGTTTCTTCCTCGGCTTCTTCGCGGATGCGTTCTTCAGGCGCCGCACCTTCGAGCAGCCCCGCCGCCACTTCGATCAGCAACCCATCGTGGCCATTGACGAACACCGGCAATCGGAACTGCCGGGTCAACACCACGGTTTTCTTTTCACGGTTGAACAGCAAGATCGCCGCGCCATTGCCACGGTCGTAGACCTCGCGGGTCTGGCGTTGCCATTCGCCGTTGTTGCGCAGGTAATCGAAGGTGATTTTCTTGAGCAGGTACCAGTCGTGGGACAACACCTGAGACTCGATGAGGTTGACCCGCTCGGCTGTGTTCGACATGGCAATGCATCCCTTTTTTTCGTCAGAAGGCGCACATCTTAGGCGAAAACGAAAGCCTGGCGCTAAGACAGCTGAGCCTTGTATTCCTTCTCATACTGACCCGCCAGCGTCTCTTTCTGTTTGTCGTCGAGTAACTTGCCGGCCATCTGGAAGAACTTCTGCTCTTCCTCTTCCAGGTGGTGATTGACCTTCTCGGCGAGCTTCTTCGCGGCGACCAGCCAGGCCGGGCTGGACATCTCGGTCTCGTCCAGTTCTTCCATCATTTCGTCCATCTCGTGATGTTCTGAAATGGCATGACGGCTGAGGTCGACGCCGTTATCGAACTCCATCAGCGGGATGTAGAAATGCCGCTCTTCAGCGGTTGCGTGGGCCTGAAGTTCGGACTTGAGCTGCTTGTAAGCCTCGACCCGCTCGGGAGTGTCGCCGCTGGTCTGAATCAGTGCATCGGCGTAGGTGCGTTGGCGGTCATGGCTTTCGCGCAAGGCTTCAAAAATATTCACGGATTGTCCTCATAGGCCGCGTTCAGGAATGACGCTGTTTAGGCTAGACATCTGCGCGATAACGACGGTTCCACTTGTTCTCAGGGGATGGAACCAGGCTCGCGATCGAGATAGGCTGCCATTTCACCGCCATGCCATAAGGATATAGCCATGCCCCTGCGAATCGAGTTGTCGCAAAACCCCACGAATGAAGACCGCGAAGCGATCCTCACGCCGTTGCGCGCCTATAACGCCTCGCAGGCGGGAGAGGCGAACTCGCAGCCGATTGCCTTGCTGGTGCGCGATGACAACGACGAAATCCTCGGCGGGCTCTATGGCAGGTTCTTTTACCGATGGTTATTCATCGAATTGCTGTCGTTGCCTGAACAGGCCCGGGGACAGGGCATGGGCACGCAGCTGATGCAGATGGCCGAAGACCTGGCACGGGAAAAGGAATGCATCGGAATCTGGCTCGACACCTTCGACTTCCAGGCGCCGGAGTTCTACAGGAAGCTCGGTTACAACGAGCTAGGCCAGATCGCTGATTACCCGCCAGGCCACAAGCGCTTCTTTTTCCAGAAGCGCCTGATGAACAACACCTGACCCGGCGGGAGCAAACCCCATTTTCATAATCAACACAGAACAACTGTGGGAGCGGGCTTGCTCGCGAAGGCGGTGTGTCAGTCAACAGAGATGTTGAATGTACCGGCCTCTTCGCGAGCAAGCCCGCTCCCACAGGGGTATGCGTCAATCCAAAGAATCAGAGGCAGGTCGCCAACGCCGCCAGTCGGCGCTTGGCCACAAAGTCGTCATGCTGCGCGTAATAATTCAGCACGGTAGCGGAAGCGTCAGTTTTCACGTCCACAAAGGACTCCGCCGAGCGCGTGTAAACGGTCGTGCCGCCCTTCTCGCCAGGCTGCAAATACGCGCCAGCATCGACACCGAACACCGCCTCATCCTGCCAGGAAAACTGCACACACTGGGCGACGACTTTTTCCGGTTTGTCCGACGTCAGGGTTTTGTACGGGGTTCCAGTGCGGGCGTCGTTCATCGCCGAGCCCGCGCATCCCGCCAGCAACGTTACGGCCAGCGCCACCATCAGAATTCGCATTGCGTTCGCTCATCAAGAAAAAGCGGACTGTATCACCGCGGCACGGCGTATCGTTCTGCTTTACTTCATTTATACCGCGACACCGAGTGACGATTCGCGCACCCTGTCGCGCCATTAACACTGCATCGCCCGTTTTTCCGGGCTCATTTTCTGGAAAGGTCATGACACCCAACGCCGAATACTACAAACCGACCGCTGAATATGCCGACAAACTGATCAGCCAGATCGGTCAGACGCCGTCCTGGATTGCCAAGCGAATTGGCGTTACCGACAAGCGGATTCGTTACATCCTCGACGGCGAAAGAACCGTCAAAGGTGAAACCACGCCAATTCAAATGACGTACCCCGAGCAGTTTGCCCTCGAGTGCCTGGCAGCAGCGGCCAAGGCCAGCAAGAAGCAGTCTTCGTAATCCAGCCTCAAGGAGCGACCATGGCGGCAACCGAACAACAACACGAGCAAGCGCTGAAGAAGTTTCTCGATGAGCGCCCTGAACTGCGCGTCGAACTCGACAACCTCAACCCGCTGTTGGCTCAGGCCAAGGGCGAGACCGCTGCGCAGTACCGCGACGAACGCTTGCATGAAGCCTTCGAAGCCGAGGCCGAGCGCCTGGGATTGTTTGCCTGGGAGCTGACGCTGCAACTGACCGCAGCGACGTCCGAGGACTATCAGGCACAGCGCCTGGAAGTGCACAAGGAAGTGGCCGAGATGGCCGGTATGGACTGGCTGGAGTATTGCGAGTTATATGGATTGAGTAAGTGACCCTTTCGGTCGCTGCCTGAGGACGACCTTCGCTGATGTTGCCATCCCTCTCAACTGACCGCGCCAGCCCGGGCCATCTGCATACCCGCAAATGGCGCGGTCGCATCGGTATGTCGCTGGTGGCCAGCCTCTCGGTGCTCGCCGGCATGACCGACGCCATCGGCTTCATGGCCAGCGGCGATTTCGTTTCGTTCATGAGCGGCAACACCACCCGCCTCGCCGTCGCTATCAGCGACGGCGACCTGGGCCTGACCTTACGCCTGATGATCCTCGTCGGCACCTTCGTTGTCGGCAACGCCTTGGGGATTGTCGTCAGCCGCCTCGGCGGCCGTCGGGCGCTGCCCTTGCTGCTGTGCATCGCCACGCTGCTCTGCGGCGCTGCTGCCTGGCCCTACGACGAACAATTGCCAGCGCTACTGGCGACGATCATCGCCATGGGCATGCTCAATGCCGCCGTGGAAGAAGTGAACGGCCTGCCGGTCGGCCTGACCTACGTCACCGGCGCCCTGTCGCGCTTTGGCCGTGGGCTGGGACGCTGGATGCTCGGCGAACGGCGCAACGGTTGGCGCGTGCAATTGATTCCCTGGACGGGGATGTTTGCCGGCGCGGTACTCGGCGCCTTGCTGGAACATCACTTGGGGCTCAGGGCCTTGTTTGTCAGCGGCCTGCTGGCCGGCGTGGTCGGGTTGATGTCGCTGAAAATCCCTCAGCGCTGGCAGTTGGGCTACATGCCGCGCTGAATCTTGTTTGGCCTGTGTGGGCCCTATCGCGAGCAGGCTCGCTCCCACAGGGGGTTGGGTGATGCCGAAGATTGTAGCTTCACCGCAAAACCCGTGGGAGCGAGCCTGCTCGCGATGGGGCCAGCACAGACAACATCGATTTAGCCGCCCCCGCGATAAAGCTTTATCATGGCCGCAGTTTTGCTGATCGAGTCCGTCATGAAGTTCGCCATCGCGCTGTTTTCCGCTGCCCATGCGCCCTCCTCGCGCCGCGCCCTGCTGTTTGCTCAGGCTGCGCTGGCCGGTGGGCATGAGATTGTCCGGCTGTTTTTCTACCAGGACGGCGTCTACAACGCCTCCGGCAGCGTGGTCACGCCGCAGGATGAACAGGATTTGCCCAAGCAATGGCGCAACTTCGTCACCGAGCATCAACTGGACGGTGTCGTGTGTATCGCAGCCGCCCTGCGTCGTGGCGTGTTGAACGAAGAAGAAGCCGGGCGCTATCAGCGTCAAGCGGTGGCGGTGGGCGCGCCGTGGGAATTGTCTGGCCTGGGCCAGCTGCATGATGCGGTGCAGGACGCCGACCGACTGATCTGTTTCGGAGGCGCGTGAAATGGCTAAATCCTTGCTGATTATCAGCCGTCAGGCGCCCTGGTCCGGGCCGAGTGCGCGGGAAGCGCTGGACATCGTGCTGGCCGGCGGTGCCTTTGATCTGCCGATCGGCCTGCTGTTTCTCGATGACGGGGTGTTCCAGCTCGCCGCGAAACAGGACGCCAAGGCCCTCCAGCAGAAAGACCTGAGCGCCAACCTGCAAGCCTTGCCGATGTTCGGTGTCGACGAGCTGTTTGTCTGTGGCGACAGCGTTGCGGAACGGGGTCTGAACCCGGCCGGCTTGTCGCTGGAAGAAGCGCAGGTGCTGGCCGCCCACGAAATCACCGCACTTATTGACCGTTACGACCAGGTGATCACCCTCTGATGTCGACTTTGCATGTGTTGTCTCATTCCCCGTTCGGCGACGATCGCCTGACCAGTTGCTTGTGCTTGATGGGCACTGACGATGCGCTGCTGCTGACTGGCGACGCGGTTTATGCGTTGCAACCCGGCACCGCGCCGTTCAATTCGCTGAATGCCCGCCCTCTGAAACTGTTCGTACTGGCCGAAGACGCCCAGGCTCGTGCGCTGGAGATTCCTGACACGGCCAAGGCCATCGATTACCCGGCCTTCGTCGAGCTGTCGATTCACTACGACAAGGTCAACAGTTGGCTATGAAATCCCTGACGGTCGGCGCACGCGCCATCGAGTTGGACAAGGACGGCTTCCTGGTCGAACTGAGCGACTGGTCCTGCGAAGTGGCCAGCGCCCTCGCAGCCGCCGAAGACATCGAGTTGAGCCCCGAACACTGGGAAATCCTCGAACTGCTGCGCAGCTTCTACGCCGAATTCCAGCTGTCGCCGGCCACCCGTCCGCTGATCAGGTACACAGCAATGAAGCTGGGCCCGGACAAGGGCAACAGCCTGCACCTGAACCGACTGTTCAAAGGCACCCCTGCCAAACTCGCCGCGAAACTGGCGGGCCTGCCCAAACCGACGAATTGCTTATGACCGACTACCCAGCGCTGACCCTCGAAACACCCGCCGAACATCCGTTCGCCCAGTTCGTGCGCATTCTCGGCAAGGGCAAACGCGGCGCCCGCGACTTGACCCGTGAAGAAGCCCGCGAAGCCATGGGCATGGTACTCGACCATAAGGTCGAGGACACCCAGCTCGGCGCGTTCCTGATGCTGTTGCGGCACAAGGAAGAAAGCGCTGAGGAAATGGCGGGGTTTACCGAAGCGTTGCGTGAACGGTTGAATCCGCCGGCACTGGCCGTCGATCTGGACTGGCCGACGTATGCCGGCAAGAAACGCCATCTGCCTTGGTACCTGTTGGCCGCCAAGTGTCTGGCGCAGAACGGTGTGCGGATTTTCATGCATGGCGGCGGCGCACACACGGCCGGTCGGCTGTACAGCGAGCAACTGCTGGATGAGTTGAAGATTCCGTTGTGCCGTGACTGGCAGCAGGTCGGCCACGCACTGGATAACGGCGGTCTGGCCTTCATGCCGCTGGTGGATTGGGCACCGCAGCTGCAACGAATGATCGACCTGCGCAACACCTTGGGTCTGCGCTCGCCGATCCATTCCCTGACGCGGATTCTCAACCCGTTGAGTGCCCGCTGTGGCCTGCAAAGCATTTTCCACCCCGGTTACCAGGCGGTGCATCGCGATGCCAGCGGTTTACTCGGCGATACAGCGATCGTGGTGAAAGGCGACGGCGGCGAAATCGAGATCAACCCGGACGCCGACAGTCACTTGTACGGCACCTCTGGCGGCGAAAGCTGGGACGAGGAATGGCCGCAGTTGTCGGCACAACGCCACGTCAAACCGGCCACCCTCGATCCCGAGCATCTCAAAGCCGTGTGGCGTGGCGACGTGGTCGACAGCTATCCGCAAATGGCGCTGATCTCGACCATGGCCCTGGCCTTGCGCGGCCTGGGTCAAACCCGCGACCACGCCTTCGAAACTGCCCAACAGTATTGGGATGCGCGGGACAAATCGATTTAACCGATCATAAGCGCCCAACCTTTGCGCTTTTTTATCGAACCTATGCGAATAGACTCCTCTCCAACGCTTATTGGTTGAGGAGTCTTGAACATGGGTTTGTTAGTTGAAGGTCGCTGGCATGACCAGTGGTACGAAAGCGGCAAGGACGGTACGTTCCAGCGTGAACAAGCGCAGCGTCGCAACTGGCTGACCGCCGACGGCAAACCTGGCCCGAGCGGTGTCGGTGGCTTTGCGGCCGAGGCCGGTCGTTATCACCTCTACGTGTCCCTCGCCTGTCCATGGGCTCACCGCACGCTGATCCTGCGCAAACTCAAAGGCCTCGAAAGCCTCATCGACGTCTCGGTGGTCAGTTGGTTGATGCTGGAAAACGGCTGGACCTTCGACCAGAACCTCGGATCGACCGGGGACAAGCTCGATCATTTCAATTTCATGCATCAGCGCTACACCGCCGATACCGCCGACTACACCGGCCGCGTCACCGTGCCGGTGCTTTGGGACAAACAGCAGAATCGCATCGTCAACAATGAATCGGCGGAGATCATCCGCATGTTCAATGGCGCCTTCGATGATTTGACGGGTAATGACCTGGATTTCTACCCGGCGCCGTTGCGGGGCGAGATCGACGCGCTGAACGAACGGATTTATCCGGCGGTGAACAATGGCGTGTATCGCGCAGGGTTTGCTACGGCGCAGAAGGCTTATGAAGAGGCGTTCGATGATGTGTTTAACGAACTGGATCGCCTGGAACAGCTGTTGGGCACCAATCGCTACCTGACCGGCGAATACCTGACTGAAGCTGATATTCGGCTGTTCACCACGTTGATTCGCTTTGACGCGGTGTATCACGGGCACTTCAAGTGCAACCTGCGGCGGATTGCCGATTATCCGAATCTGTCGAACTGGCTACGAGAGATTTATCAGTGGCCGGGGATTGCCGAGACGGTGGATTTCGAGCACATCAAGAATCACTACTACGGCAGCCACAAGACCATCAATCCGACGGGGATCGTGCCTAAAGGGCCGGCGCAGGCATTCACAGCGCCGCATGATCGCGAGCGGTTGAGTGGGAAAGGGGTTTGGCGTAGGGCCTGACAGATGATCGTTCCCACGCTCCGCGTGGGAATGCCGCCAGGGACGCTCCGCGTTCCGCTTCGGATGTGACGCAGAGCGTCACGGGATGCATTCCCACGCAGAGCGTGGGAACGATCAGTTAGGGGTGTTCAGACTTGCGCCTGCGCGCCCTCGAACCACGCCAGTTTCTCGCGTAATTGCACCACTTCCCCAACGATCACCAGCGTCGGCGCATGCACTTCATGCTCCGCCACCAGACTTGGCAAATCGGCCAAGGTGCCAGTAAACACCCGCTGATTGACCGTGGTGCCCTGCTGGATCAACGCCGCTGGCGTATCCGCCGCGCGACCATGCTTGATCAACTGCTCGCAGATGATCGGCAAACCCACCAACCCCATGTAAAACACCAGGGTTTGCGCCGGCGCGACCAGGTCGGCCCAGGGCAAATCGGTGGAGCCGTCCTTCAGGTGCCCGGTGACAAAACGCACAGACTGCGCGTAATCACGGTGAGTCAGCGGAATCCCGGCATACGCCGCGCAACCGCTGGCCGCGGTGATACCCGGCACCACCTGGAACGGAATGCCATGGGCCGCCAGTTCTTCGATCTCTTCACCGCCGCGACCGAAGATGAACGGATCACCGCCCTTCAATCGCACGACCCGCTTGCCTTGCTTGGCCAAATCCACCAATTGCTGGTTGATCTGATCCTGAGGCACGGCGTGATCGGCACGACGCTTGCCGACGTAAACCCGCTCGGCATCGCGACGGCACAAATCCAGAATCGCCGGCGCCACCAGGCGGTCATACAGCACCACATCGGCTTGCTGCATCAGACGCAAGGCACGGAAGGTCAGCAGGTCGGGATCACCCGGGCCGGCGCCCACCAAATAGACTTCGCCCGTTGCATTCGGTGCTTCACCGGCAATTTTCGCCAGCATCAAGCGCTCGGCTTCGGCGCCCTGCCCGGCCAGTTGTCGGTCGGCAATCGGGCCCTGGAACACATCTTCCCAGAACGCCCGACGCTGCTGCACATCCGGGAACAGGTGTTTGACCTGGCTGCGAAAACGCGCGGCCAGGCCGGCCAATTGACCGTAGGTGGAAGGAATCCAGGTTTCCAGTTTGGCGCGGATCAACCGCGCCAGCACCGGCGCGTCGCCGCCGCTGGAGACCGCTACGATCAAAGGAGAACGGTCGACGATCGCCGGGAAGATCACGCTGCACAAGGCTGGCGCGTCCACCACATTGACCGGCACGCAACGCCGATGGGCATCGGCGGAGACTTGCGCGTTCAGCGGTTCGTCGTCGGTGGCGGCGATGATCAGCCCGCAACCGTCCAGGTCCGACTCAACGTAGCCTCGCACCAGACACTCGCCACCGCTGCCGGCAACCAGTTCGCGCAATTGCGGTTCGATTTCAGGTGCGACCACCCGCAGCAGCGCACCGGCTTCGGCCAGCAGGCGGGATTTGCGCAAGGCAATCTCCCCCCCGCCGACGACCAAGACACGACTGCCGCGAAGGTTATGGAACAGCGGCAGATAGTCCATTTAGCCGATGACCTCAAGGCCACCCATGTACGGTTTCAGCACGTCCGGCACACGGATCGAACCGTCGGCCTGCTGGTAGTTTTCCAGCACCGCCACCAGCGTACGACCGACCGCCAGGCCGGAACCGTTCAGGGTGTGAACCAGTTCAGGCTTGCCGGTTTCCGGGTTGCGGAAACGCGCTTGCATACGGCGGGCCTGGAAATCACCGCAGTTGGAGCACGACGAAATCTCGCGGTATTTGTCCTGGCTCGGGATCCACACTTCCAGGTCGTAAGTCTTGACCGCGCTGAAGCCCATGTCGCCGGTGCACAGCGCAATAGTGCGATAAGGCAGTTCGAGCAATTGCAGGACTTTTTCGGCGTTGGCCGTCAGGCCTTCCAGCGCTTCCATCGAGGTCGACGGCTCAACGATCTGGACCATTTCAACTTTGTCGAACTGGTGCTGACGGATCATCCCGCGCGTATCGCGACCCGACGCACCGGCTTCACTGCGAAAGCATGGCGTGTGGGCGACGAACTTGATCGGCAGCAGTTTCGAATCGACGATTTCACCAGCGACGATGTTGGTCAGCGACACTTCGGCGGTCGGAATCAGGTACAGATCGGCTTCGCCTTCGCGAGCAATCTTGAACAGGTCTTCTTCGAACTTCGGCAGCTGACCCGTGCCTTGCAACGCCGGCGCTTGAACCAGATAAGGCGTGTAGGCCTCTTCGTAACCGTGTTCGCTGGTGTGCAGGTTGATCATGAACTGCGCCAGGGCGCGGTGCATGCGAGCAATCGGGCCGCGCAACAGAGCGAAACGGGCGCCGGACAGCTTGGCGGCGGTTTCGAAGTCCAGCCAGCCAAATTTCTCGCCCAGGGCGACATGGTCCTGAACCGGGAAATCGAACGCGGTCGGGGTTCCCCAGCGGCGCACTTCGACGTTACCGTCTTCGTCATCACCGATCGGCACGGATTCATGCGGCAGGTTCGGGATGCCGAGCAGGATCGAATCCAGATCGGTCTGGATCGCGTCCAGCTCGACTTTACCGGCGCTCAATTCGTTCGCCATGCGCTCGACGTCGGCCATCAGCGGCGCGATGTCTTCGCCGCGCTGCTTGGCCTGGCCGATGGATTTGGAGCGCGCATTACGGTCAGCCTGCAGTGCTTCGGTGCGGGTCTGGACGGTCTTGCGCTGTTCTTCCAGCGCTTCGATGCGCGCAACATCCAGCGTGTAGCCACGGGATGCCAGGCGGTCCGCTACGTCCTGAAGGTTGCTACGTAACAGTTTGGAATCGAGCATGTCGGTCTCTCGTTATCAAAGTTTGGTCAAGGACAGGCCAGCCCAGGTAGCGAGCAGTCCGCCGAATACGCTGATGGCAGCATAGACAAAAGCCAGCGGTATTTGCCCGGTTTCCAGCAGACGCACCGTATCCAGTGAAAAAGATGAAAAAGTCGTCAGCCCCCCGAGGAAGCCGACCATCAACCCGGCGCGCACCTCAAACGGCACCTCCGGGCGTATTAAAAACAGACCGTATAGAACGCCGATCAGCAAACAGCCGACGATATTAACGGCCAGCGTCGCGGTATAGAAGTGCCGCGGCCAATTAGCGTTGATCCAGTTACCCGTGGCAAAGCGCAAAAGCGTTCCGGCGATACCACCCACAGAAACGGCAACGATCAATGGAATCACTATTTTCTCCGCTGCCGGGGGCTTAGACGGTCAAGTTGCGCGAGGTGATTGAGCTTCTCGCCGATCTTCAGCTCCAGGCCACGCGGCACCGGCTGATAGAACGGTTGTGGCTCGAGTTCTTCCGGGAAATAGTCTTCGCCAGCGGCGTAAGCGTCCGGCTCATCGTGGGCGTAACGGTATTCGTCGCCATAACCCAGTTGCTTCATCAGCTTGGTCGGCGCGTTGCGCAGGTGCAGCGGCACTTCCAGCGAACCGTGTTCGGTGGCGCTGCGCATGGCAGCTTTGAAACCCATGTACACCGCGTTGCTTTTCGGCGCGCAAGCCAGATAGGTGATGGCCTGGGCGACCGCCAACTCGCCTTCGGGACTGCCGAGGCGCTCCTGCACTTCCCACGCCGCCAGACACAGGCTCAGGGCGCGGGGATCGGCGTTGCCGATGTCTTCGCTGGCCATGCGCACCACGCGCCGGGCCAGGTACAGCGGATCGCAACCGCCGTCGATCATTCGGGCGAACCAGTACAGTGCACCGTCGGGATTGGAGCCGCGCACGGATTTATGCAGCGCGGAAATCTGGTCGTAAAACGCTTCGCCGCCCTTGTCGAAACGTCGACGGGTATCACCGAGCAGGCTTTGCAGCAGGTCGACGCCGATCTCGCTGTTGTCTTCAGCCAGGTCCGAGGCGTTTTCCAGCAGGTTGAGCAGACGCCGGCCATCGCCATCGGCGGCCGACAGCAGCATCTGGAAGCCTTCATCGCTGAGGGTCAGTTGCCGCTTGCCCAGGCCACGCTCTTCAGTCAGCGCGCGATGCACCAGTTTGCGCAGGGCCGCTTCGTCGAGGCTTTTGAGCACGTAGACGCGGGCTCGGGAGAGCAGCGCGTTGTTGAGTTCGAAGGAGGGATTTTCAGTGGTTGCGCCAATGAAAATCAGCGTACCGTCTTCAACGTACGGCAGGAACGCGTCCTGCTGAGACTTGTTGAAGCGATGCACTTCGTCGACGAACAGGATGGTCCGCCGGCCGTACTGCCCGGCCTGCTGCTTGGCGATTTCCACCGCCTGACGGATTTCCTTCACGCCGGCCAGTACCGCCGAAACCGTTTCGAAGTGCGCATCCGAGACTTCCGCCAGCAGCCGCGCCAGCGTGGTCTTGCCCACACCCGGCGGGCCCCAGAAAATCATCGAGTGCAAGGCACCCTGCTCCAGCGCTTCGCGCAAAGGCTTGCCGCGAGCGAGCAGGTGTTCCTGACCGACGTACTCGTCCAGATTGGCCGCACGCAAACGAGCGGCCAAGGGCTGAGCTATCGGGGCACTGCGAAACAGGTCCATCACTTAGCGTTGAAACCTCGGGTTAATACAACTCTCTTAAGCCTGCTGGAAACCTGTGGCGAGGGGATTTATCCCCGCTCGGCTGCACAGCAGTCGCGAAACCATTGCATGCGGTATTCCTGATACACCGCACTAGCAGGTTTTGGGGCCGCTTCGCGACCCAACGGGGATAAATCCCCTCGCCACAAAAGCTCGCTCCCACAGGTTTTGCGTCTTACTCTTGAATCACGTCCGCCCCTTTAGGGATGTCGAACTTGAACTTGGACGCCGGAATCGGCTCGTTGGCTTTCACGCCGGTGAACAGGATGTTGGTGCGCTGACCGACGCTGTCGATCATCTGCATGTCATTGACCAGGCCATTGCGGAACGACAGGCGCAGGCTGTCGAACAGGGTGTCCTTGGTTTTCGGCTTCAAGGTGAAGTCGATCACGCCACCGGCTTCCTTGGCGCTGATGTCGAAGCTCTGGCTGATCTTGGACACGTCACCGGACAGCAGCAACGCCGGGGTCTGGGTCAGGCGCTGATCGAGGTTCTTGATGGTGGCCTGCTCAAGGTCCGGATCCCACAACGTTACCTTCTTGCCGTCGGAGACCATCGTTTGTTCAGCCGGCGCATTGGTGTGCCAGTAAAACAAGCCAGGACGCTGCAAGGACATTTCACCCGCGGTTTCCTGCAATTGGGTGCCGCTGCCGTCGAGGGTCAACTGGGAGAAACGCGCGGTCAGGGTCTGGGATTTTTCCAGCAATTGGGTCAGACGCGCCACGTCCTTGTCATCGGCGTGGGCCGAGAGCGTGGTCAAAGCCAAAACCGGCAGCAACAGCATGCGGATAAGACGCATGGGAGTCCTCATAACATTCGTGGGGGTGCGATGGCGCGTCATTACGCCACCGCGTTTCAATCAATTCAGTCGCGTACCGGGCCCGGAGCCAGGACTTCACGCGAACCGTTGGTGTTCATGGACGTCACGACCCCGGCCATCTCCATGGCTTCGATCATGCGCGCGGCGCGGTTGTAGCCGATTTTCAGCTTGCGTTGAACCGCAGAGATGGACGCTCGACGGCTTTCCAGTACGAACTGCACCGCTTCGTCGTAGAGCGCGTCGGATTCACTGTCGTCGTCGCCACTGCTGCCGCCTTCAAAGCCACTTCCCGGCTCTTCGACACCGGCGAGAATCTCGTCGTTGTATTCCGGTGCGCCGCGCAGTTTCCAGGCCTCAACCACCCGGTGAACCTCGTCATCGGAGACAAAAGCACCGTGAACACGGATCGGCAGGCTGGTGCCCGGCGGCATGTAGAGCATGTCACCGTGGCCCAACAGTTGTTCGGCGCCGCCCTGGTCGATGATGGTGCGCGAATCGATCTTGCTCGACACCTGGAACGCCATACGGGTCGGAATGTTGGCCTTGATCAGACCGGTGATCACGTCAACCGACGGACGCTGGGTCGCGAGGATCAAGTGGATACCGGCGGCACGGGCCTTCTGGGCGATACGGGCGATCAGTTCTTCAACCTTCTTACCGACGATCATCATCATGTCGGCGAATTCGTCCACCACCACGACAATAGTCGGCAGCTTGGTCAGCAGCGGTGCTTCGTCGTGAATGCTTTCGCGCTTGTACAACGGATCGGTCAATGGCGTACCGGCGTCCTGGGCTTCCTTGACCTTGGCGTTGAAGCCCGACAGGTTACGCACGCCCATCTTCGCCATCAGCTTGTAGCGACGTTCCATCTCGGCCACGCTCCAGCGCAGGGCGTTGGCGGCGTCCTTCATGTCGGTCACGACCGGGCACAACAGGTGCGGAATGCCTTCGTAGATCGACAGCTCAAGCATTTTCGGGTCGATCATGATCAGCTTGGCGTCTTCCGGGCCGGACTTGAACAGGATCGACAGGATCATCGCGTTCACGCCCACCGATTTACCGGAACCGGTCGTACCGGCTACCAGCAAGTGAGGCATTTTCGCCAGGTCGGTGATGACCGGCTTGCCGCCGATGTCGTGGCCCAGAGCCAAAGTAACCGGCGACTTGAAGTTGTCGTACTCGGGGGTCGACAGCACTTCGGAGAAGCGCACGATCTGGCGGTCTTCGTTAGGAATCTCGATACCGACGGTGGTCTTGCCCGGAATCACTTCCACCACGCGCACGCTGGTCACGGCCAGGGAACGTGCCAGGTCTTTCGCCAGGTTGGAGATGCGGCTGACCTTGACGCCGGCCGCTGGCTGGATTTCATAACGGGTAATCACCGGGCCTGGGTGAATCGAATCCACCGACACTTCGACGCCGAATTCCTTGAGCTTGATTTCCAGCAAATGGCCGACCGCCGCCAGGGATTCAGGCGAGTAATTGAGTTGTTTCTTTTCTGCCGGGTCGAGAATCGAGATCGGCGGCAAGGTGCCTTCGACGGCGCTGTCGACGAACAACGGCGCCTGTTTCTCTTTTTCCACCCGTTTGCTGGGCGCCGCTGGCTTGGGCGGCGCAGGGGCAATCACCGGCGGCACCTGCTTCTCGCGGTCCGACATGTGTTTGCTCAGGGCCTGCTCACGTTCGATCAGGCGTTCCTTGACCTTGGCTTGCTCCCGCTTGTCCGTGACGGTCGGCGCGACCACGTTATGCACGCGATCATCGACTTCACGCAACTGCGCAACCAGTTGTTTACGCTCGACACGGGCCGCCCACCAGCGATTGGCTGCGCCCTGGAACAATTCGAACAGGTCGAGGGTGATTTTGCCGGTGAGGTCCATCACTTTGAACCACGAGAGGTCGGTGAACACCGTCAGGCCAAACAGGAACAGCGCGATGAACACCAGCGTACTGCCCTGGATGTTCAGGGCATTCCTGGCCAGATCACCGAGGCTTTCGCCCAAAGCGCCGCCAGCGCCGGCCGGCAGACCGGTCGCGGCGTGGAAATGGATATGGGCCAGGGCCGCGCCCGACAGCACCAGAAACACCAGGCCGATCAGGCGCCAGGAAAACAGCCAGCCGCTCCACTCCCACTGCTCGTGGCGTTGACGGAAGATTTGATAGGCCTTGATCGCCAGCAACAACGGGAAGATATAGGCGAAGTAACCCAACACCATGAACAGGATATCGGCGCTGTAGGAGCCGACCGGCCCGCCGAAGTTCTGCACATCGTCGATCTTGCTGTTATGGCTCCAGCCCGGATCGTCCTTGCCGTAGGTCAACAAGGCCATCATCAGGAACAGGCACAAGCCCCCGATGGCGATCAATGCACCTTCCTTGAGCCGGTAGTGCAATTGCTGGCGCCAGAGCGGAACGACTGTTTTTGGTGCTGCGGTGGATTTCTTCAAAACGCTTCTTTTCCTGCGCCTATGGCGCGTCCATCTGTTGAATGACTATAAAAAACTGCCCAATCCAGGCAGGCAAAAAAGTTAACAGGCGCAACTGGGACTACTTTTAACACTACACCCCGGTTTTTATAAACACGGCGCGCAACGCTTATTTTATTACAAACGCTGTTACAGGCAGGCATTGTACGGGTTTGTTCGTTCGATGCCATGCTTGAAACCCAAGGTGTAGCATAGCCAACAGCACATGACGCGCGTTTCAATTTGAGCATGCATTCTCTTTTGTGACAAAGGCTTATGAGGTGTTTTTATGAGCGAAGCGAAGCATTCCCGCCTGATCATTCTGGGTTCCGGCCCCGCCGGTTACAGCGCTGCCGTTTATGCCGCCCGCGCCAACCTCAACCCCGTTGTGATTACCGGCATACAGGCAGGTGGCCAGCTCACCACCACCGTCGAAGTCGACAACTGGCCCGGTGATGTCGAAGGCCTCACCGGCCCGGTGCTGATGGAACGCATGCAACAACACGCAGAGCGTTTTCATACAGAGATCGTCTACGACCACATCCACACTGCCAAGTTGCAAGAGCGCCCGTTCGAACTCATCGGCGACAGCGGTACTTACACCTGTGATGCGCTGATTATCGCCACCGGCGCCTCGGCGCAATACCTGGGGCTGCCATCGGAAGAGACATTTGCCGGCAAAGGCGTGTCGGCCTGCGCGACGTGCGACGGTTTCTTCTACCGCAATCAGGTGGTCGCCGTCGTTGGCGGCGGCAACACGGCAGTTGAAGAAGCGCTGTACCTGTCAAACATCGCCAAGGAAGTTCACCTGATTCACCGCCGCGACAAGTTGCGCTCGGAGAAAATACTTCAGGACAAACTCTTCGAAAAAGCCGCCAAAGGCAATATCCGCCTGCACTGGAACCAGAATCTGGATGAAGTGCTGGGTGATGCCAGCGGTGTGACCGGCGCTCGCCTGCGGGACAGCCACACTGACGAAACCAGTGAATTGCCGCTGACCGGCGTGTTCATCGCTATTGGCCACAAGCCCAACACCGACCTGTTCGAAGGCCAGCTGAAAATGCGTAACGGCTACCTGCTGGTCAAGGGCGGCAGCGAAGGCGATGCTACCAGCACCGAAATCCCGGGCGTATTTGCCGCCGGGGACGTGGCCGATCACGTTTATCGCCAGGCCGTCACGTCTGCCGGGGCCGGTTGCATGGCCGCGCTGGACGCCGAGAAGTATCTCGACGACATTCCAGTCATTTGACGGCACACTTCACGGTGGGCCCACCCGCCCACCATCGCCCTCCCCTTCTGCAAGCCCGGATGCCATGCTGACTTGGTTACAACGCAACACCCTGACCTTCCCGCCCCTGGAAAAAGCCATGCGCGATCCCAACGGGCTGTTGGCTGCGGGCGGGGATCTGTCCGCCGATCGTCTGATTCAGGCCTATCGCCACGGCTGTTTTCCGTGGTTCTCGGAAGGCCAGCCGATTCTCTGGTGGTCGCCGGATCCGCGCACCGTACTGTTTCCCGACGAACTGCATGTCTCGCGCAGCCTGAACAAATTGCTGCGCCAGCAACGCTATCAAGTGACCTTTGATCAGGATTTTGCCGCGGTCATCCGCGCTTGCGCCGCGCCTCGGGATTACGCCGACGGCACCTGGATCACAGAAGCCATGCAGAACGCCTACCTCGAGCTGCACAGGCGTGGCTACGCCCATTCGGTGGAAGTCTGGGACCAAGGTGAACTGGTCGGCGGGCTCTACGGCCTGGCGATGGGTCAGCTGTTTTTCGGCGAGTCCATGTTCAGCCGCGCCGACAACGCCTCGAAATATGGCTTTGCCACGCTGGTCCGACATCTGAAAGACTCAGGCTTTGTGCTGATCGACTGCCAGATGCCGACCGACCATCTGCACAGCCTCGGCGCCCGAGCGATTCCCCGCCGCGAGTTTGCCGACTACCTTGCGCAGCATCTGGACCAACCCAGCCGCGCAACCTGGGTTTGCTGAGCGACTTTTGCGCGCGTGGCTTACACTTAATTCAAAGCTTATCCCGAGGGTTGATCATGACCGAGTTGGCGCGTTTGAAGTTTTATGCCACTCAGCCCCACTCTTGCAGTTATCTGCCCGAGGAGCAGGCCACGACCTTGTTCCTCGACCCTAGTCAGCCCATGGATGTGCATGTCTATGCAGACCTGTCTGAAATGGGTTTCCGTCGTAGCGGCGATCATCTTTACCGGCCTCATTGCCAGAATTGCAATGCGTGCGTACCGGCGCGTATCCCTGTGGCGCAATTTTCGCCCAACCGCCAGCAGAAACGCATCTTCAAACGCAACGTCGACCTGCAGGTGCGCCCTGCCAGGCCGCAATTCAGCGAAGAGTATTTCGACCTTTATCAGCGGTATATCGAACAGCGTCACGCCGATGGCGATATGTACCCGCCGAGTCGCGATCAGTTTGCGACGTTCCTGGTACGTGACCTGCCGTTTTCCCGATTCTACGAATTCCGCCTCGAAGGGCGACTGGTGGCGGTGGCCGTCACCGACTTGCTGCCGAACGGTCTGTCGGCCGTTTACACCTTCTACGAGCCCGCTGAAGAACGCCGCAGCCTGGGGCGCTATGCGATCCTCTGGCAAATCGCCGAGGCTCAGCGTCTGGGGCTGGAGGCCGTCTATCTGGGCTATTGGATCAAAAACTGCAAAAAGATGAGTTACAAGACTCAATATCGCCCTATCGAACTGCTGATTAATCAGCGCTGGGTCATCCTGAACTAGAGCAAGCCGTAAACCCCTTGGCTTAAACCCCATTTTTCGGGCACAATGCACGCCGCTTTTGCCTGGCGCAGTTGCACCGGGCCATTCATTGGACACCGAGGGCTTTACTGCATGTCGAAAGAAGACAGCTTCGAAATGGAAGGCACTGTCGTCGACACCCTGCCCAACACCATGTTTCGTGTGGAGTTGGAAAATGGGCACGTCGTAACCGCGCATATCTCCGGCAAGATGCGCAAGAATTACATCCGTATTCTTACCGGCGACAAAGTGCGCGTCGAGCTGACGCCCTATGACTTGAGCAAAGGGCGCATCACTTACCGCGCTCGCTAATCAAGTCAATACAAAACGCCCGGTTTATGCCGGGCGTTTTTGTTTGCGGATTTTGATGCCCCCTCCAATCCCACAGGGGTTTGAGGCACATCCAGCAGACAGCAAAAAGGCGCCTTTCGGCGCCTTTCGCTTTCTTGCGATAACTGTCAGGCCATTTCAGCTGTGGTCTCGAAGTCGAAGGTCAGCTCGCCGTCCTTGAGATCGATGTGAACCACACCACCATGGTCGGCCAGTTCGCCAAAGAGGATTTCTTCCGCCAGCGGACGCTTGATCTTGTCCTGAATCAAACGCGCCATTGGTCGAGCACCCATCGCCGAGTCGTAGCCGCCTGCTGCCAGCCAACTGCGCGCCGCATCCGTCACTTCCAGCTGCACGCGCTTGTCTTCCAGCTGCGCCTGAAGCTCGGTAAGGAACTTGTCCACCACGCTTTTGATGACCTCATGGCTGAGGCGACCAAACTGGATAATGGTGTCCAGACGGTTGCGGAACTCTGGCGTGAAGCTCTTCTTGATCACTTCCATCGCATCGGACGAGTGGTCCTGATGGGTGAAACCGATCGAAGCACGAGCTGCCGTTTCGGCACCGGCGTTGGTCGTCATGATGACGATCACGTTACGGAAGTCCGCCTTGCGCCCGTTGTTATCGGTCAGCGTACCGTGGTCCATGACCTGCAGCAGCAGGTTGAAGACTTCCGGATGCGCCTTCTCGATCTCATCGAGCAACAGCACGCAGTGAGGCTGCTTGGTGATGGCTTCGGTCAGCAGGCCGCCCTGATCGAACCCGACATAGCCTGGAGGCGCACCGATCAGACGCGAAACGGTGTGGCGCTCCATGTACTCGGACATGTCGAAACGAACCAGTTCGATGCCCAACGCCTTGGCCAGCTGACGCGCCGCTTCGGTTTTACCGACACCGGTAGGCCCTGCGAACAGGAACGAACCGACTGGCTTGTCAGGCGACTTGAGGCCGGCACGGGACAGCTTGATCGCGGTCGACAGCGAGTCGATTGCGGCATCCTGACCAAATACTGTCAGCTTCAGGTCACGCTCAAGGTTACGCAGCAGCTCTTTGTCGGAGCTGGTGACGTGCTTAGGCGGAATCCGCGCAATTTTCGCGACGATGTCCTCGACTTGAGGTACTTCGATGCGTTTCACGCGTTTCTCGATCGGTTGCAGACGCTGATAGGCGCCCGCCTCGTCGATGACGTCGATGGCCTTGTCCGGCATGTGCCGGTCATTGATGTAACGCGAGGCCAGTTCAGCAGCGGCGCGCAGGGCTTCATCGCTGTATTCGATGTTGTGGTGCGCTTCGAAACGACCTTTCAGGCCGCGCAGGATGCCAATGGTGTCTTCCACCGAAGGTTCCGACACGTCGACCTTCTGGAAGCGCCGGGCCAAAGCACGGTCCTTCTCGAAAATCCCGCGGAATTCCTGGAACGTGGTCGAACCGATGCAACGGATATCACCCGACGACAGCAGCGGCTTGAGCAGGTTCGAGGCATCCATGACCCCACCGGACGCGGCACCCGCACCAATGATGGTGTGGATTTCGTCGATGAACAGGATCGCCTGCGGACGTTTTTTCAGCTCATTGAGCAACGCCTTGAAGCGTTTCTCGAAATCGCCGCGGTATTTGGTCCCGGCCAGCAAGGCCCCCAGATCGAGGGAATACACCACGCTGTTGGCCAGCAGGTCTGGTACCTGGTTGTCGACAATGCGCTTGGCCAGGCCTTCGGCAATCGCGGTTTTACCCACGCCCGCCTCGCCCACCAGCAACGGATTGTTTTTGCGACGACGCGCCAGGATCTGCGCGACGCGCTCGACCTCCAGCTCACGGCCTACCAATGGATCGATTCGACCCTGGCGCGCGAGTTCGTTGAGGTTGCTGGCATAAGCATCCAGAGGATTGCCTGAAGAAGAAGACTCACCGCCCTCGTCGTCCTGCATATCTTGCTCACCTTCAGAGTGATCGCCATGCCCCGGCACTTTGGAAATGCCGTGTGCGATGTAGTTGACGACATCGATGCGCGCAACGCTCTGCTGTTTCAGCAGGAACACTGCCTGACTCTCTTGCTCACTGAAGATCGCGACCAGTACGTTGGCGCCAGTCACTTCGCGTTTGCCCGAGCTCTGTACGTGAAAGACAGCACGTTGCAGAACACGCTGGAAGCCCAGGGTTGGCTGGGTCTCACGATCCTCGTCATGAACGGGGATCAATGGCGTGGTGGAGTCGATGAACTCCTGCAGGTCGTGCTTGAGTTTGTCGAGGTTTGCGCCGCAGGCACGCAAAACGGTGGCGGCAGCCTCATTGTCCAATAGGGCCAGCAGGAGGTGCTCGACGGTCATGAATTCATGACGCTTCGAACGGGCCTCCTTGAAGGCAAGATTGAGGGTGACTTCGAGCTCGCGGTTTAACATAGCTTCACCTCATACCCAAGTGGTCGGCGATTAACCGTCCTTCTCGATTTCACAGAGTAGCGGATGCTGGCTTTCCCTGGCGTACTGGTTGACCTGCATGGCCTTAGTCTCGGCGATGTCACGGGTAAACACTCCACATACTGCCCGTCCTTCTGTGTGGACGGCCAGCATGACCTTGGTCGCCAGCTCGCGATTCAGGTTAAAAAACACCTCGAGCACTTCGACGACGAAATCCATCGGTGTGTAGTCATCATTGAACAAAACCACCTTGTACATCGGCGGCGCCTGTAAAGCAGGCTTTGCCTCCTGAACAGCAATGCCTGCGGAATCGTCGTCGTGTGAATCAGGGTGATCCTGATTGAATGTTAGTCGAATCTGGCTGATTGCATGCATGGAAAGAAAGGTTCGTCAGTTGTGCAAATACAGTGGTGGGGGCGGCTATGGACGATTTCAACTCCGACTGCCCGGTCACCTTGACTATCGGGAAAACGGTGTTACAACCAATAGAGCCCACAGTGGGTAAAAAAGGTCCGCGGAGTCAATCTTATTTCCAGGAAATGACTGCGGATGAACTGGATGATACTCCAGTGATGGAGTCTGTTGCAGAGGGATATGGGTATGTCAGTCGGCAAGGTGAAATGGTTCAACAATGCCAAGGGGTTCGGTTTCATTAACACCGATGCCAGAGAAGGTCGTGACGAAGACGGTCATCTTATTGATTTCTTTGCGCACTACTCGGCCATTGAGATGAACGGGTACAAAACTCTCAAGGCTGGGCAAGCTGTAAATTTCGAGATTGTTCAGGGCCCCAAAGGGCTGCATGCCGTGAAGATTATGTCCGTCACGACCGAGAACGAGCAGGCCGCCCCTGCCATCCAGCAAGAAACTGTATCGAGTTAATACAACCCGTCATCCAGTCATAAAAAAAACCGCCAGAAGGCGGTTTTTTTTATACCTATTCGCTTACATATGCGAAATCAGCGCATCACCAAACGCGGACGAAGACAGCAGTTTCGCGCCTTCCATCAAACGGTGGAAGTCATAGGTCACGGTCTTGGCGGAAATCGCGCCGTTGGTGCCCTTGATGATCAGATCAGCTGCTTCGGTCCAGCCCATGTGACGCAGCATCATCTCTGCGGACAGGATCAGGGAACCCGGGTTGACCTGGTCCTTGCCAGCGTACTTCGGCGCAGTACCGTGGGTCGCTTCGAACATCGCAATGGTGTCAGACAGGTTGGCACCCGGTGCGATACCGATACCGCCCACTTCCGCCGCCAGGGCATCGGAGAGGTAGTCGCCGTTCAGGTTCAGGGTCGCAATCACATCGTATTCGGCCGGGCGCAGCAGGATCTGCTGGAGCATGGCGTCGGCGATGGCATCTTTGACGATAACGTTCTTGCCGGTTTTCGGGTTTTTGAACTGCATCCACGGACCGCCGTCGAGCAGGGTCGCGCCGAATTCTTCAGCTGCCACTTCGTAGGCCCATTCCTTGAAGGCACCTTCGGTGAACTTCATGATGTTGCCTTTGTGCACGATGGTCAGCGAGTCGCGGTCGTTGTCGACCACATACTGCAGCGCTTTTCGCGCCAGACGCTTGGTGCCTTGCAGGGAAACCGGCTTGATGCCGATACCGCAGTTTTCGTCGAAACGGATCTTGGTGACGCCCATTTCATCTTTAAGGAACTTGATGACTTTGGTCGCTTCCGGCGAACCGGCTTTCCACTCGATACCCGCGTAGATGTCTTCCGAGTTCTCACGGAAGATCGTCATGTCGACGTCGCCTGGCTTCTTGACCGGGCTAGGCACGCCTTCGAACCAGCGCACAGGGCGCAGGCAGACATACAGGTCGAGTTGTTGACGCAGGGCCACGTTCAGGGAACGGATGCCGCCACCGACCGGGGTGGTCAGAGGGCCCTTGATGGAAACCACGTAATCTTTAACTGCGTCCAGGGTTTCCTGGGGTAGCCAGGTGTCCTGATCGTAAACCTGAGTCGCTTTCTCCCCGGCATAGACTTCCATCCAGGAAATTTTGCGCTCGCCGCCGTAAGCCTTCTTAACAGCAGCATCGACAACCTTGATCATGACCGGGCTGATATCAACGCCAATACCGTCACCTTCGATGAAGGGGATGATCGGGTTGTTAGGAACATTGAGAGAATGGTCCGCGTTGACGGTGATTTTGTCGCCGACTGCTGGAACCTGAATCTTCTTGTATCCCATGCTGAACTCCATTGTTTGGATTGAACATCTGGCTTCGTTCGAGCGTACCCCAGTTAAATCGGCACGCAAACCCTCTGTTCCAACCATCTGCCGCAAAGCTGCACAGTTCGCGGCGTACAAGCCTGAAAGCAAAGGGAAAAGCGCCAAACTCAAGCACGGTGCAAGACTCTACGCCCCACTCGCCCCTGCGACCTTTAGACCAATGGACGACAATCGTTGCATATGAACCATCGGCAGATTGCCAGCTTCCTATGTATAATGCCGCCCGCTGACCACAGAGTCACGACGGCCGATCTCTCTACTACGAGACTTTGAGCCCGAAAAAGCAGGGCTGTTACCGCAGTCCACCCGCTTGACGCTCGACTGATGCACCCAACATCACCGCGAAGAAATCTCGACATTCGGCTCATGGATGACTTTGAACGAACGCGCTTACCCGGCGCCCCTCGAGTTTTTCTGCGCACGCTTTAGCAAAGAAGAGAGAGTTAATCCGAATATGCCCACCCGCTCGAAGATCATCTATACCTTCACCGACGAAGCTCCCGCCCTCGCCACCTATTCACTGTTGCCTATCGTAGAGGCCTTCACCGCCTCCGCTGATATCGCCGTGGAAACCCGCGATATCTCTCTTGCAGGGCGCATCCTGGCCAGCTTCCCCGAGCAACTGGGTGACAAAGCCGTAGCCGACCACCTCGCCGAACTGGGCGACCTGGCCGTTACGCCTGAAGCCAACATCATCAAGTTGCCGAACATCAGCGCCTCGGTTCCGCAACTGCAAGCCGCGATCAAGGAACTGCAAGCCCAGGGCTTCGCACTGCCTGACTACCCGGAAACCGTGACCAGCGACGCCGACAAGCTCGCCAAGTCGCGTTACGACAAGATCAAGGGCAGCGCCGTAAACCCGGTTCTGCGCGAAGGCAACTCCGATCGTCGTGCACCGCTGTCGGTCAAGAATTACGCTCGCAAGCACCCGCACAAAATGGGCGCCTGGGCTGCGGACTCCAAGTCCCACGTCGCGCACATGAGCACCGGCGATTTCTACGGCAGCGAGAAAGCTGCCCTGATCGACGCCGCTGACGCCGTCAAAATCGAACTGATCGCTCAAGACGGCACCACCACCGTCCTGAAAGAAAAAACCACCGTGCAAGCCGGTGAGATCCTCGATTGCGCGGTACTGAGCAAAAACGCGCTGCGCAGTTTCATCGCCGCCGAGATCGAAGACGCCAAAGCCAAAGGCGTGCTGCTGTCGGTTCACCTCAAAGCCACCATGATGAAGGTCTCCGACCCGATCATGTTTGGCCAGATCGTTGCCGAGTTCTATAAAGACGCACTGGCCAAGCACGCTGACGTGCTGGCGCAGATCGGCTTCAACCTGAACAACGGCATCGGCGACCTGTACGCTCGCATCAAAGCCCTGCCGGCCGAGCAACAAGCGCAGATCGAAGCGGACATTCAGGCGGTCTACGCCGCTCGTCCGTCGTTGGCCATGGTCAACTCCGACAAAGGCATCACCAACCTGCACGTGCCGAGCGACGTGATCGTCGACGCCTCGATGCCGGCGATGATCCGTGACTCCGGCAAAATGTGGGGCACTGACGGTCAACTGCACGACACCAAGGCTGTGATTCCGGATCGCTGCTACGCCACCATCTACCAGGCGGTGATCGAAGACTGCAAGCTGCACGGCGCTTTCGATCCGACCACCATGGGCAGCGTGCCAAACGTTGGCCTGATGGCGAAAAAAGCCGAAGAGTACGGCTCGCACGACAAGACTTTCCAGATCAAGGCCAACGGCGTGGTTCGGGTTTCCGATGGCGCTGGCCGCACCCTGCTGGAGCAGTCGGTTGAAGCCGGCGACATCTTCCGCATGTGCCAGACCAAAGACGCGCCGATCCAGGACTGGGTCAAACTGGCCGTCAACCGTGCTCGCGCAAGCGCCACTCCAGCGATCTTCTGGCTGGACCCGATGCGCGCCCACGACGGCGTAGTGATCGAGAAAGTTCAGGCTTACCTGAAGGATCACGACACTTCCGGCCTGGACATTCGCATCATGTCGCCAGTCGACGCGATGGCCTTCACCCTGGGCCGTACCCGCGAAGGCAAGGACACCATCTCGGTGACCGGCAACGTACTACGCGACTACCTGACTGACCTGTTCCCGATCATGGAACTGGGCACCAGCGCCAAGATGCTGTCGATCGTTCCGCTGATGAACGGCGGTGGCCTGTTCGAAACCGGCGCCGGCGGTTCGGCACCGAAGCACGTTCAGCAGCTTTTGGAAGAAAACTTCCTGCGCTGGGATTCCCTGGGTGAGTTCCTGGCCCTGGCCGCCTCCCTTGAGCACCTGGGTGTTACCTACAACAACCCTAAAGCGCTGGTGTTGGCCAAGACCCTGGATCAGGCCACCGGCCAGTTCCTGGACAACAACAAGTCGCCATCGCGCAAAGTCGGCAACATCGACAACCGCGGCAGCCACTTCTACCTGGCGCTGTACTGGGCTCAAGCCCTGGCTGCCCAGACCGAAGACACTGCACTGCAAGCGCAGTTCGGCGAACTGGCCAAGACCCTGAGCGAGAACGAAGCAACCATCGTTGCCGAGCTCAACGCCGTTCAGGGCAAGCCAGTGGACATCGGCGGTTACTACCACGCCAATGCCGAGCTGATCAGCAAGGCCATGCGCCCGAGCAACACCTTCAACGCCGCGATCGCTGCGCTGGTTTAAGGTTGTAAGGGAACACCACAAACCCCGGCCTCGTGCCGGGGTTTGTGTTTTTGAAGACAACGCAAAACCTGTGGGAGCTGGCCTGTCAGCGATAGCGATTTATCATCCAACATTGATGGTGACTGACTCACCGCAATCGCTGGCGGGCCAGCTCCCACAGTAATAGTGTTGCAACTATTGAAATTTGAGGAATCCTCATGGAGTGGAACCCCCACATCACCGTCGCGACCATCGTCGAAGACAACGGCCGCTTCCTGATGGTCGAAGAATCCAAAGGCGGACGAACGGTGCTCAACCAGCCCGCCGGCCATCTGGACCCGGACGAAACCCTGATCGAAGCCGCCGTGCGTGAAACCCTCGAAGAAACCGGCTGGGACGTCGAGCCGACTGGCGTGGTGGGTATTTACCTCTACACCGCTCCGAGCAACGGCGTGACCTATCAGCGGGTCTGCTTCACCGCAAAACCGCTCAAACATCACCCCGACTATCAGCTGGATGACGGCATCGTCGGCGCAATGTGGCTGACGCGTGACGAACTCATGGCACAGCGCGCAAACTGGCGCAGTGAGCTGATCATCCGCTGTATTGATGATTATCTGGACGGCAAACTCTTCGGCCTCGAACTGATCCGCCCTTCTCTTTAGCCTTGCGGGCTTCGGCCTGTTAGAATCGCGTCCTTTTTAAAGACACTCATTGAATCCCTATGCGTGATCCAGCCCCTTCTGACACACAAAAGAAGCGCGTCATTGTCGGCATGTCCGGCGGCGTGGACTCTTCCGTTTCCGCTCTCCTGCTGATCGAGCAGGGTTATGAGGTGGAAGGCCTGTTCATGAAGAACTGGGAAGAAGACGATGGAACGGAATACTGTACCGCCATGGATGACCTGGCGGACGCTCAGGCCGTGTGCGACAAGATTGGCATCAAGCTGCACACCGCCAACTTCGCCGCCGAGTACTGGGACAACGTGTTCGAGCACTTCCTGGCCGAATACAAGGCCGGTCGCACGCCGAACCCGGACATCCTGTGCAACCGCGAGATCAAGTTCAAGGCATTCCTGGACTACGCCATGATGCTCGGTGCCGACCTGATCGCCACCGGTCACTACGTGCGACGCCGCGACATCGATGGCCGTACCGAGCTGCTCAAGGGTCTGGACCCGAACAAGGATCAGAGCTACTTCCTGCACGCCGTCGGCGGTGAACAGATCGCCAAGACCCTGTTCCCGGTCGGCGAGCTGGAAAAACCCGAAGTGCGCGCGATTGCCGAGAAACACGAACTCGCCACCGCGAAGAAAAAGGACTCCACCGGAATCTGCTTTATCGGTGAGCGCCGCTTCAGCGACTTCCTCAAGCAATACCTGCCGGCCCAACCAGGCGAGATCAAGACCACCGAAGGTGAAGTTATCGGCCGTCATCACGGCTTGATGTATCACACCATCGGCCAGCGTCAGGGCCTGGGCATTGGTGGCTTGAAAGACGCCAGTGACGAGCCGTGGTACGTGCTGATCAAGGACCTGGAACACAACGAGCTGATCGTTGGCCAGGGCAATGACCATCCGTATCTGTTCTCCCGCGCCCTGCTCGCTTCAGACATCTATTGGGTCAACCCGATCGACTTGAGCGAACCGCGCCGGCTGACAGCTAAAGTCCGCTATCGCCAAAGCGACCAGCCCTGCACGCTGGAAAAAACCGCCAACGGCTACCGCGCGACCTTCGATGACCCGCAACGCGCGGTCACCCCAGGCCAGTCCGTGGTGTTCTACGACGGTGAAATCTGCCTCGGCGGCGGCGTGATCGAAGTCGCGGAGCCGTGGACCAGCAAAGGCACTCCTCAAGGCGAGCAGCAATGAGCCCGACTCAGGAGCAACTGACGGCACTGGGCGGCGTGTTCCTCGCCGCCGTGCTGGTCGACAAGATCGCCAAGACCGGCCAGACCGCCGAAGCCGGCCTGACGTGCATGCTCGGTAGCCTGCTGATTCGCGACCCCAAGGACACCCTGGAAGTGTACGGCGGCGACGACATCAATCTGCGTGAAGGTTACCGCGCATTGATCGGCGCCCTGGAACGCGACCCAAGCACCCTTCAGCGCGAGCCGCTGCGTTATGCGCTGGCAATGCTCGGCCTGGAGCGTCAACTGGCCAAGCGCAACGACATGCTCGACGTGATCGGCAAGCGTTTGCCGCAGATTCAATCCCAGGTCGAGCACTTCGGCCCGGCGCACGAAAACGTCATTGCAGCGTGCGGCGCCCTGTATCAGGACACCCTGAGCACCTTGCGCCAACGCATTCAGGTCCACGGCGACATGCGCAACCTGCAGCAACCGAGCAACGCTTCGAAAATCCGCGCCCTGTTGCTGGCCGGGATTCGATCGGCGCGCCTGTGGCGGCAGTTGGGCGGTCATCGCTGGCAGCTGGTGATCAGCCGTCGCAAGTTGCTCAAAGAGCTTTACCCGCTGATGCGCAGCAGCTGAACCGCGCCCGCAAGACCCTTGGTAATTTGTAACGCGTAAGACGCTGGTCAGTTGGCAACGGACCGGCGGATTTTTTCATGTATGATACGCGCCCCATTTCGTTGCCCGACTGTCCGAGAACACCCCATGCAGCTTTCTTCGCTCACTGCGGTTTCCCCTGTTGACGGCCGCTACGCCGGCAAAACCCAGGCCCTGCGCCCAATTTTCAGCGAATACGGCCTGATCCGTGCTCGCGTTCTGGTTGAAGTGCGCTGGCTCCAGCGCCTGGCCGCTCACCCAGGCATCAGCGAAGTGCCGGCGTTCTCCGCCGAAGCCAACGCTGTGCTGAACACCCTGGCGGAAAACTTCGCTCTGGAGCACGCCGAGCGTGTCAAAGAGATCGAGCGCACCACCAACCACGACGTCAAAGCCATTGAGTACCTGCTCAAAGAGCAAGCGGCCAAGCTGCCTGAACTGGCTGCTGTCAGCGAATTCATCCACTTTGCCTGCACCAGCGAGGACATCAACAACCTGTCCCACGCCCTGATGCTGCGCGAAGGCCGTGATGACGTGATGCTGCCGCTGATGCGCCAGACCGCAGAAGCCATCCGCGAACTGGCGATCCGTTTCGCTGACGTACCAATGCTGTCGCGCACCCACGGTCAACCGGCTTCGCCGACCACCCTGGGCAAAGAGCTGGCGAACGTGGTTTACCGTCTGGAGCGTCAAATCGCTCAGGTCGCGGCCGTTCCACTGCTGGGCAAGATCAACGGCGCTGTCGGCAACTACAACGCTCACCTGTCGGCCTACCCTGAGATCGACTGGGAAGAGAACGCCCGTGCCTTCATCGAAGACGAGCTGCGCCTGGGCTTCAACCCGTACACCACGCAGATCGAACCGCACGACTACATTGCCGAACTGTTCGACGCGATCGCGCGCTTCAACACCATCCTGATCGACTTCGACCGCGACATCTGGGGCTACATCTCCCTGGGTTATTTCAAACAGCGCACCATCGCTGGCGAAATCGGCTCGTCGACCATGCCGCACAAGGTCAACCCGATCGACTTCGAAAACTCCGAAGGCAACCTGGGTATCGCCAACGCACTGTTCCAGCACCTGGCGAGCAAGCTGCCGATCTCCCGCTGGCAGCGTGACCTGACCGACTCCACCGTATTGCGCAACCTCGGTGTCGGCTTCGCCCACAGCGTGATCGCGTACGAAGCCAGCCTCAAGGGCATCAGCAAACTCGAGCTCAACGCTCAGAAGATTGCTGCCGACCTGGACGCGTGCTGGGAAGTATTGGCCGAGCCAATCCAGACCGTGATGCGTCGCTACAACATCGAAAACCCGTACGAAAAACTGAAAGAGTTGACCCGTGGCAAGGGCATCAGCCCTGAAGCACTGCAAACTTTCATCGACGGTCTGGACATGCCAGCCGCCGCCAAGGCCGAGCTGAAATTGCTCACCCCGGCGAACTACATCGGTAACGCTGTAGAGCAAGCCAAACGCATCTGATCGACCGCTTTACCCTTTTGAGACGCCCGGCAGCGCCGGGCGTTTTTATTCCCGTCTGAAAAGTGCTTTTTTTCAATAGGTTACACATGAATCCTGATATTCCTCTTCAACTTCTGGGTGGCATCACGGCGCGCGAATTCCTGCGTGACTACTGGCAGAAAAAACCGCTGCTGATCCGCCAGGCGATCCCTGACTTCGAAAGCCCGATCGACCCGGACGAACTGGCCGGCCTGGCGCTGGAAGAAGAAGTTGAATCGCGCCTGGTGATCGAACACGGCGAGCGTCCTTGGGAAATGCGTCGCGGCCCGTTCGCCGAAGACGAATTCAGCAAGTTGCCGGAAACCGAGTGGACCCTGCTGGTTCAAGCGGTCGACCAATTCGTGCCAGAAGTCAGCGAGTTGCTGGAAAACTTTCGCTTCCTGCCGAGCTGGCGCGTCGACGACGTGATGATCAGCTTCGCCGCCCCGGGTGGCAGCGTCGGTCCGCATTTCGATAACTACGATGTGTTCCTGCTGCAAGGTCACGGCAAGCGCAACTGGAAGATCGGCCAGATGTGCGACTCCGAGTGCAAGCTGCTGCCACACGCGGACCTGCGCATCCTCGCCGACTTCGAAGCCACCGATGAGTGGGTTCTGGAGCCGGGCGACATGCTCTACCTGCCGCCGCGTCTGGCCCATTGCGGCGTAGCGGTGGATGACTGCATGACCTACTCGGTCGGCTTCCGCGCCCCGAGCGCCTCTGAAGTGCTGACTCACTTCACCGACTTCCTCAGCCAGTTCCTGACCGATGAAGAGCGCTACACCGATGCCGACGCCCTGCCGGCGGTCGATCCACACCAGATTCAGCACGACGCCCTTGATCGCCTGAAAGCTTTGCTGGCCGAGCACATGAGCGACGAGCGCCTGCTGCTGACCTGGTTCGGCCAGTACATGACCGAGCCGCGCTACCCGGAACTGATCGTCGGCCCGGAAGAAGTCGAAGAAGAAGACTTTCTCGCCAGCCTGGAACAAGGCGCTGTGCTGATCCGCAACCCGAGCGCGCGCATGGCCTGGTCCGAAGTCGATGACGACCTGCTGCTGTTCGCCAGCGGCCAGAGCCGTTACCTGCCGGGCAAACTGCGCGAGCTGCTGAAGTTGATCTGCGCTGCCGACGCCCTGCACACCGATAACCTCGGCGACTGGCTGAGCGACGAAGACGGCCGCGGCCTGCTGTGCGAGCTGGTCAAGCAAGGCAGCTTGGGGTTTGCTGATGAATAAAATCCACGTTCGTGTCGCAGACTGGCAGAAGGACATCGCCGAGATCCGGCGCATTCGTGAGACGGTGTTCATCGCCGAGCAATCCGTTCCGCCTGAGCTGGAATGGGACGCTGATGACGCAACGGCGGTGCATTTCCTGGCCTTCGAAGGCGACTTTCCGATTGGCACCGCCCGCCTGCTGCCCGACGGCCACGTCGGCCGGGTGTCGGTGCTGAAAGACTGGCGCGGCTTGAAAGTCGGCGATGCGCTGATGCAAGCGGTGATCGGTGAAGCCGAGAAGCGCGGGCTGAAGCAGCAGATGCTGAGCGCGCAGGTACAAGCCACGGCGTTCTATGAGCGCCTGGGCTTCAGCCTGGTCAGTGAGGAATTCCTGGAAGCAGGCATTCCGCATGTGGACATGGTGCGTCACTCCGTTTGAGACCCTGTGGTGAGGGGATTTATCCCCGTTCGGCTGCGAAGCAGCCGTCAAACCATTGCATGCGGAAAACCTGATACACCGTGGTTATTTTGGGGCCGCTTCGCGACCCAACGGGGATAAATCCCCTCGCCACAGAGAACACCACAAAACGCCCCGTCATTCTCGGATGCCGGGGCGTTTTGCTGTCTACGATTCAACTTGCCCCACGCCGGGCCGACAAACTGGCAATATCAACACTTCAAGATGTCGGAGATAACGGAAATGGCCCTACGCACCCTGCTCACCACGCTGCTGCTGACCTGCAGTTTTTCGGTCATGGCCGCCACCGAGATCGTGCCTTTGAACTACCACACCAGTGCCGACATGCTGCCGATGGCCCAGGATTTCATCGGCAAGGAAGGCCAGGTCAGTGCCTATGGCAACCAACTGATCGTCAATGCCGATCAGCGCAAGATCGACGAACTTAAAGCCCTGATTGCGCAACTCGACACCCAACCCAAGCGCCTGCTGATCACTGTCGACACCAACGAAAACAACTTCCAGGGCGATCAGGGTTACTCGGTAAATGGCGCCAAACCGAGCCAGACTCGCATCATCAATCGCAGTACCGACAGCCGTGACGGCGGGATTCAGCAGATCCAGGCCAGCGAAGGGGCGCCGGCACTGATCCAGGTCGGCCAGAGCGTTCCGCTCACCAGCACACAGACCGATTCCTACGGCGATCTGCGAAGCCAGACCGAATACCGCAACGTCACCCAGGGTTTCTACGTCACCGCCAGCGTTACCGGCGACATCGTTCACCTCGCAATCAGCACCAATCGTGACCGTATGAGCCAGGAACGTCCCGATGTAGTGAATGTGCAAAGTACCGACACAACTGTCACGGGACGACTGGGTGAATGGATCACCCTGGCCGGCGTAAACCGCCAGACTCAGGCCGACAAACAGGGTCAGACCCGCAGCTACTCGACTCAGGGCCGAGATGACATGACCCTGCGGGTGAAAGTCGATACTTTGGACTAAACCACCGAAAACTGACTGATTAGTCGTATTAGACCAAAGATGTAGTGCCATAAAAAAAGCACTACAAAACGTTTGACGATACAAAAAAGCAAAGGCATGATGGCCTCGCTCCCGCTAATCAGGGGCCCTGGCAAGGGCCTTCGAAGCGCCGTTCGCACCTACCCCGCGAGCCGCTTCGTGTCTGTACCGCCCACAAGGTGTGTTTGACGAGGTTGCCGACTGGAACGAAGTTGTCCCGAGGGACGGAAGCGTAATTAGGTAACCCGGCTCCACACTGAAGTTCGTACCAAGGCCCACGACGCCCGAATGCGCTCGACAGTTCGCCCTTACCTGCTCACTTCCCCTCGAGCCCATCGTTCATCCCGTCGCCACCCCCGCCGAATCCGACTTGACCACCTAAGCTTCTGGTCAGCGAGCAGCCCCTTACGCCCCAATGCGTATTTGGCAAGAGCAGGAATTTTCCACCCAGACCTATGCGACGAGGTTTATCTCCATGGCACTGACACGCGAACAGCAAATTGCAGCCCTCGAAAAAGATTGGGCTGAAAACCCACGCTGGAAAGGCGTGACACGCGCTTACTCCGCTGCTGACGTCGTCCGCCTGCGTGGCTCGGTTCAACCTGAGCACACCTTTGCAAAATTGGGCGCCGAGAAGCTTTGGAACCTGGTAACCCAGGGCGCCAAACCGTCCTTCCGTCCTGAGAAAGATTTCGTCAACTGCATGGGCGCCCTGACCGGCGGCCAGGCTGTACAACAAGTTAAAGCCGGTATCCAGGCGATCTACCTGTCGGGCTGGCAAGTCGCTGCGGACAACAACTCCGCCGAATCGATGTACCCGGATCAGTCGCTGTACCCGGTGGATTCGGTTCCAACCGTGGTCAAGCGCATCAACAACTCGTTCCGTCGTGCTGACCAGATCCAGTGGAAAGCCGGTAAAGGCCCGGGCGACGAAGGCTACATCGACTACTTCGCTCCAATCGTGGCGGACGCTGAAGCCGGTTTCGGCGGCGTACTGAACGCTTACGAGCTGATGAAGAGCATGATCGAAGCAGGCGCCGCCGGCGTTCACTTCGAAGACCAACTGGCTTCCGTGAAAAAATGCGGCCACATGGGCGGCAAGGTACTGGTTCCTACCCAGGAAGCTGTACAGAAGCTGACCGCTGCCCGTCTGGCGGCTGACGTTGCCGGTACTCCGACCATCATTCTGGCCCGTACCGACGCTAACGCGGCTGACCTGCTGACTTCCGATTGCGACCCATACGACCAGCCGTTCGTGACTGGCGAACGTACTCAGGAAGGCTTCTACAAAGTGCGCGCCGGTCTCGACCAGGCCATCGCTCGCGGCCTGGCTTACGCTCCGTACGCCGACCTGATCTGGTGCGAAACCGCCAAGCCGGATCTGGACGAGGCTCGTCGCTTCGCTGAAGCGATCAAAAAGGAATACCCGGACCAACTGCTGTCGTACAACTGCTCGCCTTCCTTCAACTGGAAGAAAAACCTGGACGACGCGACCATCGCCAAGTTCCAGCGCGAATTGTCTGCCATGGGTTACAAGCACCAGTTCATCACCCTGGCCGGCATTCACAACATGTGGCACAGCATGTTCAACCTGGCGCACGACTACGCCCGTAACGACATGACTGCCTACGTGAAGCTGCAAGAGCAAGAGTTCGCTGACGCTGCCAAGGGTTACACCTTCGTGGCTCACCAGCAGGAAGTGGGCACCGGCTACTTCGACGACATGACCACTGTGATTCAAGGTGGCACGTCTTCGGTAACCGCGCTGACCGGTTCGACTGAAGAAGAACAGTTCCACTGATCCGATTTGCCTGAGCAAACGGCCGTTGCGGACCGAATAGAAAGCTAACTGCAACGCCGCACATCTGACGCCCCGACTGGTTCGGGGCGTTTTTTTGCGCGTGATTTAACCAACAACGCAAAACCTTGTGGGAGCGGGCTTGCTCGCGAAAGCGGTCCAACATTCAGCATCTACGACGACCCAGGGTGACACCTCCTCGGCAACCGTGCTTTGTTTCCTGTGCGCCAGCTCGAAAGTTCAGACGATGAAGTTCACCAGGCGGTTGGGCACCACAATCATCCTGCCCGCCCCTTTCAAGTGGTTGCGCAACTCTGCGTCGGATGACGCCCGGTACCGAATGGCGTCATGCTCGGCATCAGCCTCGATCATAATGTGCCCGCGCAACTTGCCATTTATCTGCACCATCATTTTTACTTCGTCCTGTTCCAAGGCTTCGCTGTCCGGCATGGGCCACGAACTGTCGTAAATATCGCCTTCGAACCCACCCCCCGTCCAAAGGACCTGAGTGATGTGCGGCGTCACAGGGTGCAGAACCTGCAACAGGATCGCCATGCCTTCGCGGGCCACTTGTGGGCCGGCACCCCTGCCCCCCTCCAGCACCTTGAGCATCTTCATCGCACCCGAAACGACCGTGTTGTATTGCAGCCGTTCGTAATCGTTGTTGATCTGCTGCAGCAAACGATGCATCTCAAAGCGCACGCGTTTCGATTCAGCAATGTCTCCAACCCGATCATCTGCACAGCGCCGAGCCTGATCGTCGTGGAAGAAGCTCCAGAGCCGGCGCAGAAAGCGATAGGCACCTTCAACGCCGCTATCGCTCCAGATCGTGCTCTGATCAGGAGGACCTGCAAAGATTGTGAAAAGTCGGGCGGTGTCAGCGCCGAACTTGTTAATGATGTCTTTCGGCTCGACGACGTTATTCTTCGACTTGGACATTTTTTCCACGCCACCGATGATGACGGGTAAACCGTCCTCAAGCGCCGTAGCCCTCAGAGGACGGCTTTTTTCGTCATACTCGACCACAACTTGCGCGGGGTAAAACCACTGCAGGCTACCGTCATCGGCTTTTCGGTAATAGCTTTCACGCAATAGCATGCCTTGGGTAAACAGGTTCTTGAACGGCTCGCTGAAATCCACCAGCCCTTCGTCACGCATTGCTCGTGTCCAGAACCTCGCATAGAGCAAATGCAACACCGCATGCTCGATACCACCGATGTATTGATCGATTGGCAACCAGTAACGACTGCCGGGACCCACCATCGAGGTATCGCTATCAGGATCGCAATAACGCATGAAATACCAGCTCGAATCGACGAAGGTATCCATGGTGTCTGTTTCCCTCTGCGCTGCCGCTCCGCAGCGTGGGCAATCCACATCGCGAAACGACTTATGCGCCAGCAACGGGTTGCCGCTGCCATCCGGCACGCAATCAGTAGGCAATACGACCGGCAAGTCCGAATAAGGCACCGGCACGTCACCACATTGCTCACACTGGATGACAGGAATCGGCGTCCCCCAGTAACGCTGCCGTGAGATCCCCCAGTCGCGCAGGCGCCAAGTGGTAGTCTTCTCACCCATTCGGCTTTCAACCAGCGCAGCGGTAATCGCCTGGGTCGCCTCTGTAACAGTGAGGCCATCGTAGACACCAGAGTTGATGAGATGCCCCTCTCGACAAGTGTAATTGTCGGACCAGAACGTCGGGTCGAATACGTGATCGCTCCGGGCAATGACTTGGCGGACGGCCAAGCCATATTGATTGGCAAATTCGAAGTCGCGCTCATCGTGCGCAGGCACCCCCATCAGGGCTCCGTCACCATACTCGCCAAGCACATAATTGGTTATCCACAGCTCGACAGGCTCACCGGTTAACGGATGCTCCACATGCAAGCCACAGGGGACGCCAAACTTGCTCTGGCTGCTGGATGGGCCGGAATTCGCCGTTTGTCGACAGGTGTGCACCTGCGGCTCCAGCCCAGGGTTGAGCTCCAGGGCATGTTTGGCCAGTGCATGTTCAGGGGATACGGCACAGAAGGTTACCCCCATGAGCGTATCGATACGGGTGGTAAATACCCAGAGCTTGCCTTCGTCGATCACTTGTCCGGCAGCGTCCTGGATTCGGTGGGCAAAAGCCAAACGTACCCCTGCGACCTTCCCTATCCAGTTCCGCTGCATGGCGCGGACCCTGTCCGGCCAACCATCCAGAGTGTCGATTGCCGAGAGCAATTCCTCGGCATACTGGGTTATACGCAGGTAGTAACCTGGAATCTGCCGCCTCTCGACGAGAGCCCCCGAACGCCAACCTCGACCGTCGATTACCTGTTCATTGGCCAGCACCGTTTGATCGACAGGGTCCCAATTGACTATCTGGGTCTTCTTGTAGGCCACACCCTTTTCCAGCAATTTGAGGAAAAACCACTGACTCCACTTGTAGTATTCAGGGTCGCAAGTGGCAATCTCCCGGGACCAGTCGAAGGCAAGCCCCAAAGGCAGCATTTGCGACTTCATGTCCGCGATATTCAATAGTGTCCACTGCGCTGGCGAAACACCCGACTTCATAGCTGCGTTCTCCGCGGGCAAGCCAAAGGCATCCCACCCCATAGGCATCAGGACATTGAATCCTTTCATGCGCATATGGCGAGCCAGCATGTCGTTGATCGTATAGTTGCGAACATGCCCCATGTGCAACTTTCCCGATGGATAGGGAAGCATCGAGCAGGCATAGAATTTAGGCCGGCAAGCATCTTCAACCGCCCTGAATACATCATTTTCAAGCCATTGGGCCTGAGCCGTACTTTCAACAGAGGCCGCGTCATACTGTGCTCGCATAGAAGTTCCTTAACTGTGCTGGAGCTGAGCGACAAGACTCGATCAACCCACAATTCCCTTGTTAGTTCCTGTCCCGCGATGTGACGCGGGGCAATGCAATTGTCCTGTGGCCGACCCAAAAACAGATGCCTCCAAATACGATGCCCAGCCCCCCATAGAGGCTCCAGCTCAACTGAAAACCAACACCAGCGATCAGCAAGGCTCCCAGCCCCACGGACACCATCCTCGCCCCCGCCAGCACGACCGGAACAAGAGAAAAGAGCGTAGGTTGCGTTTGCAATGGCGTTTTTTGCGAGATAAGCGCGGTGACGTAGGTAACGCTGAGAATCTCACCCAGCGTCCAGAAGAAAACAAACAACAGAATCAGTACCGTATGTTCGAACAAGGCATAGGCGCCAAAACCGACACTGTAGAAAATAGCGGCAAAAGCCAAATTGGTGAGCGGCTCGAAACGCGACGTCAACGCAATCAGTGACTGCGTCAACAGGATCACCAGCAGCGCATTGACGATTCCTACCGCACCGAACAGGCTGGCAGCCTTCCCCGCCGTTACCACATCAAGCCACAAAGGCAGATGGTACTGACGCTGCGCATCCAGCACCGCCAACGCAAAGAACATGACACCCGCGACAATTACGATATGCGGTATACCAGCCATTATGCCAATTGAAGTTTCCCTTGTTGCAGGCGTGCTGCCGTGGCTTTCCGGCAGTGACAGACAGGCACTTGAAAACAGGCACAACACACTGGTGACCAGCGCAAAAAGCATTAGATAGACGCTATCGAGAGCCAGTAAATATCCGCCAATGACAAACAGCAGAGCCCCTCCCAGATTGCTGGCCAGATGCAAATAGCCAAAAGAGGCGACGCGGTTACTATCGTTAGCCGTCAAGGACGTCAAGATACTGAACACAGGTGTGACCAGCCCCGCGCAGAACATGAACAGCAAAACCATGGCAATGGATGCGACCGGCGCGCTGAACAAAATCCCGCACAGCAAGCATACAAATGAACAAAAAGAAGAGCAGACCAGCAGAGTCCTGAACGTATAGCGTCCGACCAACACTCCTCCCAACAAGTTACCCACCAGGAAAAACGCCGACATCAGTGTAATCACCAACGCCACCCCGGAACTATCGAGCCGGTAATGACGCTGGAAAAACAAAGCGGCAAAGGGACCCAAGGCATTCGCCATGACGAACAGCAAACGGAGCAGCACGATATTGCGCATCCCAGTGCCCAAGCCGGTCATTATCAGCAATGGCTTCACTACTGAACTGCTTCCGTCACATCACTCCTGCCGCCCTCATTGAGGTGTAATACCCACGCTTGAATACCCCTTCGGAAACGCCGATCGCCATATCCGGACTGTCCAATGGAATAACCCGAATCGGCAAACCCGATCCCGCGTGTTCCGTCACAAACATGCTGTCGAACAGACGAATATTGGAACTGAGCTTTTCCTGCAAAACGGCCAGTTCACTGGTCTTGTGAATATCCAGGGAAGCCATGGCCGCGCCTACAGTGGCGGGGTTTACATATTGCGAGTAGGACATCGGTCCGCCAAAACGGCGAAAAACCTCCTGATAATTGGCCTTTTCCGACATAAATATACCGCCACCATTGGCGCCAAAAGCCTTGGCCAATGAATAAACCAATAGGGTTCGTGGATTAAGCTCAGGCATGAAAGTACGAATATAGCCCTCACCCCGCTCGCCATAGGCACTTAATGAATGAGAGTCATCGAAGTAGAGAAACATCCCATACTTGTCCTGCAACGCCAACAACCGCTCAATAGGCGCACTCCCTCCCATGCTGTAAGCACCGTCAGCAACATACGCGACCAAAGGATGGCGCTTGCACATATCTTCAATAAAGTCGACATCATTATGATTACAAGTGACAACCTGCGTTTCATCACCACAGATGGCCTTGACCTGATTCAGTGCAAAGTGCGCATGCTTATCAAAAATCAAAACGGGACGTTGGCCATCTGTAAACATACCGGCTGCCAGCAGGGGCAGAGACGCGACGATGCCCGCACTGCAGGAAGTCGCTGTGAATGCTCGACAATTAAAATGTGCCGATAAGGCGTCTTCAAGCTCATCGAGTTCTTTCAACCTTATTCTGATACGTGAGGTAGGCAAATTCACGGTACCGCAACTCAACACATAATCTGCGGCACGTCGCGCCAGACGTTGATCGACCTCGAGACCCAAATATGAACAAGAGCACATATTCATGAACAAATGACCATTCTGGTCCTGCATACGCCCCTGCGGAGCGTGCTTGATACTCAAATCGGTCAGCCCCGAATTTTGCGCAAGCGCCCAGGATGGATTACCAATCTCTACGGACCTGGCCGTATTTATATACTTGTTTTTTTGCTCAGTCATACACGACCTCTCTCTATAGACATAAGAGTTAGACCCATACTGATTTCAATGCCACCTATCCAGCCACCGAATTTACCTAACGGCAGCCTACGATCAATCTCATAAAATCAATCTTCACCCACGCTTAGGAAAGTTCGCACATTGGTAGATGAATGATCCGTAGGAACTTTCTGAAAAATTACTTCACGCCAGCAAAAAGTGAAACACCTTCTATATTCAAGTATTACGTCACATTCATACTTTGCGCACGCGACCAGCAAACTCTCACCACGGAGTATTAACTCATCATGAATGGAAGACTCAAAGGGAAGCGAGCGCTTATAACAGGCGCATCGGCTGGTATTGGAAGAGCTATTGCCGAAGCTTTCATTGTCCAGGGCGCCGATGTTTTCATTACCGCCCGCACTGATGAAGCTGGGGCTCGTGCAGTCATTGCATTAGCTGAACACTTTGGCCAGCAGGCCGGTTTCACCCTTATGGATGCTGCAAGCACTAGCACTGATGCACTTTTCGAAGAAGCGCAAGCAGCCATTGGCCCCGTGGATATACTCGTCAATAACCCGGCATTCATAACCCGTACTCCATTTCTGGAGCTGAGCGAAGACGAATACGAACAAACCCTTGCGGTCAACCTCCGCTTTCCATTCTTCATGACTCAACGCTTTGCAAGAGACTGCATCGCTCGCAAACAGGGCGGCAGCATCATTAACATCTCATCGGTCAGTGCCTTCAAGGCGGTCAGCCGAATGTCAGCTTATCAGGCGAGCAAAGCGGCGCTGTCCATGCTTACACGAAGCTGCGCGGTAGAACTGGCACCCTATGGCATCAGAGTCAACACGATTTCACCTGGGCTGACCGCGACCAGTGGTAACGCCAATCAGTGGCGGGATTCCCCAGAGGTATGGCAGAACAGAAAAAAGGAGATTCCCATGCAGCGCGCTGGCATGCCTGCAGATATGGCAGGCGCTGCCATCCTGCTCGCATCTGATGAGTCATCCTGGATGACCGGTGCCGATCTGGTAATCGACGGGGGTCACAGCTGCATTTAGAGAACCCGGAAAGTCGCGGCAGTCTTACGCATTGCGTGCCTATTGGCCTTTTCCATGAACGCCACCTACCCCGGCTCCCACGGGGAATGCGACAAGCGCAAAACTGTGCGAAAAACCTTGATCCAGAGCATTTTCTCGACCAGGAAAAGAAGGTAAAACGACCCCGCCCACTACTTGCAGTAACGTGCATATAAGGCAACTTTCCGACGCTCACCGGGTTAAACAGTTTAAAAACCACCACAAATAATATTGATTATCATTTAGCGAGCGCTATGTTCGTTACATTTCCTACAAAACAATATTGATGAAATGCCGGCTAATGCCCGAACGGCATGGGCTACAGGGCTTTGGAGGTGCGCTATGTCCTTATTCCTGTAAATAATTTCGCTATAGGAATTTTACTTGCACGGTGTTGTGCCATAAAATCAGCGGGATTGATTGCTGCGACATATCGTCACTGCTTTGTTTCTTTTCAAGCTCAGAGACCTTTGCTCTCTGTTAAGGATTACCAGCATGCCCGAAGCGACAGGACTCATGGCCCACAACTGGGGCTTTGCCATTTTCCTTCTGGGCGTCGTCGGCCTTTGTGCCTTCATGCTCGGCGTCTCCAGCCTCCTCGGGTCAAAAGCCTGGGGCCGCAGCAAAAACGAACCGTTCGAATCCGGCATGCTGCCTACAGGTGGCGCCCGTTTGCGGCTCTCAGCAAAATTCTATCTGGTCGCGATGCTCTTCGTGATCTTCGATATCGAAGCCCTTTTTCTCTTTGCCTGGTCTGTGTCCGTCCGCGAAAGCGGCTGGACCGGATTCGTCGAAGCTCTCGTTTTCATAGCAATTCTGTTGGCAGGTCTTGTCTACCTATTTCGAGTGGGCGCCCTTGACTGGGCTCCGGCAGCTCGTCTGAAGCGGCAAGCGAAGCTGAAACAATGAGGCTTTGGCAATGCAATACAATCTCACCAGGATCGACCCCGATGCTCCTAACGAGCAGTATCCGATTGGCGAACGGGAAACCGTTTCCGATCCGTTAGAAGATCAAGTCCACAAAAACATCTTCATGGGCAAGCTCGAAGACGTGCTTAACGGCACGATCAACTGGGGGCGCAAGAACTCCCTGTGGCCGTACAACTTCGGTCTTTCGTGCTGCTACGTGGAAATGACCACCGCCTTCACGGCGCCCCACGACATCGCGCGCTTTGGCGCCGAGGTTATCCGGGCATCGCCGCGTCAGGCGGATTTCATGGTTATCGCCGGTACCTGCTTCATCAAGATGGCGCCGATCATTCAGCGTCTCTACGAGCAAATGCTCGAACCTAAATGGGTTATCTCCATGGGTTCGTGCGCCAACTCCGGTGGCATGTACGACATCTACTCCGTCGTTCAAGGGGTGGACAAGTTCCTGCCCGTGGACGTCTACGTGCCTGGCTGCCCGCCCCGCCCTGAAGCTTTTCTGCAAGGCTTGATGCTGTTGCAGGAGTCGATTGGACAGGAGCGTCGTCCGCTTTCCTGGGTCGTCGGCGATCAAGGCGTGTACCGCGCCGAGATGCCTTCGCAAAAGGAACAGCGCCGCGAACAGCGAATCGCAGTCACCAACCTGCGCAGCCCCGACGAAGTCTGATCCAGACCTGCTTCTTTTATAGAACGAGAACCTGGCTTCATTCTTTACGTTGACCGAAAGCGATAAATAACCATGACTACAGGCAGTGCTCTGTACATCCCGCCTTATAAGGCAGACGACCAGGATGTGGTCGTTGAACTGAACAACCGTTTTGGCCCCGAGGCGTTCACCGCCCAGCCTACCCGCACCGGCATGCCGGTGCTTTGGGTTGCCCGTGCCAAACTCGTCGAAGTCCTGACCTTCCTGCGTAACCTGCCCAAGCCGTACGTCATGCTCTATGACCTGCACGGCGTGGACGAGCGTCTGCGCACCAAGCGTCAAGGGCTGCCAAGCGGCGCCGACTTCACTGTGTTCTATCACTTGATGTCGATCGAACGTAATAGTGACGTAATGATCAAGGTCGCCTTGTCCGAGAGCGACCTCAGCGTGCCGACCGTGACCGGCATCTGGCCGAACGCCAACTGGTACGAGCGTGAAGTGTGGGACATGTACGGCATCAACTTTGCCGGTCACCCGCACCTGACCCGCATCATGATGCCGCCGACCTGGGAAGGTCACCCGCTGCGCAAGGACTTCCCGGCCCGTGCCACCGAGTTCGACCCGTTCAGCCTGACCCTGGCCAAGCAACAGCTTGAGGAAGAAGCCGCGCGCTTCAAGCCTGAAGACTGGGGCATGAAGCGTTCCGGTGCGAACGAGGACTACATGTTCCTCAACCTCGGTCCTAACCACCCTTCCGCGCACGGTGCGTTCCGCATCATTCTGCAACTGGACGGTGAAGAGATCGTCGACTGCGTTCCGGACGTCGGTTACCACCACCGTGGTGCCGAGAAGATGGCCGAGCGTCAGTCCTGGCACAGTTTCATTCCGTACACCGACCGTATCGACTACCTCGGCGGCGTGATGAACAACCTGCCGTACGTGCTCTCGGTCGAGAAGCTGGCCGGCATCAAGGTGCCTGAGAAGGTCGACGTCATCCGCATCATGATGGCCGAGTTCTTCCGGATCACCAGCCACCTGCTGTTCCTAGGGACTTACATCCAGGACGTCGGCGCCATGACCCCGGTGTTCTTCACGTTCACCGACCGTCAGAAGGCGTACACGGTGATCGAAGCCATTACCGGCTTCCGTCTGCACCCGGCCTGGTACCGCATCGGTGGCGTCGCTCACGACCTGCCGCGCGGCTGGGAAAAACTGGTGAAAGACTTCATCGACTGGATGCCAAAGCGTCTGGACGAGTACCAGAAAGCCGCACTGGACAACAGCATCCTGCGTGGCCGGACCATCGGCGTCGCCGCCTACAACACCAAAGAAGCCCTGGAATGGGGCGTCACCGGTTCCGGCCTGCGTTCGACCGGTTGCGACTTCGACCTGCGTAAAGCGCGCCCGTACTCCGGTTACGAGAACTTCGAATTCGAAGTGCCGCTGGCGGCCAATGGCGATGCCTACGACCGTTGCATCGTGCGCGTCGAAGAAATGCGCCAGAGCCTGAAGATCATCGAGCAGTGCATGCGCAACATGCCGGAAGGCCCGTACAAGGCGGATCACCCGCTGACCACGCCGCCACCGAAAGAGCGCACCCTGCAGCACATCGAGACCCTGATCACGCACTTCCTGCAAGTTTCGTGGGGCCCGGTCATGCCGGCCAACGAATCCTTCCAGATGATCGAAGCGACCAAGGGCATCAACAGTTATTACCTGACGAGCGATGGCGGCACCATGAGCTACCGCACCCGGATTCGCACCCCAAGCTTCCCGCACCTGCAGCAGATCCCTTCGGTGATCAAAGGCAGCATGGTCGCGGACTTGATCGCGTACCTGGGTAGTATCGATTTCGTTATGGCCGACGTGGACCGCTAAGCATGAACAGCACGCTTATCCAGACTGACCGTTTCGCCTTGAGCGAAACCGAGCGCTCGGCCATCGAGCACGAGCTGCATCACTACGAAGACCCGCGCGCGGCGTCGATCGAAGCCCTGAAGATCGTCCAGAAGGAACGTGGCTGGGTGCCTGATGGCGCGCTTTACGCCATCGGCGAGATCCTCGGCATCCCGGCCAGCGACGTTGAAGGGGTGGCGACGTTCTATAGCCAGATCTTCCGTCAGCCGGTCGGCCGTCACATCATTCGCGTTTGCGACAGCATGGTCTGCTACATCGGTGGTCACGAATCCGTGGTCAGCGAAATCCAGAGCAAGCTGGGCATCGGCCTGGGTCAGACCACCGCCGACGGTCGTTTCACCCTGCTGCCGGTCTGCTGCCTCGGCAACTGCGACAAGGCGCCGGCGTTGATGATCGACGACGACACTTTCGGTGATGTGCAGCCTGCCGGCGTTGCCAAATTGCTCGAGGGCTACGTATGACCCTGACTTCCTTCGGTCCTGCCAACCGCATCAAGCGGTCGGCCGAGACTCACCCGCTCACCTGGCGTCTGCGTGACGACGGTGAAGCTGTCTGGCTCGACGAGTACCAGGCCAAGAACGGTTACGCGGCTGCGCGCAAAGCCTTCGCCGACATGGCTCAGGACGACATCGTCCAGACCGTGAAGGACTCCGGCCTTAAAGGTCGCGGCGGTGCAGGCTTCCCCACTGGCGTTAAGTGGGGCCTGATGCCCAAAGACGAATCCATCAACATCCGCTACCTGCTGTGCAACGCGGACGAGATGGAACCGAACACCTGGAAAGACCGCATGCTGATGGAGCAACTGCCCCATCTGCTGATCGAAGGCATGCTGATCAGTGCTCGCGCGCTGAAAACCTACCGTGGCTACATCTTCCTGCGTGGCGAATACACCACCGCCGCCAAGCACCTGAACCGTGCCGTGGAAGAAGCCAAGGCAGCGGGCCTGCTGGGTAAAAACATTCTGGGCAGCGGCTTCGATTTCGAGCTGTTCGTCCACACCGGCGCCGGGCGTTACATCTGCGGTGAAGAAACCGCACTGATCAACTCCCTCGAAGGCCGCCGCGCCAACCCGCGCTCCAAGCCGCCCTTCCCTGCCGCCGTTGGCGTGTGGGGCAAGCCGACTTGCGTGAACAACGTTGAAACCCTGTGCAACGTGCCGGCGATCATTGCCGACGGCGTGGACTGGTACAAATCGTTGGCGCGCGAAGGCAGTGAAGACATGGGCACCAAGCTCATGGGCTTCTCCGGCAAGGTCAAGAACCCGGGCCTGTGGGAACTGCCATTCGGCGTTACCGGTCGCGAGTTGTTCGAAGACTACGCCGGCGGCATGCGCGACGGTTACAAGCTCAAGTGCTGGCAGCCTGGCGGCGCCGGTACCGGTTTCCTGTTGCCGGAACACCTGGACGCACAAATGTACGCCGGCGGCATCGCCAAAGTGGGCACCCGTATGGGTACCGGCCTGGCCATGGCGGTGGACGACAGCGTCAACATGGTTTCTCTGCTGCGCAACATGGAAGAGTTCTTCTCCCGCGAATCCTGCGGCTTCTGCACCCCGTGCCGTGACGGTTTGCCGTGGAGCGTCAAGCTTCTGCGCGCGATCGAGAACGGTGAAGGGCAAGCCGGCGATATCGAGACCCTGCTGGGTCTGGTCGGTTTCCTCGGCCCAGGCAAGACCTTCTGTGCTCACGCACCGGGCGCCGTGGAGCCATTGGGCAGCGCAATCAAATACTTCCGCCATGAGTTCGAAGCCGGCATCGCGCCTACCAGCGCCGTCGTCCCGCCTCTGGCAAGGCCGATCGTAGTCGGCGCGTAAACGCTTAAAGAAGCGAAGGGTCCGTACCCTTCGCTTTGTCGTGTGATGACGCCTTGAACGGCTGTGTTGATTCACGCGAATAACAAGATTCCATTAGCCACGCCCGCTGACACCGGGCCAACGAAGAACTTTGAACCATGGCCACTATCCACGTAGACGGCAAAGAGCTCGAAGTCGATGGGGCAGACAACCTGTTACAGGCATGTCTGTCGCTAGGCCTCGATATCCCTTATTTCTGCTGGCACCCAGCCCTTGGCAGCGTTGGCGCTTGCCGCCAGTGCGCGGTCAAGCAGTACACCGACGAAAACGACAAGCGTGGTCGGATCGTCATGTCGTGCATGACGCCAGCCACCGACGGCAGCTGGATCTCCATCGACGACGAAGAAGCGAAAGTGTTTCGCGCCAGCGTCGTTGAATGGCTGATGACCAACCACCCTCACGACTGCCCGGTCTGTGAAGAAGGCGGTCACTGCCACCTGCAAGACATGACGGTGATGACCGGCCACAACGAGCGCCGTTATCGCTTCACCAAGCGTACCCACCAGAACCAGGATCTCGGCCCGTTCATCGGTCACGAAATGAACCGCTGCATCGCTTGCTACCGCTGCGTGCGCTTCTACAAGGACTACGCCGGCGGCACCGACCTCGGTGTATTCGGCGCCCACGACAACGTGTACTTCGGTCGCGTTGAAGACGGCACCCTGGAAAGCGAGTTCTCCGGCAACCTCACCGAGGTCTGCCCGACCGGTGTGTTCACCGACAAGACTCACTCCGAGCGCTACAACCGCAAGTGGGACATGCAGTTCTCGCCGAGCATCTGCCATGGCTGCTCCAGCGGTTGCAACATCTCCCCGGGCGAGCGTTACGGTGAACTGCGTCGTATCGAAAACCGTTTCAACGGTTCGGTAAACCAGTACTTCCTGTGCGACCGTGGCCGTTTCGGCTATGGCTACGTCAACCGCAAGGATCGCCCGCGTCAGGCACTGCTGGCCAACGGCGCCAAGCTGACCCTCGACGAAGCGCTGGATAAAGCCGCCGACCTGCTGCGCGGTCGCAACATCGTCGGTATCGGTTCGCCCCGTGCCAGCCTCGAAAGCAACTACGCGTTGCGCGAACTGGTCGGCGCCGAGCACTTCTATTCCGGTATCGAAGCCGGCGAGCTGGAACGCATTCGTCTGGTCATGCAGGTGCTCAAAGACAGCCCGCTGCCGATCCCGAACATGCGCGACATCGAAGACCACGATGCGATCTTCGTTCTCGGCGAAGACCTGACCCAGACTGCTGCGCGCATGGCCCTGTCCCTGCGTCAATCGGTCAAAGGCAAAGCCGAAGACATGGCCGACGCCATGCGCGTTCAGCCGTGGCTCGACGCTGCGGTGAAGAACATCGGTCAGAACGCGCTGAACCCGCTGTTCATCGCCAGCCTGGCTGAAACCAAGCTCGACGACATCGCCGAAGAATGCGTACACGCTGCACCAGACGACCTGGCCCGCATCGGTTTCGCCGTGGCTCACGCTCTCGACGCCAGCGCGCCTGCCGTTGAAGGCCTGGACGCTGAAGCTCTTGAGCTGGCCAAGCGCATTGCCGACGCCCTGCTCGCCGCCAAGCGCCCACTGATCATTGCTGGTACCTCGTTGGGTTCCAAGGCGCTGATCGAAGCGGCGGCAAACATCGCCAAAGCCCTGAAGCTGCGCGAGAAGAACGGTTCCATCAGCCTGATCGTGCCAGAGGCCAACAGCCTCGGCCTGGCCATGCTCGGTGGCGACTCGCTCGATGCCGCGCTGCAAGCCGTGATCGACGGCAAAGCTGACGCCATCGTCGTGCTGGAAAACGATCTGTACACCCGTACCGACAAAGCCAAGGTCGATGCGGCCCTGAATGCCGCGAAAGTGCTGATCGTGGCGGACCATCAGAAGACCGCCACCAGCGATCGTGCGCACCTGGTTCTGCCAGCCGCCAGCTTCGCTGAAGGCGACGGTACGCTGGTCAGCCAGGAAGGTCGCGCCCAGCGCTTCTTCCAGGTCTTCGACCCGACTTACCTCGACGCAAGCATCATGGTTCACGAAGGCTGGCGCTGGCTGCATGCCCTGCGCGCGACCCTGTTGAACCAGCCGATCGACTGGACCCAACTGGACCACGTCACCGCTGCCTGTGCCGCAAGCACTCCGCAACTGGCCGGTATCGTCAGCGCCGCACCGTCCGCCGCGTTCCGCATCAAAGGCCTGAAACTGGCTCGCGAACCGCTGCGTTACTCCGGTCGTACCGCCATGCGCGCCGACATCAGCGTGCACGAACCGCGTACTTCCCAGGATAACGACACCGCATTCTCGTTCTCCATGGAAGGTTACTCGGGCTCGGTCGAACCGCGTCAGCAAGTGCCATTCGCCTGGTCTCCGGGCTGGAACTCGCCGCAAGCCTGGAACAAGTTCCAGGACGAAGTCGGTGGTCACATCCGCGCTGGCGACCCAGGCACCCGCCTGATCGAAAGCACCGGTGACTCGCTGAACTGGTTCGCCAGTGTTCCGCGCGCGTTCAACCCGGCGCCGGGTACCTGGCAGGTCGTGCCGTTCTTCCACCTGTTCGGCAGCGAAGAGAACTCTTCCAAAGCCGCACCGGTTCAGGAACGCATCCCCGCCGCTTACGTGTCGCTGGCCAAATCCGAAGCCGACCGTCTGGGTGTCAATGACGGCGCCCTGCTGAGCTTGAGCGTGGCTGGCCAGACCCTGCGTCTGCCGCTGCGCATCAACGAAGAGCTGGGTGCCGGTCTGGTCGCATTGCCGGCCGGTTTCGCCGGCATTCCGCCAGCGATCTTTGGCAAATCCGTTGACGGTCTGCAGGAGGCAGCTCAATGACCTGGTTCACGCCTGAAGTGATTGACGTGATCATCGCGGTCCTCAAGGCCATCGTGATTCTGCTCGCCGTCGTGGTGTGCGGCGCGCTGCTGAGCTGGGTCGAGCGTCGCCTGCTCGCCCTCTGGCAGGACCGTTACGGTCCGAACCGCGTCGGCCCGTTCGGCGCGTTCCAGATTGCGGCCGACATGATCAAGATGTTCTTCAAGGAAGACTGGACCCCGCCGTTCGCCGACAAAGTGATCTTCACCTTGGCACCGGTCGTGGCCATGAGCGCCTTGCTGATTGCCTTCGCGATCATCCCGATCACCCCGACCTGGGGTGTGGCGGACATCAACATCGGCATCCTGTTCTTCTTCGCCATGGCCGGTCTGTCGGTCTACGCGGTGCTGTTCGCCGGCTGGTCGAGTAACAACAAGTTCGCCCTGTTGGGCAGCTTGCGGGCCTCGGCACAAACCGTGTCGTACGAAGTGTTCATGGGCCTGTCGCTGATGGGCATCGTGATCCAGGTTGGCTCGTTCAACATGCGCGACATCGTTGAATACCAGGCGCAGAACCTGTGGTTCGTCATTCCGCAGATCTTCGGTTTCCTGACCTTCTTCATTGCCGGCGTCGCCGTGACTCACCGTCACCCGTTCGACCAGCCGGAAGCGGAGCAGGAACTGGCCGACGGTTACCACATTGAATACGCCGGCATGAAATGGGGCATGTTCTTCGTCGGTGAGTACATCGGCATCGTGTTGATTTCGGCGCTGCTGGTGACCCTGTTCTTCGGTGGCTGGCACGGTCCGTTCGGGATTCTGCCGCAGATCCCGTTCATCTGGTTCGCACTGAAAACCGCGTTCTTCATCATGTTCTTCATCCTGCTGCGCGCTTCGATTCCGCGCCCACGGTATGACCAAGTGATGGATTTCAGCTGGAAGTTCTGCCTGCCGCTGACCCTCGTCAACATGCTGGTGACCGCTGCGATCGTGTTGCTCAACACGCCCGCCGTCGCGGCTCAGTGAGGATAGAGAATCATGAAGTACATATTTGACATCGTGCATGGCTTCTTCACCCAGCTTCGCAGCCTGGTGATGATCTTCGGCCACGCCTTCCGCAAGCGCGACACGCTGCAATACCCGGAAGAGGCGGTGTACCTGCCGCCGCGCTTCCGTGGCCGTATCGTGCTGACCCGCGACCCTGATGGCGAAGAGCGTTGCGTAGCCTGCAACCTGTGCGCCGTGGCATGCCCGGTCGGTTGCATCTCGCTGCAGAAAGCTGAAACCGAAGACGGTCGCTGGTACCCGGACTTCTTCCGCATCAACTTCTCGCGCTGCATTTTCTGCGGCCTCTGCGAGGAAGCCTGCCCGACCACCGCGATCCAGCTGACACCGGATTTCGAGATGGCCGAGTTCAAACGTCAGGACCTGGTGTACGAGAAAGAAGATCTTTTGATCTCCGGCCCCGGCAAAAACCCTGATTACAACTTCTATCGTGTTGCAGGTATGGCGATTGCCGGGAAGCCGAAAGGCGCCGCGCAGAATGAAGCCGAACCGATCAACGTGAAGAGCTTGCTGCCTTAAGGAAGAAAGATGGAATTCGCTTTCTATTTCGCATCGGGTATCGCGGTTGTGTCCACGCTTCGCGTGATCACCAACACCAACCCTGTGCACGCCCTGCTCTACCTGATCATTTCGCTGATCGCCGTGGCGATGACGTTCTTCGCCCTCGGTGCACCATTTGCCGGTGTGCTGGAAGTGATCGCCTACGCTGGCGCCATCATGGTGCTGTTCGTGTTCGTGGTGATGATGCTGAACCTGGGCCCGGCCTCGGTTCAGCAAGAGCGCGTCTGGCTCAAGCCCGGAATCTGGCTCGGTCCGGTCGCGCTCGGCACCCTGCTGCTGGTTGAACTGCTGTACGTGCTGTTCAGCCACGACAGCGGCCAGGCCATCGGCCACACCACCGTAGACGCCAAGGCCGTGGGCATCAGCCTGTTCGGTCCTTATCTGCTGGTGGTCGAACTCGCCTCGATGCTGCTGCTCGCCGCAGCGGTCACGGCGTTCCACTTGGGCCGCAACGAAGCCAAGGAGCAATGACGATGCCTGCTATCCCTATGGAGCATGGTCTGGCGGTCGCCGGCATCCTGTTCTGCCTCGGTCTGGTCGGCCTGATGGTCCGGCGCAACATTCTTTTCGTGCTGATGAGCCTGGAGGTCATGATGAATGCCTCCGCACTGGCCTTCATCGTTGCCGGTAGCCGCTGGGCGCAGCCGGATGGACAGATCATGTTCATCCTGGTGATCAGCCTGGCAGCCGCCGAGGCCAGTATTGGCCTGGCGATTCTGTTGCAGCTGTATCGCCGCTTCCACACTCTCGATATCGACGCTGCCAGCGAGATGCGCGGATGAATCTTCTCTATCTGACTTTCGTATTCCCTCTCATAGGTTTCCTGCTGCTGGCGTTCTCACGCGGGCGCCTCTCGGAAAACCTGTCGGCGCTGATCGGCGTCGGTTCCATCGGCTTGTCGGCCATCGTCACGGCTTATGTGATCTGGCAATTCAACGTCGCGCCACCTGAAGGCGGTCATTACACCATGGTGTTGTGGCAGTGGATGGCGGTGGAAGGCTTTACGCCTAACTTCGCGCTGTACCTGGATGGTCTGTCCCTGACCATGCTCGGTGTGGTGGTCGGCGTCGGCTTCCTGATCCACTTGTTCGCGTCCTGGTACATGCGCGGCGAAGCCGGTTACTCGCGCTTCTTCGCCTACACCAACCTGTTTATCGCCAGCATGCTGTTTCTGGTGCTGGGCGATAACCTGTTGTTCCTGTACTTCGGTTGGGAAGGCGTGGGCCTGTGCTCGTACCTGTTGATCGGTTTCTACTACAGCAACCGCAACAACGGTAACGCGGCACTCAAAGCCTTCATCGTCACCCGGATCGGCGACGTGTTCATGGCCATCGGCCTGTTCATCCTGTTCGCGCAACTGGGCACGCTGAACATCCAGGAACTGCTGGTGCTGGCGCCACAGAAATTCCAGGCCGGCGACTTCTGGATGGTCATGGCGACCCTGATGCTGCTGGGCGGCGCTGTCGGTAAATCGGCGCAACTGCCGCTGCAAACCTGGCTGGCGGACGCAATGGCCGGTCCTACTCCGGTTTCGGCACTGATCCACGCCGCAACCATGGTGACCGCCGGTGTCTACCTGATCGCCCGTACTCACGGCCTGTTTGCCCTGGCGCCGGATATCCTGCACCTGGTTGGCGTCGTCGGCGGTGTGACCCTGGTGCTCGCCGGTTTTGCCGCACTGGTCCAGACCGACATCAAACGCATCCTCGCCTACTCGACCATGAGCCAGATCGGCTACATGTTCCTGGCATTGGGCGTCGGTGCCTGGGATGGCGCGATCTTCCACCTGATGACCCACGCCTTCTTCAAGGCGCTGCTGTTCCTTGCGTCCGGCTCGGTGATCGTTGCCTGCCACCACGAGCAGAACATCTTCAAGATGGGCGGCCTGTGGAAGAAACTGCCACTGGCCTACGCCAGCTTCATCGTCGGCGGCGCGGCTCTGTCGGCCTTGCCACTGGTGACCGCGGGCTTCTACTCCAAGGACGAAATCCTCTGGGAAGCGTTCGCCAGCGGCAACCACGGTCTGCTGTACGCCGGTCTGGTCGGTGCGTTCATGACTTCGCTGTACACCTTCCGCCTGATCTTCATCGCGTTCCACGGTGAAGTGAAGACCGAAGCGCACGCCGGTCACGGCATCGCTCATTGGCTGCCACTGTCGGTGCTGATCGTATTGTCTACCGCCATTGGCGCGATGATCGTTCCACCGCTGCACGGCGTGCTGCCGGAAAGCGTCGGCCATGCCGGCGGCGAAGCCAAGCACAGTCTGGAAATCGCCTCGGGCGCCATCGCCCTGTCCGGTATCCTGCTGGCCGCGCTGCTGTTCCTCGGCAAGCGTCGTTTCGTCACTGCAATCGCCAACAGCGGCATCGGCCGCTTCCTTTCGGCCTGGTGGTTCGCTGCCTGGGGCTTCGACTGGATCTACGACAAACTGTTCGTCAAGCCATACCTTGCGCTCAGCCACGCACTGCGCAAAGACCCGCTCGACCAGACCATCGGTCTGATCCCGCGTATGGCCAAAGGCGGTCACACCGCCCTGAGCCGTACCGAAACCGGTCAACTGCGTTGGTACGCGGCATCGATGGCAGCCGGCTCCGTGCTGGTCATCGGCGCCATCGTGCTGGTAGCGGTCTGAATATGAACCTTGCGAACTTGCGAAAGGAATTGAGCCCGTCATGATTCTGCCTTGGCTAATCCTGATCCCCTTCATCGGCGGCCTGCTGTGCTGGATGGGTGAGCGCTTCGGCGCTACCCTCCCCCGCTGGATTGCGCTGTTGACCATGACCCTGGAACTCGCGCTCGGCCTCTGGCTGTGGGCCCACGGTAATTATTCATTTGCTCCGGCGCCTGGCGCCGATCCGACCTGGGCGCTTGAGTTCAAGCACATCTGGATCGAGCGCTTCGGCATCAGCGTGCACCTGGCCCTCGACGGCCTGTCGCTGTTGATGATCCTGCTGACCGGTCTGCTGGGTATCCTCTCGGTACTCTGCTCGTGGAAAGAGATCCAGCGTCACGTTGGCTTCTTCCACTTGAACCTGATGTGGATCCTGGGCGGTGTCGTCGGCGTGTTCCTCGCCCTCGACCTGTTCATGTTCTTCTTCTTCTGGGAAATGATGCTGGTGCCGATGTACTTCCTCATCGCGCTCTGGGGTCACAGTTCTTCGGACGGCAAGAAAACCCGGATCTACGCGGCGACCAAGTTCTTCATCTTCACTCAGGCGTCCGGCCTGATCATGTTGGTGGCGATCCTGGGTCTGGTCCTGGTCAACTTCAACGACACCGGCGTGATTACCTTCAACTACGCCGACCTGTTGAAAACCAAGATGTCGCTGACCACCGAGTACATCCTGATGCTCGGCTTCTTCATCGCCTTCGCGGTGAAGCTGCCAGTGGTGCCGTTCCACTCCTGGTTGCCTGACGCTCACGCCCAGGCGCCGACAGCGGGTTCGGTCGACCTGGCCGGTATCTTGCTGAAAACGGCTGCTTACGGTCTGCTGCGTTTCGCCCTGCCGCTGTTCCCGAATGCCTCGGCCGAGTTCGCGCCGATCGCCATGACCCTGGGTCTGGTGGGGATCTTCTACGGTGCGTTCCTGGCCTTCGCCCAAACCGACATCAAGCGTCTGATCGCCTACTCTTCCGTTTCCCACATGGGCTTCGTGTTGATCGGCATCTACTCCGGCAGCCAACTGGCGCTGCAGGGCGCGGTGATGCAGATGCTGGCTCACGGTCTGTCGGCCGCGGCACTCTTTATCCTCAGTGGTCAACTGTACGAGCGCACTCACACCCGTGACATGCGTGAGATGGGCGGCCTGTGGTCGAAGATCGCTTACCTGCCGGCCGTCAGCCTGTTCTTCGCTGCCGCGTCCCTGGGCTTGCCGGCGACCGGTAACTTTGTGGGTGAGTTCCTGATCCTGATCGGCACGTTCCCGAGCGCTCCACTGATCACTATCCTCGCGACGTCCGGCCTGGTGTTCGGTTCGGTCTACTCGCTGATCATGATCCACCGTGCCTACTTCGGCCCGTCCAAATCGGACGCGGTGCTGCATGGCATGGATGGTCGCGAACTGATCATGGTGGTCGGTCTGGCTGCGTTGCTGATTTTCATCGGCGTGTACCCGCAACCGTTCCTCGATACCTCTGCTGCGACGATGCATGGCGTGCAGCAATGGCTCGGCACCGCCTTCACTCAACTCGCTTCGGCCCGGTAAGAGCGCTATGGAATTCACGACTCAACACTTTATTGCGCTTGCGCCGTTGTTGATCACCAGCGCCACGATCATCGTGGTGATGCTGGCAATCGCCTGGCGCCGCAACCACTCGCAGACCTTCCTGATTTCCGTGGCGGGTCTGAACCTGGCGTTGCTGTCGATCCTGCCAGCCCTGAAAGTCGCGCCTCTGGCCGTGACTCCATTGCTGCAAATCGACACCTTCGCTTGCTTGTACATGGCGCTGATCCTGGTCGCCACCCTCGCTTGTGTGACCCTCGCCCACGCCTACCTCGGCGATGGCGGTTCGGGTTACCCGGGCAACCGTGAAGAACTTTACCTGCTGATCCTGATGGCCGCCGCCGGTGGCCTGGTACTGGTCAGCGCGCAGCACCTGGCCGGGTTGTTCATCGGTCTGGAACTGCTCTCGGTACCGGTCTACGGTCTGGTGGCTTATGCCTTCTTCAACAAGCGTTCGCTGGAAGCCGGTATCAAGTACATGGTGCTGTCGGCGGCCGGTTCCGCGTTCCTGTTGTTCGGTATGGCCCTGCTCTACGCCGACTCCGGCAGCCTGAGCTTCGTCGGCATCGGCCAGGCCCTCGCGGCCACCGGCCTGCCAAGCTCGCTGGCGCAACTGGGTCTGGGCATGATGCTGATCGGTCTGGCGTTCAAGCTGTCGCTGGTACCGTTCCACCTCTGGACCCCGGACGTTTACGAAGGTGCTCCGGCACCGGTGGCTGCGTTCCTGGCCACCGCTTCGAAAGTGGCTGTGTTTGCGGTGATGGTGCGGCTGTTCCAGATCTCGCCGGCCGCAAGCAGCGGTGTCCTGAGCGACGTGCTGACCATCATCGCCATCGCGTCGATCCTGTTCGGTAACCTGCTGGCACTGACCCAGAGCAACCTCAAGCGTCTGCTGGGTTACTCGTCCATCGCTCACTTCGGGTACCTGCTCATCGCCCTGGTGGCGAGCAAGGGTCTGGCCGTGGAAGCCATCGGCGTGTACCTGGTCACCTACGTGATCACCAGCCTCGGCGCGTTCGGCGTGATCACCCTGATGTCCTCGCCGTACAACGGCCGTGACGCGGATGCCCTGTACGAATACCGCGGCCTGTTCTGGCGCCGTCCGTACCTGACCGCCGTCCTGACCGTGATGATGCTGTCTCTGGCCGGTATCCCGCTGACCGCGGGCTTCATCGGCAAGTTCTACATCATCGCTACCGGCGTCGAGTCGCACCAATGGTGGCTGGTCGGTTCCCTGGTACTGGGCAGCGCCATTGGCGTTTTCTACTACCTGCGCGTCATGGTCACCCTGTACCTGATCGAGCCGAACCTGCGTCGCCACGATGCGCAACTGCACTGGGAACAACGTGCAGGCGGCGTGATGCTGCTGGCGATCGCCGCACTGGCGTTCTTCCTCGGTCTGTATCCGCAACCGTTGCTGGTGCTGGTTCAGCAGGCAGGGTTGGCGGGTTGATCGCTTGAGCGACACTCGGTAGAAAACAGAAACGGCACCTTCGGGTGCCGTTTTTGTTTTGGGCAAACTCGTCTTTCCAAATGACATCGATACCTCTCTGTCAGACAGCCAGCTAGATACCTACGAAAAGTAAAAGCCACATCTGCGAACCTGGATCTATCAGACCCACCCTGACCAATGTGGGAGCGAGCCTGCTCGCGATGGCGTCGGCATGTTCAACATCGTCATTGCCTGACATTGCGCTATCGCGAGCAGGCTCACTCCTACAGGTTGTGTGCCGTTCGCTAATTCTGTGGCCCCCCCCCCCGGATCACTGTGGGGTGCACCCGCATGGCTTGGCGTTCCACCCACATGACGAAATTGTAATTCCCCCATCACCTTGGCGTTATCCGCAGCTTGCAACGATGTCACCCGGCGACCATGCCGGCGGGCCTTCTCCGCCGAACAATAAAACCCACGCCGAAGCACGTTCCCGTTCTGCCGATGGCAATCCTGGCTCATAAAAAAGCCCGGCATCGAGACTCGATGTCGGGCTTGTTCAAGTGCGATGCGCTTACAAGTCTTTGGCGTTGTCGTCTTTCTTTTCATTGACGACGACGGGGTCGCGAGCTTGTTCCTTGGCGACGAACAGCTCTACGGAGCGGTCATTGACGGTCATCATTTTTTCGAAGGTCCGATCACCGCCGCCTTCGGCCAAGACCAGAGAGGACATCGCCAACGCTGCTGTAAAGGCACTGATTTGTACGAATTTCATGTTTGATTCCTCGTTTAAGTAGCTGACGGGATCAAGGTAACAATCCGAACCTTTCGTAACGGTGGCGCGCAAATTACATATCCGTTATGTAGACGCAGCGCTGAGTCAGAGATAAAACCTGTGGGAGTGAGCCTGCTCGCGATTGCAATGGATCAGGCACCAAAGAAAACGGCACCTTACGGTGCCGTTCGCATTTCAAAGTCCAGCGGTTTACTTACGCGCCGACTCCCACGATTTCAGCAGTTCGTTGTAGCTCACGGTTTCACCTTTAGGCTTCTCGTTCGCCAGTTTTGGCTTCGGTGCACCCGGTTGATCCAACCAGTACTGCGCGTCGCGCTCGGGGTTCATTTTCGGGGCGCAGGTGGCTTGCGCCTTCGAGCGTTCCAGACGGGTCATGATCGCGTCTTGATCCTTGGCCAGACCATCGAGCGCCTGTTGCGGGGTTTTATCGCCACTGGCGGCTTCGGCGATGTGGCTCCACCACAGTTGTGCCAGACGCGGATAGTCCGGCACGTTGGTCCCGGTCGGGGTCCATTGCACGCGGGCCGGGCTGCGATAGAACTCGACCAGACCACCGAGTTTCGGTGCCAGGTCGGTCATGGCTTGCGAGTTGATGTCCGACTCGCGGATCGGCGTCAGGCCGACGATGGTTTTCTTCAGGGATACGGTTTTCGAAGTCACGAACTGCGCATACAGCCAGGCCGCGAGTTTTTGCTTCTCAGGCGTGGACTTCATGAACGTCCAGGAACCCACGTCTTGATACCCCAGTTTCATGCCCTGCTCCCAGTATGGCCCGCGCGGCGATGGCGCCATGCGCCATTTCGGCGTGCCATCGGCATTCACCACTGGCAAACCCGGCTTGGTCATGTCGGCGGTGAACGCGGTGTACCAGAAGATCTGCTGGGCGATGTTGCCCTGGGACGGTACCGGACCGGATTCGGAGAAGGTCATGCCTGCCGCTTCCGGTGGCGCGTACTTCTTCAGCCAGTCGACGTATTTGGTGGTGGCAAACACCGCGGCCGGGCCGTTGGTATCGCCGCCACGGGTCACGCTGGAACCCACCGGATGGCAGTCTTCGACACGAATGCCCCACTCGTCCACCGGCAAACCGTTGGGCAAACCCTTGTCGCCGCCACCGGCCATTGAGAACCAGGCATCGGTGAAGCGCCAGCCCAGGGACGGATCTTTCTTGCCATAGTCCATGTGCCCGTAGATGCGCTTGCCGTCGATTTCCTTGACGTCTTCGCTGAAGAATTTGGCGATGTCTTCATAGGCCGACCAGTTCACTGGCACGCCCAATTCGTAGCCGTATTTTTCCTTGAACTTGGCTTTCAGCTCCGGCCGCTCGAACCAGTCGGCGCGGAACCAGTAGAGGTTGGCGAACTGCTGATCAGGCAATTGGTAGATCTTGCCGTCGGGCGCTGTCGTGAAGGAAATGCCGATGAAGTCCTTGATGTCCAGGGTTGGCGAGGTATACGCCTTGCCTTCGTTGGCCATCAGGTCGGTGATCGATTCGGTCTTGCCGTAGCGAAAGTGCGTACCGATCAGGTCCGAGTCGTTGACCCAGCCGTCATAGATGCTCTTGTCCGACTGCATCACGGTCTGCAGCTTTTCCACCACGTCGCCTTCTTGCAGCAGGTCGTGGGTCACCTTGATCCCGGTGATCTCGGTAAAGGCCTTGGCCAGCACCTTGGACTCGTATTCGTGAGTGGTCAGGGTTTCGGAGACGACTTTGATGTCCATCCCGCGAAACGGCTCCGCCGCCTTGATAAACCACTTCAGTTCGGCGAGCTGTTGCTCTGCCGTCAGGGTGGACGGTTTGAACTCACTGCCAATCCACTTTTTCGCAGCGTCTTCGTAGGCATCGGCCCAGGCTGCAGCACTCAGCCCGCTGAGTGCCAGCATGGCTGCCAATGAAACGCTATGTCGCAGCTTATTGTTTTTGTCGAACATAGAGACCTCCTTTTAGGGTTTCGGAGCAACTTTGCCGAGCGATTCGACTAGCCCCAACGCATCACAGCCAACAGCCACACCAGGGACAACGCGAACGCAACCCAGATGCTCCAGTCGGTGACGCCGATTACCAGCAAATGCAGGTAGGCGCTGCCGAGAAGACCGATAAACAACCGATCGCCACGGGTGGTGGCAATCGGCAACAAACCACGGCGAAGAATGCTCGGCGAACGCAGTTCCCAGGTCGTCATGCCCACCAGGATCAAGGCAATAACGCTGAAGAATGCCGCCGTAGGGCCGGTCCAACTCATCCATTCCATCATCAGCTCCTCAGACCCGGCCCAGGGCAAAGCCCTTGGCCACGTGGTTGCGAACAAACCAGATCACCAGCATGCCTGGCAGGATAGTCAACACCCCCGCTGCCGCCAGCACGCCCCAGTCGATGCCGGACGCGGAGACTGTGCGTGTCATCACCGCCGCAATCGGTTTGGCGTTGACCGACGTCAGCGTCCGCGCCAGCAGCAGTTCGACCCAGGAAAACATGAAGCAGAAAAACGCCGTCACACCGATCCCGGAACCAATCAGCGGAACGAAAATCTTCACGAAGAACTTGGGAAAACTGTAGCCGTCGATGTAGGCGGTTTCGTCGATCTCCTTCGGCACGCCGGACATGAAGCCCTCAAGAATCCACACCGCCAATGGCACGTTAAACAGGCAGTGAGCCAGTGCCACCGCGATGTGGGTGTCGAACAAACCGATCGAAGAGTACAGCTGGAAGAACGGCAGCAAAAACACCGCCGGCGGCGCCATGCGATTGGTCAGGAGCCAGAAAAACAAGTGCTTGTCACCGAGGAACCGATAGCGCGAGAACGCATACGCGGCCGGCAATGCCACGCTCAGCGAAATCACCGTGTTCAGGCTCACGTAGTACAGCGAGTTGAGGTAACCGGTGTACCAGCTCGGGTCGGTGAAGATCACCTTGTAGTTGGCGAAGGTGAAATCCTGGGGAAACAGCGTCAGACCGCCGAGGATTTCGTTGTTGCTCTTGAAGGACATGTTCAGCAGCCAGTAGATCGGCACCAGCAGGAACAGGATGTAGATCAGCAGTGGAATCAGCTTTCTCTTGCTCATGGCGGGCCTCACCGATTGGCGTCAGAGTGAGTCATGGCGGTGTAGAACAGCCACGACACCAACAGGATGATCAGGAAGTACACCAGCGAGAAAGCCGCCGCCGGGCCGAGGTCGAATTGCCCTACGGCCATTTGGGTCAAGGTCTGACTCAAGAAGGTCGTGGCATTGCCCGGACCACCACCGGTCAGCACGAACGGCTCGGTGTAGATCATGAAACTGTCCATGAACCGCAGCATCACCGCGATCAGCAATACGCTCTTGAGCTTGGGCAACTGGATGTGTCGGAACACCGCCCAGGCCGAGGCCCGATCAATCCGTGCCGCCTGGTAATACACGTCCGGAATCGCCCGCAGACCCGAGAAACACAACAGCGCCACCAACGACGTCCAGTGCCAGACGTCCATCACCAGCACCGTGACCCAGGCGTCCATGGTGTTGGCCGCATAGTTGTAACTGATGCCCATGGCATTGAGGCTCGACCCCAGCAAACCGATGTCCGCCCGACCGAAGATCTGCCAGATCGTCCCCACCACGTTCCACGGAATCAGCAACGGTATCGCCAGGATGATCAGCACCAGCGATGACCAGCGGCCCTTGATCGGCATGGTCAGGGCGATGGCGATGCCCAGCGGGATTTCGATCAGCAGCACACAGCCGGAGTAAATGAACTGACGCAGCAATGAGTCATGCAGGCGCGGATCGAGCAGCACTTGCTTGTACCAGTCGGCGCCGACGAAGTAGCGGCTGGACTGGTCGAAAATGTCCTGCACCGAGTAGTTGACCACCGTCATCATCGGGACCACCGCACTGAACGCCACCAGCAAAAACACCGGCAACACCAGCCACCAGGCCTTGTTGTTCTGCACCTTGTTCATGGCTACGTCTCCAAGAGATATTCGTCGGCATACACCATCAACCATTGAGCCGGGAAGCTGATGTAGGCGGTTCCCTCAGGCACTGGCTTGTCTTCGGCCAGGCGCACTTTCAAAGGCGCGCCGTCGAGGTTCAGGGTCATGATCTTGTAGGTGCCAAGGTCTTCGACGTGTACGACCTGTGCCTGCATCGCCTCATCAAACGGCTCATCCCACACGTGCACGAACTCTGGACGGATGCCGACCTTCAGGGTTTTCCACTCGGACTCGGCAACGCGTTTCTGTTGAGCATCGGAAAGCGGCAAATGAGTCGAGGCAAAACCGACACCGCCTGGCTGCGGCTGAACCTCGATCAGGTTCATTCCCGGACTGCCGATGAAATAGCCGACAAAGGTGTGGCTCGGCCGCTCGAACAGTTCTCGCGGCGTACCGAATTGCACAATCTGCCCGCCATACATCACCGCGATCTTGTCGGCGAAGGTCGAGGCCTCGAGCTGATCGTGGGTGACGTAGACCATGGTGATGTTGAATTGCTCGTGGATCTGCTTGAGCTTGCGTCGCAATTTCCACTTCAGGTGCGGGTCGATCACAGTCAGCGGTTCATCGAAGAGGATCGCCGACACGTCATCGCGCACCAGTCCACGGCCCATGGAGACTTTTTGTTTTTCATCGGCGGTGAGGTTGCGCGCCTTCTTGCTCAGCAGCACCTGGAGGTCAAGGACTTCGGCGATTTCCTGCACCTTGCTGTGAATTTTCGCCTCGGCCATGCCCTGATTACGCAGCGGGAAGGCCAGGTTATCGAACACCGTCATGGTGTCGTAGACCACCGGAAACTGGAAAACCTGGGCGATGTTGCGCTTCTCCGGGGTCAGCTCGTTGACCACTTTGCTGTCGAACAGCACCTGACCCTGGGACGGGCTGAGCAATCCGGAAATGATGTTGAGCAAGGTCGACTTGCCGCAGCCCGAAGGCCCGAGCAAGGCATAGGCACCGCCCTGCTCCCAGACGTGGTCCATCTCGCGAATCGCGTAATCCTCGGGGCCAGTCGGCGTGCGGGTGTAACTGTGGGCGAGGTGCTGCAAACGGATTTCGGCCATCAGGCAACCCTCGCGATACGGCGACCGGGCGCCTGGACCAGCCGCCCCTGTGTATCGAAGACAAACAGTTTATGGGTCGGGATGTAGATACGAATCGGTGCATCGACGTCGTATTCGTGAACGCCGGGCAAGTGCAGCACCAACAGGAAATGCTCGTTGCGCACGTGCAGGAAGGTTTCCGACCCGCTGATCTCAGCCACCTCGACGGTCACCGCCAGTTCCAGGTCATCATCGTTGCTCGGCACCAACGAAATATGGCTGGGCCGAACGCCAAAGCGGAACTCACCCTCACCCACCGGCCGCAGATCGACGTTGAGCGGGAAGTGCACGAAATTGGCGAAGCTGACTTCGTTGCCGGCGATACGCCCCGGCATCAGGTTGATCGGCGGCTCGGAGAACAGCTCCGCGGCCAGCACGGTTTGCGGCTGGTGATAAACCTCGGAAGACTTGCCGCTCTGAATCACCCGGCCTTCGTGAAGAATCGTGGTGGTACCGCCCAGCGCCAGAGCTTCATTGGGTTCGGTGGTGGCGTAGATGGCGATGGTGTGGCGAGCCTTGAACAGTTCGCGCATTTCCTGACGCAGTTCTTCGCGCAGTTTGTAGTCGAGGTTCACCAGCGGCTCATCGAACAGAATCAGCTCGGCGTCCTTGACCAGCGCCCGGGCCATCGCCGTGCGCTGTTGCTGACCGCCGGAGAGTTCAAGCGGATGGCGCTGGAGAAATTTCTCGATGCGCAACATCTTCGCGGTTTCCAGCACTTTGCTCTGGATCAGCTCATTGGAAACGCCGCCCTGGCGCAAGGGCGAGGCGATGTTCTCGAACACCGTCATGGTCGGGTAGTTAATGAATTGCTGATAGACCATCGACACATTGCGCAAACGCACCGGGCGCTGGGTGACGTCGACGCCGTTCATCAGGATGCGGCCGCTGTCGGGCTTGTCCAGACCGGCCATCAGGCGCATGAGACTGGTTTTGCCGGACAGCGTGCGCCCGAGCAAAACGTTGAAGGATCCGGCTTCGAAATTAAGGCACGCATCGTCGATCCAGGTCTGGCCCTCGACGGTGCGGCTGACGTGCTCCAGGGTTAATGACATGGCTCGGCCTTTTTATTATTGGAGTCAAGCGACCGGAGCTACAGAGCGACATTCGTGCCAGAAATTGCAAGCCGTTGATCCGGCTTGAGAATCCTGCAAATGGAAGAAAAACCGCGTTCGTTGCTGAACAGAAATGAACAACCGCGACTGAACAATTGAACAATCCGGTGGTTGACAATGAACAATAGTGAACAACACTCTGTGGATGTTTTGTCTTGCCTGCAGATGCGCAAAGTCGCAGAACCTGTGGGAGCGAGCCTGCTCGCGATAGCGGTGGATCAGTCAGCATTGAAGTCGACTGACCAATCGCTATCGCGAGCAGGCTCGCTCCCACAGGGAACTACCTATAACAACAATAAAAGCTTGCTCAGAGATCGACTGCCATGGCCGCACCCGCCCTGCCGCTCTCCCACGACGCCATCATTCAGGACTCCTGGTCCCGATGCCGCGCGTTCGGCCTCAATCATCAGAGCGCCCCGGCGTTCGATCAGCTGCCGGCCGAGGGCATTGCGCAACTGCTGGAGAGCCAGCACTCACTGGTGCAAACCACTCACCAGGAAGTCCTGCCGTATTACGAGAACATCCTCAGCAACTCCAACTGCCTGATCATGCTCGCCGACAATCAGGGCCAGGTACTGACGTCCTGGGGCACCCAGCGTTTCATCGAGCCGAGCCTGACCCGCGGTTTCAGCGTCGGCGCCAGTTGGATGGAGCGTTGCAGCGGCACCAATGCGATCGGCACCGCGCTGGCCTGCGAGCAGGCGGTGCACATCGAGCACGATGAACACTTCCTCAAGGCCAACCGTTTCATGACCGGTTCCGCCGCACCGATTTTCGATGCCGAACGCAAGGTCATCGCGGTGCTGGATGTGTCCAGCGACAGCTACCTGCCGCCGTCCCACACCCTCGGCATGGTCAAGATGATGAGTCAGACCGTGGAAAACCGGCTGATCCTCAACCTGTTCCATGGCCAACATTTCCAGCTGACCTTCAACACCGGGCTGAATAACCTCGACAGCCAATGGGCCGGGCTGCTGATCTTTGATGAAACCGGCCAGGTGCTGTCGGCCAACCGCAGGGCTGACAATCTGCTGGGCATCAGTCTGTCGCGGGTCAGTGTCGAAAGCCTGTTCAAGGTCTCGCTGCTGGAGTTGTTGAACCAGCCGGACGGCCTCCCGTTTGCCTTGCAAACCTCGGGGCGCAACCGCTTTCAGTGCCTGTTGAAGCGGCCGAAACAGGCAGTGATTCAGGCGCGGCAATTTTCTGAAACAAAGAGCACAGAACCCAAGAGCGCCGAGCCCACGGTGGCGACACCGCAAGCGATCAGCCTCAATACACTGCATTTCGGTGACAGCCGCGTGGAAAAAGCCGTGCGCCAGGCCGAGCGGTTGCTGGAAAAAGACATTCCGCTGTTGATCCACGGCGAAACCGGGGTCGGCAAGGAAGTCTTCGTCAAAGCCCTGCATCAGGCCAGTTCGCGCAACAAACAACCGTTCATTGCCGTCAACTGTGCAGCCATCCCCGCCGAACTGGTGGAGTCCGAACTGTTTGGTTACGAGAAAGGCGCGTTTACCGGCGCCAACCAGAAAGGCAGCATCGGGCTGATCCGCAAGGCCGACAAAGGCACCCTGTTCCTCGATGAAATCGGCGATATGCCGTTGCCGACTCAGGCTCGACTGCTGCGAGTGTTGCAGGAGCGTTGCGTGCAACCGGTGGGCAGCAGCGAGCTGTTCCAGGTGGATATACGGATTATTTCGGCGACCAACCGCTCGCTGCGCGAACAGGTGCAGTTGGGGCGGTTTCGTGAGGATTTGTATTACCGGATTGGTGGTTTGACCCTGGAACTGCCGCCATTAAGAGAACGCAGTGATAAAGAGGCCTTGTTCAAACGTCTGTGGGAACAGCACCGCGAACCATCGCAGTGGGCCGGGCTGAGCCGAGAGGTGATGGAGTTGTTCAGCCGTCATCCGTGGCCGGGGAATTTAAGACAGGTCAGCAGCGTGATCCAGGTAGCGCTGGCCATGGCCGAGGAACAACCGGTGCGGCCGGAGCATTTGCCGGATGATTTTTTTGTCGATCTGGAGATGGAACCGGTGGATTCGCCGGAGCCGTTGGCGGTGGATTTGAATGATGCAGAGGAATTGAATCGGCAGCTGCAGGCGGCTGGGGGGAATATTTCGCACTTGGCCCGACGGCTGGGGGTTAGCCGCAATACCCTATACAAGCGGCTACGTCAGACAGGCGACTGATCGTTCCCACGCTCTGCGTGGGAATGCAGCCCGGGACGCTCTGCGTCCCATGCCGAAGCGGACGCGGAGCGTCCATTGAGGCATTCCCACGCAGAGCGTGGGAACGATCAGTGGAGCAAACAAAACCCGCACAAGGCGGGTTTTGTTTGTAGCAAACGCAGCAATCAGTCAGCCAGACGCCAGGTCGTGCCGCCCTTGCCGTCTTCCAGCACCACGCCCATCGCGGTGAGCTGGTCGCGGATACGGTCGGATTCGGCCCAGTCTTTACCAGCACGTGCCGCCAGACGCGCAGCAATCAGCGCATCAACTTCAGCCGCATCCACCCGCCCTTCAGCGCCGGCCTGCAAGAAGTCATCCGCCTCAAGCTGCAACACGCCCAGCACACTCGCCAACTCCTTCAAACGAGCCGCCAGACCGGCCGCAGCATTGAGATCGCTCTCACGCAGACGGTTGATCTCGCGAACCATCTCAAACAGTACGGCACAGGCTTCCGGCGTGCCGAAGTCGTCGTTCATCACCTGGGTGAAACGCTCGACGAAGGCTTCGCCACCAGCAGGCGCGACGTTCGGCAGACCTTTCAACGCATGGTAGAAACGCTCGAGTGCGCCCTTGGCGTCCTTGAGGTTGTCTTCCGAGTAGTTGATCGCGCTGCGGTAGTGGCTCGACACCAGCAGGTAACGCACGACTTCCGGGTGGTACTTTTCCAGCACGTCGCGAATGGTGAAGAAGTTGTTCAAGGACTTGGACATCTTCTCGCCATTGATGCGAATCATGCCGCAATGCATCCACGCGTTGGCGTAGGTCTTGCCGGTGGCCGCTTCGCTCTGGGCGATTTCGTTTTCGTGGTGCGGGAACTCGAGGTCGCTGCCGCCGCCATGAATATCGAACGTCTCACCGAGGCAGCAGGTGGACATCACCGAGCACTCGATGTGCCAGCCCGGACGACCGTCGCCCCAAGGCGATGGCCAGCTCGGTTCGCCCGGCTTGGCGCCCTTCCACAGCACGAAGTCCAGCGGGTCTTGCTTGGACTCGTCGACTTCGATCCGCGCGCCGATGCGCAGGTCTTCGATTTTCTTGCGCGACAGCTTGCCGTAGCCCATGAACTTGGCGACGCGGTAATACACGTCGCCATTGCCCGGGGCGTAGGCGTAACCCTTGTCGATCAGGGTCTGGATCATCGCGTGCATGCCGGGGATATGCCCGGTGGCGCGTGGTTCCATGTCCGGCTTCTGGATGTTCAGGCGCGCTTCGTCTTCGTGCATCGCCGCGATCATGCGCTCGGTCAACGCTTCGAACGACTCGCCGTTCTCGTTGGCCCGATTGATGATCTTGTCGTCAATGTCGGTGATATTGCGCACATAAGTCAGGTCGTAGCCGCTGAACCGCAACCAGCGGGTCACCAGGTCGAACGCGACCATGCTGCGGCCGTGGCCCAGGTGGCAATAGTCGTACACGGTCATCCCGCAGACGTACATGCGCACCTTGTTGCCATCCAAGGGTTTGAAGACTTCTTTGCTCTTGGTGAGCGTGTTGTAGATCGAAAGCACGTTAGAGGTTCCTTGAATCACTGGCCCCACGAATCACGTAAGGTCACGGTACGGTTGAATACCGGAGCGCCCGGTTTCGAGTCCTTGATATCCGCGACGAAGTAACCTTCGCGTTCGAACTGGAAACGGTCTTCCGGCTGTGCATTGCCCAGCGAAGGCTCAGCACGACAACCGGTGAGGACTTGCAGCGAGTCAGGGTTGATGTTGTCCAGGAAACTGGCGCTGTCTTCGGCCTTCTCAGGGTTGGCCGAACGGAACAGGCGATCGTACAGACGCACTTCGCATTCGACGCTGGCCGCAGCCGGCACCCAGTGAACCACGCCTTTGACCTTGCGGCCTTCAGGGTTTTTGCCCAATGTTTCCGGGTCGTAGGAGCAACGCAGTTCGACGATGTTGCCATCGGCGTCCTTGATCGCTTCGTCGGCGCGGATCACGTAGCTGCCGCGCAGACGCACTTCGCCGGCCGGTTCCAGGCGCTTGTAGCCTTTTGGCGGCTCTTCCATGAAGTCTTCACGGTCGATGTAGATCTCACGGGCGAACGGCAGGACGCGCACGCCCATGTCTTCTTTCGGATGGCACGCCAGTTCGAGGTTCTCGACCTGGCCTTCCGGGTAGTTGGTGATCACGACTTTCAGCGGACGCAGCACGCACATGGCACGCGGGGCGCTGTGGTCGAGGTCGTCACGGATGCTGAATTCGAGCATGCCGAAGTCGACCACGCCGTCGGAACGGTTGGTGCCGATCATTTCGCAGAAGTTGCGGATCGATTTCGGCGTGTAACCACGGCGGCGGAAGCCGGACAGCGTGGACATGCGCGGATCGTCCCAGCCATGAACGTGCTTTTCATCGACCAGTTGCTTGAGCTTGCGCTTGCTGGTGATGGTGTAGTTCAGGTTCAGACGGCTGAATTCGTACTGACGCGGTTGCGCCGGCACGGGCAGGTTCTCGAGGAACCACTCGTACAGCGGACGATGGCTTTCGAACTCCAGGGTGCAGATCGAGTGAGTGATGCCTTCGATGGCGTCCGACTGACCGTGGGTGAAGTCGTAGTTCGGGTAGATGCACCACTTGTCGCCAGTCTGGTGGTGATGCGCGTGACGGATGCGATACATGATCGGGTCGCGCAGGTTCATGTTCGGCGAGGCCATGTCGATCTTGGCCCGCAGTACGCGTGCGCCGTCCTTGAATTCACCGGCCTTCATGCGGGCGAACCAGTCCAGGTTCTCTTCCACGGAGCGATCGCGGAACGGGCTGTTCTTGCCCGGCTCGGTCAGCGTGCCGCGATATTCCTTGGCCTGTTCAGGGCTCAGGTCATCGACGTAGGCCTTGCCGGCCTTGATCAGTTCAACGGCCCAATCGTGCAACTGGTCGAAATACTGCGAGGCGTAGCGCACTTCACCGGACCATTCGAAGCCCAGCCACTTGACGTCGCTTTCGATCGCGTCGATGTATTCCTGGTCTTCCTTGGCCGGGTTGGTGTCGTCGAAACGCAGGTGCGTGACGCCGCCAAATTCCTGGGCCAGGCCGAAGTTCACGCAAATCGACTTGGCGTGACCGATGTGCAGGTAGCCGTTGGGCTCAGGCGGGAAACGGGTGACGATCTGCGTGTGCTTACCCGAGTCCAGGTCCGCCTGGATGATCGGGCGCAGGAAATTGACCGGCACGGCAGGGCCGGTCTTGGAATTCGAGGTAGGGTCGACAGTGGGCTTGCTCATAGGATCCTTGAACGTACAAGTGCGCGGCCAGTTGGCCAAATCAAAGCGGCGGTTAAAACAAAGGGGCTTATCATAGCCGATGCCGTCAAGTCGCTGACAGCGCAGGGCAAAAAACGGCTGCATTTAATCGGATGCAAATGAAAAACAGCCTCGAAATTCGCGCCCGGCACGCTAAACTGCGCATCTTGGCCAAAATTGGCCGGACCGGTTGAGGGCTTCAACGCCCCGAAACCCACGAATTATTTGAATGAGTACCGATCATGACCCAAGTCAAACTGACCACCAACCATGGCGACATCGTCCTGGAACTGAACGCTGAGAAAGCCCCGATCACCGTGGCCAACTTCATCGAGTACGTCAAAGCCGGTCACTACGAAAACACCGTTTTCCACCGCGTCATCGGTAACTTCATGATCCAGGGCGGCGGTTTCGAGCCAGGCATGAAAGAAAAGAAAGACAAGCGCCCAAGCATCCAGAACGAAGCCGACAACGGCCTGCCGAACGAGAAGTACAGCGTTGCCATGGCCCGCACCATGGAGCCGCATTCGGCTTCCGCCCAGTTCTTCATCAACGTCGCTGACAACAGCTTCCTGAACCACAGCGCCAAGACCACTCAGGGCTGGGGTTACGCCGTGTTCGCCAAGGTCGTTGAAGGCACCGACGTGGTCGACAAGATCAAAGGTGTTTCCACCACCATGAAGTCCGGCCACCAGGACGTACCCGCAGAAGACGTGATCATCGAGAAAGCCGAGATCATTGAGTGATACTGCTGATTTCAGACTTGCATCTGGAAGAGGAGCGCCCGGACATCAGCCGGGCGTTTCTGGATTTGCTCGCCGGACGCGCCCGCTCGGCGAGTGCGTTGTACATCCTGGGCGACTTTTTCGAGGCGTGGATTGGCGACGATGCCATGACGCCGTTCCAGCGTTCCATTTGCCAGGCCCTGCGCGAACTCAGCGACAGCGGCACGGCCATTTTTCTGATGCACGGCAATCGCGACTTCATGCTCGGCCAGGCCTTCTGTAAACAGGCCGGCTGCACATTGCTGAAAGACCCGAGTGTCGTGCAGTTTTACGGCGAGCCGGTGCTATTGATGCACGGCGACAGCCTCTGCACCCGCGACGAGGCTTATATGAAGCTGCGTCGCTATCTGCGTAATCCGGTCACCCTGTTCATCCTGCGGCACTTGCCGTTGCGGACTCGCCATAAACTGGCGCGCAAGCTGCGCAGTGAAAGCCGTGCGCAGACGCGGATGAAGGCCAATGACATTGTTGATGTCACGCCCGAAGAAGTGCCGCGGATCATGCAGGCCTATGGCGTGAAGACCTTGATCCATGGGCATACCCATCGCCCGGCCATTCACAAATTGCAGATTGGCGAGCAGGCGGCCAAGCGGATTGTGTTGGGGGATTGGGACCGTCAGGGGTGGGCGTTGCAGGTGGATGAGCAAGGGTTTGCGCTGGCGCCGTTCGACTTCGCCCCGCCGCCGCAACTGGCAGCACCCACTATCTAACCGCCAAACATAAAACCCTTGTGGGAGCGAGCCGGCTCCGGGCGGCGTTCCGACGATGGCGGACTCATATTCAACATCTATGTTGACTGATCTACCGCTATCGCGAGCAGGCTCGCCCCCACAGGGGTCAGTGTTTTTTTTTCAAGTTTTGAGCCAGTCACCTATCTGCTGCGTTTGACTTAGTGGCCAGACGCTGCAGGCCCCGCCTTCGCCGCAAACGGCGGTTTCGCCAGCCACACCAGCACAATCAAGCCCATGAACGCCCACCCCAGCAACGTGAAGTAATCCACGGTGGAGAGCATGTACGCCTGACTGGTCAGCACATGATCCAGCTGCGTATACGCCGGGTTGCTCGCCCCGCCCAGGCTGTTCAACGCCTCGCGGGTAGCCGGCTCATAGGTGCTGATGCTTTCACTCATATAGGCGTGGTGCTGATCGGCCCGGCGAATCCAGATCCAGGTCGTCAGCGAGGCCGCAAAACTACCGCCCAAGGTCCGCAGGAACGTCGCCAGGCCCGCGCCGTCGGCGATCTGGCTCGGTGGCAGGTCCGACATCAGAATGCTCAAGGTCGGCATGAAAAACAGCGCGACGCCAATCCCCATGAACAACTGCACCAGGGCGATGTGCTGGAAGTCCACTTCGTTGGTAAACCCGGCACGCATGAAGCAGCTCAGGCCGATCGCCAGGAACGCCAGGCCGGCCAGCAGCCGCAGGTCGAACTTGTGCGCGTACTTGCCGACAAACGGCGACATCAGCACCGGCAGAATCCCGATCGGCGCCACCGCCAGTCCCGCCCAGGTCGCCGTGTAACCCATCTGGGTTTGTAGCCATTGCGGCAGGATCAGGTTGATCCCGAAAAACCCGGCGTAACCCAACACCAGCACAATCGTGCCGATGCGGAAGTTGCGGTAAGCGAACAGCCGCAGGTTGACCACCGGGTGTTTGTCGGTCATTTCCCAGATCACGAACACCGCCAGTGCGATCACTGAAATAGCCGCGCCGATGAGGATGAAGTTCGACTCGAACCAATCCAGGTCGTTACCCTCGTCGAGAATCACCTGCAAGGCGCCGACGCCAATGATCAGCGTGATCAAACCAACGTAATCCATCGGCTGGTAACTGGTTTCCACTGGCCGTGCCTTAAGCTGCGAGCGCACCACCATCACCGCGAAAACACCGATCGGCACGTTGATAAAAAAGATCCACGGCCAGCTATAGCTGTCGGTAATCCAGCCGCCAAGGATGGGACCTGCAATCGGCGCCACCACCGTGACCATCGCCAGCAACGCCAGGGCCATGCCACGCCTGGCCGGCGGATAGACGGCAATCAGCAGCGTTTGAGTCATCGGGTACAACGGACCTGCCACCAGACCTTGAAGCACCCGAAAGCCAATCAGCTCCGGCATCGAGGTCGAGATACCGCACAGAAACGAAGCCAGCACGAACAGAATCGTCGCCCAGAGAAACAGCTTCACCTCGCCGAAGCGCCGGCTGAGCCAACCGGTCAGCGGCAGCGCGATGGCGTTGCTCACGGCGAACGAGGTAATCACCCAAGTGCCCTGCTCCGAACTCACGCCGAGGTTGCCGGAAATCGTCGGCAGCGCCACGTTGGCGATGGTGGTGTCGAGTACTTGCATGAAGGTCGCCAGCGACAGGCCAATGGTGCTGAGCAGCAGGCTGGGCGGCGTGAAAGACGCGTTATTGCTCATTGCGAATCCTTTGAAACCTGATTGGCGCTGCGCCTGTTACAGACGCAGCTGACCTTGTGGGAGTGAGCCTTTGTGGTGAGAGAGCTTTTGTGGCGAGGGGATTTATCCCCGTTGGGTCGCGAAGCGGCCCTGAACCTGTGACTGCGGTATCTCAGAAAAACCGCATTCACCGGTTTGCGACTGCTTCGCAGCCGAACGGGGTGGTGCGGCATTCCGATAAATCCCCTCGCCACAAAAGCTCTCTCACCAAAGAGGCTCCCTCGCCACAAAGGCTCACTCTCACAGGGTCGGTGTGATGACTGATCAGCGTTGAACGGTTTTGCTGACCGCAGCGCTGTTGTCGTGGATCAACTGAGTGATCATCGCGTCGGCCTCGGCCAACTGACGGTCGTAGACGTTGGTGCTGAACGAGGCCTTTTGCGGCGACTGTTGCGCCAGCACCGGGCCGCTCTGGTCACGCAGGTTCACATCGACCTGAGTCGACAGGCCGACCCGCAACGGGTGCTTGGCCAGTTCTTCGGCGTTGATGTGAATCCGCACCGGCACCCGCTGGACGATCTTGATCCAGTTGCCTGTGGCGTTCTGCGCCGGTAGCAAGGCAAACGCGCTACCGGTACCGGCACCGAGGCTGTCGATGGTGCCGCTGAACTTCACGTCACTGCCGTACAGGTCGGCTTCGATGTCCACAGGCTGCCCGATGCGCATGTCACGCAGCTGGGTTTCCTTGAAGTTGGCGTCGATCCACAGCTGATCCAGCGGAATCACCGCCATCAAGGCGGTGCCCGGCTGGACGCGTTGGCCCAGTTGTACCGAGCGCTTGGCCACGTAACCGGTCACCGGCGCGATCAAGGTGCTGCGGGAGTTGTTCAAGTAAGCCTGACGCAATTGCGCGGCAGCGGACATCACGTCCGGGTGCGACGACACCACCGTGTCATCGACCAGCGCGCTGGTGGTTTTCAGTTGCTGTTTGGCGTTGGCCAGGGCGTTTTGCGCCGAGGTCAGGTCATCGCGAGCGTGGGACAGTTCTTCCTGGGAAATCGCCCCGCCAGCGGCGAGGTTTTTCCGGCGATTGAAGTTGTCCTGAGCCTTTTGCACTTCGGCCTGCTGCGCATTGACTTGGGCTTTCATGCCGTCGACGTTGCTGTACAAGCCGCGAACCTGACGCACAGTGCGGGCCAGATTGGCCTGGGCACTTTGCAGACCGACTTCGGCGTCGTTCGGGTCGAAGTTGATCAGCACCTGGCCTTCATGAACCAGGTCGCCATCGTCGGCACCGATGCTGACCACGGTGCCAGTGACCAACGGAGTGATTTCCACCACGTTGCCGTTCACATAGGCGTCGTCGGTGCTTTCGTTCCAGCGCCCGTAGAATTCGTGATAACCCCAGACGCCGATACCGGCGAGGATCACCACGATTGCGAGCACTACCAGCATGACTTTGCGTTTGCGCGAATTGCGGGTGTCTTGTGCGTTGTCAGGGGTTGGTGTCGTTTCGGCAGTGGCCATGACAAATACCTCGAATTAGTTGTGCTGCGTGGCTGGGGCTGCGTTGGCTGCGGTCAGGGTCTCGCCCTGGAAGCCGCCGCCCAGCGCCTGCATCAATTGGATCGACAGGTCGATCTGCTCGGCATTCAGGTTGGCCAGCTGACGCTGGGCCTGGAGCAGTTGCTGCTCGATGCTGAGCACGTCCAGGTAATTCCCGATGCCGGAACCGTACCGCTGGACCACGGTGTTGTAAGAATCCCGGGCAATGTCGGTGGCGCGCTGCTGTGTCCCGATCTGCCGGCCGATATCGCGCAACTGGTTGATGGTGTCGCTGACATCGCCCAGGGCTTTCACCAGGCTTTTGTTGTACTGCGCCACCGCGAGGTCGTAATCGGCGTCGCGGGAATCGAGGTCGGCGCGCAGGCGGCCGCCGTCGAAAATCGGCACCGAGATCGTTGGTGCAATGTTGAAGAAGCGACTGGCTGAACCGAACATCGCATCGCCCAGCAACGACTCGGCACCGGCCGCGGCGCTCAGGTTGAGGTTGGGGTAAAAGCGGGTTTTGCCGGCGTCGATGTTCTTGCTCGCCGCCTCGACCCGCCAACGCGCGGCCACCAGGTCTGGACGTCGACCGAGCAACTCGGCCGGCAGCACCGAGGGCAACGCAACGGCGCTGGCCTGGAGGATTTTCGGCCGGGCGATTTCATTGCCGCGATCCGGGCCTTTGCCGAGCAAGACGGCCAAGGCGATTTTCGCGCTTTGCAGGCGTTTTTCGGCGTCGATCAGGCTGGCTTCAGACGTGGCTTCCAGGCTTTCGGTTTGCTGGAACTGGTACTGGCTGTCGATCCCCGAGCTCAGGCGACGCTGGCTCAGGTCGAGCATTTGTTTGGTGCGTTTGAGGTCTTCACTGGCCAGGTCGTAGACGATGTGCGCCTGACCCAGATCGCTGTAGGCGCGAGCGACGTCGGCGGACAACGTCAGCTGAGCGGCCTGTTGATCGACTTCGGCAGCACGGGCCTGACCCAATGCGGCTTCCCAGGCATCACGCTGACCGCCCCAGAGGTCGAAGTTGTAATTGAAACTGGCGCTGAGGTTGCGCACGGTGGAGTACGTGCCGCCCTGCCCGCTCGGGTCCTGATCCCGGGCCAGACGCGAACGGCTGACACCAGCGCTGGCATCAAGAGTCGGCATGCGCGCGGCATCCGCTGCATAAGCGGCAGCGCTGGCCTGGTGGGCGCGGGCGTCGGCAATTTGCATGTCGGGGCTGTCGTGCAGGGCTTCGCGGATCAAGCCGTCGAGCTGTGGGTCGCAGAGGCTTTTCCACCAATCGCTTTTCGGCCAGGCCGCGGGCGACAGGGTCACGCCGCTGAGGGATTGCCCGGCCTTGAGGGTTTTCGCATCCAGGCTTTTGCCTTCGGTGGTCAGGCCGCTGTAGCTGGCGCAACCGGCCAGGGTCATGGCCGCCAGCACCAGGCTCAGGCCGGTACGCAGGGTTTTACTGCTCATTTGTCACCTACCCGCAGCAGGGTGATCGAGTCACCGGCTGCCACCAGAATTTTCTTGAGGATCTGTTCCAGGGTTTGCAGCTCCTCTGGGGTGATCGCGCCAGCCAGTTCATTCATGGCGTCGGCACCGATCTCCGGCAGGCGATCAGTCAACTGCTGGCCTTGCTCGGTCAGCACCAGCTGAACCTGACGGCGATCCGCCTCGGAGCGTTGGCGGGCGAGGAAGCCTTTCTGTTCCAGACGATCGAGCATGCGGGTCATCGATCCGCTGTCCAGCGACAGGTGACGGCACAGCTCGGCCGGGGTATCGACGCCGAACTGGGCCATGATGATCAGCACTTTGAACTGCGCGGCGGTGATGCCGTGGGGTTCCATATGCGTGTCGATGATCCGGTCCTTGAGCAGCGCAGCGCGCCCGAGCAAGAGGCCGAGATGGCACGTGTGGAATTCGTCTGGGGTGAAATGCTTCATCTGACCACCGATTAGCTGCCTAGGCAGAGAATGTATGTCGAGATGTTACTGCCTAGGCAGCAAATGTCAACGTAATAGTTAGGTTGCTTGCTATTTAGTTGATAAATGGCAGCCGTCAGACCGCTATCGCGAGCAGGCTCGCTCCCACAGGTTCGGTGTGATCCTTGTGGGAGCGAGCCTGCTCGCGATGGGAGCGACTCGGTTTTGGAGGAGCAGGAGTCTAGAAATCCCGCTTATAGAAGATGTCCAGCGAACTGGCCACGCCGCCCGCCGCTTCGAGGTAGACCTTTTTGCTCAGCTTGTAACGCAAGGCGATGGTGTTGGCCGGCTCGAACACGCCAACCCCATAACGCAGGCTGAGCTTCTCGGAGATATTGCCGCTGGCGACCACGCTGGTGGCGTTGCCGCTACCCTCGGTATCGAGCTGGAAATCCTGAATCCCCAGGTTTTTTGCCAAGCCGCTGGTCACTCCCGAACTGCCCATCAACCCCAACCCGAGCGCCGCTTGGGCGAGCATGTTGTTGTCTTCACCGTTACTGGCCAACGGACGCCCCAGCACCAGATAGGACAAGGCCTGCTCCTGACTCATCGCCGGCTCGGAGAAGATCTGTGTGGTCGGCTGCTCCGCGCTGCCGCTCAGGCGAATGCCGGCGATCACGTCGTCGGTCTGGCGAATCGCTTCGATGTCCAGATACGGCTGATCGATCGGGCCGGCAAACAGCAAACGCGCCCGGCGCACGGTCAACCGCTGACCGTAGGCACGATAACGCCCATCGTTGAGCCAGAGCTCGCCGCGGGTGTCCATGTTGTCGCCGATGTGCACATGACCTTGCAGGTTGGCGGTCAGGCCAAACCCGGCGAAGCTGAGTTTGTCCTGACCGACCACCACATCGATGTCCATCGCCATGGCCATTGGGGGTTTGCCCTCTTCGGTCTGCTGACCAACGATCACCGTGTCATCGGACACCTTGACCGTCGATGGCGGCAACTCGCGCACGGTGATCTCGCCTTTTGGCACCAGCACCTTGCCGACGATCGCCAGTTTGTCGTCCTTCATCGAAATCTTCAGGTCCGGCGCCACTTCCAGCTTGGCGTAGGGCTCGACGGTGACGGGCAATTGCGTGCCTTTGAGCGCCAGATCCACCACCAATGCCTGACCCCAGGCGATGTTGCCGCTCAAAGTGCCCTGCCCGGTCTTGCCGCTTTTCCAGCCGCCATTCAATTGCACATTTTCACCAGCAATCACGGCTTGTAGTTGCAGCGCTTCGAGGTCCATTGGCAGTTCAGGCCCGGAAATCTCGCCATCGCTGAGCAGTAGATTGCCGTTGACCTGCGGCGCCAGCAGCGTACCGGCGAGCGTGCCGCTGCCATTCAAGCGTCCGGTCAGTTTCTCGACCATCGGCACGAATGGCCGCGCCACCGACAGATCCAGACCACTCAGGCGGAACGAGCCGGTCAGTGGTTTGTCCTTCGGCAACGGATTGATTTGCGCCTGGAGCATCAGCTCACCGAGCTTGCCGCCGACGAAGTTGAGGTCAGTGTCGATGCGCTTGGGCGTGAGTTTGCTGTTGAGTTTCAGGGTCTGGTACGGGAAGTCCAGCCACTGGTCCTTTTCCTTGATGCGCAACGTGCCGCCGCTGGCATCAACGCTGATCTGGCCGTTCGGGCCGCTGGCCGGCAGGTCCAGTTGCAGGTCGGCGTTGAGCCGGCCCTTCCAGGCGAAATCCTTGGGCAACCACTGCGCCAGGCTGTCGATCGGGAACTGTTTGAGGTGATAACGCAGCTTCGGCTCAGGCATCAGGCGCTGATCCTCGCCGCACAGGCTGGCCGGGCCGGACGTCCAGCAGTGAGCGCCAAAATTGATCTTGCCGTCCGCCAGCCGTTCAAGCTTCGCCGGACCTTGCAGTTTCCAGTCTTGACCGCCGGCCTGGATATCGCCGCTGGCCAGGCGCCCACGCCAATTGCCTTGGTCCAGATTGCCGTCGAGGCCGAGAGCGAGTTTCAGCTTCGGCCCTTGCAGGTCGAGGGTGAGTTTCTGGTTTTTGATATCGCCCTGCCCGCTGGCGGTCAGCGTGCCCAGCGACGTTTCACCGGCCTGAATGCCGCTGCCTTTGAGGTCGATTTTCGCCCGTTGCGCACTGTCGAGGGTGGCATCCAGATTCAGGCTTTGCAGGCGATTGTCTTCGAAGGCCAGTTGCGTGCCTTGCAGTCCGAGCTTGCCTTGCGGGGCCTTGAGTGTCCCGGCGACATCGACGCGACCATTGAGCTGGCCGCGCAGTTGCGGCCACAACTGAGCCAGGCGCGGCAGCTTGATATCGATCTGACCGGCGAGCTTCTGTTGCAGGCTGCCCTTGCCGTTGATGCTGTTGTCGCCGAGGCGAATTTGCAACGCGCTGAGGTTCCATTGCTCGCCACCGCCATCGGCTTTGGCCTGGATTACTGCCGGTTGGCCGCGCAGTTTGCCTTTCAAGTCGAGATCAGCGGTCAGGCTGAGTTTTTCATTCTTCATCTCGCCCTTGCTGCGCAACGGTCCGGCCAGGGTTCCCGGCAACTCCGCGACCCAGTACGCCGGGTTGATCGCCGACAAGTCCAGCGCCGTGTCCCAGGCAATGCCGTCGGCGAATTGCAGGTTCAGGTGCCCTTCGGCCTTGCCCTGCCCGGCTTCGAGTTGAATTTGTTGCAGGTAGATCTTCGTCAGGTCGCCGCTGAACGGGCTGGTCAGGCTGAACGCCCCGGCCGGGCCGTCGAGTGCGGCTTTGAAGCTGCCCAGGTATTTACCGTCGGTGTAGGAGACTTCACCGTTGAAACTGCGCAACGCCACTTCGGGCTCGTCGATCAGTGGATAGAGGCTGTGCCACGGAAAATCCAGCCAGTCGATCTTGGCATCGGCGCTCAGGCCTTTGCTCCAGTCGAGGTTGCCGGTGAGTTTCAGGCGTTGCTTGTCGTTGGCCGTGAGGTCCAATCCGGCGATCTGAGCGCCATTAGCATCGACCTTGCCTTGCAGCAGCAACGCGACCGGGCCTTTTTCACCAGGCAACGTGGCTTTGCCGAGCAACTGGTAACCGTTTTTCAGGTCACCGTCGCCGGTGAGTTCCAGTTGGTTGAGTTGCAGGGTGTCTGGCAGATCGGCACCAGGCTTGAAGCCGTCAGCGGTGATCCGCACTTTGGCCGGCAGGTTTTCCACCAGCGGTTGCAGTTCGCCGGTCAATTGTCCGTTCAGGTAACCGCTGCTGTCGGCTTTCAGGTTCAGGGTTTTCAGCAGATCGCCGTCGACCTTCAGGGCCAGTGTCCAGGGCCCGGTACCGGGAGCTGGCAAGGTCAGTTTGCCTTCGGCCTTGAGCGGCCAGTTACCGCTGGGTTGCAGCAGGCCTGAAAGATTCAGGCTCAGGTCATCCCTTTGCAAATGAACGGAATCGATCTGCAAACCGTTGGCTGTCCAGTGCGCCGCCAGTTGCAGGCCCTTGAGTTCTTCGCTGCCGTTGAACAGCAGGCTGCCGACCTGGACATCGCCCAGCTCGATGGCCAAGGGCAACTTCAGATCCGGGAGACTGATCGGCCCGCTGCTTTCTTCTTCTGTGCCTGGCGGGAATTGCAGGCTGACCTGATCGGCTTTCAATTGCTCGATGCACAGGGTCATGCGCGTCAGGCACAGCGGCGACCAGGCGAAAATCACCTTGCCCAGCTCAACCCGGCTGCTGTCCTGCTGCCACAGCACATGGTCGGCACTCCATTGCCCGCCTAAACGGCCCTGGAAGTTCTCGACGGTCAAACCCGGCACAAAGCCGAGCGCCCAACGACTGCCCGCCGCCGTGCCAAGCACCGTGGCCACGGTCAGGACGACCAGCATCAGCAGCGCCAGAATCGCCAACAGCGTTATCTTCAAACCACGATTCACAGCTCAGGCCCCATGGAAAAGTGCAGTCGAATGCCGCCCTCGTCGTCCATCGCATGGGCCAGGTCGAGGCGTATCGGGCCCACCGGCGAGACCCAGCGCACGCCGATACCGACGCCGGTCTTGAGGTTCGGCAGTTCGAGGGTATTGAAGGAGTTGCCTTGGTCGATGAAGGTCGCGACCCGCCATTTTTCGGCGATGGAATATTGATACTCGACGCTGCCGGCGATCATGTAGCGGCCACCGATGCGATCGCCCTCGGAGTTTTCCGGGGACAGGCTCTGATAGTCGTAACCGCGCACGCTCTGATCGCCACCGGCGAAGAAGCGCAGCGACGGCGGCACCGATTTGTAGCCGTTGGTGGCGCTGCCGCCGACCTGTACCCGACCGAGGAAGCGGTGTTTGTCGAAGACCGTGGTCAAGCCTTTCACCAACGCGGTGCCGTAAATCAGGTTGGTGTCGGAGCCCAAACCTTCCTTGGCCACTTTGGTCTCGAATCCCAGGCGATAACCGTTGTGCGGGTCGATGCGGTTATCACTTTTAAGGTAGGAATAGCTGACGCCAGGCATCAGCAACGTGCTGAGCCCCGAGTCGTCGCCGAGCCTGTATTCCTCGCGCTGCCACTTGAGCGATACCACTCGCTGCCAACCGCTGGGCAGCTTGCTGTGCCACTCGGGGCCGAGGGTCAGCAGTTTGCTGAGGGAGTCCTTGTCGGCAATTTCTTCATTCTGATAGCCACCGGCGAACCGCAGCTTGTCGGTCAGCGGTGGGTCCAGGGGAATGTCGTAGAACACACCGACGTTCTGCCGAGGCGCCGAAACTTCGGTCTCCCAGCCATAGCTGTGCCCCTGAGGGTTGACCCAGTGCCGGGTCCAGTTGGCCTTGATCCGTGGGCCGACGTCGGTGGAAAAACCCAGCCCGAGGCCCATGGTCCGTGGTTTGCGGGTTTCGAGTTTGACGTCCACCGGGATCACGTCGTTCTTGGACGCCGTCGGCGCCGCATCCACCCGCACGCTTTCGAAATAGCCGCTCGATTGCATGGCCTGATTGAGTTCGGCGATCAGTTCGGAGTCATAAGGCGCGCCGGCCTTGAACGGCACCATGCGTTGCAGCAGGTCTTCGTCGAACGGCGTATCACCCTCGAAACTGACCTTACCCAGTGAATAACGCGGGCCGCTGTTGTAGATCAGTTCGATGTCGGCAACGCCGGCTCGCGGGTCGACCAACAATTTCTGGCTGCTGAAATAACCACTGAAATAACCGTAGCGCGAGGCCTGATTCTGAATCAGGCGCTTGGCGTCTTCGTAATGGCCATGGTTGAGCACTGCGCCGGTTTTCAGCGCATTGCTTTTGGGTACACGAAATGATTTGAGGGAGGCGGCCGGGCCGTCGATGCGAATAGTGACGTTGCGCAAATGCACCGGCTCGCCGGGATCGATGTTCAGCACCAGGCGCGGCGTCTTGCCGCCCTTCACATCCGAGTCGATCTGCGGCTGGTAATAACCCAAGGCCTGGGCGGCCTTGCGCGCCTGTTCTTCGGCGCCCCGACTGAAGCGCAGCAAGGCTTCTTCGTCTCGATCGCCGAGGCTGCCGATATAGCCCTCTATATTGGCTTTCAGTTCATCGTTGGACGGTTTGATCCGCACATCCAATTCACTTTGCGCCAGCGCCGCGCAGCTGGTAATCAGCATCAGCACACCGCTGGTAATTCTTCCTGGAAACTTCATAGGCGCGGATGCTATCACGAGCTTGGGAGCGTGATAGAGCCTGGCGTGCGGTGAAAGTTCTACCTTTATGCCGTTGCTGTTTGTAACACCTGCGGATTGGCGTGGAAAAACACGTGTTCGCGAATCGGTCCTACGGCGACCTCACCAATTTCCTCATAGCCCTGGCGCTTATAGAACTCCAGGTAACGAGGATTCCCGGTATCGAGGATGACGCCCTCGGAGTGCTCATCCACCGCGCACCAGTTGTGCACCGCTTGCAGCAACTGTTCGCCAAAGTGTTTGCCCTGGAATTGCGGATGAACCCCCAGCAATGGCAGCAGGTGCACCGAATCGGACGGCACGCAAGCCATCACGGCATCGTGATACTCGAGATAGCGTCGGGTGCAGCGGAACCCGGTGCTGAGCACCATGCGCAGACGCCAGGCCCAACTTTCGGTGATGCCCAGGCGACGTTGCGGCGGCGCGATCAGCGCGATGCCGATCAACCGGTCGTTGACCAGCAGGCCGATGGCCGGCAAGTCCTGAAGGAAATGTTGCTTGACCAGTTCGCGCACGGTGGCCCGGACCCGTTGCTCATAACCGGGACGCTCCGCTTCGAACAGGTAGCCGAACGTCGGCTCATGCCGGTAAGCCTGGTACAACAGCGAACGCGCTTCGCGGGAATAGCCGCTGTCGAGCATGTGAATATCGGCGATGACGGTCGAGGTTTCGGGCATAACGGTTGATCTCCCCTGGCACAGGTCAAATGACTGCGCTCTTCTGGTTACGAGCCTATAGCGCTGGCACAGTTCCTTGCTGATCCGAATCAGTGTTGGCTGTGATGCCGCCATCGCGAGCAGGCTCGCTCCCACAAGGTATAGACCAGACTCACCCCCTGTGGGAGCGAGCCTGCTCGCGATGGGGCCCTAACTGCCAATTTAGATCTGACAGAACACAGTGAATCCCCTCACCCCAACACTGGCCCCATTCCTACATGTCAGCTAGCATCGCCCTTTTGCCAGGACTGCCGACCATGAAGATCGTCTCCTTCAACATCAACGGGCTGCGCGCTCGCCCCCATCAGCTGGCGGCGCTGATCGAAAAGCATCAGCCCGATGTGATCGGACTGCAGGAAACCAAGGTTCACGACGACCAGTTCCCGCTGGCCGAGGTTCAGGCGCTGGGCTATCACGTATATTTCCACGGTCAAAAAGGTCACTACGGCGTGGCCCTGCTCTCGCGTCAGGAACCTATCGCGCTGCACAAAGGTTTCGTCACCGATGAAGAAGATGCTCAGCGCCGCTTCATCTGGGGCACGTTCGCCGATGCCAATGGCGTGCCGGTGACCATCATGAACGGCTATTTCCCACAGGGCGAAAGCCGCGATCACCCCACCAAGTTCCCGGCCAAGGAACGCTTTTACAGCGATCTGCAACAATTGCTGGAAAGCCAGTTCAGCAACGATCAGCCGCTGGTGGTGATGGGCGACGTGAACATTTCCCCAGAAGACTGCGACATCGGTATCGGCCCGGACAACATGAAACGCTGGCTGAAAACCGGCAAATGCAGTTTCCTGCCGGAAGAACGCGAGTGGATGGCCCGTTTGAAGAACTGGGGCCTGGTGGACAGCTTCCGTCACTTGAACCCGGAGGTGGTCGACCGTTTCAGCTGGTTCGACTACCGTAGCCGCGGTTTTGAGGATGAGCCCAAGCGTGGGCTGCGGATTGACTTGATCATGGCGTCCCACGGGTTGTTGCCACGGGTGAAGGATGCGGGCGTGGATTACGAATTGCGCGGGATGGAAAAGCCGTCGGATCATGCGCCGATCTGGCTTGAATTGAGCTGATCCGGTTTCGCTGATCGTTCCCACGCTCTGCGTGGGAATGCCGCCAGGGACGCTCCGCGTTCCGCCTCTGGAAGTGACGCAGAGCGTCACAGGATGCATTCCCACGCAGAGCGTGGGAACGATCTGTCACACCCTGTCATCTTTCAGAAACCTTACTGACTTATTCTCCCGGCACTTCCTTTGGCTTGTAAGGTGCTGGCATGACGCTGCGCGTGTTGTTCCTGTTGATGCTGTGTGCCTGGCTGCCGCTGGCGGCGTCGGCTGGCGCGTTGCCGACGCCCGAGGCTGACCCGGTGCTGCGCATCCAGGGTTCCAACACCATCGGCGCGGCATTGGGCCCGGCGCTGGTTGAGGGGTTGATGCGCGAACAGGGCCTGCTGAAGATTCACAGCGAAGCCCCGGACACAGCCAACGAGCTGCGCGTCATCGGCGAAACCGTTCAGGGCCGCCGGGTCGCGGTGGACATTGCGGCCCACGGTTCCAGCACCGGTTTCACCGCCCTGAAAACCGCCACCGCCGACCTCGCCGCCTCCTCGCGCCCGATCAAGGACAGCGAACGGGCAGACCTTGCACGCTTGGGCGACTTTAAAAGCGTCGGCGCCGAGCAGGTCATCGCCATCGATGGCCTGGCGATCATTCTTCATCCGCAAAATCCATTGCATGAACTGAACACCGAACAATTGGCGCGAATCTTCAGCGGCGAGGCAAAAACCTGGGAAGAACTCGGCGGCAGCGGTGGGACGATTCATCTCTATGCGCGGGATGACCAATCGGGCACCTACGACACGTTCAAGGAATTGGTCCTCAGCCGTCGTGGGAAAACCCTGAGCAGCGCTGCAAAACGGTTCGAATCCAGCGAGCAATTGTCCGACGCGGTCAGCCTGGACCCGCAAGGTATCGGCTTCATCGGCCTGCCTTACGTGCGTCAGGCCAAAGCCGTGGCGATTGCCGATGGCCAATCCCAAGCCATGCTGCCGCTCAACAGCCTGATTGCCACGGAAGACTATCCGCTGTCCCGTCGGCTGTTCTTTTACCTGCCGCCCAACGGGAAAAATCCCTGGGCCGACGCATTGGTGGCGTTCGCCCAAAGCAGCAAGGGCCAGGCGATTGTCGCGGCCAATGGTTTTATCGCCCAGACCGTCCAGGCCATGACGGTCACGCCGAATGCATTGATGCCGGAGGGTTATCAGGCGCTCAGCCGTCACGCCCAGCGCCTGACCGTGAATTTCCGTTTCGAAGAAGGCAGTGCGACGCTGGACAACAAGGCCCGGCAGGACCTGTCGCGGGTGCTCGACTATATAAAGCAGCGTGACAAGACCAATCGGCAGGTGACGTTGGTGGGGTTTGGCGACGCCAAAAGTGATCCGGCGCGGGCCAATTTGCTGTCGAAACTGCGCGCCATGGCGGTGCGGCGGGAACTGGTGAAAAGCGGCGTGGTGTTTCGCGAGATTCGTGGTTTTGGCGCCGAGATGCCGGTGGCGGCCAATAGCGCGGATGAGGGGCGAATCAAGAATCGGCGGGTTGAGGTGTGGGTGTATTGAGACCCGCCCGATTCAGGCCGACCACACTGTGATCAGTGGATTGACCAGTGTGCAGGGGGATTTATCTGTGACTGGGGGATTTATCTGTGGCGAGGGGATTTATCCCCGTTGGGTGGCGCAGCCACCCCATTCCAGTCACCGATGCTTCTCAGGAAGACCGCGTCAACCGGATTGACGACTGCTTCGCAGCCGAACGGGGTGGTGCGGCATTCCGATAAATCCCCTCACCACAGGTTTTTAGTTGCCTCAGGATTTGCAATCAGCCAAGCAGTTTCTGCAACTGCGCCGTGGTGTCCACTGCGCCCATGGTCTTGGCGGCATCCAGCGCAGAGACGCCATTGGCGTCCTTGGCTTTCGGGTCGGCGCCTTTGCTGATCAGGTAGTCGACGATTTCCACGCGATTGAACATCGCCGCCATCATCAGCGCAGTGCGACCGTCGAAGGACGAACCTTCCACTTGCGCGCCGCCTTCAACCAGTGCCTTGACCACCGCCAGATCACCCTTGAACGCCGCGCCGGCAATCGGGCTCTGGCCATTGTCGTTGCGGATTTCCGGGTCGGCCTTGTGCTCGAGCAGGACTTTTACCGTCTCCACGTGGCCGTGGTAAGCGGCCAGCATCAGCAAGGTGTCACCCTTGTGGTTACGCAGGTTCGGCGGCAGGCCCTTGGTCAACAGCGCGGCCATCATGGCCGCATCGCCCTCACGCGCTTTGTTGAATACCTGTTCGGCAAATTCAGCGGCTTCTTCGGGGGACATCTGGCGGCTTTGGTCTGACATTGGGCACTCCACGTTCTGTTATTCGCAAAGCCGACAGTTTCCCGAGCAGCCCCGAGGCTGTCACTTCTTTTTTCTCATGGACAGCCATAGCCACATTCAATAGCGCTGCATTCAATAACGCTGCATTCAATAACGAAAAGCGCCGCCGTGAATATCCGCCAGCAACTGCGCAGTGACCTGCACGTAAGTCTGGGTCCCTGGCAGCCAGGCATAGATCGGATCGTCGCCGGTTTTGCCGGGGTCGAAGGCTTCATCCTTAAGCCGGGTCTTCTGATATTTGAAGGTGCCCGTGGTCTCCATTTTCACCTTCACCCGCAGGAACAACGGCACCGCATAGGCGGGCATTTGCTCACGGGCGAACGCCAGCAGCTCACTGAAATCCAGGGTCGCCAGGGACTCGGCTGGCGTAATCGCCGCCATCCCGGCACGCCCGTTGGTGTTGCGGATTTCCACGCCGTAGGCCACGGCTTCGGAAATATTCGGGTGTTGCAAAAGGATGTTCTCGACCTCGGTGGTCGAGACGTTTTCGCCCTTCCAGCGGTAGGTATCGCCCAAACGGTCAACAAACTGCGCGTGACCGAAACCGATGTTGCGCAGCAGGTCACCGGTATTGAAATAACGGTCGCCCTTCTCGAACACGTCGTGCAGCACAACCTTTTCGGTCTTCTGCGGATCGGTGTAGCCATCCAGCGGTGCCTTGTCGTCGATCTTCGCCAGCAACAGCCCCTGCTCGCCTTTGGCGACTTTGCGCATGAAGCCCTTGGCATCCCGAATCGGCGCGCCGCTGTCGTGGTCGTACGCCGCCAACTCCCATGACATCAGGGAAAACCCGACGGTGTTATCAAAGTTGAGGATGTTGGTGAAGCCGATGTTGCCGTCGCTGGCGGCGTACAGCTCACAGATATGATTCACCCCGAATCGCGTCTTGAACTCGCCCCACGCGCCGGGGCGCAGGCCATTGCCGATCATCTTCGTCACCCGGTGCTGGCTGTCGTCGAGGCTGGGCGGTTGATCCACCAGGTAGCGGCACAGTTCGCCGACGTATCCGAGGGTGGTCGCGCGGTACTTGCGCACATCGTTCCAGAATTGGCTGGCGCTGAACTTGCGGCGAATCGCAAAGCCCGAGGCGCCACTGATCGCCGAGCCCCAGCACACGCACAGCCCGGTGGCGTGATAGAGCGGCAAGGTGCAATAGACGACATCCTCCGGGTGCATATCCAGAGCGATCAGCCCGAAGCTCGCGGAGCTGCGCATCCAGCGGCCGTGCTTGAACACCCCGGCCTTGGGCAAGCCGGTGGTGCCCGAGGTGTAGATATAGAAACAAGGGTCGTCGAAAAAAACCTGCTGACTGCTCGCGGGGTTGGCGCTGGAGCTGTCGGCACTGGCGGTCATCAGGTTGATGAACCCCTCGGGCGCAATGCCCGGATGGCTGAAGGTGTCTCGATCAGCGACGAACCAGGTGCGCGCCGCGTCGATCGACACCCGTTCGCGAACCGCCGAAAACGCCGGTACCAACTCTTCTCCGACGATGATCGCCGCAGGTGCCACCAGGTTCAGGCTGTGAGCCAGGGTATCGCGGGTCTGCGAAGTATTGAGCAACGCACTGATCGCGCCGACCTTGGCCACCGCCAGGATCGTCACCAGCAGTTCCGGGCGATTCTCGATAAAGACCGCTACCACATCGCCCTTGCGGATGCCTTGGGCAATCAAATGATGGGCAATGCGATTCGCCCACTGGTTGACCTGAAAATACGTCAGCGCCATCTCGCCCTGCAGCAATGCCGGGCCATCGGGATTGCGCAATGTCGCTTGCTCAAAGCTCCAGCCCAGGCCGCACGGTTGGGTCGGGTCCTTGACGTTGGCGGCGTTCATGCCTTTCACCACGCGAGGAATGGCTTTGGCAATGGAAGGCAGCTTGCGGAGCATCATGCCCCAGGTAATCGTGTCGTTCGGCGTGCGGCTCATGGTTGCTCCCGGTCGATCTTTTTATTGTTCGGGCGGCGTTGATTGAGGCCGAAAATACGTCAGCGGTTCCTGAGCTGTACACGCGGTTTTTGAAATGATTTGTATCCACGTCTGCGGCATTCGAAAGCGTGAGCTTACGCGGGGCAATTGGTTCCATCGAATCGATGTCGACCACGCAAAATGCAGGATGCACGATGGCCATTCATGCAGATTGCACGAAAGCGTAAAAACGCTGAGAAGACAACTAATTGATATATAAGGATTTTTAAAAAATCAGGTGCTGGCACAATCACTGCAACTACCTCTGCATGCTTGCCATTCAAGAGCTAACGGAGCTGATAGACATGAACCTGATCCAAGAAAAATTTTCGTCCCTGTTCTCCAACTTCGAAGTGACCACCCAGCCACGTCCTGATGGTGGCATTCTGCTGACCTTGAGCAGCACCGACGGCAAAGTCTTCAAACGCTCGATTTCCTACCAGCAATTGCATGCAGGTGATCAGCTGTCCTGGGTGATCAGTGCCATACGCCGTGACATCGCCGAACAGGCCAGCGAACTGCCGCAGATTTCCATGCTGCAAAGCCAACAGCGGTTTGCCCTGCCGACGTATCACTCGGTTTAAACCGTTCCAGAGCTGTAAACAAACAGGCCGTGAGCGCTTTCGCTTCACGGCCTGAGTTGTTTCTGACGTTGTGCAATCCTTGCTGATCCCTGTAGGAGCTGAGCTTGCTCGCGATGGCGGTGTATCAGGAGTCATTAGTGCTGACTGATACACCGCCATCGCGAGCAAGCTCAGCTCCTACAAGGTTATGCGGGTATGTGGGTATATGGTTATAGGGCGGAAGGGTTGATCCGCGCAAAACTGTCCACCGTCACATGCCCCGCCAGCTCCCCGCCCTCTCGGGCCAGCCCGCACGTCGCCATTCCCGCCGTGCGTGCCGCGTCCAGTTCCTCGACGATGTCGGACAGAAACAGGATCTGCGAAGCGTCCAGGCCGATGGCCTGGGTAATGCGCTCGTAGGACTTCGCTTCACGCTTGGGCCCCGAGGTGGTGTCGAAATAGCCACTGAACAGGGGTGACAGATCCCCCGCTTGCGAGCAGCCAAAGATCAGCTTTTGGGCCTGGATCGAACCGGACGAATAAACAAACAGTTTGAAGCCGTCCTGATGCCAGCGCTTGAGCGCTTCAACGGCGTCCGGGTAAACGTGGCCTTTCAACTCTGCGGCCTGATAACCCTGCTCCCAGACCATGCCTTGCAACGCTTTCAGCGGCGTGGCTTTGCGGTCTTCGGCGATCCAGCCCAGAAGAATGTCGATCACCCGCTCGACGTCGGCGTTCGGCTCGTTGGTATCCCGGCGAACGGCATCCAGTTGCTCGGCAACATCCGCACGCGCGGCATGCTGGCGAACAAAATCCGGCAAGTGTCTGGCGGCGTAGGGAAACAGCACGTCGAACACAAAACTCACCGCGCTGGTAGTGCCTTCGATGTCGGTGAGAATCGCTTTGATCGGCATCGCCTCAGTCCTCAAGACCCGGGAACCGGCTGGCGATGTCTTCGCCGGTGAAATTGGCCACCCAGCCTTCAGGGTTGTTGAACAGACGGATCGCGACGAAATGCGGGTGCTCGCCCATGTCGAACCAGTGCGGGGTGCCGGCCGGTACCGAGATCAGGTCGTTTTTCTCACAAAGCACCGCGTAGACGTAATCGCCGATGTGCAGGGAGAACAAGCCACGGCCGGCGACGAAAAATCGTACTTCGTCTTCGCCATGGCGATGTTCGTCGAGAAACCTGGCGCGCAATTCGGCTTTTTGCGGGTGGTCGCTGTTCAGGCTGATGACGTCGACGGTGATGTAACCGCGTTCGGTCATCAGCTTGTCGATTTGCTCCTGATACGCGGCGATCACTTCTTCCTGACTGGCGCCGGGCTGGATTTTCGCCGTGGCTTGCCAGCGGTCGAAACGCACGCCCTGCTCAGCCAGGGTCGAGGCGATGTCTTCGAAATGCGTCAGCACCTTGTTAGGTAAATCAGGGCTTGAGACGTGGTAAACGGACAGGCTGCTCATCAGGGCAACTCCTTAACGGTTCATGCTTTACAGTTCAAGAGCGAGCGCATCTTCAACTCGCACTCGAACAAAAATTCAAAGGCCTCGATCTGCCGCAGTGCATCGCTCATGCGCGCGCCCCAGGTGTAGAGACCGTGGCCGCGGATCAGATAGCCGACGCAATCGGGATGGGCGTCCAGCCAAGGCTGCACCTTGGCGGCGAGGCGCGCAATGTCTTGATCGTTATCGAAAATCGGCACACGCACCCGGGATTCGTGGGTCGACACACCACTGAAAGCCTTTTGCAGTTCGTAGTCTTCGAAATCGATGAAGTCTTGCGGCGTCAGGCGCGACAGCACCGTGGCGTTCACCGAATGGGTGTGCAGCACCGCGCCGATCTCCGGGCGCCAGCGGTAGAGCTGGGTGTGCAGCAGGGTTTCGGCGGACGGTTTTTTGCCCGGTTCCAGGCTGTTGCCGGACAGATCGGTCGCCAGCACATCGTCGGGGCCGAGTTGGCCTTTGTGCTTGCCGGACACCGTCAGCAGCGCTTCAGTCGGCGACAGGCGCGTCGAGTAGTTGCTGCTGGTGGCCGGCGACCAGCCGCGGCCATACAGAAAACGCCCGGCATCGATGATTTCCTGGGCGAGGTGCTCACGGGTGAGGCTCATGGCCTGTCCTCTTGCATTCGTGTGGCAATGATAACGGCTGCCGCGAAGGCTGCGAGGCTGGCAATACTAAAGGTCAATGTTGGGCCGAGGGCATTCCAGCTGTAGCCGGAATACAACGCGCCCAGTGCGCCGCCGGTGCCGGCCAGTGCGGCGTATAACGCCTGGCCCTGCCCTTGTTGGCGCGCGCCGAAGCTACGTTGCACGAACTGGATGGCAGCCGCGTGAAAGCTGCCGAAGGTCGCCGCGTGCAGCACTTGGGCAAACAACAGCACCCAAAGAAATTCAGCGAACGAACCGAGCAACAACCAACGCAACGCCGCCAGCAGAAAACTCGCCAGCAACACCCGTCGCACGGAGAAGCGCGCAAGGATCTTGCTCATGGCCAGAAACATCAAGACTTCGGCGACCACACCGACCGCCCAGAGCATACCGATCAGCCCTCGGCTGTACCCGAGTCGCTCCAGGTGCAAGGTCAGAAAGGTGTAATAAGGACCGTGGCTCATCTGCATCAGCGCCACGCAACCGTAAAACGCCAATACCCCGGGACTGCGCAACTGCTTGACAAAACCGTCCCCCGCCAACCGTTCGCTCTGAATCGGTTGAGCGTTGGGCACCCATAGGCTGCTGACCACGATCCCGGCCAGGATCAGCACCAGCGCCACCGGGTAGATATCGAGGCTGAGCCATTCGAACAATCGGCCAAGGGCAACCACGGTAATGATGAAACCGATGGAACCCCACAGGCGGATCTGACTGTAGCGGTTAGTCTGGCCCTGCAAGTGTGCCAAGGTGATGACTTCGAACTGCGGCAACACCGCGTGCCAGAAAAACGCGTGCAAGGCCATGACCATCGCCAGCCAGGCATAGGTCTTGCTGACGAAGATCAGCGAGAATGTCAGCAACGTGCAGACCGCACCGAAGCGCACGATGGCCAGGCGTCGGCCGGTGTAATCACCGAGCCAGCCCCAGATGTTCGGCGCCACGCAGCGCATCAGCATCGGGATCGCCACCAGCTCGCCGATGCGCGCGCTGGAAAAGCCCAGGTGATCGAAGTACAGCGCCAGAAACGGCGCTGTCGAACCGAGCAAGGCGAAATAGAACAGATAGAAACTGGAGAGCCGCCAGTACGGGAGCGCCGCCACAGCCATCAGACCGCAGCGGCTGTGAGATCAGCCATTAAAGCTGACCCAACACCGGCGTGCTCACGCGCACGTCCAGGTTCTGCCCACGGTGACGCAACAGGTGATCCATCAGCACGATGGCCATCATCGCTTCGGCGATCGGTGTGGCGCGGATGCCGACGCACGGGTCGTGGCGACCCTTGGTGACGACTTCCACCGGGTTGCCATGGATGTCGATGGAACGGCCCGGCGTGGTAATGCTCGAGGTTGGCTTGAGCGCCAGGTGCGCGACGATCGGCTGACCCGACGAAATGCCCCCTAAAATGCCGCCCGCGTTGTTGCTGAGGAAACCTTGCGGGGTCATTTCATCACGGTGCTCGGTGCCGCGTTGGGCAACGCTGGCGAAACCGGCGCCGATTTCCACGCCTTTGACCGCATTGATGCTCATCAGCGCGTGAGCGAGTTCGGCATCGAGACGGTCGAAGATCGGCTCGCCGAGGCCCGGCATTACGCCTTCAGCGACTACGGTGATCTTCGCGCCAACCGAATCCTGGTCGCGACGCAACTGGTCCATATAGGCCTCCAGTTCCGGGACCTTGTCCGGATCAGGGCTGAAGAAGGCGTTCTCTTCCACCGAATCCCAGGTCTTGAACGGGATTTCGATCGGGCCGAGCTGGCTCATGTAGCCACGAATGACGATGCCCTGAGTGGCCAGGTATTTTTTCGCAATCGCACCGGCCGCCACGCGCATGGCCGTTTCACGGGCCGAGCTGCGACCGCCGCCACGGTAATCGCGCTCGCCATATTTGTGGTGATAGGTGTAGTCGGCGTGGGCCGGACGGAACAGGTCCTTGATCGCCGAGTAATCCTTGGACTTCTGGTCGGTGTTGCGGATCAACAGGCCGATGGAGCAACCGGTGGTGCGTCCTTCGAACACGCCGGAGAGGATTTCGACTTCGTCGGCTTCCTGGCGCTGGGTGGTGTGGCGGCTGGTGCCGGGCTTGCGGCGATCCAGGTCACGCTGCAGATCTTCCAGAGAGATCTCCAGGCCCGGCGGGCAGCCGTCGACAATGGCGACCAACGCCGGACCATGGCTTTCGCCCGCGGTGGTGACAGTGAACAGCTTGCCGTAGGTATTGCCGGACATGCAGGACGCTCCGTGAATTCGAACCAAATACGTAATGCGCGCCAGTATACGCAGGCTACCCGACTAGTTCATCCTCGAACCTTATGGGTGCCTGCGAGTCCAACCGGCATCTTGTTCATGATGGCGTGATGATGCTGCGAGTTATAGCCTTGAGCCTTACCCTCTTTACCGGCTTTGTACAGGCCACAGTCCTGCAACGCCCGATCACCTTGGACACCGGCACCGGCGAGCTTTTCGGCTCGTTATTGCTGCCCAAGTCCGACACACCAGTACCGGTTGTCCTGATCATTTCCGGCTCCGGTCCTACAGATCGTGACGGAAACAACCCCGACGGCGGACGCAACGACAGCCTCAAGCGTCTCGCTTGGGTGTTGGCCAAACACAACATCGCCAGCGTGCGTTATGACAAACGCGGCGTGGCGGCGAGCCTTGCGGCGACCCCGGATGAACGCAATCTGTCGGTTGAAGCCTATGTGGCCGACGCCGAGGCCTGGGGCCGCAAGCTCAAAACCGACCCGCGATTTGGCCAGTTGATCCTGCTGGGCCACAGCGAAGGCGCCCTGATCGCCAGCCTCGCGGCGCCGAGCCTGGACGCCGCCGCGGTCATTTCCATGTCCGGCAGCGCCCGGCCGATCGATCAGGTGCTGCGCCAGCAATTGAGCAATCGCCTGCCGCCAGCATTGATGCTGCGCAGCAATGAACTGCTCGACAGCCTCAAGGCCGGCCGCACCGACGACAACGTACCGCCGCAATTGCAGGTGATTTTCCGCCCGAGCGTGCAGCCGTATCTGATTTCATTGTTCCGCCAGGAACCGGCAGCGGCGTTCGCCAAATTGAAGATGCCGGCGCTGATCATCCAGGGCAGCAACGACATCCAGGTCGGTGTCGGTGACGCCAGGCTATTGAAGGCCGCCAAACCGGACGCCGAGCTGGCGCTGATCGAAGGCATGAACCACGTGATGCGCATCGTGCCCAACGATGTAAAACGGCAATTGGCCTCTTATAAGGATCCGCAATTGCCGCTGGCGGCAGAACTCGGCACGCGAATCCTCGGGTTTATTGACGGACTTCGCGCCAGTTAGCGGCGTTAGGGGCGTAAAAACTGGTTTAGAACGCCCTAACCCTCCAGTCCTGAAAAAAACGGCCGATAAGCCTTTGTCGCCAGCGCTATGACTGGCGGCAAGCAGAGCTTGGACAGGATCTCGCCGTTATGACTGATACCCAGACTTCACCCGACACCACTGCTGAAAAAGACGCACCACCAGTGGTCGAGCTGCCGTGGGCGGACGTCCACGCCGAGCACCACAAGATGCTCCGTCTGGCCCCATTGAAAACCGACCGCAACACCGGTGGACGGCCGCTGCGCTTTGTTGAATTCGGTTACGCCGAGCGCAACAACAAGGAACACAGCCTGATGCGCATGAGCATTGCGCTGCCCGGCCAGCGTGTGCGCAAGGAACAGAATCATCTGGACGTGTGGGTCGATCACGCCACCAAGCGCGTGCATTTCGGGCCTGACAGCGGTTTGCAGATCGAACCGATGAACCGTGGGATCGGTCGTTTCATGGCCGCTCAGGGCATTACCTGGGCGAAAAAGAGATGGCCCGGCTACACCGTCGACGGCACCGACCTGAACAACAAGGATGCGCTGAACGAAGACACTCGCCTGCGCCGCGATCACTTTTTGCGGATGCACGGTTTCGACGTGATCTACGCCGACGCCCAGCATTTGAAGGGCAGCGTCAAAGAAGTGCAGGTCGGCGACCTGTTGAGTGACTGGAGTACGGAAAAACTGCAGGTCGTGGAAATTCTTGAGGCGGCGCAGATGCTTCAGCAAGCCGAGCAAAATCTCGCCGAGCAGGAAGTCAAACTCAAGAAACACGAAGAAAAAGTCAGCAAGTACAAGCGCGAAGACACCGGACTGCGCTTTACCATTACCTGCCTGGTGGCGTTTGCGGTGTTTCAGGCGGGGTTGTTGATCTGGATTGCCACGCACCGGTAGCTGATCGTTCCCACGCTCCGCGTGGGAATGCAGCCCGGGACGCTCCGCGTCCCAAAGCGGACGCAGAGCGTCCATTGAGGCATTCCCACGCAGAGCGTGGGAACGATCATTGCGGGGTCAGACGCGGGAAGCGAACAGCGCCTGATGGTTGCGGCACTGTTCCGCCGTCAGCATGAACACGCCATGCCCACCGCGCTCGAAATCGAGCCAGGCGAAGTCGACTTCCGGGTACAGCGCCGAGACGTGAACCTGGCTGTTGCCCACCTCGACAATCAGCAAGCCCTTCTCGGTCAGGTGATCCGCCGCTTCGGCGAGCATGCGACGCACCAGGTTCAAACCATCATCACCGCAGGCCAGGCCCAGCTCCGGTTCGTGCTGGTATTCGTCCGGCATGTCGGCGAAATCTTCCGCATCGACATAAGGCGGGTTCGACACGATCAGGTCAAAACGCTGACCCGGCAAACCATCAAATCCGTCGCCCTGCACCGTGTACACCCGCTCATCGACGCCATGGCGCTCGATGTTCTGGTTGGCCACTTCCAGTGCTTCGAACGATAGTTCGGCCAACACCACTTCGGCGTTCTGGAACTCGTAGGCACAGGCGATACCGATGCAGCCGGAACCGGTGCACAAGTCGAGAATCCGCGCAGGTTCGGCGCCCAGCCACGGCTCGAAACGTTTTTCAATCAGCTCGCCAATCGGCGAACGCGGGATCAATACGCGCTCATCGACAATGAACGACATGCCGCAAAACCACGCTTCACCCAACAGGTAGGCGGTAGGAATACGTTCTTCGATACGGCGCTTGAGCAAGCGTTGCAGCTTGACCAGCTCGTCTTCTTCAAGATTGCAGTCGAGGTAGCTGTCGGCGATTTCCCACGGCAAGTGCAAGGCACCCAACACCAACTGGCGCGCTTCGTCCCAGGCGTTGTCGGTCCCATGGCCGAAAAACAGATCCTCCCCATGGAAGCGGCTGACGGCCCAACGGATATGGTCACGCAGGGTACGAAGTCGGGAAGTGATCACGGGGCAAACTCCAAAAAAAACGACTGGCGATTCTAACAGCCAAAACGCGTCTCGACGACGCGGGAAAACTACCGGGGCGAATGTAGGACTAATCTGTTTTTTCGACCGCCTATTGAACAAAACGGCCCTATTGACAAGGCTGCGAGCCAGCAAAGACGGCGCCTACGATGGTAGCGATTCACAGAAGCGCTCAGCCAGAGGACAATGTCGCAAAAGCCCCACCCGAAGGAGCCCCAGAATGTCCGTTCCAAAAACGATGTTTCAACTCAGCGGCCGCGGTTATGCAGCTGCCGTTCTGAGCCATGCGACCCTTGTCATCATCGATGCCCAGAAAGAATACCTCAGCGGCCCGTTGGCCTTGAGCGGCATGGATGCTGCCGTCGCGAACATCAAGCAACTGGTGGCCGCTGCCCGTGCAGCCGGCCGGCCGATCGTCCATGTCCGCCACCTCGGTACTGTCGGTGGGCTGTTCGATCCACAAGGTGAGCGCGGTGAATTCATCCCGGGCCTGGAACCACAGGGCGACGAAACCATCATCGGTAAATTGCTGCCGAGTGCGTTCCACGGCACCGAACTGCTGGAACGCCTGCAGAATCTCGGTTCACTGGACCTGATCGTGTGCGGTTTCATGAGCCACTCCAGCGTCAGCACCACGGTGCGCGCCGCGAAGAACCTGGGCTTTCGTTGTACGCTGGTAGAAGACGCCTGCGCGACTCGCGACCTGCCTTACAAGGGCGGCGTATTGAGCGCAGACCACGTTCAGCAGACCGAAATGGCGATCATGGCGGACAACTTCGCCACCCTCGCATTGACTCATGAACTGATCTGATCGACGCTCGATGAGCGGTCCATGCCGCCGCTCATCCGCAAAAGTCTATCATTTGCTGTAATTGTCTTAGCCTCAGGAACATCCCGGTCAACTCCCGGTCGAAGGGCCGATACCCATTGAGGAAGGTCGGAATGAAGTTATCCGATGGTTTTGACGCTCGCCGCTTGCGGCCCAAAGGTCAACGCAACTGGCGTTTTCGAATCGGCGCGGCATTGGCTGCCTTGCTGTCGATGAGCGGTGTGTTGCTGTCGATGGCAGGCATAGCCAGCCTGCTCGGCCACGCACCCGCCCTGGGCGAGTTGAATACCAACCGGGTCGGTTCGGCAGTGATTCTGGCGATTGGCCTGTTCGTGCTGTACCTCGGCGTGTGGCTGTGGCGTCGCTGCCGTCGCCGCTCGCGGCAGTCGCAAGAGCTGAACATCTCCCCGCATTTGATGAAAAAGCACGACTGAGCCGAGTGCTGTGCGTTTTCTCGCGCCCCATTCCCCTCGAGTTGGGTAAACTGGCCGCCCTTCGCGGAGGCTGACATGCAAGACGACGATTTTTCCCTGTTCAAAAGCGCGATCCAAGGCGTCAAGCCGATCAAACACGATCGCGCCGAAACCGGCAAACCCAAAGCTGACCGCGCGCAAATCGCCAAGTTGCGTCAGGCCGCCACTGTGCGCACCGATGCCACCACTGTTGACGGGCTGTCCGATCAGTTCGTCATCGATGTTGGCCCGGAAGACGAGCTGATGTGGGCGCGTGACGGTGTTCAGGAAAGCCAGATGCGCAAGCTCAAGATCGGACAGATCCCGTTCGAAGGCAGCCTCGACCTCCATGGCATGAGCGTGGAAAAGGCCCGGGAAACCCTCTGGGCGTTTCTGGCCGAAGCAACCAAATTCGAAATCCGCTGCGTGCGCGTCACCCACGGCAAGGCTGTGCGCCTGGACGGCAAGCGGCCGATGATCAAAAGCCACGTCAACACCTGGCTGCGCCAACACTCACAAGTGCTCGGCTTCACCTCGTGCCAGGCGAAACACGGCGGCGCCGGAGCGGTTTATGTGATGCTCAAACGGACCATGATGGAAGGTCGCGACGAATAAAGCTGTCGCCTGGCACATTATCGGGATAACGATTTGCAATGATATAGGCGCTCCCGTAATACTCCGCAGATGGAATTCAAAGAACGACTCAAAGCAGCCCGCCAACACGCCAAGCTCAATCAGACCGAGCTTGCCGAACGCGCAGGCCTGACCCAAACCTCAATCTCCGACCTCGAGCGCGGGAAGTCGAAGGCAACCGCCTTTACTGCCCAGATCGCTTCAGTGTGTGGCGTTTCACCGATGTGGCTGGCTGAAGGTGTCGGTGACATGCTCAAAGGGGTGTCCGATGCTGCTCCGTTGAATCGCCCCCCTCCAAGCGTTTCAATGTCAGACATCCAGCCTTGGGACGACAGCACGCCCCTGGATGACGACGAGGTTTATGTCCCCTTCCTGCGTGAAGTTGAGCTGGCGGCTGGTTCAGGCCGTTTCGTGATCTCGGAAAGCGACAGCGCCAGGCTGCGCTTCTTCAAGAAAGACCTGCGTCACAACAACGTGCAGTTCAGCAACGCCAGGTGCGTGGTGGTGAGCGGAAACAGCATGCTCCCGGTACTGCGCGACGGCGCTACCGTTGGCATGAACGTCGGAAAGAACTCGCTGGGCGACATCGTCGACGGCGACATGTACGCGATCAACCACAACGGCCAGCTCCGCGTGAAACAGGTCTACCGACTGCCCAGTGGGATCCGCCTACGCAGTTTCAACCGTGACGAGCATCCGGACGAGGACTACACCTTCGCCGAAATCCAGGAGCAGCAGATTGCGATCCTGGGCCATGTCTTTTGGTGGGCGATGTATTCACGGTGAACTGAGTTGCGGTGATTCGGGAGCGTCCAGTGCCCTGACGTGCAATACGGCAAGTCGACACCCACCCAAGAGAAGCCCGCCAAGCGCGGGCTTTTTTGCACCTGGAATATAGGTACGGAATAAAATATGGGAATACCCATTGACACCAAATATGGGAGCGCCCATATTCGTATTCAAGCCAACGGGAAATCGCTCGGAAGCTGCCAAGTATCACCTCTGTCCATTCACCGAGTGGGCAGTGGGATGCAGGCCTGCATCAAACGCAAGGCTCACCAGAGCAAAAAGCGACATCAATGGACTGAGGTAAAAACCATGACTGTAGACATCAGCAACTTCACCATCGCTACCCCGCTTCCAATCTCCGACACCAACCCGATTGCGCTTGAGCTCATCGGCTGGCGCGCACTGATCGAATGCCCCGAAGTCATCTCAATGCTTGACGATGGTTCGCTGCAGATGACGGCGCCGACACTTGGAGCCTCGAGCAAGAGTACGCTACGAACCCGCTGCGAGTGGAAGGAGCCAGGTTACTGGCTGTTCTCCAGTGCAACGGACCACTGGAACCGCCAGGAAATGCGACTGACCAAAGTCAACTCGCTGCAGAAAGTCGTGATCGGTCAGATTCATGTGCAGGGCTCAGAACGACCTCCGGTAAAGGTGTTCTGGAACAAAGGAAAAATCACCATGGGGTTCCGAACCAGTTACCTCCAGGATGATCCAGTCAACTCGACGATTTTGGATAACGTACCGCTCGGTGCACTTTTCAAAATCAACATTCACGCCAACTCGAGCGGCGCCGTCTCTGTATCGGCTAGTTGTAACGGCGTCCAATCCACTTCCGCAATCATGCGTCTGGACAACACCTGGGACACGAAAACACTCGCCTTCCACGGCGGCGTGTACAACCAGATCGATTACTCCGACACCACCGACCCGCTAGACGGTTCTGTCTGCATCATCAGCGATCTGTCGATCACTCACGCCTGATACGACCTGCTCGGCCTGATGAGCAAAACAGGCTTCAGGAAAGCATCACTGCTGCACCTTGGCGACAGGGTGTAGCGGGATGCGGATAAAACCCGGCAGGCCAGCGTGATCGACAAACACTTCCCGGCCGCAATGACCGATTTGGGGCTTCGCGCCCGCCGGCAATACAACTGCCGGCACACATACGCTACCATGTGCCCCATGTCGGGGATGAACCCTGCGTTTATTGCCACTCAGCTCGGTCATAGCGTTCAGATATTGCTATCGACCTACGCCCGATGGATCAACGCCAGCACTGACTGGGGCGAGCTCGGGAAGCTTGAAAAGAGCTTGATTGGCACACAATTGGTACAGACAGAAACAGTACCCCTCTGAAACCCGTATGGAATCAGCCTCTGTGACACTGGAACAGAACTACACCGCGATTCTCGGCCAACTGGGCGAGGACGCCACCCGCGAGGGCCTGCTCGACACGCCAAAACGTGCCGCCAAAGCCATGCAGTACCTCTGCCGCGGTTATGAACAGACACTGGAAGAGGTCACCAACGGTGCCTTGTTCAGCTCCGACAACAGCGAAATGGTGCTGGTGAAGGACATCGAGCTCTACTCGTTGTGCGAACACCACCTGCTGCCGTTTATCGGCAAGGCTCACGTCGCCTACATCCCGAGCGGCAAGGTATTGGGCCTGTCGAAAGTCGCGCGGATCGTCGATATGTACGCCCGCCGCCTGCAGATCCAGGAAAACCTCAGCCGCCAGATCGCCGATGCGGTCCAGCAAGTCACCGGCGCCCTCGGCGTTGCAGTGGTGATCGAGGCCAAGCACATGTGCATGATGATGCGCGGTGTGGAGAAACAGAATTCGTCGATGATCACGTCGGTGATGCTCGGTGAGTTCCGTGAAAACGCGGCCACCCGCAGCGAGTTTCTCAGCCTGATCAAGTAATTCGCAGCACGAAGAAGACCGGCATTCATCGCCGGTTTTTTTTCGCCTGCGAAAATCAGGTAAGCTGCGCGCCTTCTGTTTGCCCCTGTGAGGCTTATACCGTGTTCGTTAAAGCGCTTCGTGTCGGCCTTGGCCAACTGATCATCTTCATCGACTTCATCACCCGTCCGGGCAAAAAACAGCGCCCTGCCGAGGTCCAGGCTCAGGTCAACACGGCGGCCAAGGACCTGACCCTGTATCAGTTCCACGCCTGCCCGTTCTGCGTGAAAACCCGCCGCACCCTGCGCCGCTTGAACGTGCCGGTGGCGTTGCGCGACGCGAAGAACAACGAACAGGATCGCCAGGCCTTGCTGGAGCAAGGCGGCAAGATCAAGGTTCCGTGCCTGCGCATCGAAGAGAACGGCCAGACCACCTGGATGTATGAGTCCAAGGTGATCATCGATTATCTGGACAAGCGGTTTGCCGCGGCCTGAAGCCGTACAAATTTCAGATAAAAATAAACCGGCCCATTGGCCGGTTTTTTTTGCACCCTCTCACACCAGCAGCCTCAAGCCGCTTCCGCCGCCTGGGCCTGACGCACCACCGCTGCCAACCGCTTGAGCCCTTCGTCCAGCCGTGCCGGGTCGATGTGGCTGAAGTTCAGGCGCAAATGCCCCGGATTGCTGTCCGGTTCGGGGAAGAACGGCTCGCCCGGCATGAACGCCACATCCGCTGCCAGTGCAGCCTTGAGCAACGTACGCGTGTCCAGCGGCTGCTTGAGTGTCAGCCAGAAAAACAGCCCACCCTGCGGCACATTCCAGTCCGCCAAATCCGCAAAATGCGTTTCCAGGGCTGACTGGAAAGCGTCCCGACGGACCCGATAGAAGTCCCGCAGCTCGCTCAAGTGATGCTGGAATTTCTCTGTGCCGATCCACTGCAGCGCTTGCCACTGGCCCACGCGATTGGTGTGCAGGTCGGCTGATTGCTTGAGTTTCAGCAAGTGCGGGAAGAGATCCGGACTGGCGATCAGATAGCCGACTCGCAGCCCGGGCAACAGGGTTTTCGACACGGTGCCGGTGTAGATCCAGCTGGCCTTTTTCAAGCGGCTGACAATTGGCGTGGCGCTGCCACCGTCGAAGGTCAGCTCGCGGTAAGGCTCGTCTTCGATCAAGGTCACGCCGAACTCATCCAGCAAGGCTGCTATGGCATCGCGCTTGGCTTCGCTGTAGCGCACGGCCGAAGGATTCTGAAAAGTCGGGATCAGGTAGATGAACGCCGGACGGTGTTTTTCCAGACGAGTACGCAGTTGCGCCAGGCTCGGACCATCAGCCTCCAGCGGGACCGTGATGCAGTCGGCGCCGAACAGCTGAAAAATCTGCAAGGCCGCCAGATAAGTCGGCGCTTCGAGCAAAATCTCGGTGCCGTTGTCGATGTACAGCTTGGCCGCCAGATCGAGGGTTTGCTGGGAGCCGCTGACCACCAACACCTGACTCGCCTCGCAGGGTACGCCCAGCGCCCGCGCCTCTGCTGCCAGCGCTTCACGCAGCGCCGGCTCACCTTCGCTCATGCCGTATTGGCCCATGGACAGCGGCATGTCGGCCCACTCGACTTTCGGCAGCATGGCTTCGGCGGGCAAGCCGCCAGCGAACGACATCACTTCCGGGCGCTGGGCGGCGGCGAGGATTTCACGGATCAAAGAACTTTTAAGGCGCGAGACACGTTCGGAAAATGCCATGGGGTCACCGGTAGCGAGGCCTGAGGAAAATGAGTCAAACTGGTTGACCGAAATTACGACAGACCGAACGGATACGTCAATATGCTTGACCTTAAAAACCCCGCTACTCAGCAACAGGCGATGGAAGCGTTTTTCTTCGGTTATCAGGCGTTCACCGCGAAAGCCGACGAAATGCTCGAGCGTCGTGGCTTGAGCCGGGTGCATCAACGCATAGTGTTTTTCATCGCGCGCTACCCAAACTTGAGCGTCAAGGAGTTACTGGCGTTGCTCGGGGTGACGAAGCAGGCGCTGAACATTCCGCTGCGTCAGTTGGTGGAGATGCATTTGGTGAACAGTGTCGCGTCCGAAACCGACAAGCGTAAGCGGTTGCTGGAACTCACCGACGATGGCGCGCGGTTTGAGCAGTCGTTGCGGCGCGAGCAGGTGAAATTGCTCGAGCGGGTGTTTGCCGAAGCAGGGGAGACGGCGGTGAATGGTTGGTTGGCGGTGAATCTCGCGCTGGGTAAAGCCCAAGCGCCAGCCGAGTAGCCGATCGTTCCCACGCTCTGCGTGGGAATGCAGCCCGGGACGCTCCGCGTCCCAAAGCGGACGCAGAGCGTCCATTGAGGCATTCCCACGCAGAGCGTGGGAACGATCATCCAGCGCACCTCTGCGGCGATATATCCCGATCAACAAACTTTTCGTCTACAAAATCAAAAACATTATTTGCATTATTTGTATACAAAAGCATAATCCACTTCGTGCGAGTTCCTGACCAAGCGGTCAACAAATTCGCAAGTACCTCAAAGGGTCGCTGCCACCCTCATGGGTCCGGCCCTGGAAATAACAATAAAACTCTTGAGGAGTACTCGCTGTGGAAAGCCGCAAATCCGAAGCCTCGACGCTGGAACTCTCGCCGCCGTTACGCAATGGCTGGCTGGAGCGCATCTTCAAACTCAGCTTGCATGGCACCACGGTGAAGACCGAGTTGATTGCCGGTCTGACAACCTTCATCACCATGGCCTACATCATCTTCGTCAACCCCAACATCATGGCCGACGCCGGGATCGATCACGGTGCCGCGTTCGTCGCCACCTGCATCGCCGCCGCGCTGGGTTGCCTGTTGATGGGTCTGTACGCCAACTGGCCGGTCGGGCTCGCACCGGGTATGGGCCTCAACGCCTTCTTCACTTACACCGTGGTCGGCACCATGGGCTACAACTGGGAAACCGCCCTTGGCGCGGTGTTTGTTTCCGGTGTGCTGTTCATGTTCCTGACCTTTTCGCGGATCCGCGAATGGCTGCTCAATAGCATCCCGGTGAGTTTGCGCTTTGCCATGGGCGCCGGTGTGGGCTTGTTTCTGGGGCTGATTGGCTTGAAAACCGCGGGCATCGTGGTCGACAGCCCGGCCACCCTGATCAAGCTCGGCTCCCTGCGCGAACCTGGTCCGCTGCTGGCCGCCATCTGCTTCCTGATGATCGCCGTACTCAGCTACCACAAAGTGTTCGGCGCGATTCTCATCAGCATCATCACCGTCACCCTGGCGGGTTGGGGCCTGGGCCTGGTGCACTACGAGGGCCTCATGTCCGCTCCGCCGAGCCTGGCGCCGACCTGGATGGCCATGAACATCGCCGGCGTATTCAACGTCAGCATGATCAGCGTGGTGCTGGCCTTCCTTTTTGTGCACATGTTCGACACCGCCGGCACCCTGATGGGCGTCGCCCAGCGCGCCGGCCTGGTGAACGCGGATGGCAAGATCGAAAACCTCTCCCGCGCCCTGAAAGCCGACAGTGCTTCCAGCGTATTCGGCGCGATGGTCGGTGTTCCGCCGGTCACCAGCTACGTGGAAAGTGCCGCGGGTGTAGCCGCTGGTGGTCGGACTGGTCTTACCGCCGTGACCGTAGGTGTGCTATTTATTGCGGCAATGTTTTTCGCACCGCTGGCGGGAATGATCCCCGCTTACGCAACCGCCGGTGCGCTGATTTATGTGGCAATGCTGATGATGGGCGGCATGAAGCACATCGAATGGGACGAAGCGACCGACAGCATTCCGGCGATCGTCACCGCGATCATGATGCCCCTGACCTTCTCGGTCGCCGACGGTATTGCGCTGGGCTTTATCACTTACGTGGTACTGAAAGCCTGTACCGGTAAGCACAAGGAAATTTCCATCAGTCTGTGGGTGCTCTGCGCGATCTTCATCGCCAAGTTCATTTTCTTGTAAACCGTTTACGATTCAAAAGCAGGTTTCAAAACAGCCTCACCCCGTCGGGTGAGGCTTTTGTGCAAATGGAGGAAAGTGATGAGTCTGGAAACCTGGCTGCTGTTCAGCGGCGCTGCGCTGGTGGTCATCCTGATCCCGGGGCCACTGTCTTTGCTGATGATCAGCAACAGTCTGAATTACGGTTTGCGTCGTTCTTACCCGGCGTTTCTGGGTGGCGTGATTGCCTCGATCTGCTTGCTCAGTGCGTCGGCGCTGGGTTTGGGCGCCTTGCTGCTGGCGTCGGAACAGTTGTTCAGCGCCCTGAAGATCGTCGGGGCGCTGTACCTGTTCTACCTGGCCTGGCAGAGCTGGCAGCAATCGCGCCTGCCCTCCCACGGCGCTGAAGTGCCCCAGGCTGCGCCAGTGCCACGCTTTCGCGCACTGTTCGGGCGCGCGTTCATGCTGGGCGCCAGTAACCCGAAAGACATTCTGTTCTTCGCCGCTTTCCTCCCGCAGTTCCTCAGTGCCGAGCAGCCGTTCCTGCCGCAGTTGCTGATGATGATTGCGACCTGGACCGTGCTGGATTTGCTGTGCAAGTTGGCTTATGGGTTGGGTGCTCATGGTGCGGCGCGGTATTTACGCAGTGGCAAGGGGCAGAGCTGGTTTAACCGGGTGAGTGCGGGGTTGTTTAGTGGTGCGGGGGCTGCGTCTCTGTTGAGCCGCTAAACAGCAAAAGCATCGCGAGCAAGCTCTGCTCCTACGGGTTTTGCTTCGTCCACATTGCAGGCGAGCGACACAAAACCTGTAGGAGCAAAGCTTGCTCGCGATGGCGTCAGCACAAGCGACACCTTTCCAACAGGCAAAAAAAAGCCCGCAGTGTGAGCGGGCGAAAGACCAAAGAAGCTATATGCGCAGTCGCTTCTCGGAGGAGGCAGCTGCTTGGGGGATCAACTGCCTCGATACGTCGAATAGCTGTACGGCGAAATCAGCAATGGCACGTGATAGTGATCCTGTTCCGCAGAGATGCCAAAACGCAGCACCACCACATCCAGGAACGCCGGTTCTGGCAGCTGAACGCCACGGGTGCGGTAGTAATCGCCCGCATGAAACTGAACCTGATAGACCCCGGAACGGTAGTCATCGCCTTGCAGCAGCGGTGCATCGACCCGGCCGTCGCTGTTAGTGACGGCTGTAGCCACCAGTTCCAGCTGCGAACCTTCTACGCGATACAACTCGACCTTGATCGAGCTGCCCGGGCAACCATGTGCAGCGTCTAAAACGTGAGTAGTCAAACGTCCCATTGATTCTGCGCGCCTGCCTGCGCGGAGCAGTCAGACCTCGCGCCTCCCGAAGTCAGTTGAAAAGGAGACCGCACCGATTCGGAGCACGAAACGCTGCGGCGAGCGACTGATTAAGACACTTTTCAAAAAAATTGTACACAATAAAAACAACATATTTACCGCTATACCCGTCATTCCGGGATTCCCGCCGAATCTGCCGCCGAGCCATAGGGCCAAAGGACCTTCTATCCATTAGCTGACCAATCAGGCAGGTTTCTTGCAATAACATGTGAAGATGACAGTCAGTGAAAAATGCAAAAAAACAGGCTTACAAAGTTGATATAAAGTTGTATACAATCAGCCCATCGCTGTGACGCCAGCCTGTCATCACACTGCAGGCCGCCTCACACAACCTGTTACCACGAACAAGAAGGAAGACTGCAGTGAGCGCTGACTACCCACGCGACCTGATCGGTTACGGCAGTAACCCTCCTCACCCACACTGGCCGGGCAATGCCCGCATCGCCTTGTCCTTCGTGCTCAATTACGAAGAAGGCGGCGAGCGCAATATCCTGCACGGCGATAAAGAATCCGAAGCCTTCCTTTCGGAAATGGTCTCGGCGCAGCCGCTGCAAGGCGCGCGCAACATGAGCATGGAATCCCTTTACGAGTATGGCAGCCGTGCCGGCGTCTGGCGGGTTCTGAAACTGTTCAAGGAATTCGACATTCCGCTGACCATCTTCGCCGTGGCCATGGCCGCCCAGCGTCACCCGGATGTGATCCGCGCAATGGTCGATGCCGGCCACGAGATCTGCAGCCACGGCTATCGCTGGATCGACTACCAGTACATGGACGAAGCGCAAGAACGCGAGCACATGCTCGAAGCGATCCGCGTCCTCACCGAAATCACCGGCGAGCGCCCACTGGGCTGGTACACCGGCCGCACCGGTCCGAACACCCGTCGACTGGTGATGGAAGAAGGCGGTTTCCTCTACGACTGCGACACCTACGACGACGACCTGCCCTACTGGGAACCGAACAACCCGACCGGCAAGCCGCACCTGGTGATCCCGTACACGCTGGACACCAACGACATGCGCTTCACCCAGGTCCAGGGTTTCAACAAGGGCGACGACTTCTTTGAATACCTCAAAGACGCATTCGATGTGCTGTACGCCGAAGGTGCCGAAGCGCCGAAGATGCTGTCGATCGGTTTGCACTGCCGCCTGATTGGTCGTCCAGCGCGTCTGGCCTCGCTCAAACGCTTTATCGAATACGCTAAAAGTCATGAACAGGTGTGGTTCAGCCGTCGCGTCGACATCGCTCGCCACTGGCACGAAACCCACCCGTATCAAGGGGCCACGAAATGAGCCACTTCCAAACCCTGAAGCCGTCGACCCTGAGCCGCGATGCGTTTGTCGCCGCTTTCGCCGACATCTACGAACATTCGCCATGGGTGGCCGAAAAGGCCTTTGACCTGGGCCAGGACGCTTCGATCGACCAGATCGAAACCCTGCACCAGCGCATGAGCGACATCCTGTTGAGCGCCGATCACGCCAGTCAGCTTGAGCTGGTCGTCGCTCACCCGGACCTGGCCGGCAAAGCCGCCGTCCAGGGCCAGTTGACCGAAGCCAGCACGAATGAACAGGCTGGCGCCGGTATTCACCAATGCACGGCCGAAGAGTTTCAACGCTTCACCGAGCTGAACGACGCCTACAAGGCCAAGTTCAAGTTTCCCTTCATCATGGCGGTAAAAGGCAGCAACCGGCATCAGATCCTCGCGGCGTTCGAAACGCGCATTCACAACTCGGCCGACACCGAATTCAAATGCGCGCTGGCGGAGATTAACAAGATCGCCCTGTTCCGATTACTGACCCTATAGCGAGCTGCCCTTGTAAAAAGTACCCGGGTGTTAAAAACGCGAAGACACCCAGGGCAGCGAGCATCCCAAGCCAACTAATTAAAGGCAGACAAGAAGAATGAAAGCTTACGCCGTACCTTTCGAGAAGTTCGTCAACCTGGCCGACGCCCGCCTGGGCACCAAAATCATCTCGGTCACCGATGACTGGTTCGCTGATGCCAACCGCCTGTTCCAACCAACCCCGGCTGTGTGGAAGGAGGGCGTGTTCGATGATAACGGCAAGTGGATGGACGGCTGGGAGTCGCGCCGCAAGCGCTTCGAAGGCTACGACAGCGCCGTGATCCGCCTGGGCGTTCCGGGTTCGATCAAGGGCGTGGACATCGACACTTCATTCTTCACCGGCAACTTCCCGCCGTCGGCCTCACTGGAAGCATGCTTCCTGGCCTCGGGCGAGCCGGACGACAACACCCAGTGGACTGAAGTGCTGTCCGCCGTCGAGCTGCAAGGCAACAGCCACCACTACCACGAAATCAGCAATGACAAGGCGTTCAGCCACCTGCGTTTCAACATCTACCCGGATGGTGGCGTGGCCCGTCTGCGTGTTTACGGTATTCCGTTCCGCGACTGGTCCGCTGTGGGCGACAACGAGCAAGTTGACCTGGCCGCAGCCCTGAACGGTGGCCGCGCCCTCGCCTGCTCCGACGAACACTTCGGCCGCATGAGCAACATCCTCAACCCGGGCCGTGGCATCAACATGGGCGATGGCTGGGAAACCGCACGTCGTCGTACGCCAGGCAATGACTGGGTCATCGTCGCGCTGGGTCATGCCGGCGAGATCGAGAAAGTCATCGTCGACACCCTGCACTTCAAGGGCAACTACCCGGACACGTGCTCGATCCAGGGCGCCTTCGTGAAGGGCGGCACCGACAGCCAGATCGAAACTCAATCGCTGTTCTGGCGCGAATTGCTGCCGGCGCAGAAACTGGAAATGCACGCCGAACACACCTTCGCCGAGCAGATCAAGGCGCTGGGCCCGATCACCCACATCCGCCTGAACGTGTTCCCGGATGGTGGTGTGAGCCGCCTGCGCGTATTGGGCAAGGTCGCTAAATAAGCGCTGAACCCAATCGCCAGCAGGCTGGCTCCCACAGGGAAATGCATTCCAAATGTGGGAGCTAGCCTGCTAGCGATAGCAACAGAACCAACAACACAGAATTCGGATAAGAAGACCAGCATGCGCACATTGACGATTGAACCGCTGACCAAAGAAGCCTTCGCCCCTTTCGGTGACGTGATCGAAACCGACGGCAGCGATCACTTCATGATCAACAACGGTTCGACCATGCGCTTTCACAAACTGGCGACGGTGGAAACCGCCACGCCAGAGGACAAGGCGATCATCAGCATCTTCCGCGCCGACGCGCAGGATATGCCGCTGACCGTCAGCATGCTGGAGCGTCACCCGCTGGGCAGCCAGGCTTTCATTCCGCTGCTCGGCAACCCTTTTCTGATCGTGGTCGCGCCACTTGGCGATGAACCTGTATCAGGCTTGGTCCGCGCCTTCGTCACCAACGGCAGGCAGGGCATTAATTACCATCGCGGCGTTTGGCACCATCCGGTGCTGACGATCGAAAAGCGGGATGACTTCCTGGTGGTTGATCGCAGTGGCACAGGCAATAACTGCGATGAGCATTTTTTCAAAGAGGATGAGCGTTTGATCCTTGCCCCCCACCAATAAGAGAAGGTCTGATCACTCGACAACAGAGTGACAGGCGAGAGGTAAAGACTGTGGAAGCACATCTGTTGGAATGGCTGAACCTGAGCGTGCGCTGGGTTCACATGATTACTGGCGTGGCCTGGATCGGTGCGTCGTTCTATTTCGTCTGGCTGGAAAACAACCTCAATCGGGTCAACCCGAAAAGTGGTCTGGCGGGCGATTTGTGGGCGATCCACGGCGGCGGTATCTACCACCTGGAAAAATACAAACTGGCCCCACCGACCATGCCGGACAACCTGCACTGGTTCAAATGGGAAGCCTATTTCACCTGGCTGTCGGGGATCGCGCTGCTGTGCGTGGTGTTCTACTCCAACCCGACGCTGTACCTGTTGGCACCGGGCAGCAGCCTGACCGGCCCTGAAGGGGTCGCACTGGGCATTGCCTCGTTGCTCGTCGGCTGGTTCGTCTACTCCTTCCTCTGCGACTCGGCCCTGGGCAAACGCCCTGCCCTGCTCGGCGTCATCCTGTTCGTGCTGATCATTGGCGCCGCTTACGGCTTCAGCAAAGTGTTCAGCGGTCGTGGTGCGTACCTGCACGTCGGCGCGATCATCGGCACCATCATGGTCGGCAACGTGTTCCGCATCATCATGCCGGCGCAGCGCGCACTGGTTGCCGCGATTGCCGAAAACCGCACACCGGATCCGGCGCTGCCGGCCAAAGGCTTGCTGCGTTCGCGTCACAACAACTACTTCACCTTGCCGGTGCTGTTCATCATGATCAGCAACCACTTCCCGAGCACCTACGGCAGCCAATACAACTGGCTGATCCTGGCCGGGATCGCGGTGTTGGCGGTGTTGGTGCGTCACTACTTCAACACCCGTCATGACAGCCACAAATTTGCCTGGACCCTGCCCGTCGCAGCAGTGGGCATGATCTGCCTGGCTTACGTGACTGGCCCGGCGCAAATGCCTAGCGCCCCTGAAGTGGCCAAGGCGCCTGGCACCATCGAGTACCAGCCGCTGCCGGAAACTGCCCTCGGTGGTGGTGCCAAACCTGAAGCGGCGAAACCTGCTGCACCTGCCGCAGCACCGGCTCAGGCGTCCAACGCCGGCCCCGGTTTCGATAAGGTACACAGTGTGATCCAGGAGCGTTGCGCGGTTTGCCATTCGGCCAAACCGACCAGCCCGCTGTTCAGTGCGGCACCGGCCGGCGTGATGTTCGATACCCCCGAGCAGATCCGCCAGAACGCGGCACGCATCCAGGCACAAGCCGTCACCAGCCAGATCATGCCACTGGGCAACATCACCCAGATGACCCAGCAGGAGCGGGACCTGATCGGCGCGTGGATTGTTCAGGGAGCTCCCACCAACTAATCGTTGAAAAGCATCGCGAGCAGGCTCGCTCCCACAGGATTCGCGTTGCCTATGTGGGAGCGAGCCTGCTCGCGATTGGCCGCACTGCGGTCAACCTGATGCGCAAAATCACAAGAATAAAAAAGATCCGAGGTGTTGCATGTCCGAGCTATCCAAAGCCCGCATCCCCGACGCACCCGCCATTCAGCGCTTGCCCCTTTTGCAACTGATCCTGGTCGGCTTGCAACACGTTCTGCTGATGTATGGCGGAGCCATCGCGGTGCCGTTGATCATCGGACAGGCCGCGGGCCTGAGTCGTGAAGAAATCGCCTTCCTGATCAATGCCGACCTGCTGGTAGCCGGGATCGCTACCATCGTGCAGTCGCTGGGCATCGGTCCCATGGGCATCCGTATGCCAGTGATGATGGGCGCCAGTTTCGCCGCGGTCGGCAGCATGGTCGCCATGGCCGGCATGCCGGGCATCGGCCTGCAAGGGATCTTCGGCGCGACCATTGCCGCCGGATTCTTCGGCATGATCATCGCGCCATTCATGTCCAAAGTCGTACGCTTCTTCCCGCCTCTGGTGACCGGCACGGTCATCACCTCGATCGGTCTGTCGCTGTTCCCCGTGGCCGTGAACTGGGCCGGCGGTGGTGCGGGCGCCGCTCAATTCGGCTCGCCGATTTACCTGGCCATCGCCGCGCTGGTGCTGGCCACCATTCTGCTGGTCCACCGCTTCATGCGCGGTTTCTGGGTCAACATTTCCGTGCTGATCGGCATGTGCCTGGGTTACGTGCTCTGCGGCCTGATCGGCATGGTCGACCTGAGCGGCATGGCCCAGGCACCGTGGCTGCAATTCGTGACCCCGCTGCATTTCGGCATGCCGAAGTTCGAACTCGCACCGATCCTGTCCATGTGCCTGGTGGTGGTGATCATCTTCGTCGAGTCCACCGGGATGTTCCTGGCACTGGGCAAAATCACCGGTCAGGACGTCTGCCCACGGATGCTGCGTCGCGGTTTGTTGTGTGATGCCGGCGCCTCGTTCTTCGCCGGTTTCTTCAACACGTTCACCCACTCCTCTTTCGCGCAGAACATCGGCCTGGTGCAGATGACCGGCGTGCGTTGCCGCTCGGTGACCATCGTCGCCGGCGGTTTGCTGGTGGTGTTGAGTTTGTTGCCGAAAGCGGCGTTTCTGGTGGCCTCGATTCCACCCGCCGTACTGGGCGGCGCGGCGATTGCGATGTTCGGCATGGTCGCCGCCACCGGCATCAAGATTCTTCAGGAAGCCGACATCGGTGACCGTCGCAACCAGTTGCTGGTGGCGGTGAGCATCGGCATGGGGCTGATCCCGGTGGTCCGTCCGGAATTCTTCGCCCACCTTCCGCTGTGGATGAGCCCGATTACCCACAGTGGAATCGCCATGGCCACGCTGAGTGCGCTGTCGCTGAACCTGCTGTTCAACATCCTCGGCGGCGCCGAACGCGCGGCCATCAACGACTGCCACGCGCACCCGCACTGATCCACCAACGCCACAAGCCCCCTGTGGGAGTGAGCCTGCTCGCGATAGCGATATCACATTCAACATCAATGTTGACTGAACCGACGCCATCGCGAGCAGGCTCGCTCCCACAGAGGAAACTCCTGCGCCTTGAAAAATAAGAACAAGAGGGAGCAACAGATGATTCGGACACAGACAAACATGCTGTTAGGCGGTGGTCTATTGGCCGCCAGTCAGGCCATGGCCGGTGATCTGCTGCTGTGGCAGACCAACAGCCTGAGCTATCTGTATGGCAAGGATTTCGCGGTCAACCCGTCGATCCAGCAGACAATAACCTTTGAACACGCCGACCGCTGGAAGTACGGCGACAACTTCCTGTTCGTCGACAGCACTTACTACAACGGCGAGAAAGACCGGAACAAAGGCGTTCACGCCTATTACGGCGAGTTCAGTCCGCGCTTGTCTTTCGGCAAAATCCTCGATCGTCGTTTCGAATTCGGCCCGATCAAGGATGTGTTGCTGGCCATGACCTACGAGAATGGCGAAGACGACACCGAGGCCTATCTGATCGGTCCCGGTTTCGACCTCGCAGTACCGGGCTTCAACTTTTTCACCTTGAACTTCTACTATCGCCAGACCGAAGGCTCGCGTCCCGGCGACGATGTCTGGCAGATCACGCCGGCCTGGTCCTACACCCTGCCATTGGGCAACTCGAACCTGTTGATCGACGGCTACATCGACTGGGTCGTGGATAACGACCAGAACTCACAGGGCACTTATCACGCCAACCTGCACTTCAACCCGCAGATCAAGTACGACCTGGGCAAGACCATGGGCTGGCGGGAGAAACAGGTGTACGTCGGCGTCGAATACAGCTACTGGAAAGACAAATACGGCATCGAAAACAGCGCCAACTTCGACACCAATGAAAACACCACCAGCCTGCTGGTGAAGGTGCATTTCTAGATGATCCGCAACCGTGCTCCAAACCTGTCGTCGGTGCGCTGTTGCGGGGCACTTGAGACCTGGCCAAGGAGTCAGTATTCTCCGCGGCCGCCCGAATCTGGTCTAAAAAAAAGCCCGGATTTAATTCCTGACCAGAAAGCCAACTTATCCCGGCACTGGACGGTACCAAGGCACTCCAAAACCACTCTCAATCGACTGCTCTTGAGCCGCCGAGCGGGAGATTTTTGGCTTTTCAAAAGCCTTGGCTCAGCTCTTGCTAACAGCACTGAAGCTGACCGATTGGATGATTTTTTACAGCTACAGAAAAAGGCGCCACACCAGAGCGCCGACCTTAAAAAAATAACGTGGAACACCTACTTTTTGGGAGCAACCGAATGAAACGTACGTGCACTAGCCTGATGCTGGCGGGATCATTGCTGGCCGGGGGCCAGGCCATGGCCGGCGACTTGCTGCAATGGCAGAACAACAGCCTGACCTACCTGTATGGCAAGGACTTCCAGGTCAACCCGCGCATTCAGCAGACGGTGACCTTCGAACACGCCGATGGCTGGAAATACGGCGACAACTTCATGTTCGTCGACAAGATCTTCTACAACGGCAAGGAAGATTCCTTCGCCGGTGAGAACACCTACTACGGTGAAATCAGCCCGCGCCTGTCGTTCGGCAAGATCTTCGATCAGAAACTCGAGTTCGGCCCGATCAAAGACGTGTTGCTGGCCATGACGTACGAGTTCGGTGAAGACGACACCGAGTCGTACCTGATCGGCCCTGGTTTCGACCTGGCCATCCCCGGCTTCGACTACTTCCAGCTGAACTTCTACAACCGTCATACCGAAGGCGACCGCCCGGGGGACAATATCTGGCAGGTCACACCGGTCTGGTCCTACACCATCCCGGTGGGCGATTCGAACATCCTGGTCGATGGTTTCATGGACTGGGTGGTCGATAACGACGTCAACAAAAAAGGCGAATACCACGCCAACCTGCACTTCAATCCACAGGTCAAATACGACTTGGGCAAGGCGCTGAACCTGGGCGAGAAGCAGTTGTACGTGGGTGTCGAGTATGACTACTGGAAAAACAAGTACGGCATCGAAGACAGCCAGGGTTTCAAAACTGATCAGAGCGTGACCAGCTTCCTGGTCAAGGTGCACTTCTGATCCGGCGGCGTCTGTAAGGACGCCATCGCGGGCAAGCCCGGCTCCCACAGATTCTGTTTAGTTCACATCATCGGCGAACGACACAAAACCTGTGGGAGCCGGGCTTGCCCGCGATGGCCGCACCGCAAATCTCAAGCAGTGACCGCTGCCTCGGCTATCCCGAGAAACCGGCACAACTCCTCGCGTTTGGCCAACGCATCCCTGCGCCCCAAATCAATCAATTCGCTGCAATACCCCGACTCGAACAGCAGATAACTCAGCACCCCCGCCCCGCTCGTCTTGGTCGCCCCCGGCCCGCGCAGAAACAGACGCAGCGCCGCCGGCAACTCCTGTCGATGCCGCGCCGCAATCTCATCGATCGGCTGACTCGGCGAAATCACCAGCACCTCTACCGGCGCCACACCCAACGCGCGCGTCGGCGTGCCATCGGGCAGCAGATGACTGAACTGATTGAGCCGCTGCAGCAACTCGATGTCACTTTCCAGGCTGTCAATGAACGTGCTGTTGAGCATGTGCCCACCGATCTGCGCCAGGCTCGGCTGCTGGCCGGTGTAAGCGCGTTGCAGCGGTTGTTCCGGGTCGACACCGCGGGGGTTGCCGCTGACGCCCACTACCAGCACTCGGCTGGCGCCCAGGTGCAGCGCCGGGCTGATCGGTGCCGACTGACGTACCGCGCCGTCGCCGAAATACTCTTCACCGATTTTCACTGGCGCAAATAACAGCGGAATGGCCGAACTGGCCAGCAAGTGATCGACGGTCAATTGAGTGGGGACGCCGATTCGCCGATGGCGCAACCAGGCATTGATGGTGCCGCCGCCCTGATAAAAGGTCACCGCCTGACCGGACTCGTAGCCGAACGCGGTCACCGCAACCGCCTGCAACTGTTTCTGTGCAATAGCCTCGGCAATCCCGCTCATCTGCAGTTTGTCGTCGAGCAATCTGCGCAGCGGCGAACTGTTGAGCAAGGCCACCGGCACCTGAGCGCCAATCCCGAGCAAACTGTGGGTGACAAAACGGCTGGCCTGATGGATCACACCCGGCCAGTCGCTGCGCAGCACCAAATGACTGCGAAAGCCCTGCCAGAAGGCTGTCAGACGTTGAATTGCACCACGGAAATCCATCGCCCCACTGGCGAGGCTGACCGCGTTGATTGCGCCGGCCGAGGTGCCGACGATCACCGGAAACGGATTGCTCGCGCCGACCGGTAACAGCTCGGCAATCGCCGCCAGCACACCCACCTGATAGGCCGCCCGAGCCCCGCCGCCGGAAAGAATCAACCCTGTAACCGGTTCAGCAGGACTCATCGCAACACTCCATGGTGCTCATAAGGACGGTGGTTCAACCGCGTTTTGCGTACAGCTTCGGCTCGCCCGGTGGGCGACTCTTGAAACGGCGATGAGCCCAAAGGTATTGCTCTGGACATTCGCGCAAGACGCCTTCGACCCATTGGTTGATCCGCAGGCAATCGGCCTCTTCGGTTTCGCCGGGGAAACCCTCGAGCGGTGCATGAATCACCAGTCGATAACCGCTGCCGTCCGCCAGACGCTCCTGAGTGAACGGCACCACCAGCGCCTTGCCCAACCGTGCAAACTTGCTGGTGGCGGTGACGGTAGCAGCCTGAATCCCGAACAGCGGCACGAAGATACTTTGCTTGGCGCCATAGTCCTGATCCGGTGCGTACCAGATTGCCCGGCCTGCGCGCAGCAATTTGAGCATGCCGCGCACGTCGTCACGCTCCACCGCCAGCGAATCGACGTTGTGCCGCTCGCGCCCCATGCGCTGGACGTAGTCGAACAGTGGATTTTTGTGTTCGCGGTACATGCCATCGATGGTGTGCTGCTGGCCGAGCAACGCCGCGCCGATTTCCAGCGTGGTGAAATGAACGGCCATCAGGATCACGCCTTTGCCGTCGCGCTGGGCTTTTTTCAGATGCTCCAACCCTTCGACATGGGCCAGCTTCGCCAGACGCTCGCGCGACCACCACCAGCTCATGGCCATTTCGAAAAACGCGATGCCCGTTGAGCCGAAGTTTTCCTTGAGCAGGCGCTTGCGCTCGGCAGCGGTTTTTTCAGGGAAACACAGTTCCAGATTGCGCTTGGCAATGCGCCGTCTGTCGCCCGCTACTCGATACATCAATGCACCCAGGGCGCGACCGATCGACAGCAACGCCGGATACGGCAGCTGGACAATCAGCCACAACAGCCCCAAGCCACACCACAGCGGCCAGAAACGTGGAGATAGAAATGCTGTTCGAAAACGCGGGCGTTCCATTAAAGGTTCCGGAAAGACAATGGCCGCGCATTCTACATCGTTCGACCCGGCTTGCGGCTCGCGGGCGTTCTCGTTATAAGTCTCGGCACTTTTAGTGACAAGTCGTTGTATGCCGACCATGAGCCAAACCGAACCGCTAGACCAAGATCCCGTGTTCCAGCTGAAGGGCAGCATGCTCGCCATTACGGTGCTGGAACTGGCTCGTAACGACCTCGAGAACCTCGATCGTCAACTGGCCGCCAAGGTCGCCCAGGCGCCTAACTTCTTCAGTAACGCGCCACTGGTGCTGGCCCTGGACAAACTCCCGGCCGGCGAAGGCGCAGTCGATCTGCCGGGCCTGATGCGCGTCTGCCGCCAGCATGGCCTGCGCACCCTGGCGATCCGTGCCAGCCGCATCGAAGACATTGCCGCGGCCATCGCGGTCGACCTGCCGGTGCTGCCACCGTCCGGCGCCCGTGAGCGTCCGCTGGACCCGCTCGAAGGCCAAGTCCAGAAAAAACCGGAAAAACCGCCGGAGCCGACGATCAAGCCAACGAAAATCATCACCTCGCCCGTACGCGGTGGGCAGCAGATTTATGCCCAGGGCTGCGATCTGGTGGTGATCTCCTCGGTCAGTCCGGGGGCGGAACTTCTCGCCGATGGCAACATCCATGTATACGGCCCGATGCGTGGTCGAGTGTTGGCCGGCGTCAAAGGCGACACGAAAGCCAGGATTTTCTGTCAGCAAATGAGCGCTGAACTGGTCTCCATCGCAGGCCACTACAAGGTTTCGGAGGATCTGCGTCGCGACCCTTTGTGGGGCGCGGGCGTACAGGTCAGCCTGTCGGGCGATGTGTTGAACATCATTCGGCTTTAACGGATACTGCCGCATTTTCCAAACATCTCTAAAACGTAGCGAAAACGGCTCAAACGAAGTAGGAAAAAGGCCATAAGCAGTGTTTACCCGAGGTAAGCGCCGTTCTGGACCGAATTCCAGCCAAGGCTGTCCGACTGCAGTAGTTTTTCTAGAGATGTTTTTCAGGGGCTAAATGTCCTTTTTCCTTAGGGGTGAAACACCTTGGCCAAGATTCTCGTGGTTACATCCGGCAAGGGTGGTGTGGGTAAGACCACCACCAGTGCTGCTATCGGTACCGGCCTCGCACTGCGCGGCCACAAAACAGTTATCGTCGACTTCGACGTCGGTTTGCGTAATCTCGACCTGATCATGGGTTGCGAGCGCCGCGTGGTGTACGACTTCGTCAACGTGGTAAACGGCGAAGCCAACCTGCAACAAGCCCTGATCAAAGACAAACGCCTGGAAAACCTCTACGTACTGGCCGCCAGTCAGACCCGCGACAAAGACGCGCTGACCGTCGAAGGCGTGGAAAAAGTGTTGATGGCGCTGAAAGAAGACTTCGAATACGTGGTCTGCGACTCTCCGGCCGGCATCGAAAAAGGCGCCCACCTGGCCATGTACTTCGCAGACGAAGCGATTATCGTGACCAACCCGGAAGTGTCCTCGGTTCGTGACTCAGACCGCATGCTCGGCCTGCTGGCCAGCAAATCGCGCCGCGCTGAAAAGGGCGAAGAGGCGATCAAGGAACACCTGCTGCTGACCCGCTACAACCCGCAACGGGTCAGTGACGGCGAGATGCTCGGTGTCGAAGACGTCAAAGAGATTCTGGCGGTCGCCCTGCTGGGTGTCATTCCGGAATCCCAAGCGGTACTCAAAGCTTCCAACTCGGGCGTGCCAGTCATTCTCGACGACCAGAGCGATGCCGGTCAGGCATACAGCGATGCGGTCGATCGTCTGCTGGGCAAAGCCGTGGAGCATCGTTTTCTCGATGTAACGAAGAAGGGATTCTTCGAGCGCCTGTTTGGAGGTAGATAATGAATCTTTTTGACTTCTTTCGTGCCAGCAAAAAGGTCAACACCGCGTCGGTAGCGAAAGAGCGTCTGCAGATCATCGTGGCGCACGAACGCGGCCAGCGCAGTACACCGGACTACCTGCCAGCCTTGCAGAAGGAATTGGTCGAGGTCATCCGCAAGTACGTCAATATCGGGTCCGATGACGTGCACGTCGCTCTGGAAAACCAGGGCAGCTGCTCGATTCTGGAACTCAATATCACCCTGCCAGATCGCTAGTCGATCAGACAGGAGCCACGGCGGTTCAGGCTTGCGCTCCTGTGGGAGCCGAGCTTGCTCGCGATAGCATCACCTCGGTTTATCAGATAGACCGAGTTGCCTGCATCGCGAGCAAGCTCGGCTCCTACAGAGTGTGGAGGCCTGAGCCGCCGTTGGCGTTTGTTACGAGGCTGTTTTAATGCCGCTGTCCAACATCCGCATCATCCATCAGGACGCCGCCGTACTGGTGGTGAACAAACCGACCCTGCTGCTCTCCGTCCCTGGCCGGGCTGATGACAACAAGGATTGCCTGATTACCCGCCTGCAAGAAAACGGTTACCCGGAAGCACGAATCGTCCATCGTCTGGACTGGGAAACCTCGGGCATTATTCTGTTGGCCCGTGATCCGGACACCCATCGCGAGCTGTCTCGGCAATTTCACGACCGCGAAACCGAAAAGGCCTACACCGCCCTGTGCTGGGGACAACCGGAACTGGACAGTGGCAGCATCGATCTGCCCTTACGCTACGATCCGCCGACCAAGCCACGCCATGTGGTGGACCATGAATTCGGCAAACATGCCCTGACCTTCTGGCGGGTATTGGAGCGTTGCGGCGACTGGTGTCGTGTCGAATTGACGCCAATCACCGGCCGCTCCCATCAGTTGCGCGTGCACATGCTTTCCATCGGCCACCCACTGCTGGGTGACGGACTGTATGCCCACGAGCAAGCGCTGGCGGCCTGGCCACGACTCTGTTTGCACGCGAGCATGCTGAGCTTCACTCACCCGCAAAGCGGCGAACGCTTGCGCTTCGAGTGCCCTGCTCCTTTTTAAGCAACCGCCGAACCAAAAACCGCCCTTCCATTGAAGGGCGTTTTTTATTTCTTGTTACAAATCGCCGTGAAAATGACGTGAAATTATTGTCATGAATTTGTAATGAAACGTAAAATGCCAGCACTTTGATATCAGGCAGGAAGCCCTCGTGCTCAGCAACAAGACATTCCAAGACGACTACCCGTTCACCTTCTGCCTGTTCAACACCACGCTACACCTTAGCGAGCAACCTTCAGCCGAAGCACAACAGGCGCTTGAACAGCTCATACACAAACGACGCGCCCACAAACTCACCCGTGCAAGTGCGCCGCTTGCCTCCGGCGATACGCCACTGTTTGCCAAGGTCCAGCCGCTGGATACCCTGAAGGCAAAAGTGCGCGTGACCTTTGGCAAACCACAGCGCAATGGTCGATTCGACTGGCCGCTGGAAGAATTGATCAATACGCTCGAAGCGCAGCGCCGTGGCGTACAAATGCCGCCTCTGCAAGGGTTCGGTTACACCAAGGACCGACTGGGGCTGACCCAGGAATACTTCATTATCACGCGCCTGCTCGACGATCATATCGACGGCGTGCAATGGCTTAAACGCAACCCGGACAGCGTCGAAACATTCGTTCTCGACGCCTTCGAATTGCTGAGTTCCTTGTCGCGCAAAAACATCACGCACATGGATTTCTGGGCTGGCAACATCATGATCCCGCAAACACCACAGACTCCGCTCAAAGCCATCGACTTTGAAAACTGCTTTGCCGGCCAGACAAACCATCAAAGCGAAACCCTGGGTTTTCAACTGGGCTTCTTCTATCACCGGGATATCTACAAGCTCATCACCGAAGCCGCCTATGACCGACTGGTGGACGAGTACATTCGACAGATCCCGGGGATATCGAAGGAAAAATTCAACGAGGTATACCTCGCGAGCAAACATGAATATGTGGGCCGCAAGCAACGCCGCGAAGTGTTCCTCAATGGCAACCTGATCACCGGTTGACTCGCCCTCTTCGCCAATCGGCAGCTGGCGCACGTTGAACGGCATTGTCGCTGCAATGCCGTGAGCCAATACGTTAAACTCGCGCCATTGCTGTCTGGAGCTACTTATGCGCGAAGAGTTGAACCAAGGCCTGATTGATTTCCTCAAGGCCTCCCCTACCCCATTCCATGCCACCGCCAGCCTTGTTCAGCGCCTGGAAGCGGCGGGCTATCAACGCCTTGACGAGCGCGAGCCATGGGCCACCGAAGCCAACGGTCGTTACTACGTCACCCGTAACGACTCGTCGATCGTCGCGTTCAAGATGGGCCGTCATTCGCCCCTTCACGGCGGCATTCGCCTGGTTGGCGCACACACCGACAGCCCGTGCCTGCGGGTCAAACCCCAGCCGGAACTGCAACGTCAGGGTTTCTGGCAACTGGGCGTCGAAGTCTATGGCGGCGCACTGCTGGCGCCATGGTTCGACCGCGACCTGTCCCTGGCCGGCCGCGTGACCTTCCGCCGTGACGGCAAGGTCGAGAGCCAGTTGGTCGACTTCAAGGCGCCGATCGCCATCATCCCGAACCTGGCCATACACCTGAACCGCGAAGCCAACATGGGCTGGGCGATCAACGCCCAGACCGAACTGCCGCCGATCCTCGCGCAATTTGCCGGTGATGAGCGCGTGGACTTCCGCGCCGTGCTCACCGATCAACTCGCCCGCGAACATGGCTTGAACGCCGACGTGGTGCTGGACTATGAGCTGAGCTTCTACGACACCCAAAGCGCTGCGGTCATCGGCCTGCATGGCGATTTCATTGCAGGGGCGCGCCTGGACAACCTGCTGTCGTGCTACGCCGGCCTGCAAGCCTTGCTGACCACCGAAACCGAAGAAACCTGCGTGCTGGTCTGCAACGATCACGAAGAAGTCGGTTCCTGCTCGGCCTGCGGCGCCGATGGTCCGATGCTGGAGCAGACGCTGCGTCGCCTGCTGCCTGAAGGCGATGAGTTCGTGCGCACTATCCAGAAATCCCTGTTGGTCTCGGCTGACAATGCCCACGGCGTGCACCCCAACTACGCCGACAAGCACGATGCCAACCACGGTCCGAAACTCAACGCCGGCCCGGTGATCAAGGTCAACAGCAACCAGCGCTACGCCACCAACAGCGAAACCGCCGGGTTCTTCCGTCACCTGTGCATGGCCGAAGAAGTGCCGGTACAGAGCTTCGTGGTGCGCAGCGACATGGGTTGCGGCTCGACCATCGGCCCGATCACCGCCAGCCACCTGGGCGTGCGCACCGTCGACATCGGCCTGCCAACCTTCGCCATGCACTCGATCCGTGAACTGTGCGGCAGCCATGACCTGGCACACCTGGTCAAAGTGCTGAGCGCGTTTTACGCCTGCCGCGAACTGCCGTAGCTCGTGCAGGAGCATGGCTTGCCAGCGATGGCGATCTTAAGGAAGCCATCGCTGGCATGCCATGCTCCTACAGGTGTTCACCACCGATCGCTCAAAAGCCACCTAGACTTTAACTACCCCCTTTCGACAAGGCAGTCGCTCATGATCTCGTTGTCTTCGTTTCACGCCATGCTGATTCCGATTCTTGCCGGGATGATCATGCTGGCAATCGGTTTCAATTTTCGCGACAAGAACGCCGGCGTTTTCGCGATGTGGATCGGCATGCTGATGATCCTCGCCACCGTGGTTTTCAAGATCCTAGCCAAACTCAACGAATAAATCCTCGCCCCTGGCTCGCATTGATTTTGACGGGCTCGTACACTCGGTCGATCCGCTCATCCCGAGGTTGACCGCCTAGTGTTCGCTCGTCTTTTTGCCCTGCCGTGTTTATTCCTTGTCTGCCTCATGACGCTGCTGCCGACGGCACCCGCCCAGGCGGTCGGCTTGCCCAGCCTGCTCAACAGCTCGGCAAAACAGCCGGAGGCGCAAGAGCCCTTGGGGCAATCCCTGGACGAAGTGATCAAGTCACTGGAGAACGATCAGCAACGCACCAAACTGCTGGCGGATTTGAAGAAGCTGCGCGACGCCACCAAAAAGGCCCAGCCAGTCACCGAAGTAGGCGTCCTGGGACTGATCGGCGGCACCCTGGCCAGTTTCGAAAAACAGTTTTCAGGCGCAGACAGCCCTCTCACTCGCTGGTCCGAAGAGCTCAAACTGGCTCAGGATGAACTGACAGCACTGGCGCTGCCGGCCAATGAATGGCTGCCGATCATCTTTGCCTTTGCCATGATCCTGATGGTCTGGAGCTTGCTGGCCGCGGCGCTGATCTGGGTCAGCCACCGAGTACGCATGCGCTTTGGCCTGACCGAAGAACTGCCGCAGCACCCCAAGGCCCTGGACATGTTGCGCTTCGCCCTGCGCAAACTCGGGCCGTGGCTGATTGCTTTGGTCATGACGGTCTACATGAGCTACGCCCTGCCTTCATCATTGGGCAAAAGTCTGGCCATGGTGCTGGCTTATGCGCTGGTGGTTGGCACCTGTTTTTCGGCAATCTGCGTGATCGCCTTTTCGGTGCTCGACGGCCCACACCGCCACCGCGCCCTATACATCCTGCGGCATCAAGCCTTTCGGCCGCTGTGGCTGATCGGCAGTTTCGCCGCCTTCGGTGAAGCCCTGAGCGATCCGCGACTGGTCGAAAGCCTTGGCAGTCATCTGGCGCACACCGCCGCGACGGTCGCCAACGTACTGGCGGCATTGTTCACGGGGCTGTTCATCCTGCGGTTCCGTCGTCCCATCGCCCACTTGATCCGCAACCAACCGCTGTCCCGACGCCTGACCCGCCGCGCCCTCAGCGACACGATCGAAATTCTCGGGACCTTTTGGTACATGCCGGCGCTGGTGCTGGTGGGGATTTCGCTGTTCGCCACGTTCGTCTCGGCCGGCGATACCAGCACCGCGCTGCGTCAGTCGCTGATCTGCACCGTGCTGCTGGTGTTGTGCATGGTCATCAACGGCTTGGTGCGCCGCCATTCACTCAAACCACAGCGCAGCGTGAAGCGTCATGCACTGTATTCGGATCGTCTTAAAAGCTTCTTCTACACACTCGCCCACCTGGTGGTGTGGCTGGCATTCATCGAACTCGGCCTGCGGGTCTGGGGCATGTCGCTGATCCGCTTCACTGAAGGCGAAGGCCACGAAGTCAGCGTCAAACTGTTCAGCCTCGGCGGCACGCTGATTTTTGCCTGGCTGATCTGGATTCTCAGCGACACCGCCGTGCACCACGCCCTCACCCGTTCGCGCAAAGGTCTGGCGAATGCTCGCGCGCAGACGATGATGCCGTTGATTCGCAACGTCTTGTTCGTGGCGATTTTCATCATTGCGCTGATCGTCGCCCTGGCAAACATGGGCATGAACGTCACGCCATTGCTGGCCGGTGCCGGCGTGATCGGTCTGGCCATCGGTTTCGGTGCACAGTCGCTGGTGGCGGACCTGATCACCGGGTTGTTCATCATCATCGAAGACTCGCTGGCCATCGACGACTACGTGGACGTCGGCGGCCACCTGGGCACCGTCGAAGGGCTGACCATTCGTACCGTGCGCCTGCGGGACATTGACGGCATCGTCCACACCATTCCATTCAGCGAAATCAAAAGCATCAAGAACTACTCCCGGGAATTCGGCTACGCGATTTTCCGGGTGGCGATACCTTCCAACATGGACATCGATAACGCGATCAAACTGATGCGCGACGTCGGCCAGAAGATGCGCACCGACCCACTGCAACGGCGCAACATCTGGTCGCCACTGGAGATTCAGGGTGTCGAGAGTTTCGAGTCAGGCAACGCGATACTCCGCGCCCGGTTCAAGACCGCGCCGATCAAGCAATGGGAAGTGTCCCGAGCGTTCAACCTGTCACTCAAGCGACACCTGGACGAAGCCGGACTCGACCTGGCGACGCCACGCATGAGCGTGCAGGTGATCACCGCAGGCGGCGGCCAAGTGACGGAATAACCCTATAGCGTTGTGGCTCGCCACAACTACAAACGGCAGGCAAAAAAAATCCCCGAACCAGTCGGGGATTTTTTATGTTCGATCAATCAGCCCGAGAGCGGATCAATCTTCGCGATAGCGACGCAGCTTCAATTGCTTACCAGCAACGCGAGTGTCCTTCAGCTTGGTCAGCAGACGCTCCAGACCATCTTCCGGCAGCTCAACGAGGCTGAAGCTGTCACGCACCTGGATGCGACCGATTGCTTCGCGAGCCAGACCACCCTCATTGAGGATAGCGCCCAGCAGGTTCTTGGCAGCGATACCATCACGCGCACCCAGCGCGGTACGGCAACGAGCACGACCTTCGGCCAATGGAACCGGAGCACGACGCTCACGATCACCACGGTCCGGACGATCACCGGTACGCTCTGGACGATCGCCACGCGGTGCGTTGTTCGGCACCAGTGGACGTTCTTTCTCGATGGCTGCCAGGGTCAACGCCTGAGCGTTGGTTGCCTTGCGCAGCAGAGCAGCGGCCAGTGCACGCGGGGTGCAACCGATGTCGGCAGTCAGGCGATCCAGCAGATCACCGTGAGTCGATTCGGCATCAGCGACCAGCGGCGACAGGCTGTTGGTCAGTTTCTTGATGCGGGCATCGAGAACAGCCTGAGCGTCCGGCAGGCGAACTTCGGCAACTTTCTGACCGGTTACACGCTCGATCACTTGCAGCATGCGGCGCTCACGCGGAGTCACCAGCAGCAGTGCACGACCTTCGCGACCGGCACGGCCGGTACGGCCGATACGGTGAACGTAGGACTCTGGATCGTACGGCATGTCAACGTTGAACACGTGAGTGATGCGCGGAACGTCCAGACCACGAGCAGCAACGTCGGTCGCCACAACGATGTCCAGACGGCCATCCTTGAGGGATTCGATCACGCGCTCACGTTGGTTCTGAGCAATGTCACCGTTCAGCGCAGCGGCTTTGTAGCCTTTGGCTTCCAGGGCACTGGCCAGGTCCAGGGTCGCTTGCTTGGTGCGCACGAACATGATCAGGGCATCGAAGTCTTCAACTTCCAGCAGGCTCAATACAGCCGAGGTCTTCTGGTCAGCGTGAACCAACAGGTGAGCCTGTTCGATCGCGGTAACGGTCTGAGTCTTGGTCTGGATCTTCACGTGTTGCGGATCGCGCAGATGGCGCTCGGCAATGGCACGGATCGACTGCGGCAAGGTAGCCGAGAACAATACGGTCTGACGGGTTGGAGGCAAGGCCTTGAAGATAACTTCGAGGTCGTCCATGAAACCCAGTTTGAGCATTTCGTCCGCTTCGTCGAGAACCAGGTGGTTCACGGTCGACAGAACTTTTTCGTCGCGACGCAGGTGGTCGCACAGACGGCCCGGAGTGGCGACAACGATCTGTGCGCCATTACGGATTGCTTTCAGTTGTGGACCCATAGGGGCGCCGCCGTAAACGGCCACAACGGTAACGCCCGGCATTTGCTTGGCGTAGGTTTCGAAAGCGGTTGCTACTTGCAGCGCCAACTCACGGGTTGGCGCCAGGATCAGGGCTTGCGGCTCGCGCTTAGCAGGATCGATGCGATGCAGGATCGGCAGGGCGAACGCGGCGGTTTTACCCGTACCGGTTTGCGCCTGACCAATCATGTCGTGACCGGCCATGATGATCGGGATCGATTGCTGCTGAATAGCCGAAGGCTCTTCGTAGCCAGTCGCAATGACGGCTGCAAGAATATTCGGATTAAGATTAAAAGCGGCGAAGCCGCCGGTTTCCTGGGTCATGGGTCTGCCTCTAAGTGCATCCGCAAAGACCCATGCTCCAAAGCTGCGCATGCCGTGTAAGACTCAAGAGTCGCCCTGGCTGCTTTGTCGGCGGGGATTTGCGAAAACGAATGAATGAAAAAGATTCGTCAAGGGAGAGTCCGCTGTGCGGACGTGCAGCCGAAGCTGACTTCGGGGAATTGCGCTACCTAAACGCGGCCCGGTTAAAGGCCGGCGCGCACTATACCGGAATTCGCTCAAAAAGGGAGCTTTATTTGTCGGAAAACTGCCGTTTACAGCGTTCTGTCACACGCTTTGCAGACAATCGGGCAACAGTCTATTTTTCAAAGGCCCAGCCCTGCTGACGATCACGCTAAAACGGTTCACCCTTGTGACGCAGACCTGCCGTCTGACACCTCCTTCCCGCCCGAGGAAATGCACCATGAATCAGCCCTGCTCCAGTCGTGTGAGCCGTGAACGGCACGGTCATGTCCTGATGATCGGCCTGGATCGAGTGGCCAAACGCAACGCCTTCGATCTCGACCTGCTCAACGAACTGAGCCTGGCCTATGGCGAGTTCGAGGCCGACAGTGAAGCGCGGGTGGCGGTGGTGTTCGGCCATGGTGAGCATTTCACCGCAGGGCTCGACCTGGTCAGCGCCAGCGCGGCCCTGGCTGACGGCTGGCAGGCACCGCCCGGCGGCTGCGATCCGTGGGGGGTGTTCGCCGGCCCCAGAGTGAGCAAACCGGTGATTGTCGCCGCGCAAGGCTACTGCCTGACCATTGGTATCGAATTGATGCTGGCCGCCGATATCAACCTGTGCGCCAGCAACACCCGCTTCGCCCAGAAAGAAGTGCAACGCGGGCTCTTCCCGTTCGGCGGTGCCACGTTGCGCCTGCATCAGGTCGCTGGCTGGGGCAATGCCATGCGCTGGCTGCTGACCGGCGATGAGTTCGATGCCCATGAGGCGTTGCACCTGGGGTTGGTGCAGGAAGTCATGGCCAGCGAGGACCTGCTGCCACGGGCGATGGCGTTGGCTGAGCGGATTGCCCGGCAGGCGCCGCTTGGGGTTCAGGCGACGTTGATGTCAGCAAGGCAGGCGCGTTATGAAGGGGAAACAGCGGCGGCTCAGGCATTGCCACCGATGGTGAAGAGGTTGCTGACCAGCGAGGATGCCAAGGAAGGCGTGCGGTCGATGATCGAGAAGCGACCCGCCGTTTTCAAAGGCTGCTGACTGCCCACCTGTGGTGAGGGGATTTATCCCCTCACCACAGTACCTCGCGAGCCTTCACGTCGCCGGGCGGATTGCCTTGATCAACGACTGCAACGAATACCCCAACCGCGGCGCCAGCCCTTCGGCGCGGGCGATCAAGCCGTCCATGTCCAGTTCCTGATCCAGCTCCGAAGGCACGAGCAGAATCACATTGCCCTCCTTCACCGGCAGTTCCCAGTAATGCCGGTGATAGAGCCCGCGAAATAATGCGGCGCCCAACGGTTTGCCATCATCGGTGGCCCACTGATTGATCACCAGCCAACCACCCGGGTTCAGGCGTTTCTGACAGTTTTCCAGGAAATTCCACGCCAGATGCCCGACACCCGGCCCGACATCGGTATAGAGGTCGACAAAAATCAGATCCGCCGGCTCAGCGGTATCGAGCAGCTCCAGCGCATCGCCCACCCGGATATACAGCCGCGGATCGTCATCCAGCCCAAGGTATTCAATGGCCAGGCGCGGCACGTCAGGGCGCAGCTCGATGGCTTCGACGTCTTCCAGCGGCAAGAACTTGAGGCAGGCCTGGGTCAGTGTGCCGGCACCGAGGCCGAGGAACAGCGCGGTTTCCGGCTGCTCGTGGCACAACGCGCCAATCAGCATCGCCCGGGTGTAATCGTATTCGAGCCAGCTCGGGTCAGCCGTGAACACGCAGCTCTGTTCGATGGCATCACCGAACTCGAGAAAACGGTAATCGGCCACTTCCAGCACGCGAATCACGCCGAACTCATCCTGTACCTCGGCGAGCAGATGCTCGACGCGCTCCTCAGTCATTTCGTATCCTGATCGTCGCCGTGCCCGGCAACGTACTAAAACCGCGGAGTGGCGCGGCAAAAGCGCGATTGTCCGCGAAGCGACGGGAACAGGTCACGCACTAATTGCTGATAACATGACCGTCCGAGCGTAAAACACTAGAGACCGTGATGAGCCAACCCTGGAGCCCTGACAGCTGGCGCGCCCTGCCGATCCAGCAACAACCCCAATACCCCGACGCGGCGCATTTGCTGCACGTCGAGCAAACGCTGGCCAGTTATCCGCCGCTGGTGTTTGCCGGTGAAGCCCGGGAGTTGCGCCGTCAGTTTGCCGAAGTGACCCAGGGCCGCGCGTTTCTGCTGCAGGGCGGCGATTGTGCCGAAAGCTTCGCCGAGTTCTCCGCCGCGAAAATCCGCGACACCTTTAAAGTCCTGCTGCAAATGGCGATCGTCATGACCTTCGCCGCCGGTTGCCCGGTGGTCAAGGTCGGACGCATGGCCGGGCAGTTCGCCAAGCCGCGTTCGGCCAACGATGAAACCATCGACGGCGTCACCTTGCCGGCCTACCGTGGCGACATCGTCAACGGCATCGGCTTCGACGAAAAAAGCCGCGTGCCGGACCCGGAGCGCTTGCTCCAGTCCTACCACCAGTCCACCGCGACCCTGAACCTGTTGCGCGCCTTCGCCCAGGGCGGTTTTGCCGACCTGCATCAGGTGCACAAGTGGAACCTGGACTTCATCGCCAACTCGGCACTGGCCGAGAAGTACAGCCATCTGGCCGATCGCATCGATGAAACCCTGGCGTTCATGCGCGCCTGCGGCATGGACAGCTCGCCGCAACTGCGCGAAACCAGTTTTTTCACCGCCCATGAAGCGCTGTTGCTGAACTACGAAGAAGCCTTCGTGCGTCGCGACAGCCTGACCAACGATTACTACGATTGCTCGGCGCACATGCTGTGGATCGGCGACCGCACCCGTCAGCTCGACGGCGCTCACGTCGAGTTCCTGCGGGGCGTGAACAATCCAATCGGGGTCAAAGTCGGCCCGAGCATGAACCCCGAAGACCTGATTCGCCTGATCGATGTGCTCAACCCGGACAACGATCCGGGCCGTCTGAACCTGATTGCGCGGATGGGTGCGAACAAGGTCGGCGACCATCTGCCGCAACTGATCCGTGCCGTGCAGCGCGAAGGCAAGCAGGTGCTGTGGAGTTCCGATCCGATGCACGGCAACACCATCAAGGCCAGCAGTGGCTACAAGACCCGCGACTTTGCGCAGATTCTTGGTGAGGTGAAGCAGTTCTTCCAGGTTCACGAAGCGGAAGGCACGTATGCCGGCGGCATCCACATTGAGATGACCGGGCAGAATGTCACTGAGTGCATTGGTGGCGCGCGGCCGATTACCGAAGACGGGTTGTCGGATCGGTATCACACCCATTGCGACCCGCGGATGAATGCCGATCAGTCGCTGGAATTGGCATTTTTGATTGCTGAAACCCTGAAACAAGTCCGCCGCTAAATCGCGTTAAGCCCATCGCGGGCAAGCCTTGCTCCTACAGGATCTTTGTCGCTCATAGAACCTGTAGGAGCAAAGCTTGCTCGCGATGGTGTCAGCTCAATCACCACTGAACTGTGTCAATGCCACCCGCAACCGCGCCGCACTCGCCCGCGGGCAATTCAACTGAACCCGCTCAAGCCCCAGCCAATCCGCCATTCGCCGCAGATTGACCGCCAACGCCAGCATCCCCTCGTCATCCAGCCCCGGCTCTTCCTCATGCACAGCGTGCACCGCCAGCCTGCCCTGCGCCCGCTCGGCGCGCAGATCCACCCGCGCGGCAATCCGTTCATTGTGCAAAAACGGCAATACGTAATAGCCGTAGACCCGCTTGTCCTGCGGCGTATAGATCTCCAACCGATAGCGAAAATCGAACAGACGCTCGGTGCGACTGCGCTCCCAGATCAGTGAGTCGAAGGGTGAAAGCAAGGCGCTGGCCTCGACCTTGCGCGGCACTTTCGGCTCAGGCAGACAATAGGCCGGTTGCCGCCAGCCCTGGACTTCACACGCCAGCAATTCACCCGCCTCCACCAGTTCCGTCAAACGCGGGCGGGCATCACCGGGACTCAGGCGAAAGTAATCGCGCAGGTCTTTTTCTGTTCCGACGCCCAACGCTGTCGCGGCATGCAGCAACAGGCCGCGCTGGGCCTCGGCCTCACTCAGCAGCGGCTGCGCAAGAATCGCCGAAGGAATCACCCGCTCCGGCAGATCATAAAGCCGCTCGAACCCGCGCCGCCCGGCCACGGTCACTTCACCGGCGGCGAACAACCATTCCAGCGCATGCTTTTCCGCGCTCCAGTCCCACCAGGGCCCTGCCCGTTCCTGACGGGTCGACAGGCTGCCGGCACCCAGGGCGCCCAGTTCCTGAACCGAGGCCAGCACCCGGCGAATCGTGTCCTGCTGCTCACGACCGAAACGTGCCAGTTGCTGGTAGATATCCTCGCCACGGGTCGCGCGCAGCATGCGCCAGCGCATCAACGGGTACATCGACAAGGGCAGCAACGAGGCTTCATGCCCCCAATATTCGAAGAGCGTGCGCCGCCGGCCCGAACTCCAGGCAGCCTGGTCGAGCAAGTCGGATGAGTAATTGCCGAGGCGGGAAAACAAGGGAAGGTAGTGCGAACGCACCAATGCATTGACCGAATCGATCTGCAGAATACCCAGCCGCTCGATCAGACGATTGAGCTGAACCGGTTTGATCGCCGCTGGCGGCTGACGCCCGTTGAACCCTTGGGCGGCCAGCGCCAGACGCCGAGCCTGTTTGATGGAAAAGGACAGTGTTGCGCGCATGAGCATCTCCTTGTCTGCTCGCAACCTACCTCACCAGAAGACGGTTTGTGTAGTTGTGTATGACTCATTTGTGCATCGGGTCATTCCAAAACGGTTTGACCGACTCGAACTCCACATCCGCACGACTCATGCCGATGTCCTTCAGTGCTTCATCGCTCAGACTCGCCAACAACTCGCGCTCCCGGTGAAGTTCGTACCAGCGACTGAATTTGTGCAGCAGATCGGATACCAGGTGGATCGAGTGCTTTTCTACTGCGGGATATTCATGTTGACCTTTCATCTTGTTGCCCTCCGTTTGGATGGCTCAAGTGTCGCGCCGGGGCTAAGATCAATCCAACGAATGTTTCTTATGTAATACATCTCGGAGATTGATGAATGTCCGCCTTCCCAAGTATCGACACCGAAGTGCTGCGCACCTTTGTCGCCATCGCCGACCAGGGCGGCTTTACCCGCGCCGGCGAATTGGTCAATCGCACTCAGTCCGCCGTTAGCATGCAGATGAAGCGGCTGGAAGAGGATGTGTTGCAGCGTCAATTGTTCCAGCGCGATGGGCGGCAGGTGCGGCTGACGGCGGAGGGCCAGGTGTTGCTCGGCTATGCCCGGCGCATCCTCAAGCTGCACAGCGAGGTGTTCAACACCTTGCGCGAGCCGCACATGGTCGGCATGGTGCGCATCGGAACGCCGGACGATTACGTGATGCGTTTTTTACCGGGGATTTTGCGGCGATTTGCCCAGACGTATCCGCTGATCCAGATCGAGGTGCACTGCGAATCATCAAAACAATTGCTGCTGCGCCAGGACCTGGACTTGACCATCGTCACCCGCGAGCCGGGCAATGAAATCGGCCAGTTACTGCGCAAAGAGCATTTTGTCTGGGCCGAGGCGCAATGTTTCAGCGCCCACGAGCAAACGCCGTTGCCATTGGCGATGTTCAACAGTGATTGTTTCTGCCGCTTATGGGCCTGCAATGCGCTGGACGCCATGGGTCGCGATTACCGCGTGGCGTACAACAGCGACAGCCTGTCGGCGATCATGGCGGTGGTCAGCGCCGGACTGGCTGTCACCGCCCAACTCGAAAGCCTGATCATGCCCGACATGCGCATTCTCGGTGAAGCCGAAGACCTGCCGATCCTGCCCGAGGCCAGCATCATGCTGGTGCGCAACCTGCACAACCCGTCGCCGATCACTGAGTGCCTGGCCGAGCACATTGTCGAAGGCTTCAAACTTTAAGGGCGAGCATCACCGCGCAGAACACCAGAAAGCCACAGAACAACCCGCGCAGCAGTCGCTCCGGCAGTGCGTGGGCGATCCTCACGCCCCAACTGATGCTCATCAGACCGCCAACTGCCAAGGGCAAGCCGATCATCCAGTCCACCTGATGATGCACCGCGTAAGTCACTAGTGTGACGCCAGTACTCGGCAATGCCAGCGCCAGCGACAACCCCTGCGCAACCACCTGACTGGTGCCGAACAGACTGGTCAGCACTGGCGTTGCGACCACCGCCCCGCCCACGCCAAACAACCCGCCCATGGTGCCGGAGGCGGCGCCGAGCACGCCCAGCCATGGCCATGAGTAATTCATCTGCGCAGATACTGGTGCGTTGGCACAGAACATTCGCACCAGGTTGTAGGCCGACAGCGCTATCAGGAACGCGACAAATCCGACGCGCATGGTTTGCGCATCAATGCCCACCGCCCAGATCGAACCAATCCAGGCAAAACAGAACCCCATCGAGGCCAATGGCAGCGCGTGGCGCAATTCAATGCGATTACGCTGGTGATAACGCCACAGCGCCAGCATCACGTTAGGCACCACCATCACCAGCGCCGTACCTTGGGCAATCTGCTGATCGAGGCCGAACAACACGCCCAGCAACGGAATCGCGATCAAACCACCGCCAATGCCGAATAACCCACCGAGGGTTCCCAGGGCAGCACCAAACACCAGGTACATCAAAAACTCAATCACAGGCGATTTTCCCTTCACGTCAGGCTATTCATCCTACGCAGTCGGCGCTGGCGGGGAAACGCACAGCAACGCACAATGGCTGTGCTAACTTCGCACAAGCGCAGACGACACCATGAACCCCAATCAATTGACCGAACAACTGGGTCTGTTCCTCGACGTGCTGGAAACCGGCAGTTTTTCCGCCGCGTCCCGCCGCCACCCGCTGACCCCTTCGGCAGTGGCCCGGCGCATCGACAGCCTGGAAAACGCCGTCGGCAGCCAGTTGTTCATTCGCAGCACCCACGCCGTGCGCGCTACCCCGGCGGGTTTGGCGTTTGCCGAGCGCGCGCGACGGATCGTGGCTGAACTGCGGCTGGCTCGGGCTGAGGCGGTATCCTTGAGCAGCGCACCGGAAGGCTTGATTCGGATCGACGCACCGGCCGCATTCGGACGGCGACATCTGGCGCCGGTGATTGCCGACTTTCTGATGCTCTACCCCGGCCTCGATGTGCAGTTGCACCTGATCGACAGTTTCGTCGACATGCAGGGTTTGAATTTGGGCAAGGTCGATCTGGTGCTGCGCGCCGGGCAAATGGCCGATACCCGGCTGGTGGCCACGCCGCTGGCGAGCATGGTGCGCATCGCCTGTGCCAGCCCCGGGTATTTGCAACGGCGTGGTGTACCGACCGATCCGGCGCAGCTGATTGAGCATGATGGCCTCGACTGGGATGGCCTGGCTCCGCCGTTCGCCTGGCGTTTCGAGCGGGACGGGCAGTTGCACTTGCACCGCCCTGCGCGCATCCGCATGAGTGCCAACAATGCCGAGGCTTTGGTTTGCGGCGCATTGGCCGGGTTGGGTATCGCGCACTTGCCCACCTGGTTGACCAGCGAATACCTGTTACGCGGTGAACTGCTTCCGCTGTTCTGCGAACACGGCCTGCCACCCCCGGAAACGACCGGTATTTATGCCTTGCGTCTTGAACAACAACCCAATCCCCGCAGCCGCTTATTGCTGGAATACCTGAAGACCCGCTTCAGCCCGATCCCGCCGTGGGATCTGGCGCTGCAAAGTACCCTCGACCGGCACTAGGCTAGAATTGTCTGGTGCATTAAAGATTCGCCCGCTAGATTTATGACGATCACTGATCAAGGCTTCGAAATGACCACCGAGCGCAACACCCCGGATAACTGCGACGACCTGCTGCTGGATAATCAGGCCTGCTTCGCCCTGCATTCCACCTCGCTGCTGATGACCAAGGTCTACAAGCCGCTGTTGCAAGCACTGGGCCTTACCTATCCGCAATACCTGGCGATGATGGTGTTGTGGGAACAGGACGGTTTGACCGTAGGCGAAATCAGCACGCGCCTGCTGACCGATCCTGGCTCACTGACGCCCTTGCTCAAACGCCTGGAAGTCGAAGGTTTACTCAGCCGCACCCGCAGTCGTGAAGACGAACGAGTGGTGATTGTCGAACTCACGGAACAGGGTCGCGCCTTGCGGGAGCAGGCCCGCGGTATTCCCCGGTGCATCCTCGGCGCCAGCGGGATGACCCTGGAGAGACTGCAGAAGCTGCAAGCGGAGCTGCAAGCGCTGCGCAGTAATCTGCAGAACAGCCTCTAATCTCCAAACCACCCCCCCATCCCCCTGTGGGAGTGAGCCTGCTCGCGATAGCGGTAGGTCAGTCAACGTTGAAGTGACTGATCCACCGCTATCGCGAGCAGGCTCACTCCCACATATGTTTTTGGTGGTGTGCTTCAAATCTTATTCGCCATCCAGTCAAAAAAATTCCTCGCTGAAAATCCTGCGACAACAGCTCTAGCTCAACACATCCAATCTACGCCCGCCCCTCAAGCCAAAACCTTTTCAAAAATTTATCTTGCGCACTAAATATTCGCGAGCTACATTTATCTCGCACTTACTTAGCGCGCAAACATTTAGCGCAAAACATCCAACTCCGAATGAGGCTCACACCATGCAAACTCTCTACACCGCTATCGCAACCTCCACCGGCGGCCGCGACGGTCGTGCTGTTTCCAGCGACAACATCCTCGACGTCAAACTCGCCACACCCAAAGAACTCGGGGGTGCTGGCGGTGCAGCGACCAACCCTGAGCAACTGTTCGCGGCCGGTTACTCTGCATGCTTCATCGGCGCGCTGAAATTCGTGGCCAGCCAGACCAAGCGCAAAATCCCGGACGACGCTTCGATCACCGCCCATGTCGGCATCGGCCAGATCCCTGGCGGTTTCGGCCTGGACATCGACCTGCACGTCAGCTTGCCGGGTCTTGAACAAGCCGATGCACAAAGCCTGGTCGACGCCGCACACCAGGTCTGCCCGTACTCCAACGCCACCCGTGGCAACGTCGATGTGCGCCTGCACGTTACCGTCTAACCGCTGATTCCCAGGCCCGAACCAGGAAACGAACATGCGCACCTTCAGTAAAGTCTTGACCGGTACCCTTCTCGCCTTGTCCATCCACAGCGCGTTCGCGGGCGACGGGGTTGAACACAACACCCAAGCGTTCCTCGACGTTCTGAATGCCGGCAACGGCAAACCGATGGAACAACTCACCCCTAAAGAAGCCCGCGCCGTGCTGGTCGGTGCGCAGGCCGGGGTAAAACTGACGCTGCCAAAAGCCGATGTCAGCGAGAAGACCATTCAAGTCGACGGCCAACCGCTCAGCCTGACCATCGTCCGGCCGGCCGGGGTCAAAGGTGAGTTGCCCGTGTTCATGTTCTTCCACGGCGGCGGCTGGGTGCTGGGGGATTTCCCGACCCATGAGCGCCTGGTTCGGGATTTGGTAGTGGGTTCGGGGGCGGCAGCTGTCTTCGTCAACTACACGCCTTCGCCGGAAGCGCATTACCCGGTGGCGATCAACCAGGCTTACGACGCAACCCAATGGGTGGCCGAGCACGGTAAAGAGATCAACGTCGACGGCAAGCGTCTGGCCGTGGCCGGCAACAGCGTCGGCGGCAACATGGCGGCAGTGGTTGCGCTGATGGCCAAAGATAAAGGCACGCCGACGATCAGGTTCCAGGTGCTGCTGTGGCCAGTGACTGACGCCAGCTTCGAGACGGCGTCTTACAACCAGTTTGCCGAGGGGCACTTCCTCACCAAAAACATGATGAAGTGGTTCTGGGACAACTACACCACCGACGCCAAACAGCGTAACGAGATCTACGCCTCGCCGCTGCGAGCGACCACCGCGCAACTCAAGGGTCTGCCACCTGCACTGGTGCAAACAGCCGGCGCCGACGTGTTGCGCGATGAAGGCGAAGCCTACGCCCGCAAACTCGACGAGGCTGGGGTGCCGGTCACCGCCGTGCGCTACAACGGCATGATCCACGACTACGGTTTGCTTAACGTGGTTAGCCAGGTGCCAGCGGTGCGTTCGGCGATGCTTCAAGCGTCCGAAGAGCTCAAGCAACACCTGAAATAAAGCAAAAGATCTTGATCTTCGGCCACAAAAAAGCCCGACTCAATGGTCGGGCTTTTCATTCCTGAAGCAGTGCTTATTTAGCACGGCCTTTGTAGGAACCGCCTTCGCGGGTATCGATCTCGATCATGTCGCCGATTTCGATGAAGTCAGCAACCGACAGCTCGGTACCGTTCTTCAGTTTGGCAGGCTTCATCACCTTGCCGGAAGTGTCGCCGCGAGCGGAACCTTCGGTGTAGTCAACCTGACGCACGATAGTGGTCGGCAGTTCTACGGAAACCAGACGCTCTTCGAAGAAGATCGCTTCGCAAACATCGGTCATGCCTTCTTCAACGAAAGGCAGAACGGCTTCGATGTCTTCAGCGTTCAGCTCGTACATGGTGTAGTCGGTGGTGTCCATGAACGTGTAGGAGTCGCCGCTGATGAAGGACAGGGTCGCTTCTTTACGGTCGAGGATTACGTCGTCCAGTTTGTCGTCGGCGCTGTAAACGATCTCGGTCTTGTAACCGGTCAGCAGGTTTTTCAGCTTGGTCTTCATGATCGCGCTGTTACGACCCGACTTGGTGAATTCAGCTTTCTGAACCAGCCAAGGATCGTTTTCGAGACGGATAACCATCCCGGGTTTCAGTTCTTTACCAGTTTTCATTGCGAGTATCCGAATTTGGATGGGGTTTACAAAAATCTAGGCCGCGTATCATATCCAATTTAGGTAAAACTGTACCAGCGCTGCGGCAAGATCCGCCTGCAAAGCCTGTTCCAGACACCACGCTTCGGCGTGTTTTTGCAGTTCTGGCCAGTGTTTTCGGGTCAATTGCCAGTGCCCGGTCATATTGTCACCCGCATTCCACGCCCGCCAAAGACCGCTGATCGCCTCGCGGGCAGGCTCGGACAAGCCTTTGGTGTACAGCGCGAGGAAGGCGTCGAGCTTGTCCAGATGGATGTCTTCGTCCTGCTGATAGATGTGCCAGAGCAGCGGCCGGCCCGCCCATTGAGCGCGGACAAAGGAGTCTTCACCGCGCACGGCATTGAAATCGCAGCACCAGAGCAGGTGATCGTATTGATCCTGTCGGACGAACGGCAGCACTTGCACGGTCAATTCGCCGCGCACATGCACCGCGCCGGCCACCAGACCGTCCACACCGAGCCAACGTTCGACATCCCCAAGAATCCTGCCTTCCGGCACCAGCAGATGCGTGGGCGTCGAGTCGGCAGCCATTGCCTCGAGCCAGCTGGCCAGCCCGTTATTTTCGTAGGCAAACAGCGAGATCAACTGCGCACCTTGCGCACGATCAATCCCTAAGCCTTGCAGGAATTCTCGCTGAGCCTCGGGATTTTGCTGAAACTGCTGACGACGCTCAAGCAATCCGCTTTCACGCAGCAAGCCCCCGGTGCCCTTCTGAAACCCCGGAAAGAAGAAGAATTTTTGTACGCTCTTGTATTTCACCGACGGCAAGCCGTGGCAGCCGACGACCCAGTCCTCGGCACTCAGATAGTCGAGATTCATCCACAGCGGCGGCTTTTCCCGCTCGGCCATGGCGTCCATGTAAGCACTCGGCAATTGGCAGGCGAACGCGGCAATCACCACATCAGCGGCTTCAGTGGGCTGCCAGTCGGTCGTCCACTGCCGCACCTCAACGCCCTGCTGCCATTGCTGTGAGGCGTTGATATCAATTTGCGGACACAAGCGCTCGAAGGCCCGCAGATCATCGACCCACAAACGCACCGCCACCGAATGTTCGGCCACCAGTTGTCGGGCCAGACGCCAGGTCACGCCGATGTCACCAAAGTTGTCGACCACCGCGCAGAAAATATCCCAGCGCCAGCAGTTTTTTACTTGAGGCATTTCAGGCATTCCAGGCTCCCGTTGGCAAAGGCGCCGATTGTCCTCATAAATTACCCCGTGCAGAAGAGCCGACGGCGATTAATCTTCATGCGACAATCGCCACTTGCCCGCGACCACCCGCCAGGAGGCAGCCATGCCCTACCGTCCCAACCCGCGCCGCCCGTTGCCGATCCAGCTCAGCGCCTTGCAATTGACCGGCAGCATTGCGCTGGGTGTCTGGCTGGGGTTTATCGCTATCGCGCTGACATGCTGGCTCGCCTCTCGACTGTTGTTCAGCGAACAGCTGGCGCCCGTGGCCGAGGCAGTGCAGCAACTGGCCAAACCACCGGTGGTGGTGCAACCGGCGCCGGCCATTGCGCCGCAGAGCCCATTGTTTGAACAGTATGAAGAGAACCTGCGCAAGAACGAACAGCAGCAAAGGCTTGATCAGGCGCGCAGCAGCAACCGCAATCTATCGAACCCCAAATGCCAGTTCTGGTTGCAACAGGACCAGACTGCACCGAGCGAAAAAAGCCGCGCCAACGTCCAGCAATTCTGCGATTGATCAAGAAGCTCTCTATGCACAAGCCGACCGTCCACCAACTGATTCTCGACAAGCTGCGGATCGACCTCGACATCGCCGAGCGTGCCGCACAAACCGCTTACGAAACCGCGACCCACGAAGAAAACATCGCCGAGAACAAGTACGACACGCTGGGTCTGGAGGCGTCTTATCTGGCAGCCGGGCAGGCCAAACGGGTGGAAGAAATCCGGCAGTCACTGACGCTTTGCCAAAACCTGACGCTGCGACCTTACGACGATCAGCGTGGTATCGAAGTCGGCGCCCTGCTCGGCCTGGAAGATGAAAAGGGTCGTGAGCAATGGTTGTTTCTGGCCCCCGACGCGGCGGGTTTGAAGGTCGATCTGGTGGGGCAATGGATTACCGTCATCACCCCCCGCTCACCGCTGGGTAAAAGCCTGCTGGGCAAGTTCGAAGGGGACGAGGTGGAGATTCTGGTGGCGGGTGCTCGGCAACAGTTTTCTGTTACCGAGGTGGTCTGACGCGGGAGATTAATGCACCGGCAGTTCGACGCCGTCGAACAGCTCTTCCAGTTCCTGCTTGTTGTGGCACTGGATGGCCTTGGCCATGACTTCGCGGGTCAGGTGCGGGGCGAACTTCTCGATGAAGTCGCACATGAAGCCACGCAGGAACGTGCCGCGACGGAAACCGATTTTAGTAATGCTGGACTCGAACAAGTCGCTGGCATCAAGCATGACCAGGTCGCTATCGAGTTTGGCATCGACCGCCATTTTCGCCACGATCCCCACGCCCAGGCCCAGACGAACGTACGTCTTGATCACGTCGGCGTCGGCGGCGGTGAACACCACTTTCGGCGTCAGGCCGCGATGGCTGAACGCTTCGTCGAGCTTCGAACGGCCGGTGAAACCGAACACGTACGTCACGATCGGGTATTCAGCCAGGGCTTCCAGGGTCAGCTTCGACAGTTTGGTCAGTGGGTGGCCCTGAGGCACGACCACGCAGCGGTTCCAGCGATAGCACGGCATCATCACCAGATCACCGAACAGCTCCAGCGCTTCGGTGGCGATGGCGAAATCCACGGTGCCGTCAGCGGCCATTTCAGCGATCTGCATCGGCGAACCCTGGTGCATGTGCAGGGCAACGTCCGGGTATTGCTTGATGAAATTGCTGATCACCGGTGGCAACGCATAACGCGCCTGGGTGTGCGTGGTGGCGATCGACAGGGTGCCTTTCTTCTCGTTGGAGAATTCCTGGGCAATCTGCTTGATGCTTTCAACCTTGCGCAGGATCTCGCCGGCGGTGGTGATAATGCGCTCGCCGGCCGGAGTGACGCGGGTCAGATGCTTGCCGCTGCGGGCGAAAACCTCAACCCCCAATTCGTCTTCCAGCAGACGGATCTGCTTACTGATGCCCGGTTGCGACGTGTAAAGGCTTTGGGCTGTAGCGGAAACGTTGAGGTCGTGGTGCGCCACTTCCCAGATGTAGCGCAGTTGTTGAAGCTTCATATGAATCCCTCAAAGCAGGTAGACGCCACGGGCATCAGCGACGGTATATAACTATATTAATGGTTTGAAGAATAAATCTAGAACTTTTTTGTCAAACTGCCACTATTCGTGTTCTGGTGTCCTGCCTCATGAATGCGAGGCAGGAACACTAACGATCCCCTTGGCGACGACGTTCCACCAGCGGCACCAGATAGACCGGCACCCGAGACAGTTGCAGCACCCGCGCTGCGGTCCGGCCCAAAGGCGTTTCGGCGCCAGCACCATGGCTATGACTACCTACGATCAACAAATCCACGGAGAGTTTCTGCGCCTGATCGAGAATCACCTGTGACGGATCGCCCTGAAGCACCCGTACTGCTTTGATCCGCTCCAGGTCCTGCTCCCCTTCATCCCCCAATTCTTCACGAAAGCTGTCGAGCACCCGCTGCTCGATATTGGCAATCACCGTATTCAGGCCCTGACTGTGAAACTCGTTCAACGACTGCTCATCGAGGTAACTCTGAAGCACCGACTCGGCGAACAGCCCCATCGGTTCAACGGCGTGCACCACGTAGAGATCGGCATTGAATGTGCGCGCCAGCGCCAAGGCATGCTGCATCACCAAAGGTGCATACAGGCCGAGGTCAGTGGCATACAGCATCGAATGAATCATATGACCTCCTCGAGTGCCGACATGGCGGAGATTGATTCAGCTTAGCAGTGCCTTGGCGAGTACGACGTTTCGCGTAACGCATTGAACCGTGGGCTTAAACCTTTTGCTCGTTGCTTATGCCATGGGGCACGTGACCGGTGGCGACCACCTCGCGAGCCAACTCGCAATGACCGGCCTGATCGTCGAAAAACACGTCGGCGGCAAAGGCTTCAAGAAACGCCGACTTGGTCAGGCCGCCGAGAAACAACGACTCGTCCAGTCGAATGTCCCATTCGCGCAAGGTACGGATCACTCGTTCATGGGCTGGCGCCGACCGCGCGGTTACCAGCGCGGTGCGGATCGGACAGGCGTCTTCCGGGAACTCGCGCTGCAACAGATTGAGGGCGGCGAGGAAGCCTTTGAAAGGCCCACCGCGCAGGGGTTCGCGGGCAGCTTCACGCTCGCTGGCCTGAAACGCTTCCAGACCGCCGGACTGATAGACGCGCTCCGATTCGTCGGAAAACAGCACCGCGTCACCATCGAAGGCAATGCGCAACTCATCACTGGCCGCACGGCTGGCACCACCCGACAGAATGGTCGCGGCGGCGAACCCGGCATCCAGTGCGCTGCGCACATCTTCGGCATGCGTCGAGAGAAAAAGGTCGCAGCCAAACGCCTTCAGGTACGGGTAAGGACTGCGCCCACCGACAAACGCCGCGCGGGAAATCGCCAGGCCATAGTGGTGGATCGAATTGAAAACACGCAGGCCGGTGTCGGCACTGTTGCGCGACACCAGGATCACCTCGACCCGGGCGCGGCCAAGGCTGGTGTTCAGGTTGAGGAGTTTTTGTACCAACGGAAATGCATCGCCGGGCTCGAGGATTTCGTCTTCGTGTTCGATCTGATATTGCCGATAGGCTTCGACGCCGCTCGACAGATAGACCTTGTGGCTTTCGCTCAGGTCGAACAGCGCACGCGAAGAAATCGCCAGCACCAGTTTGTCGTCGATAGTCTTTGCCATGCCCTTCCCCCTCAGGTTGATCGACTCAGGTATTACGTCGATCGATAAAACTCAAACTGCGATACAAGGCTTCGATTCGCGGCAACTCGCACCCTGCGGCCTCGGCTGCCGCCAGTGGCCGGGCGTAAATCGCCTCCAGTTCAAGCGGTCGTTTGTGCAGAAAATCGTGGTACATGCTTGGCCAATAGTCCGGCATTTTCTCGGTCACCCTGAACAGATGATCGGCATAACCGGCCGGTACATCGTGACCGCAGGCGATTGCTCCCTGAACCACTTCAGCCATCAGCGCCTTGATCAGTTCCCGACTGTCGGCATCGGCCATCAATGGCGTGGTGCTGGCCCCGAGCAGAACCGACAGACCGTTGTAAGGGATATTCCAGACCAGTTTTTGCCAGCGCGCCTGATGCAGGTTCGCCATGGCCTGGGAGTCGATGCCGGCGGCGCGGAACAGCCCGGCGCCCTCCTCGACAATCACCATGCGCGCCTGCTGATCGGCTGCAGGGCCACTGTGATAGCCAACATTCACCGCGCCGAGCGCCTGATGGGTGATGACGCCAGGTCCATCGCGATGAACGCAGATATAGCAGAGCCCACCGAGCACGTGCAGCGAATCGGGGAGCAACGCTCGCAGACTGTCTTCAACGTCCAGGCCGTTTTGCATCAGCAGCACTTTCGCATCGGGGGCGGCGGCTTGAATGATCGTCGGTGCCAGTTGTGCGTTACTGGTGGTTTTCGCGCCCACCAGCAACCAGTCACAGGGCGGCATGTCTTCGGCATTCGAATAGGCCTGAACCGGATTCAATGTCAGCGCACCGTGCACCGCACTGTCGAGCTGCAACCCGCGCTCGGCCACCGCCGAAAACTCACTGCGCAACAGAAAATGCACATCGAAACCGGCACGCGCCAGCATCAACCCATAGAAACCGCCGATCGCGCCGGTTCCGATAATACCGATTGTCGGTTTGGTTACTGCCCCCATCATGGCAACTCCTCTGCAATTCGACTCAGCGCCTGAGCCACGGCGGCATTGAGCTCGGTGCGGGTCAGGCGCGATTTTAGTGCCCCGAAGAATTCACCGTCGCGCACCACAAACAGCGCCGGCAAATAAAAAACCTGATAACGCTCGACCACCCCGCCATTGTTCCCGGCATCGATCCAGCACAGCCGATCGACGTCCAGCTCGAGTCGAGGCAATTGCTCACGGGCAAAACGGCAACTGGCGCAGCCGACGCTGGTGAAAATGACCAGCGACACACCGCTCATCGCCAGCAGCCGTTGGTCGGCGTCGAAATCAGTCAGTTCCAATTCGACCACTATACTGGGTGGAACAATGTCAGATGGCCGACACATGGAGTCCGTGTTCATGGGACGTTTTATTCCTCACCCTGACGATGTGCCCGTCGAATTAACGTTGCTCAAACCTGAGTGTATTTCACGGCAACAGCTGCACACTATCAGCCTCGGGGGCATGGCTTGCAATTATCACCGGGCGTGGCGCCACGGTACGGCGCTGGAAGTGCGCATGCCGACCTTGAACCCCGACATGCGTTTTCTGGGCTATGTAGCCTGGTGCCTGCGACGCAAACGCGGCTATCTGGTAGGCATCGCCTTTGTTGACGAACAGATGATGTTCAGTGCCCGGATGGGCGAGCAGGTGTGCCAGATCGAACATTACTGCCGCCAGCATGACGCGCATGACGATCTGCAGGAAACTCAGGCCCTGGCCCTCGAATGGGTCCAGGAACATGCCGACGAGTTCTCTCACGAGACGGTTCGCAGGGCATTTACGCGGGTTGTGCTGGATTAGCAGGAGCATCCTCAATGGCTTTCCCCGCGCAAACTAATTGAGAATGCCCCTTAAACCGGTGTCTGCCCATTGTCGAGCCACGGTGTAACGCGCTAAGGTTCTGCTCCCCGACGCGCTTAATTTGCTGTGCTCCGCCGCGCGGGTTCGCTGGCGGCCGGCACCCGTGACCTGACGAGTAAACGATGGCTGATTTACCGATCAACGACCTAAACGTCGCTTCCAACGAGACGCTGATCACTCCCGATCAGCTCAAGCGTGATATTCCTCTGAGCGACGCTGCCCTGCGCACCGTCACCAAGGGCCGCGAAGTCATTCGCAACATTCTTGATGGTACTGACCACCGCCTGTTTGTTGTCATCGGGCCTTGCTCGATCCACGACATCAAGGCTGCCCACGAATACGCCGAGCGCCTGAAGGCGCTTGCGGCCGAAGTGTCCGATACCCTGTATCTGGTCATGCGCGTGTATTTCGAGAAGCCACGCACCACCGTCGGCTGGAAAGGTTTGATCAACGATCCGTACCTGGACGACTCCTTCAAGATTCAGGACGGTCTGCACATCGGTCGTCAATTGTTGCTGGACCTGGCCGAGATGGGCCTGCCGACCGCAACTGAAGCCCTCGACCCGATCTCCCCGCAATACTTGCAGGACCTGATCAGCTGGTCGGCCATCGGTGCGCGCACCACCGAATCCCAGACTCACCGTGAAATGGCCTCCGGCCTGTCCTCGGCAGTCGGTTTCAAGAACGGCACCGACGGCGGCTTGACGGTCGCTATCAACGCCCTGCAATCGGTTTCCAGCCCTCACCGCTTCCTGGGTATCAACCAGGAAGGTGGCGTGTCGATCGTCACCACCAAGGGCAATGCCTACGGTCACGTGGTACTGCGCGGTGGCAACGGCAAGCCGAACTACGATTCGGTCAGCGTCGCGCTCTGCGAGCAAGCGCTGAACAAAGCCAAGATCAAGCCGAACATCATGGTCGATTGCAGCCACGCCAACTCCAACAAGGACCCGGCCCTGCAACCGCTGGTGATGGAGAACGTCGCCAACCAGATCCTCGAAGGCAACCAGTCGATCATCGGCCTGATGGTCGAAAGTCACCTGAACTGGGGCTGCCAGGCGATCCCGAAAGACCTCGCCGACCTGCAATATGGCGTGTCGATCACCGATGCCTGCATCGACTGGAGCGCCACCGAAAACACCTTGCGCAGCATGCATGCCAAGCTCAAGGACGTGCTGCCGAAACGCGATCGCAGCTGATCACTTTTCGCCGCACAAAAAAAACGCCGGGTTAACCCGGCGTTTTTTTATGCGTTCGATTCTTTGAAAGGTTACTGGCTCAGCTTGGCTGCATGCCGCTGGTGGCGCTCCATGTAGCGTTCCACGTAGGAACACGATGGAATGACGGTGTAACCCATTTCTTCAGCGTACTCCAACGCCTTCTCGGTCAAGGCTGCCGCAATACCGCGCCCACGCAGCGCGTTGGGCACAAAGGTGCGATAGATATCCAGGGTCTGTTTCCCCAGATCCATATAGGTCAGGTAGGCACGATGACCGTCCACATTGGTCTCGAACTGATGACCAGCCTGGTCATGGTGGATGGACAACGCCTCGCTCATCACTACTCCTCGCGGGTCTGGAATTCTGACCCCTACCTTACCGATGTTTTTCCGGCGAAGGAACATCTACGCCACCCCGTGCCTGAATGGACACCGAGAAGAACTGCACCCATCTCGCGCAACCGAGCACGTATCAAATAGTAGGCACCATTGGCAGAAATGCTCAAGGTACGCTCGTCATCACGCTGGGGCGAGGGGTACTGCTCCGGGTTACGCAGAGACGGCTCGACCAAGATCTCTGAAGGTCGACAGCCTGAACATTGCCGGATATTGAGACTTAAGACGAGCGCCCTTTGTTAAAGTCACCTGAACATGGAGAAAGATATGAGAGGCGCCACGCAAAATCCGAACAAAAGTGTGGACGAATCCATCTAGGCAGACTTTAGCCTAGACTCGGAAAAGAGCTGTGAGCGCGCGGAACTTTTCTCGGCGGCTCGCTCAGCTCGGGCCTCCCAGCTGGATATTTTTTAAGCAATGCAGTTAAAAGTTGCTCGAAAAAGAATCAACGCCTACAATTTTTTTGGCTTCTTGCTTTACGTCAGTTTACTTACGACAAGTAATGGGTAGTATGTACGCCGGCTATTTCCTCACTCTGAGGAGACAGCTAACTTAATAGAAAGTCCTTGAAGGGGAACACGATGAACAACGTTCTGAAATTCTCTGCTCTGGCTCTGGCCGCAGTTCTGGCTACCGGTTGCAGCAGCGTATCGAAAGAAACCGAAGCACGTCTGACCGCTACTGAAGACGCAGCAGCTCGCTCCCAGGCTCGTGCAGACGAAGCTTACCGTAAAGCTGATGAAGCTCTGGCTGCTGCTCAAAAAGCACAACAGACTGCTGACGAAGCTAACGAGCGTGCTCTGCGCATGCTGGACAAAGCTAGCCGCAAGTAATAATCCTTCGGGGTTGTTATCAAGCCGACCCATTTTTTGGGTCGGCTTTTTTATTGCCTGCTATTTCGTACCGGCGATAAAAAACCCGCCGCTGCGTTCAGCATCGGCGGGTTCCTTTCAAGCATTACTGCAACGGGTCGATCGGCGCACTCGTCACCATCGGCGCCGAGGCGTTCGGCACTCCGATTTCCACCGGCAGGCCATCTTCGGCGGCAACCACGTCGCGGACCACATCCCAGTTCATGCGCAAGTTGTTGGTGATGTCCTCACGCTTGAGCATCGCGTTGATCACCGCGGTGTGTTTGTCGACTACAGAAGGGTTGCCCTTGTCGTCCAGCGGCGTGTGCGCTTCCAGATACACCTTGCCGCCACTGATACCGAACTTGTACGGATCGCTGATAATGCGCACCGACGTGCCTACCGGCACCATGCTCGCCATTTCCAGCACGTTGTTGTTGAACATGCGGAAGCAACCGTGGCTGGTGCGCATGCCGATGCCGAACTTCTTGTTCGAACCGTGGATCAGGTAGCCCGGCGTGCCCAGCGTGAACTTGAACGGCCCCAGCGGGTTGTCCGGGCCGGCCGGCACCACGTTCGGCAGCGGATCGCCATCGGCGGCGTGCTCGGCCTTGATCGACGCTGGAGGGGTCCAGGTCGGGTTCGGCGTCTTGGCGGTGATGGTGGTATGGGCAATCGGCGAGCCCCAGCCTTCACGGCCGATACCCAGCGGGAAGGTGTACACCACGTTCCGGCCTTTCGGGAAGTAATAGAGGCGGTACTCGGCCAGGTTGATGACGATGCCTTCACGCGGGCCTGGTGGCAGGATGAAACGCGTCGGCAGCACCACTTCGGTGCCAGCGCCCGGCAGCCATGGATCGACGCCAGGGTTGGCCGCGACCATTTCCGAATAGCCCAGATCGTAGGTGGTGCCAAGGTCGGCGAAGGTATCTTCGTACTTGGCCTTGATCACCTGGACCTGACCGACGATGTCTTCACCGGGCGGTGGCAGGGGCAGCTCCAATGCTGCTACGGGACCCGCCACACAGAGGGCGGCGAGAGACAGGTAGCGGGTGACGGCAGGAAAGCGCGGCAACATCCGGAAAATCCTTCGCATGATCGACAAGGGTATAAAAAACGGGATTGTACACCGGCGTCTGCAAAATCGGGGAGTTGACCGATAGCAAGCAATCTATCGGCCTCTAAAGCTCGAAACGCAGTTCCGGCCAGATCGGCGATGTGCCGCGTTTTTGCGATTCCAGAATGGCCCGGCACAGCGAGCACAGGCGCTGATCCTGGAACACACGGCGATCGACACTCGACCAGCGCGGTTGTGCTGGCAACAGGCTGCCGCACAAGGTCCGGTCCGCCGAGCCGCCCAACTCCAGTTGACGGGTCACCAGGTGTACCCGCACTTCCTGGCAGGCGAACAGATCCAGCTGTTCGTCAGGCTCGATCAGTTGATAGGCAAAAAGTGACCAGGCAGGACGCGGCATCGGGGGCTCCAAATCGGGGGCGCCACCTTAGCCGAAACACCGCCGCTAGAAAAGCGTCAAAGCAGCGGTTTCAGTGTAGGCCAGACATTTTCCAGCAACTTGCCCTGAGCCCCGGCAGCCGGGTGCAAGCCGTCGGACTGCATCAAGTCTGGATGACCGCCCACGCCGTCGAGAAAAAACGGCACCAGCGGGATCTTTTTCTCCTCGGCCAGCGTGCTGTAGACCTTCGCGAAGGCCTCGGTATAACGAACACCGTAGTTAGGTGGCAATTGCATGCCGAGCAGCAGCACCTTGGCGCCACTGGCGCGGGAGCTGTCGATCATTGCTGCAAGGTTTTGTTGCAATTGCGTTAGCAGCAATCCGCGCAGGCCATCGTTGCCGCCCAACTCAAGGATTACCAGCTCCGGCTTATGCTCTGCAAGCAGCGCGGGCAGGCGCGCCTGGCCTCCGGCGCTGGTGTCGCCGCTGATGGACGCATTGACCACCTTATCGTCGAAACCTTCGCGCTTGAGCTGTTGCTCAAGCAGCGACACCCACCCCAAGCGGGTATCCAGTCCGAAACCGGCGCTGATACTATCGCCAACGATGAGGACAGTACCCGCCGCTGCGTTCTGGGCCATGCACATCAAGGCCAGGCCAGCACTCAAAAACCACACACGCATCGGATTCTCCATGGGCGCAAGCATTCTCACCGCGAAGAACCTCAGCAAAGTGGTTCCCAGCGCGGAAGGTGAACTGACCATCCTGCACGAACTGAGCCTGAAATTGAACAAGGGCGACAGTCTGGCCATCGTCGGTGCCTCCGGTTCCGGCAAATCCACCCTTCTGGGCCTGCTCGCCGGTCTCGATCTGCCAAGCAGCGGTGAAGTCACGCTCGCGGGTCAAGCCCTGAGCAACCTCGATGAAGACCAACGGGCGCGCATCCGCGCCGAGCATGTGGGTTTTGTCTTTCAATCATTCCAGCTGCTGGACAGCCTCAACGCCCTGGAAAACGTCATGCTGCCGCTGGAACTCGATGGCCGCAAAGACGCCCGTGAGCGTGCCACCGAACTGTTGCAACGCGTCGGGCTGGGCCAACGGCTGACCCATTCGCCCCGCCAACTCTCCGGCGGTGAACAGCAGCGCGTGGCCATTGCCCGAGCCTTTGCCGCCGAGCCCGATGTGCTGTTCGCCGACGAACCCACCGGCAACCTCGACAGCCACACCGGCGAGCGCATCAGCGATCTGCTGTTTGAACTCAATCAGGAACGCGGCACGACCCTGGTGCTGGTGACCCACGATGAACGCCTGGCACATCGCTGCCGACGCCTGATCCGCCTCGACGCCGGCCTGCTCGTCCCGCCTCTGGAGGTTTAATGGCACGTCTGCCGCTGTTGCGCCTGTTCAGTCTTGCCATCCGCCAACTGCTGCGCGACGCCCGCGCCGGTGAGTTGCGCGTGCTGTTTTTTGCCTTGCTGGTGGCCGTGGCGGCGAGTACCGCCATCGGCTACTTCGGCGCCCGCCTGAACGGCGCCATGATGCTGCGCGCCACCGAGTTTCTCGGTGCCGACTTGCTGCTTGAAGGCAGCTCTCCGGCACGGCCCGAACAGATTAAAAGCGGCACGGAGCTGGGCCTCGAACACGCTCAAGTGGTGGAGTTTTCCAGCGTCATCGCCACTGACAATGGCATTCAGTTGTCCAGCATCAAGGCTGCCGATGACGTCTACCCACTGCGCGGCGAACTGAAAAGCGCCCCGGCGCCCTTCGCCCCGGAAGAACCCGGTGGCGGACCGAAGCCCGGTGAAGCCTGGGTCGAAGCGCGACTGTTGACGGCGCTGGACCTGAAGATCGGCGACAGCATCGACGTCGGTATGCGAACCCTCAAACTGGCGCGAGTGCTGACCTACGAACCGGATCGCGCCGGCAATTTCTACAGCCTGACACCGAGGGTGCTGATCAACCTCAGCGATCTCGCCGCGACCGGCGTGGTGCAACCCGGCAGCCGGGTCAGTTACCGCGAACTCTGGCGCGGTAAAGCCGAGGCGCTGGAAGCCTATCGTCAATTGATCAAACCCGGCCTGGCCGCCAACCAGCGTTTGCAGGATGCCCGTGATGGCAACCAACAGATCGGCGGCGCCTTGGGCAAGGCCGAGCGTTATTTGAACATGGCCAGCCTGGTGGCAGTTCTGCTGTCGGGTGTGGCGGTGGCGCTGTCGGCTACGCGCTTCGCCACCCGCCGATTCGATGCCAGTGCATTGCTGCGTTGCCTGGGGCTGTCCCGACGGGAAACCATGGTGCTGTTCAGTTTGCAGCTGATGGTGCTCGGGCTGCTCGCCAGCATCAGCGGTGCCCTCATCGGCTGGTTCGCGCAGCTGGGTCTGTTTGCGCTGCTGCATGATTTATTACCCACCGACGTTCCACCGGGCGGTCTGTTTCCTGCCATTGCCGGGATTGGCACCGGACTGGTGGCGCTGGCCGGTTTTGCCTTGCCGCCCCTGGCGGCACTGGGCCGGGTTCCGCCATTGCGGGTATTGCGTCGAGACATGCTGCCGATTCCTTCCAGCACCTGGATGGTTTACGGCGCGGCATTGGGCGCCCTCGGGCTGATCATGTGGCGCCTGAGCCTGGACCTGCTGCTGACGTTCGCCCTGCTCGGCGGTGGCGTGATCGCAGCGCTGATCCTTGGCGGCTTGCTGTTGCTGCTTCTGAAGAGTCTGCGCCGAATGCTGGCGCGCGCCGCTTTGCCGTGGCGCCTCGGGCTGGGCCAATTGCTGCGTCATCCACTGGCGGCCGCAGGGCAATCCCTGGCCTTTGGCTTGATTCTGCTATCCATGGCGCTGATCGCATTGTTGCGCGGCGAGCTGCTGGACACCTGGCAGAACCAGCTACCGAAAAACGCGCCCAACTATTTCGCGCTGAACATTTTGCCGGCGGACAAACAGGCGTTCACCGATCGCCTGATCGAATTGTCGGCGCAATCGGCGCCGCTATACCCGGTGGTACCTGGACGGCTGATCAGCATCAACGGCGAGCCGGTACAGGAAATCGTCAGCAAGGATTCGGCCGGTGACCGAGCGATCCAGCGCGACCTGAGCCTGACCTGGGCGGCGGATTTGCCGGCGGGCAACAAACTCACGGCGGGTAACTGGTGGGCCGAACAGACGCCGGACGATATCCCCGGCGTATCGGTGGAAGGCAAAGTCGCCGAAAGCCTGAAACTCAAGCTCGGCGATCACATGGTGTTTACCGTGGGCGGCGTCAATCGCGAAGCGAAAGTCACCAGCCTGCGGGACATCAACTGGGACAACTTCCAGCCTAACTTCTTCATGATCTTCCAGCCCGGCACACTGAAGGATCTGCCGGCGACCTACCTGACCAGTTTTTATCTGGCGGCCGGTCATGATCAGCAGATCGTGGATCTGTCCCGGGCGTTTCCGGCGGTGACCATCTTGCAAGTCGAAGCCTTGCTCGAACAGCTGCGCAGCATCCTCGCCCAAGTCACCCTGGCGGTGGAATACGTGCTGTTGTTCGTGTTGGCGGCGGGGATGGCAGTGTTGTTTTCAGGCTTGCAAGCGACGCTCGATGAACGCATTCGCCAAGGCGCCTTATTGCGAGCGCTAGGGGCCGAGCGGCAACTGTTGGTCAAGGCCCGGCGGATCGAGTTCGGTTTGCTGGGGGCGGTCAGCGGATTGTTGGCAGCGCTGGGTTCGGAACTGGTAAGTATGGTGCTCTACCGCTACGCCTTCGACCTGCCGTGGCACCCGCATCCGTGGTTGTTGGTGCTGCCACTGATCGGTGCGGTGCTGATCGGGGGAGCCGGTGTGTTTGGTACGCGCCGCGCGCTAAACGCCAGCCCCCTGACAGTCTTGCGCGAGGGTTGATAGACTCAAGCTCTCTCTATCACAAGAAGTTGCCATGAGCCGTTATCGCCCTCCCCGCCCCGCTGGCACCGCGCTGATCACCCCCGAAGGTGAAGCGCGGATGCGGGCCGAGTTTCATGAGCTCTGGCATGTTCGGCGGCCGCAGGTGACACAGTCAGTCAGCGAGGCCGCCGCACAGGGCGATCGCTCGGAAAACGCCGAATACACCTACGGCAAAAAGATGCTGCGCGAGATCGACAGTCGCGTACGTTTTCTCACCAAGCGGCTGGAAGCGCTCAAAGTCGTCAGCGAAAAACCGAGCGATCCGAACAAGGTTTATTTTGGCGCTTGGGTCACGATTGAAGACGAGGACGGCAAAGAGTCGCGCTATCGCATCGTCGGGCCAGATGAGCTGGACTTGAAACAGGGCCTGATCAGTATCGATTCGCCGCTGGCCCGTGCCCTGATCGGCAAGGCGCTGGACGCCGAAGTTCGGGTTCAGACACCGACCGGTGAGCAGTGCGTGTACATCGTGGCGATCGACTATCTTTGAGCCGCTGCGCTCTAAACCTCAACGACGGGTAATCAGCCCCTGTCGGGCAACGCGAATCAATTGCTTGATCACTTCGGGGGCGTCCTGGAGGCTGGGCGATTGAATCACCGCCAGATCGAAACTGTCGCTGGCAAATCGAGCCAGCGATTCACCCTCTTCGACAAACTGGATCAGGAAGGCCGCAGGCCCACCGGTGCGACGTGGCCAGCCATCGAGATAACGCAAAAGTGTCGGCTGATGTTTGCCGCCAAGCAGGATTTTTGGATTGCGCTGGGTGAGGTGTGCCGTGATCGGCGCGGGGCGTATAACTGGGCTTAGTGCATTCATTGTGTCGTGTCTCTGCCTCAAAAGTCTGCATGGCAGGTGAGAGGCAACACCGAACCAGCGCTTTAGCGGTATTTCGAAGCCTGTTTCAAGCTTCTATCGGCAACTGAATGAGTCACCTGGCGCCCCGCAAGTAGCTGTTTAAATCGGCGCATGAGCAGCATCCTAGAGAAGCTGACCGGACAGTGTCAAGAATGACGAGCAACAAAAAGGCCCGCAATGCGGGCCTTTTCATTGAGCCAGAGCGGTCAGCCAGCGATAGCGCGGTCAGCCGAGAGCTTGCCGGCGCCTTCGATCAACACCGCGATAGTGCCACCGAGCAGGGCCAGGGCGAATTCATAACCGTTGTTGACCATGAACAGACCGTGAGGGAGGTGTACCGAGAAGATCGCCACCAGTGAGAGGATGGTAAGGCCGAGGGCTGCCGGGCGAACCAGCAAGCCAATGATCAAGGCCAGACCGGCGAAGAACTCGGTACCGCCCGCCAGCGTCGCCATCAGGTAACCCGGCGTCAGGCCGATGCTTTCCATGTACTGCGCGGTGCCCGCCAGGCCGTAACCACCGAACGCCCCAAAGAGTTTCTGCGAGCCGTGGGCAGCGAAAATGATGCCGACGAAAATCCTCAAGACAGTCAGGCCGTAGCCAGCGCGGGTAAACAGTACCTTGTTGATCAGTGTGCTCATGCTGTGTCATCCGTTGTCAGTGTGTGTTGGTTGGCCGCTATATTAATCAGTAAATCTCATGTTAAAAGCGCAATTAATGCGCAATAACAATCAGTTTATTCGATTATTTGCGTGAGGCAACTTTCTGCCCCTGGGGCTCCAACGACTCCCGCTCCCGATCGAACGCCAGGTAATACTTGTTCACGCTATTAACATAGCTGACGGCGCCCATTCCCACCTGCTCCATGGCGATGCGTTCGACCTGGAAGAACCACTGATTGGGATTCAACCCGCGCCGACGAGCCTCGGCACGCATGCCCTGAACCCGCTCCGGCCCCATGTTGTAGGCCGCCAGCACGAACGCCATGCGCTCGCGCTCGTTGAGTTTGGGGCTGGCAAAAAACTTGCGACGAATCATCGCCAGATACTTGGCCCCGGCCTGCACATTGGCGTCGAGATTCTGAATGTTGTCGACCCCCACCCGCTGGGCGGCGGACGGGGTGATCTGCATCAGGCCAGTAGGGCCGCTGCCACTGCGGGCATTGGGTTGCAGGGCCGATTCCTTGAACGCCAGGGCCGCCAGATTCAACCAGTCCATGCCTTGGGCTTCGGCGTGTTTTTGCAGCACCGGTCGAAGTTTCTCGAGGCGCTGCCGATCAGCCTTGGCCAATGGATAGTGCACTTGATACAGACGTCGATAGATCCGCATGAACGCGGCATCCTGATCCGATGGTTTTTTGTAACCGGTCAGGAAGCGATCAATGCTCGCCCGCAACATTGAGGCGTCGCGGCGCACGAACCAGAACTCTTCGCCCGGTTCGCTGATGAGCACCTGCCGATCGAAACGCAATTTGGGCAGGATCTTGCCCCAGCGCTCGGCAATGGGTTGCTCGACGATCGTCAGGTGAAAGATTCCGCCCTGGACCATCTCCAGCACATCCTCGACCGCCAGACTGGGATCGACCCACTCGATGATCACCGGTGGCAGTTTGAGCAAGGCGAGCTTTTGATTGATCTGGCTGACCGCGTCCCCGGCGGCACTGCCGGTGGGCAACGCCAGGGTTTTGCCGGAGAGTTGTTCGAGACGTGTATAACGTCGCTCGCCTTTGATCCCGACCAATATCAACGGGATGTTGCTGGCAATCGGTTCACTGGTGCTGACCGCGTGGCCCGGTTGCAGGTCCAGCAGTTCCCCCGGCGCGACCAGATCCCCCTCGCCGCGCTGCAAAGCGCCGATTAGTTGATCCTTGCCCTTGGGAATGATCTTTAGGGTAATTTCCTGACCGTCACGGGCGTGACCGTTGAGGTACTGCTCGAAGGCACGCAAGCGGTGGTATTCAACACCGATGGCCTGACCCTGGACTTCGCCGGAGCTGTTGCGGCTCTGGTTGACCAGCACCCGCAACACACGACTGCTGCGGATTTCCGCCAAGTCTCGCACTTTGGTCGAAGGCACGGCTTGCAACGGCCCGGCCAGACGCGCAACCGCCGGCATCGGCAGCAGCAACGAACAACACAGCAGGAGCAAAACCGAGGGACGTATCATCCACTCTCCAGAAAGAATACTGGGCCGACTTCAAAAATCTTCATGAAATCGAACGACAGAAACAGAGCGCCGTGAGCGCTGGCAAAGTGCGAAAGACTGGCACAGTGATGGCACCCTGGCCACCCTGACCTGTCTCGCGGCATCAAGAGACAGCTATAACTCGTTGTAGTTCTTGGCTTTTCTTATAAATCTACAGCTCTGATATGCTTTCCGGCCTTTGGTCCGAGGTAGCACCATGCAACTCATCGATATCGGCGTCAACCTGACCAACCCCAGTTTTGCCGACAAACACCAGGCTGTACTCGACCGCGCCTACGCTGCCGGGGTCTGCCAATTGGTGCTCACCGGCACCAGTGTCGAGGGCAGTGAGCAGGCGCTGGAACTGTGCCGGCAACTGGACGAAACGGCTCAACGGCTGTTCGCCACGGCCGGCATTCACCCCCACTGCGCCAGCGACTGGAACGCCGACAGCGCCCAGCGTCTGCGCAGTTTGCTCAAGGAGCCAAACGTTGTGGCGGTGGGTGAATGCGGGCTGGATTTCAATCGTGATTTCTCGCCGCGCCCGCAGCAGGAAAAAGTCCTGGAAAAGCACTTGGAGTTGGCGGTCGAGCTGCAATTGCCGGTGTTCCTCCACGAGCGCGATGCCAGCCAGCGCTTGCTGGAAATCCTTCGCGATTACCGTGATCAGTTGCCGGCCGCCGTGGTGCATTGCTTCACGGGCGAAAAGAAGGCGCTGTTCAGTTACCTCGATCTGGATTTGCACATCGGTATCACCGGCTGGATCTGCGACGAGCGCCGGGGCACGCACCTGCATCCACTGGTGAAAGAGATCAAGCGGGGACGGTTAATGCTGGAGAGCGATGCGCCGTATCTGTTGCCGCGCAGTCTGCGACCCAAGCCGAAGAATGGTCGCAACGAACCGGCGTATCTGACCGAAGTGTTGCGGGAAGTGGCGCTGCATCGCGGGGAGAGCGAGGAAGATCTGGCGGCTCACAGCACGGCGTGTGCGCGAGCATTCTACGGGTTGCCAATGGTCGACTGACGAACCGAACCTGTGGGAGCGGGCTTGCTCGCGAAAGCGGACGGACAGTCAAAATTGATTTTGAATGTCCGTCCGCTTTCGCGAGCAAGCCCGCTCCCACATTAATCAGTGGTTGTTGCGCAACATTTCTTTGGGTACGTACTTGCCGATCTCGAACTTGCCGATCGCCGCGCGGTGCACTTCGTCCGGACCGTCGGCCAGGCGCAGGGTGCGTTGCATCGCATACATATAAGCCAGTGGAAAATCGTTGGACACCCCTGCCCCGCCATGGATCTGGATCGCCCGGTCGATCACCCGCAAGGCCACGTTCGGTGCGACGACCTTGATCTGAGCGATTTCGCTTTTCGCAATCTTGTTGCCGACGGTGTCCATCATGTACGCCGCTTTTAATGTCAGCAGCCGTGCCATGTCGATTTCCATCCGCGAGTCGGCGATTTTGTCGATGTTGCCGCCCAGGCGTGCCAAAGGTTTACCGAACGCAGTACGGGTTACCGCCCGTTTGCACATCAGTTCCAATGCACGTTCAGCCATGCCGATTGAGCGCATGCAGTGGTGAATCCGTCCCGGGCCAAGGCGACCCTGAGCAATTTCGAAGCCGCGTCCTTCGCCTAACAGAACGTTTTCGTACGGCACTCGGACATTTTCGAACAGCACTTCGGCGTGGCCGTGGGGTGCGTCGTCGTAACCGAACACGGGCAGCGGACGAACGATCTTCACACCCGGAGCATCTACCGGCACCAGAATCATCGAGTGCTGCGCATGACGCGGCGCGTCAGGATCGCTCAGGCCCATGAAGATCAGAATCTTGCAGCGTGGATCGCAGGCGCCTGAAGTCCACCATTTTTTGCCGTTGATCACCCACTCGTCGCCATCACGCACGGCGCGGGCGGCCATGTTGGTGGCGTCGGACGAGGCCACGTCCGGTTCAGTCATGGCGAACGCCGAACGGATCTCGCCGCGCAGCAACGGCTCGAGCCAGCGTTGCTTCTGCTCTTCGTTGGCGTAACGCACCAGCACTTCCATGTTCCCGGTGTCTGGCGCTGAGCAGTTGAACGGCTCGGGGCCCAACAGCGAACGACCCATGATTTCGGCCAACGGCGCGTATTCGAGGTTGGTCAGGCCGGCGCCGAGTTCGGACTCAGGCAGAAACAAATTCCACAAACCTTCAGCCTTGGCCTTGAGTTTGAGCTCCTCCATGATTGCGGTCGGCTGCCAACGATCGCCCTCGGCGACCTGGCGCTCGAACACCGCTTCAGCGGGATAAACGTAGGTGTCCATGAACGCGGTCACGCGCTCACGCAGTTCTTGCACCTTGGGCGAATAAGCGAAATCCATGGGCAGCTCTACCTTTTGACTGAGGGTTTTGATGAGTTGGTCAGGTCATGCATTCGATGCTAGAACAGCTACGAAAATTTACCTAGCCTATTCTCGGCGTGTATTAACATTCATCACCGATATATGATCGGGTGATCGCCAAGGCCTCCGGCCACAACAAAAAGCCCCAAACAATAAGAGTGCCGCGCAATGAATCTGAGCAAGGTCGACCTCAACCTTTTCATCGTCTTCGACGCGATCTACACCGAAGCCAACCTGACCCGCGCCGGGCAGATTGTCGGCATTACTCAACCGGCGGTCTCGAACGCCCTGGCCCGTCTGCGCGAGACCTTCAATGACCCATTGTTCGTGCGTACCGCTCAGGGCATGGTCCCGACGCCCATGGCGCAGAACATTATCGGGCCGGTGCGCAACGCCCTCTCCCTGCTGCGGGTGTCGGTGCAGGAAAGCCGTATTTTCAACCCGTTGCAGGCGGTCAAGACCTACCGCATCAGCATGACCGACCTCACTGAAGCGGTGATCCTGCCGCCGCTGTTCCAGCGCCTGCGTCGCCTGGCGCCGACGGTGATCATCGAAAGTTTCCTGTCCAAGCGCCGCGAAACCACCAAGGAACTGGCGGCCGGGCGTCTTGATTTCGCCGTCGATGCCCCCCTCAACACTGACCCGCAAGTGCGCCACGTCAAGTTGATGGAGGACCGTTACGTGTGCGCCATGCGCAAGGGCCATCCGCTGGCGGGCAAAGAAAAGTTCACCCTCGACGATTACCTGTCGCTGACCCATATCCATATCTCCAGCCGCCGCAGCGGTCTGGGTCATGTCGACCTGGCCTTGGGCAAAATGGGCATCCAGCGCAAGATCGCCCTGCGGTCCCAGCATTACTTGATGGCGTCTCAGGTGTTGCAGCAGACCGACATGGTGATGACCGTGCCGGAACGCTTTGCCCGTCGCCATGATTTGTACTCGGTGAACCTGCCGGTCAACGATGTGCCGCCGGTGGAAACCCACCTTTATTGGCACGAAAGCACCGACCAGGACCCGGCCAACCGCTGGATGCGCGAGCAGATGATCGAGTTGTGCCAGCAGGTGACGGCACATGAGAAGAAGCTCGATAAAGTGTAGGACTTTGGACCGAGGCGCCCCCATCGCGAGCAGGCTCACTCCCACATTTACCCGGTTCTTCCAGAAAGAATGCGGTCGAATGTGGGAGTGAGCCTGCTCGCGATGGGGCCGGCACCGACAGCAAAAATCCACGCCCCTTGACGTAAACGTCAACCTGCCATTAGCTTAGCGCCATGACCTTTTTCGAGCGCTTCCATGAGCAGCCAGACCTATAGCATTTCCGACCTCGCCCGCGAGCTCGACATCACCACCCGGGCCATTCGCTTTTATGAAGAGCAAGGCCTGCTCAGCCCCGAGCGACGCGGTCAGGAACGCATCTACTCGCCCCGTGACAAGGTCAGCCTGAAGCTGATCCTGCGGGGTAAGCGCATTGGTTTCTCCCTGGCCGAATGCCGCGAGTTGATCGAACTCTATGACCCCACCGGCGGCAATCAGAAACAGCTGCAAACCATGCTGACCAAAATCGCCGAACGCCGCGAACAGCTGGAGCAGCAGATGCTAGACATCGAACAGATGAAGCTGGAACTGGACACCGCACAGGAGCGTTGCACCCAGGCGCTGGAACAGACCATCAAAAACCAGGAACTCATCCAATAACCAAACGTAATGATCGTTCCCACGCTCCGCGTGGGAATGCAGCCCGTGACGCTCAGCGTCACACATCCAGAGCGGACGCAGAGCGTCCATTGCGGCATTCCCACGCAGAGCGTGGGAACGATCCCTAACTGAACAGGTGAATTGCTTATGTCCCTCCCCACTCACGTACGCCTGGTCGAAGTCGGTCCACGCGACGGTCTGCAAAACGAAGCCCAACCCATCAGCGTTGCGGACAAGGTGCAACTGGTCGACGCGCTGACCGCCGCCGGGCTCGGCTATATAGAAGTCGGCAGTTTCGTGTCGCCCAAATGGGTACCGCAAATGGCCGGTTCCGCCGACGTCTTCGCGCAAATCCAGCGCAAGCCTGGCGTGACGTATGGTGCACTCGCCCCGAACCTGCGCGGGTTTGAAGACGCCATTGCAGCCGGGGTCAAGGAAGTCGCGGTCTTCGCTGCCGCGTCGGAATCGTTTTCCCAGCGCAATATCAATTGCTCAATCAGCGAAAGCCTGGAGCGTTTCGTGCCGATCATGGACGCCGCCAGGCAACACGGTGTCAGCGTGCGCGGTTACGTGTCCTGTGTGCTGGGCTGCCCTTACGAAGGTGACGTCGCGCCTGCACAAGTCGCTCGGGTCGCTCGCGAGCTCTACGCGATGGGCTGCTATGAAGTTTCCCTGGGCGACACCATCGGCACCGGCACCGCTGGCGCGACCCGCAAGATGATCGACGTGGTGTCGGCCGATGTACCCCGTGAAAAACTGGCCGGGCACTTCCACGACACCTATGGCCAGGCCATGGCCAACATTTACGCCAGCCTGCTGGAAGGCATCTCGGTGTTCGACAGCTCCATCGCCGGCCTCGGCGGCTGCCCATACGCCAAGGGCGCCAGCGGTAACGTCGCGACCGAAGACGTGGTTTACCTGCTCAATGGCCTGGGTATCGAGACCGGTATCGACCTGGACGCCTTGATTCTGGCCGGTCAGCAGATTTGCGCAGTGCTGGGGCGACCGACCGGTTCGCGCGTGGCCAAGGCTCGTAGCGCACAGTGAGTGCGCGGATGTGCCGGGGTGTTACCGCCGCGTCTGAAACGTGGGGCGCAAGCGAGTAACACGGAAACAAATTGTCGGGTTTTGACGGAACGAAAAATCCGACAAAATCATAAACTGTTGATTTAAAAGGATTTTTAAAAGTTGGCACGACTTCTGCTATCTCTATGGCATAACAAGAACAAAAAAAGCGGCAAACCTAATAAAAATAAGACGTAACGACTCTGACATAACAAAAACAACACGGCAGAGACGCAGCTAACAGATTTTTTTGGAGAGGATGTGCTTTTCAGGGTGCTTTTCGGAGTAACCCGCAACCGGGCAGAGAACAATAAAACTACCTTCAGGTAGCTCCCGAACTGGTTGGATCGCTTAGCGAAAAAGTAGATCAGCGCTCAAAAAAATACGTTTGCTCTTGATCCCGGATGGGGATCGACAAAAACAGCGGTAAAGGGTCACGGTTTCCAAAAACAACAACAGACCGCCCCTCAATAATAAAAAAAGAGCACGCGCAACGACAAAATTAAAGGGGAGCTTCGGCTCCCCTTTGTGCTTTCCGGCATTCGTGTTTTCCTCGATCAAATTGTGGGAGCGGGCTTGCTCGCGAACGCGGCGTGTCAGTCACTGCATGTGTCGACTGATCCACCGCGTTCGCGAGCAAGCCCGCTCCCACAAGGGGAATGTTGTCAGGCTTGGTTGATGTGGAATTCCTCGATACTGATTTCCCGCATCCGAAACTTCTGGATCTTCCCGGTCACGGTCATCGGAAACTCATCGACGAATTTAAAGTAACGCGGTGTCTTGAAGTGCGCGATGCGCTCCTTGCACCACGCTTGCAGCTCCTGCTCGGTAGCACTGTGGCCCGGATGGAATTTGATCCAGGCGACAATCTCTTCGCCATACCGCGAGCACGGAATCCCGATAACTTGCACATCCGCCACCGCCGGATGGGTAAAGAAGAACTCTTCCAGCTCCCGCGGGTAAACATTCTCACCGCCGCGGATGATCATGTCCTTGTTACGTCCGGCAATGCATACGTAGCCTTCGTCGTTCATGCTCGCCAGATCACCGGTGTGCATCCAGCCGGCCTGGTCGATGGCTTCCGCGGTGCCTTGCGGGTTGTTCCAGTAACCGAGCATCACGCTGTAGCCGCGGGTGCACAACTCACCGATAGTGCCGCGCGGCACGAGATTGCCCGCCTCGTCGATGATCTTGCTTTCCAGTTGTGGCTGGGTGCGACCGACGGTGGTGACGCGCAATTCCAGTTCGTCTGACGGACCGGTCTGCAACGACACCGGACTTGTTTCCGTCATGCCGTAGGCAATCTGCACTTCGCTCATGTGCATTTCACTGATGACCCGACGCATCACTTCGATCGGACAGGTCGCCCCGGCCATGATCCCGGTGCGCAGGCTCGACAGATCGAATTCAGAGCGCTTTGGCTGATCGAGCATGGCGATGAACATGGTCGGTACGCCGTAAAGCGCGGTGGCCTTTTCTTCGGCGACGGTAGTCAGGGTCAGCAGTGGATCGAACGCATCGTTGGGGTAAATCATGGTGCTGCCGTGGGTCATGCAACCGAGGTTGCCCATGACCATGCCGAAGCAGTGATACAGCGGCACCGGAATGACCAGGCGATCACTCGCGGTCAAGCCGAGGCTTTCGCCGACCATGTAACCGTTGTTGAGAATGTTGTAGTGACTGAGGGTCGCGCCCTTGGGGAAACCGGTGGTGCCGGAGGTGTACTGGATGTTTACCGCCTGGTCGAAATGCAGGCAGTGTTGACGTTCACTCAACTGCTCCGCCGACACGCTCCCCGCAAGATCGGTCAATTGCGACCACGGCAGGAAACCCGATGGCGGCTGAGCATCAAGGCTGATGACACCGCGCAGCTCCGGCAGGCGTTCGCTCTGCAATTTTCCGATGGATTGCTCAGCCAGCTCGGGAACGAGACCTTGCAGCATCCCGTGATAGTCGGAGGTCTTGAAGGCACCGGCGCAGACTAGCCATTGGCAACCGGATTGCTTCAACACGTACTCGAGTTCGGAGCTGCGGTAGGCCGGATTGATGTTGACCAGAATCACGCCAATTTTCGCGCTGGCGAACTGACTGATACACCATTGGGCGCAGTTCGGTGCCCAGATACCCAGACGATCACCAGTCTGCAAGCCCAGCGCCAACAGCGCTTTGGCATGCAGATCCACGGCTTCGGCCAGTTGCTGCCAGGTGTAGCGCAACTGTTGATGGCGCACGACCAGCGCCTCCCCGGTCGGGTACTGCGCAACGGTGTTATCGAACGCCTCGCCAATGGTCATCGCCAGCAAGGCTTTGTCCTGGGAACCACGGGTGTAACTGCGCTGCGGGCTTGCACTGGGTTGATCCATGACGACCCCTATTGTCTTTATTAGTGGGTGTTACGGCGCCCCCCCTGTGGGAGCGACCTGTGGCGAGGGGATTTATCGAAACGTCGCACCGCCCCGTTCGGCTGCGAAGCAGCCGCAAACCCGGTGAATACGGCTTCTCTGACACACCGTAATCACCGATTTGGGGCCGCTTCGCGACCCAACGGGGATAAATCCCCTCGCCACAGGTCGCTCCCACAGGGGTTGTTCGCCTTCTATGAACTGGCTCTACTCTCGCTCAAGTTGACGTTAACGTAAAGGGCGATTGACAGCCATTCGTCACAGGCTTACGTTAACGTAAAGGTGAGAACCAAATCACGGCCCTCCCTACCCTACAAAAATGCCAAAAGGTGACCCATGAGCTACCCATCCCTGAACTTTGCCCTCGGTGAAACCATCGACATGCTGCGCGATCAGGTTCAGTCCTTCGTCGCCAAAGAGATCGCACCACGCGCCGCTCAAATCGACATCGACAACCTGTTCCCCGCCGACCTGTGGCGTAAATTCGGCGACATGGGCCTGCTGGGCGTAACCGTCCCGGAAGAATACGGCGGTGCTGGCCTGGGTTACCTGGCGCACGTGGTGATCATGGAAGAAATCAGCCGCGGTTCGGCTTCGGTCGCCCTGTCCTACGGCGCGCACTCCAACCTCTGCGTCAACCAGATCAACCGCAACGGCACTCACGAACAGAAAACCAAATACCTGCCGAAGCTGATCAGCGGCGAACACATCGGCGCCCTGGCCATGAGCGAACCGAATGCCGGTTCCGACGTGGTGTCGATGAAACTGCGCGCCGATAAACGCGGCGATCACTACGTCCTCAACGGCAGCAAGACCTGGATCACCAACGGCCCGGATGCCAACACCTACGTGATCTACGCCAAGACCGACCTGGAAAAAGGCCCCCACGGCATCACCGCGTTCATCGTAGAACGTGATTCCAAAGGCTTCAGCCGCAGCAACAAATTCGACAAGCTCGGCATGCGCGGTTCCAACACCTGCGAGCTGTTCTTCGACGACGTCGAAGTACCGGAAGAAAACATCCTCGGCGTGCTCAATGGCGGCGTGAAGGTGCTGATGAGCGGTCTCGATTATGAACGCGTTGTCCTGTCCGGCGGCCCGACCGGGATCATGCAGGCCTGCATGGACTTGATCGTGCCGTACATCCACGACCGCAAGCAGTTCGGCCAAAGCATCGGCGAATTCCAGCTGATCCAGGGCAAAGTCGCCGACATGTACACCCAACTCAACGCCAGCCGCGCCTACCTCTATGCGGTAGCGCAAGCGTGCGAACGCGGCGAAACCGCCCGCAAGGACGCCGCCGGCGTCATCCTCTACAGCGCCGAATGCGCGACCCGAATGGCCCTCGACGCGATCCAGATTCTCGGTGGCAATGGCTACATCAACGAATTCCCGGCCGGTCGTCTGCTGCGTGACGCCAAGCTGTACGAAATCGGTGCCGGCACCAGTGAGATTCGTCGCATGCTGATCGGTCGCGAACTGTTCAACGAAACCCGCTAAACGGAGCTGTCCATGGCTATCCTGCATACCCAGCTCAACCCCCGTTCGGCGGAGTTCGCGGCCAACAGCGCGGCGATGCTCAAACAGGTCGACGACCTGCACACCCTGCTCACTAAAGTGCAGCAAGGTGGCGGCCCGAAGGCGCAAGAGCGCCACACCTCGCGGGGCAAACTGCTGCCTCGTGAACGGATCAATCGCCTGCTCGATCCGGGTTCACCGTTTCTCGAGATCAGCCAATTGGCGGCCTACGAGGTGTATGGCGAAGACGTTCCGGCTGCTGGCGTGATTGCCGGGATCGGTCGCGTGGAAGGTGTCGAATGCATGATCGTCGCCAACGACGCCACCGTAAAAGGTGGCTCGTATTACCCGCTGACCGTGAAAAAACACCTGCGCGCCCAAACCATCGCCCAGCAGAATCGCTTGCCGTGCATCTATCTGGTGGACTCTGGTGGCGCCAACCTGCCACGTCAGGATGAGGTGTTCCCGGACCGTGAGCACTTCGGACGGATCTTCTTCAACCAGGCCAACATGAGCGCCATGGGCATTCCGCAAATCGCGGTGGTCATGGGTTCCTGCACCGCCGGTGGCGCGTACGTGCCGGCCATGGCCGACGAAGCGATCATGGTGCGCGAGCAAGCGACGATTTTCCTCGCCGGCCCGCCGCTGGTGAAAGCCGCGACCGGTGAAGTGGTCAGCGCCGAAGACCTCGGCGGGGCCGATGTGCACTGCAAGATTTCCGGGGTCGCCGACCACTACGCCGAGAGTGACGAACACGCCTTGGCCATTGCGCGACGCAGCATCGCCAACCTCAACTGGCGCAAACTCGGTGAGCTGCAAAAGCGCACGCCGATCGCCCCGCTTTACGCCAGCGACGAGTTGTACGGCGTGGTGTCGGCGGATGCCAAGCAGCCGTTCGACGTGCGTGAAGTGATTGCGCGGTTGGTGGATGGTTCGGTGTTCGACGAATTCAAAGCACTGTTCGGGACGACCCTGGTGTGCGGCTTCGCCCATTTGCACGGTTACCCGATCGCAATCCTCGCCAACAACGGCATTCTGTTCGCCGAAGCCGCGCAGAAAGGCGCGCACTTCATCGAGCTGGCCTGTCAGCGCGGCATTCCGTTGCTGTTCCTGCAAAACATCACCGGTTTCATGGTCGGCCAGAAATACGAGGCCGGCGGCATCGCCAAGCACGGCGCGAAACTGGTGACCGCCGTGGCGTGCGCCAAAGTGCCGAAATTCACCGTGATCATCGGCGGCAGTTTCGGTGCCGGTAATTACGGCATGTGTGGGCGAGCTTACGATCCACGTTTCCTGTGGATGTGGCCGAACGCACGCATCGGCGTGATGGGCGCCGAGCAGGCGGCGGGTGTTTTGGTGCAGGTGAAACGCGAACAGGCCGAACGCAGTGGCCACGGTTTCAGCGCCGAGCAGGAAGCCGAGATCAAGCAACCGATCCTCGACCAATATGAAGAGCAGGGTCATCCCTACTACTCCAGCGCCCGGTTGTGGGACGACGGCGTCATCGACCCGGCGCAAACCCGCGATGTATTGGCCCTGGCCTTGTCGGCGTCGCTGAACGCGCCAATCGAACCGAGCCGCTTCGGCGTGTTCCGGATGTGATTTTCTGTGGCAGCGGGCTTGTGTGGCGAGGGGGCTTGCCCCCGTTCGATTGCGAAGCAATCGTAAAACCGGTTCGCGTTCGCGAGCAAGCCCGCTCCCACAAGAGTTGTGGAGACGGATATATATGAGCGACTTCAATACCCTCGAACTGCTGACCGACCCGCGTGGTTTTGCGACCCTGTGGCTCAGCCGTGAAGAAAAGAACAACGCCTTCAACGCCGAAATGATCCGCGAACTGATCCTCGCCCTGGACAAAGTGTCGAGCGACACCAGTCTGCGTTTCCTGCTGGTGCGCGGACGCGGCAAGCATTTTAGCGCCGGCGCAGATCTGGCCTGGATGCAGCAATCGGCCGAACTCGATTACCACACCAATCTCGACGATGCCCGGGAACTGGCGGAGTTGATGTACAACCTCGCCAAGCTGAAAGTCCCGACGCTGGCGGTGGTGCAAGGCGCTGCATTCGGTGGTGCGCTGGGCCTGATCAGTTGCTGCGACATGGCCATCGGCACCGATGACGCGCAGTTCTGCCTGTCGGAAGTGCGCATCGGCCTGGCCCCGGCGGTGATCAGCCCGTTCGTGGTGCAAGCCATCGGTGAGCGCGCGGCACGTCGCTACGCGCTGACTGCCGAGCGTTTCGGCGGACAACGAGCACGGGAAATCGGCTTGTTGTCGGAGAGTTATCCGATCGCTGAGCTAGAGCAAAAAGTCGAACAGTGGATCGACAACCTGCTGCTCAACAGCCCGGCCGCCCTGCGCGCCAGCAAGGAATTGCTCCGCGAAGTCGGCCACGGCGCGCTGACCCCGGCACTACGTCGCTACACCGAAAACGCCATCGCCCGCATCCGCGTCAGCCCCGAAGGTCAGGAAGGCCTGCGGGCCTTTCTGCAAAAACGTCCGCCGAGCTGGCAAGCCGAAACCACCACCAAGGAGCCGCGTTGATGAGCGCACCTGTTCTCACCACCCTGCTGGTGGCCAACCGCGGCGAAATCGCTTGCCGGGTGATGCGCACCGCCAAAGCCCTGGGCTTGACCACCGTGGCCGTGCACAGCGCCACCGACCGTGAAGCCCGACACAGCCGCGAAGCGGATATCCGCGTCGACCTCGGTGGCAGCAAAGCCGCTGACAGTTACCTGCAAATCGACAAACTGATCGCCGCCGCCAAGGCCAGCGGCGCTCAGGCGATTCATCCGGGTTATGGCTTTCTTTCCGAGAACGCCGGGTTCGCCCGTGCGATCGAAGAAGCCGGCCTGATTTTCCTCGGCCCGCCCGCCTCAGCCATCGATGCCATGGGCAGCAAATCCGCGGCCAAGGCCTTGATGGAAACCGCCGGCGTACCGCTGGTGCCCGGCTATCACGGTGAGGCTCAGGACCTCGACACCTTCCGCGACGCCTGCGAACGCATCGGTTATCCGGTGCTGCTCAAGGCCACCGCAGGGGGCGGCGGCAAAGGCATGAAAGTGGTCGAGGATATCAGCCAGTTGGCCGAAGCCTTGGCCTCGGCCCAACGTGAAGCGAAATCCTCGTTCGGCGATTCGCGGATGCTGGTGGAGAAGTACCTGCTCAAACCGCGTCACGTGGAAATCCAGGTCTTCGCCGACCAGCATGGCAACTGCCTGTACCTCAACGAACGTGATTGCTCGATCCAGCGTCGGCACCAAAAAGTTGTTGAAGAAGCACCCGCTCCAGGCTTGAGCCCGGAACTGCGTCGCGCCATGGGTGAGGCCGCCGTGCGATCGGCACAGGCCATCGGTTATGTCGGCGCCGGCACCGTGGAATTTCTGTTGGATTCGCGGGGTGAATTCTTCTTCATGGAGATGAACACACGCCTGCAAGTCGAACACCCGGTCACCGAAGCCATCACCGGCCTCGACCTGGTGGCCTGGCAGATTCGTGTGGCCCGTGGCGAAGCGCTGCCGATGACTCAGGCCGAGGTTCCGCTGATCGGCCATGCCATCGAAGTGCGGTTGTATGCCGAAGACCCGGGCAATGATTTCCTGCCGGCGACCGGTCGACTGGAGCTGTACCGTGAATCCGCTCAAGGTCCGGGACGGCGGGTGGACAGTGGCGTCGAAGAAGGCGATGAAATTTCACCGTTCTACGACCCGATGCTCGGCAAACTGATTGCCTGGGGCGAGGATCGTGAACAGGCACGACTGCGGTTGCTGAGCATGCTCGATGAGTTTGCCATTGGCGGGCTCAAGACCAACATCAACTTCCTGCGCCGGATCGTCGGCCATCCGGCGTTTGCAGCGGCCGAACTGGATACCGGATTCATTCCGCGTTATCAGGAAGAACTACTGCCAGTCGCCTCAGACCTCAGTGACGAATTCTGGCAAGCCGCCGCCCAGGCTTTTGCTCAAAGCCAGCCGAGTTCTCCACGAGCCGATGACCCGGTTTCACCTTGGGCCAACAGCAACGGTTTCCGTGCCGGACTGCCGACAGAAATCACCCTGCACTTGAGTTGTGAAAGCCAGGATCGCGCGCTGACATTGGGCGACGCTGATGCCCACACCGCTCAACTCAAGGGCGAGCAACTGCTGACCGAGCACAACGGCCTGCGCCGCCAGCATCGGGCAATCCGCCGGGACGACGTTCTGTATCTGCAATGGGAAGGTGAATTGCGCCGCATCGAGTCCTACGATCCGATCAGCGCCGTCGAGGCCAGTCATAGCCATCACGGCGGGCTGACCGCGCCCATGAATGGCAGCATCGTGCGGGTATTGGTGCAAGCCGGGCAAACGGTCGAAGCCGGGGCGCAGCTGGTGGTGCTGGAGGCGATGAAGATGGAGCACAGCATTCGGGCGCCACACGCCGGGGTGATCAAGGCGCTGTATTGCCAGGAAGGCGAGATGGTCAGCGAAGGCAGTGCGCTGGTCGAGTTTGAAGAAGCATGAAATGAAGATCGGTCCTACGTCTTGCGAGGACCGATCTGATTAGAATTTGGCGGTTGCCTGGACCACTACGCCGATAATTCGGCACTCGTCGGTGAAGATAGCCTTCGGATAGGTCGGATTGAGCGGGACCAGGTAACGCTGCCCGCCCTCTTCGATCAGCTTGCGAAAGGTCGCTTCGGCGCTGTCCGGCCACTGGGCGATCACCAGTTTTCCGGGTTCCGGCACGATGGCCGGGTCCACCAGGATCATCATGCCCTCGGCAATGCTGATACCCGTGGGCGCGGTCATCGCATCGCCCACCACACTCAGCCAGAAGGCCGGGCCCTGGGCGTGGTAGTCGGTCAGCTCGAAGCGTTCCTCCTTGCGATACACCGTCAGCTCACCATCGCGCAGCTGCGCCGGCTCCTTCCAGTCACTGACCGGGTAGCGGAAGTACGGGTTGTACTTCAGCGCCAGAGGCATCTCCTCCTCTTCCAGGATGAGGGGTTCGCGGATCACCAGCACCACTTCGAGAAAGTCCATGCCCAGCGCCTTCAACACACGGTTCATGTTGACGACGCCGGGGTCGCGGCGTTTGTTCAGCCAGTGGCCGACGCCGCCCTGGGACATCCCGAGGCGATCTGCGAGTTCTTCTTGAGTGACTTTGAGTTCACTCATCTTGGCCTTGACCAATTCAATCCATTTATCCATGTGCGGCACGATACGTGGGCGCCTCCAGCCGTCAAAACACAAATTGTAGTATTTAATCTCTCGTCATAAATACAGTACGTACTAGGATGGGTTCACGGATCTGAATCTATCACGGAGTTTGCCATCGCCATGTCCATCCCCTGCAACGACCTGCCTGACATGCACATCGACACTTCCCTCACCTCGCCCAAAGGCTCTGCCGCCGCGCAACGAGCGCTGGACTATTACTTGAAACCAGCTGTTTCAGAGGACGTGGTCGAAGAACGTTTCTTTGACGTAAACCGCAACATCAGCTGCGAAGAGGCGCTGGTCCATGCCACCGATTTGCTGCGTTGTGCAGCCGCTATCGCGTACGAGTCAGCCAGCAATTTGCAGGGTGCAAGTCGGGACCTGGCGATTTCGACGGTGCACATGATCGACATGGCCAGGGCGATGGTGGATCGATCCCTGGAGGGCGATCAGAACGGGTGAGACACGGGTACTGACAAGGAGGACGGGAAAGAACTTTCCAATCGCGCAGATAAAAACATTTGACTTGCAAACGATAATGATTATTATTGCACGCAGCTGGTCGCGAGATCAGTCGATTGTCCAAGTGACCTTAGGTCGGTCTCCTGGACTATCTCCTCATCAGGCTAATCACGGTTTTTGACCCGGCTTTTTGCCGGGTCTTTTTTTTGCCAGTTATTCTGGCTTTACCTTCAGGCTAATGAAGTCTTTAGGTACTGCAAATTCGAATGGCGCGGATGATATCAAAAGAATATCCATTGGCAAGAGAAGCCCGGCTTCATTGGCCCAAACTAATCATAAATAGCGCTTGAGAATCAATCGCACAGTCTCTAAGCTTCGTCGGCGTCAAGGAGGACGCCCCCCCGCTTCACCCAGAATTTCCCCCGGTTTTTCCCTTCCCAGCGTGTAAAGTAACAGCCATAAAATCATATTCAGGAATCGACTATGGCCGTGGCTAAATCCTCTTTCGACATCAGTGCCAACTTCGACAGTGGCAACATTGAAGTGCTGGACATCAGCAATCCGTTGCAAGCCCTGCTGGCCATCAAGCCAGACACCCGCAGCCAGCACTTTCAGTGGTTCCACTTCAAGGCCAGCGGTCTGCACGTCGGTCAGGAACACTGGTTTCGTCTGAACAATGCCAGCAAGTCCTCCTACAACAAAGCCTGGGATGGTTATCAGGCAGTGGCGTCCTACGACCACGTCAACTGGTTCCGGGTGCCGACCATTTTCGAAGGTGACTGCCTGCGCTTCAGCCTTGAAGCCACCGCCACCCACGCCTGGTTTGCTTACTTCGAACCCTACAGCCGTGGCCGTCACGACTGGCTGATCGAGCAAGCGCTGACCAAGGCTGGCACCGAACTGCTGGCCACCGGAAAAAGTGTCGAAGGTCGAGACATCCAGCTACTGCGTAAAGGCACGGGCGCCGAAGGTCAGCGCAAAGTCTGGATCATCGCCCAGCAACACCCCGGCGAACACATGGCCGAATGGTTCATGGAAGGCGTGATCGAACGCCTGGAAAAACACGACGATCCTGTATTGAACAAACTGCTGACCAGCGCCGATCTGTATTTGGTGCCGAACATGAACCCGGACGGCGCTTTCCACGGTCATCTGCGCACCAACGCGATGGGCCAGGACCTGAACCGCGCCTGGCAGAGCGCCAGCCAGGAAATCAGCCCGGAAGTGTTGTTCGTTCAGCAACAGATGGAAAAGTATGGTGTGGACCTGTTCCTCGACATCCATGGCGATGAAGAAATCCCCTACGTGTTCACCGCCGGTTGCGAAGGCAACCCGGGTTACACGCCACGGATCGAAAAACTCGAAGAGCACTTCCGCAGTCATCTGAAGCACCTGACCAAGGACTTCCAGACCAAGCACGGCTACACCCGTGACGAACCGGGCAAAGCCAACATGACCCTGGCGTGCAACAGCGTCGGTCAGAAATTCGACTGCCTGTCGCTGACCCTCGAAATGCCCTTCAAGGACAACAACGATGCGCCGAATGCGCTGACCGGCTGGTCTGGCAAACGCTCGAAGCAATTGGGCAAGGATGTCCTGACGACCGTCGCGGAAATGGTCAACACCTTGCGCTGAATGCGCAGGATCAAAAGATCGCAGGCTTCGCCAGCTCCTACGCCGATCGTGTGCGCCGCACGAATCTTTGTAGGAGCTGCCGCAGGCTGCGATCTTTTAGCCGCGATCCTTGCCCCGCAACATGCTGTCCAGCACGTCATCGCGGCGCACCCAACCATGAAACAACGCCGCCGCCAAATGCAGCAGCACTGTCAGGAACAACAAATACGCCAAATACCCGTGAGCCTTGCGCAGGAACGCAAACACCTGCGCATTCGCCGGTACGATCGACGGCAACTGCAGCGAGCTGCTGAGCATCACCGGATCCCCCGCCGCCGAAATCATCGCCCAACCCAGCAGCGGCAGGATCAGCATCAAGGCGTACAGCAAAACATGCGAAGCCTTGGCCGCCAGCGCTTGCCAACCCGGCAGATCCGCCGGCAGCGGTGGCTGTTGCGTGGAAAAGCGCACGGCCAGGCGCACGACCACCAACAGCAAAATCGCGACGCCCAAAGGTTTGTGCAGATGAATCAGCCACTCATGACGCTCGGACACCGAAGCGGCCATGCCCGCGCCGATAAACAGCATGGCAATGATCATCAGCGCCATCAGCCAGTGCAGCAATCGCGCTAAAGGCGCGAAGTGGTTCGGTTGAGCGCTCATTGATGAGACTCCTGTTTATTAGCAGAGGGCAATTGGCTGACTTCGCTGGTACGACGCAAGTAGGAAGTGGCGTACCCCGCTGAACGAGCGGCGAGCAAGGGGTCGTCGGAACCTTCTATGCCGGCGGGCAGTACCAGCGGGTCGTAGTTGATGTCACGGCATTCGCCATTGAGTTGCGGCTGGGTGCTTTCGAGTACGAGGGTGCCGGCGTTCAACACTTTGCGACCCTCGGGCCAGGCCTTGCTGGCGTCGTTGACCGGATCGCCAGGGTTGGCCAGCGTGATGTTCAACTGCCAACGCAGCGGCCCTGCGGAAATACGCTGAACCAGGTCTTTCTCGAGGAATTCACCACCCTCAGGCGCCGTAGCACCCGCGGCATCCTGAGCGACGGGCACCATGCTCCAGCGCACCGCTTGCCGTTGCCCGGCCGCGTTCACCAGGTAAAACGCATTGACGCTGTTGTAGGTTTCCGTCACGTAACTGGCCGATGGCTTGGCGGTTTTGATCCAGGCCAGGAACGGTGCAGCTTCCGGATGCGAACCGAAGAACGCTGGCACCGCAGCCGGGTTCGGCTTGCCGGTGGCCGGGTCCGGCGACTGGGCCTGTTGCAATTGATAGAACGCTTCGGGCGTACCCACCGGGAACACCGGCATGCTGTTCATCCCGGTGCGCCACTGCTGGCCGTTGGCCTGGGTGAAGCGCAACGCCAGGCTGCGGATCGGCACGCTGTTGTCTGGCGCATAAGGATTACCGGCCGGCAAGGCGAAACGCCCGACCACCGGGGTCCGCGCAACATTGAACACCTGAGCGCTGGAATAGCTGCGCGCCTCGCCACTGCTCTCGAAATGTCCGATCACACACACGCCTTTGGAGTGGTTACGCCGGAAGCCCGGGTGCACGCCGTTGTTGGTCTCCAGCACATTGATCAGCTTTTTCGGGGTCAGGCGCTGTGGGTCGAAGGTGCCGTTGACGTAGGCAAAAGCCCCGGCCAGCGCGGCAACCACCACAGCGATACCGGCCAGACGTAATGTCAGGCTCGCGGCACTCAAGGGTGGCCGGGTTGGCGGTGATGAGCGATCTACCATGAAAGACTCCAGGGCCATCGGCCACAAGTGAGAAGGATCAAGCAGACGAACCCCACGGCGGTTTATTCCATCGCCCGGTATTTATTTTTTCAGGCGTGGAATAACCTCCAATGCCGGGCGTCTCCCTAGTCCACAGCGTAGTGACTAGCCAGAACTTCATGAACGATATCGACGAACAACTGCGAGAAATTATTCCCAGATTGCGCCGGTTTGCCGTGTCGTTGACGCGCAATCCCAGCAGCGCCGACGACCTGGTGCAGTCTTGCCTTGAGCGCGCGCTGTCGAGTTGGGGCGACAAACGCCCTGAGGGCGACTTGCGCGCCTGGTTGTTTTCGATTCTGTATCGACAGTTTCTCGATGCTCACCGACGCTCCCGGCGTTATGCGCGAATGCTCGAATTCTTTACCGGCGGTGACGATTCACAGCCGTCGGTGGAGCGCACCGTGATCGCCCAATCGACCCTGCAAGCTTTCGATCAACTCACCACCGAACAGCGCGCCCTGCTGCTCTGGGTCTCGGTCGAAGGCTTGAGTTATAAAGAGGTCGCCGAGATTCTCGACGTCCCCACCGGCACCGTGATGTCCCGCCTGTCCCGTGCCCGCCAGGCCTTGCGCCAGTTGAGCGACGGCGAAATTACCCGCCCTTCTCTGCGGAGACTCAAATGATCAGCCTGCCCCCAAGCGAGCGTGACCTGCACGCCTATGTCGACCAGCAACTCAGCGATGCCGACCGACGTCTGGTGGACACTTTTCTGGCCAGCAACGCTGAAGTGGCTGCCCAAGTGCGTGCCTGGCAGCAGGACGCCCAGCAATTGCGCGCGGCATTGAGCGGCGCCCTGCAGCAACCGGCCAACCCGAACCTCGACCCGGCACTGATTCGCCAACGCCTCAAACGACAATCTCGCCGTCACCTGGCCAACGCCGCCGTGTTGCTGATCGCGGTCAGCGTCGGCGGATTCAGCGGTTGGCAAGCCCGGGAGATGATGCTCATCAGTGCCATGCCGCCGATGACCGATGCCCTGCAGGCCTATCGCCTGATTGCCCAGCAAGGCATTTTGCCGGCCGATTACAAAGTCAGCGATGACGGTGACATGCAGGGTTGGCTCGACCGCTACTTCACTCAGGCCAATCGCTTGCCTGACCTCTCGGGCGCCGGTTTCAAACCGGTCAGCGGACGCTTGCTGAGTACCGAGCAAGGGCCCGCGGCGATGGTGGTCTACGAGGATCAGGGCGGCCATAAAATCAGTTTCTACGTCCGCCCACCGGGTCCGAAAAACTACCTGTTGCCGAGGGGCAGTCGCAGCGATGGCGAGTTGCAGGCCGAGTACTGGTCGGGGGGCGGGTATAACTACGCGATGGTCAGCCCGAGCGATACGCCAGCGGCGCAGATGCTCAAGCAAACCGTGCAGTTCTGAACACACCGCCAATCCCCTGTGGGAGCGAGCCTGCTCGCGATGGCGGTGTATCAGTCGACATCAATGGTGAAAGTGCTGGCCCTATCGCGAGCAGGCTCGCTCCCACAGGGGATTTGTGGCGATTCAGCCCTGCCCGAACACTTGCGAAGGCCTACGCAGCAACGGGTCGAACGGATTGATCCGCGGCCCGATCAGCGCCGCTTCGCGCTTGAGCATTTCCACCACCGTCGGCAAGCGATCCGGCCCTAGCCGATCACTCACGGTCGCCACACTCAGTGCTGCGACCGCCCGCCCTTCACGATCCAGAATCGGCACCGCCACCCCGGCCATGCCCTGCAACACGCCGGTGTTGCGCCCGGCATAACCGAGCTTGCGCACGTTCTCGACTTCCGAGCGCAGGAACACCTCGTCGTACAGGTGGAAATCCTTGAGCCTCGGCAAGTTGTAGTGAATCACCGTGTCGCGCTCTTCTTCCGGCAGGAACGCCAGAATCGCCAGGCTGCCCTGTCCCACGCCCAGTGCCACCCGCCCGCCGATGTCACCGGTAAAGGTGCGGATCGGAAACGGCCCTTCACTGCGGTCCAGGCAGATCGCATCAAAACCGCTGCGCGCCAGTAAAAACAACGAATCCCCCAACGACGCCGACAGCCGTAGCAACGCCGGACGCACCAGTTCGCGCAGGTTTCCGGTGTTCCCGGCACGGGCCGCCAGTGCAAAGAACTCCAGGCTCAAGCGATAGCGTTTGCTGCGCGCATCCTGCTCGACCATGCCCTCATCCATCAGGCTGCGCAGCAATCGGTGCGTGGTCGGTTGCGACAGGCCAATGCGCTGGGCCAGTTGCGTCACCCGCTCCCCGCCCTCGACGGTGTCACCCAGACTGCGCAGCACGGCAAACAGTCTGGAGACCGCGCCAACACCGACATCACTTTTGCTTTCATTCCGCTCAATGGAATCTGTCATGGGTTTTCTCGAGTATTAATTTACTCACCGAATGAAACTGAAAATAGTCATCGCTTCAGTGAAATAGGCCATTGAGCCCATCCTATTCTTCGTCCTACTCTGCGTCCAGACAGGGGCGATTCGAACAACAGCGGCAGCCGACAGAAGTCGAGCGCCAACGCACCCAGCAAGACCTTTTCGTATCTGCCCATACAAAAAAGCGCGCCTTCGGGCGACGCATAACAATCTCAGGTGGAGCGCAGTTATGGCTTTTGTGCAACTTGAAGGACTCGGCAAACGTTACGGCGAGATCGACGCCGTCGTTGCCACCAACCTCTCGGTCGAGAAAGGCGAGTTCGTCTCGCTGCTCGGCCCCTCCGGTTGCGGTAAAACCACCACCCTGCAAATGATCGCCGGCTTCGTCGAAGTCAGCAGCGGACGCATTGTGCTGGACGGTCGCGACATCACCCACGCCAAACCCGCCAGCCGTGGTCTGGGCGTGGTGTTCCAGAGTTACGCGCTGTTCCCGCACATGACCGTGAAAGACAACGTCGCTTTCGGCCTGCGCATGCGCAAAGTGCCCGGTGCCGAGTTGCAGCAGCGAGTGGACCGGGTGCTGAAACTGGTGCGCCTCAACCAGCACGCCGAGCGTTACCCGCGGGAGCTCTCCGGTGGCCAGCGTCAACGTGTTGCGTTGGCTCGGGCTTTGGTGATCGAGCCGCCGGTGCTGCTGCTCGATGAGCCGCTGTCCAATCTCGACGCCAACCTGCGCGAAGAAATGCAATTCGAGATCCGCCGCATCCAGCGCGAAGTCGGGATCACCACGCTGATGGTCACCCATGACCAGTCCGAAGCACTGTCCATCAGCGACCGGGTGGTGGTGATGCAGGCCGGGCGCATCACCCAGATCGACGCGCCGTACACCCTTTACGAACACCCGCGCACCGAGTTCATTTCCGGGTTCGTCGGCAAGGCCAATCTGTTGCCGGGCGAGCGGGACAGCGCCGGTGTCGTTCAAGTGTGCAGCCGCGGCGACGGCGAACTGACCTTGAGCCTGCGTCCGGAAAAAATCGATCTGCGGGACAAGGGTCAGGGCCGCCTGCAAGGCAACATCGTCAGCCGCTTCTTTCTCGGCAGCCAATGGCTGTATGGCGTCTCGACAACCTTGGGCGAACTCAGCGTGGTGCGCCGCAACGACGGTTCGGCACCGCTGACCGAAGGCACGGCGGTCGGGCTCGATTGGGACGCGACGCTGCTGCGGGTGCTGAGTGTCGACGAGGTGCCGGCATGAGTACGCTTGTCGCCATTCGCCAGGGACGCCAGGGTTACTGGCTGTCGGCACCGGCCCTGGCCTTGTATCTCAGCCTGCTGGTTATCCCATTGCTGTTGACCTTGGTGCTGTCGTTCAACGTCTTCGACTACAGCTCGGGGATCAACGGCGACGCCTACACCCTCGACCACTACAGCAGCCTGCTGGGCGACCCGTACTTCTACGAAATCTTTTTGCGCACGATGTGGATCAGTGCCCTGACCACCCTGCTCTGCGCGGTGATCGGCGTGCCCGAGGCCTACATCCTCAGCCGCATGGGCACGCCGTGGCGCTCGATTTTCCTGATTCTGATCCTCACCCCGTTGCTGATTTCGGTGGTGGTGCGCGCTTTCGGCTGGAGTCTCTTGCTCGGCGCCGACGGCCTGGTCAACCAGACCCTGCAAGCCTTCGGCGGCTCGCCGATGAAGCTGCTCTACACGCCGTTCGCGGTGGTGATTGCGCTGGTCCACGTGATGCTGCCGTTCATGATCATTCCGGTCTGGACCTCGCTGCAAAAACTCGACCCGGCGGCCGAACAGGCCGCGATGTCCCTCGGTGCCAGCCACTTCACCGTGATGCGCCAAGTGGTGCTGCCGCAGATCATGCCGGGCGTGCTCTCCGGCACCTTGATCGTGTTCGGGCTGGCGGCGAGCTCGTTTGCCATCCCCGGCCTGCTCGGCGGACGCCGGATAAAAATGGTCGCCACGCTGATCTACGACCAGTACCTGTCGGAGCTCAACTGGCCGATGGGCGCGGCCATCGCCGTGGCCCTGCTGTTGCTCAACCTGCTGATCATGCTGTCGTGGAACCGGATGATCGAAGGCCGCTACAAGAAGTCATTGGGATAACTCGTCATGTCCAAGAACGGTCCTTTCGCCCTGCTGTTCCATACCCTGGTGGTGCTGTTCATGCTGGCGCCGCTGGTGGTGGTCTGCCTTGTGGCCTTTACCCCGGAAAACACCCTGAGCCTGCCGACCACCGAGTTTTCCCTGCGCTGGTTCCGCGCGGTGTTCGAGCGTGCTGACTTTGTCGATGCGTTCTACAACAGCCTGATCCTGGCGTTTTGCGCGGCCAGTCTGGCGACGCTGATTGCGGTGCCGGCGGCGCTGGCGATCACCCGCTTCGAGTTCCCCGGCCGCGACTTTTTCAACGGTCTGTTCCTGTCGCCGATCATCATTCCGCACCTGGTGCTGGGTGTGGCGTTGCTGCGGTTGTTTGCGCTGATGGGCGTCAACGGCAGCTTCGCCTGGCTGATCTTCTCCCACGTGCTGGTGATCACACCGTACGTGCTGCGCCTGGTGCTGGCGTCGGCCATCGGCCTGGATCGCAGCGCCGAACACGCCGCGCAATCGCTCGGTGCCGGGCGCTTCACGCTGTTCCGGGAAATCACCTTGCCGATGATTCTGCCGGGGGTCGCCGGGGGCTGGCTGCTGGCGTTCATCAACAGTTTTGATGAGGTCACGCTGTCGATTTTCGTCACCTCGCCGGCCACGCAAACCTTGCCGGTGCGGATGTACGTGTATGCCACCGAATCCATCGATCCGATGATGGCGGCGGTGTCGGCACTGGTGATTGCGCTGACTGCGTTGACGATGATTCTGCTCGACCGGGTCTACGGCCTCGATCGGGTTCTGGTGGGCAAACAATGAGGGCGCCATGGCTCTGCTGAAACGACTGGCCGAAGGCGACCGCCCGGCCCTGGACTTTACCCTCGACGGCACACCGGCCACCGGCCTGCTCGGCGACACCTTGCTGACGGCGGTACTGACCTGCAGCGAACACTTGCGCGGCAGCGACTTCAGCGCCGAACCCCGTGCCGGATTCTGCCTGATGGGTGCGTGTCAGGACTGCTGGGTAAGGCTGGGCGATGGTCGACGCGTGCGCGCCTGCTCGACGTTGCTCGAAGCCGGACAGCAGATCAGCCGCGAACCGGGGAGGCCCCTATGAACACCTTTCCTACCAGCAAAAACCGTATCCCCTGTGGGAGAGAGCCTGCTCGCGATAGCGGTCTGTCGGCCAACACATCTGTTGAATGTTCCGCCGTCATCGCGAGCAGGCTCGCTCCCACAAGGGGTCGGCGGCGTTCACAACACCCGGGGGCAACCCGCATCAATTGTGGGAGCGAGCCTGCTCGCGATAGCGGTCTGTCGGCCAACACATCTGTTGAATGTTCCACCGTCATCGCGAGCAGGCTCGCTCCCACAAGGGGTCGGCGGCGTTCACGAAAGCCGGGGGCAACCCGCATCAATTGTGGGAGCGAGCCTGCTCGCGATAGCGGTCTGTCGGCCAACACATCTGTTGAATGTTCCGCCGTCATCGCGAGCAGGCTCGCTCCCACAGGGGGTCGGCGGCGTTCACGAAAGCCGGGGGCACCCCGCATCAATTGTGGGAGCGAGCCTGCTCGCGATAGCGGTCTGTCGGCCAACACATCTGTTGAATGTTCCGCCGTCATCGCGAGCAGGCTCGCTCCCACAGGGGGTCGGCGGCGTTCACAACACCCGGGGGCAACCCGCATCAATTGTGGGAGCGAGCCTGCTCGCGATAGCGGTCTGTTGGCCAACACATCTGTTGAATGTTCCACCGTCATCGCGAGCAGGTCGAATCGTCGCACCGTCGCTCCCACAGGGGGTTGGGTATGAATTCGGTGGTCATCATCGGTGCGGGTCCGGCCGGGATTCGGGCAGCGCAAACATTGGTCGCCCACGGCGTTCGCCCGGTGCTGCTGGACGAAGCCGCACGCGGTGGCGGGCAGATTTATCGTCGCCAACCGGCAAACTTCAAGCGCTCGCCAGTCAAGCTGTATGGCTTCGAAGCCGGCAAGGCCAACGCGCTGCATCAGACGATCGACATGCTACGCGAGCAACTCGATTACCGTCCCGAGACGCTGGTATGGAACGCCGAAGACGGTGCGCTCGACACCTTGCATGAAGGCCGCGCCGCGCGGCTGGCGTTCTCACGGGTGATCGTCGCCACGGGCGCCACCGACCGGATTCTGCCGGTGCCAGGCTGGACCCTTCCGGGGGTTTACAGCCTCGGCGCAGCACAGATCGCCCTCAAGTTTCAAGGCTGCGCCATCGGTGAACGCGTGGTGTTCGCCGGCAGCGGGCCGTTGCTGTACCTGGTGGCGTATCAATACGCCAAGGCCGGCGCCAAGGTGGTCGCGGTGCTCGACTGCTCGCCTTTCAGCGCTCAGGTCCGCGCCTTGCCCGTCCTGCTCTCGCAACCCGCCACCCTGGCCAAAGGCATCTATTACCGCAGTTGGTTGACCGCCCACGGCATCCCGGTGCACCAGGGTGCCAGCCTCACAGGCATCAACGGCGAACAGCGGGTGCAATCGCTGACCTGGCGCAACGCCAAGGGCGATCAGTATCTGGAGTGCGACGCCGTCGCCTTCGCCCACGGTCTGCGCAGTGAAACCCAACTCGCCGACCTGCTCGGCTGTGAATTCGCCTGGAACCCGCTCAACCGCGCCTGGCTGCCGCAACGCGACAGCGCCGGTCGCAGCAGTGTCGCCGAGGTTTACCTGGCCGGTGACGGCGCCGGCATCATGGGCGCCGACGCGGCGGAAATGGCCGGCGAGCGCGCGGCTCTGGCGTTGCTCGAAGACATCGGTTACCTGATCCCGCCGCAACGTGGGGCGCAATTGGAGCAGGCGCTGGGACGGATCGATACCTTCCGCCAAGGTCTGGAACGGGCCTTCGTCTTTCCCGAGCATTGGGCCGCCGATGCCCCGAATGACGTGATGATCTGCCGTTGCGAAGAAGTGCGGGCTGGCGACATCCGCCAGGTTGTGCGCGAGGGTCATTGGGAGATCAACCGGGTCAAGGCGCATTGCCGGGTCGGCATGGGCCGCTGTCAGGGACGGATGTGTGGCGCCGCCGCCGCGGAAATCATTGCCTGCGAAAGTCAGCGCTGCGTGTCCGACATCGGCAGGCTTCGGGCTCAGGCCCCCATCAAACCCCTGCCGTTTGGTCTGGAGGTCGAGTCATGATCGAAGTCGATGCCGTCATCATTGGCGGCGGAATTGTCGGCGCCTGCGCCGCGCTGTTTCTGAGCAAGGCCGGGCGTCGCGTGGCGCTGCTGGAGCGGGACTTTTGTGGCTCGCATTCCAGCGGCGTGAACTACGGCGGCGTGCGGCGCCAGGGGCGACCACTCTCGCAACTGCCGCTGTCGCAGCGGGCCCACGACATCTGGGGACAACTGCCGCAGCTGATTGGCATCGACGGTGAGTATCAGCGCAGCGGCCACCTGAAGCTGGCCCGCAGCCTCAACGATCTGCACGCCTTGCAAGACTATGCCGCCAGCAGTCGGGGCTTTGGCCTCGACTTGCAGGTACTCGAGCGCAGTGAATTACGCGCACGTTTTCCGTGGGTCGGCGAGGTGGCGGTCGGCGCCTCGTTTTGCCCCGATGACGGTCATGCCAACCCGCGACTGGTGTCCCCGGCGTTTGCCTGGGCGGCGCGGCGACATGGCGCCCAAGTCCATGAACAATGCCCGGTGACGGCGGTGGAACACGACGGCCAACGCTTTCGTATCAGCACGCAAACCGGTCTGGAGTTGCAGGCGCCCTGGCTTTTGAATTGCGCCGGAGCCTGGGCCGGCACCGTGGCGGAACAATTCGATGAGGGCGTGCCGATGCACGCCGGGCACCCGGCGATGCTGGTCACCGAGCCCTTGCCGCTGGTGATGAATGCCAGCACCGGGGTCGAGGGCGGCGGTATCTATGCCCGTCAGGTCGCGCGCGGCAATTGTGTGTTGGGTGGCGGCCAGGGTTTTGCCCTCGACGGTGCCCGCGCCCGGCCGGGCCAGCACGCGGTAATCGAGATCCTGCGTCAGGCGGTCGAGCTTTATCCGTTTCTTGAAGGCGCCCAGGCGATTCGCACCTGGAGCGGCACCGAAGGTTACCTGCCCGATCGCCAACCGGTGATCGGCCACAGTGGCACTCAACCCGGTCTGTTGCACGCATTCGGCTTTGCCGGTGCGGGCTTTCAGATCGGCCCCGCGGTGGGCCAGGCGCTCACCGAAATCATCTGCAGCGGCGCCTCAAAAACGTCGCTGGATGCGTTTTCCATCACCCGGTTTCACTCCATCTCCGTTGCTTGATAGAGGAAGGTCGCGCTAATGAATAACGTCAAACGCACTGCACTGCTCGGTATCTCCTGCTTGGGCGCTCTGCTCGCCGCCACCCAGGCCCATGCCGAACCGACGCTTTACCTGGGCATGAACGGCGGGACCATGGAGCGGCTCTACGCCGATAAGGTGCTGCCGGTTTTCGAGAAGGCCAATAACGTCAAAGTGGTGATCGTGCCCGGCACCTCTGCCGATATTCTGGCCAAGGTCCAGGCCAGCAAAGGCAACCCGCAGATGCACGTGATGTTCCTCGACGACGGCATCATGTACCGCGCCATCGCCATGGGGCTGTGCGACAAACTCGAAGACAGCGCACCGCTGGCGCAGATTCCGGCCAAGGGCCGTATCAAGGATCAGGCCGTGGCGGTCAGCCTCGGCGTGACCGGGCTGGCGTACAACACGCGTCTGTTCAAGGAGAAAGGCTGGACCGCGCCGACCTCGTGGATGGACATGGCCGACCCGCGCTTCAAGGACAAACTGGTGTTCCAGTCGATGGCGTCGTCGACCTTTGGCCTGCACGGCTTCCTGATGTTCAACCGGATTCAGGGCGGCAGCGAAACCGACGTCGAGCCAGGCTTCAAGGCGTGGCCGAACACCGTCGGGCGCAACGTGCTGGAGTACATTCCGAGCTCGGCGAAGATTTCCGAAATGCTTCAGACCGACGAAGCCGCGCTGTTCCCGCTGACGCCAACCCAGGTCACCGCCCTGAAACTCAAGGGCATGCCGGTGGAATATGCGCAACCGAAGGAAGGCGCCGTGGTGCTCAACGTGGCCGAATGTGCCATCGCCAACAATACTCAGCCGGAACTGGCGCAAAAACTCGCTGCCTTCTTGCTGACACCTGAAGCGCAGGCTGCCGCGCTTGAAGATGGCGACCAGATCCCGTCCAACCCAAATACCCCGACCACCGACAAGACCCGCGGCCAGGTGGAGGCGATGAAGCAGTATCTGACCACTGCCATTGCGATCGATTGGGATCAGGTCAACGAACAGCGCCCGGCATGGAATGCGCGGTGGAATCGTAGTATCGAGCGGTAACCAGCGGATACAACACCATCGAGGTAACACAGCAAACCTTGTGGGAGCGGGCTTGCCCGCGAATGCGTAAGGTCAGGCAACCGAAAGGGTGACTGACACACCGCCTTCGCGAGCAAGCCCGCTCCCACAGGTTTCGCGCTTGACTGACTGACCTCAGGAAAGCGCCCTCGCCACCAGCGCTTTCGTCGACACAACTGGAATGAAAATTCCCCGTTTGGTTACACTACGCCGCCGCAGCTCGGGGGAGCCGGCGTGCAAATTACGGGGTGAAATCACAGTGGCCGTTCGACCGCCAAACCGCTCGCGACTCACACCACGCTGGCCTGCGCTTCGCCGCTTGTTCGGCAAGTCATCGACGGCATCCGCCGGTAACACCGCAACCGGTCGAGTCATCCACGACTACTTCCACCGCAAGGCCCACACCCAGGGTTACACCCTCAGCCATAGCCAACTGCGCGTCATCGACTGCATGGCGCAACACGCCGCAGCGCTGTCGGGCACCTCGGCAAAAACGCTTCCCGGTCTTTATCTGCACGGCGCTGTGGGTCGCGGCAAGAGCTGGCTGCTCGACGGTTTTTTCCAGGCCCTTCCCATCGCGGAAAAACAGCGCCTGCATTTTCATGGTTTTTTTGCGGACCTTTACCAGGGAATGTTCACTCATCGCGATCAACCCGATGCACTGGAAACCACCCTCGACGAACAGCTGCGCGATTGCCGGGTGCTGTGTTTCGACGAGTTTCACGTCCATGACATCGGCGATGCGATGCTCATTACCCGGCTGTTCAAGGCATTGTTCCGCCGACGCATCCTGCTGCTGGTCACGTCCAACTACCCACCGGAAGGACTGCTGCCCAACCCGCTGTACCACGCGCGCTTCAAACCGGCGATCGACCTGATCAACGCTCGCATGCAGGTCATGGAGGTCGGCGGCCCCCACGACTACCGCAGTCAGGCGAGAACCCACGCCCAGCAGCTGTTTACCCAAGGCCAGTACGTCTGGCCGGCCACGCTGGCGCAGCGTCAGTCGTTGAACCTGCCCGAACGCGACGCGCCGGCCATTCAACTGCCCGTCGGGACACGCAATCTTCAGGCCCGACACTGCGAAGGGCGAACCATCGGTTTCACCTTCGGCGATCTGTGCGACCACCCCACAGCGGTCATGGATTACCTGGAGCTGTGCCGACGTTTCGATCATTGGTTCATCGATGAACTGCCCAACCTCGCCGAGTGTTCCATCGCCGCCCAGCAGCGCTTCATCAATCTGGTCGACGTCCTGTACGACCAGGACAAGCACCTGATTCTGCTCGGCCAGCGGTCTTTGCGCGAAAGCCTGGGCGGCGATGCCATCGATCTGGCGCGCACGCGCAGCCGGTTGGGGCAGTTGGTCGAAGTCAGGGGGCCGTAAGTTTTGTGGTGCAGCTCAGACCGCTATCGCGAGCAGGCTCGCTCCCACATGGGAATGCGATCTAATGTGGGAGCGAGCCTGCTCGCGATAGCGGCCTGACAGTCACCACACATTTGCCGGTATCATGTCGCCCGTTTCCAGGCCTCCGCGCCCTCCTCTCGATCAAGAGTGAATCTGTTCATGGATACCCTTGCCCAACTGCGCGCCGGCCAACTGTCGGGCATCACCCGCCTGGACCTCACCGGCGGCCTGACGGAGTTTCCGCGAGAAATCTTCGACCTGGCGGACTCGCTGGAAGTCCTCAACCTCAGCGGCAATGCCTTGAGCAGTCTGCCGGACGACTTGCACCGCCTGACCCGTTTGCGCGTGTTGTTCTGCTCGGACAATCTGTTCACCGAACTGCCCGACTGTCTGGGCCACTGCGCCGCGCTGACGATGATCGGCTTCAAGGCCAACCGCATCGAGCACGTGCCAGGCGCCGCCCTGCCACCGTTGCTGCGCTGGTTGATCCTGACCGATAACTGCATCACTGAACTGCCCGCTGAGCTGGGTGAACGCCCGCACCTGCAAAAACTCATGCTGGCTGGCAACCGCTTGCAACGTTTGCCGCAGAGCTTGCGTCATTGCCATCGACTCGAACTGATCCGCATCGCCGCCAATCAGTTGAGCGAGTTGCCCGAGTGGCTGCTGTCCCTGCCCAGCCTGACCTGGCTGGCGTACGCCGGTAACCCGCTGGAGACCGAAGCCGATGCGGCCGCTCTCGAAGCCACGCCCCGCATTCCCTGGTATGAACTGCGACTGGAGCAGCAACTGGGCGAAGGCGCCTCAGGAGTGATTCACCGGGCCATGTGGGATCGGCCGGACCAGCCGGACCAGCCGGCCACTCAGGTCGCGGTCAAACTCTACAAAGGCGAAATGACCAGCGATGGCTCGCCGTTGCACGAAATGAACGCCTGCATCACCGCAGGTTGTCACCCCAACCTGATCCGGGTTGAAGGGCGAGTCGTCGAGCATCCAGAAGCCCAGGCCGGGCTGGTGATGCAATTGATCGATCCGAGCTACCGCAATCTGGCCGGGCTGCCGAGCCTGGCGTCATGCACCCGCGACGTTTACGCCAACGACACCCGGTTCAGCGCTGGCGTGGCATTGCGGATCGCCTGTGGCATCGCCTCGGCAGCCGAACATTTGCACCAGCATGGCATCACCCACGGCGACCTCTACGGCCACAACATTTTGTGGAACGAGCACGGTGATTGTCTGCTGGGGGATTTTGGCGCCGCGTCTTTCCATGCCCTCTCGGACAGCCTTGAAAGCCGTGCGCTGCAACGGATAGAAGTGCGGGCGTTTGGTGTTTTGCTGGGGGAATTGTTGGAACGGATCGACTCAGGGTTGAGCGATGAAGGTCGTGTGCAGCTGGAGCAATTGCAGCAGCGCTGCTGTCAGCCGCAGGTGCTGGAGCGACCGGGGTTCAACGAGATAGTGCAGGCGTTGAATCGCTGGTGACCGCTGCGCGGTCAATCGCGAGCAGGCTCGCTCCCACAGGTTTTGTGTCGAACCTATAATTTTTATTCAACACAACCTACTGTGGGAGCGAGCCTGCTCGCGATGGCGGTATCACTGAAAAATCAAATTACCCCGCCAACCCGACAAACATGTCCTGCACGTCATCGTGGTTATCGAGGCCTTCGAGGAAGGCTTCGACTTCAGCCATCTGCTCATCGCTCAGACCGCTGACCGGGTTTTTCGGCTGGTAACCCAACTTGGCCGACAACACGGTGAACCCTTGCTCGGGCAGGGCTTTCTGCACAGCGTCCAGGTCCGCAGGCTCGGTCAGGAACAGGGTCGTGCCCTCTTCGTCACCTGGCTCGAAATCCTGGGCGCCGGCTTCGATGGCGGCCATTTCCGGATCGGCGTCAGGGCTGTCCGGGGACGCCTCGATCATGCCGACATGGTTGAAGTCCCACGCTACCGAACCGGAAGCGCCCAGTTGGCCCTTGCGGAACGCGACGCGGATTTCAGCGACGGTGCGGTTGATGTTGTCGGTCACGCATTCAACGATCAGCGGCACCTGATGCGGTGCGAAACCTTCATAGGTCACGCGATGGTATTGCACGGTTTCACCCAACAGGCCCGCGCCTTTCTTGATCGCGCGATCCAGGGTTTCCTTGGGCATCGAGGCTTTCTTGGCCTGCTCGACCACCAGACGCAGGTGTGCGTTGGTGGCAGTATCGGCACCGTTTCGGGCCGCGATGGTGATTTCTTTTACCAGTTTGCCGAAGATCTTGCCCTTGGCGTTAGATGCCGCTTCTTTGTGTTTAACCTTCCACTGTGCGCCCATTACTCACTCTCTTGATCTATGGCGCCGAGACATCTATTGGCCGACGCATGGCGCAAGTTTATACGCCCTAAAGTTGGCAATCGACCAAAAAATCCACCCTGTTCACCCGCATGACCAATCGACATCTTCACCGGCAGTTGTAGGGCGTTTCTGAAACTTCGATTTGCGGTGACCATAAAGGGCTGTGGTTTCGTACCCTCTGCGCCCGAATTCCATGGCAGAAGCGCGCTCGATGCACAACGACAAGGAAAGTCCCTTCACCCTGACACTTCTCGACGGCGATTTGAGTTTGCAGGTGTTGCAGTTCAGTGGCCGAGAAGCCCTCAACCAGCCCTATCGATTCGACATCGAAGTGATCGGCCTCGCACCGGCCATGAACCTCGACCGATTGCTGCAGCAGCCGGTGTTCCTCAGCCTGATGGAGGGCCAGGGTATTCATGGCGTACTTCACAGAGCCAGTCGCGAGCATCGCGGCCCACACCGGATCGGCTACAAACTGGTGCTGGTGCCCTACCTTCAATGGCTCGACCGGCAGCGTTCACGCCGCGTCTTTCATCACCTCAGCGTACCGATGATCCTGCGCCAACTGCTGGAGGAACATGATGTGCCCGCAGGGAGCTATCGCTTTGAATTGTCGAACGAACACTATCCCGTCCGGCCTTTTTGCATTCAGTACGAGGAGAGCGATCTGGCATTGCTGCAAAGGCTGTGCGAAGAAGAAGGCATTCACTATCACTTCGAACATCAGCGCGACGGGCATGTGCTGGTCTTGGCCGATGACAGCCTGAGTTTCCCCCAGGACCCCGTCCTTACGCCGTTCCAGGGCAACGCGCACGACGACAGTGACGTGCCGGCGATCAGTGAGTTGTTCCAGCGCCATGACTCGCCGCCCTTTCCCTCACGACTGGAGGCCAGGAACCGTGGCTCGCAAAAACCCGACGAGGGAGCGGCCAACCACGCTTTCAGCAAACCATTGCCGCTGATGGTCCGCCCCGCGGCCGAGCACATCCATCGCGTTCAGTTGAGCCGACGACAACTGGAACGTCTGCGTTGCCAGCACCTGCAGATCCACGGTCAAAGCAACCAGAGCGCACTGCGCAGCGCACGGATAGTGCAAGTGTCAGAACATCCACTGGCGAATTTCAACGATCAGTGGCTGCTCACCGAAATCCGCCATCAGGGCCAACAACCTTCGATTCTTGCCACCGACAACCCCGTCACTGTCCGCCATTACCGCAATCAGTTCGCCGCCATTCCCTGGTCAACCGTATTCAGGCCGGCGCTCAAACAGACCAGGCCGAGCATCCCGGGCTATCAGCCCGCCCGGGTGCTGGGCCCTGCCGGGCAGCCGGCGGCGCTGGATGATCGAGGTCGAATACAGGTCGGGCTGTGGCCAACAGCGCAAGCGGATCCGCTTGAATCTGCCGGACTCTGGCTACCGGTGGCCCTTGCAGCGCCGGACGCTCGGATTAACCCGTGCAACCTGCCAACGGGCGGCAGCGACGTCCTGATCAGTTTTCTCGACAGTGATCCGGACCGGCCGGTGCTGTGCGTCGGCATGGGCCATCACCCGCGCACCCGGCCTGATCCCGAGCCACGCCGCGATAGCCACTTGCTGCTCGATTGGCTGGTCAATCGCTCGGACCTCACGCCCTGACACTCAGCCCTTGTCAGCCCTTGTCGGCCTTGCCGGCCGCCGCCGCGAACTTCGCCAGACGCACATCCAGATGCCGTGGCCGGCGCCCGTGATCCTCGGCGCGTTCCTTGCGGCGAATGGCGTTGCGCACCATCAGGGAGCCGAGGTAACGAATCGGTTCTGGCGGAAACAAGCCCAACGGTCCGTTGACCAGAGGCGAACGGGTCCAGGCGTTGTCCAGTCCCTGAACCATCGAGGCGAGAATCTGCCCGCCCATATGACACGGGCCAACCCCGCTGCCGGAGTATCCGAAACCATAAAACACGTTGCCGCTGGCACTCATCTGACCGAAAAACGGCAAACCGGTGACCGAGCGATCAGACGGACCGTTCCAGGTCGCCTCGACCTTGACCTGGGCAAACGCCGGGAAGAACTCGCTCAGGCTGTGCTGCAACAAACCGGCATAGGGCGATGGCTGATCGAACACCGGCAACATTCGCCCGCCGTAAGCAAAGGTGTTGCCGCCCTTGCCGAGCATGATTCGGCCGTCCGGAGTGTTGTGGTAGTAGTGCACGAAAATCCGCGAATCGAGCACGGTGACGCCGCTGGTCAAGCCGATCTCGTTGAGCAGATCAGGTCGCGGTTCGGTGATCAGCATGTCGCTGGAAACAATCGCCACACTGCGCTCGAACTGTGGAAACGCCCGGGCCATCCAGGCGTTCATCGCCAGCACCACGCGATCCGCGCGAACGGTGCCGTTGAGGGTTTGTATCCCCGCAGGCTTGCCCTCCTGCAACCCAGTCATGGCGGTGTGCTCGTGAATCCTCACCCCGAGTTGTAAGGCCACCCGGCGCAAGCCGCGCACCAGTTTGCCCGGTTGCACGCTGGCCGCCGCCGGGGAAAACCAGCCTTCCAGATGTTTGCTGGAACCGGCCATGCGTTGCACATCGGACACCGGCCGTTGGGTGAAAGAGTTGATGCCATTGCGCTCCAACGCCGCGATCACGGCATCGGTCGAGCCGCATTGGGCACGGTTGGTGGCGGTGTAGAGCGTACCGTCGAGGCGGTAATCGGCGTCCACCGCGTACTGCTCGCAAAAGGCGCCGATGGCATGGATGCTGCGCTCCGACTCCTTGACCAGTCGCACCGCTTCTTCGACGCCGAACAGCCGTTCAAGGGTGAAGTACTTGGCCGACCACGACAGCGCACAACCACCGTTGCGCCCACTGGCGCCAGCGCCGCAGATATCGGCCTCGATCAGCAGCACATCCAGCTCGGGGTTCTGTTCCTTGAGCATGATCGCTGTCCACAGCCCGGTGTAGCCGCCGCCGACGATGCAGACGTCGGCCCGGGTGTCGCCTTCCAGTGCCGGACAGGTGTCGGATACATCGGCCTTCAGGGCCTGGTCCAGCCAAAAGGGTCTCATTGGAAATCTCCAGTCAGATGTCCACCCGCTAGCCTGCCGCAGGCGCAGCAAGCCGCGAGGGAAAGGGGTTCAGCTACGCAGAGGTTTTACAGTCATCCGTTGGTTAGGCACGAAAGCGCTTTCGGCACGCAGGCCAGCCGGGCGGCTGTTCCAGTGCGGGATCAGCACCAGGGCCGAGAACAGCGCGCAGCCGGCGAAGACGATGAACACGGTGACCGAGTCGAAGTAGCCCGGCAGCAATCCGCCAAGAATCGCCCCGACCGAACCACAACCGTTGACGAAACCGGCCGCTGTGGCGCCCGCCTTGGCGGTGCCGAAATCGATCGCGGCCGCGCCGCTGATCATCGAGTCCGGTCCGTACAGGGTCAGGCCCATGACGAACAGCAGCGCCACCACCAGCATCACGCTGCCGGTATGCAGGGCGCCCATGAACAACGCCAGGGTCACCGTCAGCGCCAACAGGCTGAGCACACACGCCGGCATGCGTCGGGCGCCGAACAGTTTGTCCGAAGCCAGACCCAGCAGGATCGGCCCAAGCAACCCGGCCAGTTCAAACGCGGTCGGAATGATTGCCGCGCCGACCTTGCCCACCGAGGGCATCTGCTCGAAGACGATCACCGGGCCCCAGAGCAGAATCGCGTAGCGCGCCGGTTTCAGCAGAAAGTATGCGAGGCCCAGAACCAGCACGGTGCGGTTGCGCAGAATTTCCTTTAACGGTTCCAGAATGCTGATTTTGCTTTGCGCGTCGGCCTCTTGCGCCGTCAGTTCCGGCTCCGGCTCCACCGCCGGCAAGCCAACGTCTTCGGGTTTGTTGCGCTGAAAAATAAAAAACAGCACGGCGACCAGCCCAACCACCGCCGCACTGGAAAAGAACGCCGCATGCCAGGTGCCGATCAGCGTATACGCCCACCAGCCAGCAAACGGCGAAGCCACCAACCCACCAAAGGCGTAGCAGGAACTCCACAACCCCAGCACCCGCCCGCGCTGTTCGGCGGGAAAGAAGCTACCGAGGTTCTTGCACAGCCCGGACCAGCCGGTGGACTGGGCAAACCCTTGGATCAACATGCAGGTAGCGAAGATTGGCAACGTCGCAAAACTGCCCATCACCAAGGCTGCTGCCGCTGAAATCAACAACCCGCCAAACACTACGACCCTTGGGCCAAAGCGGTCGGCCAGGATGCCCCAGGTGAATTGCCCGATGGCATAAGCCGTGAGGTAGATGGCGTCGAGGTTGGCCATGGCCATTTTGTCGAGCATGAAGGTGGGGTCTTCGGCGATCCCCAGTTTTGCCACGGAAAAGGCTTTGCGGGTGAAGTAGAACGCGGCGTAAGCGAGCCAGGTGATCGCGAAGATCTGCACGCGCCAACGCTTGATGGTGCCGATGTGCTTGTTCATGGTGGTTCTGACCTCAGGGTGTGAGTGTGCCGGCAGAAATTGAGAAATAACGCCTGTTTTTTTATTGTTGAGCACTTCGATATCGCGGCTTCCCTTTGGCGATATCGGTCAGATGAGTCCTGCTGTTGCATGCACAGGCTCATGGCCGCCGACGCTGTTCGACTGACCAGTCACCGGGGCTGAGGTGGATAAAAACAATTACTGATTAATAAGTGAAATCGATTTATCGTATTTCCAATATAAGCTCAGCTTGTTACTGGAGGTTTCGATGTCGGTTTCCCACGCCCAGCTCAAAGCCTTCCACGCCGTGGCCGTCCACGGAAGCTTTACCAAAGCCGCCGAGCGGCTATTCCTCACGCAACCGGCGATTTCCGACCAAGTGCGCAAGCTCGAAGAGCGCTTCGGTGTGCTGCTGTTCCACCGCAACAAACGTTCGGTCCGGCTGACGGATTTGGGCGAGCGGTTGCTGAGCATTACTCAACGATTGTTCGTTATCGAGGCCGAGGCGCAGGAGCTCTTGCATGACTCCAGGGCCTTGCAAACCGGCAGCCTGATTCTCGCGGTGGATGCGCCAGTGCATGTGTTGCCGCAGATTGCTCGCTTTTGTGAGCGCTACCCCGGCATCAGCGTGAAGATCGAAACTGGCAACACCGACGAATCGCTGTTCCGGTTGTTCAACTACCAGGCCGATCTGGCGCTGCTGGGCCGGGAGGTGAGTGACGAGCGTCTGATCTCGTTGCCGCTGCGCAACGACCCGATGGTGGCGTTCGTTTCGCGCCATCATCCGTGGGCCGACCGCGAGTCGATTTGCCTCGCGGATCTGGATGACACGCCGTTGGTGCTGCGGGAAATCGGCTCGGTGACGCGCCAGACACTGGAAGAAGAAATGGCTCAGGCAGGCTTACGTATCCGCCCGGCGATTCAGGTTGAAGGCCGGGAAGCGGCGCGTGAGGCGGTGGTGGTGGGGATTGGTGTCGGTGTGGTGTCGGCCGCCGAGTTCGGTGCAGATTCCAGGGTTTGCGCGTTGCCGATTACCGACTGCAAACGGCGATTGACCGAGACGCTGGTGTGCTTGCGCGAGCAGAGTTCGCGGCGGGTGGTGGCGACGTTTCTGGAGATGGTACGCGAAAGTCTTGTGTAGGCAGGCCCGGCCCCTGATCGTTCCCACGCTCTGCGTGGGAATGCAGCCCGGGACGCTCCGCGTCCCAAAGCGGACGCAGAGCGTCCATTGAGGCATTCCCACGCAGAGCGTGGGAACGATCCATAATCTGCGGCCAACATAGATCCCCTGTGGGAGCGAGCCTGCTCGCGATGCAGGCGCTGCGGTTTATCTAACTGGCGCCAAATCGAAAAACGCCTGTATCAAGCGCAAATCCCGCCGCCGCTCCATGCAGCCAATCATGTGTCGGTTAACCAACCCTTCACCCAGAATTGGCACCGCCGCCACCCGCGGGTCATGACTGACCTCCACCGACGACACCACGCCAATCCCCAACTCTGCGGCGACGGCTTCGGTCACCGCCTCGCGACTGTCCAGCTCCAGTAACACCCGTGGACTAACCGACGCCGCTGCGCACGCCTCGTCGAAAGTGCGCCGGGTGATCGAACTGGGCTCGCGCAACACCATGATCACCTGATCCAGCGCCTTGAGCGGCACCCCCTTGGACATCTGCGCCCAGGGATGACCGTCGGGCACCAGCGCACAAATCCGTGATTCGCTCAAGTCTTGCAAATGCAGCCCCTTGCGCGGTTCGACCTCGGTCAGCACCGCCACGTCGGCATGCTCCGACAACAACGCCGCCAGGGTTTCCTGTGCATTGCCCAGCCGCAGGTTCACGGTAATGCCGGGATACCGCGCGCGCAAACTGGCGAGCATCGGCATGACCATGTGCGGCCCGTCCGCCGCCACCTCCAGACGCCCGGTCAGCAACTGCCGGTTCGCTTCCAGCATCACCTGCGCTTCTTCGGCCAGACCGAACATTGCCCGGGTGATCGCGGCCAGTTTGGTGCCCTCCTCCGTCAGCTCCACCCGTCGTGCGGTGCGCCGCAACAGGGTGATCTGGTAATGCTCCTCCAGCGCCTTGATGTGCCCGGTGACCGCCGGTTGGCTGATGAACAGTCGCGCCGCGGCCCGGGTGAAGCTGCCCTCGCGGGCCACCGCATCGAATGCGCGGAGCTGGAACAGGTTCATGAATAACCCTCACTGATGGCTGGCATAACAACAAACAATTTGATTGATAGCACAGCAAATTGCAATTTAAGCCCCGTAGCTTCATCCCATCGATTGCGAGGACACGAGAATGAGTACTGCCGAACCCATCCTGCTCACCCCCGGCCCACTGACCACTTCGGCCCGCACCCGTCAGGCGATGATGGTCGACTGGGGTTCATGGGATGACCGTTTCAATCAACTGACCGCCAGCCTGTGCGAACAACTGCTGGCGATCATCAACGGCGGCGACAGCCACCACTGCGTGCCCCTGCAAGGCAGTGGCACCTTCGCGGTCGAAGCGGCGATCGGCACGCTGGTGCCTCGCGACGGCAAAGTCCTGGTGCTGATCAACGGCGCTTACGGCAAACGCCTGGCGAAAATCTGCGAAGTACTCGGCCGCTCCTTCAGCACCTTCGAAACCGCCGAAGACGAGCCGACCACCGCCGCCGACGTCGACCGCCTGCTGCGTGCCGACGCCAGCATTACCCACGTCGCGCTGATTCACTGCGAAACCAGCACCGGCATCCTCAACCCGCTGCCGGAAATCGCCCACGTCATCGCGCAACACGGCAAACGCCTGATCATCGACGCCATGAGCTCCTTTGGCGCCTTGCCGATCGATGCGCAACAGGTGCCGTTCGACGCGCTGATCGCCGCCTCGGGCAAATGCCTGGAAGGCGTGCCGGGAATGGGCTTTGTCTTCGCTCGCAAAGAAGCACTGGCCAATGCCGCCGGCAACTCGCACTCGCTGGCGATGGACCTTTTCGATCAGCACACCTACATGGCCAAGACCGGCCAATGGCGCTTCACCCCGCCGACCCACGTGGTCGCGGCGTTGCACGAAGCCCTGCTGCAATACAACGAAGAAGGTGGTTTGCCCGCCCGGCATCAGCGCTATGCCAACAACTGCCAGGTGCTGCTCGATGACATGGCCAAACTGGGGCTGCGCAGTTTCCTGCCCGCTGCGATTCAGGCGCCGATCATCGTCACCTTCCACGCGCCGAAAGATCCGCGTTACCAGTTCAAGGAATTCTACGAGCGCGTCAAGGCCAAGGGTTTCATCCTTTATCCCGGCAAATTGACCCAGGTCGAAACCTTCCGCGTCGGCTGCATTGGCCACGTCAACCAGGACGAGATGCACGCAGCGGTGGCGGCAATCGCCGAAGTACTGCGCGAGATGGAAGTCCTCGAAATCTGATTCACACCGCAATCCCCTGTGGGAGCGGGCTTGCTCGCGAAAGCGGACTGACATTCACCCTTGATGTCGACTGACAGGGCCCTATCGCGAGCAGGCTCACTCCCACAAAAAACAGCGCCTCTATTAGCCAGTTGCCACAGGATTTGATCACCATGAACTATACAAACCCAACCAAACTGCAAGCCGCCATCCTCGACTGGGCTGGCACCGTGGTCGATTTCGGCTCCTTCGCCCCAACGCAGATTTTTGTCGAAGCTTTCGCTGAATTCGACGTCCAGGTGTCCATCGAAGAAGCCCGCGGCCCGATGGGCATGGGCAAGTGGGACCACATCCGCACCCTGTGCGATCAGCCGCAAGTGGCCGAACGTTATCGCGCCGTGTTCGGCCGCACGCCGACCGACGATGACGTCACCGCCATCTACGAACGCTTCATGCCCCTGCAAATCGAGAAAATCGCCGAGCACTCGGCGCTGATTCCGGGCGCGCTGGACACCATCGCCAACCTGCGCCAGCAAGGAATCAAGATCGGTTCCTGCTCCGGCTACCCGAAACAGGTCATGGACAAGGTGGTCGAACTGGCCGCCACCAACGGCTACGTCGCCGATCACGTGGTCGCCACCGACGAAGTGCCCAACGGTCGTCCATGGCCGGCCCAGGCGCTGGCCAACGTGATCGCCCTCGGGATCGATGATGTCGCAGCCTGCGTGAAGATCGACGACACCGTGCCGGGCATTCTTGAAGGTCGTCGCGCCGGCATGTGGACCGTGGCGCTGATTTGTTCCGGTAATGCGCTGGGCCTGGACTACGAAGGTTACCGCGCCCTCGGCAGCGACCGACTGGACAGCGAACGCAAGCGCATCCACGGGATGTTCGAAGGCTCGCGCCCGCACTACATGATCGACACCATCACCGATTTGCCGCAAGTGATCGCCGATATCAACAAGCGTCTGGCCAAGGGCGAGATGCCACAAACCGATTGATTGCGCCTGCCGCAGCATAAAAAAGCGCCAATTCCTTAACGGAACTGGCGCTTTTTTGTGGCCAACCACTTGATCCAGAGCATTGCACGCCCAAATAGCCACAGGCAAATCCACCAAAGCGGATTACAGTTAAAGCACACCGCCGAACAAGAGCGGTGGCTCGACCTGACCTGTGAGGAACACCGTATGCCCTGGAAGAACTCCGACTCACGCTACAGCACCGTATCGATCGCGATGCATTGGTTGATGCTGGTCCTGCTGGCGCTGGTTTATGCCTGTATCGAATTTCGCGGGATCTTTCCAAAAGGCAGTGGCGGCCGGACGCTGATCACCGAATCGCACTTCATGCTGGGTTTGTTGGTGTTTGTCCTGGTTTGGCTGCGGCTATTCGCTCGAAGCCTGGGCCCGGCACCGAAAATCTTCCCGGCCTCGCCTCACTGGCAGATCGTGCTGGCCAAACTGATGCACTGGGCGCTGTATATTTTCATGATCACCATGCCGATTCTGGGCTGGCTGGTCACCAGCGCCAAGGGTCACCAAGTGATGTTCTTCGGCTTCGACTTGCCATTGCTGGTCGCGGAGGACAAGGCGTTGGCCAAGCAGATACAGGGTTGGCATGAACTCGGCGGCACCATTGGTTACTGGCTGATCGGCCTGCACGCCGTGGCGGGGATTTATCACCACTATGTCGTGGGTGATAACACCTTGCTGCGGATGATGCCCAAGCGCGGGTGAATCCCGCCGCTCACTGGAAACCCCGGCGGCCCTGCAAACCGCCGGTATGGACGAAGATCAGGCGCGTGCCGCTTTCAAATCTTCCCGCTTCTACTTGCTGCTTGAGCGCCAACAGGGCTTTGCCGGTGTACAGCGGTTCGAGGGGAATGCCGCTGGCCTGTTCGGTCTGATCGATGAATTCGAGTAACAGCGGATCGATTTTGGCAAAACCACCACGGCTGGCGTCGAACCATTCATAAGCGCGATCCGGTAAACCCGCCTCTTGCACAATTGATTCGACTTGCTGTGCCACACCATGATCGTCGGGCACCGCCAGCGCGCCATACACCGGGTGTTCACCCGCCTCGGCCAGCACCAGACCAGCCAGGGTGGTGCCCGTTCCGCAGGCCAGCCACCAACCGTCGTAGTCGCTCCAGCCCAGACCGTTCAGTTGCTCGCTGACCATTGTCCTCAGCGGCATGCAACCCTTTGCGCCCTGCAAACCGCCGCCACCTTCCGGCACCGGATGCAGATCGGGATACTGCGCCTGCCATGGCAGCCAGAAACCCGGCTCGTGCCGCGCTCGATAACCGCCATAACCCAGCCAATGCAACTGCATGCCGAACGCCTGCAAGTCTTTCACCGTCGGCGTTTCTTGCGGATGACCGCGCAGCAGGCCAACGGTGGTGAAACCAAAACGTTTACCCGCCGCGGCCAATGCATGCAGATGATTGGAGTGGGCACCGCCCAGACTGATGATGCCTTTGGCACCGATCCGGTCAGCGGCTTTCAGGTGCTCGATGAGTTTGAACCACTTGTTGCCGCTGATCAGCGGGTCGATCTGGTCGAGGCGCAGGATCGCGACTTCGATGCCAGCGTTGGTCAGCCAGCCGAGATGAAGGGGTTCTAGGGGGGCCTGGGGTAGCCAATCGTTGGGCGGGAGAAGCATCGATACCGGCTCTGGGTGAAGAACCGGCATCTTAACAGCCTTGTGGCGAGGGGATTTATCGAAACGTCGCACCGCCCCGTTGGGCTGCGAAGCGGCCCCTGTTTTTCCAACCATACCGCGTCTAATGGATTACGACGGCTTCGCCGCCGAACGGGGATAAATACCCTCGCCACAGGGACTGTGTTGATTACAACTCCGCAGCCAGACGCGAACCCTGGTTGATCGCACGCTTGGCATCCAGCTCTGCCGCCACATCCGCGCCGCCAATCAAATGCACGTTCTGCCCGGCCGCCACCAGCCCCTCGTGCAATTCACGCAGCGGATCCTGCCCGGCGCAGATCACGATGTTGTCCACCGGCAGCAACTGCGGCTCGCCGGTTTCGCCGATGCGGATGTGCAAACCCTCGTCGTCGATCTTCAGGTACTCGACGCTGTTGAGCATCTGTACCTGCTTGTTTTTCAGACCGGTGCGGTGAATCCAGCCCGTGGTTTTACCGAGGCCATCGCCGACCTTGGATTTCTTGCGTTGCAGCAGGAACACTTCACGCGCCGGTGCGTGAGGTTCAGCCTTGATGCCGGCGACACCGCCGCGCGCTTGCAGATGCGTATCGATGCCCCACTCCTTCCAGAACGCCTCGCGATCCTGGCTGGTGGCCACGCCTTGTTGAACCAGGAACTCCGAGACATCAAATCCGATACCGCCGGCACCGATCACCGCGACGCGCTTGCCCACCGGTTTGCGTTCAAGGATCACGTCCAGGTAGCTCAACACCTTGGCGTTCTCGACACCCGGAATCGCCGGGGTTCTTGGCGCGATGCCGGTGGCGAGAATGATCTCGTCGTAACCGCCCTCGACCAGTTTCGCCACGTCGACGCGGGTGTTCAGGCACACCTCAACGTGGGTGGTCTGCAGTTTGCGATTGAAATAGCGCAAGGTTTCGAAGAACTCTTCCTTGCCCGGCACACGCTTGGCGATATTGAACTGGCCGCCGATTTCGCTGGCCGAATCAAACAGCGTCACCTGATGGCCACGCTCGGCGGCCACAGTCGCTGCGGACAAACCCGCAGGACCGGCACCGACCACCGCGATTTTCTTGATCTGCTGCACCGGCAGGTAATTGAGTTCGGTTTCATGGCAGGCGCGTGGGTTCACCAGGCAACTGGTCAGCTTGCCGCCGAAGGTGTGGTCCAGACAGGCCTGGTTGCAACCGATGCAGGTGTTGATTTCATCGCCACGGCCGGCCGCGGCCTTGTTGACGAAATCCGGGTCGGCGAGGAACGGCCGCGCCATGGAGACCATGTCGGCATCGCCTTCGGCCAGAATCTGCTCGGCCACTTCCGGGGTGTTGATCCGGTTGGTGGTGATCAGCGGAATGCTCACCGAGCCACGCAGCTTGGCCGTGACTTTGCTGAACGCGCCGCGCGGCACTTTGGTGGCGATGGTCGGGATCCGCGCTTCGTGCCAGCCGATGCCAGTGTTGATGATGGTCGCGCCGGCCTGCTCGATGGCCTTGGCCAGCGTGACGATTTCTTCCCAGCTGCTACCGCCTTCCACCAGATCGAGCATCGACAGGCGGAAGATTATGATGAAGTTCGGGCCTACCGCTTCGCGCACCCGACGGACGATTTCCACCGGCAGGCGCATGCGGTTTTCATAGCTACCACCCCAGCGGTCAGTACGGTGGTTGGTGTGGGCGGCGAGGAACTGGTTAATGAAATAACCTTCGGAGCCCATGATCTCGACACCGTCGTACTCGGCCTGTTGCGCCAGGGTCGAACAGGTGACGAAATCGCTGATCTGCTTCTCGATGCCTTCCTCGTCCAGTTCTTTTGGCTTGAACGGGTTGATCGGGGCCTGAATGGCGCTCGGGGCGACCTGTTTCGGGCTGTAGGCATAACGCCCGGCGTGAAGGATCTGCATGCAAATCTTGCCGCCGGCCTCGTGCACCGCGCGGGTGACGATCCGGTGCTTGAGCGCTTCTTCCTCGGTGGTCAGTTTGGCTGCGCCGGAGTACACCCCGCCCTCGTCGTTCGGGCCAATACCGCCAGTGACCATCAGGCCAACGCCGCCGCGGGCACGTTCGGCGAAGTACGCCGCCATGCGCTCGAAACCGCCGGGCTTTTCCTCAAGACCAGTGTGCATCGAACCCATCAGGGTACGATTGCGCAGCGTGGTAAAACCCAGGTCCAGCGGGGCCAACAAGTGCGGGTAATGAGTGGCGGCCATCGGTAACTCCACATCGAGCGATCACGGAAAAAGTGCAGGAGCTCTACGGCCCCCGTCAGTCATGTTGGACAGACTAAGAGTCACACCGCCGTCACTCAATGACCGTAACTGACAACTTATTGATCCAAATGTGCAGCGCCCCTTGGCAAGTGCCGGTATGCGCCCTACCCTAGTCGCGAATCCTGCACACGGCCGTTGACTGTTTCCCCATGCGCAAACTTCTGTACCTGACCTTCTCCATGGCATTGATTGCCGCCCTTACGACCTACGCCATGTGGGCCGCGGACCGTCCGGTGGGTCATTACCTGTCGGACCTGCGCATCAACCTCGCGGTCGACCAAGGCACACCCGCTGATCGCGGCAATTTGCTGGGCATCCAGCCCGAGCTGTTTCCCACCGATTATCAAAGCCCCGAGCGCCTGCACCGCAAGCTGGCGGCTTATTTGCAGAAGGCCCGGGACCAGGGCCTGCTGAATGAAAAAACCATCGTCGTCCTGCCCGAACATGTCGGCACCTGGTTGATGGTCAGCGGCGAGAAAGATGAGCTGTACCAGGCCACCACGCTCAAGGAGGCCATGAACTGGCTGGCGGTCAGCAACCCACTGAAGTTCGTCCGCGCACTGATCAGCGCCAAGGGCGAAAAACGTCTGGACGACGCGCACCTGCGCATGAAGGCCAAAGGCATGGCCAAGGACTACCAGGCGCTGTTTGGTGGTCTGGCCAAAGAATTCCACGTGACGTTGGTGGCGGGCTCCATCGTGCTACCCGAGCCCAGCATCATCGACGGCACCCTGAAAATCGGCCGCGGCGCGTTGTACAACAGCAGCGTGGTGTTCGGTCGCGATGGCCTGCCGATCGGCCAGCCCCAGCGCCAGATGCACCCGATTTTCGACGAACATGAAGTCATTGCCGCCAACGGCGAGCATACGCTCAACGTCGTCGATACCCCGGCCGGACGCCTGGGCGTGCTGATCGGCAGCGACAGCTGGTACCCGGACAATTACCGCAAGCTCGACGACCAGGGTGCGCAGTTCGTCGCGGTCCCGGCGTTTGTGGTCGGGCGCGGCACCTGGGACAAACCGTGGCGCGGTTACAAGGGGCTGTCGACGCCCGGCTCGGTCAGTCTCAAGGCCGGGGAGCTCAGCGAGGGCCAGGCCTGGCATCGTCTGACACTCACCGCTCAACCGCCCAGCAGCCAGGCAATCGCTGGCATGAGCGTGTTCCTGCGTGGTCAGTTCTGGGATAAGGGCAGCGCCGGTCAAAGTTTTCTCAGCAGCAACGGGCAGCAGTTCGCCGACGGCAATGCCCGTGGCGCGCGCTTGCTGAACCTCTGGTTGTAACCGATGAAGCCGTTGCCGATGCGCCTCGGCGATTTGTCGGTGGGCTTTGTTCATAGCCTGGCCGACGCCGTGCGCAGCCACGGTGTAGACCCTCAGCCGCTGCTCGAACAATACGGCCTCGACGCGGCTCGCCTCAGCGAAGCGGGCGCCCGGCTCTCGATCCCGCGCTACATGCGCCTGGGCCACAGCGCCATTCAACTGACCGACAACCCGGCACTTGGCTTGCGCATGGGTCAGCTCAGTCGCCTGAGCCAGGTCGGCCTGGCCGGGGTCACGGCCGCTCAAGCGCCAACGGTGCGAGAAGCCGCGCGCTGTCTGATTCGCTTCGAAGCCTTGTATGGCTCCAACTATCGCGGTCAATCGAGTTTTCACGAAGACGCCCAAGGCGCCTGGCTGCGGTTTTATTCCATCAGCCCTTACAACGCCTACAACCGCTTCGTGGTGGATTCGATCATTGCTGGCTGGTTACAGCAGTTGTCCAGCATCAGCCCTGCCCCGTTGCGGGCCGAACGTATCGAGATCGAGTTCGAAGAGCCGGATTACCGAACGGCTTATGAAGTGCTGGGTGACTGTCCGATCCAGTTTGGCTGCGAGCACAATCAACTGCGCTTGAGCCTCGCCAGCCTCGCCCAGCGCAACCCGGAACACTGCCCGAGCACCTGGCGACACTTGCTGCAACTGTGTGAGCGGGAACTGGAGCAACTGACACGCACCCGCAGCCTGCGTGAACGTATCACTCAGTTACTGGGGCCATTGCTCAATGGTGGCCGGGAACCCGACCTGGAAGAAGTGGCTGCACGCCTGAAGCTGCCAACCTGGACCTTGCGCCGCAAACTCGCCGAGGAAGGCACGCAATTTCGCGCGATCCTCAATGACACGCGTCGCGACCTGGCCATGACCTACATCCGCGATACCGAACTGGCGTTCGGAGAAATCGCCTACCTACTGGGTTTTGCCTCAGCCGAAGCCTTTCAACGGGCCTTCAAACGCTGGAGCGGCCAGACTCCCGGCGAGTTTCGCCGCAGTCATCGCCAATCCGCTTGACGCTTACAGCTCGGTAGCGTCTTCGGCCGGTTCCAGCGGGTCCAGTTCAAACGCCTGATACTCGAGCAGCTCTTCTTGATATTCGTCCATTTTGAATCCCCCACAGCTCGTTGAAAAAAACGCCTGAATAAATGACCAGCGCCCCGAGCATAAAGTGCCCACGTGAAAGAAAAATGACGCAGGCACGTCGCTCAGCAGCTACTTAATAAAACGTAGCAGGCGGTCAGGAATTTATCACAGGATTTTTTCGATACGGGCCGTAGGACAACAGCCTGGGTTGACGCGGGTCAATTTAAAAGCGCCGCTGCGGGATCGGTGTCGTCCGACCTGATCCCGCAGCGTCAGAGCACGATTACTCGCCTGATACAGGAATGGCCGAAATAGGCTCGCTGGGTGGAGGCAGGCTTGATTGGGGCGGCGGAGTGACCGTTTCCGTGGTCGATGCCGGCTCGGCGTTCCCGGCCGGAGCAATCGGAGCGGCTTCAGGCGGTGGAGCTATAGGCTCAGAGGCTGCTGGAGCACCTTCGGCAGGCGCCGGTGCAGGTTGTGCCGCAGACGGCGCCAACGGAGCCGGTGCGGCCTTGGCTTCAGGCACGCCGAGATCGGGTTTCGGCTTATCCTTGATGTGCGCGGCCTTTTTCGCTTCCGGCGGCAGGAACAACTCGACCAGGGTGAAGAAACGCTCGTAGAACTTGGGCGACGATACGGTTTCGCTGGCAACCTTGACCATCGAGTCGTCGGACGAACCGATCGGCATCGACACAGAACCCAGCACGCCCACACCAACGCTGGCGGAGTTGTTGGTCTTCTTCAGCGCATAACGATCCTGCAGGGCGTTGGCGAACATGGTCGCGTGGTGCCCCTCACTGCCGTCATCGGCACAGACCACACTGAAGCTGATCTCCATGTGGGTCTCGCCGGTCTGCTGGAAGCTTTTGTGTCCGCTGACCAGTTTCGGGTCAGCGCTGGTGATGATGTAGCCCTGGCTGAGCAAGGCCCGACGGGCGGCTTCGCACGTCTGCGCATCAGTCACCGGGTAACTGCGCGAAAACGTTCCAGAGTCATCGAAGTTCTCATGCTCGTAGATAGGGGCTTTCTTCGACGAGCAACCGGCCGCGGCGGCCAGCACCAACGCCAGCCCTGCAACACGCATGGGAATTGATTTAAACATTGAACATCCTGAGGAAAACGGTCCGGGGCGTATTGTGCAACAGATCGATGCTTAGCGGAGTATCGATTAGTGTCTTAAAACAGGTACAAGTCTACTGACTGTCATTTACAGGAAAAAGTCGCACGGTAAATACTCAGGCGACGGGTAACCCGCGCGGCTTTCGTTTCACCCATAAAAAACCCCAGCCTTTCGGCCGGGGTCTTTGTGCAGCGCAAAACTCAGTCAGGCATCAGAAGCGTTTGATCTCAGCCTGGCTTTCCAGCAGTTTGCGGTAGGCCGCAAAGTCTTGCTGGCCAATGCGCGAAGCGAGGAAGCGACGGTATTGAGCCTTCTCTTCTTCGGTCGGCGCAGCCGCTTCGTTCACGCCGTTCAGACGCACAATCACCAGGCTACCATCGGCCAGGGTCACGTTGCTGAAGGTCGGTTTGTCCTTGGCGGCGGGCTTCGGCATGCGGAACAGCGCCTGCAGCACGGTTGGGTCAACCCCTTCCTGGCCACGAGTAGCTGCCTGGGTCACTTTCCAGCTCTGACCGTCGATCGGTTTGTCCAGCGCAGTCTTGCCATCGCGCAGGCTGGCGATCAGCTCTTCAGCCTTGGTCTTGGCGGCAGCACTGGCGTGCTCCTTGGTCAATTGCACGCGAATACTTGCAGCGACGCTTTCCAGCGGCAGTTGCGCAGGCTTCAGGTGCTCCTTGGCGCGCAGCACGATCACGGTTTCCGGATCGAGCTCGATGGCGGTGCTGTTGGCACCCTCATCCAGCACTTCAGGGCTGAACGCAGCAGTGACCACGGCACGGTTGGCCGCAATACCTTCACCACCTTCGCGGCCGAACGGTTTGGACGTATGAACAGTGAGCTTCAGGTCCTGCGCCGGCTGAGCCAGATCGGAGGCTTCGAACGACGAGTCTTCCAGTTGCTTGGTCGCCTCGACGAAACGCTGCTCGACCTGCTGGGTTTTCAGTTCACGGGTCAGCTTGTCTTTCAGGCTGGCGAACGTCGGCACTTCAGGTGCTTCGACACCCAACAGCTTGATCAGGTGGAAACCGAAGTCAGTGCGGACCGGTGCCGAGACCTGATCCTTGGCCAACGCATACAGCGCTGTTTCGAAGGCTGGATCGTAGACGCCAGGACCGGCATAGCCGAGGTCACCGCCGTTGTTCGCCGAACCAGGATCCTGGGAGAACTCCTTGGCCAGGGCTTCGAACTTCTCGCCTTTTGCCAGACGTGCCTGGATCTCTTCGATCTTGGCCTTGGCTTGCGCCTCGGTCACCTTGTCGTTCACTTCGATCAGAATGTGCGCGGCCCGGCGTTGTTCCGACAGGTTCGCGGTTTCTTTCTGATACGCCGCTTGCAGGTCTTCATCCTTGACGCTGACCTGATCAAAGAAGGAAGCCTTCTTCAACTCCAGGTAATCGATGACCACCTGATCCGGGGTCATGAACTCCTTGGCGTGTTCGTCGTAGTAGGCTTTGACTTCATCGTCCGTCAGCTTCACAGCCGCCGGGTCAACCTTGACGTTCAGGGAGGCGAAATCGCGGGTCTGTTTTTCCAGACGGGCGAATGCCAGAACCTGTGCGTCGGTGACAAAACCACTACCTGCCAGACCCGTGCGCAGCTGACCGATCAGCATTTCCTGAGCCAGCATCTGGCGGAATTGCATGCGGCTGTAGCCGAGTTGGCGAATAACCTGGTCGAAACGCTCAGGGCTGAACTTGCCATCAACCTGGAATTCAGGCGTTTGCAGGATCACCTGGTCCAAAGCAGCTTCGGAGAAAGCGAATTTCGAGTTTTCTGCGCCTTGCAGCAGCAGCTTGCGATCGATCAGGCCTTTGAGGGCCGATTCGCGCAGCATTTTTTCGTCGAGCAAGGAAGCATCGAAATCCTTGCCCAGCTGTTGCATGAGCTGACGGCGTTGCATATCGACCGCCTGGCTCAGCTCGTTCTGGCTGATTTCTTCGCCATTGACCTTAGCCGCATCATTTTGGTGCGTCGTGGCCTTGAAGATGGCGTCGAAACCGGTCAAAGCCATCAGTGCAACGATGACCCCGATAATGGTCTTGGCAATCCAGCCTTGTGAATTGTCCCTGATATTCTGCAGCATGCGTCCCCCAGAAACGGTTGAACTTCAAAATTAGGCAACCGTGGAGCGTGGGTAGAATCCGGATAGAAGAAAGGCGCATCCGAGGATGCGCCTTCTCGTAACTGGCGGAGCGGACCGATGACTCGAACTTGCGAGCCTCGGCGTCTCGGATCGACGACTTGCCGACTGGACTACCGCTCCGCTGCCAGGTCAGGCATGACCCCGACCCGGATAGGCAAAAACCTGAATCGAACTTAGTTGACAGCTTCTTTCAGTGCTTTACCGGCTTTGAAACCTGGTTTTTTGGCTGCTGCGATTTCCAGCGTCTTACCGGTCTGTGGGTTACGACCAATGCGAGCTGGACGATCAGTGACGGAGAAGGTACCGAAACCAACCAGAACAACAGAGTCGCCAGCCTTGAGAGCGCCAGTGACGGATTCGATTACAGCGTCCAGCGCACGGCCAGCAGCAGCTTTCGGGATATCAGCGGATGCAGCGATAGCATCAATCAGTTCCGACTTGTTCACTCTAAGTCCCCTTATATCTATTTGAGTATGATTCTAAGTTTTTTGGTGAAAGCAAAAACGAGTGCTGAATGGCCTACAGACACTTAAGAGCCGCTTTATAACAAGGGCTCTAAAAAGCTGTCAACAAGCCACCCAGGCAAATGCGTACTAATGCGTGCTAATTCTTTCCTTAGAGTCAGACTCGCGTTTTTCATCCTTGGCGACTATCTCTGGAGCGACATCTGGCAAGGGCTCCGGCGCGTATTGCAGCGCAATTTGCAGGACCTCGTCAATCCATTTAACCGGTTTAATCTGCAGATCTTGCTTGATATTGTCAGGAATTTCCTTCAGATCGCGTACGTTCTCTTCAGGAATGATCACCGTCTTGATTCCGCCACGGTGAGCAGCGAGCAGTTTTTCTTTCAAGCCGCCAATCGCCAGCACCTGACCACGCAGCGTAATTTCGCCAGTCATGGCGACGTCCGCGCGCACAGGGATCCCGGTCAATGCCGACACCAGAGCCGTGCACATGCCCACACCGGCGCTAGGGCCGTCCTTCGGGGTCGCCCCTTCCGGCATGTGGATGTGCGTGTCGCGCTTCTCGTGGAAGTCCAGGGGAATCCCCAGGCTCTTCGCACGACTGCGAACAACGGTCAGGGCCGCAGTGATCGATTCGACCATGACGTCACCCAGGGAACCGGTCTTGATCAACTGGCCCTTACCCGGTACGACGGCGGCTTCGATGGTCAGCAATTCACCGCCCACTTGAGTCCACGCCAGCCCGGTAACCTGACCGATCTGATCCTGCGATTCAGCCAGTCCGTAGCGGAATTTGCGTACACCCAGGAAGTGTTCCAGCATCTCGGCAGTGACCTTCACCGAGAAGCGTTTTTCCATTGCATGCTCTTTGACCGCCTTGCGGCAAACCTTGGCAATCTGGCGCTCCAGCCCACGTACACCGGCTTCGCGGGTGTAGTAGCGGATGATGTCGCGGATCGCTTCGGCGTCGAATTCCAGCTCGCCTTTTTTCAAACCGTTGGCAGTAATCTGCTTTGGCGAAAGGTATTTGACGGCGATGTTGATTTTTTCGTCTTCGGTGTAACCCGGCAGACGAATCACTTCCATCCGGTCCAGCAAGGCGGGTGGAATGTTCATGGAGTTCGAGGTGCAAAGGAACATCACATCGGACAGGTCGTAGTCGACTTCCAGATAGTGATCGTTGAAGTTGTGGTTCTGCTCAGGGTCGAGCACTTCCAGCAACGCCGACGCCGGATCGCCGCGCATGTCGCTGCCCATTTTGTCGATTTCATCGAGCAGGAACAGCGGGTTACGGACGCCCACTTTTGTCATCTTTTGAATCAATCTTCCTGGCATCGAACCGATATAAGTACGGCGATGACCACGAATTTCCGCTTCATCACGCACGCCACCGAGGGCCATGCGCACGAATTTGCGATTGGTGGCGTGAGCAATCGACTCCGCCAGAGAGGTTTTACCCACCCCGGGAGGACCGACCAGGCACAACACCGGACCACGAATTTTCTTCACACGTTTTTGCACGGCGAGGTATTCGAGGATCCGCTCTTTGACTTCTTCCAGACCATAGTGGTCTGCATCGAGAATGTCTTCTGCGCGCGCCAGGTCCAGGCGCACTTTGCTCTGCGCCTTCCACGGCACCTGAACCAGCCAGTCAATATACGAGCGCACCACGGTCGCTTCGGCAGACATTGGCGACATTTGCTTTAACTTGTTCAGTTCACCCTGGGCTTTGGCCAAGGCGTCTTTCGGCAGACCGGCGGCATCGATGCGCTTTTTCAGCTCTTCGATTTCGTTGTGGCCTTCGTCGCTGTCGCCGAGCTCTTTCTGAATGGCCTTCATCTGCTCATTCAGGTAGTACTCGCGCTGGCTGCGCTCCATTTGTTTTTTGACGCGACCGCGAATGCGTTTTTCGACTTGCAGCAGGTCGATCTCGGCATCCAGCAACGCCAGAACGTGCTCGACCCGGGCCGACAAATCGATGATTTCGAGGATTTCCTGCTTCTGCTCGATCTTCAGGGCCATGTGTGCGGCCATGGTGTCGACCAGGCGACCTGGTTCGTCGATGCTGTTGAGCGACGACAGGACTTCAGCCGGGACTTTCTTGCCCAACTGCACATATTGTTCGAACTGAGCCAGCAGGCTGCGAACGAACACTTCCGACTCACGCTCTGGCGCGTCGACTTCGTCGATCAATGAGACTTCGGCACGGCAGTGGCCGTCCACTTCGCTGAAACGCTCAACGGCGCCCCGCTGCTCACCTTCGACCAAAACCTTGACCGTGCCGTCAGGCAGCTTGAGCAGCTGTAGAACGGTCGCAATGGTACCTACGCGATAAAGTGCTTCTTCACCGGGATCGTCGTCAGCAGGGTTTCTCTGAGCCAGCAGAAGGATCTGCTTGTCGCCCGTCATCGCTGCCTCGAGGGCTTCGATGGATTTCTCACGCCCCACGAACAGCGGGATAACCATGTGCGGATAAACCACAACATCACGCAATGGCAGGAGAGGCAATTCGATGGTTGTCTTCATGATTTCGCCTCTACGGCGGCCATAAGGCCGTAAACAGATGGAAGTGAGCTTGAAACCAAGATGGGGGCTACCTTCAAAAAAAACAAGCTTAAAGAAGGTGTTAAAACGCGCAAAAAGCAAAGGGGCCCGAAGGCCCCTTCTTTATTCCAGCAGCGTGACGCTTAGGCGTCTGGCGCTGCCTTGGCAGCCGGCTCACTGTTTTCGTAGATATACAGTGGCTTGGACTTGCCTTCTATAACGCTTTCGTCGATCACTACTTTACTCACCTCGGACTGCGAGGGAATTTCATACATAGTGTCGAGCAGTACACCTTCGAGAATCGAACGCAATCCACGGGCACCGGTTTTGCGTTCCAGGGCACGTTTAGCGACCGATTTCAGAGCGTCGGCCCGGAATTCCAGGTCCACACCTTCCATCTCGAACAGCTTGGCATACTGTTTGGTCAGGGCATTTTTCGGCTCGGTGAGAATCTGCATCAGCGCAGCCTCATCAAGCTCGTCCAGCGTGGCAAGTACCGGCAGACGACCGACGAACTCCGGGATCAGACCGAACTTGACCAGATCGTCAGGCTCGACTTCACGCAGGGACTCACCGACTTTCTTGCCTTCTTCCTTGCTGCGCACTTCCGCGTTGAAACCGATACCGCCCTTGGTGGAACGGTTTTGAATAACCTTTTCCAGACCGGAGAACGCACCACCGCAGATGAACAGGATGTTACGGGTGTCGACCTGAAGGAATTCCTGCTGCGGATGCTTGCGACCACCTTGAGGCGGAACGGAAGCGACCGTGCCTTCGATCAACTTGAGCAGGGCCTGCTGCACGCCTTCACCGGAAACGTCCCGGGTGATCGACGGGTTGTCAGATTTGCGCGAGATCTTGTCGATCTCATCGATGTAGACAATGCCCATCTGGGCCTTTTCTACGTCGTAATCGCACTTCTGCAGCAGCTTCTGAATGATGTTTTCGACATCCTCACCCACGTAACCTGCCTCGGTGAGGGTGGTTGCGTCGGCGATGGTGAACGGAACGTTCAGCAAGCGGGCCAGTGTTTCGGCAAGCAGGGTTTTACCCGAGCCTGTCGGGCCGATCAGCAAGATGTTGCTCTTGCCGAGTTCGACATCGTCATTCTTTTTGTCACGCTGGTTCAGGCGCTTGTAGTGGTTGTACACCGCTACGGCCAGTACCTTTTTCGCACGCTCCTGACCAATCACGTACTGATCAAGGATGCCGCTGATTTCTTTAGGCGAAGGCAATTTATGCGCGCTGCTTTCGGCCTGGGCTTCCTGCACCTCCTCACGGATGATGTCATTGCACAGGTCGACGCACTCGTCGCAGATAAAGACCGAGGGGCCGGCAATCAATTTGCGCACTTCATGCTGGCTTTTGCCACAGAAGGAGCAATAGAGCAGCTTGCCGTTGTCCTCGCCGTTGCGGGTGTCAGTCATTCGTTCGATCCAAATCCGATAGGCTTGCAACACAAGATGAAGGCTATTGCGGGCTTTTTCAAGCCCGCTGGTGTCGGACGCGCCGACCAAGCCTATTTTGAGCTGCTTATTTTAAGCGGGGCGCTGACTGATCACTTCATCGATCAACCCGTACTCACGCGCTGCTTCTGCACTCATGAAATTATCGCGGTTGGTATCGCGCTCGATTTCTTCAAGAGTGTGCCCGCTATGCTTGGCCATCAGCGTGTTGAGACGCTCACGAATGAAGAGGATTTCCTTGGCATGGATTTCGATGTCCGAAGCCTGACCCTGGAAACCGCCCAGTGGCTGGTGAATCATCACACGCGAGTTCGGCAGGCAGTAACGCTTGCCAGCAGCACCGGCCGTCAACAGGAACGCACCCATGCTGCACGCTTGACCGATACAGGTAGTCGACACGTTTGGCTTGATGAACTGCATGGTGTCATAGATCGACATGCCCGCCGTCACCGAACCGCCCGGGGAGTTGATATAGAGATGGATGTCCTTGTCCGGGTTTTCCGCTTCAAGGAACAGCAGTTGCGCACAGATCAGGTTGGCCATGTAGTCCTCTACCGGACCAACCAGAAAGATCACTCGTTCCTTGAGAAGGCGCGAGTAGATGTCATAGGCGCGCTCGCCACGAGCAGATTGCTCGACAACCATCGGGACCAGGCCGCCTGCGGCCTGGATATCAGAGTTCTGCTGAATATACGAATTACGGAACATGCTCTGCAGTCACTCCCAAATAGTTATGTCTTGAATACGCATAAGCCAGCACGAAGGCTGGCTTATGGTGTGTACTTCTTACCGCAAAAACGATCAGTCGGCTTGTGGAGCTTCTACCGGCTTGACTGCTTCTTCGTAAGAGACCGATTTGTCGGTCACGCTAGCTTTCTGCAGAACAGTATCCACAACTTGTTCTTCCAGCACAACCGAACGAACTTCGTTCAGTTGCTGGTCGTTCTTGTAGTACCAAGACACAACCTGCTCAGGCTCCTGGTAAGCCGAAGCCATTTCCTGAATCATTTCACGAACGCGGGCTTCGTCAGGCTTGAGGTCGAATTGCTTGACCACTTCAGCCACGATCAGACCCAGCACAACACGGCGCTTGGCTTGCTCTTCGAACAGCTCGGCCGGCAGTTGCTCAGGCTTGATGTTGCCACCGAACTGCTGAACAGCCTGCACGCGCAGACGGTCAACTTCGTTGGACAGCAGAGCCTTAGGCACTTCGATCGGGTTGGTGGCCAGCAGACCGTCCATTACCTGATTCTTGACCTTGGATTTGATCGCCTGACGCAGTTCACGCTCCATGTTCTTGCGAACTTCGGTGCGGAAGCCTTCCAGGCCCGTTTCCTTGATGCCGAATTGAGCGAAGAATTCTTCGGTCAGTTCTGGCAGTTTTGGCTCGGAAACAGTGTTCACGGTTACGGTGAACTCAGCGGCTTTGCCTGCCAGGTCGAGGTTCTGATAGTCCTCTGGGAAGGTCAGGTTCAGAACGCGCTCTTCGCCGGCTTTAGCGCCAACCAGACCGTCTTCAAAACCAGGGATCATGCGGCCGGAACCCAGAATCAGCTGAGTACCTTTGGCGGAACCGCCAGCGAACACTTCACCGTCGACCTTGCCAACGAAATCGATGTTCAGCTGGTCTTCGTTTTGAGCAGCGCGATCGGCTACTTCAAAACGGGTGTTCTGCTTGCGCAGCACTTCCAGCATTTTGTCCAGATCGGCATCAGCCACGTCAGCGCTCAGGCGCTCAACCGCGATACCTTCGAAACCGGCAACGGTGAACTCAGGGAACACTTCGAAAATCGCGACGTATTCCAGATCTTTGCCGGCTTCCAGCGATTTCGGCTCGATCGAAGGAGCGCCAGCCGGGTTCAGCTTCTGCTCAACGACAGCTTCGTAGAAAGAGGACTGGATCACGTCGCCGACCGCTTCCTGACGTGCATCAGCACCAAAACGGCGCTTGATTTCACTCATTGGCACTTTGCCTGGACGGAAGCCAGCAATCTTGGCCTTTTGGGCAGTCTGCTGCAGACGCTTGTTGACCTGAGTCTCGATGCGCTCAGCCGGCACGGTGATGCTCATGCGGCGCTCAAGAGCAGAAGTATTTTCAACAGAAACTTGCATGGATATTCCTCGTTGCACAGACGTTAGCCGGCCGTTTCCGACCCCAGAATCAAGGGCATGCATTCTAGTGGGTCAAACTCAAGAAGTCACCCTACTGAAAACGGGTAAAAAAGCAGCAGGCAATTTATAGGCGGGGACAAACGGTTGTGCCTCGCCCTGTTAGCAAATACAGCCAATCATGCCAGGGCTCTGCACCAATCCTTCTATATATAGAAGGCATCGGCAATCCATCCCTGACAGTCGACCCCACAAGGGGACCAACGGGCGAATCAGCATCATCGAGAAACATAAATCCGACGATCCGAGCCACCCTCTCGACCCAGAACCTGCGGCCGCTTTGAAAATTCAGACTTCTAAAACAAAAACGGCGCAGCCCTTTTCAGGTGCTGCGCCGTTTTCTGCTATTAAATAGCTGTTTGTAATGGTGCGGACGGAGAGACTCGAACTCTCACACCTTGCGGCGCTGGAACCTAAATCCAGTGTGTCTACCAATTCCACCACATCCGCATCAAGCTTTTAAAGCAAAGGCGCCAGACTGTTAATCTGGCGCCTTTCTAAATATGGGGTGGACGAAGGGGATCGAACCCTCGACAACGGGAGTCACAATCCCGTGCTCTACCAACTGAGCTACGCCCACCATATTGCCATGTTGCGTTACTTGTGCCAAAGCTGCCTAATGGCGCACCCGGCAGGACTCGAACCTGCGACCATCCGCTTAGAAGGCGGATGCTCTATCCAGCTGAGCTACGGGCGCCTTGTTAATCTGTATTCTTGGACGATTACAAACTAAGTGCTTTCAGTCTCACCGAATTAAACATCAACTCTGCTCGACCTTCTTAACCAGTGCTAGGCTGTGCCCGACAAGTGCGACGAATGTTATAGGTGACCCTGAAGGTCGTCAACTCTTTTTTAAAAAAAATTCATTTAATTAAAGGGGTTAGGGGAATTTGCAGACCAAGCGCCTTTGCCCTCACCTCATGACATGCGAGAATGCGTTCTCTTTTTTTCCCCTCTCGATGGTTAATCACGCGCAATGACTGCACAACTAATCGACGGCAAATCGATCGCCGCCAGCCTGCGCCAGCAGATCGCCAAACGCGTCAACGAGCGTCGCCAGCAAGGTCTGCGCACGCCCGGCCTCGCGGTGATCCTGGTCGGCAGCGATCCCGCCTCTCAGGTTTATGTCTCGCACAAGCGTAAAGACTGTGAAGAGGTCGGCTTCATTTCCCAAGCCTACGACCTGCCTTCCGAAACCACTCAAGAAGCACTGACCGATCTGATCGATCGCCTGAACGACGACCCGGCAATTGACGGCGTTCTGCTTCAGCTTCCTTTACCCGAACACCTGGACGCATCCAAATTGCTGGAGCGCATTCGTCCAGACAAGGACGTCGACGGTTTCCACCCTTATAACGTCGGTCGCCTCGCCCAGCGTATTCCGCTGCTGCGCCCGTGCACCCCTAAAGGCATCATGACGTTGCTGGAAAGCACCGGTGTCGATCTCTACGGGATGGACGCAGTGGTTGTCGGGGCCTCCAACATTGTTGGCCGCCCGATGGCAATGGAATTGCTGCTGGCCGGCTGCACCGTGACCGTCACCCACCGCTTCACCAAGGATCTGGCAGGCCACGTCGGTCGCGCCGATCTGGTTGTCGTCGCTGCCGGCAAGCCGGGCCTCGTCAAAGGCGAGTGGATCAAGGAAGGCGCGATCGTGATCGACGTTGGCATCAATCGCCAGGAAGACGGCAAACTGGTCGGTGACGTGATCTACGACACCGCCCTGCCCCGCGCCGGCTGGATCACCCCAGTCCCGGGTGGCGTTGGCCCGATGACTCGCGCTTGCCTGCTAGAAAATACATTGTACGCAGCAGAGACACTGCACAGCTGATTCCACCGGCAATCGAACACACAGGAAACCCCGCCATTGGCGGGGTTTCCTGTTTTCAGACGCAGCTCAAGTAATGCCCTCTTAAAGACTGCAGGTCAGAGAAGCAGCGAACAGCCCATACCGTCCTAGACTGATACTCGAAACATCCTCATAAACCGTAGACGCGAATCGGGAAGTACGCGCAAAGCCTGGAAGGCATCACGCATGAAACCTCCTAACCTAACTGGACATCCTTTTTTCGTTTTCTCTGGAAAACTGGCCGGCTTGCTTTACAGCCTCTGCTGCTACCTGTTTTTCCTGCTGACCGTTCTCTATCTGATCGGATTTCTCGCAGGTATCGGAGTCCCCAAAGATATCAATTCAGGACCCGGCATCACATGGCCTCTGGCGGTACTGGTTGATGCCATTCTGATCACGTTGTTCGCCGTACAACACAGTGGCATGGCGCGAAAAAACTTCAAGCGATGGTGGATGAGGTTCATCCCCGCCACGCTCGAGCGCGCTACCTACGTACTTTCCAGTTGCCTGGTGCTCACCTTGTTGTTTGTGCTTTGGCAGCCTATCGCAACGCCCATCTGGAACGCCGAATCGCCGTGGGGCAAAGGGCTGCTCATCTCACTGTTCTGGCTAGGGTGGGGCATCGCGCTATTGGCAACCTTCCTGATCAGCCACTTTGAGCTATTCGGTGTGAAGCAAGCGCTTGATGCCTGGCGCAAGCGGATCCCCGAAAAGCCCACCTTCAAATCGCCATGGCTCTACAAACTTGTCCGCCATCCCTTGTACGCAGGCTTCCTGATTGCATTCTGGGCGACGCCCGAAATGACCGCCGGGCATCTTCTGTTTGCGATACTCAGTACCAGTTACATCCTGATCGGCGCGCATCTGGAAGAAAAAGACCTGGTCGATTCACTTGGAGAGGTATACCAGCGCTATCAGCAGGAGGTCGGAATGCTTGTGCCCAAGCGGAATCAGACCAAAGGGCGCTGAACACAAAACCCACCCACAATCTCTCAGGCACCCACATTGCCTGAGACTAAACCTGGCATAAGTATCTCCCTCCCACACCTTCACCTCATTTTTTTCATATAAAGCACTCGCCATACAGGCAGCTAGCGCTTTCGTAGCTCATACTCCTAAAATGCGTCGTTTTTAAAGAAACAACCCGTTACAAAACGGCTTATCCACACCTAACGAGTCTGCCAGCGTGAAAATCCGTCTTTCCATCCTGAGCCTATTTTTTGCATTTACAGGGACTTTCACCACGCCAATAGCCAACGCTGCCGACACCACTTCGGCACCGCGAGATACGTCATCACTGAAGATCGCCTCCGGCAGCGCATTGCTGATGGATCTGCAGACCAATAAAGTCATCTATGCCAGCAATCCTGACGTGGTGGTGCCAATCGCGTCCGTCAGCAAACTGATGACCGGCCTGGTCGTGGTTGAAGCCAGACAGAACATGGACGAATTCATCAACATCAACATCAGTGACACCCCGGAAATGAAAGGTGTGTTTTCCCGGGTCAAACTCAACAGCGAAATGCCGCGCAGGGAAATGCTGCTGATTGCCCTGATGTCCTCGGAAAACCGCGCTGCCGCGAGCCTGGCCCATCATTATCCGGGTGGCTACGTCGCGTTCATTGCCGCAATGAATGCCAAAGCGAAAGCACTGGGCATGACCAGCACGCACTTTGTCGAACCCACCGGCCTCTCCCCTCGCAACGTGTCCACGGCCCGCGACCTGAGCAAACTGCTGATCGCTGCGCACAAGTACCCACTGTTGACTGAGCTGAGTACGACCAAGGAAAAAACCGTCTCGTTCCGCAAACCCAACTACAGCCTGGGTTTCCGTAACACCGACCATTTGGTCAACAAGCCGAACTGGGACATCAAGCTGACGAAAACCGGCTTCACCAACGAGGCAGGTCACTGCCTGGTCCTGGTCACCAGCATGGGCAATCGCCCGGTTGCGCTGGTGATCCTCGACGCCTTTGGCAAGTACACGCATTTTGCCGATGCCAGCCGTATTCGCAGCTGGGTTGAAACCGGCAGGGGCACGAACGTGCCGTCTGTAGCCTTGCAGTACAAGTCCGACAAGAATCTCAAGCATCGTCAGAGTGGCGTGGTTGAAGCGTCAAAATAAGTAAACGACAAGCAAAAGAAAGCCCCGATTATTCGGGGCTTTTTTCGTCCGGCGTCAGTCATTGGGCAGCGGCATCTGGTCGTCATCCGGAATGCCGTCCCCGGCACTCGGATCTCTCGTGCGGTGGGGATGTTCCGTTGGCACTACCATCGGACGCGCCAAGGGATCCCTTAACGGATCGTTCGGGTCCATCACAGGGTCAACGCTCTCTTGTGGCGTGGTTGGAACGCTGTCCGGACGTTTGTCGTCAAAACTCGAATCGGTAGACATACGCACCTCACTCAGGCTCAGGGTTTCAGATTGGCAAGTGGATCGTAAGGCTTCGCGGGAGCCTTGGTATTGTCGCCTGGCTTCACATCCCTGGGCGCCTTGGCAGGTCCGATGGGGTCGACCTGAGGATCGGCGAGGTCTGGCGAATCGGGATCGAAGCCCAATTCATCACCCGAAGAATGCTCAGACGAATGTGGGCCGACAGGGGTAGTGGAATGTGCCATGGGCGCCTCCTTTGAGTCCGGCCCGGAAAAACCAGGCCCTTCTCCATTAGAGGTCGGCAAAGTGCAAGGGTGCCCGATAAATGACGAACGGACTTATTGCGCGTTCAGCGCTTTCTTCGCCGTGGCGGCTGCCTGCTCCTGACCTGCCTGGGCAAGGTCGCTCGCGGCCTTGAGCCATCGCTGTTGATCGACATTGGCCGGCAGTTGATTCGGCTTCTGAATCAGCACGGCCCAGCCACCGGCATCCTTGAGCGCCGATTCAAACGAACCGAAGCCCATCAACTCCCGATGATTCATGCCCGAGCGCAGCAGCACGGTCTGCTTCTGGCGGTTGTACCCGGCAAGAATGGCGTAACGCGGTTCAGCCCAGAACGCCGAGCCTTCCGTGAAACGCACCATCACCGGGTAACCGGCCGCAACCTGGGTCAACAGGGCAGGCAGATTGCTGTCGAGGGGATAGACGACCATGCCGTACTCGCGAGCGAGGTTTTGCATGTTCTGCTGCAACTGGGCTTCGGCACCCGGCAAATGCAACGGTTTTTCGAGCAAGCCTGGCGTAATCACAATGCCTTGCTGGGACAACATGCTGGCCAGCACTTGCGGTCCACTCTGATTCGCCACGCCACGGTAGAACGTACCACTGAGCTCGACTCGCTCCGGCAGGCGCTTGATTTCAGGTGCCACACTCCCCGCGCAGCCAGCCAGACCTGCTACGCAGCCAACGACCAGCACTAAAGATCGAACTCGAGAAAATACCCGCACCATTATTACTCTCTTGATTTGGACGCCAGGTATTCGCGCTCCCGGCTTGGCCGTCGATCATAGGACGCCGCGCGGCAACGGTATAGCCTTAACCGGCAGATGATGGGATTCGATAGAGCGAACTGATTGGTGACAGCCCACCTTTGGTCAATAGCCTGAAACACAGCAGCGACTAGACTGTCATTTGCAAAGAGTGTGTGCCCGCAGCAGGGCGAAGAGGAGGCACTGATGAGCCTGACAATGACCATTGTGATGTTGATTTCTGGCTGGCTGGCCGTTGCCGCCGCCATGTTATGGGGGGTCCTGCGCATTACCCGCCGGCACCATCATCCGGCTCAGTCGACGCCAGTGGCGAAACCCGATAAAACCGCAGAACAGCACGCTACCGCGCACTGACCGGCACCCCTTAGATCTCCAGACAAAAACGGCCGCCTGGGCTCTTTCGAGCGCAGGCGGCCGTTTCGTTTAGCGCCAGTTAAGCTTCAGCGGCTATACGCTTCTGCTTCGCCCGTCGCGACATCATGTTCAAACCCTCGATCGTCGCCGAGAACGCCATGGCCGCATACAAGTAGCCTTTCGGTACATGGGCGCCGAAGCCTTCGGCGATCAGCGTCATGCCGATCATGATCAGGAAGCCCAGCGCCAGCATCACCACCGTCGGGTTGTCGTTGATGAACTTGGCCAGGGGATCAGCCGCCAGCAACATCACCAGTACCGACACCACCACCGCGATGATCATGATCGGCAAATGCTCGGTCATGCCGACAGCGGTAATGATGCTGTCGATAGAGAACACCATGTCCAGCAGCAGGATCTGACCGATCGCGGCGGCAAAGCCCAGGGTCACGGTCGAGGTGGCCGACGTTGGATCTTCCGGCGCCGGGTCCATGCTGTGATGGATCTCGGTGGTGGCCTTCCACAACAGGAACAGGCCGCCGGCGATCAGGATCATGTCCTTCCAGGAGAACGTCTGGCCGAAGATATCGATCACAGGCTCAGTCAACTGGACGATGAACGCGATGGTGCTCAGCAGCGCCAGTCGCAGGATCAGCGCCATGCCGATACCAATGCGCCGCGCCTTCTGCCGGTGCTGCTCAGGCAGTTTGTTGGTCAGGATCGAAATGAAGATCAGGTTATCGATGCCGAGCACGATTTCCATGACGATCAACGTCGCCAGGGCGACCCAGGCAGTAGGGCTTGCAATAAGTTCTAAAAGGTATTCCATGGGTCAGTCCTGACTCTTTAAGACGGTTTAGATTTCCTGGGACGTAGATTCGGTTTTGTCCGTTTCTTTGGCCGGTTGTTCTTTCTTGCTGATCAGCCCGCCAGTGGCATCACTGATTGCCTGTTCTGCGGCTTTGTGGGTGTCGTCGATCGCTTGTTTGGCGGTTTCGGCAGCCTTGTCCATCAGTTGCTGAGCGCTTTTTTCGGCCTGGTCACAACCGGCCAATACCAGTAAAGACGTGATCAGCAGTGCCGTGGTTTTAAGCTTCATGATGCTTTCCTCGATAGAACAGACAGGGCGAAAAGGCCACCCGTCGATAGCGGGGCATTCTAGGGAGGCAAACACTTCAGGAAAATTCGTATTTTTAGCGGTTATACTTCGGTTTTAACGAACTGTAGGTCGCCATGCTCAACTATCGACAGCTGCATTACTTCTGGGTGGTGGCCAAGACCGGCAGCATTGTGCGCGCCTGCGAGCAGCTGAACCTGACGCCGCAGACCATCAGCGGGCAGATTTCCCTGCTCGAACAAACCTATGGCATCGAGTTGTTTCGCCGAGTTGGCCGGCAGCTGGAACTCACCGAAGCCGGCCGTCAGACCCTGCCCTACGCCGAGCAAATGTTTCAGCTGGGCGGCGAACTGGAGCTGATGCTGCGGGCACAGCCCAACGAACAGCAGATTCTGTTTCGGGTTGGCGTGGCCGATGTGGTGCCCAAATCCATCGTCTATCGCCTGATCGCGCCGACCATGGAATTGAGCGAGCCGCTGCGCATCACCTGTCGCGAAGACAAACTCGAACGCCTGCTCGCCGACCTGGCGATCCAGCGGCTCGACCTGGTGATCTCCGACAGCCCGATGCCCTCGCACCTGGACATCAAGGGCTACAGCCAGAAACTCGGGGAATGCGGGATCAGCTTCTTCGCCACGGCTGAACTGGCGGCCCAATACGGTCAGGATTTCCCCCGCAGCCTGCACGGCGCACCGCTGCTGATTCCAGGGCCGGAGACCGTGGTGCGCAGTCGCTTGCAGCGCTGGTTTGCCGAGCAGCAGATACAGCCGCGCATCGTCGGCGAGTTCGACGACAGCGCCTTGATGCAGGCTTTCGGCCAATCCGGCAGCGGGATATTCATCGGCCCGAGCGTGATTGCCGATGAAGTGATACGCCAATACGGCGTGGAACTGATTGGCCAGACCGACGCGGTGACCGAGTCGTTCTACGCCATTTCGGTGGAACGCAAGGTCAAGCACCCCGGCATTGTCGCCATTACCGAAGGTGCCCGACGCGAGTTGTTCACCGGGATGTGAGATGTCAGGCGCAGACTTCGCGGGGCTTGAAGGTCATCAGCGCGATGGCCAGGAGGATCGAGGCGAGGATAAAAGCGGCCGCCGCGAAACCAAGACCTTGCAGGCCAACACCGTCGATGACCCTGCCGCCGATCATCGCGCCCAGGCCGATCCCGAGGTTAGCCCCGGCAATGTTCAGCGATGCCGCGAACGCCGGCGCTTCGGGTGCAGCCTTCATCAATCGCACGTGGCTGACCAGGAACAACGCTGCCTGAGTCACGCCCCAGATCCCCATCGCCGCTGCCAGACCCAGCGGCGAATGAATGTTCGGCACCAGCGCCACCAGGCCAGCGATCATGAACGCGCAGAACATCATCGAAGCCATCAACGGATGACGATCCACCGCGCGGCCGCCCAGCGAGTTGCCGATCAAGCCGACCGCGCCGAAGCCCATCAGGCACCAGCCGACCACCGTGCCGTTGAAACCGGCCAGGCGCTCAAGAATGTCCGCCAGGTAGGTGTAGGCGGTGAACATGCCGCTGAACACCAGGATCGACAGCAGCACATGCCCCACCATTAGCGGGCTGCGCAGGATCCTGAACTGCGAGCGGAAACTGACTTGATGCTGATGCAGATTGGTTTTCGGCAGGTAGATAAACAGCAGCAACGCCTTGGCAAACGCGATCACCGCCAGAAGGCCGAAGGCACTGCGCCAGCCGAACGCATCGGAGATCAGTGTGCCCACCGGAATGCCGAACACGGTGGCGCAGACAATCCCGAAACCGATCTTGGCGATGGCACGACCGGCGTAGTCCGGGCCGACAATGTCCACCGCGGTTTCACTGGCCAGCGCCCAGAACACCGGCAGCCCCAACGCGGGGATCAACCGGGCGACGGACATCACCCAGATATTCGGCGCAAACGCCGCGAGGGTATTGGCCAGGCCGAACATGATCAGCACCGAGATGAACAATTTGCGGCGCTCGAACCTTGCGAAATAGGCGGTCAGGAACGGCCCGAATGCGGCAACCGTGAAGGCGAACAAAGTCACCAGCAACCCCGCCTGGGGGATGCTGACTTCAAGGTCTCGAGCGATCGCCGGCAACAGGCCGACGATGATGAATTCCGTGGTCAGCACCGTGAAACCGGCAGCGGACAACAGAAGGATGGGCAACAGCATGCAGAACTCCAGAAAACGACAACACCAGCGATAGCCCGAAGGCCCACTGGCATGACTTGAAAATGAGGATGGCGAATCTTAACAGAGTGTTTCCGATCAGGGTTGCACGAACCTGCCGATCTTGTTGACCCCGCGGGCGGCAGATCGTCACAGGTCTGAAGGATGAAGACTACGCTGTGATAAAGTCCGCGCCCTGCGATACGTACACCCTGTTCATCGGCCATTGATTGGCATTGATGTCGCGATACCCCCGCACCTAATAAAATCAGAGATGCCGTTTTATGACCGCTTCATCCCCTTCGCTATGGTTACGCCTGCAACGCTTGAGCCTGGTTACACAAATCATCATCGGCCTGATCGCCGGGATTGCCCTGGCCCTGTTCGCACCGGAGGTGGCGAAGTCCACCGCGTTCATCGGCAAAGTCTTCGTATCGGCGCTTAAAGCTGTCGCGCCGATTCTGGTGTTCGTGCTGGTCATGGCCTCGATTGCCAACCACAAGCACGGCCAGGAAACCCACATCCGGCCGATTCTGTTTCTGTATCTGCTGGGAACGTTTGCGGCGGCGGTGGTGGCCGTTGTCGCCAGTACGCTGTTCCCGTCGAGCCTGGTGTTGGCCACTCACGACGTTGCTGTCACCGCGCCAGGCGGTATCAGTGAAGTGCTGCAAAGTCTGCTGTTGAGCGTGGTCGACAACCCGGTCAGCGCACTGATGAATGCCAACTTCATCGGCATTCTGGCGTGGGCGATTGGCATGGGCGTTGCCATTCGCCATGCCGGTGACACCACTCGCGAAGTGCTCGGCGACTTGTCCAACGGCGTTACCCTGATCGTGCGCTTGGTGATTCGTTTTGCGCCGCTGGGCATTTTCGGCCTGGTGGCTTCGACCCTCGCCACCTCCGGTTTCGGCGCCTTGATCGGCTATGTGCATCTGCTGGCGGTGCTGCTGGGCTGCATGCTGTTTGTGGCGCTGGTGATGAACCCGGTCATCGTGTTCTGGAAGCTGCGTCGCAACCCGTATCCATTGGTGATCACGTGCTTGCGCGAAAGCGGCATCACTGCGTTTTTTACGCGCAGCTCGGCGGCGAACATTCCGGTCAATCTCGAATTGAGCAAGCGCCTGGGCCTGCACGAAGACACCTACTCGGTCTCGATCCCGCTGGGCGCGACCATCAACATGGCGGGCGCGGCGATCACCATTACCGTGCTGACCCTGGCGGCCGTGCATACGCTGGGCATCGTCGTGGACATTCCGACCGCCATCCTGCTGAGCATCGTCGCGGCGATCTGTGCCTGTGGCGCTTCGGGCGTGGCGGGCGGCTCGTTGTTGTTGATTCCACTGGCGTGCAGCCTGTTTGGCATCCCCAGTGAAATCGCCATGCAGGTGGTTGCCGTCGGGTTCATCATCGGCGTGCTGCAGGACTCGGCGGAAACCGCGCTGAACTCCTCCACAGACGTACTGTTCACCGCGGCGGCGTGCCTGGGTGAAGACGAGAAAGCCCAACGGTTGGCGTAACAATGTACTTGTAGGAGCACGGCTTGCCGGCGATGGCGTACTTGAGATCGCCATCGCCGGCAAGGGCTAGGCGCCCCCCCAGCTCCTCCAGAGAGCCAACAAAAAGCCCGCCAAGGCGCGAACCTTGGCGGGCTTTTTTACGTCGGGAGGTTTAGAACGCGCCCATGTAATCGCGCTTACCGACTTCCACACCGTTGTGACGCAGCAGTGCGTAGGTGGTAGTGACGTGGAAGAAGAATTGCGGCAGACCGTAGCTCAACAGGTAAGCCTGGCCGGTAAAGCGCTTCTCTTTCGGCGTGCCCTGACGGGTGATGATTTCGATGCCTTCCTTGCCGTCGATCTGTTCCGGTTTGATCTCGCCGATGAAGGCCAGCACTTTGGCGATCAGCGCTTGCAGCTCGGCGAAGGTGGTTTCGGTGTCGTCGTACTTTGGCAGTTCAACTTCGGCCAGACGCGCGGAAACGCCCTTGGCGAAATCAACGGCGATCTGCACCTGACGGACCAGCGGGAACATGTCCGGGTACAGACGGGCTTGCAGGAAAGCATTCGGGTCGATGTTCTTGGCAGTGGCGTGGGCTTCGGCCTTGTTCAAAACGTCGCTCAGGGCGTTGAGCATTTGCTTGAAAACCGGAACGGAAGCGGCGTACAGAGAAATAGTCATGGCAGTCTCGTGTTGTGACAGGAGGGAAACGTGGGGCGATTATAGCCATGCACGGTCCCCTGCGGCGGGTCTTTTATCCGCAAGGGGAAACGTAGCGCAAGCTCTGAACGAGCTGCGCAAGTTAGCCCCCCGCCGGCATGAAAACCTCAAATTGATCAGTGTTTTTCTGCACTCGCCGACAGACCGGCCTTCGTTTGGGTGAACCGGTAAAACAGGTTGGGCTCGCTCACAATGTAAAGCTCGCCTTTATTGTCCATGGTCATGCCTTCGGCTTGCGGAAGCGTACGCTTGAGGTCACCCGCCAAGGCGCGCAGGGAGAGAATACTGACGAAGTTACCCTGCTGGTCCAGTTCGGTCAGGTTGCTGGACTCTTCGCTTAGCAACAGTAAGTGGCCGGTCCGAGGATCGTAGTAACCCTCGGAAAGGTCTTTGCTGAAAACGCCGCGGTCGACCCAGGACGTCAAGTCCTTGATACGGATCTGCATTCGGTTGCCAATGGAGCCGAGCATGCCGGTGATTGAGTACAGTTGCCGCGGATCACGCTCCTTGATAGCGAAGATGCGGTCATTGGCCGGGTCATAGGTCACACCTTCAAATCCCTTGTTATGCGCGCTGAGGTTGATCTCAATGGCGAGTGATTCGGTTTGATCCGCACGGATGGGTCCAGCGGTCTCCGGCAGGGTAAAAATGTGCAACCGCTGCTGCCGTTCATCAACGATGACCACCCGCCCTTTGCCCATGTAAGCGATGCCTTCGGTGTCCTCGAAACCGATCAATGGGTAGCGTTCGAGCAAATCGCCGTCACGGGTCAGCGCCAGAATTTCCATAGGCACACCATTGGTGATACCCAGAATGCGGTCGTGATCAGGGTCATAGGCGAGACCGGACATATCAGTGATGCCCGGGATCGGTTTGCCTTCGACCGCGACCTTGTAGTCTGGCAGCCAGATATTTTTGTCTGGCGCCTGATTGCCATACCAGCTGTTATGCCAGTGCGCGTACAACTGCCCGGGCCAGCCAAAATGAACGAAAACCCCACCAACGCCGACCAGCGCGGCGATCAGAACAATTCCAGCCTTCCTTGCCTTGCTCATACTTTTTCTCGATCCCAGGTAAATCGATAGACATTCACGGGTTGTCGCGGATGGCATTGGCCGTTATCGGCATCGGCGCCGACGATCGACCATTGCGCTCGGGAGGTTTCGCCCAACTCACGCGCGGCCTGAGGATTGAAACACTGGCTCAACAGTTCGTCGGGGACCAAGGCATACGCCTGAGGGTGTTCGCGCAACCACAGTGCCGCCTGCTCGACTGTGGAGCCGACCATCCCGAAGTGCACGATCGGTTGTCGCGCGAACAGCCAATGGCCCTCGCGCCAATTGACCAACACCAGGTCGGCGCCGTGGGTCATGGTCGCCGCTTGCGCCATGATCGCTTCGTGAGGGTTGGGACCGTCCTTGATCGGTTCGATGAAACCGCGGGCAATCCAAAGCGCAAACCAGGTCACGACCAGCGCCTGGAATACCCGCCGACCGCGCGGACGCTGACTGAACCAGCGTTTGAGTAACCAGGGAATCAGCGGTGCAGCCACCAGCACCAGCCCGGGCAGCGCCGGGTAGATGTACAACTTGCGCTTGCCGCTGCTGATACAGAAAAACAGCACCACCAGCACGACCCAGCCCAGCAGCACCAGCACTCGGCCGTCGTGCTTGCGCAGTTGCCGGCGCCAGGCGGGCACCAGCCACGGCAATGCCAGCACCAGCGGCAGCCAATATTGCGGGATCACGTGAACGAAGAAATACCAGAACGGCTCGCGATGGTCCCAGGCGGCGGCATAGCGTCCCGCGGTCTGGCGCAGCAGAATTTCTCGCGCATAGGCGATCTCTTCAGCAGTGCCATTGAGCGCGATGGACAAGGCCAAAGGCAGTAACCAGATCGCGATGGCGCCCAGCATGACCAGCAGTCCCAGCAGCCACTTGCGCGCCTCGCCGGGCATGGCCACCACACCGGGCCAGCCTTTGCGCACCGCATAGGCATACGGAATCAGCATCAGGGCCGGAACGAAGCCGACCCCTTTGGTGATCACACCAATGCCCATGGCGGCGCAGCCCAGGTAGAACCAGCGCCAGGCGGGCCCGAGCAACAGGTGCCGCGCCAGACCGTACATACCCACGGAGGTGAACAGAATCAAAAAGCTGTCGATCTGACCGGTCTGCAGGATGCTGTAGGTCTGATAGGTCGCCAGGTACAAGAGCGCCGCCATCCGGCCCGCACGTTGATGCCATAACCGGCGGCCAAGGTCATAAACCACGGCGGTGACCGTCACGGCCGATAGAAGACCCGGCAGATACAGGGCGATGGAGGGTTTCCCGGTGAGCCAGGCGAAGAACGCCACCGTCCACATGAAAATCGGCGGTTTGTCGCCATAGATCTCTGCCGCACGGTGCGGAATCAGCCACGAGCCGTGCTGCAGCATCTCGAGCGCAACACCAAGGAATCGCTCCTCGTCGACATTCTGCGGCTGACGCAGTCCTAGTCCGGCACCGATCAAAACCAGGGCGAGTACCATCAAACCCAGGCATTCGACCCGGGGTGATAACGTTCTGCGCATGACTCAGTCCTTTAAGTGTTTGCTGCGAGCAATCAACTGCAAATTGCGCAGATAAACGATCGAGCCAAAGGCTTGACCGGCAATGAATACCGGGTCCTCCCGGTAAATGGCATAAGCGAGCAACAGGGCGCTACCGACGATGCTCAGGTACCAGAAACTCACTGGAATCACGCTGCGTTTCTTGTATTCGCTGTAAAGCCACTGCAAGACGAAGCGACCGGTAAAGGCTATCTGGCCGGCGAAGCCGACCACCAGCCACAGGGTTTCACGGGAGAGATTCATCCTTCGATTTCCTGCGCAGTGGCGTTCAGGCGCGTGCGCCGGATCAGCCACCAGACGCCGATCAGGTCGAGAATGCCCACCAGGGCACGGTCCAGGTTGCCGTATTTGGAGACCCCGGCTGTGCGGTGACGGTGGTTGACCGGGTGAGTGATCATTCGGCCGTTATGGCGCTGGATCAGTGCAGGAATGTACCGATGCATATGATCGAAGTACGGCAGGCGCAAAAACGCCGCCCGCTCGATCAACTTCAATCCACACCCGGTGTCCGGTGTCTGGTCCTTGAGCATGCGGCTGCGCAATCCATTGGCAAACCGTGAGGCCCAGCGCTTGCTCGCGTTGTCGCGGCGGTTGACCCGGTGCCCGGCCACCAACTGAAGGCCGGCCAGCCCTTGTTCACCGCGCACCAGCGCCAACATCCCGGGGATGTCCGCAGGATCATTCTGGCCATCGCCATCGAGCGTGGCCAGCCACTGCCCCTTGGCAGCCAGCGCTGCATGGTAAAGCGAGGTGCTTTGCCCAAGCGAACGCTCATGACGCAGGATCCGCAGCGTGCTCAGGCCATTGTTTTTGATCTGCCGCAGTTCGTGCAAGGTGGCATCGGTACTGCCATCGTCCACGACGATGATTTCGTACGCCTCGTCGGCCAAGGCTGTGCGCACTTCTTCAATCAATGGCTTCAGGTTGTTTGCTTCATTTTTTGCAGGAATCAGTACAGATACAAAAATTTCATGACTCATAGGGTCCCCCCTTTAATCCTTGGTTTCTTATTATCAAGGGCGAACATTTCATCTCTGATAAAAGTGGCGATACCACTTTACAAATTCCGCTACACCCGCCTCCACCGTCACCTGAGGGTGGAAGTCGACCCATTGGGTCAATGCCGATACGTCAGCCCAAGTCTTGACCACATCGCCAGGCTGCAGTGGTAGAAAGTTGCGTTGCGCTTTGATCCCCAGCGTCGACTCCAGACAATCGACGAACTCCAGCAGTGCTACCGGCATGCCACGCCCGATATTGAAAATCCGGTTAACGCCGTCGCCCTCCCCGTCCGGGATCGGCGGCCGAAGGCGCAAACGGGCGACACTTTCGACAATGTCGTCGATGTAAGTGAAGTCGCGCGCCATCTGGCCGTGATTATAGATATCAATCGGCAAACCGTTGAGGATCGCTTCGGTGAACTTGAACAGCGCCATGTCGGGGCGCCCCCAAGGTCCGTAAACGGTAAAAAAGCGTAGGCCGCTGGCCCTCAGGCCATACAAATGACAGTAGCTGTGAGCCATCAACTCATTAGCACGTTTGCTGGCCGCGTACAGTGAAATGGGATGATCGACAGCGTCTTCAATACTGAATGGCATTTTGCTGTTGGTACCGTACACCGAGCTGCTTGATGCATAGATCAGGTGCTCGGGACGATAGTGACGGCAAGCTTCCAGCACATTCAGAAAACCCACCAGGTTCGATTGCGCGTAGACGTCCGGGTTGTCCAGCGAATAGCGAACACCCGCCTGGGCCGCCAGGTGCACAACCTCGGTAAAACGATGTTCGTTGAACAACGCCATCAGTGCTGGTTTGTCGACGATATCCAGGGTCTGAAAACGAAAGCCAGGCAAGGATGCAAGGTCGTTAAGCCGTGCACGCTTGAGTTCAACACTGTAATAGTCGTTGAGGTTGTCGATGCCGATGACTTCAAGGCCTTCCCGGCACAAACGCTTAACAGTGTGATACCCGATGAAGCCGGCGGCGCCAGTGACCAGAACAGTCATTGGGAGTTCGCGCCGATCAGCGCATTGTTCTTGGCCAATACCCACGTCAGCTTCATGCTTTGCTCCATAGTCCAGTCAATAAGGCTTGTATCGTCGATGGGAGAACTACCAGATGCCCGCAATCAGGCCCGCCAGCTCTCGGCATGCATACGTTGCTCGCTGGATTGTAAAAATAGCGTTAATTATTCATTTAGGTTTTGTGACGATAGCAAGAACGCGTGACGAATTCAGTTGCCATTGACACACGTCAATCTACAGTGCATGCCAGCAGGAGAAAAATTGACCCCGGGAAGGACGCAGAACCATGAGTACTGAGCAAGAGACAACGTTCGACGAGCCGCAGCTTAACAGCACGGAAATCCGAATACTGGGCTCGTTGATCGAGAAACAGGCCACCAGCCCGGAAACCTATCCGCTGACGCTCAATGCGCTGGTGATTGCCTGCAACCAGAAAACCAGCCGCGAGCCGGTGATGAACCTGACCCAGGGTCAGGTCGGCCAAAGTCTGCGCGCCCTCGAAGGTCGCGGCTTTACCAAACTGGTGATGGGCAGTCGTGCGGATCGCTGGGAACACAAAGTCGACAAGGCACTGGAACTGGTGCCCGCTCAAGTGATTTTGACGGGGCTGTTATTCCTTCGCGGACCACAAACGGTCAATGAACTGCTGACCCGCAGCGGCCGCATGCATGACTTTGAAGATGCCGAACAGGTGGTGCATCAACTGGAACGGCTGATTGCTCGCGATCTAGCACTGCTTATTCCGCGCCAGGCCGGTCAGCGGGAAGACCGCTACATGCACGCCTTGGGCGACCCGGCGGACATCGAAGTGATCCTGGCGGCAAGGCAGAACTCGGCCGAACGTGGCGCGGGTGGCGGCGTATCGGTTGAGCGGATCGAAGAGCTTGAGGCGCGAATTGCGGCGCTGGAAGAGCGACTGGCCCGCCTCGAATAAACAACACGGTCTATGTAGCAGCTGTCGAGCCTGCGAGGCTGTGGTTATTCGCCGTCCCAATAATCCACGCCGTCGGCCGGCCGGGCGATGGCGACGAAGCCCGAGGCATTGCCCTCGGCATCGACCTTGAAGTCGTCCATCACCGCATACTTGCCGGAATCCGGGTACTCGCAAATCTCGGGTGATTGTTGGGTGCTGACTGCCAGGTAGCGCAGCTCAGCGTTGCTGGTGTTGATGATCTGGTGCGCGGCTTCAGGGCCGCCCGGAGGGCAGGCAATGACATCACCGGCGCGAACGGGAAAGCGCTCGGCGCCCAAGCGAATCTCCCCTTCCCCGGCCACGATGTAAAACATTTCCTCATTGACCCGATGACTGTGAAACGGGCTGCCACGCATCCCCGGTTCCAGCGCGTACAGGCGATAACCCAGCTTCTGCGCGCCAAGTTGCTGGCCGATGCGCGCCTGCCGTTGCCGATAGCGGTCGGCGGTGTCTCCCGTCGGGGCAAACGCTTCGGGCAGCGGCTCAAGTTCGGCCTGATCCAGATTAAGAATGGCAGGATGCATGAGTCACCTCAGTCACGGTTTCGCTTATTGGGCAGCAGGATGGCCATGGCCACTGCGGGCAAACTCCACGGCGTTGTGAAACTGCTCATCGGTCGGCCGCACGCCGGTGTACAGCACGAACTGCTCCAGCGCCTGGATCGCGATCACTTCCAGCCCGGTGATCACTCGCTTGCCTTCAGCACGAGCGCGCACAATCAAGGGTGTTTCCGAGGGGACTGCCACGACATCGAAGACAGTCTCGGCAGCAGCGATGGTTTCAGCATCGAACGCCAACTGATCGGCCTCAGGGCCGTTCATGCCAATCGGTGTGACGTTGATCAGCATCTGCGGCCGCTCCGAGCCCAGCTCCGCTTGCCATCGATAGCCCAGCGATTCGGCCAACGCCCGTCCGGCACGCTCATTGCGGGCAACAATCAGGCCATTTTTGTAGCCGCCATCACGCAAGGCACTGGCCACAGCCTTGGCCATGCCGCCACTGCCGCGCAGGGCAAAGGTCAATTCCTTCGGCACTTGGTGGGTGTAAAGCAACTGGGCGATCGCGATGTAGTCGGTGTTGTAAGCCTTGAGATGGCCGTTAGTGTTAACAATGGTGTTGATTGATTGAATGGCCGCAGCGGAGGGGTCCAGTTCATCGACCAGCGCAATGCACGCCTCCTTGAACGGCATCGACACGCCGCAACCTCGAATCCCCAAGGCGCGAATGCCGCCAACGGCGCCGGGCAAATCCTGACTGCTGAAGGCCTTGTAGTAAAAATTCAGGTTCAGTTGCTCATACAGATGATTGTGAAACCGCAGGCCGAAGTTCCCGGGACGTGCGGAAAGCGACATGCACAGCTGGGTGTCTCTGTCGGGGTTCATCTGCATGAAAAATCTCCTTCAATAGCACTTTCGGATGGACGGGATTAGCCAATCCATCGGGTCTGATCGATCATAACGGTGTGTCTGCACGTGGCCTCACTGAACCGTAAAGAAGCGAGTACAGACCTTACACAAAATTTACCCAATGGCTGTGCTGATTTTGGAAAAAAAGCTGTCTTAGAAGTATCCCCGCGACAATCCTTGGGTCTATTGCAGACACAAGCGCCGGGGCGAAGAACCGAGGAACTATCATGATCCGTAAAATCCCCACAGTAGCCTTGCTGATCGGTGCGCTTGCTATCGCAGGGCAGGCAGAAGCTGGCGGCGGTCACGGCGGTCACGGTTGGGAAGGACCGGCGGTATTTGGTGCGATCGTTGGCTCGGCCATCGTCGGTTCAGCCCTCATCAACAGCAATCGCCCGGTCTATGTACAGCAACCGGTTTACGTTCAGCCACAACCGGTTTACTACGGCCCGCCACCGGTTTATTACCAGCCGGCACCGGTCTACGTGCAGCAACCGGTCTATTACGGCCCACCGCCGGTTTATTACGGCCCACCACGTGGTTATTACGGTCCACCGCGCGGTTACTACGGCCCTCCCCACGGTTATGGCCGCTGGTAACGGAATCATCAGGCTCCGCCTCAATAGCGGGGCCTTTTTTGTGACCGTCCGTCGGCAGAGGTCTGGATAAATCTCGCCAAGGTCGCTGTCGGGACAGTCTTTGCGGCGCAAGTTGGCAAGATTGACTCGCCATCCTTCCCCCGCTTTGGGGAAAACGGTCATATTTATGTCATGTCGGGTCCGCACTCTTGGATCTGTCCGTTAACAACAGGTTGATAAAAACAAGGACGACCTTATGCCCACGCAAAACCCGCACCGCGTTGTCGGCTTGTGCACTTCCAGCAAGGTGTACAACGCATTGACCGAACTCAAGCACCTGGAAGGCCATCGCAGCGCCAAGTTTCTTTCGCTGCTGGCAGAAAACCTGGTGCGAAAAGGCCTGCTCAACGAGCAGGAAGTGGTTCATATGCTGGACTTGGTGGTCGACTGAACCGATGACTCATTGGCATCAATGACGACTATCGAAAGCGTTGATTGTCCGTTCAAGCGTCCGTTCCGTAAGGTGGCTCCATCGATTGATGGAGGTACTTATGTCCCAGGTTCAGATCATGTCCGTTATCGGCAGTGCCGTTCCCGCACCGCTCAGAGAGCTAGGATTGCTCGCCTGTTGGTATCTGGTGCAGGACGGCGAACCGATCAGCGGTCCGCTCACCTCGCTGCCAGCCGCCCAGGCACTGTCGCAACGCATCGGCCGAGGCCAACTCAGCGCTTAAGGCAGCTGCACCCGCGGCTTGGTTTCGATGAAAATTGCCCAACTCGACATGAACAGCGCAGCGATCAGCGGCCCGATCACAAAGCCATTGAGGCCGAAGATCGCCAGACCGCCAAGGGTCGAGATCAGGATCAGGTAGTCCGGCATCTTGGTATCCTTGCCCACCAGGATCGGTCGCAGCACGTTATCCACCAGGCCGATCACAAAAATCCCGAACAGCACCAGCACCACGCCCTGCCAGATCGCTCCGGTGAACAGGAAAAACGCCGCCACCGGCGCCCAGACAATCCCCGCCCCCACCGCTGGCAACAGCGACAGAAACGCCATCAGCACCGCCCAGAGCAACGCGCTCGGAATATCCAGAAACCAGAAAATCAAACCGCCCAACGCACCCTGCGTGATCGCCACCAGCAGGTTGCCCTTCACTGTCGCTCGAACCACACGATTGAACTTGAGTTGCAAACGGCGTTTCTGGTTGTCCTGCAGCGGCACGGCGGCGCGCACTTTGCGGGCCAGTTCGGCGCCGTCCCGCAGAAAGAAGAACAACAGGTAGAGCATGATGAAAAAGCTCACCACGAAATCGAACGTACCCTGACCAAAACTGAAGGCTTTGTTGGCAATGAACTCATTGCCTGTCACCGCACTTTTGATGATTTTCTCCCGCAGCCCGTCCAGTTCGCCTACCCCGGCCCGATCGAGCAAGTGCTGGAAGTACGGCGGCAGGCTGTGTTTGAAATGCGTCACGTACCCGGCGATGTCCAGTTCGCCACTTTCGATGCGGTGGTAGACCGAGGCCCCTTCTTGAATCAGCAAGATACTGAGGACAATCACCGGCAGAATCGCGATCAACAGACAGATGCTCAGGGTGAGCAGCGACGTCAGATTGCGCTCCCAGCCGAACTTCAGTTGCAGTCGTCGGTGCAGGGGCGCGAAGAGGATGCCGAGGATCACCGCCCAGAACACCGCGCCGTAAAACGGCAGCAAAATCCAGACGAAAGCGGCGGTGACCAGCCCCAGCAAGATCACCAGTGATTTGTCTTGTAGCTTCTCTTCGTTCATGTCCGATCCATGTCAGTCTGCAAGGACACAATGTTGCGTCCTGATGCTTAGTCCGCCACGGTTCGCGCGAGTGCCATCCGTTTGTTCATCAAGCATAGATCCAGATCAATGAACCTCGCGGGCAAGCCGCTTACTCTCGGCGGCTTTTGTGACCGACTCTGCCATGACTCTCCTGCCTCCAGAACTGCTCGCCCCCGCCGGCACCCTGAAAAACATGCGATATGCCTTCGCCTACGGCGCCGATGCGGTGTACGCCGGTCAACCGCGCTACAGCCTGCGGGTGCGCAACAACGAATTCGATCACGCCAATCTGGCCCTCGGCATTCACGAGGCCCAGGCCCAAGGCAAGCGCTTCTACGTGGTGGTGAACATCGCCCCGCACAACGCCAAGCTAAAAACCTTCCTCAAAGACCTGGCGCCGGTCATTGCCATGGCGCCGGACGCGCTGATCATGTCCGACCCGGGGTTGATCATGCTGGTCCGCCGGCATTATCCGCAGATGCCGATTCACCTGTCGGTACAGGCCAACACGGTGAACTGGGCCAGTGTCGAGTTCTGGCAGCAACAAGGTTTGAGCCGGATCATCCTGTCGCGGGAGCTGTCCCTGGAAGAAATCGCCGAAATCCGCGAACAAGTCCCGGCGATGGAGCTGGAGGTGTTCGTCCACGGCGCCTTGTGCATGGCCTATTCCGGTCGCTGCCTGTTGTCGGGTTACATGAACAAGCGCGATGCCAATCAGGGCAGTTGCACCAACGCCTGTCGCTGGAAATATTCGGCGCAAGAGGCCACTGAAAACCAGCTCGGCGAAATCGTGCAGACCTTCCAGCCCGAACCGACCCTGGGCATCGGCGCCCCGACCGATCAGGTGTTCCTGTTGCAGGAAGCCAATCGGCCCGATGAACTGATGCCGGCCTTCGAAGACGAACACGGCACTTACATCATGAACGCCAAGGATTTGCGCGCGGTGCAGCATGTCGAGCGCCTGACGCAGATGGGCGTGCACTCACTGAAAATCGAGGGCCGGACCAAATCCCATTTTTATTGCGCACGCACCACCCAGGTTTACCGTCGGGCGATCGACGACGCGGTGGCCGGTCGCGAGTTCGACCGCAGTCTGATGACGGATCTGGAATCCCTCGCCCAACGCGGCTACACCGAAGGTTTTCTGCGACGGCACGTGCATGACGAATACCAGAACTACCAGCACGGCAGTTCGGTGTCGGAGCGGCAGCAGTTTGTCGGCGAGCTGACCGGCGAGCGGCGTGACCGGATGGCGGAGGTCAAGGTGAAGAATCGATTTGGTTTGGGCGACCACATGGAACTGATGACGCCCAAGGGCAACTTCCAATTCGACTTGCATCAACTGCAAAACGTCAGGGGCGAGCCTATCGAAGTGGCGCCGGGGGATGGGCATACGGTGTACCTGCCGATTCCGGATGCGGTGGATTTGCAGTTTGGGTTGTTGATGCGGGATGTGGGTGTATCTTGAATCCACCCCTCACCCTAACCCTCTCCCCAAGGGGGCGAGGGGACTGACCGAGTTGTTTCTTAGAGCTACATCGACCTGAAATTCCGAGTCGAACTCAGGTTTGAAAAACACAAAGATCGGCTCCCTTTCCCCTCTCCCCAGGGGGCGAGGAGACTGACCGAGTTGTTTCTTAGAGCTACATCGACCTGAAATTCCGAGTCGAACTCAGGTTTGAAAGGCTTGAAGATCGGCCCCCTTTCCCCCTCTCCCCGTTGGGGAGAGGGCTGGGGTGAGGGGTGGCTTTCAGACCCGACGCCTATTACGCCGTGAACTCCTCGCGCAACATCCCCACAAACGCCTCTCGCGCCGGGTGAACCCCGGCGTTTTCATGCCAGTAAAACAGATTGTCGATCGCCATCAGCTCGGGGAACTCATACCCTGCGCAACCCGCCCCTTTGGCGTACTGATCAAACACGCCTTTTGGCACCAGCGCGACACCCGCCCCGGCACTGACACAGCCGACAATCGCCCCGTAACTGGCCAGGCTGACAATCGGCAACGCCTGCCCCTGCCGCAGCAACCAATGTTCCAGCGCCGCCCGGTAGGGACAGCCCTGAGGCCACATGAACACGGTCTTGTCCTGCAAATCCGCGATGTCACGCACCGGCCCCAGTGAAGTCGAGGCGATCAATAAAAGCTCCTCGCGGTACATCGGCGTGCGCTTGAGGTGTGAGCGCTCGACATCCACGGCGACGATCGCGCCGTCGAGCCGGTGATTGAGCGTGTCGTCGAGCAATTGGCTCCAGGTGCCGGTGGTCAGCTCCAGTGCCACCGCCGGGAAACGCTTGTGGAATTTCGCCAGCAACCGCGGCAATCGACCGGTCGCCGACGACTCGATGGCGCCAATGCGCAACGGCCCGGACGGCTCGGCCGAAGGGTCCACCGCGCGCTTGGCTTCTGCCGTCAGGGCGAGAATTTTCGAGGCATAAGCCAGAAAGGTCTGCCCCGCCGGGCTGATTCGCAGCCCTCGGCCCTCGCGTAGAAACAGCGCGACACCCAGCTCCGTTTCCAGGGACTTGATCCGTGCCGTGATGTTCGACGGCACGCAATGCAATAGCTCGGCTGCCCGAGCGATGCTGCCGACCTCGGCGACGGTCTTGAACATGCGTATCTGTGCCAGCTCCATACGTCACCAAAAGTGAAGAGTTGACGCACTATAAGTCAGTTGTGGAGAACAGTCAGGCTTCTGATACTGGGTGCATCCGCCTACAGGTGCCCGATCATGAAGCCACTCACGCCCTCCCCCGGTTCGCCCGTCAAAATCTTCCTGGCCATGGCATTTGTGGTCGGCTGCTGGGGTTACTCACCGACCGGCATTCACATCGGTTTGCAGGCCTATGATCCTGGTCATCTAGCCCTGCTGCGGTTTCTGCTGGCATCGGCATTCATGGCGGTGGTCGCAGTGTTCCGAGGCATTAGCCTGCCGAAAACTCGTGACCTGCCGCTGCTGTTCGCGCTCGGATTTTTTGCCGTGAGCCTGCACCATGTCGCGTTGAATTTCGGCCAGCAAAGTATCAGCGCCGGAGCCTCGAGTGTGTTGGCGCAATCAACGCCGTTGTTCAGCACGTTGCTGGCGCGTTTCGTGTTCAAGGACCGGGTGAGCGTGTGGCGCTGGGGCTGCGTTTTTCTGGGATTGATCGGCGTGGTGATGGTGGTGGCCGGTGACCACGGATTGGGGAGCATCGACGCCCATGGATGGCTGATTGTGTTGGCGGCGGTGTCATGGAGTTTTTACTTTGCCTTGCAGAAGCATTACTCGCGGCGCTACGACGGGCTGACATTGGTGTGTTACACGGTTTGGTTCGGGACGCTGCTGCTGTTGGTTTATCTCCCGGGACTGGTGAGCCAGGTCATCACCGCTCCAGTTGAAGTGCAGCTTGCGGTCATCGGGCTGGGCATTTTCCCAAGTGCCCTCGCGTATCTCGCCTGGGCCTATGTGCTGACTCATGTGGATTTGAGCCGCGCGACGATGACGCTGTATCTGATTCCACCGACCGCCATGGCAATTGCCTCTTTTGCACTGGGCGAGCGGCCGACGTTGATGATCGTTGCGGGAGCGCTGGTGGTGCTGGTCAGCGTGTTGGCCTTGAATCTGGAGCGCAGGCCGGTGGTTCAGGTGGCTAGCGTCTGATGATCGATCTGTGTTGATGCGCAGAACCTGTGGGAGCGAGCCTGCTCGCGATAGCGGTCTTATATTCAACACATACGTTGTCTGCCAGTCCGCTATCGCGAGCAGGCTCGCTCCCACAGGCTCTGCGCCTTAACTGACAGGCATTGGCCTTGCGCCGTTGTTTTTATCGCCTGTCATCGGACAGCGGTGTTGGCTCATCTGGCGCAGGCACGTCCTCGGCCGCCTCAGGGTCCATCCAGTCTTCAGGTCGATCGTCGCCGACCTCGGTCGGGTCTCGCGAAGGGTCCATGCCGGGAGGCGCGTCGTGATCCATGCGCGGCTCGTCGGTACCGGAAATGGGTCGGGTGGGGTCGGTGTTGGGCGTTGCGCCCTGGAACATCGAATCGTTAGCCATGACGCACCTCACTGATGAGGTCCAGCAAATCTGGGCCGTACTCGTTGGAAGCAGGGCCGCAAGTTAGGTGCTATCGAGTAGACAAATGGCGGTCAGCCATCGGCCGAAAACCGGTCGCGACTGTTGGTCAGGTGCAGCCACATGGCCGCCCGCGCCGCATCCGGGTCCTGGCGTTTGATCGCATTGAGAATCGCCTCGTGCTCAAGGTTGGCCAGTTGCCCGAGCTTGCTCAAGTCCACTGCGCCGCGCTCGGCGGCATTGACGCGGGTGCGTGGGATCATGGCGCTGCCCAGGTGCTGCATGATTTCGGTGAAGCACACGTTGCCGGTGGCTTCGGCGATCAGCAAGTGGAAGCGCTTGTCGGCTTCGACGCAGCTGTCGTTGTTGGCCAGCAGGCTTTGATAGTCGTCCAGCGCTTCGCGCATCTGCGCCAATTGATGCTCGGTGCGACGGGTTGCCGCCAGTGCGGCGGCCTGGGTTTCCAGGCCCATGCGCAACTCCAGAATACTGCGCACCCCCAGCGCGGTATCGACGTTCAACCGCAGTCCCTGCTCCGGTGCTCGTTCGATGACAAAGGTGCCGATGCCGTGCCGGGTCTCCACCAACCCGGACGCCTGCAACTTCGAGATCGCCTCGCGCACCACCGTGCGACTGACCCCGTGTTCCTGAACAATCGTGTTCTCGGACGGCAGCTTGTCACCGGGCAGCATCTGCCCGAGCAAAATGCTCTGGGTCAGTTTGGCGACCAGGTCATGGGCCAGGTTGTGGGTGCGCTTGCGGGCAGGCGCGTCGAGGTCTTCTTGCATGGCGATCATCCGAGAGCAGGGCTACCGGAATCGTAGCACTGCGCCCGACGGGAATCTCGGGAAAAAGCCGATCAACTTGTATGACAACACTCAACAAATCGGACATTCAAGACCGAAGCTAAGCTCATGCATTACTGAAAAAAGAATAACAAATCTTATATAAAGCGCCATTTTGTTGGACGACAGGGCTTGCAGGAGGAAAAAACGTAGTTGTATGATGTCTATCAACATCGCAACACCCCCGTCACACCCCGCATAAAAATAATCAGTGGGAGATAACGTAGTGAATACATCCATATCCGGGATGAACGATGGCGCCGATTCGGTCCTGAAGTCCGCCATCTCGAAAGTGAAACGCCATGTTCTGCCGCTGTTCGTGATCATGTTCATCGTCAACTACATCGACCGCGTGAACATCGGCTTCGTCCGCGCCCACATGGAACATGACCTGGGCATCGGCGCTGCCGCCTACGGCCTCGGCGCCGGTCTGTTCTTCATCGGTTACGCGCTGTTTGAAGTCCCCTCCAACATCCTCCTGCAAAAAGTCGGCGCACGAATCTGGCTGACCCGCATCATGCTGACCTGGGGCGTGGTCGCCGCTTGCATGGCCTTCATCCAGAACGAAACCCACTTCTACATCCTGCGATTCCTGCTCGGCGTGGCCGAAGCCGGTTTCTTCCCCGGAGTGATTTACTACTTCACCCGCTGGTTGCCTGGCGTTGAACGCGGCAAGGCGATTGCCATCTTCCTCAGCGGTTCGGCGATTGCTTCGCTGATCTCCGGCCCGCTGTCCGGGTTACTGCTGCAAATCAGCGGTTTGGGCATGCACGGCTGGCAATGGATGTACTTCATTGAAGGGATGTTCTCGGTCGGGCTGTGCGTGTTCGTCTGGTTCTGGCTGGACTCCAAACCTCACGACGCCAAATGGCTGAGCCGCGCCGAACAAGACGCGCTGGTCAAAGCCATCGATGACGAACAACTGGCCCGCGAAGCCGCGACGCCGATCAAACCGTCGTTGGGCAAGCTGCTCAAGGATCGCCAGATCATCCTGTTCTGCCTGATCTACTTCTTCATCCAATTGACCATCTATGCCGCGACCTTCTGGCTGCCGAGCATCATCAAAAAGATGGGCGACCTGAGCGACATTCAGGTCGGGTTGTTCAACTCGATTCCATGGTTGCTGTCGATCGTCGGCATGTACGCCTTCGCTTCGCTGTCGGCCAAATGGAAGCATCAACAAGCCTGGGTCGCTGCGGCCCTGCTGATCGCAGCAGCCGGGATGTTCATGTCCACCACCGGCGGGCCGATCTTCGCCTTCGTTGCAATCTGCTTTGCTGCGCTGGGCTTCAAATCGGCGTCATCGCTGTTCTGGCCGATTCCTCAGGCTTATCTGGACGCACGGATCGCGGCAGGCGTCATCGCACTGATCAACTCGGTGGGCAACCTCGGCGGCTTCGTCGCGCCGACCACGTTCGGCCTGCTGGAAGAACGCACCGGCTCGATTCAGGGCGGGCTGTACGGCCTGGCCGCGACCTCGATCATTGCCGCAATCATCGTCTTCGCCGCACGCAACAAACCGAAATCCGCACCAGCCGTTGCACTGGACAAACCAGCGCCCAATCACGCCTGAACACTCATGTAAGAGCACTGTTTTGAAGGACATGACAATGAACGCACAAGAAACCGCCAAAGCCCCGGTCATCACCAGCATGCAGGTTGTTCCGGTGGCCGGCCACGATGGCATGTTGCTCAACCTGAGCGGCGCCCACGGGCCGTTTTTCACCCGCAACATCGTGATCCTCAAGGACAACGCCGGCCACACCGGCGTCGGTGAAGTACCGGGCGGCGAGCGCATTCGCCAGACCCTCGAAGACGCTCGTTCATTAGTGATCGGCAGTCCGATCGGTACGTATCAGAAGATCCTCAATCAAGTGCGCCAGACCTTCGCCGATCGTGATGCTGGCGGTCGCGGGTTACAGACGTTCGATTTGCGCATCACCATCCACGCCGTCACCGGTCTTGAAGCTGCGCTGCTTGATCTCTTGGGCCAGCACCTGGACGTGCCGGTCGCAGCCTTGCTCGGCGAAGGTCAGCAGCGCGACGAAGTGAAGATGCTGGGTTACCTGTTTTATGTCGGTGATCGCAATGAAACCGACCTGGCCTACCGTAGCGAACCGGACGCCGACAACGACTGGTTCCGCGTACGTCACGAAAAAGCCATGACCGCCGACGCCGTGGTCCGTCTGGCCGAAGCCGCCCACGCCCGCTACGGTTTCAAGGACTTCAAACTCAAGGGCGGCGTGCTCAGTGGCGATCAAGAAATCGAAGCCGTCACCGCCCTGGCCGAACGCTTCCCCGATGCGCGCATCACCCTTGATCCGAATGGCGCGTGGTCACTCAAGGAAGCCATTCGCCTGTGCCGGGATCAGCATCACGTACTGGCTTACGCCGAAGACCCGTGCGGCGCGGAAAACGGTTATTCGGGACGTGAAGTCATGGCTGAATTCCGTCGCGCCACGGGTCTGAAAACCGCCACCAACATGATCGCCACCGACTGGCGGGAAATGGGCCACGCGATCCAGTTGCAATCAGTGGACATTCCGCTGGCCGACCCACACTTCTGGACCATGCAGGGCTCGGTCCGTGTGGCGCAGATGTGCCATGAGTGGGGCCTGACCTGGGGTTCGCACTCCAACAACCACTTCGATATTTCCCTGGCCATGTTCACCCACGTTGCGGCCGCAGCGCCAGGTGACATCACCGCCATCGACACCCACTGGATCTGGCAGGACGGCCAGCGCCTGACCAAAGCACCGCTGCAAATCGTTGACGGCTGCGTGCAGGTGCCGAAGAAACCCGGGTTGGGCGTCGAACTGGACATGGATCAACTGGCCAAGGCTCATGAGTTGTACAAAGGCATGGGACTGGGCGCCCGGGATGACAGCGTGGCGATGCAGTTTCTGATTCCGGGCTGGAAGTTCGATAACAAGCGGCCGTGTCTGGTGCGCTAGGTCTATCGAAAAACCTCAATCCCTGTGGGAGCGGGCTTGCTCGCGAAGACGTCGTCACATCCACCATCAATGTGACGGATAGACCGCTTTCGCGAGCGAACTCGCTCCTACAGGTTCTTGCGCTGCTTGCAGCAACCATTGCTTGAACGCCATCATCGCCGACGTTTCAGGGCGCGACTGCAAACGGGTCAGCCAGTAACTGCCGGTGGTGATCCCGATGGCGAACGGTTGCTCGATTGCACCCGCCGCCAGTTGTCGGGCGAACATCAGCGGCGGCGCCAATGCAACGCCCGCTCCTTGCAGTGCCGCTTCCATCATTGCCAGCGATGAGTCGAAGACGATGCTTCGGGGCGGCGCTGCGTGGGTCGAGAGGCCAGTGGCCTGAAACCATTCAGGCCACTCGTCCGTGCGATAAGAACGCAACAGCGTTTGCTGCAACAGGTCTATCGGTGTTTTCAGTTGCCGGGCAATTTCGGGAACGCACAATACCGATAACGGCGCCTCGATCAACCTGACTGCCTCAATCCCATGCCAGGCTCCCGCGCCAAACCGTATCGCGTAATCCAACCCTTCAGCCGCCACATCCACGCGATTGTTGTTGGTCGACAGGCGCAAATCTATGAACGGATGTTTCGCCTGGAAGTCCGTCAACCGTGGCAACAACCAGCCTACCGCGAACGTCCCCACCGCGCCGACCGTCAATACCTCGCGAAAATGTCCGCCCTCGAATCGCTCAAGGGTGCGTGCAATACGGTCGAAAGACTCGCGCAACACCGGCAGCAGGGTTTCGCCCTCGCTGGTCAGCATCAGCCCGCGAGGCAAGCGCTTGAACAGGGTCACGCGAAGTTGCGATTCAAGGCTCTTGACCTGATGGCTCACCGCCGCCTGTGTGACACACAACTCAACGGCCGCCCGGGTGAAACTCAAATGCCGGGCGGAGGCCTCGAAGGCGCGCAATGCATTGAGCGGTAATTGAGGCCGGATCATGCCCACTCCCAAATTTTTCTAATGGCTCGTTCGAAATATCATCGGTTGTCGAACCTCGGCAGACTGCATAGATTGGCTCGCCCATCAGCAACCCGGATTGAAAAGCCGCTCGGAGTGTAGCGGTTAACACCCTTGAACTCATGGAAAGTGAATCAATCATGCACAACAAACTCGCGTTCTACAGCGCTTTCGCACTTCTCCTCAGCGCCGGTCATTGCGTTGCTGATGACCGCATTGAAGCCATCGTGAAGGCCGCCATCGAACCGGTGATGCAGCAACAGCAGATCCCCGGTGTCGCGGTTGCGATTACCGTCAACGGCCAGCCCCATTACTTTAACTACGGCGTGGCCTCGAAGGAAAACGGCAAAGCCGTCACCGAAGACACCCTGTTCGAAATCGGCTCGGTGAGCAAAACCTTCACCGCGACCCTCGCCGCCTACGCTCAGGCCACCGGCAAACTGTCCCTGTCGGACAAGGCCAGCAGCGGGCTGCCGGAGCTGCGTGGCAGCGCGTTCGATAACATCAGCGTGCTGCAACTGGGCACCTACAGCGCCGGTGGCCTGCCGCTGCAATTCCCCGACGATGCCGATGCACCGGACAAGATGCTCGGTTACTTCAAACAGTGGAAACCGACTTATGCCGCCGGCACCCATCGGCTGTATTCGAACCCGAGCCTGGGGTTGTTCGGTTACCTCGCCGCCCAAAGCATGGGCGCGCCGTTTGATGACGTGATGGAAAAAACCCTGCTGCCGAAACTCGGGCTGAAACACACCTACCTCACAGTGCCGCAGGCTCAAATGGGGCTTTACGCTCAGGGTTACAACAAGGAAGACAAACCTGTGCGGGTTGGGCCGGGGGCACTGGATTCGGAGGCTTATGGGGTGAAAACCAGCGCTGCGGATCTGATTCGGTATGTTGAGGCGAACATGAAACCGTCGGGGCTTGAAACGCCGATGCAGCGAGCAATCGCCATCACTCACACCGGGTATTACAAGGTCGGCGAGATGACTCAGGGGCTGGGTTGGGAGTTCTACCATTACCCGATCACCCTCGATAAATTACTGGCGGGTAACTCGACGCAGATGGCGATGGAGGCGCACGAAGTCCAGTGGCTGACCCCGACGCAACCTCAACCGGAAAGCGTACTGATCAACAAAACCGGTTCAACGGGCGGCTTCGGTGCTTACGTGGCGTACGTGCCGTCGAAAGACATCGGCATCGTGATTCTGGCCAACAAAAACTACCCGAACCCGGAGCGGATCAAGATTGCTCATACGATATTGAGTGCACTGGCCAAGTAGCCAATTGTGGCGAGGGGATTTAGCGAAGCGTCGCACCGCCCCGTTGGGCTGCGAAGCGGCCCCTTTTTTTCAACCACACCGCGTCCAATTGATTACGACGGCTTCGCCGCCGAACGGGGCGGTGCGACGTTTCGCTAAATCCCCTCGCCACAATCTCCTCACCACAATTCCCTCACCACACCTCGCAGGCTCGACAGCTGCTACAGATCACTAGCGGGCAAACAAAATGGGCGACCCCTTGGAGGTCGCCCATTGTTGTTACTGCACCAGCTCAATGCAGAGTCGGCGGCTGAGCGTCAGGTGCATCGCTTCTCCGATAAAGATTTTCCCGTGCCTGATTCACCAACAACCCGGTGACCGCCGCCAATTGCTGAATCGACAGCAGCACTGTGCGGCTCGAGCCTTCCAGTGTCCCGGCAAAACTCGCAATCAGGACATTCAGGGAGGCAAGGTTTTCGCAGGCCTGATTTAGCAGGGTCAGTGTGTCGACACCAGGAGCAACAGTGAAAATCTGCTGGGTCGTGGCGGTAGGCCTGGGGCTTCTGGTGACTGCGCCTTTCGCGGTTTCACATGGCTTCGCAGGATCGAGATGTTCGGCGTCGGTCAGGGTTTGCGGTTGATGCTTGCTGAACTTCTTCACAGACGAGGCTCCTTTTTGTGCCATTGGTGTTTACGTCCCTGGATCCCTCAGTGTCGCGGATTCCCACGTCCGACCGCATTGTTGCGGTGGCTGACGAAGGCTAGCGGTGCTCTCTGACAGAAACCAGTTCATAAAGACCGACAGAACTTGCAGGAAACTTCCGAGACCAATAGAAGCCGATACATCTCCCCCCGAAACACCCCATTTTTTTTACCGCTGGCGCAGGCTGCGCCAGCGGCTACAAAAGTCTGCGTTTAATCATCCGGCATTTCAGGCGGTTTGGCAGGCTTCGCCGGTTTGCCCGGTTTGCCCGGTTTTGCGCCTTTGGCACCGTTGGCCGGTGCGACTTCAGTGACCGGCGGCGGTGTCGGCACCGTGGCTTCTTGCTCTGTGGCCGGCAATTGGTCGACGGCGGCGAAAATCTCCTTCAGCTCAATCGCTCCCGATTGCTCAAGTTTCTTTTCCCCGTCCTTGCCCACCAGGATGACTTTGCTCTTCGCGCCGGCACCCAACTTGAGCGAACGGATCAATGCCGCCGTGTCTTGTGGCCCCAGGTCTTTGCCTTCGCGCTGGCCCATCAAATTGAGCACGGTGTACAGGACCATGTTTCGCTCGGTGAACCCCTTGCGATTGGTCGGTTCATCCAGCGACTTTTTCAGGCTGACCCACGTGGGATCGACCGTGCTCGGAGCGATGACAATCAACGGCCGGGCCCTGCCCTTGTCCATATCCAGTGGTGAGCCGTCATCGGCAGCGAGCAAGGGGCCGGCGAAAACCAGCAGGGTAGTCAGGGTCAATGACCTGATGAGCATGCGCATCTCCTTTTGATATCCACGCTCTAATGATTGCGCATCGCTGCGTTCGTTCCGGGTGACGCACGCAATTATGTCTCGCCTTGCCCCAAGCTTAGGTCAGGGCGGTCATTGCGCAACAGGTTGAGCTAATCTCATGGCTCAACAACCAAGCCCTGATCCGCCGTGAGGACCTGTGCATGAGCGCTCAGTTGAACCACACCATCGTCTGGTGTCGCGACAAGCAGGCATCAGCCAACTATCTGGCAGACATCCTCGGCCTGCCCAGCCCCGACCCCTTCGGCCCGATGCTGATCGTCAAGTTCGACAATGGCGTGTCGCTGGACTTCTACGACAATGACCCGCCGATTGCTTCCCAGCATTACGCGTTTTTGATGGGTGACGACGATTTCGATGCGGCCTTCGCCCGCCTGCAAGCCCGGCAGCAACCCTGGTGGGCCGACCCCGGCAAACAACGACCGAACGAGATCAATGATTACGGCGGTGGCCGACGGGTTTACTTCGATGACCCGGACGGGCATCTGCTGGAGATTCTGACTCGGCCCTGAGCGCGCCTGCCACGCGGGTTTGTTCTGGCAGCTCTACCCGATTAAAAGGCCAGTTTGTACCCGATCAGCACCAGCATCGTGGCAAGGCAAGGCCGCAGCACTTCATCGGAGATGCGGCCAGTCAGGTGACTGCCCAGGTAAATCCCCGGCAGCGAACCGATCAGCAAATAACCCAGCACGTGCCAATCCATGTTGCCCATGCTCGCATGGCCGAGGCCGGCCACCAGGGTCAGCGGTACGGCGTGCGCGATTTCCGTGCCCACCAGGCGGCGGGTCGGCAACAGCGGATAGAGAATGAACAACGCGACGGTGCCCAGGGCGCCAGCGCCGATGGACGTCAGGGCAACCATGGCGCCCAGGACCAGGCCAGTGATCACGGTCAGCGCATTCAAGCGCTTGCCGCTGGGGTTGTAATGACCGCCCGCACGTTTGTGGGCGAAATCGAGCAGGCGTTTCTTGAAGAAAATCGCCAGCGCCGTGGCAAACAGAACAAAGCCCAAGGCCTGTTTGATGACCGCGTTCATCGCCTCGGGCGACGTTTGCAAGGTGCTCAGGAACCACAACGTCAGCGCCACCGCCGGCACACTGCCGAGGGTCAGCCAACCGGTAATCGCCCAGTCGATGTTCTTGTTCTTTCGATGAACCAGCACGCCACTGGATTTGGTAATCGCCGCGTACAGCAAATCCGTCCCCACTGCGGTGGCCGGATTGACGCCGAACCACAACAGAATGGGGGTCATCAAGGAGCCGCCACCAACGCCGGTCATCCCGACAATAAAGCCGACTACCAGACCTGCTACGACTAAACCGAAATTACCGAATTCCATTAACACGCCCACAAAAAACGCATGAAAAATCTGGATCGCAGCATAGCGATTTTTCTTATAACCAGTTATATCGATGCGAACTATCGTTATACCTAAAGTCCACACACACTCCTGTGGGAGCCTTTGTGGCGAGGGGATTTATCCCCGTTGGACTGCGCAGCAGTCCCATTTTTTGGGGCCGCTTCGCAGCCCAACGGGGCGGTGCGACGTTTCGATAAATCCCCTCGCCACAAAGCTCACTCCCACAAGGGGTTCACTGTACTGGCAGGAAATTGAGGAACAGCAAACTCTGCGCGTAATTCAAACCGATCCGACGGTAGCGCTCGTCCAGCATCTGCGTCAGCAGGTCCAGCCGCGCGACGATCTTGCCGAACTCCACGGCAAAACTCAGGTTGCTGCCCTCCTCCGAGATTTCATTGGAGAACAGCAATGGCTCGCCGTTCTTGTTTTGCCGCTGGCTGAGTATCCAGGTGGCTTTCTCGATGTTGCGGGCAGCGTTGCTGACGAACGTCGGATTGATCACATCCGTCATGTAGAACTCGAGCCGATTGCCGTGGGCGGTGACGAGCATGCTGCCGATGGCATAGATGAAAGCACCGACCCGGTCGCCGAGAAACTCCGGACTCATGGCATAACTCAGCGCGGCCAGGTCTTTTTTGCCCCCCAGAGTCGGCAGCGGCTGTTGCTGTTCGATGGCCATGCGCACTTGCTTGCCAGCGGTGCGTGCGTCGAGGAAGCCGGATTTTTTCAGCTCGTCCGGGTTGCGCAGGTAGAGCTTGCTCATCAGCAGGTAGAGGCTGTCGAGGTTGTCGCGCATCGCCAGGGTCGCTATGCGGTCGACGCTGGTCTGGAGAAATTCCTGGGGTTTGCCTTCGCGGAACTGACTGACGATGTCGTTGCCCTGCTGCTGGCTGCACCCGGAGGCGAGCATCGACAAGCAGGCCAACAGCAGGCAACGGCGGCGGATTGGCGCGGTGGTGCGGGGTAAAACTCGAGCCATGGGTTATTGAACTTGGGCATGGGCCGGCGGTGGGGATTCGCCGCAGGCTGGCCCAGGATAGGAGCCGTGAATCCCTGAAAAGTGCAGTGCCGGCGGTCCGTAAACGCTGCCAACCGTCAAGAGGATCACCACATTAGTCATACTTTATAATTGCAAAAGCTCGTACATAAGCTATAAATCCTTCCTTGATCGCATTTAAATTCGATTATTAGTATGACTACTTAGCCAAAAACAACAAAAAGGAAGGTCAACCATGCTTCAATCCCGACACCCGCTCTGCGCCCTTGGACTGTCCCTGATGATCGCCCCCCTCTGCGCCCAAGCCGCCGGCCTGTCCAGCGAACACAAGGCCTTCGGCAAAACCAATGACGGCACGCCCGTCGAGCAATACATCTTGCGCAACAGCCATGGCCTGACCGCCACGGTCATTACCTACGGCGGCATTTTGCAGTCGCTGAAAGTGCCGGACAAAAACGGCAAGTTCGACGATGTGGTGCTCGGTTTCGATAACGTGCAGGGCTATCAGAGCGGCACGGCGTATTTCGGTGCGACCATCGGGCGCTTCGGCAATCGCCTGGCCAACGGTGCTTTCGAACTGGACGGCAAGCGCTATCAGGTACCGCTCAATGACAGTTCCAATTCGCTGCACGGCGGCCCTCAGGGTTTTGACAAACACGTCTGGAAAGCCCAGCCGAGCAACGGCAAGGATGCGGTCGGCGTGACCCTGACCTACCTGTCGGCGGACGGTGAAATGGGCTTCCCCGGCAACCTGAAAACCGAGGTCACCTACAGCCTCAATGAGCAAAACGAGTTGCGCATCGACTACAAGGCTTCCACCGATAAAGCCACGGTGTTGAACCTGACCAATCACAGCTATTTCAACCTCGCCGGCGCGGGTAACGGTGATGTGCTGAAACAGCTCGCCACCCTGCATGCCAGCCATTACACGCCGGTTACCGGCAAGCTGATCCCGACCGGCGAACTGGCCCCGGTGGCCGGCACACCGATGGACTTCACCCAACCGACCGCCATTGGCAAGCACATCAAAGCCGATCACCCACAGTTGAAATTTGCCGAACCGAAACAGGGTGGCTTCGATTTCAACTGGGTGCTGAACGCCATGGGTGATGTGGGTCAACTCGCCGCCGAGGTCAGCGATCCGCAATCCGGTCGTCGCTTGCAGCTCTACACCACCGAGCCCGGTGTGCAGTTCTACACCAGCAACTTCCTCGACGGTTCGGTCAAGGGCAAGGCTGGCAAGGTCTATCCGCACTGGGGCGCGTTCACGCTGGAGACCCAGCACTATCCGGACTCGCCGAATCAGCCGACCTTTCCGTCCACGCGCCTGGACCCGGGCAAGACCTATGCCCAGAGCACCGTCCTGAAGTTTTCTACCCAGTAAGGCCCAACACGATCATGTAGCAGCTGCCACAGCTGCTACAGGTCGATGGAACCACCGGGGGATTCTGTTGCCAACCGATGAGTACTCATCGATTCAAAATAAGGAGATTTGAATGCGGACCCTCGAACTGGCCGGCGTCAACGTACCGGTCATCGGTCAAGGCACCTGGCGCATGGGCGAAGACCGTTCCCGGCACACCCAGGAAGTGGCGGCTTTGCGCCTGGGTATCGAACTAGGCATGACCCTCATCGACACCGCTGAAATGTACGGCGAGGGCGGCGCTGAGGAAGTGGTCGGTGAAGCCATCGCCGGCAGGCGTGATGAAGTGTTTCTGGTCAGCAAGGTGTACCCGCACAACGCCAGCCGCAAAGGCATCCCCCAGGCGTGCGAACGCAGTCTGCGGCGGCTGGATACCGATTACATCGATCTCTACCTGCTGCACTGGCGCGGCCAGTATCCCCTCGAAGAAACGGTCGAAGCCTTCGAACGCCTGCGGGTCGAAGGCAAGATCGGTCGCTGGGGCGTCTCCAATTTTGACGTCGACGACCTGGAGGAACTGGTCTCACCGGCCTGTGCCACCAATCAGGTGCTCTACAACCTGGAAGAACGCGGCATCGAGTTCGACCTGCTGCCCTGGAGCCGCCAGCATCGAATGCCGGTCATGGCCTACTGTCCGATCGGTCAGGGCGGGCCTATGCTGAACCATACAACGCTCAAGCAAATAGCCGCCCGTCACCGTGTGACGCCGGCCCAGGTAGCGCTGGCATGGATGCTGCGTAACGAAGGCGTGATCGCCATCCCCAAAGCGGTCCGACCCGAGCACATACAACTCAACGCGCAAGCGGCGCAATTGCAACTGGAGGCTGGGGATTTGGAGGCGCTGGACCAGGCGTTTCGCGCGCCACAACGCAAACAGCGGTTGGCCATGGTCTGAGCCATCGCAGTCTGTCAGAGGGCTTCGGCATGAGAAGCACTGATCAGGACGATTACTTTAATCTGCAACGCTTTATCCAGGCACAGGACCCGGTGTTCAAACGGGTCCAGGCCGAGCTGAATGCCGGCCACAAGCGCAGTCACTGGATGTGGTTCATCTTTCCGCAATTCTCAGGGTTGGGCGGCAGCGAGATGTCCCGCCACTTTGCCATTCGTTCCAAAGAGGAAGCTGAGGCGTACCTCAATCATCCGCTACTGGGTTCACGGTTGCGCACCTGCACGCAAATGGTGCTGAACATCGAAAAAAGCTCGGTGGCCGGCATATTCGGCCATCCCGACGATCTCAAGTTTCACTCTTCCATGACGCTGTTCGCCCAGGTTGCCGGCGCTAACAGTGACTTTCATCGAGCACTTGACCAGTATTTCCACGGCATCCTGGATGACTGGACGTTGTTGCTGCTGGACTCAAAACAGGCCCAACTGCCCACCAATCAACGTTGAAAAGTCGTCGTCCACGAAGGGCAGAATGGCGTCCGCTACCGGTTGCAGTTGCCGGGTGACGTAGTGGTCGTAATCGATGGGAGCGCTGCGGATTTCCAGCGGCTCGGGCCCGGCGACGGTGATCACGTAACTGATCCAGCCACCGTTCTGGTATTGCCGCGGACGGCCCTGCAGGTCGTTGTACTCATCGGCAATCCGCGCGGCACGCACGTGGGGCGGCACGTTGCGCTGATAGTCATCGAGGGTGCGGCGCAGGCGCTTGCGGTAGATCAGGCGATCGTCGAACTCCCCCGCCAAGGTCTTGCGCACGTAGTCGCGCACATACTCCTGATAGGGTTTGCGATTGAAGATGCGCAGGTACAGCTCCTGCTGGAATTGCCGGGCCAGCGGCGACCAGTCGGTGCGCACGGTTTCCAGGCCTTTGTAGACCATTTCGTCGGTGCCATCGGCGCGGGTCACAAGCCCGGCATAACGCTTCTTGCTGCCCTCCTCGGCGCCACGAATGGTCGGCATCAGAAAGCGCTTGTAGTGGGTTTCGAACTGCAACTCCAACGCACTTTCCAGACCGTATTGCTGCTGCACATGCTCGCGCCACCACTGGTTGACGTGATCCACCAGCGCGTGGCCGATCTGTGCGGCTTCTTGTTGACCATGGGCACGGCGCAACCAGACGAAGGTCGAGTCGGTGTCGCCGTAAATCACCGTATGGCCCTGGGCTTCGATCAGCTGTCGCGTACGCAGCATGATCTCGTGACCGCGCAGCGTGATGGACGACGCCAGGCGTGTGTCGAAAAAGCGGCAACCGCTGGAACCGAGCACGCCGTAAAAAGCGTTCATGATGATTTTCAGGGCCTGGGACAGCGGCGCGTTATGTTCGCGCTTGGCGGTTTCACGCCCTTCGGCGACCCGGGCGACGATGGCGGGCAGGCAATGCCGGGTTCTGGAAAAACGCGCGCCGCGAAAGCCTGGCACCGACTCACTGTCATCCGGATGTTTGAGCCCCTCGATCAAGCCCACCGGGTCGATGAGAAAGGTACGGATGATCGACGGATAGAGGCTTTTGTAGTCGAGCACCAGCACCGATTCGTACAGGCCCGGTTGCGAGTCCATGACAAACCCGCCGGGGCTGGCTTGCGCAGGCTTGTTCCCAAGGTTCGGCGCGACGAAACCCTGGCGGTGCATCAGCGGCATGTACAGGTGCGTGAACGCCGCCACCGAGCCGCCGCTGCGATCCGCCGGCAACCCGGTGACGCTGGCCCGTTCCAGCAGAAAGGTCAGCAGTTCGGTCTTGGCGAAAATTCGCGTTACCAGCTCGCAGTCCTTGAGGTTGTACTTGGCCAAGGCTGGTTTGTCCTCGGCGAACATGCGGTTGATTTCGTCCATGCGCTGGTACGGGTTGTCGATCGACTTGCCCTCGCCAAGCAGGGTTTGCGCGACGTTCTCCAGGCTGAACGAGGGGAAACTCCAGGTCGCCGAGCGCAGGGATTCGATGCCGTCGATGATCAGCCGGCCCGCGGCCGAGGCGAAGTAATGGGTGCGGCTCCCGTGTTCGCGCCACTGCATTTCTTCGCCGCCACGCCCCAGTTTCAGCGGCACCGCCAGCCGCCGGGCATGTTCGTGGAGCACGCGCAGGTCGAACTGTACGACGTTCCAGCCGATGATCGCGTCGGGGTCGTGGCGGGCGAACCATTCGTTGAGTTTTTTCAGCAGCAGGGTTCGGGAATCGCAGTATTCGAGCTGGAAATCCACTTCACTGTCGTCGCCATTGGGCGGGCCAAGCATGTAGACCTGGCGCTCGCCGCAGCCTTCCAGTGCGATGGAGTACAGCTCGCCTTGAGCGGTGGTTTCAATGTCCAGGGAGACCAGCCTGAGGCTCGGACGATAGTCGGGGTCGGGTTTCATCTGCGCATCGAGCAGCAGGCCCTCGGCGTTCGGCGTGCCACTGAACCGGACCGGCGCAGTGATGAAACGCTCCATCATGTAGCGATCCGGCGGGCGCACATCGGCTTCGAACATGTCGACGCCGGCCTTGCGCAGCGCGGTTTCCAGACGCATCAGTTGACCGTGCTGCTGGCAATACACACCGAGTACCGGGCGGTGCTCGAAATCCAGCAACGCCAACGGCCGCAGCTCAACGTTCTTTTCGCCGCGCAGCAACGCTTCAGCCTGCTCGCGCTGGGCGGCGGGGATGAACGCCACCGACGGTTGATGAGGCAGGCGGATCCGCTGGGGACCGGTGTCGGTCGCCAGCCAGAACTCGACTTCCGTACCGGCCGGGGTATCGCGCCAATGCCGGGTCAGGACGAAGCCCCGCTGTAAATCCACCACTGCAACCTCAAGATTTGATTCAGAGGGAGATTCTACGCGGGATCGGGATGGAGAGCGTGGTGGCATCGCCCCCTCACCCTAACCCTCTCCCCAGAGGGTATAGGGGGCTGACCGAGGTGTTTTCAAGAGATATTGCGACCGAGAAAATTGAGTCGAACTCGAGTTCGAAAACCACGAGGATCGGCTCCCTTTCCCCCTCTCCCCTGTGGGGAGAGGGCTGGGGTGAGGGGTGGCTCTTGACATCGCGGCCAGATTGCAGGTGTTTATCGACCTGGTACGGAGATATTCGGAAGAAAAACCGCTGAATGGCGTTTTTTGCGCGTTATCTGCCGCTTTCTGCCTTGCCCTCAGCGCCCGTGTCTACGATTCTTCAAGGACAACGACAACACCTGAGAAACTGCCATGAAAACCGTCGCCCAACTGCTGAAGTTAAAGGCTGAACAGAATCATGAGGTCCACACCATTGCACCGCATCAAATGGTGCTGGAAGCGCTGATGGTCATGGCCGCCAAAAACGTCGGCGCCTTGCCGGTCTTGAGGAATGGCGAGGTCGTCGGCATCATCAGCGAGCGTGACTATGCGCGCAAACTCGTGCTCAAGGGACGCTCCTCCGTCGGTACACCAGTCGAAGACATCATGGTGTCGCCGGTGATCACCGTGGACACCCATCAAACCGTCGAAACCTGCATGGGCATCATGTCCGACAAACGCCTGCGCCACTTGCCGGTGGTGGAAAACGGCCAGTTGATCGGTTTGCTGTCGATCGGCGACCTGGTCAAGGAAGCCATCGCCGAACAGGCTGAATTGATTCGCCAGTTGGAGCAGTACATCCGCGGCGAATAGATCAATCAGGCCAATGCCGCGCGAAGACCGGTGCCAATGTCGGGTGCCGGTCAATGCGCGTAAGCCAGGCGAAAAAACCTGGCCTTGCACTGCGTAAATACTCCCGGCTACCCGCCCATCTGGAAACCACCGCCGCCAGTACATCCAAAGCTCCCGGCGTCTCGTCGCCCAGATACAAATCGCCCGAAAACTGATCGGCAAACACCTCCCAACTCCTGTGCAGTCGCGCGCGGGCGCCGGCCATGAGGTTTTGCCTGGACGATTCATCCGCCTCGGCCAACCAGCGCTCGGGGTAGTCGATGATGCCAATCGCCGAATAGCAATTGCTGACGATGTACACCAGGCCGCGAATGGCCTGATCCCGCGCGGCGGTGTTTTTTGGCAGCAGGTTTGATTGGGGGAAGGTGAGCCCCAGGTGAATCAGAATCGCCGCGCTCTCGGTGAGAACGCTGCCATCGGGCAATTGCAGGGTCGGGACCTGCTTGAGCGGATTGAGCTTCTCCAGTGCATGGGTCGCCTCGGGAGAGGCTTCAACATCGATGAAGCGGTAAGGAATTTCGCAAAGTTCCAGTGCCGCTTCTATCGCGGCAGCGCCGGAGTTCTGGTGTCCGTATAGCTGGTACATATCGCGCGCTCCTGGCGAAACGAAAATAGAGTCAGCCGACGAGCGAACACTCGTCAACGGCCAGTCTAGCCGGTGAACGCCTGGATGAATTGGCGACCCGCAAAGACATCAGCCTTCGCGCTGTTCATGCTGTGGGTCGGGTTGTGGCGCAAGTTTGTTCGCCGTCGCACCTGAGTCGTTGAACGCAACCATCATGCTCGCGTGGGGGGCATTGTCCTTCCTATCATTGCCGTCGATGTTCACCATCATGGCAATGAAGTTCTCATAAAAAATCCGCGGCGTAACATCAGCTCCAGACCCAACAACTACACCCCGGAGCACACCATCATGAAACGCCAAATCTTCCTCAGCATCGCTTTCTCGGTTTTTGCAGTTAACGCTTTCGCCGCTACCTCTGTTCACCCGGTTGTCGCTGAAGGCGGCTCGGATCGACTGATCGAAAGCCGTGTGGCAGAAGGTGGTTCCGACCGTCTGATCGAAAACCGCGTCGCTGAAGGTGGCTCCGATCGTCTGATCGAGAATCGCGTTGCCGAAGGTGGCTCCGATCGTCTGATCGAGAATCGCGTTGCTGAAGGTGGCTCCGATCGTCTGATCGAAAACCGCGTCGCTGAAGGTGGCTCGGATCGTCTGATCGAAAACCGCGTCGCTGAAGGTGGCTCGGATCGTCTGATCGAAAACCGCGTCGCTGAAGGTGGCTCGGACCGTCTGATCGAAAACCGCGTCGCTGAAGGTGGTTCGGATCGTCTGATCGAAAGCCGCGCTGTATAAATGAATGGTTTTACCGCGGTACTCAATGAAAACCCGGCCTTATCAGCCAAATGCTGTTCACTTAAGCGCGGCGTCCACATTTGTGGCGAGGGGATTTAGCGAAACGTCGCACCGCCCCGTTGGGCTGCGAAGCGGCCCCAGCGTCTTTTCAGACAGACTAAGTTGTCTGGATTACGACTGCTTCGCAGCCGAACGGGGTGGTGCGGCATTCCGATAAATCCCCTCGCCACAGGCTCTAGCTCGACTGAAGAATGTCTTAAGTGAACAGCATTAGCCTTATCAGCCGGGTTTTTTACGCCTGTTTTTTGCGTTCGGTCACTTGCCGGCCCGCGCCATGCAACGCTGATAACGCTCATCGACCCGTTTGGCAAACCACGCCGTGGTGAGTTTGCGGGTGATTTTCGGGCTTTGTAGCTCAATCCCCGGCAACACCGCACGCGGTAATGGCCGACCTTCCGCCTGTTCGGCCAGGGCAAAAACCCGTGCATAGAGTTGGGTGTCCTCGAATTCGAAGTTTTTGCCTTCCTCCAATTGGTCCCGAATGGTCGGATTGCGCATGCCCAGTTGCTTGCCGAGCGTTCGCACCGCCAATTCCGTGGTGCCAGGCATAATCGAATCGTAGCGGACCAGGTCACCATCCAGCGCCAGCGGTATGCCCGACGCGCGACTCACCGCGTTCTGAAACGCGGCATTGCGACTGGCGTACCAACCGGCATTGAAATCGGCAAAGCGATACAACGGTTGTTTGTAGCTCACCGGATAACCGAGCAAGTGGGCGATACCGAAGTACATCCCGCCGCGACGACTGAACACTTCATGACGGATCGAGCCGGCCACCGGGTACGGATACGCCTTCGCCTGTTGCTCGGCGAAATCGATGCTGACCTGCATCGGCCCACCGGTGTGCACCGGGTTGAACCCACCGAACAGCGTCCGGCCCATGGGCACCATGCCGATGAAGTCATCGAAGATCGCGCTGAGCTCTTTCTCGCTGCGCGCCGCATTGAGTCGGTCGCTGTAGCTTTTGCCATTGGATGAACTCACCTGCAGCGCACCGCTCACCAGTAGGCCGGGAATGTGGGCTTTGTCGGCGCGGCGGTCGATCTCCTCGCGGGCGATTTTGCCCAGGCCCGGTACCGGTGGGTCCACCTGAAAGGTCGATTCCTGCTCGGTGACCGCCAGTACCGAGCACAGGTTTTGGGTGGATGGATAAATGTTCTGGGCAGCCAATGCTGCGTAAATATCGGTAGCCCAGCCCTGGCGATCGGCGGTTTGGGCCGGCAGCAGGCGCACGATCTCGGCCTTGACCTCGGCAGGCTTGCGCGCAGGGAGCTCTTGCGTGCGCTGAGAGCCGCAACCCGCCAGCACCAGTAGCGCGGCGACGCTCATCATCAATCGATTGGCTTGCATGTTGCTCCATCAAATCCGTTGAGCCGGGGTAACCATACGATCAATGGCATGGCGCAGGCTATGACTGTGGCTGCCGCGTCCTGTTCCGCGTTTTGGCTTAACTGATCGGCGGAGACGTTTTTCCGTTTGGCAGACAACCTGCCCGTCCGTCGCGGCTGAACCATACTTGAGCCACACACCGAGGAGGACAGTCTCATGAACCGTAGCGACGTTCTGATCATCGGCGCCGGCCCGACCGGACTGGTGTTGGCGCTGTGGCTGAGCAAGCTTGGCGTGCAAGTGCGCATCATCGACAAGACGTCGGCACCCGGAACCACCTCGCGGGCGCTGGCCGTCCAGGCGCGGACGCTGGAGCTGTATCGCCAGCTCGACCTCAGCCATGCGGTGGTGCAGAACGGTCATCGAGTGGCCGCCGCCAATTTCTGGGTCAAGGGCGAACCCGTGGCGCGCATGCCGCTGAGCCGCATTGGCGAAGGTCTGACGCCCTATGCGTTCCTCGAAATCTTTCCTCAAGACGAACACGAACGGCTGCTGATAGACCGCCTCGAAGCCTTTGGCATCAAGGTGGAGCGCAACACAGAACTTGAGAGTTTCATGGAAACCGGTGACGGCATCACCGCCTATTTGCGCTTGGCCGATGGTCAGGAGGAAACCTGCCAGGCCTGCTATCTGGCGGGTTGCGACGGTGCCCGGTCGATCGTGCGCAAGACCCTGGACACCGGATTTCCCGGTGGCACCTACCAGCAGATTTTCTACGTCGCCGACGTGCAAGCCAGCGGGCCGACGTTCAACGGCGAACTGCATGTGGATCTTGATGAAGCGGATTTTCTCGCGGTGTTTCCCTTGGGCGGTGAAGGCCGCGCCCGTCTGATCGGGACCGTACGCGACGAGCGCGCCGAGCAAGCCGAAACCCTGCAATTTGAAGACGTCAGCAGCCGGGCCATCGAGCATATGAAAGTAAAGATCGAGCAACTGAACTGGTTCTCGACCTACCGGGTGCATCATCGGGTGGCGGATCATTTTAGTACCGGGCGCGCGTTTCTATTGGGTGACGCCGCCCACGTCCACAGCCCTGCCGGTGGCCAGGGCATGAACACCGGCATTGGCGACGCCATCAACCTCGCCTGGAAATTCGCGGCGGTGTTGAGCGGCGGCGCTGAGGCCAAACTCCTCGACACGTACGAAACCGAGCGCATCGCGTTTGCCCGCAAACTGGTCGCCACCACGGACAGAGTGTTCACTTTCGTCACGGCCGAAGGGCGCATCGCCGATGTGCTGCGCACGCGTCTGGCGCCGTTCGTGATTCCGAAAATGGCATCGTTTGAGGCGTCCCGCGAGTTCCTGTTTCGCACGGTGTCGCAGATCACCCTGAATTATCGCGGGATGCCGTTGAGTACGGGTGTGGCCGGTCATGTTCACGGCGGCGACCGCCTGCCCTGGGCTCACGACGGTGAGGGGGACAATTTCGAATCGCTGAAGTGTTTGACCTGGCAGGTGCATGTGTATGGCGACACCAGCGATGAAATGATCGCCTGGTGCCACGAACATCATTTGCCGTTGCATGTGTTTGACTGGCGGCCGGCGTTTGAAGCGGCTGGCCTGGGGCGTAACGGGTTTTACCTGTTGCGGCCGGATACGTATGTGGCGATTGCCGACAACTCTGCCGATCCCAAGGTGATCGAGCGGTACTTCCGGGATCACGGGATCAGGCCGTTTTTCGGCGCCCGCTAATGATCGTTCCCACGCTCTGCGTGGGAATGCAGCCCGGGACGCTCTGCGTCCCAGAAGCGGACGCGGAGCGTCCATTGAGGCATTCCCACGCAGAGCGTGGGAACGATCACGTCAAGGCATCAGATCCCGGCCAGCGCCAGGTCCATCGCGAAGTAAGTGAAGATCAGATCCGCCCCGGCCCGCTTGATCGCGCCAAGGCTCTCACGCACCACGCGATCCTCATCGATCGCCCCGGCCTGGGCGGCGAATTTGATCATCGCGTACTCGCCGCTCACCTGATACGCCGACAGCGGCAAACGCGAGGCTTCACGGATGTCGCGGATGATGTCCAGGTACGCGCCGGCCGGTTTGACCATCAGTGCGTCAGCGCCTTCCTGCTCGTCCATCAGTGATTCGCGCACGGCTTCGCGGCGGTTCATCGGGTTCATCTGATAACTTTTGCGGTCGCCCTTGAGTGCGCTGCCGCCGGCTTCACGGAACGGACCGTAGAGCGCCGAGGCAAACTTGGTCGAATAGGCCATGATCGCGGTCTGGTTGAAACCCGCTTCATCGAGCGCCCGGCGAATGGCCTGGACCTGCCCGTCCATGGCGGCCGACGGGGCGATCACGTCGGCGCCGGCACGGGCCGCGGCCACCGCTTGTTTGCCGAGATTGATCAGGGTCTGGTCGTTGTCGACCTCATGGTTGTGCAGCACGCCGCAATGACCATGGTCGGTGTACTCACAGAAGCAGGTGTCGGACATCACGATCATGTCCGGCACCGCATCCTTGGCGATGCGCGACATGCGCGACACCAGACCGTTGTCGCTCCAGGTGTCGCTGCCGTTGCCGTCCAAATGGTGCGACACGCCGAACGTCATCACCGACTTGATCCCCGCGCGGGCATAACGCTCGATTTCACCCGCCAGTTTCGACTCTGGAATACGCATCACGCCGGGCATGCTTTTGATCGGTACGAAGTCGTCGATCTCTTCCTCGACGAAAATCGGCAACACCAGATCGTTCAAGCTGAACTCGGTTTCCTGGAACAGGCTGCGCAGGCTCGCATTGCGGCGCAGACGGCGTGGACGTGCTTCGGGGAACTGACTGGACATGTGGATTTCCTGAAAAACGAAGGACGAGACGAAAGTCGTAGGGGGCGAAGCTTATGCCTTGCAAGGCGCGGGGCACAAACCTCGATCGCGGAATAAGCCCTTACCGGTTCGGCAATAGTCACCGCGATACAAGCCCCTGTAGCAGCTGCGTTGTGGCGAGGGGATTTATCCCCGTTCGGCCGCGAAGCGGTCGTAAAACCTGAACGCACGATCTATCTGATGCACCGCGTTGTCTGAATTCAAGACTGCTTCGCAGCCGAACGGGGATAAATCCCCTCGCCACAACGCAGCTGCTACAGGGTTTTGTGGCAAGTTCTGCTAGAGCGTCAAGGTTCCGCTGATGCAGGTCACCACAGAACCGCCGATCCAGATCTCGTCGCCCACCTGCTCGACCTGAATGCGTCCGGCGCGGCCCATGGTCAGGCCCTGGCTGACCACATAGGACGCCGGCGCCAGTCCTTCGCTGAGCAACCATTGGGCAATTCCGGCGTTCAGGCTTCCGGTGGCGGGGTCTTCCGGCATGCCGTCGCCGGAGATGAACGCCCGCACCTCGAACTGTGCGTCATCACCCTCGCGCTCGGGATGCCATGGCGCGATGACACCGACGGCCAGGCCAAGCATTTGCGAATGATCCGGTTGCAGGTCCAGCACCTGCTGGCGATCCTCGACCATCACGGCCAGCCATCCGGCACCGTTGTCGACCCACTGAGTGCGCACAATCGCCCCCGATTCCAGCCCGAGCCCCCGCCGCACCCGTTCAACCACATCCGCCTCCACCGGCCCGGTCCTGAGCAATGGCGGTGCGAGAAAGGCCAGCTCTGCCCCTTGTCGACGAACCCGCACCAGCCCCACACCGCACTCCTGAATAATCTCTTCGCCCTTGGGCACGCCACCGGCCTCCAGCCACGCATGGCAGGTGCCCAGTGTCGGATGACCGGCGAACGGCAATTCGTTCAGGGTGGTGAAGATCCGCACGCGATAATCGGCGCGAGGATCGCGCGGTTCGAGTATGAATGTGGTTTCGCTGAGGTTGGTCCAGCTGGCGAACGCCGCCATGCGCTCATCACTGAGCTCATCGGCGCCGAACACCACCGCCAACGGATTGCCCTTGAGCGCAACACGGCTGAAGACATCTACTTGCTTGAAATCGAATGAGTGCATGGCCTTCCTTGGTTTCTTGATCAAATCGAAGCGTTTTGCTTGGGAATTTCCAGCCCGCGCATCACCGCCGGCCGCGCCAGAAAGCGCTCCAGCACCCGCGTGACGTTGGTGAAGTCCTTTATGCCCACCAGCTCGCCGGCCTCATAGAAGCCGATCAGGTTGCGCACCCAGGGGAAGGTCGCGATGTCCGCGATGGTGTAGCGCTCGCCCATGATCCAGTCGCGCCCTTCCAGGCGGTTATTGAGCACATTAAGCAGGCGCTTGCTTTCATCGACGTAGCGGTCGCGGGGACGCTTGTCCTCATAGTCTTTGCCGGCAAATTTGTTGAAAAAGCCGAGCTGGCCAAACATCGGCCCGATACCGCCCATCTGAAACATCAGCCACTGAAGGGTCTCGTATCGCGCCGCCGATTCCTGGGCCAGCAATTGCCCGCTCTTGTCGGCCAGGTAAATCAGAATCGCCCCGGACTCGAACAGCGCCAGGGGTTGGTCCCCCGGACCGTGGGGGTCGAGGATGGCCGGGATCTTGTTGTTGGGGTTCAGTGAAAGAAATTCGGGGGACATCTGGTCATTGGTTTCGAAGCCCACACGATGCGGTTCGTAGGGCAGTCCGATCTCTTCGAGCATGATCGACACCTTGACGCCGTTGGGGGTCGGCAAGGAGTAAAGCTGGATCCACTCGGGGTATTGAGCCGGCCATTTTCGGGTAATCGGGAACGCGGACAGATCGGTCATGGGAAGCATCCACACGGAAAAAGTAGACGCTGATCATAATGTAGGGTTGCCGACGGCTGCGATCTTTTGGCGTTATCAATATTGCTGATGAGCATGATCAGAAGATTGCAGCCTGTGAATGGCGCCAACACGTGTACTGTGTCCATAAATCGGCAACATCCTGTCGATAACCTCTGCTCCACCCATCTCAGGTTGCCGCTACAGTGCTGCGCACTTGCTCGGATCGAACCAAATGGGCCTCAGAGGACTCTGAGCATCGCCCTTTCGGAAACGGGCCGGCCCAACGACATGGAAAACACCCGACGCAGGGAGCTCGCGGTGTAAAGGTTTGTCAGCCTTAACCGAATGCGCTGAAGATCACCTATTCAAATGATGAACCTTTTGAAATTCGCCAAACGCTTCAAGTATCGCGCGTATGTGGTCCTGCCCTCCCTGTTGGCGGTCTGCGCGCTGTTCCTGTTCCTTGAATCCAGCGAAAGCCGCGCCCAACCGATGGACGGCACCCAGACGCTGGTGTTCATGCGCCACGCGGAAAAACCCGAAGGCGGCCTCGGCCAGCTCAACTGCCAGGGCCTGAACCGTGCCATCGACCTGGCCACCTTGCTGCCGGAAAAATTCGGCAAGGCCAACTATGTATTTGCCGCCAACCCGACGCGCAATGTCGAAGAAGGCGAACTGGACAATTCCTACAGTTACATCCGCCCCCTGATGACCATCAGCCCCAGCGCGATCAAGCTTGGTTTGCCGGTGAACATCAACTTCTCGGCCAACGACACCAGTGATCTGGCCGATGAATTGCTCCTCGACAAATATCACAACTCGGTCATCTACACCGCCTGGTCCCACGGTTACCTGCCGGAGCTGATCAACAAGGTCGCAGGGGAAGCCATCGGCAAGAAACAGAACATCATCGACGACTGGGAATCCAACGACTACGACTCGCTGTACGTGCTCACCCTGACCTGGCACAACGGCAAGGCCAGCCTGGTGAGCCACGCCTACAAGCAAGGTCTGAATAATGGGCAGGAGACCTGTCCGACATAAGCTTTTAGAGATTTGGCGCCTGTCAGGGCCTCATCGCGAGCAGGCTCGCTCCCACATTATGCCAAGTTGTCTGAATAAACTCGGTCAAAATGTGGGAGCGGGCTTGCTCGCGAAGGGGCCGGAAAAAACACCATCAACTTCGTTGACTGACCCGCTCTCGCAGATACTCAAGGACGGCAGCCCGCTCTCCAGCGAATTCAATGCGCCCCCCTTTCTTCTCCCGCTGAAACGCATACATCGGGTCGTAATACTCACGAAGCAACCCTTCGATCCAGCCCCGGTGCAAGTCCACTGCCCCGCTGCTCGCCTGCTCCGCCAGCGCGTCTTCCATCAACATCAACAGCCGCCGATGGCGCTCACCGCCCAGACGTTTCTGCACATTGTTCAGGCTCTCCAGCAAACGCTCGGAAAACAGCGCGAAACCTTCATCGCCATGCACGCTGATGAACTCGGCACACAAGTCCACCACGTAATCGCGCAGGATCCGTTCGACCCGCCCTTCCAGGCTGTCTTCCAGCCAGACCATCGGAAACTGCTGCATACCCTGAAACAGCGGCAACGGCAGCGCACAACTGCCGATCGCGCGGCTCTCGTCTTCCAGCACAAACTGCTCGATGCCGTCGGCGCGCTTCTTCAGCACGTCCACTGCCAGGCGGTTCTCAAAATCGATGTTGGAGGGTTGGCCGGTCGCGCGTTTACCGAAACTGGAGCCGCGATGATGGGCGTGACCTTCAAGGTCCAGGCCGTTGCGCAACTGCGTGAGCACTTCGGTTTTGCCGGTGCCGGTCATGCCGCCCAGCAACACGAAGTCACACTGGGCAACCGCCTGATCGAGCGTGTCGAGCAAGAAGGTGCGCATCGCCTTGTAGCCACCACCCACTCGCGGATAGTCGATGCCCGCCTCGTCCTTGAGCCATTGCTGGACGATCTGCGAACGCAAACCGCCGCGAAAACAATACAAATACCCATCAGGATGAGCCCGGGCAAAATCGGCCCAGGCCTGGACGCGCTCGGCTTTTATCTCACCAGACACCAACTGGTGCCCCAGCGTAATGGCCGCTTGCTGACCGTGTTGCTTGTAACAAGTGCCGACCCGTTGCCGCTCATGGTCATTCATCAGCGGCAGGTTAATCACGCCGGGGAATGAGCCTTTGAGAAATTCGACCGGCGCACGGGCATCCATCATCGGTCGGTCGTTGAGGAAAATGTCGCGGTAATCGGTGAATTCGATGGACATCAAAACACCTCAACCGCGTTCGTCTGTCGCTCGATCAGTTCACCGATCGGCTCAAGGGTAAGGCCCAGCTCGGCGGCCACTTTGAGGAAGTGTTCGTTGCCTTCGGGGGTGACCGCAACCAGCAGGCCACCGCTGGTCTGCGGATCGCAGAGCACGCGTTTGTGCATTTCCTGAAGACGCCCAAGCTTGCTGGCGTAGCTGTCGAAGTTGCGCAGCGTCCCGCCGGGCACACAGCCTTGGTCGAGGTAATACTCGACACCTGGCAGACGCGGTACGCGGTCGTACTCGATGCGAGCGGTCACGTTGCTGCCGTCGGCCATTTCCACCAAATGCCCCAGCAGACCAAAACCGGTGACATCGGTCATCGCGGTGACGCCTTCGAGTTTGCCGAAGCGGCTGCCGGGTTTGTTCAGGGTGCACATCCAGTCGCGGGCCAGGCCAATGTCGGCATGGCGCAATTTGCCCTTCTTCTCGGCGGTGGTGAGGATGCCGATACCCAGCGGTTTGGTGAGGTAAAGCAGGCAACCGGCGGTGGCGGTGTCGTTGCGCTTCATATGGCGCTTTTCCACCAGACCGGTCACAGCGAGGCCGAAGATCGGCTCCGGCGCGTCGATGGAATGCCCACCAGCCAGCGGGATCCCCGCTTCATCGCAGACCGAACGGCCGCCGCGAATCACTTCCCGGGCAATCTCCGGCGCCAGTACGTTGACCGGCCAGCCGAGGATCGCAATCGCCATCAACGGATCGCCGCCCATGGCGTAGATGTCGCTAATGGCGTTGGTGGCGGCGATGCGGCCGAAGTCGAACGGGTCGTCGACGATCGGCATAAAGAAGTCGGTGGTCGAGACCACGCCGCGTTCTTCATCAATGGCGTACACCGCCGCGTCATCGCGCGAGGCGTTGCCGACCCAGAGTTTCGGGTCAAGGTTCTGCGCCCCGCTGCCGGCCAGAATCACTTCCAGCACCTGGGGAGAAATCTTGCAGCCACATCCGGCACCGTGGCTGTATTGGGTCAGACGAATCGGTTCGCTCATGGGGGGCACATCTCGTGAAGTCAGTGCCGAGGAGTTTACATCAACCCTATTTCGTAGGAGCTGATCGTTCCCTCGATCCCGCGTGGCAACGCTCTTCTGACCGAAAGGACAGTTAAACCAGCAATTCCCTAACCTTTTCCGTGCCTTGAACAAAACTGGTATGGCTTGTGCAAACGTTTGCGACGCGCTGATACAAGCGTTTTCGCTACACAACCGCGCAAGCCCGAAGAACCGGGCTTTCGATCCGCACGAAAAGGGACTTTTAATGCACCGCACGTCCAGCCGCGTGACTTGCTCGCGCACTTTTGCTGTTTCCTTGCTGCTGGCCAGCGTTACAGGACTACTCAGCAGCACCGTTTTGGCGCAGCCCGCTCCCGCCGAAGAATCCGCCCAAGGCGAAAGCCTCAGCCCCGAAGCCAGCCCACCGAAAAAAGGTGTGTACCTCTCGGACTGGTTCAATCAGGACCTGACCGTCATCGGCAGCAAAGACATCAGTTTCGGCCCGCAACCGGCCGACGATATCTACCTGGAATATGAGTACTTCGGGCGCAAGGGGCCGTTCGAGTTGTACGGCTACATCGACATTCCGAAGATCTTCGACATCGGCAACAGCCATGACAAAGGCGTGTGGGACCACGGCTCGCCGGTGTTCATGGAGCACGAACCGCGGATCTCCATCGATTACCTCGCCGGCCGCAGCCTGGCCATCGGGCCGTTCAAGGAATGGTACGTGGCCTTTGACTGGATCTACGACCACGGCAGTAACAGCGCCAACCGCGCCAATACGCTCTATAGCGGTTTGGGCACCGACATCGACACCCATTCGCGGGTCAACCTGTCGGCCAACTTCTATGGGCGCTACCAGTGGGAAAACTACGGTGCCAGCAACGAATATTCGTGGGACGGCTATCGCGCCCAACTCAAATACATCGTGCCGATCAGCAGCTTCAGCAACGGCGCGTCACTGACCTACATCGGGTTCACCAACTTCGACTTCGGCTCGGACCTGCACAAGGACAACCCGGCTCGCACCGCCAACGCTACGGTGGCCACCAACGTCTTGCTGTACTCGTTCACCCACTTGCGTTTCACCCTGGTCGGCCGTTATTTCCACAACGGCGGCAACTGGGAGGATGGCAGCGAATTGAATTTCGGCGACGGTAACTTCCGAGCCCGTTCCGACGGTTGGGGTTACTACGCCGGCATCGGTTATCAGTTTTAAGACTTGTTTGAATCAGGAGGTTTTATGCATGCAATGACGCGTCTTTCCCTGGCCTGTGCCGCCCTGCTCTCCGCAACGGCCTGGGCGACTGAAGCGCCGATCCAGCCGAAGGTGATGCTGATCACCATGTTCGCTCCCGAGGCGCAAAACTGGATTGATCGGTTGGAACTCAAGCAGCAAGTGCGGGTGCCGGGGCTGTCCGCCGAGTACCCGACCGTTCGCTGCAACAGTCAACAGGTATGCCTGATGGTCACCGGCATGGGCCAGACCAACGCCGCGGCGTCGACGCTGGCCCTGGCGCTGTCGTCGAAATTCGATCTGCGCAAAAGTTACTTCCTGGTCGCCGGGATTGCCGGCATCAGCCCAAAACACGGGACCATCGGCACCACGGCGTGGGCGCATTATCTGGTGGAGTTCGGCACCCAATGGGAGCTGGATTCCCGGGACGCGCCGTCAGACTGGCCGACCGGTTATATCGGCATCAATACCAAAGGCCCGAACGAGAAACCGCCGCTGGATTACAAGACCGAAGTCTTCGAACTCAACCCGAAGTTGCAGGCCAAGGCCTTTGCTCTCAGCCACAAAGTCCAATTGAGTGAGAGCAAGGAATCGGCCGCGTGGCGCATGAAGTATCCGTCGGCCCCGGCCAATCAGCCGCCGGTGGTGACGCAGTGCGACACGCTGGCGGGCAATACCTGGTTTTCCGGGACGCGATTGAGTGAGCGGGCCGAGGTCTGGGCCCGGCTGCTGACCGATAACAACGGTGAGTACTGCACGACGCAGCAGGAAGACAACTCCACCTATGAGGCGCTGCTGCGGGCCAGCCGTGAAGGGTTGGTGGATGTGCAGCGTTTGGCGGTGGTGCGTGCGGGTTCCGATTTTGATCGGCCGGCGCCGGGTCAGAGTGAGGTGGAAAACCTGCTCAAGTATGCGGATCAAGGTGGGTTTGTGCCGGCGCTGGAGAACCTGTACCGGACGGGAAATCCGCTGGTGCAGGAGATTTTGAAGAACTGGTCGGCGTGGGAGAACGGTGTTCCCGAGGCTTGATCTGACAATACCCCCCCCCTGTGGGAGCGGCGGTGCGGCGATCCGACTTGCTCGCGAAAGCGGTGTGTCAGGCACATCAATATTGACTGTGCCGCCGCCTTCGCGAGCAAGTCGGATCGCCGCACCGCCGCTCCCACATTTGATTAGGGTTACGGCAACAAAATCACTTTGTCGCCGGCACCTTGGCTCACCTCGGCATACCGCTCCAGCCCTTCTGCCAACGGCGATTCAAACAAACCCTCGGGCAACGGCAACAAGCCCTGATCGAAGAACGTGCCGAACTGATCAAGCATCGCCGCACACGCCTGGACGCCGTACAGCAACGAGTTGATCCCCACCACCGAACCGCCCTTGCGATACAGCGCCAGGGCCGGCAATTGCACCATGCCGTCCACCGGTGCGGCGATGATCGCGATGCGACCGAACGCGGCCAGCGCCGGGACCGAGGCCGGGAGCCAGAAACCGGAGGTGTCGAAAATCACATCAGCGCCGCCGGCATACACGGCATTCACCTGAGCGCCGAGATCCTCGGGTTTATCCAGTTGCAGCGTCTGATACCCCTGGGCCTGCAAATCCTTGATCTGTTCCGGCCGCCGCGCCGCGGCCAGTACTTGAGCGCCACGCACCTTGCCCAGCGCCAGCGCCGCAGTGCCAACCGCCCCGCCACCGATCACCAGCAAGCGGCTTTCGGCCGTCACCCCACTGCGCTCCAACGCATCCCACGCCGTGGTGTACGGCACGCCGAGGCTGGCAGCCTGGGCAAAGCTCAGATGGGTCGGCTTTTTCGCTACACCATTGGCCGGCAGTTTGACGAATTGTGCGTGCGAGCCATCGGCGAAAAAGCCCAGTTCACGACCGGTGCCCCAGACTTCCTGACCGATCAGCGCCTGCGGGCCTTCAACGACTACACCGGCGAAATCACGACCGGGAATCCGCGGCAGTGTGGTGTAGGGAAAGCGCCCCAGCACGTTCTTCACATCGCTGGGGTTGAGGCCGGCCGCCTTGATCTGGACCAGCACTTCATTGTTGCCGGGGACGGGGGTGGGAACCTCAACGTAGCGCAGGGCCGAGAGGTCACCGGTCTTGTCGAATTGCAGTGCTTTCATGAGTGTTTCCCTCGAATGAAATAAACGGTTCAGGCGATCCAGCCAGCCACCAACTGCCGGCCCATTGGCCACAACTTCTCACCGGCCAACATGCCGAGCAGCCCTACCAGCGCGATGGCCGGCGGTGCGGGGGAACGAAAATCCAGAGCGCCGTAGAGCAAACCGACGCCCAGACCGATGACCAATGAGATGAGGTAGCTCATGGCAGACTCCGTGGCTGATTAAGGTATGCCCGGAGTCTAAAGATCGGTAGCGACGAGCACCGGCCAAGTGCTTCTGAATATCGGCCAAAGCGCTTTCAATCCTGACGCTGGATTGCCGAAAACTGCGAAGGCGCGACACCCAGTTCCCGCCGAAACATGTCGCTGAAGCTGCTCGGTGAGTAACCCAGCTCCCGGGCAATCGCACTGACCGGCACGCCCTGGATCAACGCTGCCACCGCGGTCGCCAATTGCACCTGGCGCCGCCACTCGGCGAAGCCCATGCCTAGACCGTCCTTGAACAACCGCGCCAGGGTACGCACGCTGGCACCGGCGTTTTCGGCGTGTTGTTCGAAGGCAATGTCCAGCGATGGCGCGGCCATGACCGCCTGGCACAGGTTCATCAGCCGTCGGTCGGAATCATCCGGCAAGGGGATTTTCAGCAGCGAGCGCCGGGCTCGCCTAAGCTCCAGCAGCGCCAGGCCGACCAGCGCTTCGTAATACTCGGGCGCGCCATCGTCGCCCTGCTCCACCAGCCCGACGATCAGCTCACGCAGCAGTCCGCCGACTTCGATCACCTGGACCGTGTCGTCCAGCGTCGCCGCCAATGAGGGCCGCAAGTAGATGTTGCGCATCTGTAAATCCGACACCACGCGAATCCCGTGGGGCACACCCGGCGGCAGCCACACCGCTCGTTGCGGCGGCACCACCAGCGCTTCATGGGGCGTCTCGACCCACATCACCCCGCTCATCGCATACAGCAACTGCCCCCAGACATGTTCATGCGGCTCGATGTACAGGCCGCGCGGATAGGTGCGCGCCAGCGGTTGCACGGGCACATCGGTGTCACTCAGGTCTGGAGGGGCGGCAAGGGCCATGGGCAGCAATCATTGGGGATTTCAGAGATTGCATGGTAACGAGCCACGGGGCTTGTCGCTACGGGCGGCCTCCATCTGACAATTCGACTGAATTTTCCGTAACCCCAACGATCCTTGTAATACCACAGGGAGGAATATGGGCTTTATGAACAACGCAAAACTTTTCGTCATTGAATACACCCTTCATGGCGCGCCCAGGTCTTTCATCATCCGCCTGGACAAGATGGATAACGCGGAAGCCTGGCATTGGGCAAGTTGCGACGCGGGGGTCGGAAGAATCCCCCGCTTCGGCCGAGAGAAGGTGCAAAAAACCAGCAAGCCGATGGCGGAGAAATTCGGCGTGGAAAACGTCAAGTGGCGGCCGGCGAATTGAAATGAAAGTGGAGCCCGATCAGGCTCCACCTTTTTTTGGATGAGTGGTCAGCGTTGGGCGCACTTGCAGCCCTTGCTGGCACATTCTTCACCATGTTCGTGGTGCTTGGCGCAGGCTTCACAGCAATAGTGCTTGCCGTGGCGCGCGATCGGATGTTCGCCCAGTTTGCAGGAGCATTTGGGGCAGTCGCATTTACTGTCACTGCTGATCATGTGTCTGACTCCATTGGTTGTGGTCGTCCGGGTCTGGCAAATGCGACCCGTACCACCAGTGTAGGAGCTTGTAGCAGCTGTCGATCACCGGTAACCACGCCGACACCCTGACCCAAGCCGCCGAACAAGGCTTGGGGCTGGTGATGTTTCCGTCGTGGCTGATTGGTGAAGCGGTGCGCAACGGCACGCTGGTACCGGTGCTGGGGGCGTATCAGGTGTCCAACAGCCTTGAGCCGCAGCAGATTGCGGTGCTGTGGCCTGGGAGCCGACGGTTGTCGGTGAAGGTCAGGACGGTGATTGATTTTTTCGTGGAATGCTTCGGCGCGGTGCCCTACTGGGACAGACCGTAATATCTGCCAGCACCGCAATCCTTGTGGGAGCGAGCCTGCTCGCGATAGCGGTTAAACAGTCACATTGATGCTGGATGTGCCGACGCTATCGCGAGCAGGCTCGCTCCCACAGGTTCTTCGGGATGTCAGATACGGAACTGGCCCACCAGTTTACCCAGGCGCTGACCGAGGTCGGCCAGGCTGCGGGAGGTCTGGGCGCCGAGTTGGGTTTCGTCGGCGACGCTGTCTACGGCCACAGCGATCTGATGCACGCTGCGGTTGATCTCTTCGGCCACGGCGGTTTGCTCTTCGGCAGCGCTGGCGATCTGCGCGTTCATCGAGTTGATGGTGCCGATCAGTTGGGCCATGGTGTCCAGCGATGCACCCGCTTCGTTGGCCTGAGCCGACGTGCCGTCGCCGGCCTCGCTGGAACGGCGCATCGCTTCCACCGCCGACTGAGTGCCGGCCTGCAAGCGATCGATCATGCCCTGGATTTCCTGGGTGCTGATTTGCGTGCGACTGGCCAGCGCTCGAACCTCGTCGGCCACCACCGCAAAACCACGACCGGCCTCACCGGCACGGGCGGCTTCGATGGCGGCGTTGAGCGCCAGCAGGTTGGTCTGCTCGGCAATCGAACGGATCACCCCAAGCACGCTGACAATCGACGACACGTCTTTTTGCAGGCTGTCCAGAGACACGCCGCTGCTGCGAATATCGTCCACCAACGCATGAATCTTCACGATGCTACCGGCCACCACACGCTTGGCGGCCTGGCCTTCTTCGTCGGTCTGCTGTGCAGCCACTGCGGCGTTTTGCGCACTTTTCGCCACTTCCTGAGCGGCGGCGGACATTTGGTTGATCGCCGTGGCGACCTGATCGGTCTCGTGACGCTGACGCTCCATGGCCTGATCCGAGCGCTGCGCCTGATCGGAGACCTGATTCACCAGCCCGGTCAGTTGCGAGGTCATTTCGGTGATCTGACGCACCAGGCCGTGGATCTTGTCGACGAAGCGGTTGAACGAGCCGGCCAGCTCGCCGAGTTCGTCCTGGCTGGTGATGGTCAGGCGACGCGTCAGGTCGCCCTCGCCCGCCGCGATGTCATCGAGGTTGGCTTTCATCAGGTTCAGCGGACGCAGGATGGTGTTGGCCAGCAGCATCCCGGCGGCGGCAATCACCAACAGCACCACGGCGGCAATCCCGACGATGCTTAGCACCACGCCTTGCATGCGCTCCTGGACCTTGATTTCGACCAGCGCCACTTGCGCTTCGATGCCGTCGAGGTTGACCGAGGTGCCGACCGCCATGTCCCACTTGGGCAGGTATTCGGTGTAGCCCAGTTTCGGCACCAGCACTTGGCTGTTGCCGGGCAGCGGCGAGCTGTATTGCAGGTAGTGGGTGCCGTCCTTGGCGACTTTCACCAGGTCGCGGTTGACGTAGACGCCGTTCGGATCGCGGTTGTCCTTGAAGCTCTGGCCCACGCCTTCAGGGCTGTTGGCCTTGAATAGGCGCACGGTATTGGAGTCGTAGCCGAAGAAGTAGCCGTCCTTGCCGTAGGTGATGCTCGACAGCAACTTGACCACCTGGGCCCGCGCCGCGTCGTCACCGGGGGCAGCTGCGTCGTAGAGTGGTTTGATCGTGGTCATGGCCACGGCGACGTAGCTTTGCAGCGTTGCCTTGGCATCGCTGAGCAGGCGCTGGCGAGTTTCCTCGACTTCCTTGCGGGCCTGCTCCTGCAGAATGAACAACGTGGTCAGGCTGATGACCAGCGCAAAGAGCAACACCGGGAGGACGGCAAGGGACAGGACTTTAGCCTTCAGGCTCATGCGCATGACGGTTCACTCTTTTGATTTTATTGGCGTGGTTATAGGCTTTAACGGCACGCAGCATCAAAAGTTGAATGCGGTCATTGTGGGATCAGGATTGTGTGGTGAGGGGATTTATCCCCTTGGGCTGCGAAGCGGCCCCGAAATGGAAAACTGCGGTGTGTTAGGTACACCGCATAAAATGGTTTACGACTGCTTCGCAGCCGAACGGGGATAAATCCCCTCGCCACACAAGCCTGATCCCACAGGGGGGAATGTGTTTACAGGACCATCGCCGCCACCCAGCCGAACGCCAACAACGGGAGGTTGTAGTGCAGGAAGGTCGGGACCACGGTGTCCCAGATGTGGTGATGCTGGCCGTCGATGTTCAGGCCCGAGGTCGGGCCGAGGGTCGAGTCCGACGCCGGCGAACCGGCATCGCCCAGCGCACCGGCAGTGCCGACAATGCACACGATCGCGATCGGACTGAAGCCCAGTTGTACGCACAACGGCACAAAAATCGCTGCCAGGATCGGTACAGTGGAAAACGACGAACCGATGCCCATGGTCACCAACAGTCCGACCAACAACATCAGCAACGCGCCAATGCCTTTGCTGTGGCCGATCCACGAAGCCGAGACTTCGACCAGTGTCTGCACCTCACCGGTGGCTTTCATCACCTCGGCAAAACCGGAGGCGGCAATCATGATGAAACCGATCATCGCCATCATCTTCATGCCTTCGGTGAACAGGTCGTCGGTTTCACGCCACTTCACGATCCCCGACACCGAAAAAATCAGAAAGCCTGCCAGCGCACCGATGATCATCGAGTCCAGCAACAGCTGAATAATGAACGCCACCGCGATGGCCAGACCGGCGACCATCAGGCTCAGCGGGTTGTACTGCACCGCGACCTGTTCGACTTGCTCGATCTTTTCCAGATCGTAGACGCGCTTCTTGCGATAGCTGACAAACGCTGCCGCGAGCCCGACGACCATGCCCAAGGCCGGAATCCCCATGGCATGGGTGACGTTGATGCCGCTGATGTCCACCCCGCTACGGGCGACGTTGGCCAGCAGGATTTCATTAAGGAAGATGTTGCCGAAGCCCACGGGCAAGAACATGTACGGCGTAATCAGGCCGAAGGTCATGACGCAGGCAATCAACCGGCGATCCAGTTGCAGCTTGGTCAGCACATATAACAGTGGCGGTACCAACAGCGGAATAAAGGCGATATGTATCGGCAGAATGTTCTGCGAAGCGATGGCCACCACCCACAGCAAACCGATCAACAGCCATTTGACCTGACCGCCACCGCTGGCGTGCTGGCGGTCGACCATCAGCAAGGCTTTGTCTGCCAGGGCGTGTGCCAGGCCGGACTTGGCAATGGCCACTGCGAAAGCACCGAGCAATGCGTAGGACAACGCGACCGTCGCACCGCCACCGAGGCCACTGTTGAAGGCTTTGAGTGTCGCGTCGATGCCCAGGCCACCGGTCAAACCACCCACCAGAGCGCCCACGATCAGCGCGATTACGACGTGCACGCGGGACAGGCTGAGGATCAGCATGACGCCGACCGCGGCAATTACAGCATTAATCATCGTTACCTCAAGGCAAACGGAAAGAGTCCGGCCGGCAGTCTGCAAAGAGCCGCCAGCGGATTGAATGAGAGGGTTTTATTAGAGGGCACGCACTGTGCCGCAGAGTCGGCCCGGTGTCAAAGCGCATGGGCCTGGGGGATATAAACGGTTGTGATGAACCCTGTGGCGAGGGGATTTATCCCCGTTCGGCTGCGAAGCAGTCGCAAACCTGACAATTCGGTATGACTGACGGAATTGCGGGGGGCCGCTTCGCGACCCAACGGGGATGAATCCCCTCGCCACAAAGGCAGCCGACCAACGGAGTTTCATCATTCAGGAACTGCCATAAAGAAAGCCGAATCGCGGCCGCTACAGTGCAAAGTCTCAGATATTTATCGAATAAGGACGTCTCCATGTCGCTCAGACAACTTTCCATTCAATGGAAAATCACCCTGCTGGCCGGGCTGTGCCTGGCCGGCATCGTGACCCTGCTGGTGGGTCTTTCGCTGTATCGCATGGAGCACAGCTCCGAGATGGTGAAAGCCTCCAGCATGGAGATGCTCACCGAAGCGGCCCAGGCCCGGATCGAATCCCAGGGTGAAAACCAGGCGCTGGGGATTCGCCAGCAGTTCATGGATGCCTATCAATATGGCCATGGCTTTTCGCGTCAGGTGCTGTTCCTGCGCGAGCAGGCCGAGAAGCGCTTTCTCGATGCCTTTGACCTGCGTGAAGACCTGACCCGTCAGGTCAAGTCAGCCCTGCAAGCCAACCCGGAACTGCTCGGCCTCTCGCTGGTGTTCGAAGCCAACGCGCTGGACGGCAAGGACGATCTGTTCGCCGGCCAGGCCGAGCTGGGTAGCAACGACAAGGGCCGTTTCGCGCTCTATTGGTCGCAGCCGACACCAGGCAAGGTGACGTCGATGGCGCTACCGGAAAGCGACATGGCCGACACCAGCTCCGGCCCGAGCGGCGAACCGGCCAACGCCTGGTTCACCTGCCCGCGCACGACCCTCAAACCCTGCGTGATCGAACCCTACTTCTACGTGATCGACGGCCAGAACGTGCTGATGACCAGCATCGTTTTCCCGCTGATGGTCAACGGCAAGGTCATCGCTTCGCTGTCAGTGGACATCAACCTCAACAGTCTGCAAGCCGTCAGCCAGGGTGCGAGCAAGAAGCTCTATGACGGCCAGACCAACGTCAGCATCATCAGCCCGGTCGGTTTGCTGGCCGGTTACAGCCCGGACGCCAGCAAGCTCAGCCAGCGCCTGGACACCGTGGACAAGACCAACGGTGCCGAGCTGATCCGCATGCTCGCCGCCAGCAGCAAGACCGAAAGCCTGCACAACAATCAACAGCTCAAAGTGCTGTCGCCGTTCCAGCCGATTCCCGGTGGCAAGTCCTGGGGCGTGTTGCTCGATGTGCCGGAGAAAGTCCTGGTCGGCCCCGCCGAAGCGTTGAAAAAGCAACTCGATGAAAGCAACACCGCCGGCACCCTGGTCGAACTCGGCCTGGGTGTACTGGCCGCGTTGATTGGCCTGTTGCTGGTGTGGCTGATGGCCCGCAGCGTGACCAAACCGATTCTGGGTGTGGCGCACATGCTCGAAGACATTGCCAGCGGCGAAGGCGACCTGACCCGCCGTCTGGCCTACGACAAAAAGGACGAACTCGGCCAATTGGCTGGCTGGTTCAACCGCTTCCTCGACAAGTTGCAATCGATCATCGCCGAGGTCAAACGCTCGGTGCAGGACGCACGCAGCACGGCGGATCAGTCGTCCGCCATCGCCACCCAGACCAGCGCCGGCATGGAGCAGCAATACCGTCAGGTGGATCAGGTCGCTACCGCGTCCCACGAAATGAGCGCCACCGCCCAGGACGTCGCTCGCAGTGCAGCGCAAGCGGCACAGGCAGCGCGGGATGCGGATCAGGCCACCCGTCGCGGTCTGACCGTGATCGACCGCACCACCGCCAGCATCGACAACCTCGCCGCCGACATGAGCGCGGCGATGGTTCAAGTCGAAGGCCTGGCAGCCAACAGCGAGAAGATCGGTTCGGTGCTGGAAGTGATCCGGGCCATCGCCGAGCAGACAAATCTGCTGGCGCTGAACGCCGCCATCGAGGCTGCTCGTGCCGGTGAAGCCGGGCGCGGTTTTGCCGTGGTGGCCGATGAGGTGCGCAACCTGGCACGCCGGACCCAGGAGTCTGTCGAAGAAACCCGCTTGGTGATCGAGCAGTTGCAGAGCGGCACTCAGGACGTGGTCGGCTCGATGAACAATAGCCATCGCCAGGCTCAGGGCAGTGTCGAACAAGTGGGTCAGGCGGTGACGGCGTTGCGCCAGATTGGTGAGGCGGTGACGGTGATCAGCGACATGAACTTGCAGATCGCCAGTGCCGCGGAAGAGCAAAGCGCCGTGGCCGAGGAGATCAACAACAACGTGGCGACGATTCGGGATGTGACGGAGTCGCTGTCGGGGCAAGCCAATGAATCGGCGCGGGTGAGTCAGTCACTCAATAGCCTGGCGAATCAGCAGCAGAGTTTGATGGATCAGTTTCGGGTCTGAGAACCACCCCTCACCCTAACCCTCTCCCCAGAGGGTAGAGGGGACTGACCGAGTTGGTTTTTAGATATTCTGCGACCGAGAAAATAGAGTCGAACTCGGCATTAGAAGCCAATGGAGATCAGCTCCCTTTCCCCCTCACCCCAGTGGGGAGAGGGGGTGGCTTTCAGCCTGAACGCTTAGGCAACTCAATCACCACTTTCAACCCGCCCCACTCACTCTCCTCCAGCCGCAACACCCCGCCCCACGTATCGACGATGTCCCGCACAATCCCCAATCCCAACCCATGCCCATCCGTTTGTTCATCAAGCCGAGTACCCCGGCTGAACACCTGATCGCGCTGGTTTTCGGGAATCCCCGGCCCATCGTCTTGCACGCTTAACTCAAACCCTTCGGCCGTCTCGACCACGCTCAACCGAACCTCGGCATCCGCCCATTTGCAGGCGTTGTCCAGCAGGTTACCGAGCAGTTCGAGCAAATCCTCACGATCCCAAGGCAGTTGCAACCCCTTCGGCGCCACATAGCTGAGGTCCAGATGCTCGCCATGAATCATGTTCAACGTCGCCAGTAATCCAGGCAATTCAGCATCGCAATCAAACAACGCCCCCGGCAACGCATCGCCGGATAACCGTGCGCGATTGAGTTCGCGATTGAGTCGCTGCTGAACCTGTTCCAGTTGCGCCTGCATCACTTTGCGCAGCTCCGGATGCGCATCGAGCTTCTCGCTTGAGGCCAGGCTCAACAACACCGCCAGCGGGGTTTTCAAGGCGTGGCCGAGGTTGCCCAACGCATTGCGCGAACGCTTGAGGCTGTCTTCGGTGTGCGCCAGCAAATGGTTGATCTGCGCCACCAGCGGTTCAAGCTCTACCGGCACCTGATCATCGAGTTGCGAGCGCTGGCCTTGCTGCAACTGGGCGATCTGCTCGCGGGCCTTTTCCAGCGGGCGCAAGGCGCGGCGCACGGTGATCCGTTGCAGCAGCAGAATCAGCAGCAGCCCCGTCAGCCCAAGGCCCAATCCGACCTGACGCATGCGCTGGAAACTCTCGCGCACCGGCGTGTAATCCTGGGCCACGCTGATGGAGATCGATTGGCCGAGCCGTCGATAGTCTGAACGCAGCACCAGCAATTGCTGGCCTTCCGGCCCCAATTGCAGGTTGCTGTGCAGGCCGGCATGGTCGAGGCGCGGCAGTTCCTGATCCCATAGCGAACGGGAGCGCCAATGGCTGTCGGCGAAATCGATGCGGAAGTAATGCCCGGAAAACGGTCGCTGATAGGCCGGTGACAGGTGTCGCTCATCCAGCTGTAACCCCTGCGGCCCACGCACCAGCGCCACCAGCAGGTTTTCACTGTCGTCGCGCAGCCCGGCTTCGAGGTAGCGCTGCAAACCCATTTCGAACAGCCACAGGCTGGTCTGCGCCAGCACCAGGCCGACGATCACCATCACGCTGATCAGCCCCAGGCTCAAGCGGCGCTGGATCGACCTCACTGGGCTTGCCCGCCGAACAGGTAACCCTGGCCGCGACGGGTTTCGATGACGCTACGCCCGAGTTTGCGCCGCAGGTGGTTGACGTGGACTTCGAGCACGTTGGAATCGCGCTCGGTTTCACCGTCGTAGAGGTGTTCGGCGAGGTGGCTTTTGGACAGAATCTGCTCGGGGTGCAGCATGAAATAACGCAGCAGGCGGAATTCAGCGGCAGTGAGCTGGATGTCGGCGCCGTCGCGGGTCACGCATTGGCGGCCTTCGTCCAGGTGCAGCCCGGCAGACTTGAGCGTTGGCTGGTTGGCATGGCCGTGGGAACGGCGCAACAGCGCCTGGACGCGCAAGTGCAGCTCTTCGGGGTGGAAAGGCTTGGTCAGGTAATCGTCGGCGCCGGCCTTGAGGCCTTCGATTCGTTCGGCCCAGGAATCACGGGCGGTGAGGATCAGCACGGGCGTCGACAGGCCAGCGGCCCGCCATTGCGTCAGCACGTCGAGCCCAGGCAAACCCGGCAGGCCGAGGTCGAGGATGATCAGGTCATAAGGCTCGCTGCTGCCCTGATACACCGCGTCGCGACCGTCGGCCAGCCAGTCCACGGCGTAACCCTGCCGGTTGAGGCCAGCCATCAGTTCGTCGGCCAGCGGCACATGGTCTTCCACCAGAAGCAAACGCATCGATCAATCTTCCTTGTCTTTCAGTAACTGGCCGGTGGTGGCGTCAAGGTCCAGTTCGCGGACCACACCTTCACGGGTCAGCAACTCGACTTCATAAACGTAGACCTCGTGTTTCTCTTCAAGCTCGGCTTCCAGCAATTTGGCCCCGGGGTAACGGTCCAGCGCTTGCTGCAACAGCTGCTCCAGCGGCAGGATCACACCCTGTTGACGCAGGCGCAGGGCTTCGTCCTGATCCAGGTCGCGAGCCATGGCCACCGAGCAAAAAGCCAGAAGCGCCAGAGCCATTCGACCTCTCGTGCACCGCTGTGAAAAAGAAAACACCTTCATTACGTATCCTGATGATCCTTGAGAATCTGCCCGCTGACGGCGTCCAGCTCCAGGTCCCACTCAATGCCCTGAGGGTCGCGCATTTCCACCTGATAGATGTACTTGCCGTACTCTTCTTCCAGCTCGGTTTCGGTGATTTTGGCGCCGGGATGTTTGGCCAGAGCGGTGGCGTTGAGCTTCTCGAAAGACACAATGGTACCAGCGTCGCGCAGCCTCAGGGCTTCGTCGGGACCGAGGTCGCGAGCGTGGGCGATGCTGGCGGTCATGCCGATGATGGACGCGGTGAACAGGGCAGTCAGGGTTTTCATGGGGTGTCTCCGTATTTTTTTATGTGTTGCCGAGGGAGTGCACCTTAACGGGGCGAACTTAATTGAAACTGAATTGCCATCATTGAGCTGGCAACACGACATCACCGCCCTGCACAAAACCCTGTGGGAGCGAGCCTGCTCGCGATGGCGGTGTATCAGTCGGTATTAATGCTGGCTGAACCACCGCCATCGCGAGCAGGCTCGCTCCCACAATGACCGTGCATGTCTATAATCCCCCGCTTGCCTGCATTCGAGACCGGTATGACCGCTTTCCACATCAAGTTCCCCTCCCTGACCCTCAAGGCCGGCCCTCGTGCCTTGGCGCGCATCCGTGAAAACGGTTTGAGCGCCGCCGATGTCGGCACACTGCCGGGTGCCGCTGGGGGGCCCAAGGCGTTGGGGATTCAAGGTCTGGACCTGGCGTTGTTCGGCGAATGGCTGCCGACGGCACCGCGGGAGCGCTCGTTGATCGGTGCGTCGGTGGGTTCCTGGCGCTTCGCCAGCGCGTGTCTGCCGGATGCCGCCGAAGGTATCCGCCGCCTCGGTCACCTCTACACCGAGCAGAACTTCGCCAAGGGCGTGACCATGGCGCAGATCAGCCAGAGCTCCCGGCGCATGCTCGATGAGCTGCTCGACGGCCGCGATGCCTCGATTCTGGACAACGCTCATTACCGACTGAACATCATGGTGGTCAAAAGCCACGGCCTGCTGGCGGACGATCATCGCGGCCGACTGGGGCTGGGCCTGTCATCGGTGATCGCCGACAACCTGCGCGGCCGGGCGCGCCTGTCGCGGCATTTCGAGCGGCTGATCATTCACGATCCGCGCCTGGCCCCGCCGGTCCATGCTCTCAACGATTTCCCCTCGCGCTTCGTTGCGCTGAATGCCGGCAACCTGCGCCAGGCCTTGCTCGCCTCAGGCTCGATCCCGATGGTGATGGAAGGCGTGCGTAATCTGCCGGGTGCCGGTGCCGGGACGTTTCGCGATGGCGGTCTGCTGGACTATCACCTCGACCTGCCCTACAGCGGCAACGACATCGTGCTCTATCCGCATTTCACCGACCGGGTGATTCCCGGCTGGTTCGACAAGACACTGCCATGGCGCCGCGCGTGTCCTGCGCGCTTGCAGGATGTCCTGTTGCTGGCGCCGTCAAAGGATTACCTGGCGCGCCTGCCCTACGGCAAACTCCCGGACCGCAACGACTTCAAACACTTCATGGGCGATGCCCCGAGCCGACAGAAATACTGGCGCACGACGATGGATGAAAGCCGTCGCATGGGCGATGAGTTCCTCGAACTGGCTGCCAGCGGTCGCCTCGGGGAGCGCTTGCTGACCCTTTAGTCAGTGTTTTCCCGCAACGCCAAACGCAAACTGTTAAACTCGCCGCCTGCCCACATCGCCGCGGCGATCGCCACCTGACAGAGCTGAAATCACTGTGGAAATCTTCAAAGAATTTACCTTCGAATCCGCCCACCGCCTGCCCCACGTACCGGAAGGCCACAAGTGCGGCCGCCTGCATGGTCACTCGTTCAAAGTGGCGATCCACCTGAGCGGCGACCTCGATCCGCACACGGGCTGGATCCGTGATTTCTCGGAAATCAAGGCGATCTTCAAGCCGCTCTATGAGCGCCTGGACCATAACTACCTGAACGACATTCCCGGTCTGGAAAACCCGACCAGTGAAGTGCTGGCCAAATTCATCTGGAAGGAATTGAAGCCTCTGCTGCCGGAACTCAGCGCGATCCGCATTCACGAGACATGCACCAGCGGTTGCATCTATCACGGCGAATAAGCCGATCTAAACGCCGATAAAAATCACCTTGTGGGAGCAAGTCGGATCGCCGCACCGCCGCTCCCACAGTGAACTGCGTTTCGTCAGTGAATATAAAAACAGCCTTCAATGGCTGTTTTTTTATGCCTATGCTTTTTGGCTCCCCCACGCCAAGAGGACACCCCCAATGACTGACTGGCCGCTGCCTCAGACTTATCGTTTCAACGGGCGCTCCGTTCGTTACGCCGTACGGGGCGACGGTCCGCCGCTGGTGTTCGTGCATGGCACGCCCTTCTCTTCTTACGTGTGGCACCGGATTGCACCGCACTTCATCACCACCCATCGGGTGCATTACTTTGACCTGCTGGGTTATGGGCTATCGGAGAAAATCGAGGGCGATGTGTCGCTGGGTGTACAGAACGACCTGCTGGCTCACTTGCTCGATCACTGGGGTCTGGCGCGACCAGACGTCGTCGCTCACGACTTCGGCGGCGCCACCGCTCTGCGTACTCATCTGCTGAACGGCAAGGACTACCGCAGCCTGACGCTGATCGATCCCGTGGCGCTGACGCCCTGGGGTTCGCCGTTTGTACAGCATGTGCGCCAGCATGAGGCGGCATTCAGGGGCCTGCCCGATTACATTCAGCGGGCGATTGTGCCGGCGTATATTCGCGGGGCGATCAAGCGCGAGATGCCTGATCATCAACTCGCGCCTTACGTGCAGCCTTGGCTCGGCGATCCGGGGCAAGCGGCGTTCTATCGGCAGATCGCGCAGATGGACGAGCGCTATACCCGTGAGGCCGAAGGGCTGTACCCGACGATTCGTTGTCCGGTGCAGATTCTGTGGGGGGAAGACGATCAGTGGATTCCCATTGAACGCGGGCAGGCATTGCATCAGATGATTCCCGGGTCGCGGTTTCAGGCGATTGCGAATGCCGGGCATCTGGTCCAGGAAGATGCGCCGGAAGCGATCGTCGCGGCGCTCCTGCGGTTCCTCCCACAACAAAAATCCCCCTGAAAAAACCGAATCAAATGTGGGAGCGGGCTTGCTCGCGAAAGCGGTGTATCAGTCGACATCTGCTGTGACTGACACACCGCTTTCGCGAGCAAGCCCGCTCCCACATGGTTCTGTGTTCCTTCAGGTGCACCTCTTTCGCGCCCTTCCTCAAGCCAACTCCGTCGGCTCGGCTATAAATAACTACACCACCCCACGCTTGGCACGACCACTGCAACACGCCCCCGCGTCACTCATTCAGCAAGGAACGCCCCATGACGCAGAACGATCCCGGCAACGATTACCCCCTCAGCGAAGTCCCGATGCATGCCCGCAAAGGCCTGGCCTCAACGGCCATGGTGCTGCTGGGTTTCACCTTTTTTACCGCGACCATGTTTGCCGGCGGCAAGCTCGGTGTGGCGTTCAGTTTCGGCGAGATGATGGCGGTGATTATCGTCGGCAATCTGCTGCTGGGGATCTACGCTGCCGGCCTGGGTTACATCGCCTTCAAGAGCGGTCTGAACTCGGTGCTGATGGGACGCTTTTGCTTCGGTGAAGTGGGCAGCAAGCTCAGCGACCTGATCCTCGGCTTTACCCAGATCGGCTGGTACGCTTGGGGCACAGCTACTGCCGCCGTGGTGCTGGGCAAGTATTTCGAATTGAGCGAGGGCACCGTTCTCGGGCTGATGGTGCTGTTCGGCCTGGTGTTTTGCGCGACCGCGTATGTCGGTTATCGCGGCCTGGAGATTCTGTCGTACATCGCCGTACCGGCGATGATGTTGCTGCTGATGCTGTCGATGTGGGTGGCCACGGTGAAGGTCGGCGGCCTCGACGGTTTGCTCGCGGTAGTCCCGACGGGAACACTGGATTGGTCGACCGCAATCACCCTGGTGTTCGGCACCTTTGTCAGCGGCGCAACCCAGGCGACCAACTGGACGCGTTTCTCCCGTTCAGCACGCGTCGCGGTACTGGCGAGCCTGATCGGCTTCTTCATCGGCAACGGCCTGATGGTGTTGATCGGGGCCTATGGCGCCATCGTCTACCAGCAACCGGACGTGGTCGAAGTGTTGCTGTTGCAAGGCTTCGCCATGGCGGCGATGGCGATGTTGCTGCTCAATATCTGGAGTACCCAGGACAACACCATCTACAACTTCGCCGTCGCCGGTTGCAACCTGCTGCGCACTGGCCGTCGCAAAACCGTGACCCTGGCGGGCGCGGTGATCGGCACATTGCTTGCCCTGCTGGGCATGTACGACCTGCTGGTGCCCTACCTGATTCTGCTGGGCACTGTGATTCCACCGATTGGCGGCGTGATCATGGCGGACTTCTTCTACCGCTATCGTGGTCAATATCCACGCCTGGTCGACGCCCGGTTGCCGGCGTTCAATTGGCCCGGTTTGGCCGCCTACGCAGTCGGCACCGTTACCGCGTTCAGTTCACCGTGGGTCGCGCCACTGGTAGGAATTGCCGCTGCCGCGTTAACGTATGTGGTACTGACCGGCGTGCTGGGTGCCCGTACTGCCAACGCACCATTACAAGATCTATAAAAGGATTCGCCTGATGCACATCATCAATGCCCGCCTGCGCAACCAAGATGGCCTGCATGAGTTGCACCTGGAAAACGGCCTGATCAGCAACATCGCCCGACAGACTGAAGCGCCGACCCTGGGCCCCGATGATCTGGACGCCGGCGGCAACCTGGTGGTGCCACCCTTCGTCGAGCCACACATCCACCTCGACGCCACGCTCACCGCCGGCGAACCGCGCTGGAACATGAGCGGCACGCTGTTCGAAGGCATCGAGTGCTGGGGCGAGCGCAAGGTGACCATCACCGAAGAGGACACCAAAACCCGCGCCAAGAAAACCATCCAGACCCTCGCCGCCCACGGCATCCAGCACGTGCGTACCCACGTCGACGTCACCGACCCGCAGCTCACCGCGCTCAAGGCGATGCTCGAAGTGCGCGAGGAAAGCCGTCACCTGATCGACATGCAGATTGTTGCGTTCCCGCAGGAAGGCATCGAGTCGTACCGCAACGGTCGCGAGCTGATGGAAGAAGCGATCCGCATGGGCGCCGATGTGGTCGGCGGTATTCCGCATTTCGAGTACACCCGCGATCAAGGCGTGAGTTCAGTCAAATTCCTGATGGACCTGGCTGAGCGCACCGGTTGCCTGGTGGACGTGCATTGCGATGAAACCGACGACCCGCACTCACGCTTTCTTGAGGTACTGGCTGAAGAAGCCCGCAGCCGCGACATGGGCTCACGGGTCACCGCCAGCCACACCACGGCGATGGGATCTTACGATAACGCTTACTGCGCCAAACTGTTTCGCCTGCTCGGGCATTCGGGGATCAGTTTTGTCTCCTGCCCCACCGAAAGCATTCACCTGCAAGGGCGCTTCGACAACTTCCCGAAACGCCGTGGCGTGACCCGAGTGAATGAGTTGCTGGAAGCGGGGATGAACGTGTGTTTTGGTCAGGACTCGATCGTCGATCCGTGGTATCCGCTGGGCAACGGCAATATCTTGCGAGTGCTCGAAGCCGGCCTGCACATCTGCCACATGCTCGGTTACCGCAACCTGCAAAGCGCGCTGGACCTGGTCACCGACAACAGCGCCAAGGCCATGAACCTGGGTGATCGTTATGGACTGGAACGCGGACGGCCAGCGAATTTGCTGATTCTGTCGGCGGACAGCGATTACGAGGTGATCCGCAGCCAGGGCCTGCCGCTGTATTCGGTGCGCGATGGCAAGGTGTTGATGAAGCGGCAGATGCCGGTGGTCGAGTTCTTCGGCGATCAGAGCTGAGATTTGCGTTGGCTGGGCTTGCCTCATCGCGAGCAGGCTCGCTCCCACAATTGATCTCCAGTGGACGCAAACGCTGAGTACACCTCAGATCCACTGTGGGAGATGCCGGTGGTCGAGTTCTTCGGCGATCCGCGCTGAGATTTGCGTTGGCTGGGCTTACCTCATCGCGAGCAGGCTCGCTCCCACAATTGATCTCCAGTGGACGCAAACGCTGAGTACACCTCAGATCCACTGTGGCAGATGCCGGTGGTCGAGTTCTTCGGCGATCAGAGCTGAGATTTGCGTTGGCTGGGCTGACGCCTTCGCGAGCAAGTCGAATCGTCGCACCGCCGCTCCCACAGTAGATCTCCAGTGGACGCAAACGCTGAGTACACTCAGATCCACTGTGGGAGCGGCGGTGCGACGATTCGACTTGCTCGCGAAGGCAATCTTTAATTCAATCCATCAATCGAGCCGTACCGAATAGCCTGACCCGACTCAATTCCCCCTCTAATTCCTCCAACAAAATCGGCGCCGTACCGCCAGGCATGACCACCTTCACCTCCCCGGCACCGACCCAACCCACCCGCCACGCCGCGCAAGCCACCGCACTGGCGCTGGTGCCCGACGACGCCGTCGGCCCTTCTCCGCGCTCGAATACCCGCGCGACGACTCGCCCTTCAGACTCATGCATCGCCCATTGCAGATTCACGCCAGCAGCACACGGCTCCCCCGCCCCGGTCGGTGTGGCGTAAGCGATACGCGTCAGCCCTTCGGACAACCCCGGCTCGCGCATCTGCTCATTGCTCGGCAATGCATCGGCGTTGTCTAAAAGCGTCACACAATGCGGATTGCCGATACGCACGAACTGGCTTCGAGACCAGGAGGAATCAAGCGCCGACAACGCCTGCACATGGCTGACGTCGCGACCGTTGAACAGCACGCTTTCAACCCCTTTTGCCCTCACCGCATCAGGCCCGAACGAGGGTTTGCCCAGATCCAGCCAAAACCCTTTCACACCCTCGACCTCGGCCGGTTTCACCGACGTGCCCACCGGTGAAGCCGCATCAGCCTTGTCGTGATGAACCCTGAGCAAACAAACCTCGTCCCCCGGCAGCAGCCCTTGTTCACTCAGGGCTTGAGAGAAAATCGTCAATCCATTGCCACTGCGCTCGGCAAGAGTGCCGTCGGTGTTGACGATCAGCAGATCAAACGGTGGCGAGTCTTGAAACGGCCCGATCAGCAAGCCATCGCAGCGATGATCCTTGCTGCCTGGCGGTTGTGTACCGGGTGCCCAGCCGCAGAAGGCCTCGATAGCCGAAACCGTCCATGCCGCACGAATTTGCGCAGCGCGACTGGCCTGCTCGGGCAGATTGATACCGCCCCGGCGCACGGCGTCAGGCGCCACAACCGCATAGATATTGCCTCGAGCATCGTAGAACGGCGTCATGGATCGGTCCTGAAGTCAGCCAGAAAGTGCCTGTACTTTAGGCGTCAATGTCCGGCGATGAAATACCGCCCGGGCGTAAACGCGCAAGGCGTTCCGCAAGCATTTCCGTTATAGACCGATCACCTCTTATTGCGAACAAATCTGCTGAACCTGTCACTTATGACAGCAGACAATCTTTCAGACCGGGCCCAGAGTGAAATTCTTTATTCATGCTCGGAACACCCCATGAGCAGCAAACACCCAGACGCTCCCATACCCACGCTGTACCGCGAGGGCCGAAAAATCTTTATCGACCTGGTGCCAGACGGAGGCGCCCGACTGGACGCACTCTTTCGAACGGTTCCGGCCCTGGGTGAGCTGGCGGTCGGCGTTGTTTACGGTTACTTGCATGGCCGTCCGGACTTGGACCCACGTCTGCGCGAAGCGGTATCGTTCGCCGCAATTGTCGCGGCCGGGATGGTGGGGCCACCCTTGAGTGTGCACTTCAAGACGGGGTTGGCTTCGGGGCTCGCACCGGGAGAGATGACAGGGATATTGCTGCAAGCTTCAGCATTCGCCGGTTTCCCGAGAGCCGTGTCCGCGGCCGACCAGCTCAACCGACTGTTTGATGAAGCAGGAATAGTTTCGCCGCCCCCGCCTGCACCGCGCGAGGTGGCGCTGGCGTTTTGCGAGCAAGTTCGCAAGGGCCATTCGCCCATTCCCCTGAGTGCCGCGATCAAACGTCTGTTGCGCCAATCACATCATCTTTCGGTGCAGGCGACAGCGGCCAAAACCGTGATTGTTGAGTGTTTCGACGGTGAGCATTCCCTTCCAGCGGCGCTTTTGCATGTTCAGGTGGAAGGGACTCAGGTCGTCGAGGTGAGGCGTTTTGTTGCTCGTTGACCAACGACCTCGTTACCAATGGAAAAATGCATCGACGCTATTTTCAACCGTCGATTTTTCCCTTCATCGCCTCCAACCGGACAATGTCGGCACTTGCGCTCGCGGCAGAGGGTCACGCTGTGCAACGATGGCGCCCTGCCTGACTGCCAATCCCGCGGACTGAATATCGAACCCTCGCAGGTCGATCACTGTCCCTTGGGGACGCGACGTTTTTTGCCAAGGATTGATATGACCAACCTCAACACTCAAACCGCATTTGTTCCCGGACGCCTGGAACAGATGTCCACGCGCATCGCCTTTTTTATTGCCGGTTTCGGCATCGCCGCGTGGGCGCCGCTGGTGCCCTACGCCAAGGCTCGGGCCGGGCTGGATGAAGGGACGCTCGGTTTGCTGCTGTTGTGCCTGGGGGTGGGGTCGATTCTGGCGATGCCGATGGCGGGGCTTCTGGCCACGCGTTTCGGCTGTCGCCGGGTGGTGAGCGCCGGGGTGTTGCTGATCTGCGCGGCCCTGCCGCTGTTGGCGACGGTGACGTCGATTCCGGCGTTGATTGCCGCGTTGTTCATGTTCGGCGCGGGGTTGGGCACGGTGGATTCGACGGTGAACCTGCAAGCGGTGATCGTCGAACGGGCCAGCGGCAAGACCATGATGTCGGGCTTCCATGGGCTGTTCAGCCTCGGCGGGATTGTCGGTGCGGCGGGCGTCAGTGCCTTGCTCGGCTTCGGGGTTTCACCGCTGGGGGCGACGCTGGTGGTGATCGTGATGCTGCTGATCGCCCTGGCCAAGGCCGCGCCGCACCTCTTGCCTTACGGCAGCGAAAGTTCGGGGCCGGCGTTTGCCGTTCCCCATGGCATCGTGCTGTTCATCGGCGGAATGTGTTTCATCGTGTTCCTCGCCGAAGGCGCGGCGCTCGACTGGAGCGCGGTGTTCCTGGCGCAGGAGCGCGGGATCGACACCGCGTATGCGGGACTGGGTTATGCGGCGTTCGCGTTGACCATGACCGTCGGGCGTTTGACCGGTGATTCGATCGTGCGTCGTCTCGGCGCCACGCGGGTAATTGTGTTCGGTGGGTTGACGGCCGCAACGGGCCTGTTTGTGGCGACCTTCGCCCCGAGCTGGGAAGCGGCGCTGGTGGGTTATGCATTGTTGGGGGCGGGTTGTTCGAACATTGTGCCGGTGCTGTACACCGCAGTGGGCAAACAGACGGTGATGCCCGAAAGCGTCGCCGTGCCAGCCATTACCACGTTGGGCTACGCCGGCATTCTCGCGGGGCCTGCGTTGATCGGGTTTATCGCCCATGGCAGCAGTTTGAGTTTTGCCTTCGGGTTGATGGCGGTGTTGCTGGTGGCGGTGGCCATTGGTGGGAAGGTGTTGAAGGTCTAAAAGCATCGCGAGCAGGCTCACTCCCACAAGGATCTTCGGGGCACACATTGTCTGTGTTCGACGCCGATCAAGTGTGGGAGCGAGCCTGCTCGCGATGAAGTCACCTCGGCCTCAGAACCCGACGCTGGCCTGCACAAAGAACGTGCGCGGAGCGCCAACGTACATCCCCGAATTGTTGTCGCTGGAACGGGTGAAGTACTGCTTGTCGAAAATGTTCTTCACCCCGGCACCGACTTTCAAATTCAATAGCTGCGCGCCTAAGTCATAACCGCTGCGGTGTTTCAGGAAGACCGCAAACTCAGGTTTTACGACCGCTACGTCCGAACGCGGCCCGAACCGAACGCAGGCTTCGCCAGCTCGGGTTACGGCTTAATTGATCGACAATACGAAGAGAAGGCGTCCAGCTCACTATGGACCCCCTCTCCAAACGCAAACATTCTGCGAACGCAACCCGAACGACACAAAAAGTAGGGGGTTGCCGTTAATGACCCTCTACTCGCAGTAAACTACTTTTACAGTTTTAGTTTGATTTTCAGACTATTCAAAACTTTCACTCTGCTTTCGAGAAACTCACTTAATCCTTTCGCACGAAGAGCACACGCATCACAGCCACCGCACCCACTTCCCATTATCCCGCTATAGCAAGTCAATGTATGGTAACGAATCAAATCCAGTTGCTTATGGTAATCAGCCAAAGCCCAAGTCTCTGCCTTACTAAGCCGCATAAGCGGCCTTTCGATTCGTACCTTATAGTCCATGCCCAACTGAATGGCGCTATTCAACACCTTAACAAACTCATCACCACAATCCGGGTAGCCAGAGCTCTCTGTTTCACACACACCTGTGATGACAGCTTCAGCGCCTACTTGATAGGCATAAATAGAAGCCAACGTTAAAAACAGAATATTCCTGCCAGGCACGAACGTATCAGGCACGCCCTCCCCCGTGCTCCTTGCAATTGGAATGTGGTCCCGCGTCAAACTGCTAATGGCCAGTTCGCTTAACAACGAAGTGTCCAATACCTTGTGCACCTTCACGCCAAGCTGTTTTGAAAGCTGTTGCGCCACTTCGATTTCCGCACGATGGCGCTGGCCATAATCAAAGGTAATGCAGTGAATTTCATCGTATATCGGCAATGCATGGATCAAGCAGGTGGTTGAGTCTTGTCCGCCGCTGAAAACGATAACGGCCTTTCTGGTCATGGTTCGTTCTTCCTTGGAGGTGCCCCGGCAGGACGCCGGGGGCCGTTGACCCTACCGGGAAGCTCAAATCCTGGGTGTGGGAGGTTTCCGAAATGATCGTCTCCGATTTCCGTTTGTGTCATTTCTGTGCTGCGGTTTCAAGCCTTGGGAAGATCCATTCTGTAACCCGCCCCCGGCGCACCTTCATGCAACGCTGACTGAATGTTCGCATATAAGGCGTTCGCCTCGTGGGTAGTGATTGATCGCGAACAATCACGCAGTACAACGCGCAGAAGCACATTTTCCTGGCCCGGCAACAGTCCGAGGCGTTCAATTGCCTGCACAGGTAAATCCGAGAATCCCCAACGTCCCTTGACCTGCATCTCCTCGATCCAGTCAGAGTTGTCGCCAGCAGCTTGTAACATCCTTTCGGTCAACACTTCCTCACTTAACCCCGGCGTTACCGCCAACGAAATATCACGAGCAATCGAAGGCAAACGTGATACAGCGCTCCAGGGATTCAAATCATGCATCTGCGCCTGTACTCGTACGTTCTGATCACGTAACAGGCGAATATCCGGAATTCCCTTGCGCAGCATGGTCAGTCGATCCAACCCCATCCCGAGCGCCAGCCCTCCATGACGCAGCGGATCAATCTTCAAACGCTCTAACAAAGAAGTAGCAATACGACCGCACTCCAGCACCTCGACCGGAGTGCCGTCATTCAACACATTCACTTCGATCCCACCCTCCGTGTAGTGATGCGGACTATCGCTGTAGACCCAGCGTTTGTCAGGAACGGCTGTTTTGAGGATATCGCTGACCAGACGCAACAAGTGGTCATGCGTCGACAGTTCCGGATCACCCAGCACCCAAATATCCATTTGATGTGGTTCTGCGCAATGCCAACGGTCCCGACTGTCTCGACGAAAAGTGATACCTGGCGCGGCCAGCAATATCGTCTCCCCCGGTTGCCGCACATGGGCCGCACGCTGAAGTGCCGCCGGAATTTGACTGGTGGTTTGTGTACGCAAAAGAGAACACTCATCGACCCAACGGGTGTGTTCACTCCCAAGAGTGACCTCTGCTGGGTCATAACCCAGCAAACCGTAATTTTCTTCAGCAGACACAATTCGCGGTCCGGTCTGAAGTTGCGCTTGGGGCCAGCCTTTTTCAGCAAGCCCCTGAAGAACTTCATTTAGCAATAGTCGGACGGCGTGATCGGGAGTGCTTGCCTCGGTAAGATCAACCAGTAGCAGGGCTTGATGGACAGATATATCTGTCAGGTATTTCTTTGATGCATGCACTATATAACCCTCTATTATCAGCTGAACATTTGGCTTTCAAAAAACAACCCCCCATAAACCAACCTAACTACATTAGGTCATCAGCCACAACCCCAAAATGAAAAATATTAGATTTTCAGAACAGGACTACAGACACGCCCTACACAAATAACCTGTAGAGCTTTACGAAAACGATAACAGTCAAATTAATTCTAAAAAAACCCCAACAAATCCTTTAACACGTAAAAAAATCCTGTATTAATTAGTCCACTCCCAAACATTTCAGGGAGTACAAACCAACAAAATGAAAAAGGAAGATCAGATGAAAAATAAAAATATCATCACAGAGAAACTCAACCGAATCACTTCTGGCCCGGATAATTTTGGTTGGGCACCTCTGGCGTGGGCCCACACTGGAGAGTAAATAACACCAATGAGCGACAAGAACTCTCTTGCCGCTCATTGAAAATAAACAGGAGGATATTATGCCAAGATCAAAAATGATATCGACGCTCTTTGGTCGGGGGGAGTTATCAATAATTTCAGACTCAGAAGACTTTCTCAGAGAATGTGGCCACCTAGGTTTCAACACGGAAAATATTTCTGAGATTGATAAGCTACCAAAAAATAGTATTATTTTTTCCTTTAGTAATGACGCTGCAAAATTGACGTTTGATATTGCAAAAAATACAAAAAATAAAAAAAGCGTTTTTTGCGCAACGCAAGTATTCGAGCCTTCCTTAGCTAGTGCACTCTACAGCTTGGAGCTCTTGCTGAGCAGCAATTTTGAACATGCCTTATGCACACAGCGATCCGTGTTGAACATGCTCAATTCAAATGAATCCTTTTTCCTGTCTGGTAATGACGCTGATGCGCGCGTGACTATTTTCCCTCACGCACAACCATACGCACTACTTGCCGAAGACATAGAACACGACTTTGTTCAGTCTGTGGCGGAATTTTTTGAAGTTCATTATGCACACATGAATCCACAAGAATCTTGCCCGTTTTCTTTTAGCGGAACTCTGAAAATCGCGGGAATACTGACAGTACTGAGAAAACCTAACCCGACATTGCCAGTAGGATTGAAAACCTCATTAAGATGGCTGAGTGATCGCATATCGGAGGAAGGGGCACTCTTATCAGTTCAAGACAACATCATTACCTCACTGAAAGTAAAAAACGAGGAACATATAAAACTTTTGGACCTTGCGGCTGGTTCTCGCGGGCTTAAGCTGACCGAGTTTGCAATCGGGGTAAACGAGGCTATCGCGTCAAGTATTGACTACAAAATAAACTCACAGATGAATGAAGGTATCAGTGGGGTTCATTTAGCTATTGGTGATGGATCTTCCGGCTATCACATAGACTTCCTTAGCCCAGCCGTGAGCGTAAGCCCAATACACTAGCAGTTCCATTAGTAACTACTGACTAATGGACAGAGCAATCATACCGCAGTTGGTCAATATGCCTGTTCTACAGATCCTGTCGCAAAGACGCCTGCGGCAGTTCCTACATGGAACTGCATCCCCCAGTAGGAGCTGTCGCAGGTTGCGATCTTTTGATGCTGGCGCAACCACTCGATCAACAAGGCAAACAACTCCGACTGTGAACTGACATTCAGCTTCAAATGGAGATTGGCTAATGCTCATTTGGCTGGCTGTTGACGCCACGGACGCTGCTCGCAATGCTCGAGCAGTTGCCACCGGAGCTTCAAGTCCTGGAACAACAGATCGGCGCCAGCGGCCGAACCATCGGGTGAATTTTCCAGCGTGAAGACGGCATTAGCTATCAGCAATGGCGGCTAATGCGCGCCATCGAACTGCTCGCGACCGGGCGGGACATTGGCTACAGCGCCTTCGACCTCGGGTTTGTAAGTGACAGCGCGTTCATCACCTTCTTCCAGAACGTGACCGGCATCACCTCAGGCGCTTGGTAACCACCTGACGACCGGCAACAAAAATCAATTGCCACAAAATATTACCTACGTCATATTACACGCGTAATAAGGACCCGTTTCCCACAGGTAATCTCCATGACCAGCATGCCCACCCTTGAACCCGACCTTGCTGTCTCGGTGAGCACACCCAAGCCTCCCCTGCTCAAACGGTTGATCTTGCTGACTGCGGTCATTGCTGCCCTGGTGTTCGCCGGGCTGTACGGGACTCACTGGTGGACCGCCGGCCGTTTCATCGAAGAGACCGACGACGCCTACATCGGCGGCGATGTGACGGTGATCGGGCCGAAGGTGGCGGGTTATATCGAAGAGGTGTTGGTGACCGACAACCAGAAGGTCAAGGCCGGCGATGTGCTGATTCGTCTCGACTCCCGCGATTACCGCGCCAACCTGGCCAAGGCCGAAGGTGCGGTGGCCGCCGAAGAAGCGCTGCTCGCCAATCTCGATGCCACCGAAGAATTGCAACACGCGGTGATCGGCCAGGCCCGCGCGGGGATCGATGCCGCCGGCGCCGAAACCGCCCGTTCACGGGATGACGATGCTCGCTATAAAAAACTGGTCGGCAGCAACGCCGTCTCGGTGGAAAGCGCCCAACGCGCCAACGCCACCTTCAAGACCGCCCAAGCCCTCAGCGCCCGGGCCCAGGCGGAATTGCTCGCCGCACAACGTCAGTTGAATGTGATCGCAACCCAGAAACAACAAGCCCGCGCCGCGCTGATGCAGGCCCGTGCCGAACGTGATCTGGCGCAGTTGAATGTGGGTTACACCGAACTGAAGGCCCCGGTGGACGGCGTGATCGGCAATCGCCGGGCGCGGGTCGGCGCTTATGCCCAGGCCGGTTCGCAATTGCTGTCAGTGGTACCGGCCAGCGGGCTGTGGGTTGATGCCAACTTCAAGGAAGATCAGCTATCGCGAATGACACCGGGGCAACGGGTGATCATTCATGCCGACGTGCTTTCGGGGCAGGAATTCCACGGTCATCTGGACAGCCTCGCGCCAGCCAGTGGTTCGCAGTTCAGTGTGCTGCCGCCGGAAAACGCCACCGGCAACTTCACTAAAATCGTTCAGCGGGTGCCGGTGCGCATCGTGCTTGATCCGGCCGATGGAGTGCTCGGCCATCTGCGTCCGGGCCTGTCGGTCACCGCTGAAGTGGACACTCGCAAGGAACCTGCAACCCCGGCCGTGGCCAGCGCGCCATGAGCCGCGCCCTCGCCGCCCCCGCGCAACCGTTCAATGCCGCCGACATGGCAACGGCGACCAAGGTGTTCGCCTTCGCCACGATGTGCATCGGCATGTTCATCGCGCTGCTGGATATCCAGATCGTCTCGGCCTCGCTGCGCGACATCGGCGGCGGGCTCTCGGCCGGCACCGATGAAACAGCGTGGGTGCAGACCAGTTACCTGATCGCCGAAATCATTGTGATCCCGCTGTCCGGCTGGCTGTCCCGAGTGTTCTCGACGCGCTGGCTGTTCTGCGCTTCAGCGGTGGGTTTCACCCTGGCCAGCCTGCTGTGTGGCGCGGCCTGGAACATTCAGAGCATGATCGTCTTCCGCGCCCTGCAAGGGTTTCTCGGCGGTTCGATGATCCCGCTGGTGTTCACCACCGCGTTCTTTTTCTTCACCGGCAAACAACGAGTGATCGCGGCTGCAACCATTGGCGCAGTGGCGTCGTTGGCACCGACCCTGGGGCCGGTCATCGGCGGCTGGATTACCGATGTTTCCTCTTGGCACTGGCTGTTCTACATCAATTTGGTGCCGGGGATTTTCGTCGCGGTGGCGGTGCCGATGCTGGTAAAAATCGACCAGCCGGAATTGTCGCTGCTCAAAGGCGCCGACTACTTGAGCATGGTGTTCATGGCGCTGTTTCTCGGTTGCCTGGAATACACCCTCGAAGAAGGCCCGCGCTGGAACTGGTTCAGCGACAGCACGATTCTGACCACGGCATGGATCAGCGGACTGGCCGGCCTGGCGTTCATTGGTCGAACCTTGCACGTCGCCAACCCGATCGTCGACTTGCGCGCCCTGAAAGACCGCAACTTCGCCCTTGGCTGTTTCTTTTCGTTCGTCACCGGCATCGGCCTGTTCGCCACCATTTACCTGACGCCGCTGTTTCTCGGCCGGGTGCGTGGCTATGGCGCGCTGGACATTGGTCTGGCGGTTTTCTCCACCGGGGTGTTCCAGATCATGGCGATTCCGCTGTACGCCTTTCTGGCCAACCGCATCGATCTGCGCTGGATCATGATGATCGGCCTTGGACTGTTCGCGTTGTCGATGTGGGATTTCAGCCCGATCACCCATGACTGGGGGGCCAAGGAATTGATGCTTCCGCAAGCACTGCGCGGGATTGCCCAGCAACTGGCGGTGCCGCCGGCGGTGACGTTGACCTTGGGTGGTCTGGCACCGGCGCGGCTCAAACATGCTTCGGGGTTATTCAACCTGATGCGAAACCTGGGGGGTGCCATCGGCATCGCCGCGTGCGCGACCATTCTGAATGACCGCACCAACCTGCACTTCACCCGGTTGGCGGAAAACCTCAACAGCACCAATGAAGCACTGAATCAGTGGCTGTCCCAGGTCGGCAACAACTTCGCCGCCCTTGGCCAAAGCGGTGACGCGGGTGTCACCGCCAGCCTGCATCAGCTGTGGCTGCTGACCTACCGCGAAGCGCAGACGCAAACCTACGGCGACGCGTTTCTGATGATCATGGTCTGCTTCATCATCGCCACGGCGATGGTGCCCTTGATGCGCAAGGTGCAACCACCGGCCGCGCCGAGTGCCGATGCTCATTGAGCCCAGGTGTCACTCCTGAGGCATTTTGCGGAAGCCTACTGCCAGGCGGTTCCAGCTGTTGATGGTGGAAATTGCCACGGTCAGGTCGACCATTTCCCTAGGCGTGAATTGCGCGGTGGCCAGTTCGTAGTCTTCGTCAGGGGCGTGGGTCTGGCTCAGCAGCGTCAAGGATTCGGTCCAGGCCAGCGCCGCACGTTCACGGGGTGTGAAGAACGGCGTTTCACGCCAGACCGACACCGCGTACAGCCGACGTTCGGTTTCACCGCCCTTGCGGGCATCGGCGGTGTGCATGTCGACACAGAAGGCGCAGCCATTGATCTGGGAGGCGCGCAGCTTGACCAGTTCAATCAAGGTTTTTTCCAGAGGCAGCTTCGAAACAGCGGTTTCCAGCGCGATCATGGCTTTGAGTGCATCGGGGGAAGCGGTGTAGAAATCGATACGCGGCTGCATGGTGGGCTCCAGTCATAAAGGGCGTGGAGCTACGTTAATCCCGCACTGAGATGCAGCAAATAGCCAATTATTGGGAAGTTGAGGATGCCAATGGGGTACCTCCTGCCCATGTCGTCCTCATCCGAAATGCCTTTGCCACACCCGCGCCCATGACCTTCAAGCCCCTACGCTCGATTGCGCAGCCACTGCAAAAACCCCTTCTTCTGCACAACCCTAGGCGCTTCCTGAGTCAACGTCTGCGCCTTGTTCAAGCGGAAATCCAGTAACGCCTTCATCGCTTCGCTGATGTCATGTCGCGCATCCAGACACGGTTTGAGGTATTCCTTCTCGATCCGGTACAAGCTGCAGAACGTCTTGGCGCTGAAGTCCGCCGGTAGCGCCGTATCGGACAAAATACCGCCCTCGCCGATCACCTCACCCGGCCCCATGCGCCCGGACTCGAACTTGACCCCACCACGGCTTAGCTCCACCGACACGACACCGGATTCGATGATGAACAAATGATCGCTGACCTCCCCCGCTGGCAGGATCATTTCACCGGCGCGGAAGTTTTGCAGGGTCATGTTCTGGCTGAAGGTTTCTTTCTCTTCCTGACGCAGGGTCGAGAAAATGTTCGACGCCTCCAGCAATGCCCGTGGCCGCGACAGGTTGGCAGGTGCATTGGGTTCGACGTTCGACAACAGGCTGACACCGCTGGCCTGCAAGTGCCGGAATGCCAGGTCGAACAGCAGATTACGGACCATGCGCTTCTGGTCCATGGAGACCACGAAACCACTGATCTCGTATTCCACGCCGGTGGCGCTGGAGCCTTTCAACGCGACACACGGCGCCGGTTTGCTCAACAGATAACGGCACCCTTGCATCGCCCGTTCCAGCGCGTCGATCACCGTTTGCGGACGCGCGTGCGGGCTCAGTTGCAGGCTGATGGAGACACCAAAAATGTCGCTGGGACGGCTGAAGTTGATGATCTTGGCCTTGGCCGCCAGCGAGTTGGGAATCACCGCCATGCTGCCTTGCGAGGTTTGCAGGCGCGTCGCGCGCCAGTCGATATCGATGACCCGACCTTCGGTGCCGTCGATCGAGATCCAGTCATCCAGTTGATAGGGTTTGGTGGTGTTGAGGACGATGCCGGAGAACACGTCGCTGAGGGTACTTTGCAAGGCCAGGCCGACGATGATCGCCAATGCGCCTGAAGTCGCCAGCACACCCTTGACCGGAAGATCGAGTACGTACGCCAAAGCCGCGATGATCGCGATCAGGAAAATCACCGCGCCGAGCAAATCCTGGAGCAAGCGCCCGGTGTGCCCGACCCGTTGCATCATCACCGCGCCGATCAGCACCGTCAGGGTACGCGCGCCGAACAGCCACCAGCCGATCTGCAATCCGGTGGCGGCCAGGTGCAGCGGCACGTTGTCGGCCCAGGGCGCCGTTTCCATGGGGTTCAGACCTTCGTTGAACAGCAGGACACTGAACAACGAAAAAATCACCAGCCGCACCAACAGTTTCCAGTTGCTGCCATTGGCACTGAGCAGGCGCCACAGCCCCAGATCGATAAGGATCAAAGCCATCGCGCAGATCAATGGGTGATCGGTAAGCAGTGACAGCATCAAGCAACTCCAGCAAGGACCATTGGCGCGAAGATCTCACAGATTGGCCACATTGTAGGAGGATTTAACGCAAAACCAATGTGGGAGCGAGCCTGCTCGCGATGAGGTCATGCCAGTCACCATTGAGGGTGACTGTCAGACCGCTATCGCGAGCAGGCTCGCTCCCACAGGGGATCTAAGTTGTCAGGTTTATTTGCTGTTGGTCAGGGTGTTGTAGCTGGTCATCAGGTTGCGATAGTCCGGGATGTGGTTGGAGAACAACGTGGCCAAGCCTTCCACGTCATTGCGCCAGTCGCGATGCAGCTCACAGGCCAGGCCGAACCAGGTCATCAACTGCGCGCCGGAGGCCGACATGCGGTCCCAGGCCGATTGACGGGTCAGTTCGTTGAAGGTGCCGGAAGCGTCAGTCACCACGAACACCTCGAAGCCTTCAGCCAGTGCCGACAGCGCCGGGAACGCCACGCATACTTCGGTCACTACGCCGGCGATGATCAGTTGTTTCTTGCCGGTGGCCTTGATTGCCTTGACGAAGTCTTCGTTGTCCCAGGCATTGATCTGGCCAGGACGGGCAATGTACGGCGCATCCGGGAACAGCGCTTTGAGCTCGGGCACCAGCGGGCCGTTGGGACCGGTTTCGAAACTGGTGGTGAGGATGGTCGGCAACTTGAAGTACTTGGCCAGGTCAGCCAGGGCCAACACGTTGTTCTTGAAACGGTCCGGCTCGATGTCGCGCACCAGAGAAAGCAGACCCGCCTGGTGATCAACCAACAGAACGGCGGCGTTATCCTTGTCGAGACGTTTGTAAGAGGTAGTCATGGGAGTAATCCTCGCTTTTTATCGATGCCGAACGGGTCGGCGTGAGAGAAACCTGATAGTTCGTTAAAACGCGGCCAAGCAAGGCTAGTCGCCCTCGCCCGACACGCCACAGCGTTACAACATTGAGTTCAACCGCTCATCCGACCGAACCGGCCTGACTGGAAGTCAGCAAAGGCCTGGTGAATCTCTTGCTCGGTGTTCATCACGAACGGACCGTGACCGACAATTGGCTCGTCGATCGGCTCGCCACTGAGCAGCAACACGACAGCGTCGTTATTGGCTTCCAGGCTGAGCTGCTGGCCATTGCGTTCGAACAACGCCAACTGCCCTTCGCGCACCAGTTCCACACCGTTGACCTGAACCGTGCCACGCAACACTACAAGTGCCGTGTTACGACCTTCGTGCAGGTCCAGGGTCAGCAACTTGCCGCCGTTGAGGCGCAGGTCCCAGACGTCAATCGGGGTAAACGTGCGCGCCGGGCCGGTGTGGCCATCGAACTCACCGGCGATCAAGCGCAGGCTGCCGGCCTGGTCCTTGAGCGCGATGCTCGGGATGTCGCCATCGAGAATCGTCTGGTAACCGGCGTCGGCCATTTTGTCCTTGGCCGGCAGGTTGACCCACAGCTGCACCATTTCCAGGGTGCCGCCGGTTTTGGCGAAACCTTCGGAGTGGAATTCTTCGTGGAGAATCCCCGAGGCGGCGGTCATCCATTGCACATCGCCTGGGCCGATCTTGCCGCCACTGCCGGTGGAGTCGCGGTGTTCCAGTTCGCCCTTGTAAACGATAGTCACGGTTTCGAAACCGCGGTGTGGATGCTGACCAACGCCACGACGCTCGGTGGTCGGGGTGAATTCAGCAGGACCGGCGTGATCGAGCAGCAAAAACGGGCTGATGTGTTTGCCCAGGTTGTCGTAGGAAAACAGCGTGCGAACCGGAAAACCGTCGCCGACCCAATGGGTCCGTGGGCTGGTGTAGATACCGATGATGTTTTTCATTCCGCCTCCGAATCTGGTATGTGACGCGATGGACAAAGCTTAAAACTGAACCCTTTGATGCACTAGACTGCAAAAATCAGCCTTAGCGTTCTATATGGAGAACGATGGTGGAAGACCTCAACACCCTCTACTACTTCACCCAAGTGGTGGAACACCACGGCTTCGCCCCGGCCGGCCGGGCGCTGGACATGCCCAAGTCGAAGCTGAGCCGGCGCATAGCCGAGCTCGAAGAGCGCCTCGGCGTACGCCTGCTGCACCGCACCAGCCGGCATTGTTCACTGACGGAAATCGGCCAGGCCTATTACCAGCGTTGCCTGGCCATGCGCGTGGAAGCGGAAAGCGCTGCCGAACTGATCGAACGCAACCGCTCCGAACCCCAGGGCCTGGTGCGCATCAGTTGCCCGACCGCGCTGCTCAACTCCTGGGTCGGGCCGATGCTGACTCGCTACATGCTCAAGTACCCGCTGGTGGAGTTGTTCATCGAGAGCACCAACCGCCGGGTCGACTTGATCCACGAGGGGTTCGACATCGCCCTGCGGGTGCGCTTTCCGCCGCTGGAAAATACCGACATGGTGATGAAGGTGCTGGGCAACAGCACCCAGTGCCTGGTGGGCAGTCCGGCCTTTGTGCCGCGCCTGTCATCACCGGCCTCCCCGGCCGACCTCAGCGGGTTGCCAAGCCTGCACTGGGGCGCGGCGCAGCGTGAGTATCAGTGGGAATTGTTTGGGGCCAATGGCGCCAGCGCGGTGATCCGGCATGCGCCACGAATGGTCACCGATGACCTATTGGCGCTGCGTCATGCCGTGGTAGCCGGGATCGGCATCGCTCACCTGCCCAGTGTGGTGGTGCGCGATGACATTGCCGCGGGCCGACTGGTGGAACTGGTGCCGGGCTGGGCCCCCAAGTGCGGGATCGTCCACGCGATTTTCCCGTCACGCCGTGGGCTGCTGCCGTCGGTGCGCGCATTGATCGACTTTCTGGGCGAGGAATTCAGCCACAGCGATATTGCCTAGAAGCCCGAACACGGGGGTAAGGACCTTAAACCGAGTCGCGGCTATCGCGAGCAGGCTCACTCCCACAGTGAATCTATGGTGTACGCAAATACAATGTGGGAGCGAGCCTGCTCGCGATAGCGTCCGACCAAACACTACCAATCCCCCAGACTGCCCCCCGATTCATGACTTGCGGTAAACATTGCTTTGCCGATCCAGCGGTTTTTCCCATGGGGGCAGACGCGGATACTCGTGCCCATTCCCACTGCAACCCCTGGAGTCATTGATGTCTATTCCCGCATTCGGCCTTGGTACGTTTCGCTTGCAAGGCCAGGTGGTCATCGATTCGGTGAGCACTGGCCTGGAACTGGGCTATCGGGTCATCGATACCGCGCAAATCTACGAGAACGAAGCCGAGGTCGGCGAAGCCATTGCCGCCAGTGGCATCGCCCGTGACGAGTTGTTCATCACCAGCAAGATCTGGGTGGCCAACTTCGCCAGGGATCGCCTGATCGACAGCCTCAAGGAAAGCCTGCAAAAGCTGCAAACCGACTACCTGGACCTGACACTGATCCATTGGCCGTCCCCGGAAGATCAAGTGCCGGTCGAGGAATTCATGGGCGCCCTGCTCGAAGCCAAACAACTGGGCCTGACCCGGCAGATCGGCGTGTCCAACTTCACCGTGGACCTTATGAAACAGGCGATCGCCGCGGTCGGTGCCGAACACATCGCGACCAACCAGATCGAACTGCACCCGTACCTGCAAAACCGCAAGGTCGTCGAATTCGCGCAGAGCCAGGGCATCCAGATCACCTCGTACATGACCCTCGCTTACGGCGAAGTGCTGAAAGACCCGGTGATCCAGCAGATCGCCGATCGCCTGCAGGCGACGCCGGCACACGTCGCGTTGGCCTGGGCCATGCAACTGGGTTACGCAGTGATCCCCTCGTCGACCAAACGCGCCAACCTGCAAAGCAACCTGCACGCCCGCACACTGACCTTGAGCGATGCCGACATGGCGCTGATTGCGGGTCTGGATCGTGGCCAGCGACTGACCAGCCCCAAAGGCATCGCCCCCCAGTGGGATTAAGCGTCAGTCTCGCTTGAGGTTCTGATCCAGGCGTGCCATGGCGTGTTGCAATTGATCGACGGCCTCGTCGATCAACGCCGCGCGCCCCTCGGCGCAGGCACGTTCCAGATGTTCGCAGCACTCGATCAAACGTTTTGCACGAACCATCCGCGCCCCCCCTTTGATGCGGTGCGCCAGGTCTTGCAGCCGGTGACGATTGCCAATGACGTGCGCAGCAAGCAGATCATCGCGATCATCGCGATTGGTCTCGGCCAGTTCGTGCAACAACTGATTGATCAGCGTCCGGTCTTCACCGACGTAGAGCTCCAGGCCGGTCAGGTCGATTTCGAACGTTGATTTTTCTGCAACCGGTGCTGGCGGCTCATTCACAAATCGGGATGCCAGCCACGCACTCAAATCTGCCAGCCGGATCGGTTTGAACAGACAGTCGTCCATGCCCGCTTCAAGGCAACGGATCTTTTCCTCCGGCTGCGCATTGGCGCTAAACCCCAGAATCAGCGTGGGAGGCAAACCATTGGCGCGCTCTTCATCGCGTATTGCACCCGCCAATTCATAACCATTGACCACCGGCATGTTGCAATCGGTGATGACCAAATCGAGCTCATGCTCGCGCCACTTCACAAGACCCTGCTCGCCATTCTCAGCCTCCAGCACCTGATGCCCCAGGTAACTCAGCTGCCGCGACAGCAACAATCGATTGGCCGGGTAATCGTCGACCACCAGAATCGTTAGCAGCCGAGTGGTCACCTGCAATCCGCTATCGGCACACTCGCCGCAGGTCAACGGTTGCAACGCAATCAGATCAACGCTGATGTCGACTTGCGTACCCAGTCCGAGGACGCTGTCGAGCTGCAATCGGCCGCCCATCATTTCGCACAGCGTGCGGCTGATCACCAGTCCCAGACCGGAGCCATTGTGGCCTGACTGCTGGCTGTTACCGGCCTGCACGAACGGGCTGAACAGCCGTTGCTGATCGACCACACTGACACCGATGCCGCTGTCCTCAATACGCACATTGACTGCCAGATGTCCCGCTATACCGGGCTCCACTCGCAGTGTCAGACTCACCTCACCTTCACGGGTGAACTTGATCGCGTTGCTCAGCAGATTGGACAGCACCTGCTTGAAGCGCGTGGGGTCGACTAACACGTCACGATCGCTGTGTTCGGCCAATTCGACCCGCCACTGCAAGTTCTTCTGCCGTGCCAGGCCTTCGAAAACCCGGCACACCGACTCCACCAGCGTGCGTAGATTGACCCGTTCAGGGGTCAGCGACAAATGCCCGGACTCGATGCGGGCGATGTCCAGGATGTCGCCGATCAGCGCCAGCAATTGCTGCGCGGCAGTGGATGCCACTTCGATGGCCGAGCGATCAGTGAAGCCCTCTTGCGCTCGCTTCAGCGCCAGTTCGAGCATGCCGATCAGGGCATTCATCGGAGTGCGGATTTCATGGCTCATGGTCGCCAGAAAGGTGGTTTTGGCGCGGTTGGCATCGTCGGCGGCGTTCTTGGCATCCTGCAATTGCGCGAGCAGTTGTTGGCGTTGAGTGATCTGCCGACGCTGCCAGGCAATCCAGGCCAGTGCGAGCAACAACAAAACGCCCGCCGCGGCAAACGCCTGGAGAATGCGTTGGCGATGACGCAGCCAGTAGCTGTCATCGACCACCACATCGTTGCTCCAGCGGGCTAACAACTCATCCATCTCCCGGGGCGAAATGCTCAGCAGTGCCTTGTTCAGAATCGAGTGCAACTCCAGCGCACCACGGCTGGTGGCCAGAGCGATACGCGCCGGTTCATCCCCCACGGTGCTGCTGATCCGCAGACGCTCGCGGTATTGCCGGGTGACCAGATACCGAGCCACGATCAATGAGCTGACGGCCCCGTCGGCCTGGCCCTTGATCACCCATTCCATACCCTGCGCCGGACTCGCCACTTCGACCAGACGTACAGTGGGCGCCCGAGCGCGGATGAACCCGAGCAACGGATGACCGCGATAAATCGCCAGGCGTTTACCGGCCATATCATCCAGGGTCCTGGGGCTTCCCGGGGTGCTCGCACTGACCAGTACAAACGGATTGTTCAAGTAGGCCCGAGTGAAACGCAGTTCGGCTTCGCGTTCGATACCGGGCGTGACCACAGGTAACACGTCGATCGTGCCGTCCTTGAGTTGCTGGATCTGCTGATCGAGGGAGTTACCCCGCTGCACCTTGAAGGTCAAGCCGCTGCGCTGGCTGATCAGGGTCAGCAATTGCGCGGTCAACCCGCTGAGTTGTCCCTGTGCATCGTAAAAAGTCAGCGGTGCAAAGCTCTCGACGGCACCCACTTGCACCGTCGGATGTTGATCCAGCCAACGTTGCTCGCTGGCGCTCAAACGGACTCGCTCTTGACCCGCCATGTTGGCTCTTCCAGCACTCCAGCGCTGCTCGATGGCCGTGCGTTGATCCATGGAAATTGCCGCCAGAGTCTTATCGACAATGCTCTTCAGACGAGGGTTGCCCCTACTGAAGGCAAAGCCGAACGGATTGGCGTCCAGGCCGGAAGGCCCCACCAGGCGTACGTTGCTGAGGTAGTTGTTATTGATGAGGTAATTGGCGCTGATGAAGTCCCCGAGGTACACATCATCCTGCCCGAACGCCACCGCCCCGATCGCGTCGAGTGCCGAGGGGTAGCGTTGCAAGCTCGCATCGGGATAGAAGGCTTCGACAGTCTGCGCCTGCAGATAGTCATCGACCATGGCGATGCGTTTGCCCGCGAGGTCGGCAGGCATCCAGTCGTCCAGGCGGGTAACCAGCATCGGCTGATCTTCGGCATAGGCACTGGATCGGATCAGCTGCGGGTCAGCCGCCTCAAAGTTGTTGGACGTACCGAGCAGGTCCAGATCATCGCGCTTGAGCGCCTCCATGGCCGCCTCGCGTGTGCGATAACGAAGCACGTCGATTTTGACGTGCAGCAGTTGCCCCAACAGGGCGGCATAGTCTGCGGTGATGCCTTCCAGCTCATCAACGTTTCGCGTGATCTCGAACGGCGGGTAGTCCGGCCCCGACACCCCGAGGCGCAAGACGCGTTTGCCACGCAACCACTGCCAGTCTTTTTCATCCAGCTGGACCTGATAATCCTCCACCGCGGAATGTCCCAGCACATGCAAAAGCTTTGGCTCATCGGCCGCGGTCACCGGTGCTCCCAGTCCACAGAACAGCAACAGAGCCCACAAACAATTGCGCATGATCGGGCTCACTCAGATCAGATGATTACGCTTGGCAAAATCCCTCAAGTACACCGCTGATTCCACGTTGAGTTTTCCAATCAGACGGGTCTTGTAGGTGCTGACGGTCTTGTGACTCAAGTGCATGATTTCAGCGATCGCCTTGTTACTGATGCCCCGGGCCAGATGCTGAAAGATCGTCAGTTCCCGGTCGGAGAGTTTATCGATCATCTGTTTTTCACTCAGTTGTATCGAGTTCAGCGACACCGACGCCGAGGGTAGCTGGGCGAAATAGGTGTAACCGCCCATCACGGCGTGCACGGCTCTGTGCAAGTGCTGCAAGTCATTGGTCTTGGCGATATAGCCTGCGGCGCCGGCGTGCATGCAACGATCCTGATAAAACGTGGGTTCCTGGGACGTGAAGACCAGCACTCGACAGGGCACCCCACTGGTCTTGATCCGCGCCAGTACATCCAGCCCGTCGAGCGAGGGCATCACCAAATCCAGTACCACCAGATCAGGCTTGTGTTCGCGGATCTTCGGCAAAACCTCATTACCACACGCCGCTTCGTATATCTGCTTGAAACCTTCCTGCACCAGTACGATTTTGACTGCGGCGCGAACCACCGGATGATCGTCCACAATCAGCACTGACTTCATGGCAACTCCCTGAGCAACAAAAACGACGATTGAATAATCAATGCCAATGAGCCCGGCCCGGTTGATCGCACCGGCTGCGCAAAGACTTTTGCATGGAAAACCGGGCGCAACTACCTGACAGAAATGACAGAGCCGACGAACGGTAGACGAGGGTCGATGATCGCCATCAGCCGCGTAATGGACGCCAGATCAGGCAATATTGCGTGGCTCACCTCAACCCTCTGTTGAACGCAGGCAGGAATGGGCGGCAGTTGCGCCTGCTGACCGTCATAGATCAAGGCGTGATGAACCTGCTGGTTATCAAGGAAAAAATCGAACAGGTTCAACGCCCCGCCCGCCAGCGAGGCATTGATGACCACCAGATCAAATGGCTCGCCACTGTATTCGACCAGGGTCAACAGCTCTTCAAGGCTGTGCACCGGTGCTATCCGGTAGTAGTCGAGTTGATTGAACAATCGCTCGACCTTCATGCGGTGAAAATGCAACTCGTCGGCGATCAGGATACGTAAGGCTTTGTTCGACAACGTGGGCCCCCAGGAGGGTATCGAATTCGTGAGGCCGCAAGGCTACGGAAGACCCGTCGAGCTTTCTGTAGGACTTTTCCTAAAAACCGGGACGCTTCACTTCAGCCTTAGTACGATTTTCTGTAGGAGCAAGGCTTGCCCGCGATGAACGATGACGCGGTTTAACTGATACACCGCGTCATCGTTCATCGCGGGCAAGCCTTGCTCCTACATTTGGCAGCATTACTGCCAGCCAAACCGGCGAACATAAAATCCTTTCACTGCCTGCGTCAGGCCCATGTACGCCAGCAGAATCACCGGCAGGAACACGAAGTACAGCGACGGCAGCGCCTGCAATTTGAAGTAGTGCGCCAGCGGTCCCATCGGCAGGAAGATGCCGACGGCCATGATGATTCCAGTCATCACCATCAGTGGCATCGCTGCGCGGCTTTGCAGGAACGGGATTTTCGGCGTGCGGATCATGTGCACGATCAGCGTCTGGGTCAGCAGCCCGACCACGAACCAGCCGGACTGGAACAGGGTTTGATGATCCGGGGTATTGGCATCGAAGACGTACCACATCAAGGCAAACGTGGTGATGTCGAAGATCGAGCTGATCGGCCCGAAAAACAGCATGAAACGCCCGACGTCCGCCGGCTGCCAGCGTTGTGGTGTTTTCAGCATGTCCTCGTCGACGTTATCGAACGGGATGGCGATCTGCGAAATGTCATAGAGCAGGTTCTGCACCAGCAGGTGCATCGGCAGCATCGGCAGGAACGGGATAAACGCACTGGCCACCAGCACCGAGAACACGTTGCCGAAGTTCGAGCTGGCAGTCATTTTGATGTACTTGAGCATGTTGGCGAAGGTCCGACGCCCTTCCAGCACGCCCTCCTCCAGCACCATCAGGCTTTTCTCCAGCAGGATGATGTCCGCCGCTTCCTTGGCGATGTCCACGGCGCTGTCCACCGAAATGCCGATGTCGGCGGTGCGTAGCGCTGGCGCGTCGTTGATGCCGTCGCCCATGAAGCCGACCACATGACCGTTGTCCTTGAGCAAACGCACGATGCGTTCCTTGTGCGACGGGGTGAGTTTGGCGAAGACGTTGGTGCTCTCCACCGCCACCGCCAGTTCGGCGTCGCTCATGCGTTCGATGTCGTTGCCCATCAGCAGGCCTTGTTGCTCCAGGCCGACTTCGCGGCAGATCTTCGCGGTCACCAGTTCGTTGTCGCCGGTCAACACTTTCACGGCCACGCCGTGAGCGGCCAATGCCTTGAGCGCCGGCGCGGTGCTTTCCTTGGGTGGATCGAGAAACGCCACGTAACCGATCAGCGTCAGCGCCTGTTCATCCGCCAGGCTGTAGGTATCGCGCCCTTCACTCATTGGCCGTGCGGCAACGGCAACGACACGAAGTCCTTCGGCGTTGAACGATTCGGTGACCTGACGAATCCGCGCCAACAGTTCATCGCTCAGCGCTTCATCGACCTCGCCATGACGCACCCGCGTGCACACCGCCAACACTTCTTCCACCGCGCCCTTGCAGATCAGCAGGTGCGAATGATCGCGCTCGGCGACCACCACCGACATGCGCCGGCGAGTGAAGTCGAACGGGATCTCATCGACCTTGCGAAACGCGGTGCCGACTTTCAGTTCACGGTGGACTTCCACGTGTTCGAGCACCGCCACGTCCAGCAGGTTTTTCAGGCCGGTCTGGTAGTAGCTGTTGAGGTAGGCCATTTCCAATACGTCATCGGAATCGTTGCCCCAGACATCAACGTTACGCGCCAGGAAGATCTTGTCCTGAGTCAGGGTGCCGGTCTTGTCGGTGCACAGCACATCCATGGCGCCGAAGTTCTGGATCGCGTCGAGGCGTTTGACGATGACTTTTTTACGCGACAGGAACACCGCGCCCTTGGCCAGGGTCGAGGTGACGATCATCGGCAGCATTTCCGGGGTCAGGCCCACGGCAATCGACAGCGCGAACAGCAGCGCCTGGGTCCAGTCACCTTTGGTGAAGCCGTTGATGAACAGCACCAGCGGCGCCATGACGAACATGAACCGGATGAGCAGCCAGCTGACTTTGTTGACGCCCGTCTGGAATGAAGTGGGTGCGCGATCGGTAGCGCCGACCCGCTGGGCCAAGGCACCGAAATAGGTGTTATTGCCGGTGGTGAGGATCACCGCCATGGCCGTGCCGGACACCACGTTGGTGCCCATGAACAGGATGTTGTCGAGGTCCAGCGGGTTGCTGGTGTCACTGTCCTGCTGACGGCGGAATTTTTCCACCGGCATTGATTCGCCGGTCATCGCGGCCTGGCTGACGAACAAATCCTTGGCGCCGAGCACCCGGCAATCGGCGGGAATCATGTCGCCAGCCGAGAGCACGATCAGGTCGCCTGGCACCAGTTGCTTGATCGGCAGCTCGGTGCGCGACGCATCCCGACGCAACACCGTGGCGGTGTTGCTCACCATCGCCTTGAGCGCGTCGGCGGCCTGGTTGGATTTGGTCTCCTGCCAGAAGCGCAGCAAGGTCGAGAGCACCACCATGGAGAAAATCACGATGGCGGCTTTCATGTCTTCGGTCAGCCAGGAGATGACCGCAAGCAAGGTCAGCAGCAGGTTGAATGGGTTCTTGTAGCAGTGCCACAAGTGGGTCCACCAGGGCAGAGGCTGTTCGTGCTCGACTTCGTTGAGGCCGTATTGCACGCGCAGTGCATCGGCTTCGAGTTCGCTCAAGCCATCGGTGTGGCTGCCGAGGTTGTTCAGCAGTTGGCCGATGTCGCTGTTGGCGGCGCTCACCAGGGTTTGCGCCAGGGTGGGCGGTACCTCGCGGCTGACCGTGGTGTCGGTAAAGTTTTCCAGCAGCGCCAGGCGACGGAAGTGTCGGGCGATGTGGCGCGTGCGCAGGAATCCGGCGAAGAATTCTTTGAGCAGGGTCAGGTTCATGGCAGTTCCCCCAGGGTCAGCCGGGAAACCGTCGAGCAGGCGTGTCGATACGCCGCGATGGCGACACAAAGTCGAACATCACGCACGGTTCAGCGTCGATGAGAGTGACGTCGGGACACGGACCAGGACTGGCCGCGATCGGGATGCCGCTGCTCGCTTTTTAGGCGAGACAACGGCAAAAAAGGTTGCGCGTTATCTTGCCGGGAAGGTGCCGGTTATCGAAACCGGCCGACTACTGTCACTCGAACAAGTACCCACTGTGGGTCTCCGCTATTGATTGAAAACGCGCGAAGCTTACGCCCCGATTTCTGCAGAGTAAACGATGCAAAGCCGTGTGGAGGGGGAATTGCGGGGTTCTTCAGGAAGGGTTCAGGATTCTAGATTTGTGGCGCTAGTGAGGGCCCCATCGCGAGCAGGCTCGCTCCCACATTTGATCTTTGTCTTACACAATATCTGTGTTCACTGAAGATTTATTGTGGGAGCGAGCCTGCTCGCGATGACGGCCTGTCAGTCACATCTATGTTGAATGTGATGCCGCTATCGTCGGAATGCCGCCCGGAGCAAGCCCGCTCCCACAGGGATTGAGTGACGTCTGGGATTGCGTCAGGCGCTGGCGGCCATGGCATGCCGCCGATGATGAACGTCCAGTTGATCCTTGATCACCCGCAACACCTTGGCTTCGTGTTCATGGATAAAGAAGTGCCCGCCCGCCAGCATGTCCACCGAGAAACTGCCACGGGTTTCCTTGCTCCAGCCGATCAACTGTTCGGTGGTGGTGCGATCAGCTTTGCCGCCGAGCACATGAATCGGGCACTTGAGCAACGGGCGCTGTTGCGGTTCGAAACGTCCGCACAACAGAAAGTCCGCACGCAGCACCGGCAGCGTCAGGCTCATCAGTTCTTCGTTGGCCAGCACCTCTTCACGGGTGCCGTTGAGGGTGCGCAATTGCTCGATCAATTCAGCATCGGTTTTGGGCTCGGCGAAACCCCGGTCGTAGTCAGCCCGCAGTGTCGGTGCAGCCGTCCCCGAAGCAAACAGCGCCACCGGTTCCGGGCAGCCCAGCGAGCGAAACGCGTGGGCCATCTCACAGGCGAGCAACGCGCCAAGGCTGTGACCGAACAGCGCGTACGGCGCCTTGAGCGTGGCTTTTTGTTCCTGCGCGAGTTGCAGCGCCAGACGTCGCATGTCGGTGTGCAAAGGTTCGCCGAACCGGGCGCCACGTCCCGGCAACTCCACGGGTTGCAGCTTGAGCCACTCCGGCAGTTTGCGCCGCCAGCGGCTGTAGACCATGGCACTCGCGCCCGAATAGGGCAGGCAGAGCAATGTCAGCTGGGTCACCGGGTTTACCTCAGAAAGTTGTCTGTTAAGAGAACGGATGAGGCAGGTCTTGAATTAGTCGAAGATCCCATGTGGGAGCGGGCTTGCTCGCGAATGCGGTGGGTCAAACAACATCAACGTTGACTGACACACCGCATTCGCGAGCAAGCCCGCTCCCACATTCGTTCTTTATTTCAAGTGGCGGAAGCTTTGCACTGCGGAACCGAGGACCACGGCGCCCGCGGCGACGGCGACCCAGAATCCGCTCCGGGCTCCAAATGCATCGATAAACCACCCTGAACTGGCCGCGCCAATCGCCACGCCGATACTCAATCCAGTCACCAGCCAGGTCAGGCCCTCAGTGAGTTTGGCCGGCGGCACGATGCGCTCCACCAACGCCATCGCCACAATCAGCGTCGGCGCAAAAAACAGCCCCGCGACGAACACCGCCAGCGACAGCCCGAGAATGTCCGTCGCCAGCAGCAACGGCAGCGTAGTCACCGCCGTCGCCACCCCGCCGTACAGGAACAGTTGCGGCAGCGGCAGTTTCGAGCGCAACGCCCCGAATGCCAAACCGGCCAGGCACGAGCCGATGGCATACACCGACAACACAATGCTCGCCGCCGCCGGCTGGCCCTGCTGCTGGGCGAACGCCACGCTGACCACATCCACCACCCCGACGATGGTGCCCATGGCGACCATCAACAGCATCAGCAGCTGAATCTCGCTGGAACGAATGATCGAGACCTGATGATGGTCTTCATGGGGATGAATCGCCGGCTCGGTGTCACGTTGCAGCACAAACGCCGTCACCCCGATCGCCAGCATCAGCAACGCCGCCAACGGCCCGGCCTCGGGGAACGCCACCACGCACAACCCCACCGACAGTGGCGGCCCGACAATAAAACAGACCTCGTCCAGCACCGACTCCAACGCATAAGCGGTTTGCAGTTCAGGCTGGCCGCGATACACCTCGGTCCAGCGTGCTCGCACCATCGCCGACATGCTCGGCATGCAACCCGCCAGCGCGGCGAACACAAACAACGTCCACTGCGGCGCCTGCAAGCGCGTGCAAAGCAACACCAGCAACAACGCCCCGCCACCGATCAGCGCCGAGACCGGCAAGATCCGACGCTGCCCGAAGCGGTCCACCAGTCGCGAAACCTGCGGCGCACAAAATGCCGTGGCCAGAGCAAACGTCGCCGCCACTGCGCCAGCCAGTCCATACCCGCCCTGCAGTTGCGAGAGCATGGTGATCAGGCCGATGCCGGTCATGGAAATCGGCATGCGCGCGATCATCCCGGCCAGCACAAAAGCGCTGCTGCCTGGGGCTTTGAACAGCTCGCGGTAGGGGTTTGCCATAGGTGCGGGTCTCAACAAGGGCCTGCAAGTTGCCATAAGCTTGATTGAGGGGAAAGCAGGCAATTGTTGGTTGAATGTGAAGGCCTTGATCTGGGCGCTGAACTCCAGGCGCCCCAAACCTGTCAGCTAGTTAGGCCCTCCACTCAACGCTCTGATTTCCCTCGACCAACAAGTCACCCTGGGCCTTTATCCGGAGTTTCGCGGCAATGGCTGATCATCATCCCGAACGACAAAGCGCTATCGATGCCCATGGCATCATCGGCGACATGCGCAGCGTGGCACTGGTCAACGACAAGGGCAGCGTGGACTTTTTCTGCTGGCCGGAATTCGACAGCCCGTCAATCTTCTGCTCGCTGCTGGACACCCCTGAGGCCGGGATTTTCCAACTGTCCCCGGATTTACCCGACGCTCGCCGCGAGCAGATTTACCTGCCCGACACCAATGTGCTGCAAACCCGTTGGCTCAGCGACCGCGCAGTCGTCGAAGTCACCGACCTGCTGCCCATCGGCGACAGCGAAGATGACACGCCGATGCTGATGCGCCGGGTGCGTGTGGTCAGCGGCCAGGCAACGTTTCACATGCGCTGCGCCGTGCGTCATGACTACGCTCGCGCCAAGACCCGCGCACGCATGGATGAAGAAGACGTGACCTTCGAGGCCACCGATCAGCCGTCCCTGCGCCTGTCTTCGGATCAGGCTTTGCGTATAGAGGGCCATGCGGCAGTCGCCGAATTCACCCTCGAACAGGACCAGAGCGCCGAATTCCTGCTCGGCGGTATCGCCGACCCACGGTTCAAGGAAGGCGCCGCCGCGATCTCTCTGGAGCGCACCCTGAAGTTCTGGCGCGACTGGATCGGCCAATCCAACTACCGGGGCCGCTGGCGGGAAATGGTCAATCGCTCGGCCCTGGCGCTGAAGCTGCTGACCTCGCGCAAACACGGCGCAATCCTCGCCGCCGCGACTTTCGGCCTGCCGGAAACACCTGGCGGCGAGCGCAATTGGGATTACCGCTACACATGGATCCGCGATGCCTCGTTCACCGTCTACGCGTTCATGCGCCTGGGCTTCGTCCAGGAGGCCAACGATTACATGCGCTGGCTACGCGGGCGGGTCAGTGATTGCCACGGCAAATCGATGAAGCTCAACATCCTCTATGCCATCGATGGTCGCCAGGAACTGCCGGAAACCGAACTCTCGCACCTCTGCGGCCATGGCGGTGCGACACCGGTGCGCATCGGCAATCAGGCTTACGACCAGGTCCAGCTCGACATCTTCGGCGAACTGATGGACGCGGTGTACCTGGTCAACAAATACGGCGACGCCATCTCCCATGAAGGCTGGAAACACACCGTAGAAGTGGTCGATCAGGTCTGCGAAACCTGGGAGCAAGAGGACGTCGGCATCTGGGAAATGCGCGGCGAGCAGCATCACTTCCTGCACTCGCGGCTGATGTGCTGGGTCGCACTGGACCGGGCCATTCGCCTCGCCTCAAAACGCTCACTGCCCGCCCCGTTCGCCCGCTGGGACCAGACCCGACAAGCGATCTACGCCGACATCTGGGAAAACTTCTGGAACGAAGAATGCGGGCACTTCGTCCAGTACATCGGCGGTACCGCGCTCGATGGCTCAATGCTGCTAATGCCGCTGGTGCGCTTCGTCAGCGCCAAAGACCCGCGCTGGCTCGCGACCCTCGACGCCATCGAAAAGAATCTGGTGCGCGACGGCATGGTTTACCGCTATCGCAATGACGACGCCCGGATCGATGGCCTCGACGGCACCGAAGGCGCCTTCGCCGCATGTTCATTCTGGTACGTCGAATGCCTGGCCCGCGCCGGACGGGTGGAAAAGGCGCATCTGGAATTTGAACAGTTGCTGAGGTATGCGAACCCGCTGGGGTTGTACGCCGAAGAGTTCGACAGCCATGCGCGGCATCTGGGGAATACGCCGCAAGCGCTGACGCATTTGGCCCTGATCAGTGCGGCGTGTTTTCTGGATCGGAAATTGAGTGGGGAGAAGAGTTTCTGGCAGCCTTGAGACCGCGCCACAGGTTTTGTGTAGGCCAAAACCTTACATTTCATAAACAAAACCCGCGTTCACTACCAGAAAATCCTTTGTTGCCAGCCGTAACATCCCCCCCTACCATCGACCGTCAACGGGTACAGCGGAGCTGTCCAACAAAACCCGAATTCAAGGAACCCGAATGACCCAGCGCATCCACCGCAGCATCGACACCCCACTCCGCTCAGGCCTGAACCGCGATGAATTGTGGGAAGGCCAGGACAAGGGCCTGATCAAATGCTGGGAAATCGGCCGCCAACGCGCCGCCCGTTTCCCCGAACTCGTCCAACGCTGCCTTGCCGGCGAACTGCCGGTGCTGGGCTGGAAAGGTGGCGTCAGCCGCAGCCTGAAAAAACTCGAAAAATACGGATCCCTCAAGTACCTCGCCCAGTGGCAAGGGTTGCGCGGGGAAGATCTGGATATCGATTTGAGTGAAGAACGGGCGTTGACCTGTTCGCGGACCAACATGGTGGTGACGTTTACGCCGGATCGGTCGAAATACTTCAATCAGGTGGCGGAAATTGAAGCCTAGGAAAAACAGGCGAAGGCATCGCCCACTTCACCGGCGGGGTCGGGCATAACATTCCCGAAGAAGCGCCCGAGGCAACGGTCAGAGCGTTACTGGATCTGCTGGAGGGCTGACGCTGAAACGTTCTCGATAGGCCTGCGGAGTCACGCCCATGGCCCGCAGAAAACTGCGTCGAAGCGTCTCTTCGCTGCCGAATCCGCATTGCACCGCCACCCGTTTGATCGGCACGCCGGTATCGCTGAGCAAACGTCGGGCGGTCTCGACCCGAATCAGTTCGATGGCCCGGGCCGGAGTCTGGCCAGTGTCGGCGCGGTAATGGCGGACGAAGCTGCGTTCGCTCATGCCGGCCTGCAAGGCCAGGGTCGGGATGCCCAAATCCTTGGTGAGGTTTTCGCTGATCCAGGCATGAAGTTCGTCGAAACGGTTGCCTTCCTTTTGCAAAGAGAGGGTGACGCTGAACTGCGACTGGCCGCCGGGACGTTTCAGGAACACCACCAGTTGCCGGGCGACTTCCAGGGCCATCGTGCGGCCGAGATCCTCTTCCACCATGGCCAGCGCCAGATCGATACCGGCAGTGACCCCGGCCGAGGTCCAGACCGGGCCGTCATTGATGAAAATCGGATTGGGTTCAACCTGCAGCCGCGGATGCTGCTGCGCCAACTGCTCGCAACGGGTCCAGTGAGTGACCACCCGCCGGCCATCGAGCCAGCCGCTGGCCGCCAGCAAAAATGCCCCGGTGCACACCGACGATACCCGCCGACACCCCGTCGCGTGTTCACGTACCCACGCCACCAGCGGTTCATCTCGCGCCGCGTCGTAAACGCCCCAGCCACCGGCAATGATCAACGTGTCACTGGCCACTTCGGGCAATGGCTCGGCCAACAGCGCCAGCCCCGCCGACGACATCACCGCCCCGCCGTCGCTGGCAATCACCGACGGCGCATAAGGTGGTGGAAAACCTTGCTGGCGGGAAATATCGTTGGCCGAAGCGAACACCTGCAACGGCCCGGTGACGTCGAGCAATTGCACATTGGCAAAGGCGAGCACGTGAATGGTTTTCGGCATGATTGGCGTAATTCGTGGGGTTATTGGCGTATACGCCAAATCCTACGAGCCTAAAGTGAAGTCGTCCACCCACTTCATGAGAAAAATGCCATGACGTTGCAGATCGGTTTTCTGTTGTTTCCACAGGTTCAGCAACTGGACCTCACCGGCCCTTACGACGTACTGGCCTCGCTGCCGGACGTGAAGGTGCATTTGATCTGGAAGGACCTGATGCCCGTCACCGCGAGCACCGGCCTGGTGCTGAAACCGACCACCACGTTCGACGATTGCCCGCCGCTGGATGTGATCTGCATTCCTGGCGGCGGTGGCGTCGGGCCGTTGATGGAGGATGAACAGACGCTGGCCTTCATCCAGACGCAAGCCGCTAACGCACGTTATGTCACGTCGGTGTGTACCGGCGCGCTGGTGCTCGGCGCGGCGGGTCTGTTGAAAGGCAAACGCGCCACCACTCACTGGGCCTATCACGAGTTGCTGACGCCTTTGGGAGCGATCCCGGTGAAGGATCGAGTGGTGCGCGACGGCAACCTTCTGACCGGTGGCGGGATCACGGCGGGCATCGATTTTGCCCTGACCCTGGCCGCGGAGTTGTTCGATAAGGACACAGCAGAGCTGGTGCAGTTGCAGCTCGAATACGCACCGGCACCGCCGTTTGCCTCGGGCAGCCCTGAAACAGCTCCGGTCAGCGTTCTGGAGGAAGCCCGTGAACGCGCCGCTGCGTCGTTGAAACTGCGCTCGCAAATCACTGAGCGTGCAGCGGCGAAACTCGATCGGTTGTCAGCACGCTAATCCATCCCGACCGGCAGCCAATGCCTGGCTGCCGGTCACCCGGCCAAAATGATGCACCGAGGATTTTCCATCGCCCATAAAAAAACCCGCCTAAGCGGGTTTCTCAAGACCATTTCGACATCCTGTCGGCAGCCATCCTGGCCAATGGTCGATCATCCTTGATCCTGAGCGCTTCCTGCGACTCAGTTGATGGATCCAGAATAAACACATCGCTTAAGGGTAAACAGAGGACATACCCACCTGTGGGTGTAAGCCATTGACCATTTCAGCCTTGAAGCCCTCTTCTGTAGCAGCTGCCGAAGTCTTTTCGACAGGCGAAAAAAAACCCGCCGAAGCGGGTTTTTCCCAAGACCATTACGACTCCCTGTCGGCAGCGATTCCTTGCTTATGGTCGATCATCCGTGATCCCGAACACTTCCTGTGTTTCGGTTGATGAGGCTAGATTACGCTTCGGATCCAATGTGCAATAGACGACATAGCTACTATCGCGTGTAGGACATTCGCTATAGCCGCCCTTCCGAAAACCCTTAGACGGGTAAGGTTTCAAGCATCGAAGCCGCGCGTTCATGCCGCGATCACTCTTCCTGACGCTCGCGTTGCTTGGCACTGACCTTGAGAAATTCTTCGATATTGCTCATCTGCTCATCCCAGCCGCGACTGTCCATGCGGAACGCCTTGAGCCGGCGCGTCTGAGGGATGTGATCGAAACCGGACTCGGTGACCTTGAGTAACGTGCCTTCATCCATGTCTTCGAGCTCGAACTTCACCAGTGTGGTGGGTTCCTGGGAGTAATCGATATCGGGCTCGATCGCGTACGGGTGCCAGCGAAACGAAAACACCCGTTCCGGCTCAACCCGCTCCACCAGTACATTCCACAGCAAGTGCTCATAACCCGGGTACGTAATCTGCCCCTGGGTCCACTCACCGGCGACAAAACGCTTGCCTTCCAGCGCCACGCCAAACCACTGTCCGAAGGCTTCGGCATTGGCCAGCACGCGCCAGACCTGCGAGCGCGGCGTTTTGAGCAGGATCTTCCTTTCGATGCGATCTGATGCTGGATTCATAAGTCACCTCCTGTACTGAACAGTAGGCCTGTAAGACCACAAGACCAACCCTAAAGTTGTATCAATTGGGTATCGCAATCAACCCTACCTGAAATATTCGGCTGCATTTCAAGACGTAAGTTCTTTCGTGAAGACGAAACTCAGCGCCCGAAACTGCTAACGTTCAGGACGAAGTTGACTCAGACAAGGACGATTCATGCAGCTTCACCCTCACGCAATCAGGAGCACGCGATGAATAGCCTGTATGGCAGCTGCTTGTGCAAAGCCATCGAGTACGAACTCGATAGCCTCGACATGCCCATCAGTCATTGCCACTGCCAAACCTGTCGCAAGGCACACGCGGCGGCATTCGCCTCGACAGCCGGGGTCATGCGCGAACATTTTCGCTGGACCAAAGGCCAGGACCGCCTGAGCAGTTACGAATCGTCACCGGGCAAACTTCGGCATTTCTGTTCAGTCTGCGGTTCACACTTGATGGCTGAACGCTTGGCCCAACCCCACGTCATTGTTCGTGTGGCGACACTGGACGATGACCCGCAAATGACGCCTCAGGCGCATATCTGGACGACACATGACGTGCCGTGGCTTGCTTATGAATCGATTAAAAAATGCCCTGAATGGCAAACATAAAGGGTCGAATACGGCACTAAACTGCATCCCAACTTTCCTGTCTCAGCGAGAATCCCCATGCACCCACGCTTTCTTCTGGCACTGACGCCTCTGCTGTTCGCCACCGCCGCTTATGCTGCGGACTGCGACAACGCCGCCGATCAGGCGACGATGAATGAGTGCGCGGCGCAGCAGCACAAGACGGCGGACAAGGAGTTGAATGCGCTTTACCAGCAGATCAATGAGCGTTTGAAGAGCAACCCCGACAGCAAAAAGCTGCTGATCGGGGCGCAGCGTTCGTGGATTGCGTTTCGGGATGCCGAGTGCAAGTTCTCGAGCGCCGGGGTGGAAGGCGGGAGTGTGTATCCGCTGATCTACAGCAACTGTGTCACTGAGTTGACCAAGGCGCGGGTGGAGACTTTCAAGAACTACTTGAAGTGTCAGGAGGGGGAGTTGAGTTGCCCGGTGCCTGGGGCTTGATGCTTGGGTGCCTTTGAGGGCCTCTTCGCGGGCAAGCCCGCTCCCACAGTGGATCTGCGTCGTACACAAGGTTTGTGTTCAACATAGATCCATGTGGGAGCGGGCTTGCCCGCGAAGGCGGCAGTTCAAGCACCGAGGTTATCGGACAAATATCTGCGCAGTCGTGATCGCCATATCCCCACCCGGCAACTTGATATTGCCGATCTGCTTCATGCTCTCGGGATCAAAAATCGCCACATCGTTAAACGTCCCCGCCAGATAAATCTTGCTGCCGTCCTTGTTGAACGAAATGCAGTAGTAGGAATGATCCAGCGTCGCTGCCTGGAGCATTTTCTTCTCCTTGATGTCGTACTTCGCCAAACGGTTGAGCACGCCGAACATCAGGTTCGGATCCTTCGGCGAGCGCATGCCGCTGAAGTAGATTTCCGTCAGAGGGCCGAAGTCGGTGGTTTCGGTCTTGCCGGTTTTCAGGTCGATGCTGAACAGCCCGTAAAGGTACTCGGCGGTCAAGGGGTCCTGTTTCTTGTCCTTGAATTTCGCCGCGGTGTAGAGCAGCGAGAAGTCATGGCGATAAGTCTGCTGGTTCCACACGTAGAGTACGTCCGGCGCGCTGTAGCCAGGACGCTTCCAGTGACGGCTGGGGATCAGCACGTCGAACTTTCCGGTCTTCACATCGACCTTGTAGACGTCCGCCCCGGCCACGTACAGCGTGCCGTCGTCACCACTCTGCATGATCGTCAGCTGCCGTGGCGCCGGGAAACTGCGCACGGGTTTGGCGTCCATGCCGGCGTCGGTGGCGTACACATCGAGCCGCGGTTGCTGCACTTCATAGCGGTCATTGAGCATCAACGTCGGGTTGGCAATGGTGAACAATTCCTTGCCGTCGTGGCTGAGGGTGAAGGCGAACATGGACCTCGCTTTCTCCCCCGGTTTCTGGGTGATGCTGGCGTGAAACACCTGCTTGCAGCTGTCGATTTCAACGCCGTAGACATCCGCGTAGTGATTGTTCAACACGTAGGCGGTCTTGCGGTCCGGCGACAACTGAACGGTGCCGGGACCGAAGGCATCCGGCATCTTGCAGGTCTTGAACAAGGTGTCGGTGGCCAGGTCGATGACGTGCAGGTTGTTCGGGTAATTGGTGGTCAACATGTACTCGTGACCGTCTTGCAGCGCAGTGTTTTCGTCGGCCAGAACAGTGAGTGAACAGGTACTCAGGACGGCGAATGCGGCCAGGCCGCAGGCTTTGATATTACGCATGCTGGAATCCTTCTCTGTCCGATTACTTGTCTTTTGGAAAGACAGTCCCGAGGTTGCGCCAGTTTTCATTGGACGCCTGGGCATCCTTGTTCCAGTCCGGGTAGGTGCTCATCATGTCGGGCACCTGGGCCGGCCACCAGCAAGGGTCGGAACAACCGTAAAGATCGGCTTCCATCGGCTGGCACAGCGACGACACACCGCCAAAGGCGTCGATTTCCCAACCCGGGTCGGTGGTCGAGGCGCAGCCGGCGACGGAACTCATCGCCACCACTTCTTCGATGCGGTTTTCGGCCGCGGCCTCATCGAGTTTCAGCGCTTTATTATTGATTGCCTTGAGATGTTTCATATCAGTGAGCCTTGCGCGGAGTGATGTAGCTGCTGATAAACGCAGGGTTGTGGGCCATGATCCGGGTGTAGACCTCGATGCCGAAGTCGACCCAGTCACGCATCAGTTCGCAGTAGTGATAGGTCGGGTGGGTCGGGTCGCCGTAACGGGCGTAGCTCTCGTGATAGCAGCCGCCGGAGCAGAGGTTGCGGATCTGGCAGTCCTCGCAACCGGTGTTGGTACGGTCCAGGCGTTGGGACAGGAAGTCGTTCAACTCCACCTGCTTCACACCGCTGTGGACGTTGCCGAAGGTCGGCAGGCTCGAACCGGTAAAGCGGTGGCACAGATTCAATTCGCCCTTGTGATCCACCGCCAGCATCTTCAGGCCCGCGCCGCAAGGCAGGGCTTTTTTGTGGCCTTCGTGGATGTCGGTGATCAGCTGGTGCAGGTTGGAGAAACCGATATTGCGGTGTTCCAGCGCCGCTTCCAGATAACGCCGGCCGAGTTTCTTCATGTTGGCGAAGACTTCGATCAGCTCATCGCTGGACAGGTTGAAGGTGCTGATGTCGCCGGAGGTCACCGGGGCAAAGCCGACTTCGGCAAAACCCAGTTCATTGAACAGGTGATCCCAGATGGTTTCGACGTCGGTGACGCCGGTGGTCAGGGTCACGCGGGCACCGACCGGACGACTGTTGTAGCGCGACAGCAGCATTTCAGCCTTGCGCCGCACCACGTCGTACGTGCCCTGCCCGCCCACGGTAATGCGGTTGCGGTCGTGCACGGTTTTCGGTCCGTCGATACTGACTGACAGGCCGAAACGGTGGGCGTTGAGGTAGTCCACGGTCTCTTCGGTGAGCAGCGTCGCGTTGGTGGTCATGACGAACTCGACGAACTTGCCCGCCTCGCGGAAACGCTTCTCGCAATAGTCGACCATGTACTCGATCAGCTTGCGATTACTCAGCGGTTCACCGCCGAAAAACACCACGGTGAAACGTTCTTCATCCGGGGACTCACGCAGCAGCATTTCCACTGACGCAATAGCCGTTTCGACGTCCATTTTCTTGCCGGCCGACGGTTTGTCCAGGTCTTCCTTGTAGCAGTAGGTGCAGCTCAGATTGCAGCCGGTGTTGACGTTGAGCACCACGGTATTGATCGCCGTGCGCTCGACGCGTTTGGTGCCAATGTCGGGGGTCAGCGGCGAGCCGTCGCTGACCAGCTCCAAGGCCATCAACTCGCGCAGGGTCTCGGTGATTTCTTCACCGTTGAAGCGCGCGGCCAAGCGCTGGATCAGGTCCTCGGATGAACAGCCGGGACCGCGCAAGGTATCGATGATGGTGCCGGTCAGCTCATCGCTGGCGAACAGCGAACTGCTGGGGATGTGAAACAGCATGCGGTCGGCATCGACGTGCACTTCGTGCAGATTCCGCTCGACCAGATTCAAAATAGCGCCCATTGCAACCTCCTGTGCAAACCCCGTTCTACGGGGCCTGCGGTCATTCCGAAAAGTGTCTGAAATCCGACGGGATCGGCCAACTCATGGAATGGGTGGATTGTTCCAGCGTTGCACGGTGACGATCATGTGGCCTTCGCCGCTCAGGGATTTCCCTGCATCGTCGACGGCGGCGATCACCTTGAGATTGCCGGCATTGTTGGTGGACATTTTGCGCTGCGGGTTTGGCCCGGCATCGCCCGGTGTGAACACGCCGCTGTCAGCCTGCATGGTGCCGGCGAACTTGACGTCCTCGTCTTCCTTGGCGCGGTCGTCGAACGCTTCGACCGACCACTGCGCCGGGAACACGCCGATGCGATACGGCTTGCCGTCGGTGCCCTTGCCCCAGGCTTCGGCATCAAAACGGCCCTGGACTTTCGGCGTCGAACCACCGCCCTCGCCGATCCGCGCCACCGAGAACTCGGGCACGACTTTGACTTCGGCGATTTTGCTGTAGACCGACAGGGTCGGGCCTTTCAGCGTGCCGACGGTGACATTGCGCAGACCCGGTTGGGCATTGGCGGCGGCCTTGAGTTTGACCTTGATGCGCTCCGGGCTCTGCTCGATGACTTCGACCACTTCCACGCCTTTGCCGAAGTTCGGTTTGCCGGTGAGACCGCTGCCGACAAGGGTCACTTCAGTTTCAGCGCCAGCCTTCAGATAACCCGGCTGCACCGCCAGCAAACGGCTGCTGCCTTGCTTGGCGGCGACGAAGTCCAGGCCCCGCTCATCGTGCTCGGCCTCGAACATCCGGCCCTGCATGGCATTGCCTTGGGCGGCGAACACCTGGCGCATGGTTACGCCGTCGATGGTCACGTTGCCGCGCCATTCGTAGCCGGTGTAGAGAATCGCACTGCCATCGCCGTTGAATGGGCTGCCGTCGGCGTATTGGCCTTTGACGCTGACCTTGAACGTGTCGCTGCCATCGGCCGTGACGCTCATCACGCCGGCCAATTCACCTTTGCCCGGCAAGTGGCCGCTGAAGCTCCAGTCGCCCACCAGCGCTTCGGCTTTGGGCGCGCTGCTCAGCCATTTTTTCCAGGCCGGGTTGTCCAGCGGATAACGTTTGGCCAGCAGCGGCACCATGTCTTTTCGAGCAAGGTCGAACCAGTCGCGGTCGCGAGCCAGCGCCTGGTATTCCAGGGACGGCCATTGGCCGAGGTGGAAGTTCACCAGACGCTCCCATTCCTGGGCCGGGCGTCGTTGCAGCGCGACCCGCGCACCGGAGTGGCAGCGGCCGCACATCTGGCTGGTCTGGTCGTCGAACTTCTCGACGGTATTGAGTCGACGCTCCAGCGCATAACGCACGCCATCGGTCTCGCTTGGGGCCAGGCCCTGGGTGTCGGCCAGGTATTTGACCAGGGTGCGGCGGTCGTCATCGCTGATCTGCAAACCGTGCATGGTTTGCATGCGGGCGATGCTCATCAGCCAGCCTTCCGGCGTTTTACGCTGGTGACTGATGCGGCTCAGGGCGTTATCGGCTTCAGGGGTATGACAGCCCTGACAGGTTTCCTTGAGGATGGTCTGAGCGTCGCGGGCTGCCAGGCTGTAAGGCGAATGCAGCGCCACACAAGCGGCCACGGCCAGCAGACTGGCACTCAGGCCTGATCGGAGTTTTCTCTTCATCAACGTCGAACCTCGCACGGTGCTTTCTTATTTTTGTGGCTTATCGTTTTTATGGTTTCTGCCGTCGGCGGCGCACCGCTGACGGAGGCAAGAGAAACGTCTGCAATGAGCAATACACGGAGCGTGCCAGCTTGCCGATTAGCTTTTTAATCAATGAGTTACGAGAAAATCAATACGTTGCGACAGCGCTGAACGAGATCACCTGCGTCTAATATCGCGACAGGTGTTGCAGTCTGAGACAAGCATAGATGGCCTGACCGGAACAGCTCATCGGCCGACGATTGACGTCGCTCCCCTGCAAGCGCGAAATGGTTGTTCACCGATTGCCACCAGGGGATAAAAACATGGCAAGCATCACTGTCCTGGCGGGGGACTTTCTGCAGGGTGATGGAGAATACAGAGACGGCGTTTTCACCCTCAGGACGTCGCTTCACCCATGGCCCGGCATTACCCTCCCGCTCTCATCGTTCAAGAGCATGGAAGTGGCCAACGAGGATTCGATCAACAACATCAAGGATGCCATCGGCTTTGGCGTGGCCGGGGCCATGCTGTTGGGGCCCATCGGTGCAATTGCCGGATTCATGCTGGCCGGCAAGGAAACCGAAGTGACCTTTCTGGCGACGCTCAAGGACGACCGAAAGCTGTTGGCTGCCGTGGATGGCGACACGTTCGAGGAAATTACCCGGAAGTTTGCAGCAGCCTGAACAATCGGCGCGGGCCGCACCGTCTTCCAACGGTGCGGCGTGACGCCGGTTCAGATGTCATAGGTGGGGGGAACGCTTTTGTGTACATCGATCTCGTGCTGCATGTCCGCCACCAGCGACGCGATCGCATGGGGACTGTCCAGTGTCCAGAGGGGAACGTGGGTGGCCACTATATCCACTTTGCCGGTCATGCAGTCGCAGACCCGAATCGTCAGGGACTGGTCCGCCGCCATGGTGCAGGTACAAACGGACGGCAGAAAACTGTGTTCAATGATGTTTTGAATTTCCAGGGTTGAAAGGAACATCGTTACCTCCCTCACGCCAGATGTATTGACGGATGAACGGTCCGTCACTTCACCCACCGATCCAGAAAAGTCTAGCCCTCAATAATGGGTACCTCAAGGTCGCAACCCGGTTGCTCGTCGTCTCATAGCTGTCGCAATTTGCAACATTCTCACAGCACCAGCGATTCCCTTGAGTGCCCCAAAACCCCGCCGACCAAGGGCGGTCCTGCCTTTGCGGGCACTTGGCACAGCCATTGCGAAAGCCCTGTTCTCACGAACAACAAGAGGCCTCGCCATGTCGCTCCCTTATCTGCTTCCTGCCACCTCGGCGTTCATCCAGCGCCCCCCACGCATGCTCATCGGCGGCGACTGGGTCGAGGCCGCCGACGGCCAGACCATGTCCCTGCACAACCCGGCCACCGGCGAAGTGCTGTGCGTAGTGCCGCGGGCCACGCCTGAGGATGTCGACCGCGCCGTGCTCGCCGCCCGTCAGGCCTTCGATGATTCGACCTGGACCCGTACCCGACCTCGGGAGCGGCAGAACCTGCTGTGGAAACTCGCCGACCTGATGGAACGCGACGCCGAACTGCTGGCGCAACTGGAATGCCTGAACAACGGCAAAAGTGCGGCGGTGGCCCAGGTGATGGACGTGCAACTGTCCATCGACTTCCTGCGCTACATGGCCGGTTGGGCGACCAAGATCGAAGGTTCCAGCGTTGAAGTGTCGTTGCCGTTGATGCCCAACGATCAATTCCACAGTTTCATCCGTCGCGAAGCGGTGGGCGTGGTCGGCGCCATCGTCGCCTGGAACTTCCCGCTGCTGCTGGCCTGCTGGAAACTCGGCCCGGCCCTGGCCACCGGTTGCACCGTGGTGCTCAAACCCGCCGACGAAACCCCGCTGACCGCGTTGAAACTCGCCGAACTGGTGCTGGAAGCCGGTTATCCCGAAGGCGTATTCAACGTGGTCACCGGCACCGGCATCACTGCCGGTTCCGCCCTGACCCACAATCCGCTGGTGGATAAGCTGACCTTCACCGGCTCCACCGCCGTGGGCAAGCAGATCGGCAAGATCGCCATGGATTCCATGACCCGGGTGACCCTGGAACTGGGCGGTAAATCACCGACCATCGTCATGGCCGACGCCGACTTGAAGACTGCCGCAGCCGGCGCCGCCAGCGCGATTTTCTTCAATCAGGGCCAGGTGTGCTGCGCAGGTTCCAGGCTGTATGTGCAGCGTAAGCATTTCGACAATGTGGTGGCGGACATTGCCGACATCGCCAATGCCATGAAGCTCGGTAACGGCATGGACCCGAGTGTCGACATGGGCCCGCTGATCTCCGCGCGTCAGCAGGAGCGGGTTTACGGGTACATCGAAAAGGGCCGGGAAAGTGGCGCGACGATCGCCTGTGGTGGTGAGCAGTTCGGGCCGGGGTTCTTCGTTAAACCGACGGTGATCGTCGATGTCGATCAGAAACACTCATTAGTGCAGGAAGAGATCTTCGGGCCGGTGCTGGTGGCGATTCCGTTCGATGATGAAGCCGATGCGTTGCGCATGGCCAATGACAGTCCGTATGGGCTTGGGGCGAGTATCTGGTCGAACGATCTGGCGGCGGTGCACCGGATGATTCCGCGGATCAAGTCGGGTTCAGTGTGGGTGAACTGCCACAGCGCGCTGGACCCGGCGTTACCGTTTGGTGGGTACAAGATGTCCGGGGTGGGGCGCGAGATGGGGTATGCGGCGATTGAGCATTACACCGAGTTGAAATCGGTGTTGATCAAGTTGTAATTGCGGCGCCCTCCGGGCCGCCTTCGCGGGCAAGCCCGCTCCCACAGGGTTTTATGGTGAAGCTACCATCTGCGGCACACACCAATCACTGTGGGAGCGGGCTTGCTCGCGAAGGGGCCAGCCCCGTCGCCCCAATCTCAGGGTTTGAAGCCTTGCGACAGTAACCAACTGCGAACCACCCTTCCCTGCTCCACAGTCAACCCCGCCAACGCCCGTTCGGCCGGTTCGGTCCGCAACCGCCGCACCAACGGCGCCAACTCAACCCCTTGCACATGCCAGATCCCCAGCGGCTGATCCGCCGTAATCACCACCTCGGCTTCATCCACAAAACCATCTTTCAACACCGGCGCACGCTCAATCCTCAGTGAGGAAAAATCCGCCTCGGCATGCGCCACTTCAGCATCCGGCCACTGCCGCCGTGCAAGCCAGAATGGCTGCTGCATCCAACGCTGCTCATCGGCATAAAAATCCCGCCCGATCCGCGCAAAACGCAAAAACAACTGCTCCACCCGTTGCTGATGAAAGCGCTGAGCCAACGCCGCTCGCTCGGGTTTACGCAACAACGTGTTGATCACCGTTGGCGCCTGTAACGCCGAGGACAAGGACTGAAAAATCCCATTGCCCGACAGCGGATCCACCGCCATCGCTGCATCGCCTACCCGAATCCAGTGATCGCCACACACCTGCGGGCACAGAATCGCCGTGCTGCTACGGGCATGCAGCTGTAGATCGACCTCAGGCTCGACACCGAAAAACGCCCGGGCCAACGCCGAGCCTTGGCGTCGTTGGCGACAATACTCGAGCAACTGCGCCTTGCCCGGCAATTCAGCACTGGCCACGTCCACGGTCCATTGCCAATAACACTGACCGTCCGCTCGCCGGGCCATCCAGGCCCAGCCGTCCTCAAGACTTTCCACCGCGCTGGCGGTGCTGCCCGGCGTGCCTTGCCAGCGATTGAGCAGGCTGACCGTCTCCGGCCCGCGCAGGCCTTTGCCAAGCGCCGGCGCCTGACGCCCGCGCGCCTCAACCAGAAAATCCGCCAGCAGCGCCTCGCGCCCTTCGACCTCGATCCGATGCCCCGAAGCCGATGACTGCACCGTCAGCACACGGCCTTCGATCAGCTCAACGCCCGCTAGGCGCAAATCTTCACGCAAGCCTCGATCAAAGCTCGGGCGATCCAGTAAAAATTCGATGTTCTGCGCATGCTGCTGGCCGTTCCATGACACCTGTCTTTGGGACGGCAGCGCCGCATCCGCCAAGGCTTGATGAAGCCCGGCGCCACGCAAGGCCTCCAGCACCCGAATCGAAACGCCCTCCAGCGCCGCAAATCGCCGCCATTCGCTGACCAGCGTCACCGGATAACCGAGCCGACGCAAACCCAAGGCAACCGCCGCTCCCGCTGGCCCTGCGCCAAGAATCAAAATCATGCTCCGAAGCGCCGTTCAGGGCCGCGATAGCGGGCGTTTTCTCGCAGCCATTCGATGACCTGTTCGTTGCTCGCCTCAGGATGTTCAACCAGGAAACCCGCGATGTGCCCGCTCAACGCCGCACAGCCGAGACTGGCGCCGGACTGCCCCGGATAGGTGCCATGCACACACGCGGCGAAATCCGCTTGAGCGCTGTTGAGCCACGACCATTCCTGTTCAGCGCAACGTGCATCGCCAGTGACTCGCAGCACCTGTGGATAATTCGCCGGAAACACGCCCTCGCCCTGCGCCGGGCTGGACGCAGACAGCAAAACACCGCGCGCTACCGCCGCGGCACAGGCTTCACGCAACAGGCTGCGATCCTGACGCAGACCGAGGCTCAAATTGATCAGCCGAACGTCCTGCGCCACCAGCCAGTCAATCGCCGTGGCGATCTGCAACGCGCTGGTGACCCCACGCTGGTCGAACACCTGAGCCACGCAAAATACCGCCGAAGGCGCCCGTCGACCGATGGCCTCGATCACCGCGCTGCCGTGGCCCAGCGGATCGTCGCGCAAGTCGCTTTCGGCCAGGCCATCCGCCAGCAACGAAAAGCGCCGCCCGGCGACCACTTGCACCCGCTGTGCCGCCGAGTGACCACTGTCCACCACGCCAATTCGCAGTTCAGGCTTCATGCAGCACCGTTTTTGAAGTGAGCACGCCGTCGAGCAATTCAAAGCGCAAATCGGCATCCGCCAACGTCGAAGGACGGTGGCTGATGAGGATTCGCGTACGCCCGGCAAACAGTCGATCGATGGCTTCGATGACTTCGCGCTCGGTGGCTTCATCCACCGCCGAGGTCGCTTCGTCCAGCACCAGAATCAACGGATCCTGCAACAGCGCCCGGGCGATGGCGATGCGCTGTTTCTGCCCGCCGGACAACTGCTGACCGCGTTCGCCCAACGGGCTGTCGAGGCCTTCGGGCAAGGATTCGATCAGGCTGTCGAGTTGCGCCAGCCGCGCCACTTCGGCAATCGCTTCACGGCTGGCGTCCGGCACCGCGTAGGCGAGGTTGTCGGCGAGGCTGCCGCGAAACAGCACGATGTCCTGACTGACCACCGCAATCCGCCGACGCAGCTGGAACAGATCCAGTTCCCGCAGATCAACCTCTCCCAGCAACACCCGGCCGGACTGCGGATCGTGGTGCCGTTGCAGCAGGTCGATCAGGGTCGATTTACCGACCCCGGAGCCGCCGCTCAGGGCGACTTTCAAACCGTAGGGAATTCGCGCTTCGATGCCGCGCAGGGTCGTCGGGCGACCGGGATGGCTGAAGTGCACATCGTCGAAACGCAGTTCGCCAGAGGTCGGCATCGGTTGCGGCGTAACCGGTGTAAGAACGGTCGGTTCTTCGCCGCGCAATTCCATCACGCGCCCGAGGCTGACGGTCATTCGCTGGACCGCGACATAGAGACCCAGCAAGCTCTGTACCGGTCCGACGGCCATGCCCAGATAGGTGGAAAACGCGATCAGCGCGCCCAGTTGCCAGGTTCCCTGCACCACCCAATATCCGCCGATCAGGAACGCACAGGCACGGGACAGCGACGTCAGTGTGCCCGGCACCGCCTGGGTGAAAAACTCGGTGACTTGCAGGCGCAGCAACTGGCTCATGTAGCCTTGGCCCAGCGCCTCCAGACGCCGCGATTCACGCTGTTGCTGGCCGGCGGACTGGATGAATTTCATCACCGGCAAGGTCTCGACCATGAACGAGGACATGTCCGCCGAGCGCTCGCGCAATTGCCGCACATCGCGCTCGACCTTGCGCCGCATCCAGCGCAGCCAAAGTACGTCGAGGGGAATCAGCACCAGCGCCAGCAGCGAGAGTTTCCACGACAGGGTCAGCAGCATCGCCACGGCGCAGACCAGACCGATCACGCTCGACACCGCCGAGAACAACGAGTCCACGGCAAAACGCTGGATCTCCGCAACGTCGCCATCGAGGCGCGACATCAGGTCACCGATTCGGCGCTGTCCGTAGAAACTCGGCGAGAGGGTTTGCAGATGTCGATAGAGGTCGTCGCGCAGGGCAAACAGAATCCGCCCGGACAGTCGCGTGTGCAGGTAACGGTTGATCCCCGACAGCCCCGTTCCGAGCAGCCCGGCCACGATCATCAACCCGGCGATCAGCACCAGCATCGGAAAATTGCGCGCCAGCAGGCCATCGTCGATCAGTAGTTTGGTCAGCCAAGGCTGGACCAACACCAGCAACGAGGCGCAGACCGATAACCCGAGCAACCCGGCAATCGCCAGACGATGGGGCCGTACGAAGCTGTAGAGCCAGCGCAACGCCGCTTGCAGGGCTTCGGGGTTTTGGCTGTCGATCAGCCGAACGATCAAGCGCTGCATCACGAGCGCAACTGTTTGAGCTTGCGATACAAGGTCGCGCGGCTGATGCCCAAGGCGTCGGCGGCGGCCGAGACGTTGCCCTGGTGAGTGTCCAGGGACTGGCGAATCAGCTCCAGTTCGTTTTCACGAATGCTGCCGGCCTGAGGCCGTTCGGTGGCGCTCAACTCGTCGAGCATGCTGTCGGGCAAGTGGTCGAGGGTGAGTACCGTGTCCCCCGGCTCGCGCATGGCCAGTGCCGTGCGTAAAACCATTTCCAGTTGGCGAATATTGCCCGGCCAGTGATAGCCGCCGAGCAAGCGGTTCAAATCGTCATGCAGGACCATCGTCGGCGCATCCAGTTTGGCCAGCAGTCGAGTGACCAGGCCGCTGAAATCCTCACGTTCGCGCAGAGCCGGGAGCATCACGCTGATGCCGTTGACCCGATAAAACAGGTCCTCGCGGAAGTGTTTTTCTTCGACCAGTCGCTTGAGGTCGCGGTGGGTGGCGCAGATCAGTGCGACGTCGATGTCTTGCTCTTCGCCGGCGCCCAACGGAGCCACTTTACGGTCCTGCAACACCCGCAGCAGACGGGCCTGCAAGGCCAGCGGCATGTCGCCGATTTCATCGAGAAACAAGGTGCCGCCATGGGCCTGTTGCAGCCGACCGATCATGCCGCCGCGACGGGAGCCGGTGAATGCGCCTTCGCGGTAGCCGAACAATTCCGACTCGATCAGGCCTTCGGGGATCGCCGCGCAGTTCACCGCGACGAAGGGCTTATCGCAACGGGCTCCGGCCATATGCAGGGCGCGGGCGATGACTTCCTTACCGGTGCCGGTTTCACCCAGCAGCAACACTGGCAGCTCATTGGCCAGGCCTTGACGGGCCATGCGCAAGGCTCGGGCATAACGGACATTGCTGCCGGCCAGGGATTCGAGATCCGGTTGTGCTTTGGCGGTTTTCGCTGGGCTGCGCGGTGGCGTGCTGACGTTGATCGAACGCTGCGGCGCACGCAGGGTTTTGTAGAAGAACTCGCCTTTGGCCGTTTGCAGACTGCCGACACCGCCCTGATGCAGACGCGACAGAAGTTGCAGGCTATCGACGCCCAGAAACTCTTCACAGCGTCGACCGACCAGCGCCGAGCGCTCGGCGTGGAGCAACTGACAGGCCTGGGCGCTGACCGCGAGAATCTGCCCGCCAAGGCTCACTGCCAACAAGCCCTGCCAAGGGGATTCGAGGTATTGCCGACGGCTGTGGAAGGCCAGGACGATCTCGTCCGGATAACTGGCGTTGAACACCCGGCTTTCGATCTGGCTGACGGCCATGGCCAGCAACGCAGTGCTGTCGTGAACGCGGCCGAGCGGACCTTCGCGGGTCAGATCGAGTACGCCGAGGATGTCGCCCTGCGGACAATGGATCGGCACCGAGGTGCAGGAGAAATCGGTCAGGCGATCGAGGTAATGTTCGCCGCAATCGATCATCGTTGGCCGGGCCTCCACCAGTGCGGTGCCCAGCGCGTTGGTGCCGCGAGCGGCTTCGCTCCAGCAGGCGCCGAGGGTGATGTCTTGCAGGCCGCTGCCCTTGAGGCGATCGGCGCGGCCTTCGACAGCGAGAATGGTGGCGTCGGAATTGGCGAGGATGATCAGCCCTTCCTTGCCCTGACGTTCGGCCAGGTAATCGATGGCCGGCAATGCCGCATCGATCAGCAGCCGATTGCTCGCTAACAGCACGTCGAGGCTCGCGCTCGATTCCAGCGCCAGCTCGTGCTTGGCATTGAAATGCACGCCATGGCTGAGGCTACGCCGCCACGACGCATCGATTTCCGCCCGCAACACGCCATCGGGGACTTCGCCCTCGAGATGGAGTTTTTCCCGGGCCAGCCGGGCTTCGCGGTGCAGCTTGGGAGGAGTTGTTTTTATTAGCGTCATCAAGCGCTCCGGATCGGTCCGCCCTGCGCTTATTCAAGATCAGCGCCCTGCCGCAATCTTTACGTTAACGTCAGGGCGATGGCAAGTGCCTTACAGCGCTTGTGTTCCGTCAGGTGGACCGAGTCATCGTTCTTCGCGAGCAAGCCCGCTCCCACAGTTGACCCGGTTGAACCGCAGATTTGTGAACGACGCCAAACCTGTGGGAGCGAGCCTGCTCGCGATTACGGTATTTCAGACAACCCAAGGCTCAGAGCTGCCACACCTCGGCATTCACAAAAAACGCCCGCGCATTATCCTCCAGACTCTCCAGGTGATACCCACCCTCCTGCACAATCAGGCACGGCAACCCAAGGCTGCGAATCCGCTCGCCCAGCCGCGCAAACCCTTCACGGGTCACCGCCACTTTGCTCTGCGGATCCAGCTCGAAAATATCGAACCCCAAAGACAACACCAGCACCTCGGCGCCGAAGTCTTTCACCGCCGCCAATGCCACGTCCAATTGCCCCAGGAAGTCCGCCTCACTGGCACCATGCGCCATCGGCAAGTTGAGATTGAAGCCCTCACCCTTCCCGACACCCCGCTCGTCAGCGAACCCGGCAACCCCCGGATAGAAGTTGGTCGGATCGCCATGCACCGAGACGTAGAGCACGTCATCGCGGTCGTAGAAAATCTCCTGAATCCCCTGACCGTGGTGCATGTCGGTGTCGAGCACCGCGACGCGCTCAAATCCGGCACGTAATACCTGCGCGGCCACCGCCGCATTGTTCACATAGCAGAAACCCCCGGCCGCCTCGGCCCGGGCGTGGTGACCGGGTGGACGACACAAGGCGTAAGCGGCCGGCTCGCCATCGAGCAACGCCTGAGCGCCGGCAATGGCGCTTTGCGCCGACCAATAGGCCGAACGCCAGGTCAGCTCACCCACCGGGCAACTGCCATCGGCCAGATAGCGCGCGGCCTGGGCGAGAATCCCGCGTAGGGCGTTGGGCTCGCGGACGAAGATGTTCGACATCACCTCGTCGCCCCAATCCTCGGGAATTTCCTTCCAGCGCTGATGCGCTTCCTGCAAAAACGTCAGGTATGGCGCGCCGTGGACCGCCAGCAGCGGATAGAGTCCGGCATCGACCGGTTGCTCGACTTTGAAGCCCAGCGAATGAGAGGCCTGCACCAATCGCTGAGCGCGTTCGGGCACTTCCTGCGGCGCGCGCATCTGCCCGCGGGAGTAGTAGCTGCGTGGATGATGAAGCAATTGTTCGGGGTAGAAAAAACTGCGCATGGATGAATACCTGTCAGTTAACCTGGATCTTGAATCCGTTCGCATTCAACTGTGGGAGCGAGCCTGCTCGCGATGAGGGAGTGTCAGTTGACGGCAACGTGGTCTGACACACCGCTTTCGCGAGCAGGCTCGCTCCCACATTGGGATTGCGTTTTATTCGACTTTACCGGCGCGGGCCAGGACGGCGTTGAGCAGCACATCGGTGCCCTGACGCACATCTTCCGGCAACACATCTTCAGCTTCGTTATGACTCAAGCCGCCAACGCACGGGATGAACACCATCGCCGTCGGGCAGAACCGCGCCAGATGAATCGCATCATGCCCGGCGCCGCTGACAATCGATTGCTGAGCGTAGCCCAGCGCGTCCACCGCCTGCTGCACGGCCGCCACGCATTCGGCATCGAACGGTGTTGCCGGGCTGATCCAGTGCGGCGTAATCGTCAGGTTCAAGCCTCTGCTATCGGCAATCGCCTGAAGCCGCTCGCGGACTTGCTGCTCCATGGACTCAATCGCTTCGTCGCGGTGATGACGCAGGTCGACGGTGAAATTCACCAAGCCCGGAATGGTGTTGCGCGACGATTTATTGATGCTCAACTCGCCGACGGTGGTCAGCCCTTCAGGGGTGAAATCACTGGCCAGGCCTTCGATGGCCTGGATCATTTGTGCCACGCCATACAAGGCGTCTTTGCGCAGCGGCATCGGCGTTGTACCGGCGTGGGCGGCCATGCCTTCGACCCGCACGTCGAGCCAGCGAATCGCCTGGCCACCGCTGACCACGCCGATGCTTTTGGCGTTGTCTTCGAGGATCGGACCTTGCTCGATGTGCGCTTCAAAGTACGCATCCACCGCGCCGCCCAACGGGCGCTCGCCGGCGTAACCGGTGCGTTGCAACGCCTCGGCAACGCTGATGCCGTCGATGTCACGCACCGCCAGCGCCGCGTCCAGTTGCATGATCCCGGTGAACACCGCCGAGCCGAACATCGCCGGGGTGAAGCGTGCGCCTTCTTCGTTGGTCCAGACCGCCACTTCCAGCGGCTTGCGGGTCTGGATACCGAGGTCGTTCAGGCAACGGACCACTTCCAGGCCGGCGAGTACGCCGTAGACGCCATCGAAACGTCCGCCTTCAGGCTGGGTGTCGAGGTGGCTGCCCATCATCACGGGCGCGGCATCGGGGTCGGTGCCGGCGCGGCGGGCGAACAGGTTGCCGATGGCGTCCACGCTCAGGGTCATGCCGGCTTCGCGGCACCAGTGGGAAAACAGTTCGCGACCGGCCTTGTCTTCATCGCTCAGGGCCAGGCGGCAGCTGCCGCCACGGGCGGTGGCGCCGATTTCGGCCATGTCCATCAGACTCGCCCAGAGGCGTTCACCGTTAATTTTCAACATGAGTTACTCCTGGAAATACGTTAATTAAGCGTTAGCCATTTCGAGGCGTTCAGCGCTGGCATGGCGACGGGCAAGGGACAGGACACAGATCAGCGAAGTCGCGGCAATCAGGCTGTAGAACACCGCCATCGGCCACCATTGACCGGCGAATTTGTGCGCCAACAGAGTGCCGATCAGCGGCGTCAGACCACCGGCCACGGCGCCGCAAATCTGATAGGCCAACGAGATCGCGGTGTAGCGCACGCGGGTTTCGAACATGCCGCTGACGTAACCGGCGATCACCGCATAGAACGACGCCATGCACACCACCGCCAGCGCGATGCCGAGGATGATCAGCGGCGCCTGGGCCGAGCTGACCAGCACGAACATCGGGTACGGCGAGGCCATGGCCAGCAACGACACCAGGCACAGGAATCGGGTGGCGCCCATTTTCTCGGCAACCCACGCGGCCAACGGTTGAATGCAGAACTGAATGATCGCCACCACAAACAGGCACTCAAGAATCAGTGAGCGCGGCAGTTCGAGTTGCTGGGTGGTGTAGGCGATCATGAAGGTGTTGGTGAAATACACCCCGGCGATCCCGAGCGTGTTGGCGCCGATGCACAACAGCAGCGGACGCCACGCGGTGCGCAGGACTTCCATGACCGGTGCCTGCTCCTTGCGTGTGCTTTTGCGGGCCAGTTCACGGCTGGCGAGGAACTCCGGCGACTCATTCACCCCCAGACGAATCGCCAGGCCCACCAGCAGCAACAACGAACTGGCGAGGAACGGCAGGCGCCAGCCCCAACTCATCAGGTCTTCTTCCGGCAGACGGGTGACTGCGCTGAAGGCCAGCAGCGACAGGATCAAACCGGCCGGGCTGCCGAGCTGCGCAAAGGAGGCGAAGAAATTGCGTCGACCTTTCGGCGCATGCTCCCCGGCCATCAACACCGCCCCGCCCCACTCGCCACCGACGGCGATGCCCTGGACGATGCGCAGCAGAATCAGCAGCACCGGCGCCGCTGCGCCTATTTGTGCATAGGTCGGCAGCAAGCCGATGCAGACCGTGACCACGCCCATCATCAGCAACGTGATGATCAGCGACTTTTTGCGGCCGATGCGATCGCCGACATGGCCGAAGATAATCCCGCCCAACGGCCGCGCAAAGAAGCCCACGGCGAAGGTGCCGAAGGCGGCCATGGTGCTGAACAGTTTGTCGTCGGAGGGGAAGAACAGCGCGCCGAATACCAATGCGGCGGCGGTCGCGTAGATGTAAAAGTCGTACCACTCGATCATGGTGCCGATAAAGGCTGCGGCTGCCGCACGGCGCGGCTGAGGCGAAGCTTGGGGCTTCATGGGGCGATCTCCTTTGGTTATTTTTTTGGCAGGAGTGAAACTGCAAAATCAAGGCGCTCTGACGGCGCCTGTCTGGAGATGATTTATCGTCTCGGGGCTATGATTAGTCAATTTTCTATTTATTATGCAAACTATTACACCAGCTTATAATCGAGAGCCGCCATGGCCGAACGCGATGTACAACGCCTGCTCAATGACCGTCTGGACTGGAACCTGCTGCGCACCTTTCGAGTGATCGGCCAGGAGCTGAGTATCAGCCGCGCCGCCGCCCGCCTGCACCTGACGCAACCGGCGGTGAGCCAGGCGTTGAAGCGTCTGGAGGAGCAACTGGGCCGACAACTGATCGCCCGTCGCGGGCCGCGGTTTGCCCTGACCGAAGTCGGCGAACAGATCTTCGAACTCGCCGGGGAAATCTACGGGCAGATGTCCCAGGTCAGCAGCGTGCTCGAGCAACCGGCCGACGAAGTGATCGGCAAGGTTCGCTTGCTGATCATCAGCCGGATCTTTTCGGAGCGCTTCGATGACTTCCTCGCGGACTTTCATCGCCAGCATCCGCGAGTGGATCTGGAAGTCGACGTGATGCGCAGTTCCGACATCGTCAGCGCCCTCCAGGAAAAAACCGCGACCCTCGGCCTGAGCCTCAATCGGCGCCCGCAACCGCGCCTGGAACAAAGGCTGTTCCTGCGTCAACGCTATGCATTTTTCTGCGGCAAACACCATGCGCTGTTCGGCCAGCAGAACGTGGCCGAAGGGGATTTGCAGCGGGAGAATTTCGTCAGTTTCACCAGCGATCAGATCGGTGGCATGCTCTCGCCGCTGACGATTTTTCGTGATCAGCAAGGCTTCAGCGGACGGATCGTCGCCTCGTCACCGAGCCTGGAAGAAGTCCGGCGACTGGTGATCGCCGGGTACGGGATCGGCTGTTTGCCCGAGCACGTGGTGGCGGCGGACGTCGACGCCGGATTGCTCTGGCGCCTGCCGCCCCACGAAGGGATTGCCGATGTGGACATTCATTTACTGTGGAACCGCGAGCAGCGCATGAGCCGGGCCGAGATGATTTTTCTCGAGAGCCTGCAACAGTGCTTGCTGGACTGAGTGGCCCGATCAGAACAACGGCAGGCTGTAGCTGACCACCAGGCGGTTCTGGTCCGCATCGCGCGACGCTTCACTGCGCGACATGCCGTTGCGCCAACCCAGTGCGACGTTTTTCAACGGCCCGCTCTGGATCACGTAGTCGAGGCTCAGGTCGCGCTCCCATTCCTCTTGTTCAGGCCCGGCCACCGTTTTGATTCCGCTGCCTGAGAGGTACATCGCCGAAGCCTTGAGCCCCGGCACGCCAAGGGCGGCGAAATCGTAGCTGTACTGGGCGAAACCGGTACGCTCTCCGGCGCGGGTGAAGTTCTGGATGTAGCGGTCGGTCAGCAGGTAGACGCTTGCGCCGCCAGCACCTTTGTCCGGCAAACCACCCTGGTTGAGCTGCACGAATCCGCTGTCACTGGACACCTGCTGATAACCGGCCATCAGCGCGTGAGCGCCGATGCTCCAGGTGAACGCCAGGCTCCAGGTATTGTTGTTGATCTTGCCGTCGCCGTTTTGCGTATAGCCGCTGGTGCGGTAGCCGCTGGCCCGTCCGCTGGACGAGTCATTGGCGCCGTCGGCGGAGGTATTGAAGTAGCGCAGATCGGTTTTCAGCGCGCCGAAATCCCCCAGTGTCAGGTTATGCACCAGACCGGCGAAATGCTGTTGGTAATAGTCTTCGAGATTGGCGTAGTAGTACTGCGCCAAAAGCGCATCGGTGACTTTGTAATCGACACCGGCAAAATTGAACGCGTTGCTTTCCCGAGTGCCGCCGGCCACGGCCAGGCCGGTACTGTCGCTGGAACCACGGCCCGTGGCGTGTTCGAGATGGCCACCGGTCAGCGTTAGATGCTCAAAGTCATTGGAGACGATCTGCCCACCCTCGAACGTCTGCGGCAGCAGCCGTCCGTCATTGGCCTGCAGAATCGGCAACTTCGGCGTCAGCGTGCCGTAACGCATTTCAGTCTGGGCAACGCGCATCTTCGCCGTCGCACCGAAACGCGACCATTGCTCGGCGGCGCCGTTGCCATCGTTGGGGATCATCGAACTGCCGACATGGCGACCATCACCGCTGTCCAGGCGAATACCCAGCAACCCTAGCGCATCGACACCAAAGCCGACGGTGCCTTCGGTGAATCCCGACTGATAGTTGAGCATGAAACCCTGCGCCCATTCTTCGGTTCTGGAAGGGTTCGCGGTGCCATCGCGATTATCGTTATTGAAGTAATAGTTACGCATCCCGAGGGTCGCTTTACTGTCTTTAATAAAGTCCGCCATGCTTAACGGACTGAATAGCGCACTGCCGATCGCAATAAGTGCCAACGGTTGTTTGTTCATTGGTTTTGAAGTTCCTGAGCAGCCAGCTCTGGGGCTGGCTGCCGGTCATTAAGAGAGATTGATACTCAAGACACTGGACACCGGCTCGCCCGCCATTAACCGGGTCAGCAGTTGCGGCTCTGCCCGGTCCGATGCCAGCGCACGCTCGATGACGTTTTGTGCGGTGACGGGATCGAGAAACAGCACGCCGTTGTCGTCCGCCAGCACGAAATCCCCGGGGTGCACCGTGACGCCGGCACAGTGAATCGGCTGATTGATCTGACTGTCGCCACGGCCATGCAACTTGGTGGTCAGCAGGCTGGTGCCGCGAGCGAAGACTGGCAACCCGGCCTCGCGCAGTTCGAGCAAGTCGGTCACCGCACCGTCCACCACGATTCCCACCGCACCGGCGCAGCGCGCCGCGCAACTGGTGACAGCGCCGACTGGAGCGTGTTGCCAGTCCCCGTCGGTGTCGATCACCAACACATCGCCGGGTTTGATCAGTGCCAGAGCCTGGTTGACCGCGATGGCATCGGCGCCCACCAGTTTCAGGGTCAGCGCACGGCCGACCAGTTTCACATTGGGCACCATGGCCCGCAGCTGCGAGTCGGCAAAGCCCTCCTCGAGAAAATGCCCGAGGGTTGGAAAACTCACCGCGTTGAGCTGCTCGATCAGCTGCGATTCATCCATGTTGCGCCTCCTTGGCAATCAACTCGGCGACGCAGTCGATTTCCAGCGACACGCCCCACAACGCCACGCACACCGTGGTGCGTGCCGGCGGTGCATGGCCGAGAAACTCGCGATACACCGCGTTGAACGGCTCCAGTTGTGCGGGATCGGTGAGGTACGCGTTGACCTTGATCACGTGGCTGAAATCGGACCCGGCTTCAATCAGGATCGCTTCCAGGTTGCGCAAGGTTTGTCGCACTTGTTCGGGGAAATCAGCGGGCTGGTCATCGAGCCCGCTCTGGGCCGGGATCTGCCCGGCGGTGAACACCAGGTGGCCACTGACCACCGCTTGGGAGTAAGGGCCGACCGGGCCGATGAAGCCCGGAGCTGACTGAATTCTGCGCATGTTGTTGAACTCCATTAATCAGGCAGCGGCCGATTTGATCGGTTTGCCGAGAGCTGGATCAGCGGCTGGCACTGCCGTTGGGACGTCGCTGATGTCTCGCTTGAAGGTCTCGGTCAGCAACAACAGCGCCACCAACGAAATCAACGCCGCGCCGATCATGTACCAGGCCACCGAAGAGCCTTTGCCGGTCGCCGCCAGTAATGCAGTGGTGACGATGGGCGTCGCCGCACTGCCAAGCAGACCGGACAACATGTAGCTGATCGACAACCCGGAATAACGCACTCGAGTGCCGAACAGTTCGGCAAGGAAAGTTGCGATCGGCCCGTAATTGGCCGCGAATGCGGTCATCAACAGCAAGTAACCGAAGATCACACAGGGCAACTCTTTGGTGTCCATCAACCAGAACATCGGGAACGCGACCAACGCTTCGGCGACGATGCCGGCAACGATGATCGGTTTGCGTCCGTAACGGTCCGACAGCGCGCCGAACACCGGCAACATGACGATGCACCAGGCGCAGGACAGCAACACCACGCCGAGCATCACGCTGCGGCTGAAACCCAGATTCTGCGTGCCGTACGTCAGGCCGAAGGCAACGATGATGTTGAACGACGCCCCGGTCGACATGGTGGCGATCCCGCCCAGCACCACTTGTTTCCAGTACTTGCGGAAGACTTCCGCCAGCGGCATTTTCACCTGCACCTCGGCTTCCTTGACCTTGTTGAAGGCCGGGGTTTCAGAGATGTTCAAGCGGATGTACAAGCCCACGGCGATCAGCAGTACGCTGCCCAGGAACGGAATACGCCAGCCCCAGGCCAACAGGTCTTCAGGGGACAGCCACGCGGCAATCAGCAGGAAAGCCAGGTTGGCAATCATGGTCCCGGCCGGGACGCCGATCTGTACCCACGAGCCGTACAAACCGCGTTTGTTGGCGGGCGCGTGTTCCACCGCCATCAGCACCGCACCGCCCCATTCGCCGCCTAACGCCAGGCCTTGAATCACCCTTAGCAGCAACAACAGGATCGGCGCCCAGATACCAATGGCCGCGTAGTTAGGTAATAACCCAATGGCGAACGTTGCGGCCCCCATGGTCAACAGTGAAACCAACAACATCGACTTGCGTCCCAAGCGGTCACCAAAATGACCGAACAGTGCCGCGCCGACAATCCGGGCCAGATAGGCCGAAGCAAACGTACCGAAAGCCAGTAATGTACCGATCAACGGATCGAAATCCGGAAAGAACACTTTGTTGAACACCAGCGCCGACGCCGTGGCGAACACAAACAGGTCGTACCATTCCACCGTGGTGCCGATCACACTGGCCACGGCAACTTTCTTCATGCTAATTGCAACTTCCGGAGGTGCGCCGGACTTTTCTACAGGCGATAGATCGCTCATTACTGTCTCCAGGAGTTCATCAAGAACTCATATGTAATTGTTTTAACTGGCAGTAAAACGTTTGAGATAAGGGATTGTTGTTATATGTCGCCCAACTCAATGGGCGAGTTTGCAAGGCGCTTTATTATTAATAACCGAGTGTTCGGTCCGCACAATTCAATAACGGTTCTCCGCTATTTAAACGGCGAAAGTTCTCTGCTACTTGTTCAGCGATACAGTCATGGGAGGCTGCGGACGCCATGTGCGGGGTGATGGTGACGCCGGGCATTGCCCAGAGACGGTGATCGACCGGCAACGGTTCTTGTTCGAAAACATCCAGCAAAGCGCCGCGCAGTTTTCCTCGGGCCAGGGCCTGTTCGAGGTCGTCGATATTCAGATGACCGCCGCGACCACAATTGACCAGCGCGGCGCCATTGGCGAGCCGCTCGAACGTTGCACTGCCGAGGATGCCGCGGGTTTCGCTGGTCAGCGGCAACAGGTTGATCAGCAATTCCAATCCATCGAGAAACGGGTTCAGTTTTTCCGCACCGGCGAACGTCTGTACGCCCGGCAAGTCCTTGCTGCGGCGCGCCCAGCCACGCACGTCGTAACCGGCGGCGGCCAGGTCCTGGGCAATCGCACTGCCCAACGACCCAAGCCCCATCACCCCGACCTTGAACTGCCCCGCTGCCCGTTGCAGCGGCCGCTCCCAACGCTGGTCCTGTTGCTGCAACAGCACCTGATCGAAGCCGCGGTGATAGTGAATCGCCGCCCAGCGCACGTACTCAGTCATGCCTTGACGGTGACCGGGATCGACCACTCGGCAGATCGGCAGATCCGGGCACGAAGGGTCGTGATCAAGGTGATCAATGCCGGCGGCCACCGAGTGAATGACTTGCAGGTTCGGCAATGCCGCGAGGCTGCCCGGCAAGGGAAACCAGCACGCGGCAATCTGCGCATTCCTGGCCAACGGATCATCCGCCAGCACGGTTGTGAGCTGCGGCGCACTGCGGGCAAAGGCTGCCTGCAGTTGCTTGAGCAGCAGGTTGTCACGGGACAGCAGAACCACGGTGTTGGTGACGGTTTTCACGATAAGTAAGACTCGCGCTGGGATTCGATCAGGGTCAGGGCGGCCTCCCAGGCCAGGCCGATGATGTTGTCCTGCTCATCTCGGTCAAACTGCTCGGCGGTGTGTGCACAGACTTCCGGGGACGGGTAATGCAACGCCGAACCACCGGACAACGCCGCAACTTGCGCCTGACAGGCACGCTCCAGGAAGTGAATCTCCTGAAACGCCTGGGCCACGCCGGAACCACCGACCAACAGTCCATGATTGCGCAGGATCATCGCCCGGTGCGGCCCCAGATCGGCAATCAACCGCTCGCGCTCATCCAGCGACAGCGCGATGCCTTCATAGGTGTGATACGCCAACTTGCCGTAGAACTTCAGCGCGTGCTGACTGATCGGCAGCAAGCCTTGCTTCTGGGCGGCTACCGCCATGCCGGCAGCCGTGTGAGTGTGAATCACGCAGTTGAGGTCCGGGCGGGCCATGTGGATCGCCGAGTGAATGACGAAGCCGGCGGCGTTGACCCGATGACCTTCATATGCCGGGTCAACGACTCGCCCGTCCTGATCGATACGCACCAGGTCCGAAGCGCGCATGCGGTCGAAAATCACCCCGTAGCGGTTGATCAGGAAGTGATGCTCAGGCCCCGGAATTCGCAGGGTGATGTGGGTGTCGATCAGGTCGGTCATGCGAAAGTGCGCGACCAGGCGATACAGCGCGGCCAGTTCGCAACGGGCTTGCCATTCAACCGGGCCGATGTGTTCAGGTTTACTCACGAATACACCTCTTTAGCAGCGTGGGTGGCGACCGGGTTGGCGCGCAGGCGGGCCAGGCCGCAAACACCGATCAAGGACAGGGCCGAGAGCAAGGTGAAGAACACCGCCAACGGCAACCATTGTCCGGAAAACTTGCTCGCCAGCAGCGTGCCGATCAGCGGCGTGGTGCCGCCGGCCAGCGCGCAGCTGAGTTGGTAGGCGATAGAAATGCCCGAGTAGCGCAGGTGCACCGGGAACGCCTGGGTCATGTAACCGGCGATCACCGCGTACAGCGCTGAGAGAATCACCACCGCCAGTGCAATGCCGACAGTCATCAACACAATGTTCTGTGTGCCCACTAGCATGAACATCGGGTACGGCGTGACCATGCACAGCAACGCGACGAGTTTGAGGAAGCGGCCTTCGCCAATGCGCTCGGACAGCAACGCGGAGAGCGGTTGCGAGAGCAACTGAATGACGGTCACCAGGAACAGGCAATCGAGAATCGTCGAACGTGCGATGCCCTGATATTGGGTGACGTAGGTGATCATGAAGGTGTTGGTAAAGAAGAACCCGGCCGAACCGATGGTCACGGCAGCGGCAGCAAACAGGATCTGCCGCCAGCAGGTACGGATCACGTCCTTCACCGGATACTTGGAAGTCTCGTTGTTGTCCCGGGCCTTGGCGAATTCCGGCGACTCGTGAACCCCTGAACGGATCATCAGGCCGACCATCATCAACACACCGCTGGCGAGAAACGGCAGACGCCAGCCCCAGGCGAGGAAGTCCTCTGGCTCAAGGGAAGTCACCAGACGAAAGGCGATCAACGCCAGCAACAAACCGGCCGGGCTGCCGAGTTGCGCGAATGATGCATAGAACGTCTTGCGCTTGGCCGGTGCATGCTCGCTGGCCATCAACACCGCCCCGCCCCACTCGACACCGACCGAAATGCCCTGGATCAAACGCAGCACAATCAGACCGATCGGCGCCCAGATACCGGCGCTGGCGTAACTCGGCAACAGACCGATGCCGGCGGTCGCCAAACCCATCAAGGCCATGGTCACCAGCAGCATTTTCTTGCGACCGAGGCGATCACCCAGATGACCGAACACCATGCCGGCCATCGGGCGAGCGATGAAGCCGACGGCGAAACTGCCGAACGCTGCCAGGGTGCTCATCACCGGGTCGTGGCTGGGAAAAAACACTTGCCCGAGCACCAGCGCGGCCGCCGTGGCATATATGTAGAAGTCGTAGAACTCGATGGTCGTGCCAATGAAGGCTGCCGCCGCCGCTCGACGCGGTTGAGGGGTAGTGTGCATGCAAGGACCCTGTGTATTTATAGTTTTGGGCAGGTACTGAAGGCTGTTTACGGGTTGCACTCTGTGGCGCTTGTTAGCTTTATCGCTTCCGTGCCAGGATTAGTCAATTTTCAAATTCTTATCTTTACTATTAGCCCTGCTACTACCAGGAGTTTTATGCCCTCCACTTCTAACCCTTGGGTCGGTCGCCGCTTTCTGAATGACCGCCTCGACTGGAACCTGCTGCGCACCTATTTGGTGATCGGCCAGGAAGGCAGCATGAGCCGGGCCGCCGCGCGATTGCACATCACGCAGTCAGCCGTCAGCCAGGCACTGAAACGGCTGGAAGAACAATTGGAATGTGTGTTGATTGCCCGTAGCGGGCGACGGTTTGATCTGACGGAAACCGGGGAGGAAGTCCTGCGCATTGCGGCGGATATTTACGGAGATATTTCACGACTGGGTACGGTGGTGGAAAGTCGTAACGACGACGTGGTCGGCAAGATTCGCATCCTTACCGTCAGCGGCGTGCAAGCACGGCATTACGACGAGTTCCTCGCCGATTTCCACGAAACCCATCCGAAAATCGAGTTTGAAGTCGAAGTGATGGGCAGCTCGAACATCATCAGTTCACTGCTGCAAAAGACGGCGACCGTTGGCGTCGGCCTGTGCCGTTTACCGCAGCCGCGACTGGAGCAGCGAGTACTGTTTCGTGAGACGTATGCGTACTTTTGTGGGCAGCGTCATCGGTTGTTCGGGCAAGAGAATCTGACCCTGGAAGAGCTTGCGGCGGAGAACTTTGTCAGCTTCACCAGTGACCAACTCGGGGGCAATCTTTCACCCCTGACATTGTTCCGCGACCAGCAAGGCTTTACCGGCAAGATCGTCGCTTCATCGACGAGTTTCGAAGAGATTTATCGCTTGATCTGCTCAGGATTCGGCATTGGCTGCCTGCCGACGCACCTGGTACGAAGGGATGTCGAGCAAGGTTTGCTCTGGCGCTTGCCGCCGGAAGATGGGGTGGTGGATTTCGATATCCAGCTGCTGTGGAATCGCGAACAGAAGATGAGTCAGGCCGAAACCGTATTCCTCGAAAGCTTCCAGCACATGCTCAGTATCCGTGAGCCTGTGCTGTGAAGCCTTGATCACTTAGACGTGAGGGTCACCCGGTGCTTTGCTCGGTGTAGCGTATTGCGGCTTCAAGTGACCGTCCTGATCGAGTAACCAGGCATCCATGATCTGCCGCACTACGGGACCGGCGACGCGACCGCCAGCCTCGCCGTTTTCGATCATCACCGAGATGACAATCTTCGGATGTTCGGCCGGGGCAAAACCGACGAACAAGGCGTTGTCGCGGTTACGCTCCAGGGTTTTCGCCCGGTTGTAACGCTCGCCCTGCTTGATCGCCACCACTTGCGCCGTACCACTCTTGCCAGCGATGCGGTACTGAGCGCCCAGCGCTGCCGCCCGCGCAATCCCGCGAGCGTCGTGCATTACCATTTGCATGCCGTGGTTGACCTGCTCCCAGTCACGCGGGTCTTTCAACAGGATGTTTGGAATTGGATGCTCATCCACTGGCGCAACACCGTCCACGGTTTTGGCCAGGTGCGGCCGGTTCCAGACACCTTTGTTGGCGATCAGTGCAGTGGCCTGGGCGAGCTGCAGCGGTGTGACCTGCATGTAACCCTGGCCGATGCCGAGGATCACTGTCTCACCCGGGAACCATGCCTGACGGCGCGTGGCGCGCTTCCAGGCTTGCGATGGCATCAGGCCCGCAGACTCTTCGAACATGTCCAGCGAGACTTTCTCGCCGAGGCCGAACATGGCCATGTAGTCATGCAGTCGGTCGATGCCCAGCTTGTGGGCCAGGTCGTAGAAGTAAGTGTCGTTGGAGCGCATGATCGCCGCGTCCATGTCCACCCAGCCATCGCCGCTGTGGTTCCAGTTGCGGTACTTGTGATCGAAGTCCGGGAGTTGGTAATAACCGGGGTCGAAGACACGGGTCTGCGGGGTAACGACGCCGGCGTCGAGGCCGGCAATGGCCACTTCCGGCTTGATGGTCGAACCCGGTGCGTAGAGACCGCGTAGTACTCGGTTGAACAGCGGCCGGTCGATGGAGTCGTGGAGCGCTGCGTATTCCTTGAAGCTGATCCCGGTAACGAACAGGTTCGGGTCGAAGCTTGGCTTGCTGACCATCGCGAGCACTTCGCCGGTCGACGGATCGAGTGCGACCACCGAACCGCGACGATCACCCAAGGCTTCCTCGGCGGCTTCCTGAAGTTTGACGTCGAGGCTCAGTACGATGTTTTTGCCTGGGATCGGATCAGTGTGCTTGAGCACTCGCAGGACCCGGCCTTGAGCGTTGGTTTCAACCTCTTCGTAACCCACTTGGCCGTGCAACTGCGACTCGTAGAATTTTTCGATGCCGGTTTTGCCGATCGATTGAGTGCCACGGTATTCCACCGTGTCCAAAGCTTTGGATTCTTTCTCGTTGATGCGGCCGACGTAGCCGATCGAATGCGCAAAGTGCGCGCCCATAGGGTAGTGGCGAACGAATTGCGGCTCTACGTCGATCCCTGGCAGACGGAACTCGTTGACCGCCAACACCGCGATTTGTTCTTCGCTGAGCTCGTAGAACAAGGTGACCGGCACGAATGGATGTCGGGTCTGCTTCATTGCCTTGTCGAACAGCGCTCGATCTTCTGTCGGCAAGTGCAGGAGGCTGACAACTTCATCCAGCTCCTCTTTAACATCGGAGGCGCGTTCGCGGGTGATGGTCAGGTTGAAGCTGGGACGGTTGTCCGCCAGAACCACGCCGTTGCGGTCGTAGATCAATCCGCGCGTGGGGGTGATCGGCAGGACGTGGACCCGGTTGTTTTCAGAGATCGTCGAGTGATAATCAAATTCGACCACCTGCAGGACATACATGCGCACGACCAGCGCGCAGGTAATGGCAACAACGAACAGGGCGCAAGCCATCAGTCTTTTGTTGACCAGGCGCGTCTCTTTTTCGTGGTCCTTGATGGGTATCGGTTGGGGCATTTCTGCAGCAGCTCTTTGACCTAAAGGGGGGCGCCAATCCGTAGGCTTGAAATCAGTCCGTTAAAAAAACGAGCTGCACCATACCAAAAACCGGGCGGTCACTTTAGTGCGATTTCCTCTAACGGTTGTCCTTGAAGGCCAAAACGACGGTCGGTTTTTTTTATAACTCGTGCGTTTTGCTCAAGATTGATATTCCAATTCATGCATTTTTCTTGAAGAAAGGCCTGTAGATACTGGGTGCATGTCATTCCGTTTGGCTTTTTTGGAGTCTTTCATGCATCCACGATTTCAGCGTTTACTGGGTTCCAATGGATTTTCCATTGGGTTGGAACTGCCGCTGGATAACGATTGGTCCAGCGATGGGCAGCGACAGCGAATTGCCGAGGAGCGGCCGTTTGGTGTTCCGGACCTGAAGCAGCACGCCGCTATGGCAAGCCTCGCAGACAAGGCTGGTTTCAGTGCTCTGTGGGTACGCGATGTGCCGGTTTATGATCCCGAATTTGGTGATGCGGCACAGGTGTTCGAAACCTTTTCCTATCTTGGCTACCTGGCTGGAATCACCGACAACATCATGCTGGGGACAGCGGCGGTTGTATTACCGCTACGTCAACCTTGGTTAACGCTCAAGGCAGCCAACAGTGTTGATGAACTGAGTGGTGGGCGTCTGCTATTGGGTGTGGCCAGTGGCGACCGACCTATGGAGTATCCGTTATTTGGTGTGGACTACGATCAGCGGGGAGAGATCTTTCGCGATACAGTCGAGTTGTTGCGAAGCCAAGGTGCAGGCCGCCTGCCGGAAGGTGCTCGCCTGTTACCGAAGCGAGATCAGCCGGTGCCATTGCTGGTTGCAGGTCTTAGTCAGCAATCCCCGGCGTGGATTGGCCAACATATGGATGGCTGGCTCGCCTACCCTGGCAATCCGGATGAGCATCGGCGCCGAGCGGGACTGTGGCGGGAGGTCGGTGGCGACAAACCCTACATCAGCTTCGTTCACCTGGATCTGGCGGCCAATCCTCATGCACCGATGCGACGTGTACGTTTTGGCGGCAGCTGCGGGAGGCTGGCATTGATTGATGAGCTTCAGGCTTTGCGTGACGCCGGTGTGCAGCACGTTGGCTTGCATCTGCGTCGTAGCGAACGACCGGTTGCCGAGGTTATTGAAGAGATCGCTGAATACGTTCTGCCAAAGTTTCACTAACGATGCTGCTGGAACCAGGGATAGCCGATGGGCTGTCCCTTTTTTGCCACGACACTTTCTTTCGGGCAAAACAAAACCCCTACCTGCATACGCAGATAGGGGTTTCGGAATTTAATCTTGACGATGACCTACTCTCACATGGGGAAACCCCACACTACCATCGGCGATGCATCGTTTCACTGCTGAGTT